>JBLKOM010000008.1:0-77723 GCA_047602755.1 Candidatus Woesearchaeota archaeon
AACCACAATCTAAATCTGATGAACATTCAATAGGTGCATAATCACAACCTAATGCATCATCACATACATAATCACATATTTCAGTTGTTGAACTAACAACATCAAAACAGAAACTATAAACTGTTCCAGAATTAAAACAAGTTGGAACAGTTTCAGTTGTAACATAATTACCATCAACACATGAATAACTTAAACTACCTACACCACAATCTAAATCTGATGAACATTCAACAGGTGCATAATCACAACCTAATATATCATCACATACATAATCACATATTTCAGTTATTGAACTAACAACATCAAAACAGAAACTATGCTTTGTACCTGGATTAAAACATGTAGGAGATATTTCAGTACCAACATGATTACCATCAACACATGAATAACTTAAACTACCTATACCACAATCCAAATCTTGGAAACATAAAATAGTAGCACTACTTTCATCATCATCATAATAACTTTCACAACCTGGATCTTCAGGATAATCTATTAAACCATCACCATCATTATCAATACCATCACTACATTGAGTATAATCACATCCTAAAGCATCATCACATATATGATTACATAATTCTGTTACTTGACTTTCAATATCAAAACACACACTATCAACTGTTCCTGGATTAAAACATGTCGGAACAATAGTTGTAGCTACATGCTGATAATTACCATTGCATGCATAAATTGTATCTTCTAAACCACAATCGGAATCAGAATAACAAACATAATCCCAATTATAAAAACCATACCATGCCGCATTATTACCTACAGCATCACGTGCACATAAATATAAAGTTGTACCACCAATAGGAGCATTAAGACTAGCGCCATTACTTGTGACAGTACCACCAGAAGTACAAGCACTATTCATCTGATTTGTGCCCCAACTATAACGTACTTCAACAATACCACTCTTTGAATCAGTTGCATTAACTACAGCAACCCGTGGAATAGTAAACCACTCAGTTGATGAGCCTGATGCAGAAATATGAGGAGGAATATTATCAATTCTATTAATTGGTGAAGTGCAAATACGGGTATTACCAGCACTATCAGAAATAGTAACACTACATGTATCACCATGATTACTACCAGTTGTACAACTACCACCTGCAATATTAATTCCAGAACCACCTTGGTCAGTACTTCCACTTAATGTAAATAATTGTCCACCAGACCATTTCCAAGGACTCTCGGAAGGAGACCAACTACCACAAATAGGTGCAGTTGTTTCCCAACGATAATTACCATTCCATGTTGCAACATTTCCTGAATTATCACGTGCACATAAATATAAAGTTGTACCACTAATAGGAGCATTAAGACTAGCACCATTACTTGTAACAGTACCACCAGATGTACAAGCACTATTCATTTGATTTGTACCCCAACTATAACGTACTTGAGCTAAACCACTACCTGAATCACTTGCACTAACTACTGCAACTCGTTGAGTATTAAACCAAATATTAGATGAACCTGATGCAGAGATATGAGGAGGAATATTATCAATTCTATTAATTGGTGAAGTGCAAATACGAGTATTACCAGCATTATCAGAAATAGTAACACTACATGTATCACCATGATTACTACCAGTTGTACAACTACCACCTGCAATATTAATTCCAGAACCACCTTGGTCAGTACTTCCACTTAATGTAAATAATTGTCCACCAGACCATTTCCAAGGACTCTCGGAAGGAGACCAACTACCACAAATAGGTGCAGTTGTTTCCCAACGATAATTACCATTCCATGTTGCAACATTTCCTGAATTATCACGTGCACATAAATATAAAGTTGTACCACTAATAGGAGCATTAAGACTAGCACCATTACTTGTAACAGTACCACCAGATGTACAAGCACTATTCATTTGATTTGTACCCCAACTATAACGTACTTGAGCTAAACCACTACCTGAATCACTTGCACTAACTACTGCAACTCGTTGAGTATTAAACCAATTGTTAGATGAACCTGATGCAGATACATGAGGTAAACTTGTATCAATAACATTTAATTGAGATTGCCTTACTACTTCAGTTGTTCCTGTACAAGCATTATCATTATCTACTCTAGTTCGAATTTGAACTTGTTTACTTCCTAAAGATGTAGGAGTATAAGAAAAACTTAATTGTCTAGATTCATTCCAAACAATATTAGTTTGTTTAGTTTCAATAAGCTGACCATCAACATAAAGCATTACATCAACAACATTTGAATAATGATTTCTTAATGCAGTTGGTATTACTTTAACCATATCATTAAATACATATACACTTTGAACAGTAGCATCAATCTGAACAGATTGACCAACTTGTACTGAATTTGTTGATAATATCAAAGATTGAATATTAGAATAACAATTATTATCTTTATAAAATTGTATTGCATTTTCCCAAGGACCTGGCCCTGTATCACCAAAAGTAGTTATACGATATGTATGAGGAACAAAACCATTTTTATAAGCATACATTGCAAAATAATTAGTACCTGTGTATGAACTTGGTATTGTAAATTCATTTATAAATCCAGAAGAACTACTTAAAAACGAATCAATAGTAGTACAAGCATGTGATGTACAACGATATACAGAGAGAGAAAAATCACCATTTGGAGAAGTTATCCAAAAACTAACTGGATATGCAACTACTGTAGTAATTAGAAAAATCATCATCATTAATAATATTTTTATTTTCATTTTTTAATCCCCCTCAATAATCATTGATTGAATTTACATTCATTTTTTGATTCATTGTTCTATTTTATTGTAATAATACTATTTTATTGGAATAATGGACTGCCAGATAAATCACCAGCTGAAGCATTTACTGTAGGATTTATTGCAGAACCTGATGGATTAACTCCTCCACCATTTTGAAGTAATGGAGGTCTACTTGGTCCACCATCTATTACATGTGTACCACTAGGTGAACCGCCATCAACAATAGGTGGTTTAGCAGGAGGTCCTCCTTCAATTAAAGGTGGCCTTGATGGCTCACTTGGAGGAACTTCAGGACTAGGCTCAGGCCTTGGATCAGGTCTAGTTTCTGGTCTTGGTCGAGAATCTGGTTGAGTTTCGACTTCTTGTTGTGGCTCAGGTTTTGAACTATCTTTTGTCAGTTCATCATATCCAAATCTAGCTAATGCACCTAATGTAGAACCATCAGCAATTGGTGTAATTACTCTATAAGGATCTGATACATCACGATATCCTGTAATAAAATAATCAACTACTCTTCCAGAAGAATTACGCAATACAGTTAACTCTTTAAGTCGATTATGATCTAAATTACCACTTGATCTAAAACGCCTTCTAAAATCAAAAATTCCACTTCTAGGAGCACGTTCAGTATCATATTGTCTAAAACTGTATCTTACTCTTTTGTTATTCACATTAGCATGATCTACTGTATGACCACTACTAAAATCAACAAGAGTACCACCTGACTTTTTTCTTGTACCAACTAGTTCTCCTGTTTCACGTATAAGGTATTGTTCTACATTAATACCATTAGTTGAAGTCACATTTCTAGATTCAGTATTTCTAGCACGAACAGGAAAAACTATATCACTTAACTCCGCAATATCCATCCCATAAATTTCAATTTCTCCTCTATCAAATAACCCTTGCCTATACTGTGCAATATAAGCAAGCCCTAATGCAGCATCACTAGATAATGGATTGGCATTTTCTGATGCTACAACAATTCTTCTTTCTAAATCTTGTAAAGGTTCAGGAGTTTTAAATCTACTATCAGTACCTCGATTTGCAATTTCAGTAGATAAACTTGCTACATTTAATGGAATTGCAGATACTGGACATGCAAAACCAGCAGCAAAACCAGCAGTTGCATATAAACCATCATGATTTCTAGGCATGACATTTATTCGTCTAACACCTTGTTTAATTATGTTCCCTGCTGAATCATATTCGATTACAACAAATTGAAATTTTGTAGGATCATTACTTCTAAAATAAAATTCTCTATCATCTAATGTTAAAGAATTTGTATCTAAATCAATTCGAACTCTTTTTCCTGTAAAATCAATTTGATTATATAAGAAAAAAGAATCTGTTGGTATAGCATCATTAGGACCACGTCTTTCATAAAGCAATAATTCACCATCTTCAGAACCATTTCGTAATAATGTCAAAATATGATTTCCTCTTGAAGGATTAGCATCAACTTTAAACCATGTGCCACTTCTAAAAACAGGTTGTGGTAAAGCAGGATGATCTAAATTATATTTCTCAGCCTCAGCTTCAAATGGTATTTCTGAATACGAATCTAAATAATAAAAAGGATTAACTACATTAAGATACTTCAAAATATTTCTAGTTTTACCCAATTCTCTAGATCTAAAATTAACTGAAAAATCAGGCTCATCTGAAGAATAATTAGATGGAATAATTCCTTGGTAAATCATCCCTATATCACTATTTACTTGATCAAAAAAATTAGAATCTGAAAGTAATTGAGATAATGCATGAGTAGCACTAACACTTCTAGTAACAGGTGTATATATTGAAACAGATGAATCACTTGCAGGAGAAGATTGAATACTAGCTACATCATCAATAGTTCTTTGAGATCGACTATTGGATGTTGAAGGTACATCAAGAGATAAATCATCATTATCAATATATCTTGAATCAACAACAGCTTCAGGTTGTGTTCTTATTGGAACAATAACATCAACTATTTCTTCAGGACTAGGAACAGAAGAATATTTAGGCAATGAAGCATCTGGTTCATCAACTAATCTCGGATTTTTATAACTAGATACGCTATCTGGAATATCAATAGATACTGAGTTATCCAAAACAACAGCATCTTGAACTAGATTTGATAAATTAGAAGATGGAGATATATTTGATTGTTGCTCTTTAACATCAGTTATTATTGGGACAATAACATCAACTATCTCTTCAGGACTAGGAACAGAAGAAGAATATTGTGGTAATGATGTATCTGCATCAGAAACTAATTTTTTATTTTCATAAATAGGTAAAACTTCCTGAACATCATTTATATCTGATTTTTCTAAAGGAATAATTTCTTGAGATGAATCTAATACATCTAAAGATTGAGGTAAAACTGTCTGAACTTTTTTAGTATTAGCATCTGGAAAAATAACTTCAACAATATCTTCAGGTTTAGGAAAAGAATCAGAATAAGGAGCAGACATTACTTCAACATTTGAAGTTACTGCAGATTCATCAACTTCAGAAGTAGAAGAGCCAGCACTATATCGAGTTGCAAATCCTAGACCACCTAAGAAAATTCCAGCTATAGCTGCTGCTTTAGCAATATAACCAAGAGTAGAACTAGTAAATCCTTTTTTACGTCTAATTGATTTATTAGACAAAGAAGATTGCATATTTGATGAATCTAAAGAACTATATCCATCAGCTAAAGATAAAGCCTCACTATCTGAATTAACCGAAGAAATAGTTTCTCTTGATTTATCAGAATGAACTATTGCTTCTAACTTTTCAGAATTTGAATCTGCTAAAACTGATGAATTAGATAAAGAAGCATCATCAGAATAACCACTAGCTTTAGAATCAGTTTGGCTATGTAATACATGCAAATAATCAAAAATTTGATCTGTACGAGATTCACTAGATTTATTTTTCTTTCTATCTCTTCTAAGATAATCATTTGATTTTATTGCAGATTTTATAAGAAATAAGTCGGAAATATCATTGATTTGTGCACCTAATTGCTGCGCTGCTTTTATTCTTCCTTCATAAGTATGAACATTAATGCCATTGTAATCAAATTTATTCTTTCGTTTACCATCATATTTTGCACTTCGAACATAATCATATGTCAAAATATCTCTAATAAGATCTTTTGTAGAATCATCCAATTGAGTTTGTTTTTCTACATACTTATTAATCTGCTTTCGATACTTTGTTGCAACCATTTTGTTCATTGTTATTACTATAAGATAATAACAGCTGCAAACAGAAAGCAAATAATGTTTATAAATCTTTCGTTATGAAACTACTTAATAATAGCAACATGTACCGTATTAGTAACAACACCTTAACAAAATAAAAGAAATATCATTCATATCTTAAAGAATCTACTGGCTTTTGCTTAGAAGCATTATACGCGGGAATAACACCAGAAAATGTCCCAACTAACGTTGAAAATAATATACATGCTAAGAATAACGGAATAGAGAAATAAGGCTGCAAAAAACCAAAACCAACAGCAGATAAAACATTACCACCAACCCAAGCAACTAAAAAACCAATAAAAGTACCAACCACACCAGCAATAAAACCTTGTATTCCTGCTTCTAATAAAAACAAAGTCATTATTTGAGAATTCCGTGCTCCTATAGATTTTAAAACGCCAATTTCTTTTGTCCTTTCAAGTATAGATGTAAACATTGTATTTGCAGTATTTATTGCGGAAACAACTACTGAAACAAATGCAATCAGAAAAATAAAACCAATAATAAAATTAAGACTATTTTGAAAAGCTTGCAAAAGTTCCTCAAAGCTCTGAACAAAAAAATCCTCTTTTCCTTCATCTTGATTTCTATGACTACGAAGATTTCGTTCGACTCTTTCAATTATTTCAGGAATATTATCAACACTATCAACTCTTGCTGCAATCATAGCATAATTATTTTCAGTAATACCAACCACTCTACGATACGTCTCTTCATCTGTATAAATATTAGCATCATCGGCAGGATTTCCTAATTCTTCAAAAAAACCAACAACATCTAATCTTTGGCCATTAACAATAATACGATCATTAACTCTCAATGGCCTAGCAAAAATACGATTAGGAACCTTATACCCATATCCTAAAACAACTTTGTTTCTATCTCCCCTTCTAAGGTTTCTTCCATCAATCACATCTACAGTCATAAACTCCATTGCAAGTTCAAATTGGTCAGCATTATGAACTGGAAAACTTACAAAAAAATTAAAACGAATTTCATTATTATTTTCTATTTCTGCAGTTCGAAACATCATACCAGCTATATTAGAAATACCCCTTGTTCGCTCAATAATTCTCAAATCAGTATCGTCAAGCCTAAATGTAGTATCACTTCCTGGTCCACCAATCCCACGTGGCTGAACAACAATTTTATCAATACCTAATTCTTCTTGAAAACTATTAACATAATTATAAAGACCAAAACCAAAACTTACAAATATAAATATCGTAGCAATACCTACCATTACAGACAAAATAGTAAGAAAACTTCTCATTTTCCTATTGTTAAGATTTAACAACGAATAACGCCATATTTCTTTTGAAATCATATTCTTAATACCTATATTTTCTAAATTTTAATCTTATTTTCCTCTTTTTTTAATTTAAAATATATCATACATTCTAACTCCTCAAAGCTTGAACCGGCTGCAATTTTGCTGCTTGTAATGCAGGAACAATTCCTGATATTGAACCTAAAATAAAGGAACCAAATAATGTAAATAAAATCAGAGTAATAGTTATATCTGGACTACTAGTAGTATTAAAAAATGTTGCTAAAGCAGATGTTCCACCTAACGCAATCAAATAACCAATCAAAATCCCAAGAGCACCACCTATAAAACCAAGTAAACCCGATTCAATAAAAAATAAGCCAAATATATCTTCATTTTTTGCTCCAATTGCTTTCATAATGCCAATTTCTTTTCTTCGTTCTAAAACTGCTGTAAACATAGTATTAACAATTCCAATAGATCCAACAATAAGTGAAATTGCTGCTATTATTAAAATAAAAACTTGTATTCCATCCAGTATTGAATTAATTGTGGATAAAGATTGATCTGCTGTTGTAACTCTAAAATTTTCATTTCCCTCTCTAACATTTCTCTCATTTCTCATAAGCCTTTCAATTTGTTCTCGTGCTCTAGGAACATCATCATTAGAACGTGCTCTTACATTGATAAAACTACATTCATCAGGCTCTCCTGCAATATCACGTATGTCATCTTCATTCATCCGAATACTACCATCAAGAATAAAACTTCCACGCTTTTCAGTAAACCCAAGTATTTGAAAACGCTTTCCAGAAATAATTACAGATTGTCCGACACGTAACCGCCTATCAAATTTAGCCTCGTTTTCTAAAAAACTATACCCAAGAACTACCTTTCCTCGCTCATTATCACGAAAAAATCGTCCCTCTTCCATATTAATGTTTAAACGATCAATAAACTCCCTTAATTCATATCCTGATGAAGGAGTACTTTGAACAAATTCAAAAGTCTGAATATTATTAACTTCCATTGTAACAGACTGAATTAAAATACATAAAGCACTATCAACTGCAGATAAACTATTAATTTTAGGAATTAAATCTTTTTCAAGTGGAGTAACAACACCCTGTCCAGGAGGACCTTGACCACCACCTGATGCTTGAATAGTAATAATATCTGGACCTGCAATATTAAATTGATTAGTAATTGCAATACGAAGCCCATTACCCAAACCAATCATTGCAATAAACAAAGCCATACCTACAACTATACCAATCATAGTAAGCCAAGTCCTAATTTTCCTATTTTTTAGGTTTCTTAAAGAATAAAAAAAAAGATCTATAAGCATTTTATAGAACCTTAGTTTTTAGTTTTTAACTCACGTTTCTTTTTTCTTCTTCTATAATACCAATATCCTACTCCTACTAAAACCAAAATAAATAAGAATAATGTGAATCTTCCATTCCCTGAATTTGATAATCCATATCTAGTTATCTCATCATCGTTGAATAATCTTACAGCAACTTCTATTTCATCAAAATATTCATTGTTATAATCATCTTTGTAAGTAACAAGAAGTCTTAAATTTAGATTGTCAAAATCATCTGATCCTTTTGAAAAAATACGATATGTTACACTATCAAAATCATCACTATCAACATTCCCTATATATATTAAAGGAGATGATAATATAGTATAATCAGGACTAGGTTTTAATTCTAAAGAAGTAAAACGCATATTATTTAAACCTGTATTTGAAATCACAAGTCTAACTTCTCCTTGCTGATCTTTTTTAATTATATCTGTATTATCTAAGGCTAACATATATTTTATTGGACTATTAAGTTTTAATCCAAATGTAGAGTCTTGAACATAAACATTATTAACATTATCTTTAAATTCTATTTTCAAAGGAATCTTTAAAGCTTGCAAAGATGCTGAAGATGAAGGCATTATATTAAACTCAACATCTACAATTTCTCTACCATCAATTCTTTGAATAATTTTTTCACTTGTTGACCCCACTGTTGCAATATCTACATTTGTAAGATCTAATGAAACTTTAACATCTTTGATAAATGCATCAGCTAAATTTTGTAACCTTAAAATCAAACTAGATTGTTTACCTGGCTCAACATCTTCAGGAGATGTTATTATATCTATAACTTTTAAAACTCTATCACTCGTCCTCACATCTACATTAAATACATTATCATAAATAACATAAGCACGTTGACCAGATAATTCTTTATAATAAATTGTTAATTCATTAGGACCTTGAGGAGCATCTTTATCAATTAAAAATCTCCAATCTATTATCTTACTATTTCCTTGTATTTGCATTGGACTTAATGTACCTATATTTTGCTCATAATCACCATCAACTAATATAAAAGGAAACATAGGCTTAACACCAACTACAATCGGATCTGTAGAACTTGTACCATAATTTTCAATTTTAAATCTAACTCTTACATATTTCCCTGGTTCAACAGGATCTGGTTCCTGATTAAGCATTGTAACTTGAATATTTCTACCAGGAAGTAAGTTTGAACTTGATGATGGAGCTGGAGAAAACTGTGCAAAAGCAGAAACAATAACACATAATAGTACAAACATGACTAATAAACTTTTTTTCATTAAAATATTTCTTAATAATACTGTTCTCATTTAAAACACCTCATACATATGCAATTAAACACACTTAATTTATAAATAATATTAATATCACTTTAATTATCAAACTAATAAAGAGTATTTATAATCTCTTAACTGTTTTTCCATCTTTTAATAAAACTACACGTTCAGCAAATTTAGTCATTTTAGGATCATGTGTTACCATAATAATTGTTTTTCCTTGCTTATGCAATTTTTGAAGATATTCCATGACAATAATACCTGTCCTTGAATCAAGATTTCCTGTTGGTTCATCTGCTAATATAACATCAGGATCATTTGCAAGTGCCCTAGCAATAGCAACCCTTTGCTGCTGACCACCTGATAATTCGGTTGGTCTATTATACATTCTTTCACCTAACTCCACTAATGTTAATAATTCCTTCGCTCTTTTTTCTCTTTCCTCAAGATCAAAATCTTGAAAAGACATAGGAAGCATCACATTTTGCAATGCAGATAAAGTTGGAATAAGATTAAATTGTTGGAATATAAAACCAATAGTTTTACCACGAATTTGAGCTAATTCTGATTCATCAAGATGAGCAATATTTTCACCATTAAGATAAATCTCACCTTTAGTAGGTATATCCAAACAACCCACCATATTAACACATGTACTTTTGCCACTTCCAGATGGGCCCATAATAACTACAAATTTTCCACGCTCAATATCAATATCAACACCTGCAAGAGCTTTAATTTCATTATCACCTATTTTATAAATTTTCCAAACGTCTTGCAATTTAATAACAATATTATTTTTTTTGGTCATATAAAAATAATAATAATATTCTTTAAAAAACTTTTTAAAGATACCTTAGCATACATTAATAAAATGAAAGTAAAAAAAAGAAAAACAAAAAAAAATAATTTTTCACTATATATGGGAATATTTATCACATTCTTAATGGTAACATCAATATTTGGTGTAACATTTTACGGATTTAGAAATCCAGGTATGACTGAAAGATATAATGGATATAGATTTACAGCAACACAATTTGGATTTGAAGCAAGAATTGATGGAGATAGATATGTATTTGAAGTATTACCCCTTGAAACAGAATTAATAGATATTGATTCAGAAGTTTTACCTTTTATTAGAAATTCATTTGGAATTATTATTACATCAAATCACACATCTGAATATAGTCAAGATATAGCATTACAAAAATTCCACCTAAATAATCTATTTGATAATTATAATAAACCTGTTACAAATGCGTTTAATACACCGAATGTTTTACTTCCATATATTTCATGCAATGAATCAACAAGTGATTTCCCAGTAATTGAATTTATTGAGAATGATAATGCTACTTTTATTGAATTTGACGAATGTATTAAAATACATTTTAGATCAAGTTATGATTTAAGAAGAGCTACTGGAAGAATAATGTTTGAATACTTAGGTGTAATAGATGCAACCAAAATCAATCAATAAAAAAAATTCAAATAATAATCAAAAAAAAGATTTAGCTAATGATATATCCCTAAAGGAAATACTTATTCTAACAGTAGGCATTATTACAATTATCTTATTAATTTTTGTTGTTCCAAGATTATTTGACGAAAAACCAAAAACAATGGATCAATTATTTGAAGAAAATTATAACAAAGAACCAACAGAAGATAATTATATCTATAATGGATTTAGTTTTATTAGATTAACTGATGATGAAACTATGGTCAGATTCTGGTACACACGTTATCAAGTAGGTAATACTTTATTTACAATACCATTTAGATTTGGACCCAAAGAAGTAGAACAAATACCTATTGAAATAATAGAACCTTTACCATTAAAAGACTATAGTACAATGTATATAACAATTGATCCAAGAGAAGCCAGTGAATCAAGAGCATATTTGACATTAGCAGTAAGCGAACTTACAGAAATACTATCAAAAGTAAGACAATATGATATACGTGCAGCTTGTTCAGAAAATTTAACAAACGCTTGCATAAATAGACCAATTGTTAATTGTGAAATTAATAAAAATGATATTATTGTATATTTCCAAGAAGATCAACAAGAAAAAATTGAAATAAACAAAAATTGTTTTATTTTATATGGGACAAATGAAAGTCTTGTAAAAACTGTAAATAGATTCTTATATGGATTATTAGGAATTATAGAAAACCAAGAATGACAGACCACTATTTCTCTAAAAAACCAAAATCAGATCCAAAATATAATATAATAGAAGTACAAGTAAACAATACTATCTTTAAATTTAAAACAGGAACTGGAGTTTTCAGCAAACACAAAGTTGATCGAGGAAGTTTATTATTAATTGAAAAACCAATTTTAGGAAAAAAAATACTTGATTTTGGATGTGGTTATGGACCAATAGGAATAATAATAAAAAAAATATATCCTGACTGCAATGTAACATGTTCTGATATAAATGAAAGAGCAATTAAACTTACTCAAGAGAATGCAATAACAAATAATGTAGAAATAAAAATTATCCAAAGTGATTTATTTAAAAATGTTAATGGTACATTTGATACTATTTTCATAAATCTACCACAAAATGCAGGAAAAGATATTTGCTTTAAAATGATTAAAGAAAGTTATGAACATCTCAATGAAGAAGGAACTTTACAAACTGTTTCAAGACATCAAAAAGGTGGAAAACAATATGAAAAATATATGTTAGAAATATTTGGTAATGTAGATACATTATCACGTGGTTCTGGTTACAAAGTTTATATAAGTAAAAAATGAAATTTTATATAGTTAAAATTCGTGAGTGGGGCTTAAGATATATCCCTGCTGAAATAATATGTACGTTATTCTCAATTTTTATTGCCATTATAACTTTTAAAACTACAAACAATGCAGTTATTACTGCATTTGCTGCAGCATGGAGTGAAACTATAGCTTATTATACAGTCATAATCATAAAAGATTTATGGAGAGAAAAAATTAATTTTAAAACAATTAATAATCAAGCAAAAAATATGTTAATTGAATTTGGATTTTCTGAATTTCTAGATAGTTTTCTAATAAGGCCTTTTTTTATGTATCTATTTCCACTAATTACAAAAAATCTTGCAATAGGAATCATTATTGGTAAAATTATTTCTGACATTCTGTTTTATGTACCAACAATAATATTTTATGAATGGAATAAAAAAAGAAATAATAAGAAATCAGAGAATATTAATATAAAAAATTATAAGCAAAAATAATTCTAATTTGACTATATTTTACCTGTATTTAAATCCATATTAGGTGTAACTTCAATTACATTTCCATTTTGTAACGCAACAAATCTTATACCTACACCCAAATTTAATAAAGCTGATATTAAAGCCATATGTTCTTTACCAGAACCACTACTAATATTAACTGCAACATCGCCAAACTTAATATGACTTTTAAGTGCAGAAACAAAATCTTTAGCAAGTAATTTAATTTCTTTATCAAAATCAAAAACAAAAATTTCAACTTTTTTATTAGGAAGATTTGTAAATTTATCTTTACCAAAAGAATTTGTAAGAATATAAATTTCAGTAAAATTATCCTTACTTAATAAACCAGCAACTTCAGCCCAAGTTCCCTTACCTGTAGACAATAAACCAACAAATTGTGTCATTTTAACAAATACTACCTTGTTATTTGAAAACTTTCAACTTGTTCTTTTAAGTTCTTAGCTTCACTATTTTTATCAAAATAATCCCTTACTGGTGCAATTATTTTATCAATATAAACAATTGCAGTTGATTTCAAATCTACTGGATGCAATTTCCCTAAAGAAAAATCTTTCTCCATCTCTTGATAAGAATTAAAAACAACATCACCACCAAACTTTTCCGGGCGTTTAAATTCAATCTTATCAAATTTCTCAAAAATTATATATTTAAAGTATTCCAAAATAGGATTATCAATAATTTGTTTTTCAGGACAGAATGCTTTATTTAATTTTCTTTTAATATCATTATAAGAATCTGTCATAAAAATAGCACTATCAGGATTAGATTTTGACATCTTTTTTGCGATTGCAGCTTCAGCACCTGATAAGTCATTTTTAGAAGGTTCTCCTAAACCCATTAGCATATGATGAGAAATAACAATTGGTTTTTTATAACCTAATTTTGGTGCAACTTCTCTTGCTAATACATTTACTTTACGTTGATCTAAACCTAATTGAGTTATATCTGCATTAAGATGAAAAATATCAGCACATTGCATACATGGATAAAAAATTTGAGCAGCTGATAAACTATCTTTCTCACTTCTCCCCATTATTTGAGCACAGCGTGTAATTCTTGTAACAGTATTTGCTCTAGCTATATTTACAACCTTTAGCCAATAATCACTATCATTCATAACATCTGAAGCCCATAAAAATTCAACATTTTCCATATCCATACCGCAAGCTTTCCATACTTCAATAAAATATCTCCCTGTTATTTTTATTTTATCAAGGTCACCATCTAATTTATTATTCATTAAAGCAAACCAATCAGCAACCCAAAATTTAAATTTTATACCTGCCTTTGTTAATTTATTAACATTAATTGCACGGAGTACGCCTTGAGCAATATGAATTCTTCCAGAAGGTTCAAAACCATCATATGCTATAATTTCTTTATTAGAATTTAGTAATTCTATTAATTCTTCTTCACCAATTATTTCTTCTCCAACTTGTTTAATTAATTCCAGTTTTTCATTAGTTTCCATGAACGCTCACCAACCTATTATCACTTAAAGTTTTATAAAAGTTATTACTAAATACAAATAATAACAAAAATAATAAAATAATTATACTAGTATTATTATTAATAATAATAGTAAAAATATATTCTTTCTATTTTGAAAGAATATCATTTATCCTCATAACTAATTCATATGTCATTTTTTTACCCATACAAGCATCAGTTATTGAGACATAAGGATCATGACCTTCTAAACCTTTATCAAAATTAATATCTTGATTACCATCCTCATGATATGACTCAAACATTAATCCTACTATATATTTATTACCTTGCGCACGTTGAGTTGCAACATCAATCCCTATTTCAGGCTGTTTAGTGTAATCTTTTCCTGAATTACCATGACTTGCATCAATAACAAGATAAGGATTTAATTGTCTATTTTTTGCAAGAGTAATAGCATTATTAACATTTTTAGCATCATAATTAGGATGATGTGTTCCATTATATCCTCCTCTCAATATTAAATGTCCATTAGGGTTACCTTTAGTAGGAATAAAAGCAATATCACCATTATCTTCCATACCTACAAATGTATGTTTATGGTAAGCAGCTTTAATTGCATCCAGAGCAACTATAACATCACTAGTCATACTATTTTTATACCCTATTGGAAAACTAAGACCTGATGCAACTTCACGTTGAGGTTGTGATTCAATAGTACGAGCACCTATACTACCATGTGAAAGAAGCTCATCAAGATAAGTAACACTAATACTTCCTAAAACTTCCATTGAAGTAGCCAAACCTAAATTAGTTACATCAACAAGAAAATTACGTGAAAGACGCAAACCTTCATTAGTATCATCTGTAGCATTTATATGAGGATCGCGTATCATACCTTTCCACCCTATTGTAGTTCTTGGTTTCTCAAAATATGTTCGCATTATTACTACCATATTATCCTTAACTTCTGGAACAATAGTATCAGCTAACCATTGAGCATATTCAATCCCAGCTCCATAATGATGTACTGAACAAGGACCTATGAATAAAAGAAAACGAGAATCATTACCATTAATTATATCTGAAATATTCTTTCGTGCTTGTAATATCGTATTACCAGCTATATCTGTTCCAGGTATTTCTGACCTTATCTCATCTGGAGAAAGGATAGGTGTTACTTTATCTCTAACTATATTCAAATCTCTTAAACTATTCAAAATTTCTTTTTTCATTTCTTTCCCTCACATTTTTTATTCATCAAAAAATGATGATTGGTAATTAAAACCAAATTTTTTACCTATATAGTTATCAATAATTTTCCCAATAATGCCTATAGAACTAACACATTAAAACAATGCTATGCCTAAGACCCTATTGGAATCTTAAAGCTGTATAAAATAAAAGCTACCAAAAAAGAAATAATACAGTTTTTCTAAATTATTAATAGCCATAATTTTTAAGAATCTAAATAGTTATTTAAACTTTTCTATTAATAAAAAATTAGAATATATAAAAATTATTTTTTACATTTAATTATGATCTTAAATAATATAATTAATTTATTCTCTTATAATTAATTTATCATATATAGGGGCTATTCTTTTTTCAAATTGCTCCCATGATAAACATGGATCTGTTAAAGAGATTCCTGGAACAGGATTTTTTTTATATTTTTCAGGAGTAATATTTCCTTCAGTATGATAAACTTCCATTAAAAATCCTTTTATAACATCAGGATAATTTTCATTAGCAGCTTTATTTATCTGATCAACTCCATTTTCAATACCATTCCATTGATTTGATGGAGTTTTTTTGCCATCAGCATTTTTACAATTATCATGTGCACAATCAATCATAGCGCCAAAAACTTGTAATTTATTTCTTTTTATATGCTCAGCTAATTTGCGTATTTCATCTGAATTATAATTAGCACCTCTATCTTCCCAACCACGAAGAATTACATGTGCCCAAGGATTACCTGTTGTATAAATATCGCACATTTGAAGATGAGGATTATATCCTGGAAAAACTTGAGGTTGAGTAGCAGAAAAAACATTTCTAATAGCACCAGTAATACTACCACTTGTTGGATTTTTAAGTCCTACTGGAGCTGTAACACCAGAAGCCATCTCCCTATGAATTGGTGACTCACTACTTCTTGCACCAATCCAAGCATAACTCATAAGGTCATCAATATATAATGGAGTCATTGTATCAACAAATTCCATTCCAACATACATACGGCTTGTACCTAAAATATCTAAAAGTAATTTTCTTCCATTTCTATAACCTTTCTCCATTTTAAAAGTATCATCAATATCTGGATCATTAAAATAACCTTTCCAACCTACTGTAGAACGTGGTTTTACAAGACAAGTTCGCATACCAACAACAAATTTATCACTTACTTGTTCAGAAAAACTTTTTAGCTTTTTAGCAAATTCTTTAGCACCTTCTATTTCATGAATAGAACAAGGACCAATCATCAAAATTTTTCGATTATCATGGCCTAATAAAACACCAACAATTTCATCAATTCCCTTTTGAACTACACTAGCAATTTCATCAGTTCTTCTATATTCTTTTTCATTCTTTAACTCTTCTGGTGTTATAAAAGGTTCTCCTTGTTTAAGGATATGTCTTTCAATAAATTGGCTCATAAAAAATAATATTATTATACATTTTATAAAAGTTTTTACTCTTTAGTAAGAAAATTATCAAGAAAATTTGTAACTACATTTATTGCATTTTGCTTATTTTGTGGATAAGCTGCTACATGGCATTTAAAATGATAACAATTTCCATCATCAACAATTATATACTCAGGTTTATTTTGAATTACTTTTTCCTTAGAAATTCGAAAAAAAAAATCACCATTTTCATCCACTCTTGTATCGATTTGATCAAGCATCATTTTAATATCATTTTTTGAAATTTTTAATAAAATATTGTTCATAAACTCATTCAAAAATTTTTCTTTCTCAATTCTAACTTCTAAAATTTTTATTTGACGTTCATTAAAAGTAGACGCAGATTGCACAAAGAATAAAACCCGTGCTTTTTTAAGATCAAAAGGAAATAATTCTAAATATTTATCTTTTATAAGATTATAATCCTCCTCTTCTTTAATAAATACACTAACAACAACACTGTGAAATATTTTCATGAAAGAATTAAATCAAAAAAGATTTATAAAGATTGTCAATATATAATTTGTAATGAAACACAATTTACAAGCAACTATAATAATTCTTTTCATATTTGTATTATCACAATTAGTAGGTTTAATGACATTAACACTATATTTTAACTATAATGAAGTTGGAGAAATTGAATATAAAGAATTACCATTACAACTTGAAAGACCTGAAGTTGAAGAGAGTAAAGCTTGGATATACATATTTATAGCAATAATTATTGGAACAGCTTTATTATTATTTTTAATAAAAATTCAAAGCAGAATTATAACAAAAACATGGTTCTTTCTCGCCATATTTATTGGATTAATCATTGCTTTAAGTGCTTATATTGGTCAGAATGGTGCAATAATTATCGCATTTATTATAACATATTGGAGAATGTTTTATCCAAATACAATAATCCATAATTTATCAGAGATTTTAATTTATGGAGGGATTGCTGTACTGTTTCATGAAATGCTAACTGTTTTCTGGGTAGCCATATTATTGTTTCTAATAGCAATATATGATATGATTGCTGTATGGAAATTAAAACACATGATTACAATGGCTAAATTCCAAACAAACAACAATTTATTTGCTGGTGCATTTTTACCATACAAAAAAAATATATTGTTAAAGCCATCCAAAAAAACTAAAAATCTAAACACAAAATCTGTAAAAAAAACAAAAAAACAAGACACAAAAACAGCAGTGCTTGGTGGAGGAGATATGGCATTTCCTTTATTTTTCACTGGTGCTATTTTAAAACAATATGGATTAATATATGCATTTATCCCAATTATTTTCTCAACTCTAGCATTAACTTATTTATTTATTCGTGCAGAAAAAGATAAATTTTATCCTGCTATGCCTTATTTAACTACAGGATGTTTAATTGCTTGGGCAGTAATAATAGCAATAGTACATTAATACAACAAAAATAAATAGAAATAGGTATTATATGAATAATTATTGAAATTGTTTCAAGTTTTTCTGCTTACCTTTAGCATCATAACTAACAGGAGAAATAGTTTGTCCATCAACAGCAGCCAATACTTGGCAATCTGTTTTTGAATGAATAAATCTAGCCTCTTGAATAGAATCATTCTCAAGCATCGATTTACCAAAATGAGTAATAATTGCAAGTTGTGGTTTAACTTTATTTATAAATTTAATAGCATCATCACTTGACATTCTATTTTTTTCTTGCATACCTGAAGGATTTTGAATATGCATTATTAAAACATCACACCCATCATATTGCTTAGCAATCCTCTCATTATAACCTGTTGTAGAAGTATAACCTATTTTAATATCTGACATTATCAATATTAAACCTACATTATCAGAACCTAAAGTTGTTTCTTTAAAATGAATATCAACATTCTCAATTCCTATCTTTTTTTCAGGTTCAGCAATAATAACACGCTCAACACACCCTTTGTAGAATTGTCTAAGTAAAGGTTGATTTAATTGATTACCTTCAACAAGAGTTTTAGGAGCAACAACAACACCATGGACATCTTCACCATTATAAGTCATTGCTGCAATTGTAGCATTAATATCGTTTGACATCATTAATTTAGGTGAAGTACATATCACAGCTGTAGTTGCACGAAGATTAATATTATTATTTCGTGCAGTTAATAATGTATTTGGGCCTGGATCAATAACAAATTGCAAATCTTCATGCCTTATTACAATTCCGCTTGAATTTCTAATACATTTTGAAATAACATAAATATCTCCGCCTGTTCCAAGAAATGTAATTGAAGTCATAAAATACCTATTATCATAGATTTTAATAAACATTTCGCTAAATTTAAAAGACCAGCAATAACTTGACTTACATGAATGACATAATAGCAGTAACAGATAGCATTGATAAAATTACATTTTTAATGCGACAAAGACCAGGTAATGATGATAATAAAACAGAATTAGAAGAATTTCTTAAAAAAATAAATCTTCTACCAAAACATTCTATAAAATATCAACGTTCACCCAAAGATACAGTTCATCTTGTAACAGGAAAATTATACAATAATACTTCAAGAAAAGAGGAAGATTATAATATAGAATCAGTATTATACGCAAATTTAAGAAACAATTCACCAATAATAGCTCATGCTGAGTATTATGATACAGGAATGAGATTTGATATGTGTTTAATCCATTATAATGAACATAGACCTTATTCAATCAATACTATAACTTCTACATACATTTACCAAGATGAATTAGACCACAATGGAATAGCTGTAATAGATGAAAATACTAAATTCATCAACGCAGTACTATTTGCAAGACAAGGTTTTGATAATGAATATCAGCTTAGATCTGCTGCAATATTAGCATTTAGCGAAATAAAAGAAACTCCAGAAATGATTCCTCCATTACAAATACAAATAGAAAGAACAACACCTTTCTTTCAACAAATGCTAATTGAACCATATATGTATATATGGGAAAAACAAGGAATAAAAATTGATAATTCTAGAATACTTGCACAAGCAAAAGAAGTAATGAAAAACTTACAATCATAAAAAAATAAAAAATAATTAAACTATTCTAAATCACTCTCATCTAATAAAAAAACTTCATCAATTTTAGATTTTAATTGATTTGCAATTTGAAAAGCTAATTTTAATGAAGGATTATATTTTCCAGACTCGATAAATAAAATCGTTTCTCTTCTAACACCAACTTTTTCTGCTAATTGCTCTTGAGTTAGATTATATCTTGCTCGTAACTCTTTAATTCTTGTTTTCATAATAATCACTTATTTTCGCTCATAAAAACTTAATGAAAAACTAAATGTAAGTATTTGAGCTACAAATGTAACAGCTATCATTATTGCAGTTATTCCAAGATTCTCAAATGTTGTTAATAAAATCATAGTAATTGCAACAGCTATTGTTGAAACAACAAAAGCATTCCTTCCTGCTTTTGAAATATTCTCCTTTAACATTTCATCATTCTTTATTCCAGCTAATGCTAAAAAGCCAAAGAATCCAAAAAAACCAAATAAACCATAATTTTGTGTAGGAATGCCTAGCAATCCTACTAAACCTAAAAGCCCTAATAATGATAATTTATTTTTTTTCATTTGTTATCACCTTATAACATTTTATTATATAAATATAACATAATGTTAGATATAAATAACATTAACTATATAAATGTTTGCATTAAAATCAAAATAATGCTTCTATTTTAGAAATCAAAGAAAGTGGGCGAACACCCTGACATTGACAGAAGAACCAATGAAAAGCTACCCTCATCTTTCCTCAAATCCGCAACCCTTAAGACACCAGTTCACATGGTTAATGCTGCTGCATTCCTGCCCTGACATGATTCCCATGAGCTCCGGTCCATAAGGACAGACTCTCAACGTCCAGACAAAGACCCTTCATTAGATCAAAAGCCTCAATCAGGCACTAGTCCTGCCATAAAGCCTACTTGCAGAAAAGGTAGAGGCTATCTACCCGACATAGTTCGCCCATGATAAAAGAAGAAGTATAGCTTTTTAAAAGTATCGTTAAAAATAAACAATAAAAAAATCAATTGGTAATATTCAAAATACGCTCTAATTCAACTATATTTTCTTTAATAAAATCATCATCATACATATTATCAAGTGTATAAAGAATTCTAAGTGCATTATGTAAATCACCAACTTGTGCATATAATTGAGCTTGAAGCTTAAGTATTTCAATTAATTGATCAATAGAAATTTCATTAGGACCAATTTTATGAATTAATTCAATTTCTTCTAAATAACTTAAAGACTCAAGAGGATTATCAACTGTTAAATAAGCTAAAGCATAATAAGCTTGCCAATACATATTATTTATCCTAATTTGCCTCAATAAATAATCTCTTGCAGTAATAAAATCTCCTTTTTCAATATAAAGAACACCAATTCTATAATTAGTTTGAATAAAATTAGGATCAATAGACAACAATTTTTTATAAGTATTTAATGAATCATTATGTCGATCAATAAAAGAATATGAATGCGCTAAATAATACAAAGCACGCTTATTATTCCTATCAACAGAAAGCACTTCTTCAAATTCATAAACAGCATAATCTGGCATATCACTAATATAATAACTTATACCATTTTTTAAATTTGAATCTGCATTCATAATGTTAAATGCATGAACAAAAGGAAAAATAAATAATATTGCAACTAATAAAGAAAATATTAATTTAACATAATTCAAATCATATTTTTTATGAGTAGTTTTTACATTCTTAACTGCACTAATACCTATTGCTAACCATAATAAAGAAGCAATTGCAATAAACCTTAAATTTTGTGAAAACAAACCATCAATTAAAATACCTATAATAGATACAGCAATTGATAAACTAATTAAATCTTTTTTACGTAATAAAATTAATAAAGCTTCAAAAATGATCCACAAAAATATAAAATAACCAATCAAACCAATATCATGTAGTATTTCTAAATGCTCATTATGTGGATGCTCAACCCTAAACTCCATCTGGGTTTCACCAGTTTGATAAGCAATTCTATTATCTCTATACAATGGATAATGAACATTAAAACTTCCTAACCCTCTACCAAATAATAAAATAGAAGGACTCTCAGTAATCATATTTAAAGTATTTTTATAATAATAAAGCCTAATATTAGCGGTAGTTGGATCAAGAAATTCATCAGAAGACATAAAATAATTTAAACCATAAATCAAAATAGGTAAAAGAACTAAACCAATTATGATTAGAACAATTTTATAACGTTTAACAAAACTAAATCCATAATTTCTATAATATAGCATAATAAACACAAAAATAGATGCTAAAGCTGCAATCCAAGAACCACGTGTTTGTGACATAAGTAAAGAAGAGATATTTAACAATAGAAGTAAGCTAAATAAAATTGTCTTTTTATTATTCTTTATATCAGAAAAAAGGTATCCGATTAATAGAGGAATAATAAAAACACTAAAACCACCAAGTATATTTGGATTACCAAATGTTGTAAAAGTTCTCATACCTGCTTCAGAACGCGAACCAAAATAATTGACAAAAATTTCATAATCAATTCCAAAATATTGAAAAAAACCATAAATACTTGATATAAATGAAACAGCAAATAAAACATAAATAATTTTATCTCTAACTGCTTCATCAAAATTATATGCAATAATATAAAACATTAAAACCAAACATGTTAACAAAGAAAAATAAATACCATCAGTAAAAGGAAACAAAAAAAATGACGATAAATTAAGCAAATAATAAATAATAACTGCTAAAAATAACCTATCCTTTCTAACAATAAATTGTCCTTTAAGAATAATATCTATAAAATATAATAATGTAACAATCAATATTCCGGCAATGAAAATAAAATTTTTCATTGCTACAAATGGTTTAAAATGACCTATCCAAATTATTAATGGTACAATAAAAAAAACAAACATCAATATTAAATTTATTATTTTTTTTAACATGTTTTATAATAATTATTTAATAAAAATAATTAAAAAATATCTTCTAATTTCGATCAATAGAAATTAATTCTATTTCGAAAACTAAATCTTTTCCAGCTAATTCATGGTTAAAATCTATTCGAACAAAATTAACACCTATTGTTGAAATAGTACCTACAGTTTGTCTATCTCCAACTGACCCAATAATCTGTAAGCCTAAATAGCTTTCATCAATTTGCTCCCCAATCATTACTTCAAATTCATCTAACGGTATTTCTTCAACTAATTCAGCATAATATGGGCCATAAGCATCTGAAGATGGAATTGTAACTGTTTTCTTTTCACCAATTTTCATACCAATTAGTGCTTGATCAAATCCTCTTATCATTTGAGCCGCACCAACAACAAATTCTAAAGGTGTAAATGAACTTCGAACTAATCCTTCATTTAATGCAATTTCCTGGATATTAGTATCAAATAATTCACCATTTTTTAGTCTGCCAGAATACCATACAGCAACTCTATCACCACTTACAACTTCAACAGATGAACCAAAAAAACCACTTGAATCACGAGATGCATCATTATTTGTCATTACCTGAAAAATAAAAATAAAAACAATAACAAAAAGACATGCAGCAAAAAATAATTGAATAGTCTTTTTAGATATATTAAGCTTAAAATCTGAATCAGATGATGGTTTAGTATTAGAATTTATATTTTTCTTATTTTTTTTTACATTACTTGTTTTTCGAATATTTTTATTATTATTTGCTTTTTTCAAATTTTTTATTTTTGCCAATTTAATCCCCCTTTTTTAAATAAACTTTTTAATCACGCAATGAACCAATATTAAACTCCATTTGTGCAATTAATTCATCATCCATATGATCTTCATAAATACGGCGCTTTGCTGAATGACGAGTATAATAAAAAAAATCATACTGAATTTTATTACTCATGTCACGCAATCCTAAAGATTTAATTATTTTATCAAGTAACACCTTCTCGATTGCATCATACTTAGAATGAATAATAATATCTAACTTAATAATTTCATCAAATCTAACATGAACATAATTATCTTCAATAGAATCATTAATAGCTAATTTCCATTTTTCAACAAATTCTTCTTTATAACAACGCTGTAAATCAAGGTTTACCTTATTAAACTTCATAAAATCACTAAGTGTAACATCTTTTTCTTTTTTTAATTCCAATAATAGATTTCTAGTTTCATCTAAAGAACAAGCAATATATTCCTTTACATGAGTTATCCAATTATCACCGCTATTAAAATTATAAGTCTTATAGATTCTCCATCGATTCTTTCTAAATCTAGCTTCAAGACGTATCTTTTTATCTCTTGCTTTTTTTTCATAAGCAATAACTTCATTAGTATCCAATAATTTCTTCCAAACCATTATTATTCACTTTTTTAGAGCTTATATAAACATTTATGTACTTATAATATCATAATAATAACATCAACTTTTAATCATAATTATTTTATAACAAATATTAAATACCTAATTTTTAATTATTAATATTTCAATATCATAATCATTGTATCTATTTAATATATTTATCATCAAGTAACTACAAAATTATAACTTTATAATAAAACATATCTAAAACTACTTAAACTTTATTTTTCTTTTTTCATCAATTTGTAAATGTTCAGATACTGGTGAATATGTCATTGATATTAGTGAAGCAATAAACATTAATACAAAAATTAAAGCAAATGCAAAAATAAAACTAATTATACCAGTTTCAAACTCTGGAAAAACATTAATAAATGTAGGCAAATAAAAAACTGTAACCAAGAAACCCACCATACTAGTTAGCATAAAAGAAGAATTTAAAGGACTAATTATTCTTTTCTCAGTTAATCCATCATTAAATGAACTATCAATATTGCTTTGTGATTCCTCTTTTTTAACCATAACTATTGCAGAATATAGATATTTAAATAATTTATGGATAAATATGCACTACTCCATTATAGAATTAAGATTAAAACATATCATAAAGCTTATTAGAAAAATCACACAAATCATTTATTATGAATAAATATAATCATTTATGATTTTTTTAGCACTCTCACGCTTTTTTTGATGCTCTACTAAAAATAGATTAATTTTCTCAATAAGAATTGCTTTTAATTCACCTGAGAGTAATTGTCCTGATTTATATTTATTATAAATATCAGCTAGTTTTTTGTCATCTTCTTCTAAAAAGACTAACCATTGATAACTTACATCAATATCTGGATTTCCTCCTTTTAGACGATGCTCTTCAATTGTTGCTTGTCCACCTGAAAATGCATATTTATTTATCTTTTTCTTTACAGTCTTTTCATCATCTACTGTATAAATAGTAGCATTATCTCCTGATGATGAGGACATTTTCCCATCAGATTCCATTCCACCTAATCCTGGTAAGAATCTACATTGAATTGAAGCAGGCTTAGGAAAACCTAATTTAGGGATTACATCTCTACTAACCCTAAAATGAGCATCCTGATCAATTGCATGGGGAATTAAACATGGAATTTTTTTATTAGCAATCACACTAGGAAGAAATGCAGGCACAGCTTGCATAGCAGTATAAAATATTGAACCAATATTATTTTCATTTGTAAACCCAAAAGAAGATTTAACTGTTGAGAAAGTAATATTCTTTGCCACTTTCAAAGCTTCTTTATACATTAAAGAAGCATGTTTTGTATCAACAATAAAATGAGTTTTCTTTGGATCAAAACCTAAAGCAATTATATCAAGCATATTTTCATAAGTGAATTTTTCAGTGTCATCTAAAGTTAATTCTTTTTTAAATAAGAATTTTTCATCATCCGGAAATTGAAACCATAAATCAACATCATAAACATTCTGAAGCCATTTAGTAAAAAACCAAGGAATTAAATGACCAATATGTGTATGACCAGAAGGCGCTCTTCCAGTATAAAGAAAAAATTTATTCCCTTTATCATATTCATCTAATATATATTTTAAATCTCGATGAGCAAAGAATATACCCCTTCGCAAAAAATGATGCAAAGACTTACCTTTCTTTTTTGCTTGTGTTTCAATTCTAGAAAGCAAATCTGAATCTATTTTTGAAACACCAAACTCTGCAATAATTTTATCGTAATCAATATTTCCTTTAACTTCCCAGGGAGTAATATTTGCCATTAAATACTATATTAAAGGAATATTTAAATAGTTTTCCAGAAATCTATTAATTAAAAAACTAGTAATAAGATAATATTCATAAAAAATATTCATAAAATATAAACAAAAAAATAAAATGAGCAATACTAATAATAACGCAAACAATGCTAAAAAAGCTAATAAAAATATAAACAATCCGCCGTACGGTGTAATTTTTGATATGGATGGTGTTCTAGTAGACTCTATGTCTGCAATTGTTAAAAGCTTCAATAAACTTTTCAAACCTTATGGTGACTTCACAGAAAAAGATATGAAAACAATGAATGGTAAATCTTTACAAGATCAGATTCCTATTCTAAACAGAAAATATGGAAGTAATTATAGCATAGAAGATTTTAATGAAGAACTATGGTTATATGAGCTAAGTGAAATAAGAAAAAATCCTCTTAAAGAAAATATTAGACAATTATTAGAAGATCTAAGAAATAATAGAATACCTATGGCAGTAGGAACATCTTCACAAAAATATCGTGCACATCAAATGCTTGAAGAAATGAAGATAAAAGAATACTTTACTGCAATAATAACTTCAGAATGTGTAGAATATCATAAACCAAATCCAGAGGTATTTTTAAAAGCTGCTGAGGGTATTAAAATGCCACCAGAAAGATGTGTAGTTATTGAAGATTCTACAGCAGGAATATTAGCTGCCAAAACTGGAAATTTCAAATCTATTGGAATTGCTAGTGATTATCATGCCATTGATGAATTCACAAATGCAGATATTGCATTAAGAAATATAGAACATTTAACCTATAAAGTAATAAATAATTTATTTAACCAGAATAAATAAAATATAAGTAAAACAATCACATTTTACAAATTTAAAAGAATTATTGCTACGATACTAACAATAAAAAAACTAAGAAACAATTAAACTTGGTTTACCAGGCATAGACTGCTTTGCTTTTGTCTCATCACTTTCATCTGATTTAATTATTAAAACATCACAATCAAAAGCAGATTTTAGTTTATCAATATTAGAATTTAATATTTCATACTCTCTTTTTTGAGATAAAACTACTAATGGAATTTTACTTTGATCTTTTACTAATCTTGGAACTAGTGAACTAATATCTTTCTTATAATCATTCATTGACGAATCTGAAAACACTTCTTTTAAAATATCTCCAATATTATGTGTCTTAGATAATGCTGTTTTAAAGATTTTAATGAAATTATATTTCCAATCTTCAGATACAAATAAAACTATTTTCTGTGGAGAAGAAATTTTTACCATATCCAAAACTTTTCTGATATCAGAAATTGTTAAATCTATCATTTTTTGTGCATATTCAGCACTTTCATCTATTAGATTTTCTTGAAATTTTGGCCATTCTGCTAATGAACAATAACCTTCAAAATTAAAATGTTCCCACAATTCTTCACAAACATGAGGAATAATTGGAGATAATAACTTTAAAATATTAATAATACATTCTCCTAAAATAGATTTATTTGGATTAATTTTATTATAATCAATAAGATCATTAACAAAACTCATCATGTCACCAATAGCAATACTTACCCTAAATGAATCCATTTCAACTGAAACTTTCTTTATAGTTGTATTAAGACGAGATAAAATGTATTTATCTGAATCAGTCAATGAATTTAAATCAAACTTATTAAAATTTAAATCTAAAGTTTTTAAAGAATAAACACGTTTAACAAACCTATAACTACCTTCAACTCCTTTATCATTCCAATCAAGTTCTTTTTCAGGTAATGCAGTAAATAATATGAAATGTCTTACAGTATCAGGTCCATATTTTGATATAAAATCGCCCGGATCAACAACATTACCTAAACTTTTTGACATCTTAGCACCATCTTTAATTACCATACCTTGAGTTAACAAACGCTTAAATGGTTCATCAAAATGAATTAAACCCATATCACGTAATGCTTTAGTAAAGAAACGTGCATAAATTAAATGCATACAAGCATGTTCAATGCCACCAATATATTGATCAACAGGCATCCAATAATTTGCTTGTTTTGTATCAAACATTTCTTTTCTTTCAGAATCTGTATATCTTAAAAAATACCAACTACTATCAATAAAAGTATCCATTGTATCTGTTTCACGCATTGCATCAGCTCCGCATTTTGGACATTTACAATTAACAAAACTAGTTGAAGTAGCTAAAGGATTACCACCTTTTGTAAAATCAACATCATCAGGTAGTTTTACTGGAAGATTTTCTTCTAATTCAGGAACAGCACCACATTTTTCACAATTAATAATAGGTATAGGAGTCCCCCAATAACGTTGACGAGAAATCAACCAATCACGTAACTTATAATTTACAGTTCGTTTACCCCAATTATTTTTTTCTATCCATTCTGAAATTTGTTTAATCGCATCTTTATTATGTAATCCATCAAATTCTCCCGAATTAACCATCTTACCTTCATCAACAAAGGCACGATTCATTTTTTCAACATTTAAATCCCATCCATCTAAAGGATTAATAACTATTCGCATAGGTAAATTATATTTCTTAGCAAACTCAAAATCTCTTTGATCATGCGTAGGAACAGCCATTACTGCACCAGTCCCATAATCCATTAAAGCATAATCAGCAACCCATAATGGTAACTTTTCACCATTCACAGGATTAATAAAATATTTTCCTAAAAAAACACCATTTTTTTCTTTACCCTCAGCCGTACGTTCAATAATTGATTTCTTTTTTACAGCTGAAATAAATTCTTTTACCTCTTTTTCATATTTAGTACCATTTGTCCATTCAATACATTTTGGATGCTCAGCAGCAAGAACAAGATAAGTAATACCAAAAACAGTGTCAGCTCGTGTTGTAAAAGTTTCAATTTCATCAATTTTTTTTCCATTCTCATCAACAACATCAAATTTAATAGTAGTTCCAAAACTTTTACCTATCCAATTTTGTTGCATTATCCTTACTTTTTCAGGCCATTCTGTAAGTTTATCAATATCCGATAATAATTCTTCAGCATAATCTGTTATTTTTAGGTACCATTGAGAAAGCTCTTTAACTTCAACTTCAGTATCTGAATGCCTCCAACATTTACCATCATGAACTTGTTCATTAGCAAGAACTGTATTACATTTAGAACACCAATTCACTAAACCTGTTTTTTTATATGCTAATCCTTTTTTAAGCATTTGAATAAAAAACCACTGATTCCAACGATAATAATTTGAATCATGACTATAAAGATAACGAGACCAATCGTAACTAAAACCTAAACTTTTAAATTGAATAACCATCTCTTTCATACGCTTTTCAGTCCAATCACGAGGATGAGTATTGTTTTGAATTGCAGCATTTTCTGCAGGTAATCCAAAACTATCAAATCCCATAGGGTACAAAACATTAAATCCTTGCATCCGTTTAAAACGTGAAAAGCAATCACCTAAAGAATAATTCCTAGTATGGCCTATATGTAACCTCCCTGAAGGATATGGATACATCTCTAAACAATAAAACTTCTTTTTCTTTGAATCATCTTCAGATTTAAAAATAGATTCGGATTCCCATTTAGCCTGCCATTTATCTGCGATAGTAAGTAATTCTGGAATTTGATTTTTAGTATGCTCTATATTATTATCTTCCATATAAATAAAAAACAAAGAGTAATTTAAAAAAGTTATTTAAAATATAAGTTTATATTTGATTAATAATAATACTGGTTCAAAGAACTATAAAATGCCCTAAATTAAATAATCAAAAAAGATATAAATAAAAATTTCAAAAAATAATTAAATAAATTATAACTATAGTTCTATGTAAAGATTTAAAATTACTAAAATTAATGTCGTGATTTAATTCTCTTAAGTAAATCAACATAATAATTCTGATAAAACATTATATTCTTAACTCGGAATAAAGAGCATGCCTTATTATATTCTTTAAGAAAATCATTAATGCTAATTTCATTTAACTCAGAAAATATTTTCATGCATTCCTTATCATAAACACATCTAATTCGTAATTTTGAGATATTGAAATAATGACCTAATTGATCAACTTGAATTTCAGATTTATTAAAAAAATTATTGTGATATATAGAAAATAATTTATTTTTACAATACAGTTTTGATAATAAAATTAAAGAAAACATTTGTGCTCCAGTAATATGAACACAATTAGATTCAAGTATTTTTTCAAACTCTTTATAAATCGGTTTTTTCGAATGTACACATTTTTCTAAAAATTTTTTGACTCTTTTCTGACTAGAATAATTAGTAATAAAAGTGGAATTAACTAAAAGTTGACTTGAAAGTTGTGCTGGTCCCTCAATAACTAATAAATAGAAAATAGCTGTTATAAAAAACCTATTTGGATGTAGTTTTGATTGCGTAATATGATACTTTTTATTAATACCTAATTTTTTTTGTATCCTTTCAATTTTTTTAATAATTTTATATTGAGAATGATGATATATTTCATGAAACATCATAGAATAAAAAGCCCTTCCAGTCTCTTCAAGACAATATTCTAAAGATACGTTATTAATACAGCATTCAAAAAAAATACTATTTGGACCTGACTTTTCATAATCATATGAAAAAGGAGCCTTTCTATTTTTAACAAAAGAAATATGAATAAAAATATTTTCTGCAGAGAATAATAAAGGAAAATCATTTATTAAACGTTCTAAAGAAGAATGAATCTCATTTTGATATCTAGTTATCACTTCATTTAGAGATACAATCCAACTCAAATCAGAACGAGACCTAATTTTATTTGAAACTTTTAATCGGGGTAAAGTATTAAACAAAAGTTTATACTGAATTTCTAACTTTTTACCTTTAATATTAAGTATATAAAAATTTTCCATATATTAATTAACCTCATAATAATATATTTTTGCTCTTAAACAAAATTTTACAACAAATTAATTATTGTATTATTCTTTAAACATTTATCTATAAAAAATAAATCTAATTTATCAATTATAATGAACATATAGAATTTAAAATTATTTAAAAACCTTACTCAGAAAAATTCATTCTTGTACTATTTTTAATTTTTTTATTTTTGCATCAGATGAACGCAGATTTACTAATTTATATTTAGAAATACTTTTACTTTCAGCATACTTTTTTGCAGATTCTTCTGTTTTAAAAGTTTTAGGTCTAACTACTTTTTTATTTCGTGATTTTCTATATCGATATTCTCTATCATCTCTTACGCTCATTTTTATAAACCTTTCAACAATCCTTTAATAAACTTTCAATAATCAAAATTTCTTAAACTGTGCAGCAGTATCAATAAGTTCAACATGACCTAAAAATAAAGATCTACAACAAAAGTTTTCAATTTCTAAATCATCAAGAACCTTCTTTCGATCTTCTCCTTTATCTACACGTTTCTTATATTCTTCCCATTTCTGTGCTACTGGTCTTCCACATGAAAAACATCTTATAGGAATTATCATTATTACACCTCTACCTGTAAGATTTCTGTCGTTTAGCCCTTGCTTTAGAATCATTAGGCTTACAAACTTCTTTTCTTCTTACATCTGCAACAAGCAATTGCCTGTCATAATTTAAATATACTTTTTCAAGTTTATTATTATATTCAACTAATGCTCTAGCTATTGCTAATCTTATAGCTTCTGCTTGACTACTAATTCCGCCACCACTAACTTTAACACTAATATTCACTTTATCAACAACATCAGCTGCAAGATCTAAGGGTTCCATAATTTTAGATTTAAGCATTAAAGGATGATAATTATCTAAAAGAACCGAATTAACACGAATAATTCCTTGTCCATCAGTTAGCTTTGCTCTTGCTATTGCATTTTTTCTTTTTCCTGAAGTAATTATAACTTTCATTTGTTTCCACCAATATATTTACAAATTTCTTCAATTTTTACTGCATTAACTCGTAATTCTGATTGAGCCACTTTTTCAGCAGGTTTTCCTTCAAACTTAGCTGGAACACCTTTATAACACTTTATTCTTTCAAAGGCTTCTCTTCCTTTAGCCTGTTTATATGGTAACATTCCACGTAGTAATCTTTTAACAAATTTTTCTGGATTAACAGAATAAAAAGGACCTTTTTGAGGGACACCTATTTTTTTAAGTCTCATGTATTTAGCAAAAACTACTTCAGCTTTACCTGAAATCAATATTTTTTCACAATTAATAATATCAATTGCTTCTCCTAAAAGTGCTTTTTTAGCAACTACTGTACCTAGTCGACCAAAAACCGCATTTTCTCCGTCTATTATCATTTTTTTATTTTTTATTATTATTTTCTTTATTTTTTATTAACATTAGGATAAATAATATATTATTTACTTAACCAACTAACTTGATTCCTTTTCCTTTTGGATTACTTTTTAATAATTCAGCAATAGTTATTACAGTACCATTTGCATGTGATATTTTTTCAATTGCATTTTTTGAAAAAGTAAAAGCTGCAACTTTAACTTTATGATCTATTTCACCTGCAGATAAAACCTTACCTGGAATTACTATAATATCATTATCTTTTGTAACACGATTAATTCTTGAAAGATTTACAACTCTTCTTTGACGAGTTGGTTTAGATAAATCTAATGCTACTCTTTTCCAAATATTAGATTTCTCAGTACTAGAAACTTGCTTAAGTGTTTTTATCAGCACTTGCAATTCTTCATTTGTACTATATGATTTTCTCATTTTATGATTTTTTAGTTTGTTTCTTTTTTAAGTTTGATATTTTTATTAATTATTTATAAATAAATAATCTTTAATTTTTACACTTTCTGCAATTGTGAAGCTAAATCATTTAATCTATCTTTCAAACAATCAACAGCAGTAGACATTAATTCTTTAGGATTTAACTGCCCAAATGACTCTACTGTAAAAACATAATCATTCTCAGCCATAGATACTTCAACTCCTGGAACAATTTCTTCACCTACAAAAGCATCAAAATATGTAGTTGTAGCCAATTTTTCTTCATCAATAGAAATTTTTCCATTAGAAACTTTTAAAGCTGAATTCTCTGGTAACTTATTTTTAAGATTTTCAACATCCACTTTTGGATTTGATTTAATAATAGGCATGTTTTTGTAGAAAACAATTCCAGGTGACCATTTCATATGATCTTTACCTAATCCTAATATTGCCGTAGCTTCAAACTCTAATTCTTGACCTTTAATTAACTTAACAATAGGAATATTATCATATACTGGGGAGATCCCTGGATCTGAAGATTTAATGTCACTTGAATATACTGTTTTTGGACCTTTAACTTTTAATGAAAGTTTAACAGAACATTTCATTTTTTCAATATCTTCAGGAGTTTTAATTAATTCATAGTTTTTTAAATCAGTAGTCAAAGGAATCAAACCAAGTCTATGAGCCAATAATTCATCATACAAAACCGATGAATTTTTTCTAATTTCAACATTTTCTATAGCCATAGTTGGAACTAAACTAATTGCACTTCTTCTCAAAGCGTTTAGCATATACACATCGCTTGACTTTATAGACAAACAATACCTTGTTTTACTTTGGTTTTTATGAATTAAGTTTATTTGCATTTTTTGCCTCTATACTCTTCTTCCACGTCTACCGCCTTTCATTCTACATCTATCATGAGGGATTGGCGTAACATCCTCAATTGTTCCAATTCTTAGACCCATTCTTGATAAAGCCCTCATTGCAGCTTGTGCACCTGGACCAGGATTGTTTGGTCCATTGTGTCCGCCAGGAGCCTTTACTTTAACATGAATAGCATTAATTCCTTTTTCACGAGCTGTTTGTGCAGCTTTTTTAGCTGAAACCATTGCAGCAGTTGGTGAACTTTCCATTCTATCACTCTTAACAACTTGCCCACCTGAAACTCTTGCAATGCTTTCTGTTCCAGTTATATCAGTAATATGAATAATCGTATTATTATACGAACTATAAATATGAGCAATACCCCATTTCAAATTTGAATAATCTCTTCTTTCCCTAAACTTTCGTTCAGGCCTAGAATCTGATTTATTAAATCTATTAGGTCGTGCAGTTGATTTCCCATCTGATTTTGCAGATTCTGAGTCAGATTTTTTATTATCATCAATTTTTTTAATTGCCATTTTTATTTTTTATTTTTTGCTTTTTCTTTTGAATTATTGTTAAACCTTGTAGGCTTTCTTCCACGTCGTGTTTCTTTTTTAACTTCTCTTACTTTAACTTTTTTCTCAATAAAAACACGCTCAGGATGGTCAGCTTCTGCAAGAGATGAATTTGGTACAAAAGTAATCATAGATTCTTCACTTTTTTTTACTAAATATGAAGGAGAAGATAATTTCTTTCCATTAACTTTAATATGGCCATGCGATATAAATTGCCTTGACTGACTAATAGACCGAGCAAACCCTAATCGGAAAACTATTGTTTGTAATCTTCGCTCAAGGACATCTTTTTGAGTTAATGTTAAAACATCACTTAAAACTGATGCTTCAGTCAATAGACCTAATGATCGTAATTTAACTAAAAACTGATCTGCCTCTTTAGCAGATTGAGTTGTTGTTGATGAAATTGCAACTTTAGCTTGATTTTTAAATTTTGCAAGTTTTGATGAAATAATCCACAATTCTCGTTTATTTTTCAAACCATATTCACGTATAAGTTCTTTTTCTTCAGGAATTCTATCCTTTTCCCACTTATGTGCAGGAGACTGATACTTTTTTCTGAATTTTTTTATATTTCCCATTTTATCACAATTTTTTTATTATTATCTCTGAATACTAATTAATACTGTATATCTATCTTTTAACTTTAGATTTACTTACTGAAGCTGCTTTTCCTTTATTTCTTCTAAAATTAGACTTAGTTCTTTGACCACGCACAGGTAATCTTGCACCATGTCTCATTCCTCGATATGTTTTAATTTTTTGCATATGCTTTATATCATTACTCTGAATAAAATCTAGATCACTTGTTAGTAAATGTTGATCTGTTCCTTCATTAGGATCATTTCTTCGATTTAATAACCATGTTGGAATTCCAAACTTTAAAGGATTTTTAACAACATCATTTAATTTTACAATTTCATCATCAGAAAGGTTACCAGCTTTAGTGCTAGGATTAACTTTAACAGCTAAACATGCTGCTCGTGAAAACATTTTACCAACACCCTTAATTTTATTCATTGCAGTAGCAATAGGCTTATCACCATTAAGGTCAGTATTATGTATACGAATTATATATCTTTTCTTTTCATCTGCCATTTTTTATTAAGTCCTAGAACACGCAATTATTAAAACCCTAAAAGCGCGTTAACTCGGGCTATGTTTATAGTAAATCCCGTTCAGTTTATAAATATTGCGTATTAACTAAAATCCCATAAACTGATCAAAAATATCAATAATTTCCAAAAAAATACAAAATAAATACAAAATATGAAACAAATTTATACAAATTCAAAATATATATAAATCCATAACTTGACTCAGATTAATATGACAGAAAATTTAAGACAATGGTATCTCTTTTACAGAAAAAATAGAGATTTAATGCTTAGAAAAATTGAAAATTTAGAAGAAAAAGAGAATATTATAATTATTAATAATAAAGACGGAACAAAAGAGATTTGTATAGTAGAGGAAATATCTTCATCATATTCACAAATCCTAAAAAAATATAATAAAACCGATAGATTATTTATTATTACTTTGAATAAAAAATCAAATATAGAGCTAATGATTAAAGAATGGGATGATATCATTGAATATTCTGGTTTAACTATGATGTTTGTAAACCCAAATATTACAAATGACAATAAATGGATACTAAAACCAGCAGTACATAATAAAATAACTGAAAGAGAAGTTCTAAAGACTGGAATTTATAGTTTATCTGAAAATATTGAATTATGTTAATAGTATAAATAAAACATTAATTCACATTTTTCTAAAACCTAAACATATTTACATTAAACAAATCCTATTTTAAATTCAACAATATTTATAAATCTACAGTAGAATTAAATATATAGCATAATAGACATTCCGTGTCCTGCAAGGCAGTTCAAAGGGGGTCCAAAAATATACACAAGGGTTCTTACCCAGAATATTTCAATCCCTATACTTGTCTTGGATAAAATGGAAATGTTTATAAATGCTATTTTTCATGTAAAATAAGGTGATTATAAATGCTCAAGATGAAAAGAATTTCAGAATCATATGAAATGAAAGTATTCACTGACACTGGAGACTATTTTGGTGATATTGAAGAATCTATTTTAACACAAAATAAAGTATTTGGATGGAGAGTAAGAAGTACTAAAAATTCCTTCTTAAATAAAGTTTTAGGTTCAGCAAAAGGAGTTATAGTACCTCATCAACTTGTTAAGAGTATAGGCGACATAATGATAATAAGCAAAGCTGCAGTCCCTAGCTATAATCAAGAAGAAGAACCTGAAGAAGACTAATTTTCCATCATATTTTTATTATAATTATTATTTCTGTATATAATGAATAATCTAAAAATTATTGGCACATCACATATTGCAATAGAATCTATTAATGAAATTAAAAACACATTTAATCAATATAATCCTGACATTGTAGCAATTGAATTAGATCAAAAAAGACTTTTAATGCTAGTCTCAAAACAAAAAAAACAAAAAACATCTCTTAGAAAAATATTTGAGATTGGACTACAAGGTTATTTATTCTACGTTATTGGACATTGGGCGGAAAAAAAATTAGGAGACATTGTAAAAGTAAAACCTGGTACAGACATGATGACTGCTTTTAAACTAGCAAAAAAAAATAATAAACAAGTAGCATTAATTGACCAAGATATTGAAATAACATTAAAAAAACTTTCAAAAGGTATCACATGGAAAGAAAAATGGAATTTTATCTCTGACATATTTAGTGCATTCGTTTTAAGAAAAAAAGAAAAAATAGATTTTAATTTAAATAATGTCCCAGACGAGAAAGTAATTAAAAAATTAATAAATAAAACAAAAAAAAAGTATCCCAATATTATTAGAATATTAGTTGATGAAAGAAATAAAATTATGGCAAAAAGACTAGCTATAATTATAAAAACAAATCCCCAAAAGAAAATTATGGCAATAGTCGGTGCAGGACATGAAAAAGAAATGCTTGAATTGATTAAAAAATACATAAAAACAATTGAAATACCCAATACAATCACATACAATTATAATATTCAAAATCAACAAATTCTATAAAAAGATTCAAAAAAACATTTAAATCTCAATTCTTAAAATTAAAATATGGCCACTTACTCTGATAAAATACAAAAATACTTCCCTTTTACTTTACTTGAAACAAGAAATATTGCTCTAACTATATTCTTAATTGGCTTTATGTATGGTTTTAATGATGGACAACCTACATTCGAATTAAGTTATTGGAGTTATAATTTAGTTGTTAGTATTGGAATTACTGCAATAACAATGCTAGTTTTTTTAGCTGGTCAGAGATTTGCAGGATTATCTGCTGGATACAGAGTAGAATTTCAAATGTGGTGGCCAGGACTAATTTTAGCTCTTATTATTACATTTGTCACAAGAGGATTCATTTGGATTCCTATTGCTGGTGGGATGATGATACATCATATGTCTGGACATAGACTTGGATTTTTCAGATATGGCACAAACTTGCTCGATAATGGAATAATTGCAACATCTGGTCCATTAGCATGTATTATTTTTGGAACAATCTTAAAACAATTAGCAAACTGGTTTGGACCTGCTTCAGGAATACCAATTATTGATAAAATTTATTTTTTCACATTAATATTTGCCTTAGTTAATATGATCCCAATCCCACCATTAGCTGGGTCAAAATTAATTTATAATTCAAGACTACCATTTATTTTCATTTTTGCATTTATGGTTGTATATGCAATTCTTGCAGTATTTGGAATATTCTCATGGATATTAGCATTATTAGGAGCACTAGCCCTCTGGTTATTATACTATCTTAAGGTGGAATCATAATGGCATATTTCATACCACATTCAAGCTATAAAAGTTTAACATGGCCAGAAGTAGTATCAATAATTGTACTAATTGCAGGTTTTATATTTTCATTTTATGCTAAATCAGCAATGATGTATTATATAATTGCTTTTTTAGCTGGAATATTTTTTGGAAGACTATGGTACAATACAAGAAAAACATTACAATTTAAATATTTCATGATAATCAGTTTTTTTATGATTGGATTTGTTGTAGGAAGCTTATTTACACCATATGGCAATCCTAAAGTTACCCCTTTCTTAACCTTATTTATTTATTTAATTGGAATAATTGGTAGTTATTATATACATATAAAAGGATACATAAAAGCAATAGACTTTTAAGACATTTAAGATTTGAAAAAATTACTTAAAATATTATTTAAATTAAAAATGCTACCAACAATAAAACTAACTGACAATGTAATCAAAGTATTAATAGATCCTTGTGTTTATATAATCATAGACGAGAAAATAGTTATTGATACATCACAATATGAATACAAAAAAGAACTTAAAGAAACTATCAATAAATTTGTACCAATACAAGATATAAAATTCATTATTCTAACACATTTACATTATGATCATTTAGGAAATATTAATTTATTTCCAAATGCGCAATTTTTTGCAAGTCCAGAAATAACAAATATTTCTAAAGAAAAACTAATAGATTATATACTAAACAAACAAATCGTAAGTAAATTTAACATTAAATTAAACGATATAACAAAAAACAATAAATTAAAAAAGTTATTTGAGATATATCAAACACCAGGTCATTGCAAAAGTTGTATAACATTTTATTATAAAAAAGAAAACATATTATTCACAGGCGATACTTATTTTAATAAAGATTGTTTTGGCAGAACTGATTTACCTACAAGTGAACCTGAAACAATGCAAAAAAGCTTAAACATTATAAATCAATTGATAAAAAAATACAACCCGATTATTGCACCAGGTCATGACTACTAAAAATAAATTTATGTAAAAACCAAATAACATTATTATAACTTCACTAGACACATTAGACTTCTATACAATAAATATATATAAACTCCTAAACGTCTGTATACTTATGATTAAAAATTTTGAACCAAGGTTATATCAACAAACTATTTTTGCAACTGCTTCACTAAAAAATACTTTAGTTGTACTTCCAACAGGTATGGGAAAAACAAATGTTTTCCTAATGCTTGCAGCACAACGATTAAAACAATATCCTGATAGTAAAATATTATTATTAGGACCTACAAGACCCTTAATTGAGCAGTACAAAAAAGTTTTTGAGAAATTTTTTGACATTGAAGCTGACAAATTAATAACATTCACAGGACAAGTAAATCCTGTAAAACGAGAAAAATTATGGGAGCAAGCTAAAATAATATTTTCAACTCCTCAAGGATTAGAAAATGATATAATAAATAATAGAATATCACTTAAAAATGTTTCATTACTAGGTTTTGATGAAGCGCACCGTGCTGTAGGAGACTATAGCTACGTATGGATTGCAAAAAAATATCATCAATTATCACGATTCCCAAGAATAATTGCTATGACCGCTTCACCAGGCTCTGATCTAGAAAAAATAAATGAAGTATGTAAAAATTTATTCATAGAGGATGTAGAATTAAGATCAGATCAAGATCCGGATGTAAGACCATATATTCAAGATATAGATATAAAATGGGAAAAAGTTGAATTCCCAGAAGAATTAAAACAAGTTCAAAAATACATAAAAGATTGCTACAAATCCAAACTTGAACAATTAAAAGCAAAAGGATATTTACATTCTACAACTGATTTATCTAAAAAAGATTTATTATCACTTCAAGCTGGATTACATGCAGAATTATCAAGAAACAGACAAGATTTTGATGTTATGAAAGCTATAAGTGTTGCAGCAGAAGCACTCAAAGTACAACATGCACTAGAACTTCTAGAGACACAAGGATTAATCCCGTTACATAATTATCTATCTGACTTACAAAAACAATCACACACAACAAAAACAAAAGCAGTAATAAATTTAGTTAAAGATATAAATTTTAGATCAGCTATTATTAAAACAGAAAATCTAATACACTCAAAAATAAAACACCCTAAATTAACAAAATTAAAAGAAATTATTAGTAGTAAAATAAAAAAAGATTTTAAAATAATTATTTTTAATCAATATAGAGATTCTGCACAAGTAATTTTAGATGAAGTAAATAAAATAGAAGGAGTTAAAGCTAAACTTTTTGTCGGACAGCAAAAAAAAGGAAATACAGGTATGTCTCAAAAAGATCAAATTGGAATGCTTGATAGTTTTAAAAATAACGAATTTAATGTTATTGTAATGACAAGTGTAGGTGAGGAAGGTTTAGATATCCCTAAAGTAGATCTTGTTATTTTTTATGAACCAATCCCTTCAGCAATTAGACATATCCAAAGACGTGGAAGAACTGGAAGACAAAATAAAGGCGAAGTAATAATATTAATGACAAAAGAAACAAGAGATGAAATATATAGATGGAGTGCCCATCATAAAGAAAAAAGAATGCATAGTATATTAAAAAAATTAAAAGAAACATTTCATAAAGAATTTACACTACAAAAACAAACAAAACTTGAAAAATACAATATAAAACCAATAATTTATGTAGATAACCGAGAAAAAGGTAATGATATACCTAAAAGACTCATAGATATTGGAGCAGAAGTAAAATTAAAACAATTAGCAACTGCTGATTATATTATCAGTAGTAGAACAGGAATAGAATACAAAAAAACAGATGATTTTATAGCCAGTTTAATTGATGGAAGACTTTTAACACAAGCATCAAATTTAGTAAAGAATTTTGACAGACCTTTGATTATAGTTGAAGGAAAAGAAAGTATCTATGGGATTAGAAACATACACCCAAATGCAATTAGGGGATTAATAGCAAGTATAACAATTGATTTTAGAATTCCAATTATTTATACAGCTGACCCTAATGATACAGCTGAGACAATACTTGCAATGGCAAGAAGAGAACAAGATGAAAATAAAAACACAATCTCATTGCATCAAAATAAAAAACCAGCAACAAAAAATGAACAAAAAGAATACATTATTTCATCAATACCTAATGTTGGGACAAATTTAGCAAAAGAACTTTTGACACAATTTGGTTCTGTGAAAAATGTAATAAATGCGACTGAAGAAGAATTAACAAAAATAGACAAAATAGGTAAAGGAATTTCTTCAAAAATAATTGATCTAATAAAAGAAAAATATGAAAAATAAAAAATATAACGAATAAATCTAATTAATCTTTATTCTCTTCATCAGAACCAAAATCTTCTGAATCTTCTTCAGCTGGAGCATCTTCAACTTGCTCAACTGGTTGTCCAGGATCTTGATTATCATCAGATGGTGCTGCATCTCCTACTATATCACCAAAAGCAACTTTACGTAACACTTTGTTAACTTTAACTCTTACTGTTTGGCCTTGCTGAGCATTAGGAACAAAGATTACAAAACCTTCTTTCTTTGCAATACCATCTCCTTTTTCTCCAACAGCTTCAATTTGTACATCTAACTCTTCACCTACTTGTACAGGTGGTGTTCTAAAATTTTGTCTCATACTTATTTACCTCATTCAATTTATTTTTGTACATTAGCAAAAAACAACTAATTATACAATATTTAATATACTTTGATAATTATTTAAATAATTTATGCAAACAATATCTAAAAATATAATCTTAATAATAATTATAATACTACAATATTATTTAAAAAGGAGCAATTAACAATATTCATTATTAATCATATTAATAATCAATAAATGTGATATTTATGAATGATATATCTGATCAAATAAAAGACGAAATAATAACCAAAGCGAAAGCAATGGATATTGATAAAGGGAGTTTAATTACATATCAAAAAAGATACGGTGAAGTTAGCCCAGATAATCAAGGAAATCCAATGATCTTTGATGACGCAGGAAGACCTGTACCTTTATATGCTAATATAAATAAGCCATAAAAATAAAAAATAAAAGAAATTAAAGATCTTTTAAACCTTCAGTTTCAACCATAAAGTTACATTCACCTTCTACTAAATTAGGGCTATCAATTAATTTTGCAACCCTGCTACCTTTTTTACCTTTTCTAAGATAAATACGAAACGTTGAAGCGTGAGCAACAATATGACCCCCTATTGCTTGTGTAGGATCTCCAAAAAACTGATCAGGCTTTGCCATTACTTGATTTGTTACATAAACACAAATATTATGCAAATCTGCAAGTTTAAGTAAACAATGCATATGCTTGTTTAATTTTTGTTGCCTATCAGCTAATGTACCTCTGCCAATAAATTCAGCCCTAAAATGTGCTGTCAAACTATCAACAACAACAAGCTTAATATTCATATTATCTTTAGTAATCAAATCTTCAACCTTATCAGCTAAAAGTAACTGATGATCACTATTATATGCACGTGCAACTTTAATTCTTCGTAAAATATCGTTAGCATCTGCATCACGTCCTTTTGCTAATTGCTCAATACGCTCTGGCCTAAATGTGTTTTCTGTATCAATATATATTGCAACTGCTTCAGGATTATCAGCTAAAGTATTAACTGCTAAGATATGTCCTACTTGTGTCTTTCCTGACCCAAATTCACCAAAGCATTCAGTAATAGCTCCTGTTTCAAAACCACCACCCATTAAATCATCAAATGCCTTACTTCCTGTAGTTATTTTAGAAACACGTTGTCTTTTTTGCAAAACATCTAAACCAGATTCAAAACCCATATCTAAAACTTCTCTTGCAGCATTAATCATCTTACGAGCTACAGTTTCACTAACTCCTGAAGCATCAACTAACAAACCTGGAGTTGATACAGCAATAGCCATAACAGTATCAAAACCACTCTCACGCAATTTTTCTGCTGTTGCAGGTCCTACACCTGGTAAATTACTAATATCAGCTGCTTCAGCTTTCTTTTTCGCACTTGCTTCAGATTTTTGCTCTTCAATTGGAATTTCCATTTCCTCTTCACATATTACTTTTGTCATTTTTTATCAACCTCATATATAAAATTTAAGATTCAGCTCGCATTATTACATGCTCATACGCTTTTTGTGCTAATAATGCTAATTTTGGTAAATCATTTGATCTAAAACTATTTGTTGTCTGCCAATGACCCTCTCGATCCTTATATGTTCGTTCTAATGTAACAGAACTATAAGAAGCCAATTTACCATCTTTCTCAATATTATTCAACCATACAGTTGCTACTAATGAACCAGCTCTAAAACGTTTATCTGGTAAATTTTTTTGTGTTTCTACTATAGTACTTGATGGGTGATTCTCACCTATCATCTTTTTTTCATTCATTATTGTTTTTTCCATTTTTTTCCTCCTTGCTTATCGCATTTTGTTTCAGCCCTCTGACAGAAAGCGGAGAACTATTAGATCACATATCTTCTTTAAATACCCTATCCGAAAATGTCCAATGGTTATGGAAATAATCAAGAATTATAAACTAAAATCAAATAAACAACAATAATAGAATTAGTAAAATAATAAATACTAATACAAAAAAATCAGTTAAACCACCAGATTTAATATGACCTTTAACTTTAAACCAAGGCCAAAACAACTTAACTCCTTTAGGATTAAGCATATCAAGAATTAAATGGCTTAAATAACCAATAAATAATTCAAATGAAATAAATAAGCAAAGAAAAGCTACCCATAAACTATGAAATAAACCTCTATGACTAAAAATCAATTCCAAAGAAAAAGACATTAATTTAATCTTTCTTCCAATAAATGAAGTATGCTTATCAATATCAGGAAGTAAACTACCTACGAATAATATAAAAAAACCAAAAAAAGAAAAAACCAAAACTTCTAATTTAAAAAATAATAAATATAATAAAATTCCAAAAACAATATGTGTCTTATACTTCATTTACAGATTCAATTTGCTTATCAAGATCTTCCATTTCTTCATAAGGATCAGGTTTTAAATCAATATCTTGAACACTAAATTCTAATCTATCAAACATTTGATTCTTTTTTACTCTACCTTTAACTTTAATAATATTACCTAATAATTGATTTTTAATATTTGCAATATCTGGTGTATCTTTTAATGCAATTAATTGTACTTTCTCAAGATTTAAAGATTTCTCAACAAGGTCTCCAAATAAAACACAACGAATGTTTCCTGATCCATCATCTAATATTGCATTCATAACATAACTATAATCTGGATTCTCAACAACTTTACCATCAGCTATAAATTGATCTCGTTGTAATCTTGCACGCTTTTTAGTTACTGGATCAATCTCAAAAAATCTTAGACTATCAACACCAACAACAGTACCAAGAATCTCAATATTCATCAAATTATCTGTAAGTTCACTAATCTTCTTTTTATCAAACTCTCTAGACTGAAAACTAATATCACCGATTGATTCACCAGCTGGATTAATAATAAATTTAGAATTATCATTTAAATGAAGTTCTTTTCTACCCTGATTTTCTCTTACATAGGCAGAAACTATTTTTACAATATCATCTTTTGAAATTTTACTTAAATTATCTGCTTGAGAACCCCAACATACAATACGTAAAGTTCCTGTCTCATCACCAACAATTAAACTACCTACCTTTGAAGAATCTCCATTTTGTCTTTGAAATTCACGAATATCAAAAATATTTGTAACCTTACCAACAGTATCGATATTACGCATACCTGGCATAATATCTTTAATTTTAAGCTGGCCTGATGTTTTTTCAACCAATTTAATACCCATCTCATTTGCAATTATGTGAGCTGCACCTTCTTTAGAAATCAAACCAGATAATTGATCCATTTTTTGCTTAATCTTAACATTAATTTCATCATCTGAGAGGCCATTCTCTCTTAACTTTTCTAGAATTGTTTCAAAAGGAATATTAATCATAAAATAAAAATTAAACTAATTCTTTATATAGATTATTGTTTTGAAAGCATTATGGAAATGAAAATGGAATAATATTTATGTTTGAAGAAGTAGACACTGCAACATTATAAGAGGGGTTTCGAATTATTACATTTCCTTGATTATCAAATCCTTTTAACAAACGATCTTTATCAAAAATACATAAATAATACTTACCATTAACAATATCGATTGATTCTTGAGCAACATTTGGTAATAATAATGAATCATATTCACGAAAATAATCATTATATAATATACGACATTGACTTCCTAAATAAACTTCAAAATTATCACGAGCTATCCTTACAACTGGTCTTGTTTCTAATTTTTTATTAACATTTTGTAAAAAATCAACTGCACAATCTCTAGAATCACAATTTGCTAATCCTTGATATATATCATTCTGTAAAAAAGAAATCACATCTAGTAAATCATATATGTAATAATTTTGAAATTTAAAACTAATAATAGGTATATAATCAATTACAGCTTTTCCTATAGGTAATGATTCAACACCACGTTCTTGACTTTGATAATATGCTGATATATTAGTAGAATTAATAGGAAAACCATATATTCTATTACCCTCAACCAATGAAAAAGATCTTTTATCATAAGAGAAATCAACATTTATGTTTCTAAATTCATTGACAAAATTAATATAAAATAAATCAAAGAAATTTTGTACTATTAATTCATTAGAGTATCTTAATAATGGATTACTAAATTGTGAATCCATAATTATTGGGGCATTATAATATAACTTATTTAAATCTTGTTCAATATTACCAAAATCTCTAGTAAAATTAATTGCTGATGCATAAGCTACCCTTTTACTCATTTCTTGAAGATGTAATAGTTGTATTTCTTTTTGTTGTTGCAATTCTAAAACTAAGATAGAAGAACCACCTAAATTTGATAGTGGGATAGAACTAAGTTTATGAAACAATGAAAAAGCAGAAGCACTTAGAAGCATAATAGCAACTAACAATAAAAACCAATTATATGCCTCAAATGTTGCAGCCTTTTTATTCAGTTTCATTTAGTCCACCATATCAAATTGAGTAAACGAATCATATTGTGAAGAATATCTATGATATGAGAAATCAAGATATGAAATATCAACACATCTATTATTAATTATAACACTTGAAATAGGCATCTTTAAAGGTCTTATTTCTGAATAACTCAAAATACTACTTGTCGAGAAAGCCTCCCGTAAAGCGCACATTTCATTTTGATAAATAGTTAACACAATATTATTATCAAATAAAAAAGATTGCCTAAATATTGATTTTATTTCAGAATCGTATAAACTTTCTAAATTATAATATATAATTTCATATAATGATAAATTATAATTATTTGATTCTTTACTTGGAAAATTAGTCATAAGAATATTATTTAATGAAACACGAAAAGAAGGATCAATATTAGATATAGTAAAATCTGTTGCTTGGATTTCTACTAATTTTTTACCTATAAAGGATTGTTCAAGAAAAGAAAATACTATTATAAAAATTAAACATATAAACATAAATAATAGTATTGGAATAAGTAAATGAAACATTTCTGATGCACTTTTTCTATGTTTTGTTATTTTAATCATTTTAATAAATAATCAATTTGGTAAAATTACTTCTACATGTAAAAATCCTTGTCTTCTAACTTCATCAACAACAATAGGTAAATAATAACTATAATTTGTATAACCACCTTTACCACGAGAAAAATCACCTCTAATAAAAGTAAGCATTGAATTATAACTCTCTTCGTTATAATATAAAGATCTAACTTGATTTAATGAGGTATCATGCAAAGTTATTTTCATAGAGAAATAATTAACATTAGGATGCATTATCATACTCGAGTTTAACTTCTCCTGAACAACATCTTTAGTTAAAGGATTAAATGCAGAACTATTTACTACACCAGATAAAACATTTCCTGTAATATTATCATTAACCATAATAACATTATTGTATAACATTATCTCTGATATAATTCGTGCATCAATCTCTCTTGAAGAAAATTCTATATTATGGCCACGAGAAGATATTAGAATTACAGCTAAAAATACAGCAATAGTAAAACTCATTTTTATAAATAGCATACTAAATGCATATACACTTAACTGTGATCTTTTTTTTAACATTTTTAATTACCTAGTTCTTATGAGTCTTTCTAAATTAACAATAACATAATTTAAATTATTTTCTGAAACTTCAATCTCAAAATAATAACTTGATTTTTTAACAACATTATTTTTAATAAATGTATTTGAAGGGATATATGATATATCAATATTAGCATTTAAATCATTAACCAGATTATTAAATAATTTACAACCTAAATCACCTTGCCGATTAAAAGGAGAAAAAATATTAACAATATCATCAGAATCAATCTTTCGAATATTAATAAAAACTCCATAATTATCATCTACTTGGTTATTTAACAAATAATCTCTTGAGTATTGAATAAAATCAAAACGAGAAGAAAAATATCTAGAATTAAGACGCATATCAAGATAAGGCCTATTTAGACGATTAACAAGTTCTAAAATTAAAAAAGAAAATTCAGAAGAATGATTAATATAAAATTGCTCATTAGGATTAAATCTTAATTCACTATGTTGACAAACAAAATTATTATTTAAATAAAATTCTTTTAAATCGTCAAATATTTGATATGAAAAATCATTTTTAACAAAATATAAAATATTAGGTTTTAAATACGATAACTCAACTCTATCTTTATATTGCTGATCTTCTAAATGAATATAAGAACGAGTAACTTTAAAACTTCTAACGCCTATTGATGAAGATGAAAAAGTTGTAGTATAGAAAGGCACAAATTCAAAATCTAATAAATTCATTTTACCATCACGATTTCTTCCATTAGAATTATAGTACTCATAATAAATATTATCTGGAGTTAACATGATTGAATTCTGAAGCAAAGAAATATCTTTACTATAAAAATTCATATACAACCTATCATCAGACAAAATAAAAGCCATATAACCTATAGAAAATAATATTACCATAGCAATAATCATAACTTCAATTAAAGTTTCTAAAGGAATTGTAGATATATCTCCTGCATCTTCTGCTTTTTTACTTTTAAGAAGTTTCAATATCAACACCTAATTCAATTTTATCTAATTGACAAGAATCATTATGCAACAAACCTACAATAAAAATTGAAACATCATCAAATTGTTGTAAACAGCTTTTACCAATTAATATTTCTAATAATTCAAATGAATAATAAATTTTATTTTTATCTAAAATTCCAGTATTTAAATCTGTTAAATGAACAAAATTAGTTTTTTCTAGATTTAGAATCTCCTCATATGAACTATGATCAGATAATCTTTTATTTGAATCAATAATTATAACATCTTCATTCTCAATAATTAAAGAAGAAAACGAAGATTTTGAATTATAAATTTCATATACATAAATTGTATCACTAGAATAATAACTTAAATCTAAATCATCATTTTTATATAATTGACGAAGCTCTAAAGCTGGAAAAATATCAAGTAATCTTGGATTTTCCTTAACTTTGATTAAATCTATTTCACCAGATTCTTCAGTAAAATATTCTAAAAGAATATCATTATATAATGAATATGCGCTAAAATATCTATTATTTCTTTCATGGTCTCGTGCACGAAAAATTTGTCTATCAAGTTCACCGGATGGATCTAATTCCTTAATCAACTCTAATAACTTAGAATTTAATTCAGAAGGTAAAATTGGTAAATTTAATCTCAAATATCTAACACATAACTCAGGATTACTTACATCTATAGAACTACAAAAATCAACATAATATTCTTTACACTCTTCAATTAAGTTAAATGTTAATGAAGAGTCGCATTTTTCTAGTCTACGCTCTATTGCTTGTTGAACATCAATAAGTGTTTCAACACCCAATAATTTAATATTATGCTCATGCAAACTTTCATCAAAAAGTAATTTATTATGTGCCCATACGTAATAATCCATAAAAAACATCAATTTGTCAGAATCTCTATTAGAAGATAATATTTTATTTGAGTAATCATGATAAGAGCGATGTGATAATTGCGATAAAATATCTACACGAGGATTAAGATAACGATCTTGAATAAAACCTAAAACAAAATCATCAGACTTATAATTAGGTATAATATGAACAAAAATCCGATCTTCATTATCGATTATTAAACTAGAATTTACTATTTCAATATACATCTGCTGAAAAAATTTAAAATTTCTTGCATTATTATCAACAGGTGAACCGGATATATAAAAATAAAAAGCATCATATGAAACAAGAAAATCATTACCATAATAAGGTAATAGTTCAATAATATCTTTTACATAATCAAAATTATTTCTCCTAAACGACAAACTTCTAAACTGACTACTATGAAAACCATATAATATCAAATTTAAATCACGTGGAAAATTACTATAAGTATAAAAAAATACATTATTTGGAAAAGCCCTGCACACTAAAGGAGGTTTATTGATATCAAACGAACCCCAATTATTTGTTTTATCATGACGATATAAACATAAACAATTTTCCATACAATCAAGGTTATTAGGTTTAGGAATTATAATCTCAGTTGAATAAGCAGAATTAGAAGGATTTATAGAAAAAAACCTATCACTCCACATCTCAATTTTTGAATCATCTTCATCAAAAGCAACAAGTAAAAATTTTGAATCTAAAAATAAAAGAACATCATCAGCATATACATAAGCGCCTTCCTGTTCTAATAATTGTTCAATAGAATCAGCAAAATTATTAAAAGACTCAATTGTTGCAGTCTCATCAGGATTATTTGAATTTAAAATCCAATTAACAATTCCTGCAATAGATAATGCAGCTGCAGAAAAAACAATTACGAAAATGAAAATGCCAATTAACTCAGACATTAAACCTGATTTTTGCTTTAAAATCTTCATTTTGTAAAACACCCAAAAAAATTAATCACAACTACCTGCACGCAATATACATTGTTTATACCCGTAACCTGTATCTCTTACTTGTGTTCGCAAGCATCCATTTGACTCTTTTTCTAACTGTCTACATTCATATTCAACCAAATTACGAAAAATCATCATTCCTCTCCTTGCAGGTTTTTGAGGATTAGAATCACATCCATCAATAATACCATCACCGTCACGATCATTTGAAGATCTACTCTCAGTAAATCTAGGATAATCAAAACTAACTCTAGCTGCAACATGATTTTCAAGATTTCCCATTAATTTCTCTTTAATAGAATCCCACTCATCTTTAGTCATATTGATTACACATATATCACATGCATCTATTATACCATCATTATCAATATCACTTTTATCAATAGATCTCTCTACACAGATATTATAACCATCAAGATTCATTAAAGTATCAATGGGCATAATACTTCTTCCTTTTGTTTGTACAAAACTAAATAACATAACTGAGCCTGCAATTAAAGCTACTAACAAAAAAACCATAAACCAATTTAATTCTGCGTTTTTATTATGAATTATCATTTGAAATCACATCCTCCCTAGGACAACAAATTAATCTTACATTATCCTTTTCACCACAAACAAAAGGATATTTTACATTACAATCAGCAAATGTACTACAACTTGAACATAATGCTGGAAGAACACATTCACCCTCTTGATTAATACAATCATTAGATAAGTTTTTTGATTGTGCAAATGATCTACCAATAGAAATAATTATAACAATAGCTGCAAAAAGTGCTATTACTATCATAACAATTTGCCACATTTCTAAACCTGCTTTTTTTCCTAAATTAAATTTTTTGCACAACATCGTTCTTTAAGTTTATTATCCTCATCAAACACTTTAAACAATGGATGTTCATAAGTACCTTCGGGACATGCTGTCCCTACTGCAACCATCTCACCCTCTAAATCCCTACATTGGCTATAAAAATCTGAAGATTGCCTTGCTCTACCACCAAATATAACAATCATTACTACTAATACAAATAAACATATTGCAGCAATAACAATTGTTTGCATACTCAAAGATTCTGCTTTTTTCTTTTTAATCATGATTGTTCACCTGCCTCAAGTTTTAATATAAATTCACTTATAGATCTTTTTAAATAATCAAGATCAGGACCATACTCATCAAATGACTTAATGTGTATAGAATCTCTTGCATAATATGATTTAAGAAAACTTGATGAAAAATAAATATTATTAAGATGATCATCATGATGTAGAGGAATACCTTGAGAATAACGTTGAACAGGAAATTCTGTTTTAATTAAATCTTTAGTTTGAGAAAAAGAAAAAGTATCACTATTAGTTAATTCATACAAAAATGAAGACATTAATAAATAATGGTATATTGATCCTCTATAAAAATCTTTTATATCATCATCTAACAAAAACTTATCATCAAAAACTATATCTTCATGAAAATCTACAACATTAAAATCAGGAATAGATGATGTAATTGCAACCATCGTAATATCCTGATCTAATAAATTATTTGCTCTAGAAAAAGAATTATAACCAAGCTCATAATGATAAGATATTTCTGAATTCCAGCATTCATCTTTAGATAAATCATATATTCTTTGATAATAAGAATTGTCGTCTAAAACATCTTCATCACTTATACCTAAATTTAATAAATCAAGCAATTCATCCTGTGATAAAATACTTGTAGTAGGATTTGGACATGACTCATCAATTAAAACTTGAGCTTTTCGTAAATGATATAATCCTTTTAAATATACAGCAATAAATTTTGCCATGGTATTATCAGTAACAAACTCATCAGAATAAAAATAAACAATATTTTGCATATTTTCATCAAGTATATCATAATTAACAAATCCATAAATAAAATCCTTATAACTGTGTAACTCTAAAACTAAATTAAGATAATCTTCTAATTTAAAATTATAAAATTCTTTAGTACTTTTAATTGAATTATAATGAGTTAAACAAGAATCAATATTGCGCCTCATAATTCCATTCTCACAATTTATTAAATCTTGATTGATAAAACCTAATAAAATATATTGAACAGTACCTGGACAATATGAATAAATTAAAGGATCAAACATAATATTGTTTGTCCTAATATTATAATTACAAGTTAAATATTTTTTATATAAATTATAATCACATAATGATATTGAATTCAATAATTTAGTATACCAGTACCAACTAAAAGAAAAATAATTTAATTTGGGAACTTGATCAGTATTAACTAATGGCCATTCTAAAGGACTAAAAAGATAATGTTGACAAACATCAAAATAATTAAAAAGATCATTTAATGATGATATAGCATTATCAATATCATTATCAAAATAATAATCAATAAATAAGTAAAATTTTTTAGGACCTTCTCGCAATGGAGCAAAACTAGAATAATCATCAATATATTTATGCTTATAACTATTAATTAAAGTCATTCCTTCTTCATACCTAGATAAAACAGAATATGAATAAAATTTAAAATAATAAACTTCATGAATTCTATCAGATTTTGGAAATCTTTCAATAAACTCAGCAGATAAATCAATTGCATCATTTAGAAATCCTTTATCAACATAATCTTTAATCAATGAATATAAATTTTCTTCATCTAAATTTACACCTGGCAACTCTGTACCTTTAACAACTATTTGAGATCCTCTAAAAATACGTTGTCCAACATTTACTGCAATAAGTGTAAAAGCAATAATCATTACTGCAATAATGGGCAATATAGTAGCCATGCTTTTTTTATCAAAAAAAACTTTTACCATAATTTAAAAACCGCCATCAAATTTGCTGATGTAGGTGAAACAATAGCAATAATAAATATTAAAAAAGCTAAAATAGCAAGAATTAAAGCTAACATCCACCATTTAATTTCAACAAATCCTTTATTATTCATCATCCTATAAAAACATAAAAAAAGAGTTTATAAAATTATTGTTTTTTCCGACAATAATATATGCTATTATAATCAATCAATTCTTTGAGTTATTCCAGGTTCTTGCATACCTACAATCTGTTCACATTGCAAATCTTCTAAATTCTCAGGATTGAATTCAACCAATTCAATAGTGCTTAACCAAGCAACTTGATTAAAAGAACCACGTTTTACATAAGTAACACCTGTTCCTATAGCACCAACTGCTGCACCACCAACAATACCTGTTTTTGCAGCAGCTAATACAGTACCCGATACAGCAATAACACCAGGAGTAGCAGTACCTGCTGAAAGATAAATTATAGCACCACCTACAACAATAATACCACCATAAATAGCAGCTGTTCTTGTATTTTTAATTAAATCTTGCCAGAAATTTAAATTTAAAGGTTCAGTTTTATTATAAGTAAAAACAACAAGATATTCTCTATCAGTCAAAATAGCGGGTTCATTAAAATTACTTTTATCAACTTCAGATAATTTAGAATAAGCTGTTGAAAATTCCTTAAAACTAAAAATATCTAAATAACGCTCCCCAGATGAAGATCTTGTAGAGCTATGAAAACTAATTAGTTCATCTGCAGAAATACTAATACTATTATCTTCAAAACTTAATTTATAACATGCTGAACAAAATTTAGTAGATTCACCTGCAGAACCAGTAAACAATTCACGTTCTCCTCTGTAATAAGAATTATAACAACGAAGCATGTATTCTGAAATACTTTCCATAATCTCGTATTTTTTCATACCTAAAGAATCTTTATCAGAAGAAATAATAATGCTTTCTGTTTTGCATGGAAAATTATCAAGATTTGGATTAATAATAGTCTTTTTCCCGATCATATGAGCACGAATATATTCATTACATACATCACTATAAGCTTTAACAGTATAAGCTTCTCTATATCTATAAAAAAAACTAGAAAAAACAACAATAACAATCAACACAAAAACAAACATTACTACATATGGGATTTGTAAATAACCCTTCTTTTTAACAAATTTCATCTTATGAAATTTCCTCTCTTGATAAACCATATGGGACACATTGACTTTGTAAAATTTGATCGGGTGTCATTAAAATAGTTTGACGAATAATTGGCATATCCATATTTCTATATGTTTTTGTCACTAAATATCCTATACAACCTGCACCACCAGTTACAGCCATTGTTCCAGCTAAACCTGCTGCAGCAATAACATTAACTTTAGGAATAAATAATACAGACAAAAAAATTGCACTACCTGCAATAGCACTATATTTTGCACAATCTGCAGCATCAGAGGATAAAGAATCAAGATCATAATAGTTACTCAAAAAATTAGTAATATAATTTTCTCCTTTTACAACTATGTGAGTAACATAATAAGTCTCTGTTGTATCAATTAAAAAATCTAATTTATCAAAACTATCATCATTAACATTTAACACTTCTCCTATAGAATTAACACTACCTAAACTTTGACGCTTCTCACCTGTAAAAAATTCAGAATAATACATATTAGAATTTGGCATTTTAGTATTATACAAATATAATGAAAAATGATTAATTGAATTAGGATTTAAATTACCAAAAATATCATATCCTGCAAAATCCATTCTTTGAATATCATCTGAAAAACTAATCTTTCGACATATCCCGCAAAATATACCTCCTTTTTGCTCTGCAAAAGGAGATAAATCATTCATATCACCAGCCCACCTATAATGACAAGTTCGCATTTCATCTGCAAATGTACTCATAATAGCATATTTTATAGCTCCAGGAGAAGAAGTTCTTGTTATTTTCCGCATTTCAGAAGTAGATATCTCTAAATCTGATTTAGAAGGACAATTAATTGAAACTCTTTCATCTTTATTACCCCACCTACCCATAATATTAGCAGTTCTAACTTCTGAGTTTAATACCACAGACATTCTACATGTTTCATCATTAGATTTTCGTCCAAACCATGTTGAAAAATTCATTGCAAAAATAATTAAAACAAGTAAAACAATAACAGCTATAGAGACTGCCAAGAAAACATCTTGTTCAGAATAACCTTTCTTTTTTAATCTAACCATACAAGTCTCACCACAGGAATTAAAAATATAGTAATTATAATTGCAAGAAAAATCATAAATAAAATTATATACATTAAAACTTTAAGATCTATAGTTAATTCAGCCATAATAATAAATAAAAAATTGAATTATATAAATGTTTATAAAAATAAATAATGTAAAAAACTAATTAAGGATTTCCCTCTTCTGGGACTACACCAGAATCATCATCTCCTGTAGAATCTGACTTCTGTTTACAGCAGTATATAGTATTTCCTTGATCATCGCGCATTATTCCAGCAGGAATGAACTCATAATTTCCTGAACTTTGACAATTTTGTCCAATAGGCATCTGATCAGAACCTGGTGGGCATTCATTTGTTGCACTTTGAAAAATACTAATTCTCCCGGTAAAAATCAATATTAATATAATCAAAACAACTAATGCAATTGCAGCAATAACGACAGTAGTAAGGCTTATTCCTTGTGATTTTTTGCTTCTCATAATCATAACCTCATTTAAGTTAAAATAACCAAATGGATATATAAATGTTTCCCCTAATGTTATTCAGTTCTTACTTTACAACAATATGCTCTTTCTGTTATTTTATTTCCTTGAATATCTTCACACTTACCATAATAAGCTGATAACTCATAACCCTGTGCATTACATTCTTGAGATGATTGAGTACATAATGTATCACAATAACGCAAACCATCACCAAAAATCCCTAATCTATCAGCAAAAACAACAGTTAAAACTACTAAAACTAATAAAGCAACAGCCGCAATTACTACTACTTCTAAACTAATACTTGCACCTTTTTTTGTTTTTATTATTTTTTTCATTTTATAATAATTATCCTTTAATATTTAATTAATTAACATACAGCATTTACCAATATCACATTGTTGATCATATTGCATATAACCCATAGGACACTCAAATTCATAACAAACTCCTCCTGCCTTTTGACAATCTTCAGAATCATTTACAAACGAAATCATATTAAAAAATAATGTATAAGCTAATAAACCAAAAACTAATAAACTTACAAATATTAGCAAAATAGTAATTCTCATTTTTTTACTAACTTGCAAATATACAACAAATTCTATTATTATCAGCTACTGGATTACCATCTGGTCCTGGAACCTGACAAACACCTGTTGCATGTTGAATTAACCCTTCACCAAAATCACGACATGAAGAACCCTCATCTAAACTATAACAAGTTCCACCAAGCCTAACACAATCACGTGAGGAGCTACTTACATTAGCCATTCTACCAACAAAAATTACTGAAAGTATAATTAAAACCAACAATGCTAAAGCTGCAATTACTACAGTTGTTAAACTTAATCCTTGTGCTTTTATTTTTAATTTATTCATCATATTATCACCTTAATTAATTGTATTTATATAATTTACTCAGCAAATATACATTTGAACAACTCTATTCCCATTATTTGTGGGTATAACCAATCTTCTTGCTTCAAAACCACGCTGCCAACGAGTTGCATTATCACACTGATTAGTAGGAAAATATGAAATCATATGACTTGGTTCTGAATTAAGACAACGCCCTGAAGCAGCACTCCACTGACATATAAAAAAATCATAATTGACTTGAGGCATAAGATTTAATGAACTATCAAGAATAACTTGTAAAGTATTATTTAAATAGTTACATGAATCACAACCTGTAGCACAAACTAAAGGATCAGGAGGGCAATTATACAAAAAAGATGTTCCATAATTTTCAGCACAATCTTGAATTAGTTCAGTAACTGTCAATTTATTACAGTTAGTAGTTGTTTTCATAGCCGAATCCATAAAATTTGAAGCTGTTTGAGTCATATCATATGCTTGTTTAATATCATAACGATCAGGTAAAACAACAAAACGAATTACAAAAATAATACCAAGCATAATAAGAACCATTACTATTGTAATTCCTACAATTTCACCTTGTGCTTTTTTATTTATAGATTTCATTTTAATTAATATATGTTATTTATACATCTTTATTATTATATTACATTTTTTACTTTTATAATTTCTACAAATCATAATTATGAATATATCGTCACATTTAATAAACCAATAGCATAAAATTTACCTGTTGCATTGTATAAACTAATAGGGATATAGGAATTACGAAAACTAACCCGAGTACGATTAGGTTTACGATCATATATAACCCAATGATTTCCTGATAAAGGATAAATTTCTTTAACTTCAATTCTTGAAAACTCGAATAAATCAAAATATGATGTAGACATTGCCCTACTACCAATAGTTGTAAGATTATAATCAATAAAAGCTTGCAATTTTAATATGTCAAAACAATTTTCATCAACAATATTTTTTGAACTACATTGAAATTCTGGCATATACGATATTAACTGACTTATTTCAACAGCTTTTAAAGCAAATAAATCCTCTCTACCTGCTTGTGCACTTGAAGAACTTACATTAATATAGAATATAACCACAAAAGTCATCAATATTAAAAAAACAAGTAAAACACTTATTGTTTCCATCATCTTTATTTGTGATTTAATTGAATTAAAAAAAAAATTATTATTTTTATTTAAAATTAGTTTAAATAATTTAAAATTAAATAGATTACAAATATGTTTTTTTATACACTTTATTATTTTTCTATTGCTTTTTTGCATTTTTTTAATATAGTAATGGGCATGATAATCGTTCTAAATTATTATTAAAATAATTAAATTGAACAATATTATTTTTTAATAAATGAAGTTCAGGAGAAGCAGCACCTTCACCTAAATTATTAACCATTAATGTAAATTCATCTGCAATCAAATTATTATAATGATTAACACAATTTGGAAATGCTGTCATAGATAAACTTAATAATTGATTACGTCGCTCATATATTCGAACAACATCACGGGCTTTAAAATAAGCTCTAACCATCATACATTGCCAAACATCTTGATTACCGGATATAAATGCTGCATAAACAGATGAAACATCATATGTATCCTGCATTAATGGAGGATTTGGTGAATCCGGAAGAAAATATTTCAAAACTTGATTTTTATCTTTAAATAGAATACTTCCACGAAGTATTGTCTCAGTAATATCTTCTGCATTCACTAAATAAATAAAAACAATTTCATTATCTGCATATCCTCTAAAATCATTAGGATCATAAATATTATTACTAATCGGAGGGTTATAATAATTAGTAACCACTAAAACATGTATTCTATCATACCCTTGATTTTTAATATATTTATCAGGATCTGTAGATGCTAAAGGAATAATCTCTTTTTCCAAATGATCTGGTAAATTATCAAAAATCTTATTTGCAATATTAGCATGCTGAGAATCGTGTAATACATAATATTTCACATATGGTGAAGTAATAAATAAAAAATTAGTTATCCTAAATCCTAGACTCCAAGGTTTTGTCCAAGTGATTAATTCATTTGTTTTAAGAAAAGGCGGAGCAAAAATAATACGACCTGCTAAAGGATGAGTTATGCCATCTATACCATAAGAATCACAAGCAAATGTTAATCTAGTCTCAGGAACAGAAAATATTGCTGCAGTATCTTTACTTACTGTTGCACCGACAAATATTGCATTCAAATCTTTCAATAAATTTGCTGTTATTAAATTTTTAAAAAAACCTGCTTGATTATTAGTAATATAAACAAAAAGACCTAAAATTGCAACACCAGCTATTAAAATAAATATCCAAGCAAATCCAACTTCAATAATTGCTTTTTTTTTAATAACACGTTTTATTCTCATTGTGAAGATGCATCAGTAATGGTTACACCTAAACCTCTACCTTCAATTCGTAAGGGAAATCTACCTCTAAAACTTCTCACACATAAATAATTACAATCTAAAGTTGCATTTGCAACAGAAACATTACCAATAAAATAACTATTAACAACTTCTCCTTTCGAGTTGAGCAAAAATAAATTTTTTCTCTCTCTAGGCATAGTTTTATATGAATCAGATATAATTGGATGAATATTAGTATCAATTACACTTCCATCACAATTCTGTAAAGGATTATTTATATTATAATAATCTGTAAAACAAATATTAACGATTCGCCCAGGAGCATTTAAATTAATAAATCTAACACTACCAAACTCAGTGGAATAACTTTCAACATAACTTTCAATTGCTTTCTGAAACTGTAACAATTCAACATCACTAGAACCACTAATAAAATCACTAATAACCATATATCCATAAATAACAATAAAAGCAACTATCATCAAAGATAAAAGATAAACAAATATTTCATTACCACTCATAGCTTTAACAGACTTAAATAAAGAAAAATTAGGTAATTTTCTTTCAAAAATTAGTTTTCTAGTATCATTAATTTTAACCTTTTTTCCATTCTTTTTTTTATAACTTAATAATTTTTCTCTTTTTATATTTATCATAAAAAACACCTAGATTACGAAAATTTATTTCTTTTTAGTCATTTTTTTAAGATTGCTAAATTCATCTTTTTTATCTATTTCATTTAATTTTTTAATAGCATCTTTATCATCCTTTCCGTATAACTCAGATAATTTAGGAATAAATGAAGTACCTTTTGATTTTTTCTTAAAAATTTGATTAATATCTTTTGAACCTTTTAATTTACTTAATTGACTTATTGCTGGTTTTTTTGGATCATAGGAACTTTTAAAATTAAGAGATTGAGAATTTTTAACATTATTCGGATTATAACTTTTCTTAACATTAGCAGTATTAACTTGTGATTGATTCTGCTTCAAACCTACATTCTTATTATTATCTGCAGATAAATTATCTTTAGAAGAATCTACCTTATTAGGTTTAGTTACAGGAGGTATATAATTGCTTTTTGAATAATAAATATAATAACCACAAATTATTCCTAATAATATAAACAAAATAGCAAATAAATAGAATTTCCATGATGAACGAGGATAATCATTAGGATCAAGTGGATCAGTACCATATATCATAACTTCTTCAAAATCAGTCCAGCCATCACCATCAGTATCTGGATTATTAGGATCAGTTCCTAATGTAAATTCCATAAAATTACTAAGCCCATCACCATCAAAATCAAGATCAGCATCTGTTGGATCAAGAGGATTTAGTCCATGATAAATCTCCCATTCATTAGGAATTCCATCTCCATCAATATCGGGATCACATGCATCACCAATCCCATCACCATCCATATCTTCTTGATTCATTGAACAATAATCATGCAAAACATTAACACACTGCGAATCAGATGTACAACGGATTTGTTCAAGAACACATGTTCCTAAAAGAGGACCATTTGGTACGTTTGGACAATTATCTTCATCATCTGGAACACCATCACCATCAATATCACCAGCTTTAGTTAAACAAATGCCCTCACCAGAATCACCAACTTGACAATAATTTGAATAACAATCTTTATCTATTAAACACCGTTCACCTAATTCACAAGGCTCACACTTAAGTCCACCACAATCAACATCCGTTTCATCAAAATTTTGTTCACCATCTTTACAATGATTTTCTTCTACACATTTCTTACCTTCACAATTACCAGTAGTACAATCTGAATCAATTTCACATGCTTTACCTATCCCACAAGGATCACAAATCCCTCCACAATCTATATCCGTCTCATCACCATTATGAATCCCATCATCACAACTAGGAGTATCACAAAGAAAATTAGTAGTATTACAATAATTACTTATACAATCAGAGTTAGTCGTACAAGGCTCATTTAGTTTACATTTTCCTTCTTCTCCTGTACAAGAAGGAGTTAAACGGCTACTTGGATCATATGTAATTGTATTAGTTTTAACTGAGGTACTAACTCTTCCTGAAAAATCAATTGCTCGTACTTCAACATAATAATTTGTCTGATTATTCATTGAAACTGTAATATTACGCAATAATTCATCATTAAAAATACGTGCAATCTCCCAAGAAGTTATGTTTTGAACACTAAATCTTTCAACTTGATAAACCATATATTCAATATACTCTACTCCTGAAATATTATCAAATGTTCTAACAAATAATGTTAAAGTATTTTCATCTAAAACACGAAGATTTTCTATATTAACAATAGAAGCATTAACAACTTGTGGGTCAGTAAGATCAACTGTAAAAGTAAAACGTCTATTCTCTTGTCGAGATTTATCTTGATTTTCACACTCTACATCTATCCAATTACTACCTTGAACAAAAGATTCTTGTCTAGATAAATGTTGAGTAACATAATTATCATTAGTTTCAAATGATTGCACATTTGATGATCGAGAAGTTGTATAATAACAAACTGATGGAATAGTTGTAGAAATATTAATACGTATTGAAGATTGATTTATCTCAGATAATGGATAATGAAATCTTATACCTAAAGGCCTACTTGTATTTACATCTATATTTACACTAACTTCATCTGAAAGAACTTGTGCTTTTGAAATACAACGAACATAAAAAGTATTGATCTCACCATCAATTAAAGAAGTTGAAGGAATAGGCTCTATAAATGAATTTTGATATCTATTTTCATCTTGAAGGTTATAATTTGCAAATCTGATCATATCGTTAAAAGGTAAATTTCTTTCTTTAGAATAACGACACTGAACAGGTCTATTTAAAGAAGAAACCTTTAACTCTGTCTGTAATGGAAAAGTAAATATATCTTCTGCAGAAACAGTTATTATTGGTTTTTGTAATTCTAAAGCAAAATTATACAATTTTGAAACTTCTTCTCCAAATAAATCAATACACTTAATATAATAATCTCGGTTAAAAAAAGGAAGACCTACACGACGATGTGATGTGCTATATACTCCTGAATCAATAAAAGAATAAGCCATATTATTAAATGAAACATTTGAAATATCCAATTTACAAATTGTGTCACGAGTTGTATTTATAATTAACATTTGAGCAGTATTATTAAATAAACCAAACCAAGGTTGAACAAGATTAATACGTAAAACAGGTAGTTCAATAATAAAATCTTTAACTGTAAAATCAGACTGACAATTATGTAAAATATCACAAGACATAATACCAAAGCTATATTTTGAGGGTGGTAAATCGTCCATTGTAGAAAAAGATACAACTTTCCGATCTAAACTCCTAGACGGAAAAGTTAATGTATTTGTTAAATTAAGATTATTATCTAAATCTTTCAAGAAATACCAAATAAATGAAGAGACTTGTTCATTATAATAAACAGTAATATTAGGCCTAACATTTTCAATAGATATATCAACTGAGGGATCTTGTGAGAAAATAATTGGAATTAATAAAATAAACAAAATACAAATCATAAAATATTTTAATAAATAATTTTTCATTTTCTCAACATCTCTATTCAATAACTACGCGCTCAACCTCTGGAGGTTCTAAATCATAAACCACTATTAATGGAAGCTTAGCCTCATAATTAGCACTATTTCTTACTGAGATTATTAACTCATATCTATCCAATTGTCCTTCAATTAAAGATTCTAATAAAACTGTATTTTTAAATCTAGTACCATCAGGATAAAATGATAGATTAGCCTTACGTATTGACACAAACTCTGAATTAACCAATTTCCTAAGATCATATTCAGCCTCGATAATTGGTGATAAAGTTTCAATAAACCCTTCTATATCAAATGAACTAATATTCGTCCTAATTTGTGAAGTAGGAACAATACCTGAATAAGAATAAACTGGTGATTCTAAAATAATAGATGGAACCTCTCTGCTTATAGTAAAACTACCTTGATCAGATTGTCCTTCATTATTAAATTCATCAACTACATGAATCTCCCAAGTATAATCTCCATCTGGAAGAGCATTAGAAATAGTAAATGTAAAATTACCAATACCAGTTATCGGATCACCACGTACAAAACCTTTTGTACCAGTTATAATACTTCCAAACTGATTCTTCAAAATGATATCAGATTTATCAAGATTTAATCCTGCTCCAAATGAAGTCTCAACATAAGCAACTAATGTTCTATTGTTAATAGACTGTAGTAAAGCATTTTTCTCTGGATATAATCCTCTAATTACAGGCCTTGTATTTTCACCATCATAATAAATATCAATTGAAGACATATTAGTATTTCCAGCTTTATCAATGGCTGATGCAGAAATAACATTTTTACCTTTATCTAAAAAGACATCAAAACTAGCTGTGCCTGTAGTTGTATAAGTATCCTCAATTACTAAATTATCATTAATATAAATTGAAACAGTTGACAAAGGCTCAGTCCTTAATTGAACTACTATTTTATCCACATTAAATACATCATTATTATTAGGATAAGTAATATCTATAAACGGGATTGTATAATCTGCCTTAACTGAAATCATTTTCTCAGAAGGTGAAATACCAGAAGCAACACAAACAACCTTAAAATTATAAATTATATTTTCATTTAATTCAAGATTATTAAACACTTGTACATTTAAATTATAATTATATTGTGAGTTAATTACGTTTCTAATCATTTGATGTTTAACACCGTCATACTCCATAGTACAATTTGCAATTCTATTCGTAGTAATATTCAAATTTGGTTGGGGCCTATTGACCCATTCAGGTACTAAACTAACAATTTCAATTCCAGCAAATAAGTCTACAATTACTTCCATTTCATATGGCTCAGATAACCAACCAGCTTCATCTTCACATATTGTTATTATTTTAAAAGAATCCAGTTCAGAAATAACATTTGATGAACTAGTCCATCTACTACTATATAAAGATATTGAAGAATCATATAAAATCATATTATTATAATTATAATTATTAATTCCATATTTACATATTGCATTAGAATCAACACGTGCTATTATTTGTGAATCAAGATAATCATAAATGACATATTTCTTGTCTGCAGCTGTATCTGCTGAACGAATTTTATCTATTTCAAACAAAGTAACATCAAGAATAATTGGTTTTATAGTATCAACATATAATAAATATTTATGTCTTATTTGATTACCAATAAAATCAATACAATCAATAAATATTTCATTATCTTGATCTTTCAATAATGGAGAATTTAATACGACATCATGTAAAACATCATTATTTGTAGCAAAGGTTTGCACAACTTGATTATTAACAGATTGATAAGTAATTACACATTCAGATGGTTTTGAAGTACTAATAACTATTTTAGGATACTCTGTTTTTGATCTTAAATTTTTAGGCTCAATAATTGTAATTAATGGACCTTCTTGATCATTAATTATTGATCTATCAAAAGTTGTATTTATTGTAGGAAATACACCATAAGCTATCAATCTTATATCATTTTTACCATCACTTGAAGGAGTAGACCTTGACAGAAAAACATTATTAAAACTAAAAGGATATTGTTTTGGATTATCATCTATATTTATCCACGAATCAACTAATGCACCATTAACAAACAACTCTAATTTCCTTGTATTAGATACTGTTCCTTTAATATCTATTCTATCGACATTAACCACAAAATCACTTTCTAATGAAATTATTGGTCTATTAAGTGACCAACATTTATCCATATTAAAAAAATTATTTTGACATGTAGCAAGTCCATCAACATAAACAGGATTTAATAAATTACATTCTTTTGTTTCACTACCACTACATATATTTCCACCACAAGGTGAAGTATCATACTGACATTCATTAGCTGAACCAGGAGGATAACATCCAGGCATTCCATCTATATTAAAGCCAAGATCACGACAAGATCTTACAATAATATCTTGCTCACATTGCTCACCTAATATTTCATCAATTCTCCCATTGCCACACCCTGGTAGGACAATTGGATCTTTTGAACAACCTGATAAATCATATCGACATTCTGAATTACATGTGATTTCACCATATTTAAAATCACCAAATTGGGAACATGAAACTGTAATAGGAAGGCTAGGCTCACATTGTTCTCCCGCATCTAATATACCATCATTACATGCAGGAGCACGCTTAATGCATAAAGATGTATCATAATAACAATCATCGCCACATGTCAAAATTCCTCCTCTAAACCTATCAAATAGATTACAACTTGCTTCTCCAATTCCTCCATCACATTCCTCACCAGAACTAATAATTCCATCACCACATTCTACTCGTGGAATACATAATTCTGTTGAATAACGACAATTATCACATGATAATTGCCCACCTATAAAAGAATCACTAAATTCAGTACAATAAATCATACTCATTGTTGGAGGATCACATTGTTCACCTTTATTCAAGATACCATCACCGCATACACCAATCTCACCTTCACAACCAGAAGTATCTATTTTACAATTTGTACAAGCAATATTTCCTCCTTCAAAACCAAAATCTTGACATGACAAAGAAAGCTGACCATCACATTCCTCACCGGGTTCAACAATTCCATTACCACATACTGGCTCATCGGGTATACATTGTGATGTATCAAACTGACATATTAAATTATTACAACTTAATATTCCTCCTTTAAAACCTGGAAGATCTTCACAACCTTTCACTCTTCCAAAATCAGTTCCATCACAAGTTTCACCTGGATCAACAATATTATTACCACAAAACGGAAGAGGTTGACCTTCATCAATACAAATACCATCAACACATATTTGATTAGGTAAACAATCAGAAGCATCAGTACAACTTACGGTTATATCTCTACACTTATTATCAACACAAACTTGCCCAATGTCGCAATCATTATCAGTATTACAAGATGGAGATAAACAACCAGTTGTATCAAATTGACAAGTCACAGGATCACATGATAATGTTCCACCGAAAAAAGCAGAATTAATATCATTACAAGTTCTTATAGAACCCCAGTTTGAACCATCACACTGCTCATTTCCTGTTATTTGGCCATCACCACAAATAGATATATCTGACTCTCCTTCATTAATTGAAATAACTCTTGAATTAGTCATTACATTTCCTGCTACATCAATACATCTAATATAAATTGAAGTTTTAGTTGACAAAGTATTAGCAGCAACATAATGATTACGCTGAAATTGACTACTTAATTCATTTTCCATTTCATGATAACCAATAGTTGGTCCTCGCTCAGTGAAACGACATTTAGAATCTTCATCAGTCTCCATATAAAATTTAACTGGAATACTATTTGTTGAGATTTCTGTTGGTATTTTTGTAATAATAGGTGGTTTTAAATCACAAACCCAAGGCTGATACCAATAGCCAACATTATTACTTGTTAGTTTTGATGCTCGTACTTGTGTATTATATTTAATTTCTTCACCATCAGCACATAATGGATTAGTTGTTTGATATCTAAATAAGTTACCTGTTGAAGGTATTAAACTAGTAATATCCATATTAACACTACCATCCTCAGATACTACACGAACACTTTGAATATTAACATCCTCTGAAAATTGAATATCAATTAAAGGAGTACTATCATTAATTGGTTTATTTGGCAAAATAGCTGGGCGTATAGGAACACTTGCATCAATAGTAAAACTCCATTGAAAATCAGCTGAATTCTGAGCAGAATCATATGCTTTTACATATACTGTATGTAATCCATTACCTTGAGTTGTATCATACGAAACTTTTGATTCAAAATCTTTTATGTAAGTTATTTGTGGATTAACTGGTAATCCATTAAGAACAAATTCTGATTGGTTTATTCTAGAATAAATTCCATCAGCAATTATACTTATTTCTAAACTTTCTTCAGATATTATTTCACCATTACGTGGAAACTCATTCTTAAGTATAGGATCACTATTATCCCTTATCAAATTATAAACTTGTGTTTTAGTACCAACACCAAATTTATTAATTGCTGCAGCATAAAAGAAATTATTTCCTTCGACAAGATTAAGATTATAATCAAACCAACCTGGTGGAGCTTTTTGATCATATACATACATTATTGCTGATGTATCTAAATCTAAAGGAAGATCATCAAAAAAACTAACCATAATATTATTGCTTCCTTGCAATTCTATTACAGATTTAATTTCATATAATGTATAATCTTTTCTTCTATTATTAACAAAATCAACAAAATAACCAGGTATGAAAACACCTGGCATATCAGTCATAATTATAGAATTTGTTGCAAGATCTACAGTAAATCCATTAGGAGGACTAACTCTTCTCATATTAATATCAGGCAATGATCTTGTACTAAATTTTTGTTCAAAATCAACATCATTTGTATAAAATAAACTACTTTTAGCAATTTGAACATTAACATCAGGAACCCATTGTAATGGATCTAATGAATCAAATGTACTTCCTATGACAGTATATGCATTTTGTCGTAAAACTTCTAAAGTTGTTTCTGGAATATGTATCTTTGGTGCCGGATATAACAATGAAGATAATACAATATTAATTTCCTCTGAAGAAGTCATACGATTTCCTGCTTGATCAATACAACGCACATAAATTTTTGAATCTAATTTATCCAATTCATATATAGGAAGAATATGATCTTCTTGATATTGAATTATCCTTGAACGATAAGGAAGATTATCATATGCAACATCATAAAATCCAAATCGACATAAAGCTCGCTCATCTGTTTTCACATAACCATAAACTGGAAGTGTATCAGAAACTATTGGATCATTTGTTTGTATAATCCTAGGCGGAGTTCTATCAAGAACAAAAGATTGTTTATATACTCCTAAATCACCATAGTCGTCTCCTACTAATTTTTTAGCTGAAACAGTTATTTGATAATCTCCATCACTAGGTAATGCTTGATTCTCAGGTATTTTATATGTATAAACATTACCATTCTTAGAAAGCAAAGGCGTTAAATTTAAGATATAACCTTCCCCTTCAATAATAGCATCTTCGATTAATACATCTTCATGAAACTTAATTTCAACTAAAGGAGTTCTATCATTAATCATTCCTGAAGGATTAATATCTGGTGAAGATGGAGCAGAAGGATCGATTGTAAAAACCCAATCATAACTAAGAGTATTTCCTGCCATATCACTAACAATTAAACCTGCTAAATATGTACCGGGTGATACAGATGATTGATAAGAAATTTTTGCATAACCATTTTCATCATAGGTTAAAACAGATTGAACTAAACTTCCATTTTTTGTTGTTATAAAATTAGAAATATTTGAACCAGTTCCATCAACAAATGCATAAATAGGGACATCTAAACTACCAGTTACTGTACCATCTGCCGGACTAGTATTAATTAATTTTGGAGGTAATGTATCATAAACAATTGTAAATATTTGTGAATATTGCCCTTCATTTGCTCCATCAAATGCTCGAGCATAAAAATGATTAGCACCTTCTTCTAATGTTACATTTACATTAAACCATCCATCAGGATTAGGATTACTCCATATATATATAGTATCTTCAAATTGTGAACCTGGTGTCATTGAACCAAATCCAATAAGCTCATTCTCAGAAACAATATCATATAAATCTTTAACACCATCTTTATTTGTAAAAGTTCGAGATAAAATCTTATACAAATCTCTATTTTGTATAGGTCTAGTTCTAAATTCATAATATCTACCTGCTAAAAATGCATTTTCATAATCATGCAAATTAATAGTATTATTATTTTTTAATGTTATTTTATCACCAAATCTTCTTGGTTCCCAAATAGTAAAAAAATCATTTGCCTCTGTAACAGCTTGACCACCTAAAAACCAATTTGCATCTGTAAAATCACCAAAAATCTGATTTCGCATTAACATTATATCTCCATCACGTAAACCAACATTATCATTTTTATATACCATTCCTTCAATAGTATAATTTGGAGTAGAAGAATAATGAATTAATGAAGTACTAATATCTGGCGTTAATATTTCTGGTTGCATAGGCCCAATAGTAGTTATTCTAAATTGTCTGATTGTTGTAATAATACTTCCGCCCAAACCATGCATATCTTCACCATATATAGAAAGTATTGCTTGTTGTTGTCTTAAATTTCTCAAATCTAAATCAGATGGACTAATAGTTAACAAACCACGCATTTCAGTACCATTTGTATCTAATAACTCAATATACTTTGTTTTCCCACTAAAAGAATAATTAAGATAATGCAATTTTTTAATTGGTTCAGATGCATAAATTTTTACTTCATATGTCCCATATTGAACTTCAGTAATATTATTTCCTTGACTATCAAATATTTTTATTTCAAAATAAGGTGCTAAAGTATCATTGACATAAAATGGATGAGAATAAGTATCACTATTACCAAATGTATCTTGAAATAAATAAGTCATAGTATAATTACCTAAATCTAATAAATCCCAAAACACAGCATAATAATTATTTGCAGAAGAATTATAAATCATAGTTGCTGATATATTTGTAAAAGAAGAATCATTTGATGATATTACAGCCGTTGCGTTAACGTCAGTCCCAAATGAATTAGATCTATCTAAAAATTGATAATCATTTACATTTAATTCTGCTTTTAATCTATTTCCATATTCATGATGCCTTAAAATATTTTGATCTTCAGTTAATAAAAAATAGTCAAGTTTAATTTCAACATCTGAAGCAACATCTCCACTAATAACGAACCTTTGTGAACGGTCAACAATATCCTCACCATATATTCTTGCCCTATCTACCTTAGGAGGATATATATCATAATAAAAATTAACTGATGCAGTATTATAATTTCCTGATGCATCAATCGCAATAACAGTTAAAGTATTTAACCCAGCAAATAATGGATTTAAAACTGCAGTTCCAGAAAAAGTACCGGTACCTTCTTCACCTGCAACTAATAATGAATTAACATTCATCTGAAAACCACGTTCATTAACTATTTTTGCAGTCATAATAACAGGTCTTCGTTGATCAAACCACCTACCATTAAATAAAAATGAAGTTATACCAATTACATTATTATTTCCAGGACTATCAATTTGCAAAACAGGAGGGTCAAGATCAATATTTATAGTCTGACAATGAGGCTGCTCTTTATTGCCACCCTTATCTTCAGACTGAACACAGAGATAATATTTACCTGATGTTTCAACAACTGGTCGAAATTGATAACTCTGATTAGAAATAGCAATAGAAGGTGAACAACTAATGGTTGATATACAATATTTAATTGATGAACAACCAAATTCTCTAGGTGGTCCTTGAATAGGATCAGTACAGTTTAACAATATTAAAGGATTAGTATAAAACCTATCAGGATCTATTGAAAGAAAATCACCTGATCTTTCAACATATATTTTAGTATCTGGCGGTGTCATATCAATAGTAAATATAATTGATGTTCTTGCTGCAAGACTTTGTTTAGAATCATCATCATAGCAAATTATATCATACTCATATGTACCAGGTGTTACTAAATCTATTTCAGGATCTAAATAAAAGAAATCTGAACCTGTTGGTTCTAATATAGGATATTTTTTCTCACTTAATTGAAGAGGAGATTTTTGTGCATAATGGCAAGATAATTGCTTTTTAACAGAAATAACAGAAAAATTAACAACACTTGCAGGTAATGTAACAAAATTAGGTTTTGGATCGCGTAATAATCTCATCCTATCAACTAAAATTTCAATATATACAGTATCATTGACATTACCATATATATCTTCACACTTTATGTGATAGATATAACTTCCATCAATTAAACCTGGAAAAGTTACAGTTCGAGTTGTATCAATTACTTCTTTACCAAGTTGAGACATTGACATTGGACCACTTAATCGGTCTTCACAATTCAAAGCTGTTTCATGTGATGAGATTGTTAAAGTTAAATCAGATAAACTAGCACCTAATGTACTATTAACTACAGTATAAGTAACATCTAACATAGGTGGTTTATTATCAATATAAATTGAAATATTTTTTATAGGCTCTGGATTACCATAAAGAGAAGCTGAATAATACCATAATGTTTTTGTACCTTCAAAATTAACAATATCATAATCCACATTTGGAATAGATACTGAATTCCCATTAACCAAAGAATTTGGACAACAATATTCACCTTCCTCTGAAAAACAATAATAAGTTTTAGCTGTACCATCATCCACTTGGAATGATAAAAGATTTTGTTTCATACTAATAAAATTTTGTGATGTATATAAAGTGCTAGGAACACTCCTATCCTGATCACATGATACATCACCTGCATAATCTATACAATCATAGATACCATCATCATTTGCATCTTTAATGCATTGACTCCCTGTCCATTTACAAAAACCAATTCCGCATACATCATCACTTTTATGTATGATAGTCGAACTATCACATTGAATATTAGCTAATTGAGGGTAGCCTGCAAATGAATACTCCTGCCTACCAATACAAGCATATTCATTACCACTTAAATCAGCACAAGTTGTTGTAATTGAACAAGCCATACAAAGTGTTTCTTGTTCATCAGCAATACATTGACCAAGTAAATTACAAACATCTTGTGTACAATCTTGATTATAAAATACAGGATTATTTATGTTACACATTTCACAATATTTTGAATTTGAAGTATCTTCTGAATAGCATATTCCTCTTCCAATTTCAGGATACGTATCTTCCCATTGACATAATGTTCCATAATTTGCACCGTAACGACAATTATCCCTTAGACATGCATCTTTTGATTGATAATCATAACAAAAACCCTCTGGTTGGCATCTTACACATTGATTAACATGCGTATAAGAACCTTGTCGTCTATCAAAGATATTAGAATAAAAGAAATCTTCATAACAAAATTTATAGGAATTACCAGGGCCTACTTCACATTGTTCTCCCCCAAAATTTTCAAAATAAAATAATCCAAAAAAATTACCAGATTGAGAATAATCACCAAAAAAAGGAGGTAAACCAATCTCTCTACATAACTCACTACCTGCGCAAGTAGTAAACCCTGGTGATACTTCTACACATGAATCAGTACATGTTGATGCAGATGGAGAATCAGGAAAAGATAAAGCGTTATTATTATTACATATCAACCTATATTTAAACGGAGCATTATCATTTTCGCCACAATTTTGTTTAATTTTTGTAGAAAAACACAAAGAACTACCACAAAACTGTTGGGTGTCATAAACACCTTCACACGCTGAATCACCAGTAACTAATGTTTTAGTATCAGTAGCAATTTTATCGTATACTGAATAAGCAGTAACATTATAAGTATAACTTGTTTTCCAAGATGTTGAAGTATCAATAAAAACATAAGTATTAGTAATATCTGATTTATCAACACGCATGAAAAGATGACTATCACTATGTCCATTTTTATATATGTTATAATGATTAATTGCAGATATATCTGAAGCAGTAATAGTAATTCGTACATACGGTTCTCCTTTTACATGGGACAATGTTAAACCAAAGTCAGTATCCAAACCTTGAATTGGTTGCATCAATATATTAAAATTAATAACTCCTCCTGAAGTTACTACAATTGTTCCTGAATAATCTCTAAAACCTGCACGCTGAGCAGTAATAGCATATGTTCCTGGAGCAACATTTTGAAACTCAAAATTAGTTGTAGAACTACTATTCGATCTTGTTTGATATATACTTGATAATTCTAACCTAACATCATCTAAAGGACCAGTTGATGAATATACATAACCTCGAACATTTCCAGGAGGAGCACACACATTAGATTGAAGTTTTCGATCACCATCAACTACACAACAATATAATGATGAATCAGTAACAGAACCAATATAATCTCCACATTTACAATAATTCCCACCAGAACCTAAAACATCTGTATAACTAATATCAGGATTACCCACAACTTCACCATATATACATTCAGGCAATGGAGTAGGTTCAATATTACAACAAATTCCTCCATCAGGAATATTTTGATTGTAATCTGAAACACAATCAAGATTATTAGCAGCTATTCTTTGACCATTTACATTATCACATTGATAACCTACATCTGCACAAAAATAACCTAATTCTTCACATTTAGGAGGACAACTACAATCAGGTTGACATCTTCCAGGACATGCTGAATCAAAAGGAGGATCACAATCTTCTTCAGGATCAAGAACACCATTACCACATAAATCTTGAGCACTTCCTGGAGTGATAGTAAAATCAATTCCATCATATCTTAAGCCTGTTTCAACATCTAAATTTTGAGATGAAGAAATAAAACCTGCCTTTTTAGCATCAATAACATAATTGCCACTTGGCACCTGTGCTTTAATCTCATAATACCCTTGAACATCAGTATAAGTACTAAAAGAATTATCAAATGAAACTATTGCAGATGCAATACCTAAATTAAATTGATTAACAACCCTGCCTCGGATTACTACAAAAGAATTTGGATCAGAAGTCAATCTAATAGTATCTGCCTCAACCAAACTATCTCTAACTACAATTGCTGAAACTGGATCAACTTGTGTATATCCAATAAAATAAGCTTTAAGTGAATAATAATTAGGATAACTAACTGGGATATTAACAAAATTATATCTACCAGCAGCAGTAGTTACAGCAATATAAGGCCCAGCATAAACCTGAACATTTGCTAAAGGTTGATTATTTGTATCAGTAACTAAACCTGTTAATGAACCAAAAGCACCACCTGGTTCCATATCAGCACAAGGTCCAGGATAATAAACTCCTCCTCTATCACTACAAAAAGATTCACCATCATATGCAGAACTTTCAAATGGCTGACCGTCAACAACACAACAAGTTAATTGACATGCAGGAACTGAATTACATTGTTCAAAAGGAAAAAAATCACCACCAAAACAATCAGATTTTTCTTTAAAACTACAATCTAAAGGACAACATCCTCTAAAAGAACATTCTGTCTGCTCACAAGAAACACCAGCAATATAACCACCAACACTACAGCCAGCATCAATTGCCTTATTTAAAGTATCGAATTCAATACAATATGCTGAAATATCTTCAGCCTCTGTACAACATCCTATAGGTACGTCTTGTGCAAACGAAATTTGTAAATTTATAAAGAAAACTACAAATAGAGAAAATACTAATACTAACTGTTTTTCATCCATCACCTTCTTCAACATAAAACACCAATTATTGAAAATAAAAGATTAATTTAATTAAATATCTTTTAATAACTTACAAGTTTGTTAGTTTAAATAATTTTCGGTCAAATATATTCGGAAAATTAGTCAGGAAGATTGCATTCATTCAAATTATTTTTAAGAAAAAATGATAAAGAATCTGAATTACAACAATACTTATTTCCATCAGCAGATAATCTTGTATCAACAACCGGATTAAATTCACTACAATAACAATAAGGACCAGGTTTTAATAAATCTGAGAATACAGTTGCACCTACAGTTTGCTGAACACATGTTGGGCAATTAATATCTAACCGAGCACATTCTTGCAATACACAAGGTTTATCACTTAATCTATAAGGTAAACCATTAGAATCGAAACAGCAATATAATCCATTTTCTAATGGATCACTAGTATTTAATAACCTAGTTGAACCTGAATCAAAACAACTACATAAATCGCCATCATAATAACCAGAAGCACGCGGATTATTTGTAACATCACTTAATGTTTGACCTACTGTTCTATTATAATGGTTAGGAGACATAAAAAAACTACTGGATGAAATTACAGTTTGACCACAATAAGGAATTTTTAGAATACTGTATTCTTTTGGAACACATATATTTCCCCTATCACCACTACATTCACCACTTAAAATACGTACATAACGATCATAAATCAAATCTTTAGGAAAAAGAACATTACCATTATTTTCATAATTAAAAACATTAAAACCAGGATAAATCTTTTTAAAAATATCAACAGAAATATTATTATTTATATCAAGCATAAAAGTTTCATAATCTCCAATCTCATATTGATAATAACATTCAGCCGAATGGGGTTTATATTTCCAAGATAAAGGATTAGCTGGATCTCCATCACAACATGTATGATTAGCCATAAAATGGTTCAAAGTACGATTCTCTCGATTAGTTTTTATTAAATTGAAAGGATAAGCAGGAATATCACTATGATACGCTACGCAATCAACAATATAAATTTCTTCTTCGGATTCGTTGATTAAATTTCCATCTTTATAGTACGATAAAATAATTGAAGACCGTCTATCAAAATTAGAATTAGCTCTAAGTGGATAACCTTGTCTATATGAAATATTAAATACACTATAATAAATATCTAAACTATCTAAATAGTTTATAACTGGTCCATCTAATGGAATAGGCATCATTGCATTAGTTAAAAACAAAGAATTTGAAATAAAATCACTTAAAAAAGAATAATTAGTAAAAAAATCATAACCTGGATGAACAATTAAAGAATTATTAAATCGAAATCGGAATGGATAAATATCATCAAAATCTAAACTAACACTTGAAGGTTCAATATCAACAACTGAATTTTTACTATCACGCCACATTAATTGATTTGTAGTTATGATTGGTGGACCCGATGATATGCTACCTGTACTATTAATTATAAAAGGATCTTCACGACTAACAATATAACGAGTAATACCTGGTTCAATACTAAAAGAAGGCAAACCATAAATATTTTCAATTCTGAATTTAATCTCTGGCTCAATATCTACAAAAATATTAATAATTTGATAATCTTCAGCACCTGAGCTATCTTTTACAGAAATTTTTAATCGATGTGAACCTGCATCAGATTCATTTAATAAAAAACCAGTACAACGATTTTTTACCATTCCATATTTTGGATGAATACAAACATGTGTTTCATCCATACCAAAAAAATACAAATCGGTATCATCCAAATAATCTTGCCTCCATTTCCAATCTTCATTAAGAATCTCATAACTATAGATTAATAATTCATCATCAGGATCATAAGCTAATGGTGATAACATAAAAAAATCACCAACATTAAGATATACTTCATAATTATTAATACCATATACGTTATAATTATCTAATGCAGGATATCTATTTCCTACAAAAACATAATATTCATATGGTGAACCTCTTATATAAGAATTCCTATCAAGCAAACGAATAAAAGAACCTCCAACATCAGGAATTCTTTCAACAGATATATTAAATACCCCCATTCTGTTAAAGATTTCATATGAATCGATCTCAATATCAAAAGTAAGATTAATCATGTCTAAATCAATTAAACCAGTTGTATCTCTAACAAGCATATTCAAACGCTCATTTCTTACTGAAATATTACCACCATACAAAATAGAATATAATGTTTTTATTCTTACATTAGAACGAGAAAAAAAATTCATATCACGCAACAAAGTATCTGCTTTAATATAATCTAACAAAATAGGTAAATAAGCTGTTGCGACTGTATATTCATCACTAAAATCAATTACTATTTCAAAATCACCTCTACTTCTAACAACAATATCGCTCTCATTAAATAATTGTAAAGAATCTAAATAACATTCTTCCATTTGATAATTGATGAAACCTTTAATTTGCTCTTCAATAGAATAGGAGTTTTTAATAGGATTCAGTGTAGGACTACAAACTAAATTTAAAAAAGAATCATAAAAAGATCCAGTATCAGGATCACGAAGTGTAAAATTTATGTAATGATTTCTACTACATAATGGAACATCAACATCTCTTACTTGATGATTTAGAATACGTTGATAATTACCAAATCTTAAAAATTCAATATTAGGCATATTATGTGAATAATTATTTAAACAATTATTTCCACGCAAATTATCAGGCCAACCTTGAGCACTTTCTTGCAAACAAGGATAACCAGGCAAAGTCATCATAAAAGCAGGTTGATAAAATAATACTATTTTAGTTACATTAAAACCATTATATTCTTGCACATCAATTGGAAAATCAATAATACTACCTTTTTGATCTTCAAAAATAAAACCACCTTGCCTTCCTAATAAAAATAGAGCATCATCTAAAGCATTACTTAAACACATTTGAAAATATGACTCAAATTCACCAAACAACAAATCACTTTCAGTTATAATTGTTCTAGCAATTTCTGATTTATCAGAACCTAGACTACTTACTAAAACAATAAACACAGAAAAAATAACTAATATAACTATTGCAAAAATAATAAACAAAGTAACTTGAGATTTTTTCATTTTATTGTATTCTAGTAGATGGTGCCATAAAAACAAATTGCTCCCATGAAGATATATCCACTAATGTATGGTATGAAA
>JBLKOM010000009.1:0-58158 GCA_047602755.1 Candidatus Woesearchaeota archaeon
TGGTGCGATAATGGTTATTATGCTGATGTTGCTAGATTATCATGTATTCCTAAAGATGTATGTCGTTATAATTATGACGTTACAACAAGAGAATGCTTAAACTAGTATATCTTAAAAAAACTAGTATATGTTAAAAAGAGTATTTTTATTTTTTACATTATTAATTGTATTATTTAAATTATTTGTCAAATAAATTTTCTGTCATTTTATTCTTAAATATTCCAAAACCAAGTTTCCATAATTTTGCTTCTTTCATTAATAATTGTACAATAAATTTACTTGGGAAATTCCTATCACTTTCTGCAAGAATTTTATTATTTGTTTCTTTTTGGAATATATTTACCATATCATTTGCTTGTTTTTCACTCATAGAATTCATCATGTCCCTCATCTTAAGGCTAATCCACAAATCTTTTGCAAGCTTTTTATTTATATTTTTAATAAAGGTACTCGGATCTTGTGCAAGATAATCTCCTGCAATCATTCCATAAAGAATCCCACCATAAGTTGTAGCCTTAACATGTGTTGCTGCATCGCCTAATAAATAAATATTTTCTCTTGGTGCTTTTAGTTTTTGTGATGGATTATAAAGTGGAATTAGTCCAGACTGATCTTGTATAACTTTATTTCCTGCAAGTAATCTTTTATAATCTTTTTTTAATTTATTACTATTAACACCAATAACTCCAACTCTTGCAATTTTATCATCCTCAGGAACAATCCATGAAAACTCACCACAATTTAAATGAACAACAGTAACTCCGTCTTCTAAATTAGGATATTTACATCTTGCTTGATAGCCCATCACAAATCTTCTGTTACCATAAATACCTGCAGATTTCGCAACTTGGCTTCTTGGTCCATCTGCCCCAACAATCATATCACTTTCATAATTTCCTTTTGTAGTTTTAACAATAAATTTATTTTTAGCAATGGATTTGTAACCTAGAAATTTTTCATTAAATCGCATTTTTGCTCCGTTATCGATTGCTAATTCTCCAATGAATTGATCAAATCTTGCTCTATCAAGAACCATATTTGTTTTTTTTAAATCAACATACATACTTTCTCCATTAGGGGCAATAATTTTAAATTTCTTAATTTTACTTATTATTAATTCTTTAGGTATATTAACAAATTGTTTTACAGAATCAGTTAGTATTCCAGTGCAAGCTATAGGGTTTCCAATTGATTTATGCTCTTCAAAAATTGTAACATCATCATGTTTTTCTTTTGAAGCATAAAAACATCCCGCAGGTCCAGCACCAATTGTTGTTATCATAATATAAATATAATAACATTGCATTAAAAACTTTATGGAAAAAATGATTTTTAATTTATTTGTATTAATTGTTTTGAATCATTAATATGGCTTTAAAAACAAAAAACTTATATACCATTAAAGAGTAGCAACTAATGTATGGAAAGATATGAAGCAATTAAGCTAATTTATGATAGATTACCTGAAATTATCGAATATTTAGATGAATTAAAATCTAGACTTGAACCAGCTTTTAATCGATATAAACTAGAAATATTTGATGTAGGGGTTAATGTTGTAGAAACTGCGACCCGAGATTCCATTGATTATGCTATAAAAGTTTATACAACAGATGAAAAAGTTAAACCTGAAAGTATTTCTGATATTGTTAAAGTAGTTGAGCCTGATTATCATGGAACAGTTAGCGTTAGTTTAAAATCAGTACCTTATCCAACTAATTCATTACTTGGTCTTGATTTATTAAAAGATATGCATAAAATGTTTTCTTAATATTTTTGTTTTATTTATTTTTTATTCTATTTATTTTTTATTCTTTAATATTATACTAATCTTATTTTTTTAACTAATTTAATAACATTTATATATCAATATTAAACCATCATATTCATGAATTACGACTTAGAATTAGATAAACTAAAAAAAGCAATAGTTGATAATGGTTATAAAACTATAGTTCTTCAATTTCCTGACGGGTTAAAACCATTTGCTGATAAAGTATATGATGAATTAACAGATATGGGAGTTCAGCCAATTATTTGGTTTGGTAGTTGTTTTGGGGCATGTGATATTCCATTAGGATTAAATCAATTAAAAACTGATTTATTTGTTCAATGGGGACATAATGTTTTCAATAGAGTAGAGGGTTGGGAATAAAATGAGAAGCCTACTTATTGATGCAAAATATACTAAAAAAGTAGTGATTAATGAGGATACTCTTAATGAATTAAAAAAACATAAACGTATTGCTCTTTATGCTGCTGTACAATTTATACATTTACTACCAGATATACGAAAACAATTAGAATCTTTGCATGGTGTTGAAGTTGTTACTTCAAAACCTGATAGAACAGATGCAAATTATCAAATTTTAGGATGCAATTGTCATTGGAAAAATTATAATTTTAAAGAAGACATTGATGCTTTTTTTTATGTTGGTGATGGTTATTTCCATCCATTAGCTATGGCTTTAGCACAACGAGATCTTGATTTATATAAACCAGTTATTATTTATGATCCGAAAGATGACAAGAAAATTTTAATTGATTTAGAAAGAATAGCACCCATCTTTAAACGTTATCGCGCAAGTCTTATGAAATTTAAGAATATTGAAAAGGTTGGTGTTTTCGTAACGACAAAACCAGGTCAACAGCAATATCGTATGAGTCTTGCACTAAAAGAAAAGTATCCTGATAAGAAATTTTATTATTTTGCTGGTGATAATTTTGATTATAATAAAACTCAAGATTATCCTTTCATAAAATTTTGGATAAATACTGCATGTCCTAGAATTGGGTTAGATGATCAGGTAAATTATGATGTAGATACTATTAATCTAATGGATGCTTTTACTGTTGATAGTATTTTATCAAAAGATAGTATTTTTACAAGATTGTAATTAATCTTTAAATCATTATTTATTATATCTTCTGCTTTATATCTTATAAATTATATATATGTTTTTAAAACAATATAATTATGATTATCATATGAATGAAAACTTCGATGAAATCTCAGATAGAGATAATGAAACACTATCTGTTACAGACTCTATTAAATCTCAGCATGGTTTCTTGGCAAAATTATTCCCGCATATATATGTAAATAAACTTGAACAAAAAGTATTAGAATTAGAAAGACATGCAAAAGAGGCATCAAAACGTGCAGAAAATGAACACAATGATTTAGAAACATATAAAACAGAAAATCAAGACTTACGCGATAAATTATCTTCAGCATCTATTGAATTACGAGATGCATACTCCAATATACGAACACTTCAAAGTAAAATTTCAGGAATGAGTGATATGCTCCAGCACCTTGAAGTACCATATTTAGAAATAGATAATAATGGTATAGTTAAATTAATCAATCATCAAGTTGAAGATTTATTTGGCTTTCAAGAGAGTGAAATTCTTGGAAAACATATAACATCATATCTTGCAGATGAGTCAAGTACTACTTTTCTATCTTTAATCCCAACAATGATGGATATGCAATATGAAGGAGCATCTCACAAAGCTACACTTAAGACTTCTAAAGGAACAAAATCAATGGTTCTAAGATTTAAATATGTTGCAGATGATAACGGAAAATATATGGGAACAGTTGTTTTCTTTGAAGAAAAAGCTAGATTTACTCGATGGAAAAGTTTATGGAAAAATGAATATCATGAATCTCTCCCGGAAAATGCTGATGATAGTTATAAACAAATTCGTTTTGGACATTTAATAGCTAATATAATAGTTGAAGATGTTGCAACTGTCTATTTGGATATGAAAAAAACCAGAGAAATTTCTGATACTGTAATTGATTCTATTATGTACATAGCAGATAGAAGGCCACAGCCGGAGGTATATATACAAAATCCATCCGATGAAATAAGAGCAAAATTAATTGAAAAAGGCTTTAATAAAGATCATTTTGAACCATCACATGTTGAATGATTTATTTAATATTATTTACTTTTATTATTTCTCTATCATTTGTTATAATTATTCCTGTTACATTATTTTTTTCAATGAATTTAATTCCTTGATTTTTTCCTAAAACAAAAACTGCCGTTGCAATTGCATCTATATCCATGGTATTACTACCAATTATGGTAACTGAAATTAATTCTGTTGCACTATCTCCTGTTCTTGGATCAACTATGTGATGATATCTTTTGTCAGGATCAAAATATCTTTCATAATCACCAGATGTAACAATACTCTGATTTTTTAATTCAATTATCTCAATATAATTATTTCGATTTCTAGGATCTGACAATGCAATACTCCATGGTTCTCCATTAGGTTTTTCCCCAATTGCACGAATATCTCCTCCTGCATTTATTAGAGCATTTTTAATATCATAACTAATTAATACATCAGCCACTTTATCAACTATGTAACCTTTTGCAATTCCTCCTAGTGTTATTTTTTGGTTATTACCTATTACAATCGTTCTTTCTGAAATAGTTATTCTTGAGTAATCTACTTTTTTTAAAACATCATCTATTTCATCTCTAGTAGGTGGTCCACCTTCCGCAAATTTTTCTCTGAATAAATCAAGAATTGGTTGAACTGTTATATCAAATGCACCATTACTCATGTTTGCATAGTATAATGATTTTATAATATTAAATTTAATATCTTCTGAGATATTCTCTATGATTTTTTCTTTATTTAATATACTAACTTCACTATTATCTTTATAGTTGCTTAAAAGATTATCAATTCTTATAACTTCATCAAATGCAGATATTAAGGCTGTTTCTAATTTATCTTTTTCACTATGATATGCATTTATAGTTACTATGGTTCCAAGTTTATCTCTAGATTCTATTACTTGATAGAGCCCATATTCTGGAATAAAACTATAATTTTGATTATCATTAATTTTACTTTCTGAAACAAACGGATTATAATTGTTATTATTACTACATGATGCAAGTAATAATATAATCAAAGGAGATAAAAGTAATAAGTTATAATTTACCTTATATCGTAATAATTTGTTGTATTTCATTAGTATTCATTAATTTTATAATTTTTATTAGATGTTAATATTAAATACTTTTCTAATATTCTTTTAATTATATAAGATTAGCTCATTCTTACTAATTGATAAATTATAGATCAGGTATCTATACGCAGTATTTATATAATTAAATAACAATGATGCTATAATTATTAAGAAACTAATCTTTAAAAAAGGCATATAAAGAGCAAATAGTATCTAAATAGATACTTAATTTATTTCATAAGGCTTATAAATTATTCATATATTTTAATCACTATGAAATCAAAAAAATACATATTTTTCCTATTTTTAGCTTCACTTTTGTTAATGCTTTCTATAACTGCATATGCACAAGTTGATGCTAGATCAGAAAGGAATATACAAGAAAACATTTCACAACAAGATAGGCTTGTTGGTTCAGAAACTACTAGAACAGCAGATAATGAAACACAAATGACTGCAACAATAACAGAAACAAATCAAACAGTGGTAACAAGAACAAATGCTACAAGAGAAAGAGTAGCAGAAAGAGATACATCAGATTATGACAGGTTACCTGTTGCAGCTGATAGTTCTGATAATAAAACTACCAGAACAGGAAGAAATCCACAGACAGGTAAAGAAATAAAAATAGCAGCAGGTAGAGGAGAAATTCCTTCATTTACTGAAGCTCGAGCAAAAATACTAATCAATGATAATGTATATTATGCCGATTCTAGAATTAGTAGTTTAGAACTACTAGATGGAGCATCAGGATCACAATATAGATGTGGTGTTTCAGATAAAGATGTGGTTGTTTGTCAAGTGACTCCTTCTGATGGAACTACTAGCAGAGGAAATATTGATTCTGAACTTTATTGTTGGGGAAAAGGGGAGCTTCGAGAATGTTCTAATGAAGAAATAGTTCCTGTTGCAGAATGTCGTGGTTTAGGTAGAATGAAGTGCAGTGATGTTACTTTAGAAAGAGCTTCTGGATCAGAAGAAATAGAAATTCTTTCATGGAGTTGGGGTAGCGCACGAAGTTCTTCACAAACTGATGCTGACGATGATAGAATTGAATTAAGTTATGTTTGGACAATAAGTGGGGAATCAGGTAACTCTTCAGATAGACCAACAGAAAGTATTAGCCTTAATTTTGGAAAAATAAAAATAGAGTATTCAACAGATAATAATAACAATAATAATTCAATTGGAACTATTGAAGTTGAATTGCCTGCAATGAGAGTTGCTAAAGATTCTCTAATTTTTACAACTGTATTATTAGGTAATCGGGCTGTAAAAGATAATAATCAATATTGTGGAACAACTAATCATTTACTTAACGGCGGAGATTGTAATGATGAAGATGTATCAAGACCTCCTGAGAGGGTAGCAGATAGAAGTAATATCTCTGATAGGTATCCTGATTCTGATGCAGATGGTTTTCCTGATGATCTTGATATTGATTTTGATGGTGACGGAATACCTTCACAAGCTGCTATAGATAGAAGAGATAGAGCTTCACCAGCACTAGCAAGAAATATAACATCAGGAATTAGTCCAAGAAATCTTTCTGAAGAAGAAAGAAACCGTGTAAGAGAATACCTTTCAACTCTTGATAATATTAGAGGAGAAGATTTTGGTTTAGCTGTTGCATATGTTGCAAGCAGAAACGAACGCGTTCGTGAAATCAGATATGATAATTCAACACGTAGAGTAAATGTTAAATATGACGATGATGTTCGTTTTTTAGGATTTATTCCTATGCGAGCAAGAACAGTTTCTACTCTTGATGAAGATGGAAATATAGAAACAAGACGACCTTGGTGGTCATTCTTAGCACGAAAAACATCTGACACTAGTTGGCTAAATCCTGAAAGTATTCCAGACTATCTTGATCCAGATGATGATGGAGATGGAATTCCAACAGCTGAATAAGATGGAGAAATCATTAAAGAAATAGAAGCAATGGAATGGATGGAAGGAAATGCTAGATAAATTATTTTTGTTTTTCTCTTTTATTTTTTATATATATTATTCTCTTTATTTTATCGTCTACATATTAATCTAATTTCATATGTTTCGGTAATGTTTATAAAAACAATTCTCTAATCATATATATGGTTTTTTTAAGAATGTTTAAACAAGGGTTTAATGGAGGAATACATCCAAATTATTCTAAAATTACTTCTAGACAAAAAATTATTGATGCAAAATTACCTGCAAAAGTAGTATTGCCTTTATCACAACATATTGGAAAAGTTTGTAAACCCATAGTTAGTATTGGTGAGTATGTAAAAACTGGCCAAAAAATTGCAGACTCAGATGAATTTATGTCTGTACCAATACATTCTTCAATATCGGGGACAGTAAAGTCTATTGAGAACTATCAGCATCCAGTTACAGGTAAAATGACATTATCAGTAATAATTGAATCAGATGGCAAAGATGTTAAGCAAAAAAATAAAAAAAGAGATTGGAGTTCTATTAGTTCACAAGATTTAAAGAAGATAATTAAAGATTCTGGTATAGTTGGTTTAGGTGGTGCAGGTTTTCCAACACATGTTAAATTAGAAGTAAGAAAAGATAAATTAGTTGATACAGTTTTAATAAATGGAGCAGAATGTGAACCTTATATTACAGCTGATCATCGTTTAATGTTAGAAAAGCCAGATGAACTTATTATAGGTATAAAAATAATTCAAAAAATTCTTGGTGTTAATAATGTATTTATTGGGATTGAAGATAACAAAGTAGATGCAATAAAGATATTACAAAAAAGAATATATGATCAAAAAGAAAATTCAATAAAAGTAATTAAACTTCCTTCAAAATATCCTCAAGGTGCTGAAAAAACTTTAATCTATTCAATTCTTAAAAGAAAAGTACCTACAGGTGGATTACCTATTGATGTTGGAGTTGAAGTACAAAATGTTGGAACAACTATTGCTATTTATGAAGCAGTTTGTGAATCAAAACCATTATATGAGAAAGTTTTAACAGTCACGGGAAAAGTTAATTCCCCTAAGAATCTTAGAATCAGAGTCGGAACTATGATTACTGAATTAATAGAGCAAGTTGATGGTTATAATGGTATTCCTAAAAAGTTGATAAATGGTGGTCCCTTAATGGGATTTACATTACCAACAGATGAATTGCCGATAATTAAATCTACTAATAGTATTGTAGTCTTAAATCATAATGATATACAAGAAAGAAAACCTATTGAATGTATTCGTTGCGGAAAATGTTTAGAAGTTTGTCCACTAAATCTTAATCCTGCTTTAATTGTAAAATATGCTGAAATGAATAAAATTGAATTATCTAAACAAATGCATGCTATGGATTGTTATGAGTGTGGTTGTTGTTCATATATCTGTCCAAGTAAAATTCAACTTGTTCATTTGATACGCTATGCAAAATCAAAAATCAAAAATCAAAAATTAAAAAATAAATAAAAAAACTTAGATGTGTGATTAATAAAAAATAGTAATTCAAATGAATATTAAATAAAATGTCAACAAAAAAAACAAATACAGTAATCAAAGATATCAAAGAAAAAAAGAAACCTACAAAGTTCATTGTAGAATCTTCTCCACACATTTTTGCTCCAATTAGCAAACCAAAAGTAATGTGGATATTAATTGCAACTTTATTACCTGCAGCAATAATGGGTGTCTATAATTTTGGTTTACATGCATTTTATATTATTTCAGTGGCAATCATTTCTGCAATTTTAACTGAAGCTTTTTTCTTAAAACTTAGAAGAAAATCTTTATCCCCAATTTTTCATGGTTCTGCTATTACAACAGGACTACTTCTTGGTTTAATTCTTCCACCAACAGTTCCTTTATGGATCCCAGCATTAGGTTCATTTGTAGCTTTAGCACTTGCAAAGCATGCATTTGGTGGTTCAGGTAATACTATATTTAATCCTGCTTTAGTTGGTCGTGCATTTCTTGTAATTGCATTTCCAGCAATAATGTCAAAATATATCTGGCCAGCAAATAGTGTTGCAACCGATGCGGTTACTTCTGCATCACCATTATCAATGATTTCGGCAGTAGGATATGATACAACTATTTCATTCTTTGGTTCACAAGCAAAAACTTATACTTCACTTTTTTTTGGTAATATATCGGGATGTATAGGTGAAACATCAGCATTAGCATTATTAATAGGTGGTTTAATTTTGATATTTTTTAAAATAATTGATTGGAGAATACCATTTTACTTTATTGGTAGTGTATTCTTTTTATCTATGTTATTTGGTCAAGACCCAATTTTTCATATATTAACTGGTGGTCTTTTTATTGGAGCCTTTTTTATGGCAACAGGTTATGAAGGAATACCGCTTACAAAAACAGGTAGAATTATTTTTGCATTAGGTGCAGGATTAATCGTTGTAGTTATTAGGTTATGGGGTGGCTATCCAGAGGGTGTTAATTATGCAATTTTACTAATGAATGCAGCATCACCAATTATTGAAAGAGTCACTGCTGTAAAACCTTTTGGTTGGAAAAAATCAAAATAAAAAGATTAAATTAAATTAAAATAAAATAAAATAAAATAAAAAAGTAGTAAAATAATAAAGAAAATTATTTTTAGAATAAAAAGTAATACAAAAATAAAAAAATAAAATAAAAATAAAAAATAAAAAAATGTCAACAATAAAATCAGCATTGATATTATCATCTGTATGCGTTATTTGTGCAATACTTCTTGCATTAACTTATGATTTTACTAAAGATAAGATTGAATCTCATGGTGTTGGAGAAATAGAACTTAATCTTAAACAAGTATTTCCTCAAGCAGATTATTTTATTTTTAATGAATCATATTATCAAATATATTTAGATGACAAAGTAATCGGTTATGCGGTTATATCTGAAGCACAAGGGTATAGTTCAATAATTAAAACATTAGTTGGTTTTAATATAGATGGAATGATAAAAGAAATTAGAATAATAGAGCAAAGTGACACACCAGGTATTGGTGATAAAGTTCAAGAGCCTATATTCTACAATCAATTCCAAGGTTTGTCACAAACACAAGCAACTCTCATATCTCAAGGTGGTAAGATTGATGGAATAACAGGAGCAACAGTAACTACAAATTCTGTTATTAGAAGTGTAAATTCAGCATTTAATGTTATTCAAGATGTTATATTAACAAATAATAATACAATGGATCAAGAGGATGAAGACTAAAAATGACTAGTTATGTTGAAGAATTTATGAAAGGCATATGGAAAAATAACCCGGTGTTTATTGCAGCATTAGGTTTATGCCCAGTACTGGCAGTAACTTCTACTTTAGATAATGCTATTGGTATGAGTATTGCTGCATCTTTCGTATTATTGTTCTCTGCAATATTTATTTCATTGATAAGAAAGTATATACCAAGTAATGTTCGTATTCCTATATTTATAGTAATAATTGCAACATTTGTCACAATTATTCAATTATTAATTAAGGCATATTCACCAGAACTTGATCGATCACTAGGAATTTTTGTTCCTTTAATTGTTGTAAATTGTATTATACTTGGAAGAGCTGAAAGTTTTTCATCAAAAAATAATTTAGGTCGTTCAATTCTTGACGCACTAGGTACAGGTGCTGGCTTTGCAATTGCTATAATTTTAATAAGCAGCATTAGAGAATTATTAGGAACAAGTAGTTTATCACTAAATGGAATTATTTTATTTTCAATTCCTTTTGAGCCTATTTTAATTTTTGTACTTGCGCCAGGTGCATTATTAACAATGGGACTTTTACTTGCATTGTTTAATGTAATCGGAATTAAATCTATGAAAAAAAAGAAAATAAGTTGTGGAGTTGAAGATTAATGGAGAATTATCTTTACTTAATAATAAGTATGATCTTTGTTAATAATCTTATTTTAACTAAATTTTTAGGTTTGTGCCCTTTCTTTGGTGTCTCAAGAAAAACAGAATCTGCAATGGGGATGGGATTTGCTGTTATATTTGTAATGTTTATAGGCTCTGCTTCATCATGGTTACTATACAATATTGTACTTGTTCCTTTAGGATTAGAATATCTTCAAATAATAACTTTTATTTTGATTATTGCCTTTCTTGTTCAACTAGTTGAGCTTTTTATAAAAAAATATTCTAACAAGCTTTATCAATCATTAGGTATATTTCTTCCTTTGATAACAACAAATTGTGCAGTATTAGGTATTGCATTTCTTAATATTCAAGATGGACTCTCATTTATTGGTTCACTAATTGGTGGTATTAGTGCAGGTATAGGTTTTATGCTTGCATTATTATTAATGTCGGGAATAAGAGAACGTTTAGACATGATGGATATCCCAGAACCATTTAAAGGTTTACCAATAGCATTTATTGTGGCATCATTGATGTCATTAGCATTCTTAGGATTCTCAGGGATGATATAAAAATGACTATTTTATTTTATTCAATACTAATTTTAGGTGGAATGGGTATATTATTTGGAATTATTTTAGCAATTGCTTCTCAAAAATTAGCTGTCAAAGTAAATCCTAAAGTTTGGGAGATTGAACGTGCATTACCTGGTTTAAATTGTGGAGCATGTGGTTATCCAAGTTGTGCTGCTTATGCTAAAGCTGTATTTGAAGGTGAAAAAACTAATTTATGTAAACCAGGCAGAGAAAAAACTGCAAGTCGTATCTCACAAATTTCAGGAAGATCATTTGATAATAATTCTAATCATAATACCGTTGCACAAGTAAGATGCAATGGTGGATGCAATGAAACTACTATCAAATTTGAATATAAGGGAATAAAAAATTGTCGAGCTGCTTCATTAGTAAATGATGGATATAAAAATTGTAACTATTCTTGTCTAGGTTTTGGTGATTGTGTAAAAGTTTGTCCTGTTGATGCAATAAAAATGTCAGATAATCATTTACCAATAATATCTAAAGAGATTTGTATTGGTTGTGGTAAATGTGTGACTGAATGTCCTAAAGGAATAATTCGTTTAACACCTAAAAAAAGTCGAGTACATGTTAGATGTTCATCAATTAATAAAGGAAAATTAGTTGTTCAATTTTGTAAAGTTGGTTGTATTGGTTGCAAAAAATGTGAAGTCGAATGTCCATTTGATGCAATACATATAAAAGATGATTTAGCTATGATTGATTATACAAAATGTACTTCATGCCAAAAATGTGTAAAAGTATGTCCTAGAAAAATTATAACGGTAGATCAACTCCAGCATATTTAAAACAAAACTCTTCTATTTCATATAAAATTGCTGAATAACGTTTTATTACTGAAATAGGTGAATAAGTTCTAATCCTAGTAACCATGTCTAACATTCTTATCCCATTCTCTCTTAAACTTTGTTCTACAATATTTTCAAGCTGGGCAATTCTTTGTTCAGTATTAAAAGGTAATTGCAGATTGGGAAATTGTTGTTTTATTTGTGTTTCACATTTTTTTAATTCTTCAATATCCGTTGCTGATGATTCTTTCTCTTTAAGGATTGTATAAAAACAGATTGTATATTGAATTGCTTTCTCTGCTTTTTCTTCATCTAATTTCATAAATATCTAGATTCATTATATAATTATAAAGTTAATTAAAAATAATTAGATATATTTATGATATTATTTAATTTAAAACTCTTCTTTTTCAAAGATATCTTTTGTTCCTTTCCCAGATAATCCTACAAAAGTCTTTGGTGTTTTAGCCATATAATCTTCAACCGTTATATCACTAGAAACAAGATTATGCCATTTTTCATAATCAATCCACGTATACCATATTCCATCTTTCTTAAATTTCTTTTTTGCAATCATTACAACTCTTGAAGGAACATGTTCTGATACAATTTCATAATCATCTAAATATTTAACAAGTTCTTTAGAAATACCTATAACTTCTTCATGTAATGGCATATTTTTTTCTTCAAGCCTCAATCTAGATTCACCAACAAACATATATGCTTTTAACTCTATAAAATCTGCATCTGCTCTTTTTATTAACTCAGCATATTTATCCAAATGATTATCATTAACATCTTTTATAATAGTTAATCTTATGCATGTTCTTTGTTTTTTTTGTGCAAGATAATCTAAACTTCTGTTCATTCTATCCCAATAATCTTTAAACAAGGGTATGTCTATTTTCTTAAGTAATTCTTTTGTTGATGCATCTAAACTCATATATAGTTGTGTAACTGGCTCTAAATCTCTAATTACCTCAGGATATTGTCCATTTGTTACAAGAAATGTTGATATCCCTTTTTTATTACACAACCTTATAAACTCGTTAATCTTAGGATAAATAATTGGCTCTCCTGTTAAAGATAAAGCAGTATGCTTTACTGTTCTTGCTTGTTTAAATATTTCTTTTTTTACTTTATCATTACCACCAAATCCATCTAATAATTTTTGGTGTGAGATAATACTTTCTTGGAGTATTTCCTCTGGTTCATCTATTCCCCATTTCCATTCTTTACTAAAAGGTGCTTTTGTTCCTCTCCAACAAAATACACATCTATTTGCACAACTTAGAGAAGTAGACATTTGCATACATTGATGACTTCTAATTCCATAGAACGTAAATTTGTAACACATTCCTTTTCCACGTAGTGCTTGTTTAGTCCAGTGACAAACCTTTACAGCACTATGTTCACCAATTATTCTATATTGTTGCCTGACAAGCTCTTTCTTATAATCTTCATGAATCATATATATTAGGACTTTATATTGACTTAAAAAGTTTATTAATAGTTTCTAATTAGTTATCAAAAAATAAATATTAATATTAAAAAGATTAAAAAAATGTAAGAATAATAAAAATTATATTTAATATATAACTAATATTTATATATAAAAAGAAATTCTTGTTATATATGATAGATATAGAAACTTTAGAACAAATAATTTCACCAGTAGCGAAGTGGGCACTAGAACAACAAGGTAACGTTAAAGGTGAGAATAAAGATATGCCAGATATGCATGTAGGTAATAAAGTACAATCTATGAAAAGTTCTTTCTCATATGTCGACGCAACTGTACAAAGATTAATAATTGATGAAGTGCTTAAACTTTATCCTAAAATGGGTGTTATTTGTGAGGAAAAACTAGAAGACTTTCCTAATCATTTAGGTTTATTAGTAGAAGGAAAATATACTTTAATCATTGATCCAATTGATGGAACAAGAAATTATTTAGCAAAAACTCCAGATAATGAATTTCATAATGAATTAAAAAATAAATATAATTACTGGGGTGTTTCTGTAGCAATTGCTTATGGTAATGAAATCATTGCAGGAGTGATTAATTACCCAGCTTTAAATATTGTATTAAAAACTATTAAAGGTAATGGTACTTTTATCAATAATCAACAAATCAGATTAAATAAAAACTTAGTGTTTAGTGAAATAGATCCAATTCATACATCATCATTTGCAGGGATTACAGAGCCACATTTATGGGGGTCTTTCCCAGATGTAAGAGATTTATTGACCAGTGCATCTGTTACTAATTTTTTATGTTTACTAAATGGTTCTTCAAAGGAACACGTATCTTATATTGATAATTTTCCTAAATTTAAAGCATTTATCGCAAGAGATGTGACAGCATGGGATACAGGATGTATTCCATTAGCATATCAAGAAGCCGGTGGTATTGTAGTAGATGAACTAGGAGAAGATATTAATCCATTTATGTATATTAAAAATGATCCAAAAAGAAAAGAGATTGTTTTAAACACTAAATTCATGTTAGTACCTAATCAAAATTATTTAGTTGATATGCTTAAACATATTAATAATTCTAAGAAATAAATATATGAATCTTTTTGTTAACTATTATTTTAGAATTAAATATTTAATCATAATCTATTCTTTCAATTTTCACAATACCTTGCTTAATCTTACACTGACAAGCTAATCTTTCATTAGGTTCTTCACAGAAGGAATCTTCTTCTTCAACTTTATCAGAAAGGTTTTCCATACCTTCAATCACTTTGATTTTACAAGACCCACAAACCCCTGAACAACACCCAAATAATACTTCATGTTGATCACATGTTTCTGCAATTTCTTCCCCATCTTGTATTTCTTCTTCTTTACCATTTATTATTAATTTAGCCATTTTTATGATCTTCAACTGCTTTATTCATTCTATCTACTATCTCATTTATTTCACTTTCTTCTTTTCCATGTCCAGAGAGTCCTTGTTCTAATGTTTCAAAATGAGAAGCCATACAACCGACACAATGAATTCCTTCTTCAAATAGTACTTCAATAGAAGCAGGATATTTTTGTACAATCTCTCCAATAGTCATATCTTTCTTTATTAATTGATCTTTACTTTTTTGTTTTTGATTAGTTTTTGGTTTTACCATATTATAAAGAAACTTTTCTTATTTTTAAGTTTTTCCAAGAAAATATAGTATAAAAAAATAAACAAAGGAATATTTTTAGAATAACAAATAAGAAAATATTAGATAATTAATATATTTGTCTCCAATTATTATTAATTATGCTTGTTGAAATATTTCTATCATAGTTAATTAGCATTACAGCTGATGCAACTCTATAATCTTCTTTACCATCTTTATATAATGTTTGTGACAGATAAAAATTAATTGCCTTAGGATCATTAGTACCAACTTGTCCCCTTAATAAATCAGAATGTGTGAATGGCTTTAGCGGATTTTCATTACCTCCATTATAAGTTGTTAATGTCCATGCTTCTCCAGGTTGCAATTTCTTCCAAAATGGTTTTCTTTTCTTTTTTTCCTGTTGCAATCTTAGCACAGCAACATCACCTCTAACAATAGCACTAATTCGAGGAGTATAATTTGGTGCATCAGGTTCTTGTTCTGCTAAATCAATCCATCTTTTATCTTTTTCATCATACTCATGTATTGATCTACAGAATGCATCTTTCATAATCATAGAAATATCTGAGTTTTCTGAATGCCTTTTTATAGATGAGTAAAGTAACTTGGTTTGTGCTCCATTACTTGCAACTATTGCATTATTAACAAATGTGACTGCAGGATAAAGTAATAAAGCAGGACTACCTTTTTGAAGAACCGACTCATCGATTACATCAGTTCTTATTGTATGTGTTTCTTTGTCATATATTAATTTTCTTGATTTACTGCTTGGACTTCTTCCAGTTATAGTATATCCGACAAATGTATTTCCATTAGGGGTCATTCCAACGGTAATGCCTCTCCCACTATAAATCATTTCTTCTAAACTTTTAAATTCTGTTTTCATTTTTGCATCCTCATATTATTATAATCATTTTTTTTATTAATTTTACTATTATTTTTGTTATTATAATCTATTTTAGTTTTAATCCTTCATAGGGTAATGGTTTTCCATCAAGATATATTGTTCTCCATTCTCTACAAAAATCTTTTCTTACTCCAATTCCAAATCTTCCATCTCTTATATATTGCAAAGCAGTTGTTAATGCTGGCCAATCACTTATTATTTTTTGTTTGCTTTGGAATTTTTTACATTCTTTTTCAAAATCTGTAACTTTTTTCTCTCTTAATGAATAAGGTACCTCAAGTTCAGGCCCTTCTACAAGAATCTCACCATGATCAATTCCTTCATCTACTATTATAACTGAAGAAGCAGTATAAATTAGTTTATCTTTAATAACATCTTTTACTGCATTGTCACCTACATAAACTCTTTGATAATTCTTATCAAGAATATGTAATGGAGATGGATGTACATTTATTATTCTATCTCTGTATGCTTCTAGTAATGGTTCACCAACAAATTTCATATATCCTCCTAAAACAATTAAATCAATTGGTTTCTCAATTATATCTTCCCATTGTCTTAAACTTTCAACAATCAACTCATCGAATTCTTTACTACGTTTATGATATTGTATCAATGTTGCTTCATCATCTTTTGCTTTTAAATAACTTCCACATGATTTATAGCTATCTAGTATTATTTTATGGACATCGTTTAGTATTTCAAGATCAAGAAGTTCTGCTTTTGGCCGATTACAAACAATTAGACTAGGTAAAGATACTTTTTTTGCACACTCACGTAAATTAGTCCCAGAACCTGAACCAAATCCTACCCACACGAAATCTTCTGGTTTACCATCATAGATTGGTATTATCTCTTCGAATGCATTTTTCTTCAACAAAAACACCTATTTTAGATTCTAACAAATTGATATAAATAATTTTCCGTCTATAAATTGTCATTAGCTAATAAATAATAATTACCAATAAGAGACATAAAAAGTTTAATTCTTAATTAAAAAAAAGAAATTATCCTATATTATATATGTTTTCCAGTAAATGCACTACCACCAACAAACTCACGCAAGATTGATGTATATGGTAATACTTTATCAGAAGTAATATATTCTCGTGGAACAGGTTGTGCTTGTGATAATAATTGTTTAGCTTGATGACACCTAATTGCACCATATAGTTGACCATTATCAAGGAATATTTGAGCAGAAGGTAAACTAAATTCATCTTGGAATACTGCAGACATGAAATTTAATTCACCTGGAAGCCCACTATTTATTACAACATCTGCTAATTTCATTCTTGGAACAATATCTCTCAATTCTCCTCTTCTTACAGTCCACCAATGTGGAATATTAAATTCATATGGTGTATTCCGATGTTCTATATCTCTTCTCCATCTTCGCAGCATGTTATATCGAGACATATGTATTAATTCACCTTGGTTATCATATACATGATTAAATGGTTCTAAATAAACATAAAATCTTTGCTCATCTTTAATAGATGGTTTATCATTTGAATCAAGCATTTCTCTTATAACTGGGATTAATGAATAATGACTATCAATAACTAAAATTGAATTATCATCAATCTGTTTCTCAACCCATTCACTCTCAGGTTCTCTTCCTCCTTTTTTAAAATTATAAATTGGTGTTTTTACTTTCTCACCTGCAATTAGTCTAGGTAAATGTTCTCTTAATAATGCTAAATCTAAACTTTCAAATAATTCATAATTTATATCACCACGTGCATCTCTTGGTTGATAATCAGTAAAGTACATATCTATAGATAAATCTACAAGATTCATTCCCATTTCTTTTTTTATCATATCACATAGAAGATGAGTTGTGGTTGTTTTTCCTGATGATGATTTTCCTGTAATGCTTAAAACACGTACATTTGGTTTTGTATCAAGCATTTGTTTAAAAGCACCTCTTACATTCTCTTTGTAAACAGAATCAAATAATTCAATCATTTCGGCAAAAGGTTTTTCTTCATTTAACATTTCATTTATTTGCATTTGCTGATCATAACCATTTTGACTATACAATCTTTCAATCTCTTGTTTAAATTCAGGAGAGGGATATCCGTGAAATAACTTATGTTCAGGTGCTAAATCTCCAAATTTACCCATATGGGCATTAATGGATCTATGGTATAAATATGCTTCAGCATGATCTAAGAATCCTTCTTGCATTAATGTATATATCACATGATCATGAATACTCTGTACATTAGGGCTATATGCTGGATTTGGGTGAAATGGAGAAGAATGTACATACAAAGGCAATTTATTAAAACTATTCATTCTTCCAATAATCTTATCTGTAAGAATCTGTATTATATCATCATCTGTTCTAACTTCATTATCATTAATTCCTCTATAGGGTAACATGACATTTCTTCCAAAAATATTTGGTGATATTACTGCCTCAGAGAATGGCCCTATCTCATCTCTATTTTTTCTAAGAACAGCTTCTATCTTTTCACGTTTAAAAGGTAATTCTCCTCTCATTCGATATTTGCCTTGTACTTTCTCAAAATTTCTATCAATCATAAATTCGAAGTTATTTTTAGATTTATAAATATTACTTCTTTATAATGAATACACAATTCTCAATAGAAGTATAATGTTTAAATAAAATTTAATTATATAAGTAAATTATTTAAAGAAAAAATATCATATATAAAATATGTCTATCTCTAATGTTAAAACAAAGCAAAATTATACTTACTATTCTTTGCATTATCATATGAAATCTGGCGGTGTTAAAATAGTTATTGAGAACTTAATGAAGGCTTTTGATTTGTATTCAAAAAATAAATTTTCATTGATAGAAGCAGGAGAACAATTTGATTATTCACCTAAAAGTAAAATAAATCATATAAAGATACCAGAGATTGATTATATTGATAAAAAATTTTCTTCATATGAAAAATTACTAATATACTCAAAAAAAATAGCAAAAAAAATTGAAAAATATTTGAATCTAAAAAATAAATGTGTTCTTCATGTACATAATCCTAATCTTTTTAAAAATTCTTTTTTATCTAAATCATTAGAGATTCTAGCAAATGATAATGATAATTTATTATTAATAGTTCAAGTACATGATTTTGCTGAAGATAATCGGCAAGCGCAACTTAAATTAATGCAAACTTGCACTGGTAAAATTGATAAAAACTTAGCAGCAAATCTTGCATATCCTTTAGCAGATAATATCATTTACTTTACAATAAACTCACGAGATAAACGTTTATTAAAAAAGATTGGAATCCCTCATGAAAGAATATTTTTATTCCCAAATGCAGTAAATACTGAGTTTTTTAATGTTAAGACAAAATCAAATGGATTAAAACGTTTATTATCAACTTATGCTCAAAAGAATGGATACAATTTTTCAGAAAAAAGAAAAATACTTTTGTATCCTGTTAAAATAATACAAAGGAAGAATGTAATTGAAGCTATATTACTATTAAATATTTTAAATTCAATAAAAGATGAATACCAATTATTAATTACATTAGATGCAAGCAGTAAATATGATATAAAATATTCAGATGTAATAAAAGATTATGTTAAAAAAAATAATTTACCTGTTACAATTGGTTTTGGTTTTAAAATAATTAGTTCTAATGAAATTAGAAGTTATGATTCAACTGGGAAAATAACTGAATATTTGCTCCCTGACTTAATGTCTATTTCTGAAGCAATAATTTCAACGTCGATGCTTGAAGGATTTGGTTTTGCTTTTATTGAAGGTTGGATAGCAAATAAAAAAATAATTGGTAGAAGGATTGATTTTATAATAGAAGATTTTGAAAAAAAAGGAATAAAATTTCCTGGGATGTATGATAAAATTATGATAGGTAATACTGATTTTAAAGATTTATCACATAAACAGCAATTAAGGATATTATCTAATAAAAATTTTAAAGAAATTATTTCTCAGTCAGGAATTCAAGTATTTTTAAAAGAACTAAGAAATAAAGATTTTAATATAATAAAACAAAATAAAAAAATAATCTTAAAAGAATTTACATTGAAAAGATACATTAAATTATTAGATAATTACATCAATATCGGTTTTAAATATTGTTTAGAAAAAAATAATACTACTCAATTAAAAAAAAATAATTTAAACAATATTCCATTAATTAATTATTTTAATGCAACAAAAGAAAAGACAATAATCATCTCAGATATGGATGGAACTTTTTTGGATCATAATAATTATTCCTATGTTAATTCTCATTCTGCTTTTAAAAAAGCAAATTTGAAAGATATACCTGTATGTTTCTGTACATCTAAATCATTTCCTGAAGTGATGTATTTTTGTAAAAAACTTAAAACATTTAATCCATTTATAGCGGAAAATGGTTCAGCAATTTATGTCCCAAATAATTATTTTTCATTTGACATTAATAAAATTAAATGGAGACAAGATTATGATATAAAAAGAATCAAGAACATTGAAGGATATATTGTTATTGAGCTAAACGTTACTCATAATGAAACATATAATACTCTTAAGAAAATACAAAGAAAATTATCTTTTCCAACATTTATTTATTCAGATCATTCTATTGATGAATTCAAAAAATATTTGGGTTTACCAAAAAAGATGGCCGAATTAACTAAGATTAAATTTTATGCTGATGGTTTTAGAGTGCCTAATTTAGATGAAAAAATGTTTAAAGAAATTGCTTTTTTTGCAAAAAAAGAAGGTTTTACAACTGTTGCAGGTGGGAGAATTGTTGGGATAAATAAAGGATGTGATAAAGGAAAAGCTACTTCGATACTTATTGAATTATTTGAAAAAGAATATAAACGTATTAGAACAATAGGTATTGGTGATTCTAATAATGACTATCCTATGCTTATGAAAGTAGATTATCCTTTCTTAGTTTCAAAAAATAAAAAATCAAATATTGATAAAAACATAAATGATATTGAAAAAGTTAATGGAATAGGCCCTAAAGGATTTGCTGAAGTTGTTAATAAGTTTCTATAAATATATTTTTGAATTTAAAGTTTTCTAATTATTTTTTTATTTTTGTTAATAATCTCTTTAGTTTTTACTTGACAACTTCCTTTAGAATAACAACTAGCACATTTTCCTTCATTGATAATGTTTTTTACTCCTAAATAGAATAAATATATTGCAATTATACCAACTGTGTAAAATAATATTTCATTTATCATGTGAATCCTAATAAAAGTCCTCCTTGATATACAATAAAAGATATTATCCAAGCAACCGCAAGCAAATAAAACGCAGAAAACCACATCCATTTAGCTGAACCTGTTTCTTTCTTAATTGCTAATAATGCGGGGATACATGGGATATATAATAAAATAAAGATCATAAATGATATTGCACTTAATGGAGTAAAGTTTTGCGCTAAAATATTAATTAATCCTTCTTCCCCAACACCATAAAGTGTTCCAAAAGTGCCTATTACAACTTCTTTCGCAAGTATTCCAAATATTAATGCAACACTATTTTGCCATGTACCAAATCCTAATGGTTCAAAGATTGGTGCTATTGTTTTTCCAATAATCCCAATTACACTTTGCTCTGAAGCATATTCTACTCCTAAAGGTAAATTTGCTAAGAACCATATGAATAACACAACTGCAAATATTACTGTGCCTGCTTTTATTAAGAATTGTTTTCCATTCTCCCATGTATGAATTATTAATGACTTAAATTTTGGTATTCGATATGGTGGAAGTTCCATTACAAAAGGGGAAGTCATACCTTTGAACAATGTATTTTTAAATATTAATCCCATTATTACAGCAATTAATATCCCAAATAAGTACAATGAAAATAAAATTAATCCTTCGTACTCAGAAAAAAAAGCTGCTACTAAGATAATATATACAGGCAGTCTTGCACTACAGCTCATAAATGGAGTTATTAAAATTGTTAAAATTCTATCTTTTCTACTTTGTAGCGTCCTTGATGCCATAATTGCAGGAACATTACAGCCAAACCCTAATAATAATGGAATAAAACTTTTTCCATGAAGACCAATTTTATGCATTATTTTATCCATGATAAATGCAGCTCTTGCCATATATCCACTATCTTCAAGTACAGCAATAAAAAAAAATAGTAATAATATATTTGGCAAAAATACTATTACACTTCCGACCCCTCCAATAAATCCATCAGCAATTAATGAACCAACCCATTCAGGTGCATTAATATTTTCAATAAATAGATTAACAGAATCTGCTAAAAAAGCAAAACTTTCTTCTATGAATTCCATAAATGGGTGTGCAATTGTAAATGTAAATTGAAACATTAAAAACATTATAAATAAAAAGATAGGAAAACCTGCATATTTATTTGTAACAACAGCATCAATCATATCAGATCTTCTTTTCTTATCAATCTCAGGTGCTTTTACACATTCTTTAATTAAACCAGAAATAAAACCATAACGCATATCTGCAAAAATTGAATCAATTTGTTCACCCTCTTCTATTACAAGTTGGTCTTGAATTTGTTTTACTTTTTTAAGAAGTTTTGAATACTTTTTGTCTTTTTTTAATTGTTCTATTATTTCTTTATCATTCTCAAGTATTTTTATTCCAACCCATCTTGGTACTGCATTAGGCATTATTTTATTATCTTTTACTAATTGTGTTATTTCATCAATATATTTTTCTAATCTATCATTATATCTAATTTTATTCTTGTAAACATTATTCTTTTCATTATAGATCGTTTCAATAATTTTTTCTTTAGATTCTTTTTTAATTGCTTCAACCTTAATTACAGGTATACCTAAAAGCAATGATAATTTTTTTTCATCAATTGTAATTCCTTTTCGTTTTGCATCACTATTCATATTTAATGCTAAAATTACATTTTTTTGCATTTCTAATAATTGTAAAGTCAAAATCAGATTTCTTTCTAAATTAGTAGAATCAACGATATTTATAACAAAATCAGGTTTATCATTTATTAAAAAATCTCTTGTAACAATCTCTTCAATAGAATAAGGTTGTAAACTATATGTACCAGGTAAATCAATAAAATTAATCTCTAAATTTTTATATTTAATCTTACCTTCTTTTTTTTCAACAGTTTTCCCTGGCCAATTGCCCACATGTTGAAGCATACCTGTAATTGTGTTAAATAAAGAAGTTTTACCACAATTTGGATTCCCTGCAAGACCTACTTTTATCATTCTGATATTGCTACTTTGATTTCATTAAGTAACATTACTTCAATATTTTGTGCTTCTTCTTTTCGCAGTGATAAAGAATATCCTTTTATTTTCAAATGTAATGGGTCACCTAAGGGAGCTTCTCTTTCTACTTTAATCATACAACCTTTAATAAGACCCATATCCATTAATCGACACTTTAATTCACCTTTACAATTTATACAAGATATAATTGCTGGTTTATTATCAGGTAATTCACTTAGTTTCATTTTATGCCTCTTTGGCTTTACATGTATTACAGCAGTATTTTTCAACATGATTTTCCACTATTTTAAGAAGTGGAACAACAGTTTCTTCATTTAAGGAATAATATCTATGCTTACCTTTTTTTTCTACAATTAATAGATGACATCCACTCATTGCTTTTAGATTGTGACTAATTTTGCTTTGTTCTTGATTTAAGTGATTACATATTTCTGTAACATTTTTTGCTCCATCTCTTAGAAAATCAATAATTTTTAATCTTATTGGTGTACTAATGGTTTCAAAAAATATATTATATGATGGACACTTCATATGATTAATTACTCATATCATGCTTATAAATGTTTTGCTGTACTATTTTTATTTCATAAAAAAGATCGATATATTGTGAATTTTTAATATACAATCTTCATATGCTATATTTATAAATCATAATATATTCTTAACTGTATGGTAGGTATAATAGCTGTAGGGGAGAATGGTGCTGTATTAGATGAAAAATCTGCAATGGATGAACTTAGTGCATTACTAGATTCTCTTTGTCCTCCTATCAAGGGAAAAAGATTATTTCCATCTAGTGAAATACAACAAGCAATAAATCTTGCATATTACATTAATAACCATTCTGATGATCTAGGATTTGATACAATAGGAGTTGTAGATAAATTATTACCTAAAGCAATAGCTACCGATTATAATGGGTCAGGTCATCCTATTTTAGAAATAGGTCCTGGAAATTTCCATGTTGCTAGAACTATTTTAGAAACTTTAAATCCTTCAATAAGTTATACTTGCAGTGATATAACTGACTCACTAATTAAACATTGTCCGACTGAAGTAAGATTTATACAACAAGATCCAATGTCAGCATTAAATTCTTTATCTACGCAAACTAATGTTTTAATGATTGAATTATTGGATGATACTAAAACTGAGTTTTATGCACGGCGTAATGGTTCTTTACATCGTTCATATGCATGCATTGATACACGTGAGACAAAAGTGGATTTAGCAAATGGAGAAACAGTCTCTGCAAAACAAATTCATGATAGAATTGAAGAAGGTGAATTAAATGCACTTATAGAAGTTTCTCAAAAATCAATAAGTTATTTTACTCCTGATGAAGGCTGTTTTCCGAATTCTGGTTTTGAGCCAGTTATTATTGATGATAGTGTACAAGCAAAAAAAATTAATAGATTAATTGAAGAATTAGTTAGTGAATTAAGCATGCAGACAGATGATTTTATATCAGTACCAGTACAAGGAATACAGATGCTTTGGGAGATGAGAGATAAGCCAGTTTCATTTAACATATTTGATTATGGTTATACCGACCCTAAAGCTTGCTTAAAAATAAATTATTTTAACGGACAGATGACTGCACCAGTTAATTTTTTATTGCTTGAGATGGTTGCAAAAGAATTAGGCTATAATGCAGAACTTCAGCATGACGATTCATATATCACTCAACATCTTGGTATTGAAACTGTATCATTATTATATGTTTATAAAGCACTTGAGAGAACAAAATTAAATCCATTAAATCTTGATATGATGTTTTTTGGTCATGATAACCCTCCTTTATTTGAAAGAGCAATAAGAAAATTGCAACCTGATGCAGATATTAATTATCATACAATAAAAGGTTATAAAATTGAAAAAAGTGAATGGGATTCTTTTCTTAGTGCATTTAATAATGTAGATTCTAAAATGGATCCACCAGTATATAAAACTGGAAGATTTAATCTTAAAGCAACTTCTAGATGTTTTTAGTTTATCTCTGAATTGATTTATTTTTAATTTAACTCCTAATTTAACTCCTAATTTAAATCCTAATATATTTATGCATAACTATTTCTAAAAAAAACTTTTTAAATAATTACAGATAAGCTTATTCATGGAAAATATATACATATGGATAATATTCCTAGTTCTTAATTTATCATTAGTTTTATTAGCATTTAAGTTATTTGGGAAAATTGGTTTATATGCAGTTATATCTATGTCAATAATATTAGCAAATATCCAAGTAATAAAAGTAGTTGATATGCTTGGCTTCACCATTACATTAGGTAATATATTGTATGGAAGTATTTTCCTTGCAACCGATATGTTAAATGAATTTTATGGAAAAAAAGAAGCAAAGAAAGCAGTATGGATTGGTTTTTTTGTGATGATTCTCTCTGCAATATATATGCAGTTTGCGATATTGTTTAAACCATCAGCAGAAGATTTTATACATCCTCATCTTGAAGCAATCTTTTCATTTTATCCAAGAATTGTTTTTGCATCTCTTGTAGCATATTTAATAAGTCAACTTTATGATGTCTGGTTTTATAATTTTCTTAAAGAAAAAACAAAAGGTAAATTACTATGGTTGCGAAACAATGCTTCAACATGGATTAGTCAGTTGATTGATACTTCTGTATTCTGTACAATTGCATTTATTGGCTTATTTGACATGAATATTTTCTGGAGCATTTTCATAACAACATACATAATAAAATTGCTTGTAGCAGCTTTAGATACTCCTTTTATTTATCTTGCAAAATATTTGTTCAAAAAAGATGTAGCTAAGAATAAGCAATAGTAATATATTGCTTTACTAGATTACAATTATTATTATTATTAGATTTATTTATCTATAAATCTTGAAGAAAAACAAAAAATACATTTATTGAATCCTATCAGGATAATTAGTTCTTATATATCTATCAATTGCATTTATCATTTGTGTATCTGTATAACCAAGATGAGGAAACATTGGGAAAAATGGTTTTTGATTATTTTCTGGATTTAATCTTTCTCTTGTTTGAACCAAATGATCATATGGTATCTGTTCTCCTCTATCTTCTATTCTTGGTGTTTGACATGCAGTTAATAACGCAATAGAACTCATTCCTAAACTAAGAATAAATACTTTTCTGCATAAGCTCATAATAATTAAATTATATTAGAATTTATTAATTTTGCTGTCATGTGGTAATCATATCCTAAATTTATTTTGCATATATTAATGTCAATATAAATCCCCAATAACCTTTATAAATGATTCTTTTTTCTTGTATAGTATGCCTGAAAAGTATAATTTTAAAGAAGTTGAACCTAGTATAATGGAGTTCTGGGATAAAAATAATACTTACCAGAATATAAAACTTAAAGCAAAAGCAAATAATGCAAAAAGTTTCTATTTTTTAGATGGGCCTCCGTATACTTCAGGAAAAGTCCACCTTGGAACTGCTTGGAATAAATCTTTGAAAGACGCAGTATTAAGATATAAAAGAATGCGTGGTTTTGATGTCTGGGATAGAGCTGGTTATGATATGCATGGTCTTCCAACGGAACATGCAACTCAAAAAAAATTAGGCCTTAATTCAACTGATGATATTCAAAAGTATGGTGTTGATAAGTTCATCCAAGAATGTATTACTTTGTGTAAAGATAATATGGAACTGATGAATCAAGACTTTAAACGTTTAGGTGTTTGGATGGATTTTGATAATGCATATCAATCAATCAGTCCTGATTTTATAGACGGTGAATGGTGGTTAATTAAAAAAGCTAATGAAAATGGACGTTTATATCGTGGTCTACGAACAATGACTTGGTGTCCAATAACTGAATCAGCATTAGCTAAGCATGAATTAGAATATCAAACAGTTGTTGATAAATCAATCTTTGTTAAATTTAAAGTTAAAGAAAATTCAAAATCAAAAATAGCAAAAGAAAAAGGAATGGATGAATATCTTATAATATGGACTACAACACCTTGGACAATTCCTTTTAATCTTGCGGTTATGGTTAATCCTGAATTGGAATATGTTCGTGCAGAAGTAGATGGTGAGGTTTGGATTTTAAGTAAGGCTTTAGGTCCTATGGTAGTTCAGGCTGTCGCAGAAAAGAAATATAATGAACTTGAAGAATTTTATGGAAATGAACTTGAAGGCACTCAATATGAACATTTCTTTCATAAAGAAATGCATTATGACAAATTAGATGTTAAAAATCCAGAGAAATTGCATAGTGTACTTTTATCAACAGAATATGTTGATACATCCGCAGGTTCTGGATTAGTTCATTGTGCTCCAGGTTGTGGTCCAGAGGATTATGAAGTAGGATATAGAAATGGACTTCCTGCATTTAACACATTAGATACAAAAGGTATTTTTCCTAAGGAAAATGGTAAATTTGCAGATTGGATTGCTAAGAAAGATGATGAAAAATTTATTCAAGCAATTGCTGATGGAGGAAATCTTGTTGCAACTAATGATGTTGAACACGAGTATCCTCATGACTGGAGGCATCATCAACCAGTTATATTTAGAACAACAAAACAATGGTTTTTCAAAGTTGAAGATCTGAAAGAAGATATGATTAAAGAGAATAATGAAATAAAATGGGTTCCAGATAGTGCTTATAATGCATTTAATTCTTGGTTACAAAATTTACGTGATAATAGTATTTCTAAACAAAGATATTGGGGAACACCAATTCCTATTTGGGTAAATGAAAATGATGAAGAAGATTATATTGTTGTTGGAAGTATAAAAGAACTTGAAGAATTATCTGGTCAAAAAGTAGAAGATGTACATATACCTAAGATAGATAATATAGTTATTAAAAAAGATAATAAAATATACAGACGTGTACCAGATATTCTTGATGTATGGGTAGATGCAGGAACAGCATCATGGAATTGTTTGTATTATCCTCATAAAAAAGATTTATTTGATAATTTATTCCCTGCTGATTTTATTCTTGAAGGAAAAGATCAGATAAGAGGTTGGTTTAATTTACTACATGTTGCTTCAATGATTAGCATGAAAAGACCATCTTTTAAAAATGTCTACATGCACGGTTTTGTTCAAGATAGTCAAGGCAGAAAAATGAGTAAAAGCCTTGGAAATTATATTTTACCCCAGGAAGTAATTGATAAGTTTGGAGCAGATACATTTAGATATTATTTTATTGGTGGAGCAAACCCTGGAATAGATATAAATTATAATCCAGAGGATGTAGAACTCAAACATAAAAATCTAAATGTTTTATGGAATGTTCATAATTTTATAATTGATTATTTTACAACGAATAAGCTTGAATATGTATCTAAAATTGATCAAGAAAAAATTAATGAAATGGATTATGAAGAAAGATATATGATTTCATTACTCCATTCTAGAATACAAAATATTACAGAAGCTTTTGAATCATATAATATTAATGAAGTTCCTATATTAGTAGAAGAATTATATCTTGAATTAAGTCGAGGTTACATACAATTGATTAGAGATAAAGCAGTACAAGGTACTGATAAACAAAAGAATGATATTGCATATGTTTTATCAAATTCCTTGTTGTCTGTCTTAAAATTAATTGCACCAATAACTCCTTTCATAGCGGATAAAATCTATCAAAATGTGAAACATATATTTAATCTTGATCAAGATTCAATACATGAAATGGTTTGGCCAAGTTATGATTCTAAATTGATAGATTTAACTTTAGAAAAAGATGTTCAAAATATAAAGTCAGTAATACAAGGTGTACTTTATGCACGTGAGAAATCACAATTAGGTGTAAGATGGCCAGTTAAACAAGTAGTTGTAGAAACCCGGAAAAAAGAGATTACAGAATCAATCTCTAGAATGGAAAATTTAATTATAAATCAAACTAATATTAAAGAAATAAAAACAACAGAGAAGTATGATAATGTTAAATTAAGTTTCAAACCAGATTATAGTAAACTTGCTAGATTTTGTGGTGAAAACACACAAAAAGTAGCAGAATTACTTATACAAAACCATGAACAAGTTATAATGGATATTCATAAAAATTCAAAACATGTAATTAAAATTAATGATAATGAATATGAAATTAATGATGATCATCTTTCATATATCAGAGAAACTCCTGATGATATTCAAGATGCAGAATTTAAAGATGGAATGATTTATCTTGATAAAACTAGAACACCAGAACTTGAAGCTGAGGGTTTCACAAGAGAGATAATTCGACGTGTACAATCTGCAAGAAAAGATGCAGGTCTTCAACGTTCTGATAGAATTGAATTATATTTACAAGTTTCCGAAGATTTAATAGATTCAATATCTAATTTTGAAAAACAAATTAAAACAATAACTGGTACAGATGGTTTAATGGTTAGTGGTAATTCACCTGAAAAGGAATATTCAAATACTTCTTCAGCAAAGATAAAAGGTAAAGAAATTGTCATCTTCTTCAATACCAAAAATTAGGAAAGCAAACCCTAATGATGCAAAAGATATTTCATTAGCCATACAATCAGCCGGTGGCCATTTTCTTCCGTGGTTATTTGGTAGAAATTATAAAAAAATAGTATATGAGTCTGCTTTAAGTGAAAATTGTTCTTTCTCATGGATTAATGCAGATGTTTGTGAAATAGATGGTAATGTTGCTGGTGTTATAATAAGTTATGCAAGTGAACGTGAAAAAGAAATGGATAAAGGAATGAGTGCCGTATTAAGAAAATATTTTGGTTTTTTTGGTTTATTTTTCTTTATCCAAAAAGCTCAAAAAGCAGTCAAATATTTTCCTAAGCCAACTAATAGTTTTTATATTCTTGCAATTGCTGTTTTTCCTCAGCATCGTGGTAAAGGTTTAGCTTTAGAATTGATGAAACAAGTTGAAAATCGTGCTAGAAAGCAAGGGTATAAGTATTTGGTATTAGAAGTTGAAGGATATAATCACTCAGCTATACGTTCATACCAAAAATATGGTTTTAGAAAACATGGAGAAGTACCTCTAATTAAGTTTTCATCTCGTCTTGCTCGTGAAAGTAAACATGAAAATCCAAGTATGTGGCTATTAAGAAAAGAATTAAATTAATTTTAATTAATACAAAATAATTTTCTCACTAAAATAAGTTAACTTTAAAAAATAATAATGAATTACATATTTATGAAAAAAAATATTTTATCAGATATTGAAGTGTATCTTCTTAATGAAGCAAATCGTGTTTCCTCAGAATATGGATATGAAATTGTTGAAAAACTTCCTGCTGCAAACTGTGCAGTGTATAAAATACAAAAAGGTAATGATTTCGCAGTTCTTAAGATAATGCACTCGAATATTGGTAATTTTTTAATTGATGATGTTGAATATGTATTTGATGTATATGGATATTTTAAAGCATTAGAAATTGAAGCAGAGATATTCAAAAAATTAGATGGAATAGAAGGTTTACCACGGATATATGAATCAGTGATTCCTTCAAATATTCAAAGAAAAATTAACGAAACTGGTTTTTCATCAAAAGTTATTGAAGCCTATATTATACGTGAATATATTGAAGGTATTCCTGTAGGTAGAAGAAATATTTCTAGTATTAGTCATGATTATCATATCAAAAATAATCCAATGTTAATAGTTGATACATTGAAAGAAATACATCATACAATTGCTGGATTAGATATAATCCCACCAAATATTATTTTGAACCCTAATGGGCCGTATTTAATTGATTTTGTTTCACCAAAGACTAGAAGAAAATTATATTCTTTACCATCACAATATGAAAAATTAAAACAAGTAGATCTTAGAAGATTATATGATATGATTGATAAAGAAACAAGGTTATCCCATTCTTTAATATAATTATTGATCTAATGCTGGATTTAACATTATTAAATTAAATTTTTTTATTAGATTAAGAATTAATGGGATTTTGGATTAATACACTTCTATCAAATTATTTTTTAGGAAAATGTTCATCATAATAAGGAGATATTTTTGACCAAGGAAATCTTAATCGTAAGTCATAATATTCCCTTCTCATGTAAAATCTCCCTGCAAAATCTACAATATCATTTCCAGAATAAGTATGTAATACAGCTGTTTTCATTTCCGAAGGATTTTTTTCTAATACACTTTGTCTTGCTAGTTGTAAAGTCATTCTCGAATATGAATCATCATCGACTATTAAAATTCTTTTGTTTACGATATCCTCTGGTTTTATATCTTCTATCAATAAGGTTGCTGGCTTATGGCCTAACATTTTAGCTATTCTATAGACTCCTACTATTTCATTCAATTCTAGTCCAAAAAAAGTTAATGAATAATGTGATATATTTATTTTAGTGAATAAGGTATTAAATTGTTCACTTAATTTTTCTGCGGGATAATCTCCTCCAGATGAAATTCCAACTATAACTTCTGGTTGATAATTGGAATCTATAATGTTTTGAACTAATGAAGCAACTAAAGTGTCTACTGTTGTATTATCTAAGAATCTAAAATAGTCTATTCTTCTAAAAACTTGACTTTGTATTCTATGAATTAAATTTCTGCTCATGGATAAAGAAAATATTATTGTATTAATAAACCTATTCATACACTATTTAATGAATAACATATCGTATCATTTGTTCACATAGTTTATTACAAAAATTAAAGCTTATCTAATCCAAGATTGTTAAAAGCAATTGCAAAATTACGTAAATAAAGATCCATCATTATTCCACCATAATTATAGCTATGTATAAACCATGTATGAACAAATTCTTTATTTTGAGAAGGGAAAATGAAAGAATATTCTTTTAATTTTTCTTTACTCAAAAGATCTTCATATTGGTTGTAAAAATTAACTGGAACTTTTGTTGGAGTGCCATTAGGGTTAAGAGAGAGGCTTGCTACTTTTTGAACACAAAGGAACCTTCTATCTGGTTCAGCTAAAAATCTTATTTGTTGATAATCTAAGGAATCTATACGGTATTTTGTTCTATCCTTAAATGGTCTTTTTTTTTGTATCATATGGGTTTCTTCAACTTCAATCTCCAAATCTTCTTCTAACATTTCTTCAATTGTTGAGATATCTAATCTTAAAGAATCAGGAACTAAAGTTCTAACTTGGTTCATAAACTCAGGTGTGTATACAAATCCAGAATCATAAACTTTTGGATGAATAGGTATGTGATCAGGTCTTAAAACTTTTTGTTCTGATGATTTTAAATTTATAAGTTCATTTGGATACAAATGTAAATCAATCATATAAAAAGAATTTCTAAATAGTTTATAAAAATTCTTAAGCTGCAAGAATTGTTTTATAATATTCAGAAGTATAATATAACTTATCTAATTTAAAAGTTTATTGAAAAAAATTGTTGATTAAAATGATATAAATAAAAAAGTTTAAATACCAGCAAGATGATACGATCTTTATGACAGATAAACAAGAACAACCACCTGAAGTTTTAGAAGGGCAACAATGTCCAGTTTGTGGTAATAAGACTTTAACTTTGCAAGAAATGGAAAGAGATATACCTTTTTTCGGTAAAGTATATTTATTTAGTATGAGTTGTTCAAGTTGCGATTTTCATAAAGCAGATTTAGAAACAGATAATTCTGGTAAACCTACTAAAATAACATTCACAATTGAAAGTGAAGAAGATATGAAAATTAGAGTAGTAAAAAGTAGTGAAGCTACAGTAAAACTTCCTAGAATTACATCCATAGAACCAGGTCCTACGTCAAATGGTTATGTTACAAATATCGAAGGTATTCTTAATAGGGTTAAAACTACATTAGAAAATGTAAGGGATAATGCTGAAGAAAATGATGAACGAAAGAAAGCAAAAAACCTTCTAAAAAAACTACGAAAAATAATGTGGGGTGAAGAAAAACTTCAAATTACAATAGAAGATCCTTCAGGTAATTCAGGAATAGTCTCTGATAAAGCAGTAGTTAGTAAGCTTAAATAATCTAAATCATTTACTTATTTATTATATTCTTGTGAATAATTCAATATAAAAACTTTAATTGTGTTTACATCATATATTTTCTAATTTAATTATTTAAGTGTAATAACGTTTTTATAATGATTAAATTTACTCATTGTAATGAAATATTACTTTACAGACACTAGTGTTCTTTTACGACAACCTTATGCTCCTTATATTCTCTCAGGAAATATTATTCCTAATGAAACAGAACATGAGCGTTATCTAAAAATGCTTGCTGAGGAAAATAAGGAATTTGATCCTTCTCCTAATAATGTTGTAATCACAGATATTGTTCAAAGAGAATTAAGTGAATTTATGAAAAATACTAGAGAAAGAGAAAAAAGAGAACAAGCATTCGAAGCATTTAATGTACTACAAGAATTAACTGCAAATAATCCAATTATTCCATGTGACTCTAAGTGTACTACTACTGAATCTGTTACAAAAGAAAATGTAGAATCATTAGTTTCAAACCTTAAACCAGAAAGACCAACATATGGGAGATTACATCGAATGACTTGGCTTGCAGATAACACTGCAGGGATATTTTTTCTTGAGCCTGATAATACTCCACATATGTCTGATTCAGATCAGATAATACAAGGTGCGGTTTATCTTTCTAATTCTCTTAAAGAGAAAAATAATGAATTAATATTCATTACATTAGATCCTAGAAGAGCTTTAAAAGCTAATATTGCAGGTTTAACTGTAGAAGATTTTCGCTATGTAAATTCAACATCAGATCCTCATCCAGGATATTTTATACGTAAGATTGAAGCATTACCAGTTAATATACGTAATATAATTACATCAAAAGATTCAATTAATATAAAATCAGAAGAAGCTACTAATATACTTGGTAAAAATCCACATCCTAATCTAGCTTTTGGTTTTCAAGATAATGATAATTCAATAACTTATTATTTATCAAAACCAGTTCCATTAGGTTGGCAGTTAACACCATGTACTGGTCATGAAACATTACGTGAGATCATAGAAAATTCTCGTCCAGTTGAAGGAACTACAGAAGAATATAATCCATTAGATTGGAATAATAAACAAAGAAAAGATGTCTTATTAGCTCTTCATTTTTTAGACCTAAATTATGATTCTTTAACTAAACATAAGAAGAAGCAACTTCGTGGTAAATTTACAAGTGGTAATGCAAAAGGATTTTCAGTTGATTCTGACACACAATTCAAAAAAGAATTTCGAAGACTATATCATAGAGCTGGTCAACCAGATATTAAAACAATAAATATGATTTTAGAAGGAAAAGATATTAATCATATTAAGAATAATCGTTCAGAACCAATTTATCCTAATACTGTTCAAAATCAAGATGCAAATAATATACAAGTAAGCTATAACCCAGCAATTATTGCAAGAAAAGAGCATATCCCTTATCTTGATATGCTTTTTGATGACGAAATAAGACTAGTCACTTGTTTAGGAAGGGCTGGAACAGGTAAAACTCTTCTTGCGTTGGCTGCAGGTCTTATGCAAATACTAGATGAAGATTCTCCATATGAAAAACTAATATATACCAGACCAATGATAGAAGTAGGTCAAAAAGTAGGTTATCTTCCTGGTGATCTTGATCAAAAGACATTGGAATGGAAATCTGTATTATTTGATACAATGGGTTTTATTGTAGATTCTGGTTATAGAAAAGCTTCAAATCTTGAATTGTTAAATAAATTATACGAATCTGGTAGAATAGCATTTGAACCTTTTAATTATTTACGTGGTAGAACTCTTAGAAATACCTTTATAGTAGGTGATGAAATTCAAAGTACAAAAGTAGAAGAAGCACGATTAATTATTGGAAGAGCTGATGCAAATTCAAAGATTGTTTTCAATGGTGATCTTGGACAAGCAGATATCACTGCAATTAATTATGATATAACTTCAAGATCAAACGGTTTAGTAAGATGCATAAATGTCTATAAAAAGAGTCCACTTGGAGCTCATATTACAATAACATCACCCGAATGTGATATGCGAGGACCATTAGCAAGAACTGCAGAAGATATATAATGAAAAAATCAATTACAAATAATCATGTTGAAATAAGTATAATATCACAGATAATTTTATATATCTTCAAAAATTTTTACTATTTTAGGGTAGGTATGAATGGTTAAAGTTAAAGGAATAACTGGCGAATTAATTGAACAAATAGTAGCTAATAATCAAGATGCATCACTAACAATAGGAAATGCAGTTTTAGATGCAGTATTATCAAATTATGAACAACATTCTCAGCAATATAAGCATGGTATAAATCCTAATTTTCGAAGAAAAGAAGCGTCTAATATTGAAAAAAGTTTAGAAGGACTTGCAAATAATAATTATGTGCCTTTGTTAAAAGCAGATGATATAAAATTACCACAAGACAATCAAGTTCAAACAGAAAGATGGTCTACTAGACCAATTATTGATATTCTCGAAGCTTCACCTGAGATTTGGACAGTTAGATATGTTGTTGATATTCCATTTAAATTACATGAAGCAGGTTATAATCCTATTAAAATTTCTAAGTTCATAGGTGGGGTTGCTATCGAAACTCTTAGAGGTTATGAATCTGATGCTACTAATCTTCATGATCCTAGCAGTGATTATCAAGTTTTAAAACTAAGACTAACTGAACAATTAAATAATCAATTAGGGGTTGTAGTATCAACAAAATAGTTTTCTTATGATATACTCTATAATACACATAATTTTTATAAACTCTTAATGTTAATTAATTTTTATGAAACAAGTAATACTAGTAAGAACTGATTTAAATCTTCCAAAAGGAAAATTAGCAGCTCAAGTAGCTCATGCTTCTGTATCTTGTTTTAATAAAACAGGTTTTTTCAAAAAGAAGATATGGCTTAGTTCAGGAATGAAAAAAGTAGTATTAAAAGTAGATAATTTGGATAAACTAAGAATTTATGAAAAGCGTGCTAAGAAAAACAAATTAACAACTTCTTTAATTGCAGATGCTGGAAAAACTGTAGTAGAATCTGGTACAATAACTTGCTTAGGAATAGGTCCTGATGATGAATCAAAAATTGATGCAGTTACAGGCGATTTGAAATGTCTTTGATTTAAAACAAAATTTTTATTTACTAAAACTCAATATTATATTTTGTGGGCTCATACTTTGTGTTAACAAAGTCTAGCTCATTTTGAGTAAATTAAACAATAGATATAATAACTAATATTAAATGGGCTCATAGCTCAGCCTGGTTAGAGCGATGGACTCTTAAGAATGCTTATCTTAAGGAACTTAAGAATTCATTTGTTGAAATCCATAGGCCGGGGGTTCAAATCCCCTTGAGCTCATCTTATAAGAAAAGGTCAAATCCCTTAGAAAATTTTATATAGATGTGCTGTTCTAAAAATAACATGACACATGCAATAAAATATCTCGAAAGATATCTAAAAATTAGTTCAAGATTAGTTAAAGAAGCTAAGGGTAGTATTCTTTCAAGGCCTAAATCATTAAATGTAGAACAATTAAAACGTGATATAGAGAATCTTAGAGGATGGGCAGATGAATTAAAGAAATATTCAACTGAATTAGATTCAGTTGCTCAAAGGTTAGAAGATGAAATTAACTCTGGACAATTTAATGTTAATACATTAGACAATGAATTAAAAACTATCAGGAATATAGTTACTGGTAAAATAAAATAGATTTTTCTTTTAAAAATAATCTAATTTTATTGTTGAAGTTATGATGGATTAATATCACTTCAAATGATCACATAAACTAAATTTAGGAGAGCAAGATTCTTCTATATAATTTTTATTGACAGCATCTTGTAAATGTGCATGCATTTGTTCATGTTGATAACCTGGTTGAAAATAGACTATTAACTCTGTCCCTTTGTATGCTTCAAGTGATAATAATCCTACTATACTTCTTGCACTTACTATTTCTTCTTTTTTTCCTATGTAAATCTCACCAGGATACTTACTTATTGTTTTAACAAATTCAGCAGCATTTCTACAATGCAGTCCTTGTTCAGCATTAACTATAATAGAGTATTTTTCATAAGTTTGGATTATTTCATCTAAATCTTCCAATTCTCCTAATAAGATAAATACCACCTCTCAAAATAAATACTAATTCTGTTTTACTTAAAGGTTTAGGCATATAATATGTATTTATAGTAAAAAAGTATTTAAACATAAAAAAATAAATTGTTAACATATATTAAATAATAGAATGAAAAAATCTCAAATTACAATATTTATAATTTTAGGTATTATTGTTTTAATCATTGGAATTATGTATTTTGCAGCATTAACTTCTTCTCAACAAGTCTCTGATAGTACATATTTAAGACTACAATCGTTATCATCTGAATATTCATATATATCTTATTGTATTCAAAAATCATTAGCAGAATCGATATATTATACTGGAATATCTGATATAAATAATTCATTAGATTATTTTGTTAATAAATGTATTGATGAAATATTCCCATTGTATAACTTTAATGTTACAAATTATAATTCTACATTTACTAATTTGACAATTGAATCAAATACGCAAGAAATATTTGGGAATGTATCATTTGATTTAAGAATACAATATGATAATGTCGAAAGAACTGAATCTTTTCTAATACCATTAGAATTTTATTTTGTTTCATCTTTACAAGTAAACACAGATAGTAATGGTTTTGTAGTCAATGATTTCCAATTAGGTTCATCTGACAGTTTTTCAAGAATACTTATTCCTTCAGGGACACAGATATTATTAGATGGTATTCCATTAATTGACCCTAATTTATCTATAACTTTATTAGTTAACCAGTATGATTATTATAATCCTGGAAATAACATTTATATGTTTGGTCCAAGTGGTATTTCTTTTTCTAATCCTGTTGAGATTGTTTTCTTTGCTGATGATATAATAAATCATTATATGGAAATAGGTGCAACTGCAGAATTAATATGGATTGATAACACTAGTTATGAATTAATACCATTAAATTATAATTATGAACATGGATTTTTTACAGCTCATGTAAACCATTTTAGTTTTGCGCAGTTATTAATTAATTATAATAATGCCGCATGGAAAAGAACTAGTTGTGGTTTAGGGGGTAGTGTTAATTTAGACTATCCATTACGTTTTGATCAAGATTGGGTAATTGAGTTAACTGGTAATTTTAATCGTGGTACAAGTTCAAGAGTTATACAATCTGGAACTAAAAATCATTTGTACGATGGTTTAGATTGGTTTGCATGGGGTAATAATTTTGCGATGAGGTTATATAGAGGGTATGAAAGCCGAACTCATCAAGATCAGATAAGACTTGCTGGACCATCACCTGGATCAATATCAAGTCAACCTCCAAAAGACCATTGGGTACAAGCACCAATATGGAATAGACTGCGTAGTGGAACCAATACGTTAAGAGCTGAATATCATCATAGTAATAGAAAATTTATGGTTTTCTTAAATAATCAAAAAGTAATAGATGTTCATATAAGATTACCACCAAGATTACCTCCACCAATAACAAATTTACATTGCATTGGTTTTCAAGGTCAAATTAGATATACAAATGAAGGAATCATTCCTGGCCCTATTGATTTGTCAAGGGGAAATGTTGATTTACCAATAGAATATTTTATAGCAAATCTAGATGGTATAAGTAATTCATTTGGGTTTTATATTTCAAATGCATGCACTGAAGGTGGAAGATTTTATCATAAACAACTTACATCATCAAACCCTGTAGATATATATAATAATCTTTTAAGAAACAGTAACATAGGTAATTATATTCATTGGGGTGGCAGAAGTAGTAATCATGGTAACTATCAATTTTTCAAAGGTGATTTTGATGGTGATGGTATTGATGATTTAGGTGTATATTGGTATTATTTAGATGATCCATCTCAAAAAGGAAGATTTTTCATAATTTATTCCTCTGATGGTTTAGATTTACCTGACCATATCCGTAATAGTTTAGTAAGTACGCAAGTTTCAGGTTTTAATCATGCAACTCTTGGTACAGGTGAAACTGCAACTCATGGAACTGTTGTTGTGGCTGATTTTGATGGTGATGGTATTGATGACTTTGGGTTGTATAATGATAATAATGGTCATTGGGAAATATTTATGAGCAATACTTCTGAAGTTCAAACTTTTAGTTTTGGATATCATAACACATTTCCAGTCCCAGCAGATTATAATGGTAATGGAAAAGCTGATTTAGCAATATATGATGTTAATAGAGGGAAATGGTATATTGAATCTATATCTGGCGAAACTATTAAATCAGGATATGAATTTGGATTCAAAGGGGGAATTCCTGTTGTAGGAGACTATAATGGTGATGGTAAAGCTGATTTAGCAATCTATGGGTTAGGTACTGGTTTATGGTTTATTGAAACAATTTCAGGAGAAGTATTATTTTGGGCTCATTCATGGGGTCTTCCTAATGGTATCCCTATTGCAGGAAGTTTAAGCTCAACTGGTAAATCAACTTTAAATATCGTTTATGATGGCCATTGGCATGTAAAAGAATATTCTGGAACTCATAATATAGGTAATATAGTAATCTTAGATGAGTTATTTGTTAAGCCCCAGAGTGTAGCTACCATACAATGTCCATTAACAAATAATTATCTCCAAACACTAGATCAATATTCAATTTCATTGAGTAATATACCAATTTCTTCAATTCCAGGTTCAACTACTTATGGTACTGCAGGTTCAACTTCTAGTACAACATATTCTTCTTCAACTTCTACAGCAACTACTTCTTCTTCATTAAATATTGCTCCGTATCCATGGAGTGGTCTAAGACATAATCCTCATAATGGTCGTATCGGTGCTTCTTGTACAGCTGGTGAAGTACCATCAGGCTATAGTGTTTTATTTAATGAAGTGATAATTGATGCAACAGCAGCACAAATAGCAAATTTTAGAGATGATTTAGGAATCTATACAAATACTTGTCGTTGCGTAGGTTGCAATAAATGCATGACATCAGACACATATAGTAATCGTGCAGACTTTTGTAATGTAACAACTCCTTCGAATATTTGCACATCTTTTTGTTAACAATATTACATAACTTTTAATAATAAAATAGCATTCTAGTCTAAAATGGAATTAGATGAAATTGTAGAAAGCGAATCAGATCAAAAGGTAATTCCTATAATTATTTTACCGACAGACTTATTAGCAGATAATGCTAATCGTCCAATTTATGATCCTAATTCTTATGATTTTTCAAAAGTTCATATTTCTGTATATGATTTTCGCGATTATATAAGAGAACGTGAAATGCATATGACAGATTTTAGAGTTAGAGCAGATAAAACAATTCAAAGATTCCCTCAAGGTTATATGCCAGGTGTTCTAGGTTTCACATATTTAGGAGAAAATGTAATTAATTTAAGACTTGGTAGTGGAGCTTATGATGTTGAATTAAATAATCAATATATAATTAGGCATGAGTCTGGACATACCCCTAATGAGCATGAAACACGTGTGATAGATCATTTAGTACATGATTTTTCACCAGTAGCTTTAAATGAAATTTATCCTATTTTCCTTCCAAAGTATAAAATTTAAATTTTAAATTTTCAAGTTAATTTACTATGATTCATTAATAACCTTTTTATACTAAAGTCATTATTATTGATTTATGAAAAATTATGATCTAATTGTTATTGGTACTGGTGGAGGTAGTAAAGTCGCTAGAGCTGGTTATATGTTAGGTAAAAAAGTAGCTTTGATTGAGAAAGATAATGTTGGTGGCACTTGTCTTAATCGAGGCTGTATTCCATCAAAAATGTTAATATACCCCAGTCATATTAAAAAACAAATAGATAATGCTAAATCTCTTGATATAGTTACACAAAAATCAAATGTTAATTTTAATAAGCTAATTAAGCGTATTAATTCTTACAGTAACACTGTTTCTCGGAAAATCGAGTCTTCATATAAAAAACGTGATAATTTAGATTTTTATAAAGGCACTGCAGAATTTATTTCAAACAAAATACTTAAGATTAACAATGATATTATAACATCAGATAAGATAGTAATTGCAACAGGTTCAAGACCATTGATTCCTAATATAAAAGGATTAAGTGAAGTACCATATATTACTTCAACTCAGGCTTTAACCGCAAAAAAATTACCAAAAAAGATGATTATTATTGGTGCAGGTTATATTGCATGTGAATTAGGCAACGCATATGGTTTGTTTGGTACAAAAGTTCATTTTTTTGTAAGGAGTTGTTTACTTCGTAATGAAGATAAAGACATAAGATCAATATTTCATAATACATTCTCGCAAAATCATAAAATTCATCTTGGAGAAATAATTGAGAGTGTTTCACACAGAAACAATTTGTTTTCAGTGAATTATCTTGACATTAAAGGAAAAAGAAAGACAATAAAAGCAGATTCATTATTAGTATGTACAGGGGTTACTCCAAATTCAGATAATTTAGAACTAAAAAACACACAAATAAAAACAAAAAATAAATATATAAAAGTTAACAACTATCTTGAAACATCTGTAAAGGGAGTTTATGCCATAGGCGATATTATAGGCAATTATTTGTTTAGACATTCTGTAAATTTTGAATCTGAATATCTTATAGATAAATTATTTTTCAATTACAAAAAACCAATAAAATATCCACCAATGCCACATGCTGTTTTTACAGATCCAGAGATTGCTTCTGTAGGATTAACAGAGGATGAATTAATTAAAAAAAAGGTAAAATATATTGCTGGTAAATCAAATTACAATGATAGTGCAATGGGTCAAGCTAGAAAAAGTAATGTTGGGATGGTAAAATTATTGTTTAATAAATCAGAAGTTTTAATTGGTGCTCACATTATTGGTGATGATGCTGCAACAATGCTACATCAATTAATATTTGCTATTTCTAATAAAGCAAAACTCGATGATTTGTATTCTATGATATATATTCATCCTGCGCTACCTGAAATTGTTCGTGATGCTGTTAGAGATGCAAAAAAACAATTTGACAAAAAAAGTAGTTTTTTCTTCTAGATTAAAATAATTATTTCTAGTTATTAAATTAATAATAATTAAATAAAATTCCAGAATATAATTACAATAATTAAAAAGAAAATCATACCTAATATGAAAAAATAAGGTTTATCTTTATCACTCTCAGGCAGATCATCTCGCAATATAGCATAAGAAATTGCACCACCTATAAAACTTAATAGAATTATTTCTATTATCTCATTTGAAACTGAAAAAGAAGCAATTAATGCACCAAATATTGGTGCTAATGAATAAAATAATCTAGTAAAAATACCTTTACTCATGTGTTTTGGTAAAGCATCAATTATTATATGAAAGAAAAGTGGAATAAATAAAATTAAACCTTCCGATATTCCTTTTTCAGAATATGTCACTAATAAAAAACCTACTATAACAGAAGTTAAAAATGCCATATTTGCATGTAATCTGCTATGTATTTTTCTATATGTAACTCCTGTGAATGTATGATGTACATATTTATCAGCAATGTGATAAATACTAAACCCAAATAAGGTTGATAAAAGAATGAATTTATTGGTTTTAATTAAATCTGATGTGTAAACTTCAGGTAAAAGTATTAAAAAGATATATGTAACAGACAATCCTGCTGCAAAAGCAACAAGTTGTGATTTTCTTGCTTTGATATGTATACTTTCACTTAGAAAATCTGCAAATGTCAATATTGTTGCTAATAAATATCCAAATATCATTATGAAAATAATAAATTTATTATTTATAAATTATGTGATATATCTACCAGGATACATCTATTCAATAAAGATAATTTATTTAATAGTCATTATTAAAATAAAGAATTGGTGGTATATTATGCAGCTAAAACTACGTCAAATTAATTCAGATGGAGAAACACGTAACGAAGTTCGTTCAGAAATCAAAGAAATAATAATAAATGAGGATATTTTACATCCAGAATCAGAATCTATTTCAATATGTTTTAGAGGGAAGAATTCGTCAGGTATAATAGATATCTCTCCAGAGGAATTTGATGCTTTAAGTCGAGCAGTAAAAAAACGCCTTCATTTAATAAAAGGCATCTCAAAAATATAAAATATATATTATTTTCTGCAACAAAAATATCTTTGATTGTAAGAATCAATATCAAATAAGGATTTAAATCTTATATTATCTTCTTCTTAAATGAGTTATTTCTAATTATTTATTTCAAAATATTTTTAAATAACCTATTCAAAAGAATTTAATATATAAGAATTAGTGAGGTGCAAAATGAATCCGTGGTTAACATTTGGAATAATTGTTGCAGTTGTGGTATTATTTATCATCTTCTTGTACAACGCTTTGATTAGATTGCGCAATCAAGTAAAGAATGCTTTTGCTCAAATTGATGTACAATTAAAAAGAAGAAGCGATTTAATTCCTAATTTAATTGAAACTGTAAAAGGTTATATGAAACATGAAAAAGGTGTTTTAACAGAAGTAACAAAAGCAAGAACTGCTTTTTTGAATGCAAACACTGTTGAAGATAAAGCAGAAGCATCAAATATGCTTTCAGGAACATTAAAATCTTTATTTGCAGTTTCTGAAAATTATCCTGATCTTAAAGCTAATCAAAACTTTATGCAACTTCAAGAAGAAATAACAGGTACAGAAAACAAGATTTCTTATTCAAGGCAGCATTATAATGAGATTGTTATGCTTTTTAATACAAAAATTGAAACATTCCCTAACAATATGATTGCAAACAGCCTTGGTTTCAAACAAGAAAAACCTTTTGAAGCTTCTGCTGAGGAAAGAAAAAACGTAAAAGTTAGTTTTTAACTTTTATTTTAATTTTTTATTTTAATTGATTTTTTATGTAAAATAGGTGATTTCATGCTAATAAGTTTTGACGAAACAAGGAAAAATAAATTTAGAAGTATAATATTAATGTTCTTCTTTATTATAATTATAGGAGTTCTTGGTGCATTTATCGGATTACTATATGATAATGTATATATAGGATTAATTATTGCAGTGATCATTTCTCTGGTCTATTCGATTATTGCTCTTAATGCTGGAAGAAATATGATTCTTACATTATCAAGAGCAAGACCTGTAACTAAAAAAGAATTTCCATATTTATATCATTCTATTGAAGCAGTAGCAATATCTGCTGGACTTCCTGCCCCAAAGGCATATGTTATTGACGACCCTGCATTGAACGCTTTTGCAACAGGAAAAGATCCAAAGAATGCAGCAATTACTGTAACAACAGGGTTACTTAACAAATTAAATCGTCAGGAACTTGAAGGTGTTATTGCTCACGAAATGGCTCACATAAAAAATTATGATATTAGATTTATGATGTTAACTGCAGTCATGGTTGGTATAATTGTTTTGCTTAGTGATTTCTTATTACGAACATTCTTGTGGTCTTCAATAAGTGGTCGAGGAAGAAGTTATGGAAGAGCAGGAGGAAAAGCTACAATTATATTTATCATAGTAGGATTAGTACTAGCAATATTAACTCCATTAATTGGTGAATTAATTAAACTTGCAATAAGCAGGAAACGTGAATATATGGCTGATGCAACAGGTGCAAGTTTAACAAGATATCCTCCAGGTTTAGCTAATGCATTAAGAAAAATTTCTGGTGACGCTAATCCAATGCTGGCAAGCGCAAATAAAGCAACAGCACATCTTTATATTTCATCTCCATTTTGTAAAAAAAAGAATTTCTTAAATAATCTATTTTCAACACATCCCCCTATTGAAGATAGAATAAAGAGATTAGATGCAATGTAAGTTTTTTATTAGAATTTTTTTATTATATTATAATATAATTATTATTCTTAATTTTTTAATGTATATTTCATTTAATTATAGGTAATCTATATGTTTGATAATCTGTAGCATGTCCTGGTTTTGTGTAAACTAAATGCCACAAATCATTTTTTCCTACTCTGAATGATGCTGCACATATCAAGAAATAATAGTTCATCATTCTTTTAAATTCATCAGGATGTTTGAAATTATGTTTGATACTATCCCAATTATCATTAAATCTTTGATTCCAATTCATTAGGGTTGTATCATAATATTCACCAAAAGCTTCAAAATCTCTTTCTTCAAAAATTCCTCTAACTGAATTATCAATTTGAACTCTTGAAGGAATTACTCCATGAGGGAATATATATTTATCAAGCCAGGGGTCAGTACATTCTACAGATTCCATACTTCCAATAGTGTGTGTTAAGAAAATACCATCATTGTCAAGATTTTTATCAACAAGTTCCATGAATCCTCTAAAGTTCTTAGGCCCAACAGCTTCTAAAAAACCAATATTGTAAATTTTATTAAAAATGCCATCAATATCTCTATAGTCTGATAAAAAAAATCTTACCCTATCATGTGAATTATGCTCTAATGCATAAATAATTTGATTAGGTGTATTTGAAACACCAGTAACTCTACATCCAAACATTTCTGATAAAATTCTTGCAGTCCCACCCCAACCACAGCCAATATCAAGGACATTATCTTCTGGTTGAAGATGTAATTTTTCACCAACTATTTTTATTTTATCAAGTTGTGCTTGTGTTAAATCATCTGTATTTTGGAAATATGCACATGTATAAATCATGTTTTCATCTAAAAATGATTCAAAAAGATGATTTCCTGCATTATAATGTGTTTCATATAAATCAGGAGCATATTTTTTTGTTTGTAGATTGAGCAATACTGATCTGAGCCTTAATATGTTATCCGTAAGTGTACCAATAAATCTATTTTGTTCAATTTGTGCATTTAATATTTTTGCTACTAATACATCTAAATGAGGAGAATCCCATTTTCCTTCCATATATGATTCTCCAAAACCCAATGAACCTTTTAAGATAAAATCTCTATAAGCAGATTTATTATCTATTATAATATCTTCTCCTAACTTTACTTCTGATTTTTCTAGTAGCTTATTAACTAATTTTTCCCACATAAATATCAAATAAACAAGAATAAAAACTATATTATAAATCTAACTGATTTAATATTTCTACATTCCTAAAAACTTGAAAAGTTCATAAACCAAGAATAATGGCCATATTAAAGCTTTAAGCACACCCAAAACACCAATCCAAAATCCTGTTGCAGTTGAAATAAAGTATATAGCGGCACCAAGAGCACCTAAACCATAAAATGCTCCTCCACAATTCATATCTTTACAATCACAATCTTTACCTAACTTACAGCAATCATCTTCTTTTTTCTTTATAGATTTTACTTTTATTTGTTTTTTCATTTTTCCACCTATTTTTAATTAATATAATTTTTATATAATCAAACTATTAATCTTTTTATTTTTTATCTCCTGCAGTAAGAATTGCATCAACTAAATCATATGCAGCTTTACTTTTATCACAAATCCGAGTCATAACATATCCAGAGACTGAGGTTGCTATTACATAACCTTCATTACCACCAAGCATTTCACCCATGGCTGAGGCAAAAAAAGTTGTTACAAATGCATTTAAGAATATACCTGAATAATGTCTTTCTTTTTCCGGTTCAAGAACAGTACCTGTATATGTCATTAAACCAGAATGTATTGTTGTATAAATAGATAAGAAAAAAGGTGCTAAAAACTTTGCTCCAAATGCTAATTCTTCATAACCTTGCGGAATTTCTTCATTTACTAAAAAAAATTTCATACTTGGAACCTTATCTATAATGTAATAATGAAATAATCCTAATCCAATTGTTTCACCAATATAGCATAGTTCTGTTTTATATTTATTAACAGTTCTTTGAATTATAGAAGAAAGTGAGTTAGTTTTCTTTCTTTTTTGTATATCTCTATTAATTTCATCTAAATCTTTATTGCCTTTAGTTAGTCTAATAGTTCTTTTTCTTTCATTTGAAGTATTTCCTGATAATTCTTCAAACATTGTTTCTAGTTCTTCTTCAAAATTCTTTTCTTGCTTCATATTACTTCAAACCATGTAGTTATTTATGAATTTAAAATAATATTGGTTATTTCTAAGCAAATGTTAGACAAAAGAAGGAATTTATTTAAATAGGTTAAAAAATATTGGTTTATGCCAAAAAAAAGCACAGTTAAAATCTTTAATACTATATCAAATAGATATGATATAATGAATAAACTAATCACTTTTGGGTTAGATATAAAATGGCGTAAAAAGGTATCTTATTATGCATTGAAAAATAATCCAGCAAGAGTATTAGATTTAGCAACTGGCACTGCAGATCTTGCATTAGAATTAACAAAAATAAATTCAACAATTAAAGTTTATGCTGTAGATCCTTCTAAAAAAATGCTAGAAATTGCACTAAAAAAGATATTAAAAAATAAAAAAGAGAATCAAATAAAAATAATCAAGTCTAATTCGGAAAAACTTCCATTTAAATCAAATTATTTTAATACTATAACAATCTCGTTTGGAATAAGAAATTTTAGCAATATACATCAGAGTTTATCTGAGATTTATCGTGTTTTAAATAAGAATGGTAATTTAGTGATATTAGAAACAGCAATTCCAACTAATATTATTTCAAAAATATTTTACAAAATTTATATTAGCACTTGGTTTAGATTAATTGCTTTTATCTTTTCAAATAATTATAAAGCGTATTCATATCTTATTAATTCATCACAAAAATTTCCTTATGATGAAGCATTTATTAATATTTTAAATAAAAAATTTAGTAATTCTACTTTCTACAAATTATTTCCAGGAGTAGCAACCATTTATTTCTGCACAAAAAAATAATTATATTAATTATATGTGATGAGTATATGTCGTAGCATTTTAAGAAATCAAAACAAAGCATAAATTTTTATATGATTTGATTTTTTTATTATAATTATGAATAATCACATATGTATTGCAACAGGTGCCTTTCACACATGGACTAAAAATATTAATCCTAATTCACATATTGATATAGCAAGAAAGTTTGATGTTGATGGTGCAGAAATAACTTTAGGTTTCAAAGAAAATTTATTTAATCTAAAACTTTCTGCTAGGAATCTAACTTGGCTTAAGAAAAAAAAGTATGTTAGCATTCATGCGCCATTTAACCTTCCATGGAATTCAACTAATATGGATGATCTTAAGAGACAATTAAAATTAATAGAATTATTATATAAAAGAGTAAATGCTAAAACAGTAGTTATACATCCACAAGACCTATTACCTCCAAAGTTATTAAATAGATATAAATTTCATGTGTCAACTGAGAATATGGAACCAAAATGTAAAGTGTCTTATTCAGACATTAAAACAATTTTCAAATATTTTCCAAAAGCAGGTTTATGTTTAGATGCAGCTCATACATATTTATATTCAAAAGATGAAACAAAAAAGATTATTAAATTATTTAAAAATAAAATATCACAAATACATTTAAGTGGAACATATAAAAAAAAAGAGCATAAATCATTATTAAATTGTACTGATAATTTTTATTACTCTATAAAACCATTAAAGAAATTGACTTGTCCAATAATAATTGAAGAAGATATAAAATTTACACGCTCTATAAAAAAAGTTGAAAAAGAAATAAAATTTGTTAGGGAATTCTTATCTTGAAATAAAAAAATTTTTACTGTTTCAAATTCCTGCTTCTTTTTTAATAAGTTCTGCTTTATCTGTTTTTTCCCAATTAAAATCTTCATCTTCTCGACCAAAATGTCCATATGATGCAGTTTTTTGAAAAATCGGTCTTTTAAGATTTAACTGATTTATAATTTCTTTTGGTTTAAGAGGAAAATGCTTTCTTATTAATTCAACTATCCTCTCATCAGGGATTTTACCAGTTCCAAATGTGTCTACATAAACTCCCATTGGTTCTGCTACACCTATTGCATATGACAGTTGAACCTCACATCTTTTAGCAATTTTTGCAGCTACAATATTTTTTGCAATATATCTACATGCATAAGCTGCACTACGATCTACTTTTGAAGGATCTTTTCCAGAAAATGCTCCTCCACCATGTCTTCCCATTCCACCATATGTATCAACTATTATTTTTCTACCTGTTAAACCAGTATCACCCTCTGGTCCACCAATAATGAATTTTCCTGTTGAATTAATATGTATTTTTGTGTTACCATCATAATAATCTCCTAAGATAGGTAATATTACTTTTTCTTTGATTTGTTTTCTTAATTCAATATCAGGTGTACTTGCTAAATGTTGTTGTGCTATTACTACAGCTTCAACTCTTTTTGGAACTCCATCATTGTATTCAACAGTAACTTGGGACTTACCATCAGGACCTAAACCTTTAATAATATCCTTTTTTCTTAGTTCAGCTAATTTTTGTGTAAGTTGATGTGCAAGCATGATTGGAAGTGGCATTAGTTGGGGAGTTTCATCACATGCAAATCCAAACATCATACCTTGGTCTCCAGCACCTTGTTCTTCTGAAGTTTTACCTTCAACTTTTATTTCATCAACCCCTTGAGCAATATCTGGACTCTGTTCATGTATTGCTACCCAAACACCTGCATCATCACAATCAATACCAAATTCAGGATCAGTATAACCTATCTCACGTAAAACATTTCTTACAATCTTCTGTACATCTGCATATCCTTTTGTTGTAACTTCACCAGCCACATGAACACTACCAGTTGTAACCAAAGTTTCAACAGCAACTCTACTATTAGGGTCTTGTTTTATTAATTCATCTAAAATACCATCAGATACTTGATCACAAACTTTATCAGGATGACCTTCAGTAACACTCTCGGATGTAAAAAAATTTTTACCTTTCATATTATCCCCTCCATATAAATTTATCAAATACTTTTATTTATATAAGCTTCTATTTTCTGTTTTATGTTAATGATTATTGATATTCAATTAGTTATATAAATTAGTAATCGCAAATCTTATAAATGTCTTAATTTCGTTTAATGTAATGCGAAAAAAAAAAGCTGCAATACAACTATCCATGAGTTTTTTAGTAATGTTAATAATAGCAATAGTTGTTTTTGTTTTATCAGTAATCTTTCTGGGGCACTTCTTTATACAAGCTTCAGATTTAAAACTAAGACTAGATGAGCAAACAAGAATGCAAATCGAAACATTACTAGCAGGAAATACTCGTGTGGCTATTCCAATTGATACAAGAACAGTAAGAGGTGGAAATACAGCAGATTTTGCAGTAGGTATTAAAAATACGCTTCCTGAGCCATATTTTAAGGTAGATATTGATCCAATGGCAGTGAAATTTATACCAATAGAAGATAGAAATAGGTTGATAGATGTTTCTTGTGCTGATGGTCTTTGTTATATACAAAGTTATGGTGGTGGTTCAGGTGAACAAAGGTATGATAGTTCAAAGCCAGCAATACAATATTTAGTTGGAAATAATGGTGAGAGAAAAATAGAAATGAATAGGGACTCAATAATTCTTGTAGCTGCACAACCATTAAGAGGGGCACCTGCTGGTCATTATATATTTACATTAAGAGTTTGTAACGGTGAACATGATTTTCCTACAAGTTGTACAGCAGCAAATACATATGACAATACTGTACATAAAATTCATGTTATCAATCGATAATTTAAGAAATAAATTCTTTAGAATTATAATATATCTATTCTTATAAATTATATTATTATAAATTTTTATTAGAAATGGTAATAATAATAGATAAAATAAATAAAAAAATATTTTAATTTTATTTCTTGATATCTTTAGCAATATCAATAATTGCATTAAAGCTTTCTGCTTTAAGTGAAGCACCCCCTATTAGTCCTCCATCAATGTCTGATTGCTCAAGTAATTCTTTTGCATTTTCTGGTTTTAAGCTTCCACCATATAATATTCTTATCTGGTTTGCAATTTCATCATTATATAATTCTGAGATTTTTGCTCTACAAAAATGATGTGCTTGTTGTGCTTGTTCTGGTGTTGCAACTTTCCCAGTACCTATTGCCCAAACTGGTTCATATGCAATAATAATATTTTTGATTTGATCTTTATCTACACCTTTTAATGCTTCTGTCAATTGAACTTCAAGAACAATATCTGTTTTATTTGCTTCTCTTTCTTCAATTAATTCTCCAATACATAAAATAACTTTTAGTCCATATTTCAAAGCGCTTAATACTTTTTCTCTAATTAATGCATCATCTTCTTTAAAGATATGCCGTCTTTCAGAATGCCCAAGAATAACATAATTTACATTAATGTCTTTTAACATTGTAGGAGAAATTTCTCCAGTAAAAGCTCCAGATTCTTCATAATGCATATTTTGTGCTGCAACTAATATATTACTATTACTATTATTATTATTATTATTATTAACAATAGGATATAATGATACAAATGTTGGAGAAACAAGAATATCAATATTGTCATTTGTTTTTATATCATTTATTAATTTAATACTATCAGAAACACCATTGTTCATTTTCCAATTTCCTGCAATCATAATTTTTCTCATAATTCTTCACCTAAATATCTAATAAAGAGTTTATTTTAAAAGATTTCGGAAATGAACATGTTATTCAAAGAAGAAATGATTAAATTAATGAAACAATTGATCTCGATCGATAGAAAGTGTTGTTAGAAAAACCGCAAAAGTTGTTGCAGCAGCATATAATGCTGGTCCACCATATTTATTGCTTAATTCTGCAGCCCCAAAAGCCATTATAGTAGAAAAAAATGGTGTTGATATATTTCTATATTTGTTATCAATTAGCTTTCCCGTGATAGACATTATTTTTGAACCTATAAAGGCACATGCAGGTAAGAAATATGGTGTAATTTTATCAATTAATTCAGAGGGATTAGCAATATTTTCTCTGAAGCCTTCTTCCATTACTGTTTCTAAAGGAGGATATTGTAAACTAGGGTATCTATTAATCATATAGTAATGAGCTAGTCCCATAATTATTGTTTCTCCCAAGTAAAGCATTGCTACTAATCCCGTCTTTTTTGGTATAAACGCATCATAATCAAATTTACTAAGAAAAGGATCGTTATCATGTTTTTTTAATCTTTGTAATTCAGATTCTAAGAATTCTAAATTTTCAAGTAATTCCTCTTTTTTATCTGGTCTGGAGTTTATTTCATCTAAAATTTCAGTAATCATTTGTTCGACATTTTTTGGATCATTATTCATTTTTCTACTCTCACTTTTGAATCTGAAAAAACTTTTTAGGTTGATCTTGGAGATAATCACATAATGAAACTGATAAATATATAGCCATGGATGTTCCTACTAAGTATCCTGCTTCTTGCCCAAATAAATATCCTATCCCTGCACCAACTACGCTTGTTATGGCTGATAGTCCAGCACCTTGATATGATTTGCTCTTCCTCATCATTATTACTTTCTCTGTATATGTCATTGTAGCTGCTGTAATTGCTGCTGTAATTGGTAAAAAAAAAGGGTTTATCATAGTATACTCAATTGGTTCTCCTCTGTAATTTTCACCTGGTATCCCCCAAAGTAATTTCAGAAAGGGATAAGATTCTGTTGCAACTCGATGAAAAACTGTATAAGCACTTAATTGAGCTATATAAGCAACCGGCACCCATTTTTTTCTTCTTTGCTTTTTTTGTATTATTTTCTTCTCGAATTTCATTTCTTCTATTTTATTTTGTACTCTTAAAAGCTCTTTTTCAATTTGTTCTTCAGACATAGCTGCATTTGACAATTCATCAGCACATTCTTGAATCATATCTTCTATATTCTTCTCATTTCTTTGCATAATTATTAGAATTCGTTTTCTTTTAAATATTTATTGCTAATAAGGAGTAACATATATTTCTTAGGATAGTATTAAGAAAAGTTTTAATAAATATATAATTAAATACACTGAGGAAAACAAAAAAACTATAAACTAAATAATATTATAACTATTATGAAGTATTATATTTACCGAATTAAGTATAAAGATTATCTTAAAATCAGGCAAACTGATATAATTGACAATAAATTAGATAATCTAATGATTCAGGATGGTTCTAAAGTAATAATTATTGTTTCACAGTCAATGGTAGTTATTGGTGCTTATCATTATGTTTTAAGTTCTAATAGATTTGTTAGAGATAAAGAGATAAATACTGTTATAACTAAATTTTATGAGAAATTACCTATGGTTGAGTTTGTAGATGAATCAACATATAGGATGTTTAGTAAAAGGTTACGTGAAATTGATGAACAAAACTTTAATGCATTTTGTTCTTAATTGTTTTTATCTTTCTGGACAAGAATTAAGATTATCAATCATACTACAAATTTCTAAACTGTTAGTTTTCACAGCTTGACAAAATAACTGTTCTGCTTGGTAGTTGATTGCTTCACAGTTTAAATTTCTTAGATCACATAAACTATATTCTACTATGCTAATCTCATCATCTTCATTTAAAGGTATACTTAAAATATTATCGCAATCCAGTTCGTTTTCATTTATTGTTTTTCTTATCTCTGTAAACCAAATACCTTCATAACAATTTTCTAAAAGATTTTCCTCAATAAAAAAAGATAAAGTACTTTCCCCGATATGTTCTATCTGATAACAATAATTAACATCACCTGATATAGCAGCTTTACAAGCTAAGCTTATTTTTTTATTCATTTCACTACAATCCTTTGCTTCTTGATCAAACAAATACAATATTTCTCTTGTAGAAGCAATGTATAGAATAAATATTATAACCAATATTGTCACTGCCAATAACATGAAAGCAATTATTTTCTTATAACTATTTTTATTAGAAATTCTAAAATTATTATTTTTATTTTTCATTAAAATGGCCACCAATTACATGTTTGATACCATCTACAATTGCTATGGTAGCATTCATTTTTATGTCCTAATGTTCCAGGGCATTCATTCATTTCACTAAAGTAAACATCATATCCTTTGTAATAACTTGTAGCTTTCAAACTTTTTGTACTTCTGTCATGAAAAAATGTAAATGATTTAATAAATTCTAGACTTCGCATTGCTGTTATTTCTACAGTACCACAATTTTTATGTCTATTATGCCTACTATTCTCACATCCTCCTCCATTCTGAGGGAATCTATCTGGTTCAGATCCTCGTCTAGTACGATCACAATCAAGACTACCATCTCCTGTTGTACAAATCCATGTACAATGATATCTTGCACACTCCCATCGCATTGCAGGTGTTCCAGGTAATTTTTGCCCTTCTGCATTACAGCATGTACCAATCTCTTCTTGACCTCTTGCAAAATATACACCTTCTCCTGATGCAGCTGATATTGTGTGCATGCATTGTTCTCGACTTACAATTCGTTGATTACCTCTATTATCAGTATAAATTTGTCCAGGTTCAGGCATTTGTGCTTTAGTTTTTTGTAAGAAAGCACCAGAACTGGTAAGAAATAATGCTCCTTTAATTAGATTAGATTTTGATATACTTCCTTGTTCATCCATTAAAAAATTATCAATCTTCTTTTTTATTTTTGGTAGTATCATTTTGTTATCTTCTTTTTAGTAAGTAGTATAATTTTTATTAAGAATCCAAGATTCAAATATTTTTCTTGTTTTATTATCTTGCAATTTTCTAAAAATATATGTAAATATTTCCATCATAATTTTACATTTACTTGTATTTAAAACATCACTTATTGGGACTCCTGTCTCTTGATAATTTGCTTCTTGTGATAACCCGCAGTAAGGTTTAAATGCACAATAGTCACAAAAATATGTATCATTTATTGAAGCAGAAATTAAATTTATTGATTTTTGTTTACTTATTATTTCAGGGATAGATTTACTATCAACATCTCCAACTAAAAACATGTCATCATTAATCATTCTACCTTCATCGCATGTATAAATATTACCATCATAATTATATGATAATTGACCAATTATACTAGCACCTGTGCTTATTAAATCAACATAATTAGCTTCTCTCTTTAGAATCAATTTTTCTAAAATAATTATAGATGTTCTTTCTGTCATAAAAATACCTTTTTTATTTAGTTCTAGGATATAATCCATTGATTTTTTCCAAAATTCTATATAATCTTCTGCAGTGTATCCTATATTTTTCCATGTACCAACTGCTCTTCCAAGAAAATTAAGTTCTCTTAGATGAATCTCTGTATAACCTAATTTAACATATTCATCAATTATTTCTTTTGAGAATGATAAACTTGTTTTTGAGATAGTAGTTAATGCACCAAAAAACATTCCTTTTGTTCTTGCTTTTTTTATCCATTCAATAGTTTTTTGATGACTTGAATCTTTAGACATATTAGGTCGATTCTTATCATGAATATATGCTGGACCATCTAAAGATGTGCATACATATATGTTATTTTTTTTAAAGTAAGTTAATATTTCATCAGTCATTAATTGCAAATTAGTAGTAAGAGTATATCGGATATCTTTTTTATATTTTTTATTTAAGTTTTCAGTATAATTATAAATATGTTTTATTAAATCTATCCTGAGTAATGGTTCACCACCTTGAAACTCTATTGTTATTTTATTATTTGGAGTTGTCATAATTATATCAATAAATTTTTCAGCATTTTCTTTACTTAAATCAAATTTATTCTTATTTAAATGAAGTGAAGCAGCTGAATGACAATAACCACATGCTTGAGGACATCTTTTTGATAAAACAATTATATGTAATGAAGGTCCATTAAATAAAATATTCATATTTCTTTTAGCACGCTGCATTAAATAATCCGCTTGTGTAGATGACTCTATTATAAAATTCTCACTTTTTAGTTTTTCGTATAAATTATGATTATTAGTTATATTTTCTTCTTGTAAATTTCTAAATTCTTCTTGGTCTAAGAAGATCCAATCAAAATATTCACTAGTGACTAAATATTTATTATCTATTTTTTGGAATCTATATGGTAATAAAAAATGTGTTAATGTTTGTTTATTCATTTTTGTCAATTTTTTTATTATATATTTATTTTAATATTATTAACTTCCTTTTGTATTGTAGTATCTGTATTTCCCTCAATTATATCTATCTGTTTTTTAATATCTTCAGCCAAATTTGTTTCAATATAAACTTCATGTTTTTTTTTTGTCAGTTCAAGTATCTTTTGTAGCATTAAAGTCCTGATTGCTAACGAATTCTTTTGTTGCTTTTTATAAAAACCAAATCTAATTAATGAATTTCTAAACTCTTCTTCTAGATTATTGTTTTTTTTTTCATTTTTTGGTTTTATAGTAATTATTATTTCTTTTTCTGGATTCCCATCCATTTCTATGTAATTTTTATCTAAGAAAGAATAACATGTGGTATAAATTACATCCAAATCATAAATTGATGTATTTATGCTTACATTTATACTATTATTTTTTTCATCCATCTTTCTAATCTTAATATTTATTAATTATACTTATTATATTTATTTTTTGTTAATTAATGTAAAATATTATGTTTTTATTTTTTCTAAAATGTTAATGATTTTTTATTTTAATCTAATAATAATTTCTTTTTTTTATATATCTTTCTATGAATTTATGCTTTTTCTCGACGGATATTTGATATTCATTTGAATACTTAAGAGTATCTCTTTTGATACATTTGTTTTAGTTATTTTTATCACAAACATTTAAAAATAATGTATTTCATAAATTACATATGATGGTTATGAAAAAAAATAATTTTAACTTTAAAACATTATTTTCTATGTTTTTTATGTTATTATTTTTAATTCCCACAATAATATCTTATAATTGGAACCCACAACCTTGCATTGTTTATTATGAAGGAAGTGATGGCCGAGGCCCAAGTTGTTTTTCTTTACATATAGAAGTAACTGAACCAGATGCAAATATTCGTAAATTATATGGACCTGATGTTTCATCATGTACTGATAGTTGGAGTGCAGTCTGTTCAAATCAGCAAGCAATTTATACTATGGAACAATCTATAGATTACATATGGGGTTCATTAGCAACAATTTGTACAGGCTCAAAAATGGAGGGTAATTATTATTTTGATTTATTTGCAGATGATTACTCAATATTAAGACAAGGACAAATACCTTCTGTTTCAATTTATGAACAATATGATATTCATTGTCCTTTAGACCCTCCTTTACATGTTAGATGGGATTCTGATGAAGATTGGTGCACACTTCTAGAATGTGGAAGAGGTGATTGGCTTGGTTCATCTATTGTTTCTAATAATTGTTGTTCACCTAGAACTATGGATTTACTTACATTAAAATATACTAATGAAGATTGTAATGTGATTATAGGGGATAGTCTTTGTTATTTTAGAGATAATGCAACTTTAGTTGAACCAACTGGTGTTGGAGAATGGCTAGCTGCTAGTGATTTTACAGGTGAGATTGTTTATGAAGAATGTGGTCGAACATCTTTAAGCAGGAATGATGGCTATGAATATGTTTCAACAGGTTCTTTTTGGGAGATATGCAACAATCTTAAAATTATAACTATTACAGGTGAAAATATTCAAGATATTCAAGTAACTCACCAATATCTTTGTAATGATAGAATTGAACCTAGAATTTATAGTTTTGCTGAATGTGCTAGTGTAATTGGTACAGAAATGAATATGGGTAGAAAAGGTGGTGGCGCTATTGCTCGTGGTGGTCATAGTGTTAATGTTAGTAGCGGTGATGTTTATTTTTGTAATGCACTTAACG
>JBLKOM010000004.1:0-161761 GCA_047602755.1 Candidatus Woesearchaeota archaeon
TACATCAAAACTACCACTTGTACAACGGTCAGAATTTATATTTAAATTACTTGGATAATTGGATGAAGGACAAATAGTAATAGGAACACTACCACATTCTTGACTTCCTGATACAACACCACAAACTTCATTATATTCATTATATCTATAATAATACTCACCTAAACAAATTGTTGAAGGATCTGGACCATCAGGACAATCAACAGTACCACAATATCTTACTCCTGAAATAGTTTTACAAATATTACCTAGATTATCATATACATGAACAAATTCACCTGTACAAATTTCATAAGGATTAGGACCATTAGGGCATAAATAATTAGGAATAACAATATCATCACAATTTTTTGTTCCTTGAATTACATCACAAATAAGACCAAGTGCATTATATACTCTTGCAGACTCACCTAAACAAATTTCATTAGGATCTGGGCCATCAGGACAAGGTATTGTACAATCTGCTAAACCATCAATTATTTTACATACATTTCCATCAGTATCAGTAACATTTGCTGAATATCCAACACAAATATTCAATGGATCAGGACCAACTGGACAAATAACTTCACAATCTTCTTGACACTCATTATTCTCACACAATCTTTCACCAATTTCACATAATTGTGGTTCATCAACAGTAAATACTTCCTGATAAGAAGTATACCATAAACCATCATCTAACTTAACACAACCAAATACAGATATTTCTGTTTCAAAAGATTGAAAATATTCATCTGCAAAAACAGTACATTGGATTGAATTAAAAGATAAAGAAGAACTATAACTACAAACGTGTTTAATACTGCCATTAAGTATATGAGTTTTTGAATCTGAACAATTAGATGAACTTGATAAATAATAATCTAAAAGATTACGATCTTCATAATTATTAATTATTACTATATTATCAACAACACCTGAACGCAATTGATCGAATGTTTTATTTGTTGCTTTAGAAACATGATCATCTGCAAAATTGCCCAAAGGAGAAATATATATAATATCACCATCTTCATTAGCAGTAACTTCTGTAAAACCTGTTGTTCTAATTATAATAGGGTAACATTTTTCATCTTTTAAACTATAACCAGGCTCACATAAACAAGTAGAAGTATTACAACCTATTGAAGTTCCATCACATTCTGCACCACATTTCCCTGGAAAACATGCACCAAAACAACCTAATTCTGGTCTAATACATTGTGCAGATTCATATCCTGAATATGTTCCTGAAGGAGGATATGCATCAAGACAACTTTCACACCAAGTACAACCTTCATTTTCACATAATAATTTATTTCCATATTGACCACAACAATAATCTCCTCCAATTTCAATTGACATTTCTCTAAACTGTTGACCTGGAACAACAAATGATTTTGAAGTATTAATTTCACATTTTGCTACATAATTACCTGGACTTGCTGGTAATTGGCATCTAAACTGAGCTGTTTTACCATCCCATCCAATATAATTACAAGAAGTACCATCAATTGAAGCTTCAATTGAATTAATACCAGAGACACTTGAATCACAGAAGATATCAATAATTTCATTTGGACAAGGGTTTGTAGCAGTCATATAACGAGAAATACCTGTTACTCCTACAGGACATGTTTCATCACCTTTAGTATCAGTACATGTCTGAGTATCATAATCACACCTTGTATTACCTTCCTCATCTCCACGATCATAACATATTTCTTCTAAATCTACCCATTCACATCCATTACACTGTCTCCAAGGTATTGAACTTTTATTTATTTCATCATCTACACACTCACAAATATCAATAAATAAACATTCATCAACATCTCCTACTAATCTCCAAGATCTTGTTTCATCAACACTACAACAAATTTCATATTGTCCAGTTCCTGGTATATTACAAGTAAATCTTTGCCAATTACCACTCCATGAACCAGGAGTACACGATACTTGAGATGCACCAATATTAAAATACGCAAATACTGAATTAATATTAGCTTGATTAGCTTCACATTCAATAGAAACAGTATTCTCGGTTGTCTTGTTAGATGCACAACTTGCATTTAAACCACCAGTATTACTAAGACATTCCCAAGACCATGTGTTAGGATCATAACTTCCATCTACATAACCACTTTCACAAAAAAAACTAATTGGTCTACTGGCAGGATTTAAATTAGAACCATCACCTGTCCCACATTTTGCATCCCATTTTGCATTAGCAATACATAAACCTGAATCTGAACCAGCATTTATTCCTTTACATTCCCACTCCCATCGATTGTTTTTCCATTCTGGATTTACAGGAGTACCTTCAGAACATAAATCATACAAAGGACCAGCAGTACTATAATAAAATTTACCAGCTGCTTCACCACAAACACCATTTATTTGGGGTAAGATAAATGCATAAGCCTCTGCATAATTTCCAACAACATTCCAACTATCACGAGGTGCAACCCGACATTTCCAATTATCATTATCTTCAGTATGAACAGACTGTAATATAAAATTAAGATTATTAATATACCCACTATTTGAATATATTGAGTTGAAAGGCAAATTCTTAAAATAATCATAATTATACATAATTGGATAATTATTATCAGGATCAGTACTTGGAACAACTATTAGACAATCCAGATCTTGAATTACAGTTGCAGGATTAGGATCAATTCTAATAACAGGAGGTAATGGCTTATAATTACACCCTGCATTAACTGTGTCATATTGCACACATACTTGATTTTCAGCACATGGTTGCACATTAAGCCATTGAGTAGAAGCTTGACCACAAGAAGGAGTTCTTGATTGTTGTCTTTGAACTGTATTACCATTACAACGATAATTATCTGTCCATACCCATGGCCCTAAAACACAACAATATTTCGTTCCTACTGCTTGCTGGGTACTAGGTCCACTACAAGTTTCACTACCACACCATCCTCTTGCAGGAGTTTGACAACGCCTACCACCAGTACAAGATCGAGTTTGAGTAAATACTTGCCCTTCACACACTGTTGAAGGATGAGGACCCCAAGAACCCCATGTTGCATCTCTACAACCATTACCACACAATTGCTCACCACAATAACGACCAGCAGCATTAGTACAACAGACACTATGACGTCCACAATATGCACAACCATCAACACCACATGCTTTATGTACAGATACACTTAATTGACCATTACAAGAATTAGGACAAAGACTACTATCTGTTACATAATAAACACCTGTTCTAATAGCATGAGTACTCACAGAAAACAAAAGACTAAGAACAATAAAAAACAGAAAAAACAAGAAAAACTTTTTCATTTTTATCCACCAATCAAATTTACATTTAGTAGATTAAATATAATATAATACAAATTAATAATAAACAAATGCAAATAACTCTTTTTCATCAATGAAAAACCTCTTTTTAATAAACTTTAGAAATAAGTCTTTATATACTTTACTCTTCAATAAACATAATAAAAATAAAGAATTAAACCCATTTAATACTACAACCTTGGCTAGGTTTAAACCAATCTTCAATTTCTTTACTATCAACTATACTTTGCAAAACTTCACGCAAATCATGAGAGGTAGGGTTATTTGTAGTACCTAAATCATCATTAATTCTACCATGGTAAATTAATTTATGCTCTGAATTAAAAACATAAGGATCAGGAGTACATACAGCACCATATGCTTTAGCAACTTCTTGAGTTTCATCAAACAAATAGTATTTATATCCTTTTTCTAATGCTAATTTTGTTGAATTCTCAAAACTATCTGCCTCATAAGCAGGATTATTATTCGGATTAATACAAAGTATTTCAACCTTATCACCAAACCCATCTTGTAATTCTTTTATCTCATCCATTTTAGGAACAACATAAGGACAATGATTACACATAAAAATTATACAAATAGGTTTTCCCTTAAAATCAGATAAAGAAACTTCTTTACCATCAACAGTATTCTTTAATTTAAAAATCGGAGCATCTCCTCCTAAAGGAATTGCATTTTCATTAGATTGCATCAAAGCCATTTTATCACCGTAAATCAAGAAAAAAACTTGTTTTAAAAAAATTATGAAATAGAAAACTAGATTAACTAAACAATAAATCAATTATATCCATTAATTTAAATAATAATATAAGACAAATTAATAGTATTACAAATCATAAGAAAGTATTTGCTTTTTAATATCAGAAAAATTAATTGTTTCAACAGTTTTTATAAAGTTCTTAAATTCAATTATTTTACTATCATAAACTTTTTTTGAAATATCCAAATGCAATAATTCATTTCGTAATCTAGGTAACAAAAGTGATAACTCTTTTAATGGACCAAGAATATTTGCATCTAAGCATGCTTTCCACCTAGATATAGAAATAAAATCTAATTTATCTGCATCACGAATTATTTCACCTTCTAATGTAACTGGTTTCATAGACCATTTGTGAAAAACAATAGCATCATAAACTTGATTACAAATTTCTAATTCAACACCTAATTGTTTCAAAAAATCTCTAGCAATTTCGGCACTACGTTGCTCATGTCCTTGATTACCAGAAACCCGACCAACATCATGCCACCAAGCAGCAACTTCAATCAAATTTAAATCTACTTCAGGATAAGATTCAGCAATAATTATTGCATAATCAACAACAGATTTTACATGAACAATATTATGAGATACATCTTCTATTTTATGAATGTATGTTTTCGCTTGTTCTATAGCTTTAACAAATTCTTCTCGCATCTAATAAATAAATCAATAATCATTAATAAAGCTTAAGATTATTTCAAACACTGTTTCACAAATTTCATATCATCATCAACCATCTCATCATCTTTTATGTTGTTTATTTTCTTACTCTTAACAGATTTCACAATGGTTTTATTTACAGTTCTAGCCAAATAACCTAATGAACGATTTATTCCAATAATTTTTGAATTACCAAAAACAGAAATATAAAATATTAAAATGACAACTGTTACAAATAAAAAAAGAATAAATGAAAATTGAGCACCTGCTTTCATTAAATTATCTAAAAAATCACCAAATAATTTTGCATAAATTGCGTTTATTACAATCAAAGCGCCACCTGAAGTTGACAAAACAACCAAAAATTGAGAAAAAGTTGTTTCAACAGGTAATAAACGCATAGGAAAAAACCAAATTAACCTTATCACAGAATACCAAACCATACTAAGAATAATATCCCCACCTAATAAAATATGCACATAAGGAATTACAAGACATGTGCAAAATTGTGCGATTGAATCTTTTGTTACACCAAGCCATGATGGTGTAACTCCCACAAACCTAGAACCCATATTAGTTATTACACTAAAAATTCCACCTTCTAATCCTCCTACATTAATCGCAATAATTAAACTAAAAAAATCAACAAAATCTAATAAATACAATACATAAAAAGGAGAATGCATCCCTACACCAGGAAGTCTTGACCAAAATGAGATTATACCAAAAAGTATTATAGTTGAATATAATACATTAAAAGGCAAAAATAAAATCATAAATATATAACTTAAACCGGTAACAAAAATAATTATAGGCCAATTGAGCATTAACATTTTACAAAATCACTTATCTCAAGATTATAGAGAAATATAAAAGTTTAAGTTGTTATTAATAATAACAACATTTATAAGAAAAACAATAATTTCATGTCTATGGAATTAATTGAAAAATTACAAAAAGCAGGCCTAACTGGAAATGAAGCAAAAGTATATTTGCTATTAACAAAAAAAGGAATATTATCAGCTAATGGAATTGCTAAACAACTCAGTATGGACAGAACATTAACATATACCGTTCTAAATCACCTAATAAAAAAAGGACAAGTGAGCTATGTAATAAAGGAAAAAAAGAAATTTTTTACAGCTTGCGAAGCAGAGAATCTTATCAATCCAATAAGGTCAACAGAAATTTTAGTTAACGAGTTAATTAAAGAAATAAAAACAATAAAAAAAGAAGATAACCAAGAAATAGAGATTAACATTTACGAAGGAAAACAAGCAATAAGAAATTGGTATAATTTATTCATAAAATATAAAGAAATGTTAGCTTTTGGAGCAACAGGTAGAGCTTATGATTCACTATATGAAGCTCCTGCGCTTGTAAAAGATATGATCAAAAAAGGAGTGCATGGAAGAATTATTACATCAAAAAAATATAAAAATCATCCAATGACAAAAATAAAAGATGTAAAAGTGAGATTTTTAGATTATGACAGTGAATCAACCACTACTATCTTTGGAGATTATATTATGATTCACCTCATAAAAGAAGTTCCATTAAGTGTTTTAATAAAATCAAAAGACATAGCAAATACCTATAGAAAACATTTTGAAGTTTTATGGAATAGTGCTAAATAACAAAAGTACAAAATTTATTAATTACTAAATAGTAGTAAAAAAAGAAAGATTTATAAATCTTAACTGCTTTTTCTGGCATATGATTGAAAATAAATTATTAGAAGAATTAAATCAACAGCGATTATATATAGAAACATTACCTTCTTTAGCAATGCAAAGAATAATTGAAACTTATAGACAAGATATTGAAGAAGATACAAAACTAAAAAATAATGAATATGAAGATCCTAAAGAATTTGATTTAATTGATAGATTAAGACAAAGAACAACTAGAACATATAGTATATCATTAACAGATCTTTTAGATGGAAAAGAACATCCATTTGATTTTGATTTAACTGGAATTGAATTTAATTTTACAATAAAACCTAATAGTTCAGGTAATGAGCAAATAGATTTTAGAAAAGGTCGATATGTATTTGACAGTATAGAAGTAAAATTGGATGAAACAAAAACTTCTAATGACTTATTAAAATTCATTTTAATAAGAACATCTATAACATATACAGATAAAAATATGAGCCCAACTGAATTAGAAAGTTATCAAAAAATAAGACATACAGAAGATTTAAACGAATTAAAAAAAATTCAAGCAAAAATAGAAGGAACAACAGATCCAATGACAATGTTATCATATAGAATCTGCACAAGTGCTATACAAAAATATTCAAATTAATATTTATAATCAAAAATATAATTAAAACTAAATGTAAAAGAATCTTTATTTTAACTTCTCCCTAACAAAAAAAGAATCACTATCATCATCTTGCTTTAAATCATTCTTTAAACTTTTTTGTTGAGACTTTTTCTTAATTGATTTAACTGCTTTTCTACTAAATCTATTAAATATTTTACCAAGGGATTGATTCATACCAACCTTTTTTGTTTTTCTAAAAACTGAAATATAAAAAATAAGTATCACAATTGTAACAAACAAAAATAATGTCCAATTAAATGCAACACCTTTTTGCATTAAATTATCAAAAAAATCACCAAATAATTTTGCATAAAATGCATTAATAAATAATATAGCAGTTAAGCCAACAACCCATTCAATAGCCCATTGTGTTATTGGAACAACACGTAAAAACCAAGTAAGTGGTAATAAAAATATTCCTCTAATTAATGTATAAGCGACCATTGATACAAAAATATCTCCACCTAATGCAATATGGATAAAAGGAATAAAAAAACAAATAACAAATTGACTTAAAGCATCCTCCATGGTAAATCGCCAAGAGGGCCATATCCCACAAGCTCTTGCCCAAACATTAGCAAAAAGTCCAAAAAATGCACCTACCCATCCACCCAAATTAATTGCAACAATTAATGTAAATAAATCCACCATATCAGCAACCCAAATAACAGGAAAATAAGGTGTAGGAACTGCTACTCCTGGAAGTCTAGTCCAATAAGCAATAATCATAAACAAGAATAAAGTTGCATATACAACATTAAATAAAAGAAAAAAAATAGTAAGAAAGTATAAAATACCTGTTGTTAATAATACTAATGGCCAATTTAAAACAAACATAATAACAAAAATACAAAATAGATAATAAATCTTACTCTTTTAATTTAACAAGTCTTTCCATTGCTTCTTTAACATCATTTCGATGGCCAAAAGCTGAAAAACGTACAAACCCTTCACCTGCAGGACCAAAACCTGAACCAGGAGTTGTAACAACATGACATTTTTCAAGAATTTCTTCAAAAACATCCCAACTTTTTTTACCTTGAAATTCTGCCCAAACATATGGACTATTAATTCCACCATAATTTTTAATACCTAATTTATTAAGACCATCAATTATGATTTTAGCGTTTTCCATATAGTAAAGAACTATTGTCTTCATCTCTTCCATTCCGTCATTTTCTAATGAAGCTAATCCACCATGCTGAACAATATTAGAAGCACCATTAAATACAGTAGTAACAATCCTATTCCAATCTTTTTTAACAGAATTTCCATCATCAAATTTGAGTTCATCAGGGACTACTGTCCATCCTAAACGAACACCTGTAAACCCAATTGACTTAGAAAAACTATTTACTTCAATTGCAACTTCTTTTGCACCCTCTATTTCAAAAATAGTTTTTGGTAAGTTCCCATCAGATATAAATTCAGCATAAGCTGCATCAAAAATAATAATAGATTTATTCTTTTTTGCAAAATCAACTAATTTTTTTAATTGTTCACGTGTCGCAACTGCTCCTGTTGGATTATTTGGCGAACAAAAATAAATTAAATCTGTTCTTGGAGTATTTTCTAAATCTGGGAAAAAATTATTTTCTGGTTTACAAGGCATATATACAATATTGTTAAAACCTTCAATAGAATCATCATATTCACCAGTAGCACCAATTAAAACACTACCATCAACATATACAGGATAAGCTGGATCTTGTACAGCAATTGTAACATCATTTCCAAATAAAAGTTGAAGTCTACCGCAATCACATTTAGCTCCATCTGATATGAATACATCATCTGCTTTGATAATATTATTATATAAAACTCTAGCAATCCTTTCACGGAGTTTTGCCAAACCTTGATCATCACCATAACCACTATACCCTGAAGGAGTCGCCATAGCAATAGAAGCTTCCTTTAATCCATTTGTAATATAAGGAGATAAAGGCTCAGTAGTATTACCTATTCCTAATGAAATAATCTTTGCATCTGGATTCTTTTCCAGTAATGCTTTTTTACGCCTAGCTATTTCAGGAAATAAATATCCTGCCTTAAGTTTTGCAATATTCGTGTTTCGTTTTACCATGGATATATTAATTCTAAAACTAATTTAAATATATTACTATATTTCAAAGAGAATATCTACGAAATCATTTATTAAATAACTTATTTACCCACTCTTTAAATTTATAATATATCTCAATCCTATGTTCGCCTGTTGAAAAAAATTGTGTTGCCAAAGCAAAAAAAACACCTAGAGAAGAATAAGATAAATAAGAATACAAAGAAAAATTAAAAGAAACCATCGATATAAAAAGATTAAAGAAAAAACTAATAAAACCTGCACCAGCACCTAAAGCAACAAAAACATTACCAAGTAATACTTTATTTCTAATTATTAAAATTCCACCAATAAAAACAGAAAGACCTCCAAGAGAAGCAATAATTAAAACTAAAACAAACAAAAAATCAATAAAAACAAAATCAACATATCTAAGAACTATTTCCTCAATTTTTCTCCATGTATTAACACCAGTAGTACCTGATATAAACAAAAAAAAGGATGATACTAAAGCTAAAAAAAAAGCAATAACATTATTAGTGGAGACGTTTCTAAATCTCATAATAAATTTAGTATTTAGACTAGTATTTAAAATGTGCTATTAAATATATAATTTTAACAAGAATACTTAAGATTGAAAATTATATTCACCTTCAAAAACAAACGCAGCTGGACCAGACATAAAAACATGATTAGTTTTTTCATCCCAAATAATATTTAATATTCCACCTTTTACTTTTACAGAAACATTTCTTTCAGTTAAATTATTTAATACACAAGCAACACCTACTGCACTTGCACCAGTCCCACAAGCTAAAGTTTCTCCTGTTCCACGCTCCCATACACGCATTTCAACACTATTTTTATCTATTACATTTACAAATTCAACATTAACTTTGTTTGGAAAAAGTTCATGTTTTTCAATTAAAGGTCCATTCTTTAATACATTTTCATCGGATAAATCAGAGTAAATTATACAATGTGGATTACCCATAGATACCGCAGTAAATAAAAAATCTTTACCACCAATACTAATTGATTCATTTATTATTTTTTCTTTTTCAATTTTAACAGGGATTTTCTTACCTTCTAAAATTGGCTCACCCATATCAACTTTAACTAAATCATTAATAATCTCAGGAATTATAATACCCGCAAGAGTTTCAACTAAAATTTTCTTTTTTTCAGTTAAACCTTTTTCAAAAACATACCTTGCAAAACATCTTATACCATTACCACACATTTCAACCTGACTGCCATCATTATTGTAAATAAGCATTTTAAAATCAGCTACATCACTCTTTGCAATTATTAAAACTTGATCACAACCTATACCAAATTTTCTATCCGCTATCTTTTTAGAAAAAGAAACCATGTCTGAAGGTAATTTTTCAATTAAAGAATTAATTACAACAAAATCATTTCCCGTTCCATGCATTTTTGTAAATTTCATTGTATCTAATTATTTTTAATTTTTATATAATTGTTATTTAATCAATTATTTATTTTTGATTCACTCAATATTTGTTCGGTTAATTCATCAAATGTTAATGCTTTTCTTGATAACATATCATTATCATCAACAATTATAATTTCTGAAGGCATAGGCCTAATATTATAAACACCACCCATTGCATAACAATATGCACCAGCATTTCTAATATCTAATAAATCGCCCTCATTTATCTCAGGCATTTCTCGTTCTGTCGCAAAACAATCACCTGTTTCACAAATATTTCCACAAATATCATATTTCTTTTTTTCACCATCTGGATTTGAAAGATTTTCTATAATATGATAAGCACCATAAAACATAGGACGTATTAACTGAGGAAAACCACTATCAGTACCAGCAATTAATCTTCCACGATTATCTTTCAAAGTATTTACTGTAATTAATAAATGGCCAGCCTCACCAACTAAATACTTACCTGGTTCAAAATACATCTCCAATTCCTTCCCGTACTCTTTACAATAATCTGAAAAAACTTTTGTAATTTCCTCACCAAATTTTTGATAATCAATTCTTTTTTCATCTGGTTCATAAGGAATTTTAAAACCACCACCAAAATCCATAAACTCCAAATCAGGGAAATTATTTTTACTTCCAACATTCATTAGATTCTTCATGCTTTGGATAAAATCAACGGTACTTGCAATTCCTGAACCAGTATGAACATGAAGTCCAACAACTGTTAAATTATATTTAACAATTATTTCTTTAACTTTATTAACATCTTGCATTAAAATTCCAAACTTAGTTAACTCTCCACCTGTTTTAATTTTCCAAAATTCACCTGCAACCACATCAGTATTAAATCGTAAGCAGATCTTTGTCCCAGGATATGACTTCCCATATTTCTCAAGACGAGAAAGGCTACCTAAATTCATTAGAATTCCTTGTTTTGCTACAAGGTGCATTTCATCCTCTGTGAGATGATTGGCAGTATATAGTATTTGCTCCTTTTTAAAACCTAATTTCGTAGCTAATAAAACATCACCAGGACTTACAGCATCAATATTAGCACCTTGCTCTTTTAAAAGATTTAAAATATGCACATTATAATTTGCTTTCATTGCATAAAATATTTTCAATTTTGGCCAAGTGATAAATTTATGAAGCTCATTATATCTTTGTTTAATTAAATCACCATCATATACATATAATGGTGTACCATACTTTTTAGCATATTTTTGTAATTTTTCCTTTTGTAAAACCATTTTATTCTCCAATTAATAATCTTTAATCAATTTAATCAAAATAACCCTTTGCTTTCAATAATTCTGCATTAAGTATTCCACCACCAGCAGCACCTCTTACAGTATTATGTGAAAGTCCAACAAACCTATAATCAAAAACATTGCAAGCTCTTAACCTACCAACAGTTGTTGCCATTCCTTTATCAGCATCTCTATCAAGATTAGTTTGTGGACGATTATCTTCACTATTATATATTATAGCATTAACAGGTGCAGATGGTAGTTTTAAATCTTGTGGAACTGAACTAAATTTTTCCCATATTTGCAAAATTTCATCTTGACTAGGTTTTTTATCCCCAAATTTTATACTAACACATGCCATATGTCCATCTGTAACAGGAACTCTATTACAATGTGCGGAAATTTTAATACTTGAATTATCAACAATATTCCCATTAGAAATATTTCCTAAAATTTTTAATGGTTCTCTTTCAGATTTTTCTTCCTCACCACCAATATAAGGAATAACATTATCTAATATCTCAGGCATAGTCTCAAATGTTTTACCGGCACCAGAAATTGCTTGCATAGTAGTTATAATCATTTCTTTAACTTCATAACCTGCTTCTATTAATGCATAAACAGGAGTCATATAACTCTGTAAAGAACAATTTGGTTTAACAACTACAAAACCTTTTTTCCATCCGTTTGCCTTTTGTTGCAAAGGAATAATATCAACATGTTTATAATTAATTTCAGGAATAAGCATAGGTACATTTTCAGTCCATCTATGAGCTGAATTATTTGAAACAACTGGAATACCTGCTGCTGCATAATCATTTTCAATTTTCTTTATTTCATCTTTACTCATCTCAACTGCTGAAAAAACAAAATCACATATTTTTGCATTTTCAACATTTGAAGCATCATTCACAACTAAATTTGCAACATTATTAGGAATAGCAGTTTTCATAGCCCATCTTCCTTCAACAGCCTCAGAATATTTTTTACCTGCACTTTTAGGTGAAGCAGCAACATAAATTACTTCAAACCAAGGATGACTTTCTAATAATTTAATATAATTTTGACCAACCATACCAGTTGCACCAATTACTCCTACCTTCAATTTTTGATTAACAACATTATTCTCATTAGTCATATTATCCCTCATTTTAATCAATCAAAGTATTTTCTATTTTCATTAATAAAATTATTTTCTATTTCAATGATTTACCAGCAATACCCCAATTTCCTCGTGGTAATTCTTCAATATTAATCCAGATGTAATTTGGATCTTTACCCAAAACTTCTGAAGTAACATCAGTTAATCTTTTTATTAAATCTGACTTAACTTTTTCTGAATTCCCTTCAAGCAACTTAACATTAATATATGGCATTTTTATTACCTCTATCTAATTTTTAAACATAGTTTTTAATTGCTTCTTTTACTTTTATTTTATTTGCATCTGATAATTCACACATAGGAAGTCTATAAACTTCTTTACAAAAACCTTTCTGTGATAACATATACTTAACAGGAATTGGATTTGTCTCTACAAATTCCATCACAAACAATTCAGAAATTTGATTATTAATCTTTTCTGCAGATTCATAATTTCCATTCAAAGCATAATCTACCATCTCTGACATTTGTTTAGGAATAAAATTGCTTATAACACTAATTACACCATGTCCACCTTCTTTAATTAATTGTAATGTGATATTATCATCACCACTAAGTACACTAAAGTAATCAGGTGCATTTGCAATTACATCTTTAATTTGATCAATATCACCTGAAGCTTCTTTAACTGCAATAATATTTGAGCAATCATTTATTAGTCTCATTAAAGTTGATGTTTCGACATTAACACCTGTCCTTCCTTTAATATTATATACTATACAAGGAATTTTTACACTATTAGCTATTGCTTTAAAATGTCTATACAAACCTTCTTGAGTTGGTTTATTATAATAAGGATTAACTAATAATAAAGCATTAGCTCCTAATTTTTCTGCATGAACACTTCTAGCAATTGCTTCTTTTGTACAATTACTTCCAGTTCCTGCAATAACTAGAACTCTACCATTTACATGCTTAATTGTAGTCTCAATTACCTTAGAATGCTCATTCTCGTCTAAAGTTGGACTTTCTCCAGTAGTGCCACAAGGAACAATTCCTGCAACACCATTTTCAATATTATCATCTATTAATTTCTTCAATGAATCAAAATCAATACTTTCATCAGCATTAAATGGAGTTATAATTGCTGTAAAAACCCCTTTAAATTTTATATTTCTATTTTTATCAGTCATAAAATCCACCCCTAATTATTATCTTTTTTTATAATTGTATCCATTAGATCATTAATCCCAAAAAAACCCTTTTTATCAAAAATAAATTCAGCAGCAAGTACACTTCCATATGCAAATCCCTCTCGATTTCTAGCTGTATGCTTTAATTCAATTGTATCAGCCTCAGAATCAAATAATACTTGATGAATTCCAGGAATACTGCCACCACGAACACTAGCAAAATGTAATTCATTTTTTAGAGGAGGCCTATCAAATCTGTCTGTTACAACTTTCTCTTTTCGATCTATATTATTAACTAATATATCAGTAACCATAGAAGCAGTGCCTGATGGAGAATCTGCTTTATTCTTATGATGAAATTCATTCCCCATAACATCATAATCAGGAACATTATTGAATAATTTTGCTGCAAATTCTACAACTTTAAAATAAGCATTAACTCCTATAGAGAAATTTCCGCTCCAAATTAAACCAATACCGGCGTCAGAAACCATTGCTTCAATTTCATCTTTTCTATCATACCATCCAGTAGTACCAATAACTGCATTAACTTTTAGTTCACAATATTTTCGTATATTATCAATTATTACAGATGGATGAGTAAAATCAATACATACATCTGCTCCATTTAATGTTGAAACAGAAATTTCTTTAGCAGTTTTTTCTTGAATGGGATCTATAATAGACACAATCTCATGGCCTTTTGAGATAGCAACTTTCTCAATAAGTTTGCCCATTTTACCATATCCAACAATCGCAATTTTTACCATTATTTACACCCCAAATGAATATTTCATCATAACATAAAGCTCCATACTTAAACATTATATAAAATTAATTAATATTTATTAATATTTATTAATACTTTAATCAACAATAAACAATATAATCGCAAAAAAATAAAAAAATTACTCTTTATGAAGTACCATAAATGTTTCAGTAAGTACAACACCTTTAATTGAACGAATTGCTTCAAGCATATCATTAACAATTTTCATATCTGCAGAGGGAACAATTGTAATTATATCAAATCTTCCAGTTACTTCATAAATTGATGCAACACCCAATCTTTTTATATCATCGCGAATTCGCTTTGTTTCAGTCTTTGTTTCAGTCTCAATTCCAACAATAGCAACATTATCATTAGCAAGTTCAATTGTAAAATTCTTAATATAACCTTTAGTAATTAAATTTTTAACTCGATTTCTTATAGTTCCCTCTGAAACACTTAACATTTTTGCAATTTGTAAAAAAGCAACCCTAGAATCTTTTCTAAGTTCTTCAATAATATATAAATCAGTTTTATCTATTTTATCCATAAACAAAAAATTAATTGTTTATTTAAAAAATTTACCAAAATTTGTAATTATGTTACGAATATCGTAGAAAACAAACAATAAAATCAACAAAAAATAAAGAAAACACTTTAGTTTAATATGAAACATCTTAGTAATATTTATATAAACCATAAAATAACCAACAATATGGAAAAAAATACTGCAGAATTAACAAACTCATACATTAATGAGCATCCTTATATTAAATATTGCTTAAAAAAGAATTTAATAAATTACTCGGCATTAGCTAGACTAATCTCTAAAGAGTTAAAGATAGAAAAAACTAGCTCAAAAGAAGCAATTCTTGTAGCAGCAAGAAGAGTACAAACAAAACTAAAAAAAGAAATCGAATATGAAAAAGAAATCAACAAAATATTAACAAAATCAGAAATTGAAATAAAAACTAAAGCAGTTGTTTTCATACTAGAAAAAAGCATAAATATAGATTTAATGAATAAATTAGAAACTACAATAAAAAAAGAATCAGGATTTTATTATAACTTAGAAGGATCAGATAACTACACCATTATTACACAAGAAAAGTACTCTGAAGAAATTGAAAATAATAACAAAAACAAAATAAAAAAAATAAAAAAAAATATGATTCTAATAAATATAAAATCACCTAAAGAAATTGAAAATATTCCAGGGATAATAGCATATTTAACGTCACTCTTCGGAGAAAATAATGTGAATGTGTACGAATTCTTATCATGCTGGACAGATACCATTTTTATAATTGATGAGAAAGATTTAAACAAATCAATTAACTTTCTAAAATTTAAATAAATCAGAATAATAACAATAATAATAAGAAAAAGAATGTATTTAATATTGTATCAAAGATAGATCTAACAAATAAAATTATAATATAAAAGTTTTATGTAGTGCTTTTACAGCATCTTCAACATCATCTTCTTTTACCACACATCCAATACTAACTTCATCATTACACTGTGAAATCATTTCTACATTAATTTGATGATCACCTAAAGCTGAAAACATCTTACCTGCGACACCTAATTTTTTATTCATACCTTGTCCAACAATGTAAAGAATTGCACGATTAATAAAAACTTCAGTAAGTGCAATACCAGTTAAGTCATTACAAATTTTATCAACAAAATCAGGAGAGTCCACAGTTATAGATACACTTACTTCAGATGTAGAAATCATATCAACAGGTTTATGATACTTATTAAAAATTTCAAATATCTTAGCCATAAAACCATATGCATCAAGCATTCTAGTAGATTTTACATAGATCACAATAATACCTTTTTTATAAGAAATACCTTTAACACCTGAAACGTCATTTGTCATACTAACTATTTTTGAACCAGGATTATCAGGCTCATAAGTATTTAATACATAAACAGGAATATTCTTCTTAATTGCAGGTAAAATAGTTTTAGGATGAAGAACTTTTGCTCCAAAATATGCTAACTCTGAGGCTTCATCAAAAGTCAATAAAGGAATTGTTCTTGCTTCAGGAACTATTTTAGGATTTGTAGATAAAATACCATTAACATCAGTCCAAATTTCAATTGCTTCAGCATTAATTGCGGCACCAATTAAAGACGCAACATAATCTGAACCTCCTCGCTGAAAAGTAGTAAATTCACCAAGTTTATCTTTACCACCAAAACCAGTAATAACAGGAATATGATCCATTGCAAGAATATTTTTATTTAATAAATCATATGACTCAGGTAATAATCTTGCATCACCAAAATTAGAATTAGTTATCATCCCAATCTCACCAGAAACATAAGATTTTGCGTTAATATTTTCCTTATTCAATAAAGCTGAGAATATTTTAACACACATACGCTCTCCAAAAAAAGAAACATAATCAAACATTTGTTTACTTTTATCTTTTGTTTTACAAATAACATCTAAAACATTTCTAAGTTCTTTAAGTTCATCATCAATAATATTATTATCAATTTCTAAATCAGAAATTATTTTTTTATGATTGTTACAAATAGTATTATACGAAGTAAAAACACCATTTAAAGCTTCATCTATAGCTAAAAAAAGTAAATCGGTTGTTCCCTTAACTGCACTTAAGACAACTACTGGTTTCTTATTTAGTTTCTTTGTTACAATTTCCTTTACTTGATGGAACAAATTAGCATCTTTAACACTTGAACCACCAAACTTCATTACTAACATAATTTACAAGTTGAGATAATTATATTTAAAAAAGTTAACAAATTACATCACACAGATTATGAAATTCGTAATTTAATGTGTTCTTTACATGACAAAATAAAATCAAGAAATAACAAAAAGAAAAAAGAAAAAAATTAATCTTCCAATTAAATCGCTTGACCCCAGAAAAAAATTGATCCGGAATCAAAATTCCCAATACATGGCTGAGGAACATCTAATCTAAATGTTAAAACAAACTCAGCTCCAGGAGCCAGAACATTTGCAAGATAATATGGACCAAAAGGCACTAATTGCATTATCTCATGGGAATCATAAAATGCTGTTGGGTTAAATGAAGTTGCTGGATTAATTTGAATATATCCATATGCATCAGCTCTAATATCAGTATTTGTTGAATAAGCTCCATTAAATGCTCTATAAGCCCAATTACTTAAACTTAAAACATTACTTGTTGGACATAAAGCCCCAGATGAGCTTGAATCATAAAAATCACTTCCGCTAATAAACATATCAAGCATAACACCACTACCTGCGTCAGCAAGATTTTCTACTAAAAGTGATTGACTATATACTGTTGAACCAGGTACTACATTATCAAATGCTAAACTACCATCAATACCTAAACCAACTACAGGGTTTAAAAACCAATATTCAACATTTGGAGCTATAATCTCATTTCCATTATTATCAGTTACAACAACTTCTAGCCAATACTCACCATATGAAGTATTAGATACTGTAAAAATACAATCATAATAAGCAGAAACACCTGAAGAAGCTACAGTATAAGGCTGGCCATTTACTATTGCATTACAAGAAGCATCAACTGTCTCACTTGCAGCTAAATATGTAAGACTACAAATTGGTCCTGTTGAAACACTATAACTATTAACAGAATCTAATCGAACAACAACATCCTGTATTGCATTAGATATACCATTTGGATGATAAACTAATGTTCTCCAAACAACTTGTTCACCTTCAAACGCATAATTATTCATTCTAGAAATAAGTTCATCACCAGGAGAAATACGACCTGGAGCAGTATTACCAGCTAAAACAACTCTTCCATCACATTGCCAAACTTCAGGATTAACAGTACCAACATTTACATCAGGAGTAATACCTATCCCAAAACTAGAAGCGAATGCAAATGGAACAAAAAAAATACACAAAACTAAACTTAACAAACTAATTTTTTTCATCCATCATCACCTCAAATTTCATCATTGAATATCTTAATGAGTATTCTTAATATTACAGATATACTAAAAAGTATTCTTATACTGAATTAACACAACCATTCTATTTAAACTTTTATCATTACATCAAGTAACTAATCGACACTAATTGGTTACAAATATGTAAAAAACAAAAAAGAAACATAACAGAAAAAATATTTATCTAGATACAAAAATTAATAAAATAAAAAATAAAGAATAAAACCTATGGAATAAATAATATAATTATTTATAATTAAGTTTAAACAAAAAATAAAAATGTACAATAATGATTTCTTAAGTCAGGAAGATTATACAGCTATAAGAAAGTCACAAATTCAAGGACCTAATGGATGGTTATTATTTATTGCTTGTAATTCTGGAATAGATTTAGCAACAAAAGTAAAAAAAGAATATGAAGAACATCTAAAAAGAAAGAAAAGTGATTTTAAAGAAATACCGTTATTAATAAAAGATGAAAATGGACAATTTATAACTTCAAAATTTAATGATGGAGAAACAAGACCAAGACTTCCTGCACATGTCGCTGGTGCAAATGCCTATGTTTTTTCTAACCTTAGCTCATTAAATACAAATAGCGATGTAAATGATAATATCCATCAACTATTACAAATGATGTGGACATTAAAAGGACAAAGAACACATAACATTACAGCAGTTACACCATATTTACCATATTCTAGACAAGATAAACCTTCATTTGGAAAACGTGAAGCTTCACTATCAAATCATTTAGCAAAAATAATGATTGCATCTGGAATGAATAACTTAATAACATATCATTTACATACAGAGGCAATAAAAGGTTTTTATGAACCGCATGGAATTGTTGCATTATCAGGCTTAGACTTATTCTGGGACATATTTAAAGAAATGAAAGGAGATAAAAAAACAGTATGTGTTTCAACTGATGCTGGTGGCGCAAAATATAATATAGCATATGCTACAAAATTAAGTCTAGACTATGCAATTATGAACAAATTCAGACCAAGAGATCAACATGCAGACGTATTAGGTATAGTTGGCTCATTAAATGGTAAAACAACTGCAATAATTACTGATGATGAAACAGTAAGTGCAAAATCAGCAGTTAATGCAATTGAAGTATTAAATCAAAAATATGGAATAGAACAAACATATCTTGCAATTAGTCACAATAAAATTGGATCAGAAGGAAAAGACAGACTAATAAATGCTTATAAACATCACGGATTAAAAGAATTTCATGTTACTGATTCAATCCCCCAAACAGAAGAAGTCACATCATTACCATTCATAAAAGTTCATCCATTAGCAAATATATTAGCCTGCACTATAAACAGAATGCATTATAATCAATCAATAAGCAAAATATTCCATAGATAAATTAATAAAAAAGTAGAAACAAAAAAATAAATTACAAAATCATTCTTCTTTTCTAATAAAATCTGGTTCTGCTGTTTTCCAAGCAATTACAAATAATAATATTGTAAGCAAAGATACATTAAAGAAATAATCCCAAGGTAAATTATCCATGTTATCACTATATGAAAAAATAATTAAGACTAATCCTAAAATATATAAAATAATAACGGTCCATCCTTCAATACCAGTTGGAGTCCAACCCCAACCTATTTTTCTTGTACTAAACCAATATCTTTGCATTTTCTTAATCTAAAATTTAATATTATTTAAATTATACATATTCTTAATCACTGATAAACGTTTCTTAGATATCAATTTCTCAGGTTCTCCACCAGGTAAAGTTTTACCGCCTGATTTAAGATATAATAGATAATCTTTAACACTTTGATCATTATTTAAATCCAAAACATAATTTAACATAAACCAAATCGTTAACTTTTCACCATACTCTTTGCAAGGCATTGCAACTTTACACTCTAATGGCTTAACAGGGTGGATTGAACATTTCTCATTTTTAAAAAATATGCATTTACCATAAGGCTTATTTTTACACAAAATTTTTGGTCTCCACATCCATTTATTCAAAATCTTATGCTTTTCAAGATAATCTTTTTTCAAATTTTCAATACTAACATTAAGAAAACTAGCAATTTTAGGAATATCATCTTCAATAAGCCAACCTGAACCCATTTTACATCCATGATTACAACTTCCACAACTACACGGATTTGATAAACTAAGTACTTTTTTCAAAGAATCATTTTTTGATAACATAAGAAACTAAAGAGAACACACATATTAATAGCTTTCTAAATGTATTTAAACAAAAGAATAACTTCATTAACAATGACCCCAAGAAAAAACATAAATGATGATGAAGCAATAGGTCTATTATGTAATGAATCTATTACTGGACTTGAAGATTATCAAAAAAGATCTGAACTTTCACTAAGACATGACATCACTCTGTTATACATTGAACGAAATGAAGAAAATCTTAATAGAATAGTTAATGGTGAGAAAATACTATGCAGACATTGGGATGGAAATTCAATGATTGAAGGAATAGCAAAGATTCCAAGTGTAATTTATGATAGAGTTGATGTAAGATCAAGAAAAAGAAAGTTAACAGATGCTATAATTAAAGCATTAGAAGAAAGAGATGCTGATTTTGTAAATCCACTAAAATTCAGATTAATGGCAGCAGATAAATGGAAACAATATCAATTTTTTAAAGCATCTGGAATAGAACTCCCAGAAACACAAGAGTATTCTGAAGATAGTATTGATGATTTACTAAATAAATATGACACAGTGTTTATAAAAAAGAAACGTGCATCTGGTGGAAAAAGTCAATATGTCATAAAACAAATAAGTGGTAATCTTTATACAGTACAATCCTCAACAACAAATGAAAGATTTACAATCAAAGGATTAAGAAAAGTAATTGATTATTTAGATCATAAAAAGATCACAGAAAGAACATATATTGCACAACAAGGCCTAAATATCGATTTACATGAAGGATGTGTTTATGATTTTAGAGTTTTATATCACAGAGGACCAATTGGAAAACTTTCTCTAACAGCAATTTATATGAGAATAGGAATTCCTGAATCACAACAAGCAAATGTTTCAAAAGGTGGTCAATTTCATGACCCTATTGTAGTTTATGAAGAACCAAGTGAATTATTAATTCCATTAATTGAAAGATCTAATAAAATAATGGATATACTTAACAATAAATTTATTGTTGGAGAAATTGGATTAGATTTTTTACCTATAGATGAGGGTCATAATTTTATGCTATGTGAAGTTAATTCTAAACCAGGAAGTAAAGCAATTGAAGAATTATGCAGATGGAATCCATCAGATGATATGCATCAAAAAAACGGTATAACACCTTATCAGTATACAAATGAAGATCGTGAAAGATGGGGAAAAATAAGAAGAGAATTTAGAGTTAAACCTATAAGATACGGACAATGGCTTCATCAAACAAATAATCTAATTGAATAAATAATAGTAACCAATAAAAATAAAACACAAATTCTAAATATGAAGCAATATGCAATATATAGTAAGAACTATTGATGACTTTATATCACTAGGGATACCTGCAAAAGAATATAAAACTCTAATAAGACATGTTCCATATAAGAATATTCAATACACAATCCAAATAATTGATAGCAATAATCCAGAAAAAACTGCAATTCTTGAACCCTCAATTTTATATGATACACACCAAGATGCAATTAAAGGATTAGAAAATCTTGCATTACAATTAAGTATAAAATTAGGTTATAATATTACAGTTGATGATAAAAAATATTATCCAACAAGAAAAAATACAACTGCAGATCAAAAATTAGTTGGATACCATAAAATATAATTAAAAAATGTTTTAAACTTCTTTTCTTTAACACATAATATGGACATAGCAATAATAATAACAACACCAGATTATGCTGGGATTAACATAGAAGAACATCTACTTTTACATAATTTTACCAAAACAGGAAATATATTTGAGAATAATGAAATCTACAACTTTAAAAACAAAATTAATAATATAACTATTTATACAACCGATAAAAGATGTATTTACTGCGAAAATATAGATAAAGAAATAAATGCAGATATATTTATCTTTCCTACTACACACAGAAGTTCCTCAGGAACACATTCACTTTCTTGTCATACTCAAGGAAATTGGGGCAAAGCAGATTTAGGAGGAAGTCCAAACAATTTAGGGATATGTCCTGCAATTTTAATTAAAGAAATTTTCAAAGAATTAAATAAAAAAGGAAGTGAATTAGATGAAGAAATAACTATGGAAGCAACACATCATGGCCCTGATATTGATAAACCTGTTATATTCTGTGAAATTGGAAGTGATGAATCACAATGGAAAAGAAAAGATCTTGGAAAATTATGGGCTGATATAATTATGGAAGTTTTAAACAAACCCTTACCAGAACTAGAAACAGCAATAGGGATTGGTGGATCACACTATTGTACTAATTTTAATAGAATACAACTTAAAAACAATATTGCTATAGGTCATATTTGTCCAAAATATGCACTAGAATATCTAAATGAAGAAATGATAATACAAGCGATTAATAAAACAATTCCAAAACCAAAAATAGCAATCCTAGATTGGAAAGGAATCGGAGAAAGAAAACAAGAAATAATCTCAATCCTTAATAAATTAAATATTAAAATAAAAAGAACAAAAGATTTCTAATTATTATAATATTATTATAGACTAAAAATATCAAACAAATAATAAAATCAAAAAAATATCTTACTTCTGTTTAATAGAATTAGAATAAAAGTCAAATGTTTTATATAACTCAGTATAAATCTCATTAAGACGTTTACGAATAGGAGTAGTTACTTGAATTGTTCGAATACTTCTTAAAAAAAGTCGCAACGCTCGAACAAATCTAATTATTTTACTCGATAATTTTTTAAGATGTTTTTGTTGCTTTTTTATCATTCTTTCAATCTTCTTTGTATCAGTTTTATTTACTTTTTCTAATATTAAAGATGCCTCAGATATTGAATCCTTTAAATGAGATAATATATCATCAATCAAAAACATTTGATGCTTAAAAAAACCATCTGCTTCACGCTCAGTAATACGACTATAACTTACATTTTCCCATTTAAGTTTTTCTGGGTCCAATGAACCTGTTACCTCCACCCTACCCGTAGAAGTTTTTTTTGAATTGACTGTTTCAGGTAAATGTTGCATTATATCATTAATCAATTTTTTAGCATGGATCAATGCATCTTCTAATTTATGTTCCTGACTTATTTTTTTATTCTCATAATCTATAATTTCCTTAATCTTTGCTAACAATTCATCATGTTTCCTTCTACTACGTTCTAATTCCTTTTCATGTTCACGCAAATAATCTTTTCTTGCAGATTCAACTACTCTTCGCATTTGAGAAAATATTTTAACTTGCTCTTCATAAGAAATAAATTTATCACCCTTATACAAACGTTGATTAACAAATTTCTTACCTTGGTATTCCTCGGCATTATTTGTGTTTAAAGTTGCAATATCTCCATGAATTTTAATAAAAGTATTTATTATTTGAATTGAGTGAGCTTTATCAAGTCCACCAAAATTTAATATAGAATTTTTATCAGCATTAATAGAAAATCGCTCTTTCTTAAAAAATTCAATTAGCGCTTTTCTATCACAAGGTAACTTTAACAATATTTCTTGATGTGGCATAATAAATAAATTAAATAATTAATTTATTAATATTTCCCTTAAAAACACAATAATAATTCGATTAAATTAAATTTACTATAAGCTCTAAAATTACTAAATGGTATAAAGTTACTATAAAGTATTCTTATTTACTGCTTTTCAATCCATCCATAACCTTTCTCTTCAAGCTGATCAACAAGTTCTCCACCACCTTCAAGAGCAATTTTACCATCAATTAAGATATAAAGCTTATCAGGTTTGATAAGTTCAAGAATTCTTTTATAATGAGTTATTATCAAAATACTTTTCTCAGGTTTCATGTAAGCATTTACACCTTCTGAGACCACACGTAATGCATCAATATCAAGACCTGAATCTGTTTCATCAAGTATTGCAACATTTGGATCAAGCATTAATAATTGTAATATTTCTGTACGCTTCTTTTCACCACCAGAAAAACCATCGTTAAGGTATCGTAATATGAATTTTTCATTCATTTTCAAAAGTGCCATCTTCTCTTGTAATAATTTCTTAAACTCTAGAAAAGGCATAGGACTACCTTTAATGTTAGCCAAAGCAGTTTTCATTACATTAGCAATTGTAACACCAGGAATTTCTGCAGGATATTGAAAAGAAAGAAACAAACCTTTTTTAGCTCTTTCATCAGGTGATAATTCAGTAATATCTTCACCATTAAGTATAATATTTCCTTTTGTTACATTATATTTTGGATGACCCATTATAGTATTTGCAAGAGTACTTTTTCCAGATCCGTTTGGACCCATCAAAGCAGTAATTTTCCCTTCGACAAATTTTAAATTTACTCCTTTCAAAATAGGTTGACCCTCAACTTCAACATGTAAATCTTTTATTTCTAACATTTTTTCCACCTAATTAATATTTATTTAACAATTTTTATTTCATAATTGTTTATTATTTACACTAATTTTTTATTTATCATAATTACTTATTTATTATTATCTTTAAAACTATTCTGTAAAGACTCATATGAAAGTAACGCACACTTCAATCTTCCAGGACTAATTGGAATCATAAGCATATTAAGCATATCTTGTGATGACATTTTTTTAACTTCTTCAACTTTTTTTCCTTTTATCTCATCAGTTAATAATGATGCAGCTGCCATATGAATTGCACAACCTTTTCCATTAAATTTAACATCTTCCACAACCTCATTTTTAATTATTAATTGCATAGTAATCTCATCTCCGCATAAAGGATTATGACCTACATGCTTATGAGTTGGATTATCAATTACTCCAAAATTATGAGGATGCTTATATAAATCTAAAATATGTTCTTTATACATTTCTTCAGCAAATGATCTATCCATTGAAAACCTCTTGAACTTTTTTTACACCTTTTACCAATTCATCAACATCTTCTTTTGTGTTATATATACTAAAACTTGCTCTAACAGTACCTACAACACCTAATTTATTCATCAAAGGCATTGCACAATGGTGACCACCTCTAACACATATATCTTTGTCACCTAAAATTGAACCAATATCATGAGGATGTATTCCATCTAAAGTAAATGATATTATTGGTGCACCTTTTCCTTCATGATAAATTTTTATCCCTTCAATCTTATTTAATTCTAATAAAGCATAATTTAATAATTCATCATCATGCGTTTTAATATTATCAATTCCAATTTGCATAATATATTTTAAAGCTGTAGAAAAACCTATAGCACCAGAAACATTTTGTGTACCTGCTTCAAATCTGTCAGGAACTTTTGCCCAAGTAGCCTTTGAAAATGTTACAGTTTCAATCATATCTCCACCAAACAAAAGTGGAGGCACTTTTTCTATTAATTCACTTTTAACATACAATGCCCCAATACCCATTGGACCAAATGCTTTATGCGCAGAACATGCAAAAAAATCACAATTTATTTTTTTAACATCTACTTTTGCATGTACTAAACTTTGAGTCCCATCAATACAAACCAATGAACCTTTTGAATGTGCAATTTTAGCTAAGCGCTCAACATCAATAATTGTACCAAAAACATTTGAAATAAATGTTGTAGAAACAATTGCTGTTTTTTCTGTTATTAATTTTTCTGCTTCATCATAATCTAAATCATATCCTTTAAGAGGAATATATTTTATGGTAAATCCTTTTTGTAAAAGCCAAGGTACAATATTTGCATGATGTTCTAATTCAGAAAGTACAATTTCTCGTCTATCAGACAATACAGAAATGCCATTTGCAACAATATTTAGTGCTTCAGTAGCATTTTTCGTGAAAATAATTTCATCAGCTGATGCACCAATAAAATCTGCAACAACCTTTTTTGAATCATCATATAATTGAGTTGCATCTGCACTCAATTTATACAATCCTCGATGAATATTAGCATTATTTTTTTCATAAAAATCTTTTATTGAATCAATCACTACTTGAGGCTTTTGTGTAGTTGCTGCACTATCTAAATAAACTATATTACTATTATTTAATAATGGAAATTCTTTTTTCATGATAAACCTAACATCATTTTAACATCATCACTTGGTTTCCACACAGGATCAAATGTTAATTCTACATCAACATCATCAAAACCAATTTCTTCAAGTCCTACTTTTATTTGACCAATTATTACAGGACCAAAAGGACACATAGGTGAAGTTAATGTCATTAATACTTTAACAGTATTGTCATCATTTATTGTAATATCATAAATTAATCCAAGAGTCCAAATATCTAATTCAATTTCTGGGTCAATAATTTTTGATAATACTTCAACAACTTCTTCTTTTGTTTTCATTTTTCTATAACCCATAAGATATATTTTTATTCAAAAAATCTTGAGTTTTTTCATCTAATTGTGTCAAAATCGGATTAAAAAAACCTTTAATTATTGTATTTATAGCATCTTCTCTTGAAATACCTCTACTCATTAAATAAAATAATTGCAATTCATCAACTTGTCCTATTGTAGAACCATGACTGCACTTAACATCATGGTTATGAATTTCAAGATTAGGTATAGCATCTGCCTCAGCAGTTTTACTTAAAATTAATGCATCCTGTTTTTCATAACCATTTGAATTAAAAGCATTCTTTTCAATTCTAACCCATCCTCTACTCAGCGCTTTCGCATTATTATTTACTGCTCCTCTAGTTAATATATTAGAATATGTTTCTTTATTTTTATGAATACTGCGAGTATCTATATCATATTGTTCATTATCTGTTGCAAGGTATAACACAGTTGATGTTCCTTTTGCACCTGGCTCTTGAAGAATATTAGTAAAACTTGCATGAGTATACTTACTTCCGGTAAGAGCAGCTACCCATTCAACAGTTGCATCTTTTTTAATTTTTGCGCCTGTATGTTTAAATGAATGAGTTTGACTTTCATAACCTTGTACAAGAATAATTTTAACATAAGATCCTTCCTCAGCAATTATATGTAAAGATGTAGCATCATAAGTCGCTGATCCTTTATTAATCAAAATTATTTCTGATTTAGAATTCGGTTTTGCAGTAACATAAATGGCTGTACGCCCTGGGCTAACAGATGTAGTAGTAATAGTCAATGATTTAGCTTCATCTGCTGGAATAGTTAAATAGTATTTATCAGCATGAATATTATCAGAATAATATTGTTTATCTTTATCATCAAACAAAAATTCTTGATAATTACCTTCTTTGCTAAATTCTACATCAGTTTCAACTTTAGTAGCATTAGTAGAATCTATATCCTTATAATTAATTTCAGGAGTTAATCGAATTTTAAGACCATGCTTATACACAGGCTCAGGGACATTCTCAAGATTCATCCTAAAGAACCCTCCATCTCAAGTTCAATCAAACGATTTAACTCAACAGCATATTCTAAAGGCAATTCTTTAACAATAGGATCAATAAAACCAGAAACTATCATTTGAGTTGCAGTATCTTCATCAAGACCTCTACTCATTAAATAAAATATTTGGTCTTCATTTATTTTACCAACAGTAGCTTCATGCGCAATATCAACTTTCTCACCTTTCACATCCATATATGGATAAGTATTTGATTGAGAAATATTATCAAACATAAGTGCATCACATTTTACACTTGAACTTGCATTTGTTGCACTTTTATGCACACTTAAAAGTCCTCGATAAGTTGTAATTCCACCATTCTTGCTTATAGACTTAGACTGAATTGTTGAACTTGTATTTTTACCAATATGAACTATTTTACATCCTGTATCTTGATTTTGTCCTTTATTGGCAAATGCAATTCCAATAAAATCCGATTTAGATCTATCTCCAATTAAAACAGAACCTGGATATAACATTGTAACATTTGAACCCATATTACCATTAATCCATTCAATAACCCCATCTTCATAAACAACTGCACGTTTAGTATTCAAATTAAAAGTATTCTTACTCCAATTTTCAATACTTGAATATCTTGCACGAGCTCCTTTCAAAACATGAATCTCAACACAACCTGCATGAAGACTACTTTGTGTATATTGTGGAGCTGAACAACCTTCAATATATTGAATTTCTGCTCCCTCATCAACTATTATCAACGTATGCTCAAATTGACCACCTTGTCTTGCGTTCATTCTAAAATAAGCTTGCAATGGCATTGTAACTTTAACACCTTTAGGTACATAAATAAATGTTCCACCGCTCCATACTGCTGCATGAAGTGCAGAAAATTTATGTAAATTAACTGGAACACAAGTTGTCATAAAATATTTCTTAACTAATTCAGGATATTTCTGAACTGCTTCGTCACAATCTAAGAATACAACACCTAAATCTTCCCATTCTTTTTTTAATTTATGATAAATAACATCAGATTCATACTGTGCACCTGCACCACCTAAAGCTGTTTGCTCTGCCTTTGGAATCCCAAGCTTATCAAAAGTGTTCTTAATATCTTCAGGTACATCATCCCATGACTCTGCATTACGTTTTGCATCCGGTCTTATATAATAATAAATTTGCGATAAATCTAAATTTTCAAGACTAGGTCCCCAATCTGGCATTTTTAATTCAAGGAATTTTTTATAACCTTCAAGCCTTTTCTGGAGCATCCACTCAGGTTCATTTTTTTGTTTAGAAATTTCTCTAACAATTTCTTCTGAAATACCAGTTTTTGGCCTGTAAACTAATCTTTCTTCATTATAATGATCATATGTTTCACGATTTATTTCAAAATCTTCAGATTTATCTGCTTCTGCCATTTTTATATTAATTTTTTAATCCTAAATGATTTATAAACATTATGAACTAAAATAACCACATTTTAGTATAAATCCAATATAATTTTCGCTTATTTATAAGAATATCTAAAAAATACTAGGTATATTTTTGATAGTAAGAGGGAATTAAAACTAAAAGCAATAAACAACTTTTATAAATATTAAAAATACAAATGACTAATGCACACATACAAAATAATACTCTGGGAAATTATTCTAATAATAGCTTCTGTATTTGTTTTTAGAAGCTTATGGTTACTTTTAGATAAATACCTAATTTTTCCTAACGAAGATTTAACCTTAATAATATCATTAATAATTAGTATAATTTTAACAGCACTTGCAATTTACATGCTTGTTTATTATGAAAAGAAACAAAAAATCAACTAGCAATATAATTTTCTTTGTTTGAAACAGATTGCATAACATACGCAACAGCAAGACTAATCATTCCAACAAGTGCAGAATTTAAAATAAATTTTAGAAAAAATAAACATAAATTTTTTGAGAATTCAAAAAAATTAAATCTTATCAATTTGTTCTGCTAAAGAATAATCCAAATATGTAATTTTATTTTCTGAATGCGTAAAAAGCATAATTTTAACTTTTTTATAACTATGAATTAGGATATCAGGATGATGATTTGCTTCTTCAGCTAAAGGCGTTATCTTTTTTACAAAATCAACTGCCTGAACATAATTTTCAAATTGAAATTCTTTTACCAAAAATTTTCCTTCAAATTCCCAACTCATTTTATACTAGAAAATATTAAATTTATATAAAATTAACTATTAAATAAAATATGCCCCAAACATACGGAAAAAGTAAAATGCCCTCGCCGGGATTCGAACCCGAGTCACAGGATGTTTTTGAAATCAATAATTAAATTAACTTCTCGAAAATCCTGTATGATTGGCCGGACTACACCACAAGGGCAATTTATTGAACTTGTGGTATGAACTATGTTCAGTGCCACAAGGGCAATTTAATATAATTGTTAAGAAACTGTTTATAAAGATTTCTTTTTACCCTTGCTTTTCTTACCTTTTTTTCTAAGTAAAATAGCTAAAAAGACAATGAATCCAATCTGTAAAAGAATTGCTATAAACCAGTTCCAAGGCGAAGCAACAAATGGAAAAAATCCAAAAAAAGGCAAAATGATTACCGCAGCGACTAAACCCCATATTATTTTATCTTGATTTTTCATTTTCTAAACACCTTACTAATCATTATACCTAATACGATCAATAAAATTAAATAAATGAACACATATGTGTACCAACAAAATGGCCCTAATATTCCAAAATAATAGCCCCATAAAGTACAATCATTACCAAAAATACCAGAAACAACTAAACCAGTAATTGGACTAATTATTCCTGTTTCATTAGTAGAAACACCTGAACCTTGTTGATCACCAGATAATCCTTCATCATGATCAGTACTACCAGTTACTGTTGAATCATTTCTTGGTGGATTAACATAAGCAACTAAAGGTGGTCTTTCATCAACAACCTCAGTATCATTAATTACTTGCGAAGATACAAAAGAAGTACCACCAGATGATCTTCTTGATGTAGTTTGTGTTGTTGGATTAATAACATTAAAAGACAAAACTGTTGATGTTGAAACTCTATCAAGAGAATCAACAATTGTCATATTTAAGATATAATTTCCAACAATTAAGTTTGAAGCAATATTATACACAACTGGCAAACCAGCATGATTTGCTATAAAATATGGACCTTGAGTATCATTTAATGAATTATTCAAATATAAATTAAAAGTCAAATTAATTGGGAATGAACTACTAGAAAAATTAACCTCTACATCTTTTTCTGTTCCGACTAAAATATTATCATCACTTACATTATGTGTAATATTTGTTATCTCAAATATGTCAACAAAAAATGAAACTGACTCACTGATTTGTCCTATTGAATTATTTGCATAGACAATTAAATCATATGTTCCATTCCCTAAAACTAAATTAAAACTATCACAATTATTTAGAACAACCATTTCCCCGTTTAAACTATACCAACAATTTGTTGCATTTACAACATCTAATACAATATTAACTTGTGAACTCTCAATAACAGCATCTACACTTGGTTCAACTAATACTAAATATGGTACATTATCATATTGTTCACCTGAATCATCATCATTACCATTACCATCATCACCAGAACCATCGTCACCACCATTATCATTACCAGAACCATCATCACTACAAGTATCACCATAACATCCATTAACTACAGCATTTACACATTCAATCAATAAATCCTTAGAATGTTGAGTCCAATATGCTGACTGAACTATTCCAAAATAACAAAGTCCACCTTGCTGAGTTTCCCCATTATTTAAAACAGTCTCAGGCAAAACAAAAGAAACAACATGACCTTCATGCAAAGGACCTGAAGAAAGCGGTGGAGTATTTGCAATGGAAATCATATACTCTGGTAAATTTTTATTAGCAATATAATAATAATCTAAATTAATTCCACTTGGCATTGTCGCTTGAGTATATGCATCATAAATTTGATTATTAAAACTAAACTTAAGGATATGACTAGAGGAAAGACTATTTATACCATCATCAGAAACTCCCCACATAGTACCAAACCTTCTAGTTGTTATAATTGAAGGATAATCATTAACTGGTATATCTTGCCGAAATAACTCATCACCTGCATAAATAAAAACATATTCTGATAAATCAGTAATATCATTCTCGTTAATAGAAACAACTGAATAACCTAAATCTTCGAAAACTTGCACAACATTATTATCAATTGCTAAGGAATTTCGATAAATATAAGCTACATCAGAAGCACTAGCAAACATTGTTGCAAGTACAATTATAAATAAGCACAGTATGGATAAAGTTAGTCTCTTTTGCATAGTCATTAACCCCTCTTAGGTCACGAAACATATGTTATTTTTAAATCTTTCCCACAAAAAAATCACTTATGTCACTATATTGTGACAAAACATATTGAAATATACATACGAGAAAACAACTATAAAACTAGTAAATTATTAATATTAAAAAAATAATAAGTATCTGAGGAATTAATAAATGGAAAATTACATAATATATTTATTTTATTTATCAACATTACTTGTGCTAGGTATTTTAGCAACCGCAGTATCAAACAAATTCAGATTATCAAATATTTTATTTCTGGTTTTAATTGGATATGGACTTAAAAGTACAGGACTTGATTTTTTTGATGAAGAAATAATACTAGTTCTAAGTGCATTAGCGTTAATACTAATTGTACTAGAAACAACTATCAGACTAGAATTAACAGGGATAATGAAAAATTTCATACAGGTATTAAAATATAATATTGTTTTTTTAATAATCAGTTCATATATAATTACATTAAGTGTTTATGTATTATTTGATATTCCAGGAAAAGGATTTGAAGTGTTTATTTTATGTTTACTATTAAGCTTTATAATATATGGCATTGACCCAATTATTGCTACAGAATTTTTCCCTGTAAAAAAAAGTAAAGTCCATGATATCCTAGAAATAGAAGGAATTTTATCTGGTCCAATAGTAGTTATATTTTCTTTCTTTGTCATAGATTATTTAAATTCATCAATCTCAAATTTTACAATCGACATTTTCTCAACATTAATTATGATAATAAGACAAGTAGGATTAGCAGTAATAATTGGAATAATAATTGCATTTGTAGTATACAAATTAATTAAAAATTATCCAACAACAAGAGAACTTTCAGCACTATTTATCATCACCATAGCAATATTAACATTTGTAATTGGAGAAATAATGTTAACTAATGCAACAATTGCTGTTGCAGTATATGGAATTATGCTAAAAGGTTTACTTAAAGATAATATCTCACCACAATATACATCAATGATATCACATATACTTTATATAATTGTATTTATATTATTTGGAATTGAATTCTTTTTCCCAGAAGCAGTATTATGGCTAAAAGGAATTGCTTTATTTATCGCATATTTAGTTTTAAGATTTATGTGTATACTTCTTTTCATGAAAGAATTAAACTACAGACAAAAATTCTTTATGACATTTAATGTTGCAAAAGGAATTGAAGTTGCATTAATTATGTTTATAATGAAAATTAACTTTTCACATATTGAAGGAATAAATTTAATACTTTCTATTGGGTTTATGTTTTTTGTTTTTAGTTATATTGTATCAACTCTAGTAAATCACTTTAATGAATATTTTATTAAAGAAAGATCAAAAATAGAACAATAAAATTCTGCATTCTAAAATCAATAAATCAACGAAATTAATATAAATATAGATAGAATAACATCATACATGAGATTACTTACAATATTATTATTAATCTTTTTAGTATTTAGTGGTTTTCTAATTGTTAAATATAATAATTATAAGTTTAACAATCCACAAGATGTTATTTCATTTACATCAGATTATGGAAGATGGTTATTTGGTGTTGGAAAAAGTGGAGCAAATGTTGTTGGGGCAGCAATTAATGAACAATGGCTTCCTCAAAATACTTCTGAAATAAATACAACAGATTCTGAGCAAATAAATCAATCAGATGAAACAAGAAGAGTAAGAATAATATATGAATAAACTAAAATAAAAACTATATTATTCTTGTTTCTTTTGATAATACGTATATTTATGATGCTTACCTTTTACTAATTCAATAGGATACTTTTCAGCTGATTTTTCAATTTTCTCCTCAAATGCTTTTGCAATATCAATATTTGAAACTCTTGCAAGATCAAATAAAAAATACACACAATCACCAATCTCATCAGCCAATTCTTTTTTATTATTGGGATTAGTTAACCATTCTTTTACTTCATCGGGTGATTTCCAACGAAAATGTTCTAAGACTTCTGCAACTTCTATTGACAGTGCTAAAGCAACATCTTTTGGGTTATGAAATTGTTCCCAATCTCTATCATCAACAAATTTTTTAACAACATTATTTATATCATCAACTGTAGTTTTTTTATCCATGCTCATAATCGTTTCACCTCAATACTTAATCCTTTTTCATTCATCCTTATATAACGTGGGCATTCAGTAACTTCATATCCATGTAATTGACAATGAACTTTTATTTCTTCCATATCAACTCCATCACACTTAATTAAGACATTAATCCCTTGCAAATCTGGATGAATTATTTCAAACTTCTTTAAATCTTGTTTTATTTTTTTACTAATATTTTGAAAATGCAAATATCTTTCAGGCAATTTTGAAAGTTTCAAATATAAAATTTCTAACTCTTCATTTGTAAAAGAGTATTCATCAATATCCATTTCAAAATTTGAAGCAATAAACCCACCTTTCTCAAGATTAACAGGTTTCCATTTACCAAAACTACCAAATATAATATCTCCCCATTTTGAAGTATTTAAACCTAAACAACCTGAAACATCATTAATAACTAAACAATTTTTAGTTTTAATTTTCGACACATCTTGAAGAAAAGCATATGCCGGCATTGTATTAATTAATAAGACTGCATCACTGAACTCGCCATAAACTAACCCATAATCTGTTTTGATTTCAAAAACTTCAAGAGATGCTTTTTTAGCAAATTGTTGATATGTCATCCAGCCACCTTGATCTTGTATATGTACTGAATTATAGCCTTTTGATTTTGCATAATTAAATGCTGATTTAATAGCAGTATTACCTCTATTAGTAAAATAAACATATTTTTTACCAGTATATTTTCTTAATAATTCTTTAACACTATCAATGTTCATGATAGAAGATGATTAATTAGTATTTATAAAATAAATTACAAAATACAAAAAAAAGCATATTTATGGCATTTATGACCAGAAAATACTATATAGTTCAAATTCATTAATAACCTAAAGAAAATGTAGTGGAAGCTATGCAAATATATTATTTCCCAAATTAAAGCAAGGTAACAAAATGATAATCAAAAGAGAAAATAAAACAAAAAAAAGTAAGAATCAAAATGATAATATAAAAAATAAAGAAATAGATTGGAATATACACTGGAAAAATTATCATGACATTATTGATGATTTTCACTCAAAAAACTCTAAAGTTTAGAAAGTGATGGAAATGAAATGGAAAAATATAATGAAACCAAAAATAATAAACTTAGATAAAAATTTATTAACTCAAAGAGGTATTTATTCAATCAACTCGAGAAACATTTACAGAGTAAATGGAAAAATGCGTGGAAGATAAACCAGAAAATAAAAGAATAAAAAAATAAATTTATTAATTATATTTCTCAAAATAACAATTTATTCTTTCAACACAATATGTGTTTCAGTTACTTGGCCCATCGTATCAATAACTGCCCACATCTCAGATATATCTTCATTAAGATAATAAGTTGTAACAGTATCAATTGGCCCAACAGGTGTATCAATTATACTAATTGAAAGCAATTCACAAACTCTTATTCCATCTCGAATGGTTATACCTATAATTTCTGCATCAATTGAAACTTCAGGCTGTTCATCGAAATAAACCTCACCTTCAATACACCATTCTTCTAATGACTGTGTAACTTCATAATCTATTGTTTTATCAGAAACATCAACTTCAACTATTTCATCATCAATCTGAACATCAATATCCAAATCTTCAACCGTTACTTCTGACAAATCATCATCAGGCAATTGTTCTACTAAATCAGAACCATCATCATTTGATGCACACCCTACTAAAATAAAAGCAGTTAATAACAAAGCTAATAAATATTTCATTAATTCACCTCAAAAAATCTATTAAAATAATCGTTTATAAATATTTTTAATAAATTTTAACTTAATAGGAACAAAAAATCCTAAAAAAATTAAATAGAATACAAATCAATAACCTTTATTAATAAACCTAAATCGGCCATATATTATGGGTGAAATTTACAGTAACTATCCTGTTCGTAAAATAGTAGTAGAATTCAAACAAGGAGAAATACTTGCGAATGGAAGAAAGTATAGAGATATAGATGAATTAATCACATGGATCAAAGATTGTGAAAAAGTTCATAGAAATCCTTTCTTTGGTAATGCACATTAAATAAAATTAAATATCTCTTATACTATTATTAAATCCAGTACATAATTTAAAAACTTATTTTCTAAAAATTTTAAAAATGAGAAGAGTTGTTAATAATACAAAAGCAATAACAAAATACAAGATATATTCAATAACAAAATTACTAAAATATGCACCTAAAATTATTCCAAATATTGCAGAAGCCCATTTTAATACTGCAAAATCTAACATTGAGAATTTTTTCATATTTTTTTCAACAAGATTTGTAAATTTAGTTAAAGACATATTATATATATAATATGATAGTATATAAAACTTTAGATATTAGATTAAAACGATGAATAATATAATAAAAATAATGCATCAATAAAAAATTACAGTTCAAACTCATCTATAAAACCACGTATTTCACTATATCTTGCAATATAATCAAATCCTTTATCTGTCAAAGAGATATATTTTTTTTTCTTTTTATCAAAATTTTCTCTAATAAAATCTTTATCAAGAAGTTCTTTGTAATAATCAGAAAAACTTTGCGAAGAAATATTTGTATATCTCAGCAAAGGTGTTGCCTTTATAGAATTATTATTATCCTGTATTATCTTAAGAATTGAATATATAATTTCAAGACGATCTCTTTTTACCATCTGGTAACCTCTTCAAAACTCTAACATATATAGAGAAAAATATCACTACTGAAATAAAATATAAAGGAATTCGAAATATACCACCCAAATTTAATCCTATGAAAAAAGTATTCACGACCCAGAATAAAAAAAGCAGACCATAAGTTATTTTATTGGTAGATATTTGATTCTTCTTAGATATCACTAATACAACAGCAACTATGAATAAAAGCAATTGAATAAACACTAAAAACTGTTGTGATTGTGTAAAAAATATGAATATAGATAGTATTATCGAAACAACATGAAGAAAGATTTCTTTAACTTTATGATTCTTCAAAGCTGCCATTATCATAGAAAGTATTGCCATAGTGCTCGTATAAGATATAAGCAATAAAGCTATAGGTGTAAGTAAAGAAAAACTAATTCCTTCTGACCTAAGATAAATAGCAATAGCAATATAAATAATTCTAAAAGCATAAGCTAAAGCAAAATATAAAAAAATATTTCTAAAATGATAAATACCTTTATGCTTAGAAAGCTTATAAATTTCTTTTGTCATAAAATAAATTAATATACAAAGCCCAAAGATAATCAGAAAATAAACTAATTCAGTCATTAATAGCTCCCAATAATGCTTTTGAAATCTCATAGGAACTCTCATATTAAAGAATATACTCAATTTGTATTTATAAATAATATGGACTAATGATGTACATTTATTGTTATTCATGTTTAAATACTAATGAGAGATAAACACATTAGCCAATTAAAAAACGGCGGAGGAATAAAATGAAAAAAATAATATTTGTGATGCTTGCAATTATGGCAATAGGAATTATCGCAGTTAGTGCAAGTACGTTACAAAGTAAAAACAGAGTAATGAATGAAGAAATGAAATATGCAATTGAAGCAAATGATTATGATGCATGGTTTAATGCAAGACCTGATAATCCTAATTGCAATAATGCAGTAACTCAAGAAAATTGGGAAACCTTTGTAGCAATGCATAATGCAAAACAAGCTGGTGATATAGAAACAGTAAAAGAACTTGCAGAAGAATTAGGACTTTCACCAAGAATGCAACATAAAAAAATAAGAAATAATTATGAATTTAGAAATGGCATGGGTAAAGAAACATGCGAAAACCCTGGAACCTGTGAATTAAGACAACAAAAAACAATGCAAAATATCCAAAGAAGAGGAATGCATAGATAAACCTAATAAGTCATAAAACAAGATTTTTTGAGAAATAATTTTTACTTTTTTACTTTTTTATAATAAATTATATAATAATATAAAAAGATGCAATAATTCTAAAAATGCTATATATAAATTAGCAAAAACTTTTATAAAATAAATAATTAAATCTAAGATAATGAAAAATAAAAAACCAATCATTGGATTAATTTTTGGGATTCTTAGTTTAATAACATGGTTATTACCTATTATTGGATTACCTGTTGCAATAACTGGAATAGTATTTGGAGTAAAAGGAATAAAAAAGAATAATAAATATGCAATGTTAACATTAATATTATCAATAATAGGATTAGTTCTTACAGTTATAAATGCTTCAATTGGTGCTTATTTAGGTGCAACAGGTCAAATATTTTAATAAAATATTAAAGTGATTTATATTAAATTGTTTAACAAACTAAATTACTTATCAATAGACATTTATACTAAAAAGATTTAAACTAGCATAATATTCTAAACATATGAATCAGGAAAAATCAAAAGATATTGAACCTATTGAAGATAAATATACAGATCCTTCAATTAATATTGCACTTGATACTATAAAAAAGAATAAACAAGCTATTTTTTTTGTAAATACTAAACCCTCTGCAGAGAAATTAGCAGAGGAAATATCTAAAAAAATAAAAGATGTAAATCTAGAAGACCTTTCTGAATCAATACTTAAAGCATTACCAAAACCAACATATCAATGCAAAAGACTTTCAACAACAGTTCTCAAAGGAATAGCATTTCATCATTCTGGATTAACATCAAAACAAAGAGATATTATTGAAGATAATTTCAAACAAGGTAAAATTAAAATAATATGCGCAACACCAACATTAGCAGCAGGTGTTGATATGCCAGCATTTAGATCTGTTGTAAGAGACCTAAAAAGATACGGAGGACAATGGGGCATGATGGATATTCCTGTTTTAGAATACCAACAAATGGCAGGCAGAGCTGGAAGACCTAGTTTTGATCCATGGGGAGAAGCAATAACCATTGCAAAATCTGAATCTGATAAAGATGAAATTTATCATAAATATATTACTGCTGATTCTGAAAATATTTATAGTAAATTAGCTGTTGAACCTGTACTAAGAACTTACTTGCTTAGTCTCATTGCTTCAGGATTTGTAAAAACAAGAAAAGAAATTATAGAATTTTTCTCAAAAACATTTTGGGCATACCAATACAAAGATATGTATAAACTTGAAATGATAATTGACAGGATGCTTGAGTTATTAACAGAGTGGGAATTCATAAGAGAGAATAATAATGATATAACAACACAAACTAATGATGATTTTATATCAGCTAATGAAATTTCTAACAATAAAGAATCAAAATATAGGCCAACATTAATCGGAAAACGAGTTGCAGAATTATATCTTGACCCATATACAGCACATTTACTAATAACTGCAATGAATAATTCATTAAACAAAAAAACAATATTATTCTCAATACTTCATATGGTATGCAGTACACTTGAAATGCGACCTTTACTTAGAGTAAGAACAAAAGAATGGGAATTTATTGAAGACGCACTTGCAAGATATGAAGATTATTTACTTTTTGTTGAACCTGAACAATATGATTTAGATTATGATGATTTTATGAATGGAATAAAAACTGCAATGTTCATGCAAGAATGGTGTGATGAAATGGATGAAGAATATCTTCTTGAAAAATATAATATAAGACCAGGAGAAATTAGAGCAAAATTAGATATTGCAGATTGGTTAATATATTCTTCATCAGAAATAGCTAAAATATTATCATTAAATGAATTTAATAAAGGATTAAATATAGCAAGAACAAGATTAAAATTTGGAGCAAAAGAAGAATTAATACCATTATTAAGATTAAAAAATATTGGAAGAGTAAGAGCAAGAAAAATGTATAATGCTGGTCTTAAAACAGTTGGTGATTTAAGAAAAGTAGATATAACTACCCTCACACAATTAATAGGACAGAAAACAGCAAAATCACTTAAAGAAGAACTTGGACAAGAAATAGAATCAAAAACAGGAAGAGAAAGAAAAGGACAAGTTGGTATTAACAAATATACAAAATAAAATAAGTTAATTATAAATTATTTAAATAAATATTTTAAACAAAATATTAATCTAAGTATCCTTAACATAATAATTATTAGTAAATATTATAAATAAACTTATTACCCAACAAACATGGTTAATTTTTTAGAAGTCTTTTTAAAAAAAGTAGCAAAATATCAATATAAATATTATTTAGCAATATTCATTTTCGTATTCTTATTTACAGCATTTATGGTAATAGGAGTTTCTAAAGTAGAATTTCAAGGTGATATGTCTGAGGACAATCCAACAGACTTAGAGATTTATCAATTCAATGAAAAAGTAAGTGAAAGATTTGGTGGCCAAGATAATATTTTAATATTAATTACATTAGATGATTCTTTTAATTTTAAAGATTTACCAAAAGACATCCGTAATTATGAAATAATAAGATACATATATAATTTAGAGAAATCATTATCAATTGAATCATCGATAAATTCTGTTTTAAGTGTTGGAACATATTTTAATTCTAGTGACATAACACAAGAAATAGTTGATGAAACTTTAGGAGATAATCCCTTATCAAATCAATTTTTTGGAAGAGATTATACTTCATCATATTTAATAATAACAACTGATATAGGTGGCGGTGAAAGACGTATAAATGAAATAACTAATCTTGTATCAGATAAACTTGAAAGTTTTTCTCAACCTCCTGGAACAAAAATAGCAATTACCGGAAACCCACCAGTTGAAGTAACAATAACAAGATTATTAATTGAAGACGCAATATATACAATATTACTTGCATGCATATTTATTTTTATTTTCTTGTTAATAGTTGAAGGCGGTTTAATTAGATCTATTGTTATATTTATACCATTATTAATTGGACTAACTTGGACCATTGGAACAATGGGATGGCTTGGTATAAAAATATCAATGGTAACAGCTGGACTAGGAGCAATGTTACTTGGTTTAGGAGTTGAATATGGTGTATTTATGCTTAAACGTTATGAAGAAGAAAGATACAAAGGCAAACCTATAGATGAATCTTTATCAATCTCAGTTCCAAGTGTTGGCTCTGCAATTATAGGGAGTGGTTTTACAACAACTGTAGGATTTGCAGCATTAATGTTTTCAATCCTCCCAATGCTATCTAAATTAGGCATGAGTCTTGCAATTGGAATTATGTTTACATTCATTTCAGCTGTATTTGTATCACCTATTGCATTTATTATAACAGAAAAAATGATTAAATATTTTGATAAAAAATTATTCTTTATTTTCAAACGTCATATAGAAAGCAAGAGGAATGATTTAATATGAGTAAATTAACAGATTATGCAGATAAAATAGTTGAAAAATATGCTAATTTTTTAACTAAGAATCCATTTATAATATTTGGGATTACATTCTTATTTATCATATCTGCATTATATTTTGCAGGTAATGTACAACAATCAACTTTTGAACCACAAGATTCAATTCCTGATGACATCCCAGTAATAGCTGCATTTCAAAGATTCAGTGATGATTTTGGAAGTATTACATCTGTTATGATAGTTTTAGAGATTGAACCTGAAAACATACAATCAAATGAATTAAGAGATATTAGAGATATAGCTGTAATAGATTATTTCTCACTAATAAAACAAGAATTAAGTAGAAGTCGTAATATTGAAAGTATCGACACTCCAAATGATTATTTAGCATATATAGGAAACCCACGTTCCTCTCAAGAATTACAAAATGCTATCAATGATAATCCTGCTTTTTGGAGGTTTTTTTCAAATGATGCTAATATGGCAAGAATCATAATAAACCTTTATGATAATTATGACCAAGATGAATTAATAAAAGAATTAGAAGATGCAATATCATTCACACCTAAAATACCTGGAGTAACAAAAAACATTGCAGGTAATGTAATAGCACAAACCTTAGTTATGAGAGAGATTGGACCTGATATGGCAAAAACTTCAAACATTTCACTAGCCGGAATAATAATAATTTTAATAATTATATTTGGTTCAATAAAATACGCATTCTTACCATTAACGACTATTATCATTGGTGTTTTATGGACATTTGGTTTTCTTGGATTTATCGGAACTAGTATCAACTCTGCAACATCTGGAGTACTAAGTATGATTATTGGAATAGGTATTGATTTTGGTATTCAGATTATATCAAGATATAGACAAGAATTAAGAAAAAAGAAAACAATTGAAAATGCAATGAATATTAGCTTAAATAAAACTATTTTTCCGATGTTTATAACAACAATCGCTGCAATTATAGGATTCACATCAATGAGTCTAGGACAATTAACAGTACTAAAAGAAATAGGAGACATGATGACATATGGAGTTATCTTTTGCTATTTAGCTGCAATAACTTTTGTACCATCTATAATCCTAATTATAGAATATATATTAAATGGATATAAAAATACATTAAATATATATAGAAGTAATAGGTCAAAATGATTATGAAGCAGAAATTTAAGTATTTATTTATAGTAATAATTGTATTAATTAGTTTATTAATAAACATAGTACATGCATTTAATTCAAATGATTTTCATTTAGATATTGTTTTACTTAATCAAGACCCTGATCCAGCTGAACCTGGTAAATATGTAGAATTAAGATGGAAAGTTAGTAAATTTGGGAATGCAGAAATTAATAATTTAGAGTTTATTCTAGAACCCAATTATCCTTTTAGTTTTGATGCAAGTGATACTCCTATAAAAAGAGTTGGATCTTGGTGGGGAACAAATTTAAACAATGAATATTATACCCTTTACTATAAATTATATGTAGATGAAAATGCTGTTAAAGGAACATATGATCTTAATTTAGGTTACAGAATAAATGGTGGACAAATAATAAGATATAAAGATAGATTTAATATTCGTGTAGATGAATCAAATGTTCCTGTTCTAACCAGAGGAAATATAATCACATCACCTGCTAGATTATTACCTGATTCAGATGAAAATAAAATTGAAATACAGATTAATAATGTTGGTCAAGGTGATGCACAAAATGTACATGTTAAGTTAGATATGCCTCAAGGATTCTCTTCTACATACAGTTATTCAGATGAAGCATTTTTAGGAAATATTAAATCATCAGATGATGCAAATGCTATTTTCTATATTGATATTGACAGAACAATTAAATCTGAGCATTATAATGCAAATATAAAATTAACATATAGTGAAACAAATAGTAATAAAATACTTTCAAAAACAATCCCAATTGTCTTAGATATAAAAAATAAACCAACATTCTCAATTGAAGGAATCCAATTTAATGAAAATAATATAAAACCTGGTGACAAAGTTAACTTATTAATAGCAATAAAAAATATTGGAAATAAAAAAGCAGAAAATGTTGCAATTAGAGCATTTAGAGATTCATCACAACCATTTGATTTTGATGAAAGATCAGATTTTATTGGGACATTAGAACCTAATGCATTAGGCCAAGGAATAATTATAATTGACGTTGATAATAACGCAGAACCAAAATCATACATATTAGATCTAGAAATAAGAAGCATTGAGAATGGTATTGTATATATCCAAGAAGAAACAATTATAATCAATGTAAATGAACCAGATAAAAGAAACATAATACCAATTATCCTAATAATATTTTTAGTTTTAATAATATTAGCAGTTACATTCTTTTTAGGGGTAAATTACGCAAATAAAAATAAAAATCAGAAAAATAAAAAATAATTTTAATTTATTTATCAAATAATAATTCTAGCTCTAATATAATAAAAATTAGAAATATATATATAATACTAATTCTAAACATATAAATGGGGTGAATTATTTATGGCTAAAAAAACAAAAGGTATAGGTGGCTGGGCTTTCTTAATTGGATTGGTACTAGCAATTATAATTGCAATAATCGGCGCAGATTCTGCACCATGGGCAATAACCACATTAGCAATTTTGGGTATTATTGTAGGATTATTCAATATAACAGGAAAAGAAATGGTACCATTTATGATTGCAACATTAACATTTATTGTTACGTTCCAATCACTAAGCACAGTACTTGGTAAAATACCAGGAATTGGAGGATTTTTTGAAAATTTCTTTCAATTACTAATAGTATTTGTTGCACCTGCAGCAGCATTAGTAGCAATTAGTGCATTAATGATATTAACAAAAGAATAAATAAAATTAATATCTTATTTTTATTTTTTTTATTTTTGGAATTAAAGGAAACATCCAGGCTGTACCAATAGGCAAAGCTGCAATTATAAATACAAATATTTTAAGAATTCTAGAACTTATTACAATTGAATTACCATACGTCTTAAGATGATAATTCCAATAAACATAGTCTGAATAATTTATCATTTCATCAACTCCCTCCTTATCCATCTATAAATAACATCTAAAACATAATTAACCTCAGAATCAGTTAAGTCATGCCTAGGTGGAATTCTATGCCAACGAAAAAGTGATTTTCGAGATGAACAAGCTGTTGCATGCATAGCAACAAATATTGGATTTCCTGAATAAGGAATAGAAGTCTCCAAAAGAATAGGATGATATAACTTTCTCATTACTACTTCATTTACCTGATCCATGATTACATCTAAACCTATCATACGAATATTCTTTTTTTGAAATTCAGATAAACCAAAATTTCTTCTAAAACGACTTCTTTTTAACTGAACTAATGGATCTGAACACATAACTGAGTATAACATAATTATAAGAATAAAACAATGATTTAAATACCTCACATTAAAATGTCCAATGCTAATGATACTTAAATAACAACAATTACAAAAAAATAAAAAGAAAAATATATAAATGCTTATATTAGAATTTTGTTATGACAAATAAAAAATGGAATGCTGAGTTAGAGCATTTCACATACAAAAATCCGGTTATCAGTATTTGTCTATTTGCATTGACATTAATGGTAACAACAATATTAGTAAGTTATATAATTTTTTCAAACAATAATTATAGCACAGCACAAGTAATTCTAAAGATAGGCGGATATCTTGGAGCAGTACTATTACTTATTGGCTGGAAAAAAAGTTATGACATCACAAAAGGAAAAACTGATACTATCAAAACAATGTATAGTATATCAAACCATATATTACTAATATTAACAATAGTTATAATAATTGCCATAACAGCAATTTAATTTTTCTTTTTTATTTTTTAACTCAACATTAATTAAAAAACATAGAAAATGAAAATAGCTAATCCAGCAAATTTAATTATAATTAGAAACAATAAATTACTTCTAGCAAAAAGAAATGAAAAAGAGTGTAAATTTAATAATTATTGGTCAATTCCTGGTGGTGGATCTAATTATGATGAATCAATAGAAGAAACATTACATAGAGAAATAAAAGAAGAATTAGGATGCAAAATAAAAAATTATACATACTTCAAATCTTATGTATTTCAACTAAATACTAAATTAGCTGTAAGAGCTTTTTATTTCTATGGTGATATAATTGGTAAAATAAAATTAAATGAAGAATTATCAGAATTTAAATGGTTTGAAATAAATGATAAAGAAATATTCAAAAACAAAATAGCATTCAATCAAAAACAAGTAATAAAAGATTTTATCAAATTTTGGAAAAATAAACATAAAAATCTAAAAATAAAATACTAAAAAATAGATATACAATAATCAATCTAAATAAGCATTAGCAACATATTGCTGTGCCATCCTGTATGTATTAAAGAAACTTGCATTCATTGCAATTGCATGTCTTCTTATATCTAACCATTTATCTTTATTAGCATAATACATTGGAACTATTACGTTTTCTAATTTATAATATAAATCCTCAGCTTCTTCAGTAGGATCAAAATCCTCATTAAATCCTGGGTCTTGAGGTGCTTTACCTAATCCCCAACCTGTAACATTTTCAACTAAACCTTCAACCCACCAACCATCAATAGTAGAAATTTGTGGAACACCATTTAGAGCAGCTTTCATCCCAGAAGTTCCTGAAGCTTCATAAGGTCTTTGAGGAGTATTTAACCAAACATCTGAACCAGAAACCATTTTTCTTGATAATAACATATTATAATTCTCTAAAAAAACCATTTTTAACTTACCATTTTCATCATTTATTTGATTACAAGTATTAATTATCTTATTTATGATTTGTTTTCCGACAGTATCACTTGGATGTGCTTTACCTGCAAAAACAACCTGTATATCACCAACTTTCTCAGCAACTTTTTTTAATCTTTCAATATCATGTAAAATTAAATCTGGTCTTTTATATGCAGTAAATCTTCTAGCAAAACCAATAGTAAACCTATCTGGATGAAAACCAATATTTTTCTCTTGATTAATATAATCAATCAGAATATTTTTTGCTTCATGATGAGCATGGTCAATATCCTCTTTTGGGATCGATAAAGCAGATCTTAATGTATAAGGATCAATTGACCAACCTGGTATATGTTTATCAAATACAGATTTCATCTGCATAGATATCCATGATGGAAGATGAACACCATTAGTTATGGAATCAATTTGATATTCAGGGAACATTTCACGCGAAACTTCACCATGTCGTTTAGCAACCCCATTTACATAAGTACTCATAATTAATGCAAGTAAAGTCATATTTACTTTACCATCTTGAACAATTTTCTCCATTATTTCAATAGGAACAAGATTTCCTGTTGCTTTTAAAAATAAATCAACATCAAATTTATCATGACCAGCAGCAACAGGTGTATGAGTTGTAAAAACACATTTATCTTTTACTGGAATAATATCTATATTTTCATTAACAGAAGACTTATTTAAAAGTTCCACAGTTAATAAAGCAGCATGCCCTTCATTCATATGATATTTCTTAATTTTATTATAATTTAATGACTCCAACATTCTTACTCCACCAACCCCTAAAACAATTTCTTGGCAAAGTCTATACCATCTATCTCCTCCATAAAGATGTGATGTTATATTTTTATCCCATTCTGAATTTTCTTCACAATCAGTATCTAAGAAAATAACTGGGATATTATGCCCTAATTGACCACGAATCATATGCTTCCATGCTTTAACATAAACATCTCTTCCTTCAATATTTACAACAACTTTATTAGGTAATAACTCCATTGACTCTTCAATATTCCAATTAACAGGATCTTCAATTTGATTATGATTCTCATCAAACTTTTGATAAAAATAACCTTTAGAATTAAGTAAAGTTATACCTATTACAGGCAAATTAATATCAGCATATGATTTTAGTATATCTCCTGCTAGTATTCCAAGTCCACCACTATAAGTAGGAATCATATGACTAATTCCAACTTCCATAGTAAAATAAGCAATATGATCTTTTTCAGGCGGATGCTCTTTTAAATCTCGAATGTTTAACATAATAGTAAAATAAAGCATACTGTTTAAATATTTATGATTTCTCTCAAAAGTGATAACAAAAGAACAGTAACAAAAATAAAAGTACTAATTGTAATAATAATAATAATAACAAAGAAGGTAAAAAATAATAGTTACAATAGAATAACTTACAAAATATTTATAAAAACAATATATTAGTAAAGTATCATGCTAGAAACTATAAAAAAAAGAAAAACTTGTTTTTGTTTTTCAGGAAAAAAAGTCTCAGATAAAAAAATAAAACTAATACTAGAAGCAGGAAGATATGCTCCAAGTTCACATAATTCTCAAGACTGGAAGTTTATAGTAGTTAAAGACAAAAAAAAGATAGAAGAAATTGTTTGTAATTGTACTTATGGACTATTTCATCATTGCCCCCCAATTATTATAGCATTAGTAGCAGAACCAATTTATGCAAAAGATAAAAAAGGATTATTAAAAAAGAATCTTTTAGAAAAAGCTCAATATCATAAATATCTAAATATAGGTGCGCTAACTGCACATATGGTTTTAATGGCTGAATCTTTAGGGATAAACACAGCAATTTTATCTACTACTATAAAAGAAACTAATAAACTTTTACATGTTCCTAAAAAAAGTGAAGCAGTAATATGTATTGCATTAGGATATGAAGATAAAAAATTTAGTATACCAAAAGAAGCCCGGAAAGAACTAAAAGAAATAGTAAGATATGAAAAATATAATGGTAGATAAGATATGGAACAAAAAGAAGTTGAAAAAATATTGGAAGAAAATCTTAAAAAAAGTAAAAAAACAATAGTTATAGCACCTGGAGGAATAGATTATACCACTAATGATAACATAATTAATTATTTATTGAAGAAAAATAATAAAATTGCTTGGATGACATTATCTTTTCCAGCAAGAATATTAATAAAACGATTAGAACTTACTAAAAAACAAATTAATAATCTTATTTTTATTGACGGTGCCAGTGAAGAAAAAAAATCAGAAAAAGTAAAAGGTTCATTTAATATAGATTATCCAGAATCATTAGCATCATTATCAAAAGGTGTAACTGAATTACTTGATTCAGGTCAAAAGATTAATTTATTCTTTTGTGAATCAATAGGGACTGTATTATCTAACAACAAACCTGAAAATGTAAAACTATTTATGAAATATCTTATCAAAAAATTAAATGAGCATGGAATAGAATATATAATATTTTCATTAAAAGAACAAATATATCATGCTTACGGAGAATCAATAAAACCCATTTTTGACAAAGAAATATTTCTTCTTGAATAAAAATAAAATAATAAAAACAAAGGATAAATAAATTGCAAAAGAATAAAGATTAAAAGATCATTATGCCATTAATTCTAAAGTAGCAACAAAAGTTTATATAAGATGCATTTATAAATACTATAAATTATATTAATAATTAATATATTGTATAAATAATATAAAAAGGGGTGTTTACGCATGAGTTATTTTGTAAAATTAGGAGAATCTATAGTTCTTCCTTTAACAGCACTATTGGAGAGTTTCTTAAATTTGTTCCCAGGTCTTTTAGGTGGTATTTTAATATTAATCTTTGGATACTTACTTGGGGAAGTAATTGAAATCATGATTATCAAAGGACTTGAAAAAGCAAAATTCAATAAATTTATCCATAATCTAAAAATTTCAAAAGAATTAGAAAAGTTTGATCTATCACATTTTATTGGTGTATTAGTTAAATGGTATATCTTTATCATCTTCTTACTACCAGCAGCAAGATTAATGCAATTAACCACATTAACACCTTTGCTAATGGATTTTGCAAGATGGGCACCACTGTTTTTACTTGCAGTATTAATAGTAGTATTTGGTTGGATCGGTGCAGATGTACTTGGATCAAGGATAGAATCAACTAAACTAAAATATAAACATGCAATCTCAGTTACAGTAAGAGCATTTGTTATATTAATGATATTAGTAATTGCATTAGACCAAATAGGAATTAATCTTTCAATTATAGAACAAACCTATCTCATATTGCTAAGTGCTGCTGCTTTTGGAACAGCATTAGCATTAGGACTTGGATTTGGACTAGCATTAAAAGAAGATGCTAAAAAAACTATCAAAGAAATAAAAAAGAAATTATAAAAAATTTATATTTTTTTATTTTAATTTTTTCTTATTCAGATCATATAATAACAAATAAATTTATATAGTACTAAAAATAAGAATAATTCTATGAAAAAAGTAATGGTATTTGGGACATTTAATATAATACATCCAGGACATCTACATTTATTCCGCCAAGCAAAGAAATATGGTGAAAAACTAATAGTAGTCCTTGCAAGAGATTATACTGTAAAAGACTTAAAAGGTTATGAACCATTAACTGAGATTGATAGGAGAGAAAAACTTCTAAAAATACCAACAGTTGATGAAGTAATATTTGGAAATATTGATGATAAAATGAAGGTTGTTAAAGATAATCAGCCTGATGCAATATGCTTAGGCTATGATCAAAGCTTTTTTGTTGAAGAATTAGAAGGATTTCTTAATGAAAATAACCTAAATATACCTATAATCAGGTTAAATCCTTACAAACAAAACATATATAAAAGTAGTAAATTAAAAAAAGATAAACTAAACGAATAAACTCTTTCTAAAAAATAAACTTTTAAGAAATAATTATATATAATAATTAACAAATTTCAATACCATATATTTAAAAAAGCATTAATATTCTTAAGTATCATGAATCATGATAATGAGCAAGAAACAATAACTGGAATAATTAATAATGATAATAAAAAACCAGCTAAAATCCAAAATATTGAAACAACCATAGAAGAGTTTTTAGAGTATCTTGACTTAAAACAAAATGATAAAAAAGAAATAGTTCAATTTTATATAGGACTTTTAACTGCTGCTTATGGAAGAGATAATTTTCTTGAAAGATTAGTAAAATATGAAGAAAGAATAAACACTATTGAAGGTACAGAAGAACTATTAAATGAATATCTAGCAAATTATTACGGATTAAGAGAAGAAACAAGACTAAGAAGAATGATTGGAACCACATATATTCCTATGTTTTTCATAGATGATAATAAACAAATAAATCAAGAACAACAACAAGAAATAGAAAGATTAAAAGAAGAATTAGCATTAACAAAAATAGGGTTTTATGAAGAAAGAATAAAACATAAGATTGATAATCTTTATAGAGATCAACCAAATAAATATGAAATGTTACAAGAAGCAATGGATTTTATTATGCTTAAATCAGAAATAAAAGGAATACATTATTCTTTCAAAGATGAAACATTCCCTTTTTAAAAACATAAAAATAAATAAATAAATAATAATAAATAATAATCAAAAATTAACTAAATAATTAACGTGTCATAATTTTATATACATCATCATTTTTTCTCACTTTAGAATTTACAATAAAAGTAATAATACCACCTTTATTAATTTCTCCTTTAATATTTCTTATTTTTTGACGAATTAAACCTGTAGTTTTACCAAGTATAATTATATCTTTATTATTTTCGGGAGAATATGAATCAATTTTAACTTCTGCAACTTTCTTTTTAGGATAATAATTTACAACTTTTCCTACAAACAACTTATATTCTTTACCCTTACTACCATATTCTTTTGACCATTCATTAACTGGTTTACCAAGAAAAAAACCATCAGAAAAACCCTTATTGTAAACATTAATCATATTAGAAACTAACTCTTTTTTCATTTTCTGAAAAATAATATTAGCATTTTTAGATGTAGATATTTTATTTTTGTTTAATACATAATAATCAATTATTTTCCTATAAGAACTAATTACATTATTGACATATTCTGGATTTCTATTCCTACCTTCAACTTTAAAACAAGTTATTCCTGAATCAATTAATTTTTCAATAAAAGGCATAGCACACAAATCTTTTGGAGACATTACATAATCTTTACCTAAAGACAACTCTTTTCCTTCTTCAGGATCTTTTAAAAAAGCTTCATATTCCCTCCGACATGGTTGAATACATTCACCTCTATTTGCACTTTTTCCAAAAAGTTCTTGTGACATAAAACACCTTCCAGAAATAGAAACACACATTGCTCCATGGATAAATACCTCAATTTCAATATCAAGTTTATTTTTCCTTATCTTTTGAATAATATTTTTAATTTGTGATAAAGTACATTCTCTTGCAAGAACAACACGTTTAAGATTTGGAATGAAATTTTTATAAAATGAAATACTTTCAAAATTACTTACACTTGCTTGAGTTGAAAGATGTATTTCTAAACCTAATTTTAAAGCAATATTTATAACAGACATATCCCATGCAATAATTGCATCAATTCCATATTTTTTAGCTTTTTTTAATATTAACTCAACTTTCTTTATTTCATTATCATAAACAATAGTATTAATAGCAAGAAAAGCACGACAATTATTTTGATGACACAAATTGATTATTTTTTTAATATCAGAAATAACAAAATTTTGAGCTCCTGCACGCATATTTAATCCTTTAACTCCAAAATAAACTTCATCTGCTCCACTATCTAAAGCAACTTTTAATGCTACAAAATTACCAACAGGTGCTAATAGCTTTGGCTTCATAAAATACAAAAAGAAACAAATGTTTAAATGATTTATCGTTTCAAAAAAAATTAATTCAATACAAGAAATTAACTAATTACAATATTAAATACTTCAGATCTAGCATTTCCACCTGCACCTAATGGTGATGCAAGTACAGTCATGTTGTATGTTCCAGGAATAGTTGGTGACCAACGTTGATTTCCAACAGTAATCCAACCTTGAGCAGAACCCGGATTTTCTCTTTGAAGTACCTTCCAATCATCAACAGTACCATCTGGTCTTCTTATTTCATAAGTAACACCAGCAAGTGCAATTAGTGAACTAACATTAACATCATAAGTTGTACCAGCTAATAAATTAATGGAATTTTTACTTCCTGATGAGAATACATCTTGATTACCAACAGATACAGTATTAATAAAACTAGCAAAAGTATCAGTAGGAGTTGTCGTACCTGGAACAGAAGTATCAGTTGTAGAAGTACCTGCACAATTTATTCTAATACTAAATGTACGTTCTTGCGGTTGACCGCTATTACCCTCATGAATTTTATTACTAATACTATATACACCGTTATTTTCCTGTGAATCATACAATCTTAAAGTAATTCTCCAAACATTCTCAGGCTTACCATGACAAATATCTGATACAGCTGATGAAGCAGAAGATTGTGCTTTAACAATTACTTTACTTGTAGTATCAATAGGAGTTCCTGGATCAATAGAAGGCCTTGTTGTTATATCAAAATTCTTTCCTTGATGTGAACATGTACAAGAAACTGAATTTGAATCAAAAATACAATCATTTGTAGTCCCTTTAATTTTACATGCTTCACCATTTTCAATCTTAACAATATTAGCACTAACTTCTAAAATAAAATTATCACTTAACGAATTAAAATTATGATTAGTACATGAAGTAATCCAACTTTCTTCTGGATCAACAGCACAACCAAAATTAGTTGTTGAAGCAGCTGTTACTAAATCTTGAGATAACTGAATAGGTGAAGGAGGCATACTATATGCAGTTTGACCATTAATTAAAACAGGTCTATAACTACCAACAGCTAATGGGTCACGAAGCATTGTGTTTGTATGCTCATCATAAATTTCAATTGATAACCATTTAGTACTTGGACAACTTTCAGGAGAAGAACACTCAAGTGTATTTGGTAACACTTGATTAACAAATGCTGTTACACTTAAATAATCTCCAGGTCTCCAATAAGGTGAATTTATTTTAGGATCATCATGATTAGTTAATTCAGCATAATCTTCATGACCTATATCTAAAGAACAACGATATATTCCTTGTCCAACATCAAATTGACAGAATGCTGGTGCACCACCGCCAACTTCTCTTATATTACATGAAATATTACTTGTAACTCTCTCTCGATCTTTATTTGTATAGGTATATTCAAGAACAACTTTATCATACCTAACCTCAGAATTAGTATCCATGATATCAGCTTCTTCTTCAAGAACATCGTAACGTTTCATACCAGAAGATGCACCTCGTAAGTATACTTGTTTTGTTCTAACTCTATCTGCACAATCACATCTTTCATTACCATAACCATAATCACAATCCCATCCATCTGAACATACAAGTCTTAAATTATATGTAAGATCAGCACCTGCAACTAAACCTACTCCAAAATAATAGTTCCATGTTGCACGACCATTTGCTGAATTATATGAAATAAATCTTCTTTGACAAGGTGATAATAATCCTTGACTATCTACAGGAATATCACCAAATTCACCTTCAACCATTGCATTGAAATCAAAATCAAATGTTCCTGTAAATGCCCATAAACATAACGCATGTACCAGCTGACGCTCTGCAAACATGGCTCTAAAGAGTGAACTGCTACCATATCTTCCTGCAATACTTCTTTGAACATCACGGCCAGCTGAAGTTAATGCACCAAGAATATTACCAGGAGTACTATCGGTCCCTATTGTTCTTTGATGGCCTAAACTATATTTATTAGCTACACACTTTATTAAATCATAAATTAAATCACAAACATATCTTGTTAAAACTGCTCTACATATTCCTGGATTACCATCACCTGTTATCAAAATTGTTTCAAGACAAGCTTTAACAGCAGTCATAATAGCTTTCCACAATTTCAAATAACCTGTAATACCTGGTAAACATAAACATTGAACACTTCTCAAAAATGATGATGAAGGATCAACTATTTTCTCTTTATCAGCTAATCCAAGTGCCGCTTGAATCTTAAGATAAATTTCTTGAGCTCTCCGATCATCTACTTCATATTCTTGGAAAATCTTAGCAAATTCGGTTGATAATACTTCAGTATCATCAGAAATATTACAATCTCTTAAAAGAACATCATCAGTACAACCATCATGACCTGCAACTATTTGACTAAAAGTAACACCATTTACTCTACCACTATTGTGACGATCATCTCGTAACTCTTCTTTAAGATCTCTTATTTGTCTATCCTTATTTGCTTGTTTATATGCTTGAAAATCTCTAACCAATGCTGATCTATCTGTTGCAGTCATTCTGCTTTGATCACCAGAACTTGCGCAATGATTCAAATCACGTTTAAACTCTGCAAAACCAGTTGGATTAATGTAAGAATTAAATAATTGACTATCAGAATCAATAGTAGTGCCTTCTGGAACTTTGAAAACATCAACAGGTATTTCAGACAAAGGCCTAAATACTTTATTTGCAGCGACTGGAGAATCACCTTGACCATCTGTAAATAATAATGAATTCCAACCAACAACACTTGTATCTAGATCAATGTTTTGTAATATTATTCCTCTATGAACAATAAATTCACCAGCAATATCAAAAGAAGTATCTTCTCCTGCAGCTGTTTGAACTCTTTTAGGAAGTACCCTATAAAAAATACCATGTTCGTCATGAGAACGCAAAGTCTGCGGACAATCACTATCAATATAAATTGTATGTGCCCCATCAAAATCTCCTGCATCTCTAGGGTGAATAGTATTATGAACTGTCACAGTTGGATCAGCTCTTTGAGCACTAAGGAAATTGTATCTCTCAGCAAAAGTTGGAGCTGTTTGAGTAGTTGGAGTTTGTTCTACTCTAGTAAAATATCTTCCAGTTGATTCTGTTGCATAATTTAAACCTGTATCAACTATTTGCATATTACCAGCTGGATTTGCCTCACATATTCCAGCTAATGCATTCCATGTTCGCCTTGCAGGTGAATTACATAATTTATCATAATCAACTGCACCTAAGAAATCATCACCGCTACCAATTAAATTACCTTCACCGCTATATAATGGAATTATTCTACGCTCTTCTGTAACACCATTTACATCTACTTCTTCAGTACCAAATACAAAATCAGGAGTTGGAATAGTTATACCTGTTTCAGTTCTATGTAAAGTATCTTTTGCCATAAAGCTTGCAGCTACACAATAACTTTCTTCCATTTCATCAAATAAAAATCCATCTTGCAAGCCACAAACACTATCATATTTCCTCATATATTCAACCACACAACAATTAGGATTAGGTGTACGTGGATCAAAACAACTAACTTTTTTAGTATCAAGTCCAGAAACACCTGGCAAATTTGATTCTGCAGGTGTACCAACGCCAAAATAAGGATTCTCAAATAAAACAGCGTCACGTCCTTCTTCTTTATATTTCTTCCATATCTGATACTGATATTGTATAAACTCAATGCTTAATTCAATTCCTGCACAATCACTTCGTGATGTTAATGACAAACGATCAGTTGCACCATCAGGACCATCTAATTGTATATCTACAGATTGTTGCCTTCCTCTATCACGTTGTGCATCTCTTACATATTTCATAAAACTAGGAGCTGAAGGACAAGCAATTCTATCACACAATAACTGCATCTTCTCTTCCCAATCCCAGAAATCCTTAGTAGCATTTGCACATTTAAGACAAGCTTCTAAACGAGGATTATCATCAATAGATAAGTCAAAAGCTCCTCCCTCTGATTCACGTTCAGCATAAACAAATTCACACAAACCTTGTTCAGCAACAATTGACTTAAAACCTGTCTGAGTAATTAAGTCTTTAATATTACCACCACCAAATTCACAATTCCAACGTTTTTGAAACGCTTTAACATACATTACAACCCATGAACCCATACATGCATAAAGAGTATATTCTTTTATCTTATTTAATGGTTCAAGAAGATTATCAATTAATTGAATAGTATTATTTAGAAATTTAATAGCAGTACGCAAGAAGCTTTCAGGTATTACATTAGTATCAATTCTTCTATCAATTGCAATCTCAAAATCAATACATTGTCTTTGTGTTATTTGTCCAGAAGATGTTGCAGTACTTCCAATAAGGTTATCTCTATTAGTTTGATATACAGGATCAGTGAATCTTATTTCAATTTGAACTGGTAACCTTACACAACCAAATTGACTAATCATACATGATTTATTATTGGTCCAATCACTTCCTCGTCTATTATCAGAGATTTTTTGTTCTTTTTGTAAAAGTGTTTCAAAATCTTCTACTTCATCTTCTCTAACTGCTCTTTCTAAATCTCTTCGATAACGATTAGTATCTGTCGCACTTCTATCCAGAGCTTTAGATTGTATAACAACATAACCTTGTGTATTATTACTTCCTGGGACCATAAACACTCTTGGTGGGTCATTAAACCAACCAACATCCCAATCAGCTTGATCTTCTCTTGAAATTCTTCTAAATCGAAAATTAATATTTGGTCTAGGAATTTCTTCATCAACAAAACTTCCTGTACCACCAAGCCATTCTAAATCAAAATTAAATGTAACTTGTGCAACACCCGTGAGTAAATGTCTAGGATTTAACATTGAAGGCATAGGGTTACTTAAATTGATTCCCCAATAACTACCATAGCTACACATCCTATATTCAATATCATGCCTTTGTACCGTACTGTTTCTACCTACGGCATCAGTAGCCATAATTTCAACACGATTTCTAAATGCACCATCATCTGCTATCCATGTTGAACGAGTTGTTTCAAAATCAACACCACCAGTTTGATAAGAATAATAATTTTGTCTATTTATTCCTTCAGCTCCTGGTTGATCTAAAACAGAATATCCTGTAACTCTTCCTGTAATTTGATCTTGTGCTCTAGTAGTTTCAGTTGTTTCTTCAAAATTATATTTTCGTAGTTCAATTTCAATACTAAAATTACCATTAGAATCGGTTCTACCAATAAATGTTGAATCATTATTTACTGTTACAGCAACAGTTGCAGGTTCATCGACATGTCCTCTTACTGTAACTTTATCATCATACGCAGGAGTTAAATCACGTAGATTATGCCATGTAATAGTTGGATCTTTTCTATCATAAATAGTTGTTCCAAATACTTCAACTTTATTACCACCAGCATCAACAAACTCTAGCCTTATTCTATTACTACCTTCTTCTAAAGGAATTGATTGTCTAAAATCACCTTGATTAATTCGTATACTACGTACAGGAGTATCAGAAGAACAACTATCTTCATATTCTACAGAAGTTGTACAATTTGTACCTGCAGGTGTCCTAACACTAACTGTATTAGAAAATGCTCCTTCATCACAATTTTTATTAACTGCTGCAACTTGATATGTATAACTTGTTTCAGGCATGGTACAATCAGAAAAGGATGTTGAACGAGATGTCCCAATTGCTCTTGAATTTCTATATATTCTATAAAACTGTATATCCTCACTTCTATTATTAGCATCCCATCTTAATGAGACTGAATTAGAATTAACACTTTGATTAACTAAATTCATCACCTGTGATGGAGGAGGAATTCCACCAATATAATCTGTCTCAACATAAATATTTAATGTAACATCTTTTGAAATAGTTCCATTAATAGGTAACGAAGCAACTAATGACAATGGAGGTATTTCACTCATCTCAACAATTGGTTTAGTTGCATCGACTTGCACAGTAAATTGTCTTTCTGCTGTATTACCTGAAAAATCCATTGCTCTAATTAACACTTGATTTGTACTAACCAAATCAGGAAATCTAACTGAAGTTGAAAATTTACCATCAAGATCAGATTGAACAGCAAATTGTGGATTATTAAAATCATTTACAAATACAAAAACTCTTGTAAGAGGAGTTGTTGTTCCATTGATAGGCATAATATTAGCATTCCAATTACTAGGTAATGATACACTTAATGTTGGTGGACTATTACTTCCACCTGCCAAAAAAGAAAACTGAGAAGAATTTCGACAATTTTCATACTTATCACAAGATTGTACTATATATCGATAAGTATTACCACCTTCTAATCTATTCAAAGTTACTGTATGATTTAATCGATATCCAGATGTACGAGCAGTCATATTTAATGAATGACGGCCATAATAAACAGTTGAATCTGCTTCTTTATTAGTAGTCCAATGGATAAGAGTAGACGTATTACTCATCCCTATTGCTTTTATATTAAACAGATCTGGTGGGGTTAAATCTGGTTCAGGGATAGAAGCAATAATTCCATCTGAAGGTGGACCAATACTTCCAGTAACATCACTTGCAGCAATTGTATAAATATATGTTGCCAAAGGAGTTATATTCTTTTCATCTTTAAAAGGAGATCTTGTAACATTTGCAATATTCTCACCATTTCTAAAAATCAAATAATTAGCTAAATCTGTAACCTCATTTCTATCAAGTAAATCCCATTCTATTTCAACATAATCTAAAGTTGCATTTATTAATCGTGCACCTGTTATTTGAGGAGGAGGATTATCACTAGGAACAATAAAAGAACCAATATATGTTTGACGCAATGGATTCAAAGAATGATTAGACCATGCTATTATTTGATAAGAATAAGATTCTCCTGAAATCAAACCTGTCAAATCCACTTTATGACGAGTATTAAATTGACTTTGAGACTTTTCATTATTATATCCTGTACGTGAAACATCCCACAAAAAAGAATAATTTGTATTTACAGACGTATTCCAAGAAATATCTACATTATTACGATCAATATTTACAACAGGTTGAGAAATAGTAAAAGCTGTAACAATAGGGAACAATATAATTAATTCTATACAAAATAAGGCAAATAATTTGTTAATTCCATCCATCGACATTATATCTATATCCTCTTTTTATATATGTTATGGATATTTTTAGTAAAAAACTAAACAATCCAATTATTATTTCTAAATCAAACAATTAATTAATCTTAGGTAATAATTCTGTTGAAGTAATATTATTAATTTGAGCTATAGTCAAAGCAGCATGTTCATCAAGAGTACTAACTAATGCTTCAATAAAATGGAAAGTAACAGTATTTCCCATTATAAGATTTGCCCTACGAGGCATCCACACATCATAATATCCACCACCAAAATCTTCTCCTTCAGCCATATATGTTATTGAAAGATCAAAATCACCGTCTGCAACAGGCAATGATATTGTATTAGGCTGCCCAGGAAATATTATAAAATTATCTTCATATAAAATATCATCAATATAACCTATTATATTTATGCTAACAGTTCCTGAAGTTACATCTTGTGCAGGACCATATTCACCATCAGCAGGATTAAGACGATGTTTTCGAAGATTAACATTAAATTCTTTTAATCTAATCATCTCAACGTCTATAATATCTTCAATTTCATTTTCAACAACATGAATTCCATGCATGAAACCTTCTTTTTCTGCCATTATAAAAGGATTTGAACATGCAGTAGTCAAAGGAGTATAAAGCAAAGCATCACCACCAATAGCATTAGTAACACCTAAAGGACATTTTTTATTGACACATACCATTGATATATTCACATCTGATAATGCAACAGTTGAACCTTTTTCATAAGCACGTATAACTGCATTTCTACCAGGATTTTCCAAACAAAAAGTATCTAATGCAGGTCCTGTTGGATGAAAATCCATAAATTGCTTAGTACGCATTCCTTCATTATTTCGAATTATAACAGGAAAAGCATATCTAAATGTAAAACCTTGACCTGCTAAAGCATCAGGGTCATGAATTGTAACAACAACAGGATAATTTATATCATAAGCAAAATGATAAATATTTATACATAAGAAACTCAAATAACGTTGTAAACCTCTTATATTATTAGACTTTAAAACACCATTATGACTTGGTTTAGCCTGTATATCCATACCATAATCATAAAAATAATTAAAATCAACACTAAAATTTTCATATTTTGGGTTAGTATCAAGCATTGGAACACGATAGTTAAAATAATAATAAGCATCAGGAGGTAAAGATTCTGAAGGGGGAGTTACTCTACCTGCAGCAGCCTCAACTGCAGCAAGAAAATCACCATCAGCATCAAAAACATCTAATAAAGAAGGTTCTTCATAAGCAGCACGTAATGCATCAGCATATTCTGAATACAACCTATAAACTGAATCGTTAGCATAAAAAGGATAATAATCAGTACCCTCAACTCTAATTTCTGGTAATGTATGATACAGACTATCTTGCAAACTACTTCTTATATCAGAGATATGCCATGTATCACTACCACATTTAAACTCCATACCTGATAATGGAATATCATCATTAATTGACATTAAACCAATAGTTATATTCTCTAAAAAATAATATGTGTTTTCATAATGTAAAATATATTCTGCAAGATTAAACATATCTTTGAACCTAACATCATAAATAGTAAAAAAATTATCAATACGAATTTGAATAGTATTATCAAGTGTTGATATCTCCATTGGATAAAAAATATTAACAGATACATCACGTTCATTAATATTAACTTCAGTTCTAACATCACTTCTTATTCTTCGAACATGAAAACCTTGACGAGAAAAATCCGCCTGATTTATGCAATCCAGAAATTGTTCACCAACATAATCTGATAATTGCTGCTCCATAAACTCAAATCTAGGTATATAATTCATATTATCATAATACCAATACGGAAGCATTTCTGCACCTCTACCAAAACTTAACCTTCGACCAGGATTAACCATAATATCCACTGGAATTTCTATATACCCCCCTTGCCTTCCTAAAAAAAATAAAGCATCAAGAGCGGCGTTAGTAGCACAAAAATCTAAAAAAGCTTTAGCTGGTTGTAAAGCTGGAGGAACAACAATAACATCATCCACTCTCAAAGATGATGAACGCATAAAAAGAGTAACAACTAATATCAAAAGAAGAACTATACCTACCATTAAGAAAATCGAAATCTGTCCCCTCTTTTTTTTAAACATTATATCAAGAAATCAGATTTTCACATTTATAAATGTTTTTAATCATTATCATAGAAAAATGATAACCAAACAAATATCAAAATAAGACAAAAATCCCAATAATCAAATTTAATCTTTAGAAATAATTTCATCAACATCTTCATCAGGTGTTGATAATCTTAATGGTTTTCTACTTTCCTCACGTAATTCAATCTGATCAACAAGAATATCAAACAATTGAGGTTCAATTTTAAGTATATCTTTATCTGTTAATATACCAACAAATTTACCTTCGTTAACAACAGGCATTCTTCTAACATTAAGATCTCTCATTTTCATAATTGCTTCAAAAATATCATTATTTGCTTCAATAGTCCGAACATTTTTTGACATAACTTCCTTAACCTTAATCTTAGTATAATCTTTATTATCAGCTAATATCTTATGAACCATGTCTTGTTCAGTACATATTCCTAAAACATTATCTCCATCTACAACTAAAACTCCACCCACATCATGTTCTTTCATAGTAATAGCACAAACTGCAATAGAATCATCAGGATTAACACTAACTGGCTCATGTGTCATTGCTTCAAAAACTCTTATTCCTGTTTTCATAAAAACAAAAGAATATTATTAATTTAAAAATATTTCTTAAAGATAGAATATATAAATTAAATATGAAAGAAAAAATGTAAAAAGAACAATTTCTATATTTATACTGTAATTATTTTAATATCTAATTTTCTAAGAAAATTAGTGATATAAATTTTATAATTTCCAATATCCTGCATTTTTTCATCAATCTCAGTAACATATTTTTTAATATTCTTTTTTTGATTTTTTACAAAACAAGATAAAGATTTATCCCTAGATCTATAAGAGCAATTATCAAGAAAAGATTGAAAACTAGATTGAAAATAAGAGAATTGCTCATCATAAATTTCAACTCTACTCAAAAAAATATCAAAGTTAAGAACTAAAGAATCATCAGTTTCAGTTTTAGAAGATTCTGATAACCAAGTTGAAAATTCTCTGACAAAAATAGAATATGAAGAACGTATAGCTAAATACTGCTCGATTAATGATTGAGTATCTAAAATACGTGACAACCCATTAGAATAAGCTAAATTTAAATCAGGAATATAAGCATCTAAAGAATCAGGACTGAGTAATAATAAACCATCTTGATGATTTCTAACTTCACTTGAATTAGCAAAAAAAGATATTAATTCTTCTAAATCATTCTCAAATACCATCAAGATGAAGTTATTTAGTCTATTTTAAATGTATCGAAAATTAATTAAAAAAGAATAGGACAATAAACAACAAAATTAGATTATAATACCCTCAGAAGTTGATGCCTTTAAAGAATCACCAATCCCTCTTCCAATACTATAAGCACGTCCTTGCTGAGATGCTGAAAATAAATCAAATAAGCTTGTTCTTTTTCTATATTCAACAACGTTTACATTAAAACCAAGCTGTTCTTCAAGATAAATAATTGCTTCTTTCTTTCCACCTAGATCATCAATTAATCCTAAATCTAATCCTTGTAAACCTGTAACAAACATTCCATTTGCAAGTTCTTCAACTTCCTCAAATGACATATTACGATTTTCTGCGATCTCAGCTATAAATATGTGATGAATCTGATTTAATTGTTCTTGAAATAATTCACGCTCAGTTCTTGTAGGTTCTCTAAATGGTGAACCAAAGTCTTTGTAATCACCTGCAACAAACCTTTGATAGCTAACATTATAATTCTCAAGTAAACCTGAAAATTCAAGATAAGACGCAATAACACCAATACTTCCAACTAATGATAATCTATTAGCGATTACATGATCAGTACTTGAAGCTATCCAATATGCTGCACTTGTTCCAATATTTCTTACATAAGCGACTGTAGGTTTACCTAAAGATTTAATTGCAAGACTTATCTCATCAGCAGCAACTCCACTACCACCTGGAGAATTTATTTCAAACATTATAGCTTTAATTTTTTCATCCTTTGCAAGCTTTTCTAATTGATTAACAATAGCAGTTGAAGATGTACCCTCAGAACCACTAAACAAACTTGATGAAGTTTCAGTTAATATAGGACCGTTAATTTTAATTAAAGCAACATTCCCATCAGAACTTGTAGCATAAAAATCATCTGAAGAAGAAATAGCACCAAATAAAATACTTAATATCCCTGCAAATATCATTGCAGAAAATGCTAATAATAGTATTGTAATTATAATAAAAATCCATTTTCCAATCTTAGATTTATGACTTGTTGAATTATTTTTATTTCCTGAAAACTTAATTCCTTGATTATTTTGATTTGCCATACGTACCACCTATATTAAATCAGTTTGAACAGTTTTTGTTTTTGATAAAACTTCTAGTAATCTTTGTTTTTGTGGATTAAAATAAACCCAAGCCACATCTATTGCAAAACCAATTGGAAATACAAAAAGTAAAAATACATGTAGACTTCTTAAAAAAGATTTCTTAAAAGTCATAACAGACTTATCTAATGTAACAATGTTTATGTTAAAAAATATTTTACCGATTGAAGAAAATCTTGTTTCAATTATTGCAAAATATAATGTTGCAAATATACCCATAAAAGCTGCAATATAAATTAATGCTGATAAGCTTACAGCACCACTTGAAAATAAAGCAAGCATTTCAGTAAAACTATCATATTTAACCATTCTATTAACTAAATTATTGAATGGGAATAATATTAAAGAATTTATAATAAAGTAATCAATTATAAATGCTAAAGAACGCTTCCATATTGGAGCTTCAACAACAATTTTTTTCAAACGATTTACCATAAACAAATTTAGAATACCACTATTTATAAAACTTTTTTAAGTTTAAAAAATAATTTTTGCTCTGCTGATTTTTGAATTTGACGAATCCTCTCTCTTGTAATATTAAAAATTTTACCAACCTCTGCTAAAGTTTTATCTTCACCATCAAAACCATGTCGAAGTTCAAGTATTCTAACCTCTCTATCATCTAGAACTCCAGAATAGAGTAAATCTCGTATTTTCTCATGATTATCTAACGTTTCAGAAACCTCAGAAGAATCAACTGAATTATTATCTGCAACAAAATTGATTAATTCAACATCATCATCACCAACTTTCGCATTCAATCGACTGACCCTACGCATATTATTATATCTTTGATATTTCTTCAGTACAGACAATGAAACATTTAATCTATTTGCAACATCTTGGTCATCGGCAACTCCAAATTCTGATTCCAGTTCTGCAACCACACGATTCATCTTTGCTAATTTATCAATCATATGTGTGGGTATTTTATAATCACTATTTCCTGCCAATGCTCTTTTTATACGTTGTCTAATCCACCATGAAGCGTATGTTGAAAATTTTCCCCTACCTGGTTCAAATCTATCGATTGCAACTCTTAATCCAATATTTCCTTCCTGATACAAATCCAGCAAATGAATTCCCCAATTTTTATATGGATTAGCAATTTTAACAACTAAACGCAAATTAGAATTGTATAATTCATCTCTTGCAGCTAAATAATTATCACGAGAATAACAATATTCGGCTACAGACTTTGTTAATTTATCTAAATCCATTCCTGTTTTTCTAGCTACTTTTCTAGGAGTTGTTTCCAATAATTTTTCAAGGCTATCACCAGCATCAATTACAATTTCAGTTGGTACATCAATTTCATCCAAAACCTCACAAGCCTTTGATTTCCAATAATGAGAATTACCATTTGCACTAAGAATTGATTCAGCAATATAAAACAAATTTTCATGTTCTTTATTTAGTCTTTTTACATAAGGTAAATCTGAATTAGATTGTTCTAACAACTGATGTAAACAATAACTTGTTGAGAAAACAAATTTTTTAATTAAAAATTTATTTTTTTGAATCACAGATGCTAATTCTTGCTCCCTTTGAATAGTAAGCAAATCATGTTGAGCTATTTCAGATAAATACCTTGCAATTCCCTTTTCTTGAATATCAGACCCATATACCATAACAATAAGAGTAATTGCCACCTTATAAATATTAAGAAATATATAATAAAATTATGCATCAATAATAAATATATTAGATTGAATAAAATAATCAATGATTCTAAATTAATAGCATTTATATACTACTTCTAGTTCCCTGAAATACAAGATATCTAAAAAGAAATCAATATATTACCATTAATCAAAAATTAATGTAACAAATATTGATAATACAAATATGGAGGTATTAAAATGTCTGAAATAGAATTAAACAATGAAAATTTTGATCAAGAAATCAATAAAGATGTTCCAATAATTGTAGATTTTTGGGCATCATGGTGTGGTCCATGTCAAATGTTAGGTCCAGTTTTTGAAGAATTAAGCAAAGAATATGATGCAACAAAATTAAGATTTGCAAAATGTTCAACAGAAACAAGTCCAGAACCACCTTCAAAATATGGTGTAACCGGAATTCCTTGTTTGATATTGTTCAAAAACGGCAAAGAAGTTGATAGAATCGTAGGTTTCATGCCAAAAGACGCATTAAAAGCAAAAATTGATGAAATATTAAGCAAAGCTTAATTTTTTATTTTTTTATATATTAATTTTTTTATATAATCAATTTTATACCTCTTATTGATACACGACAATCTGAATCACCTTTAATTCCTAACCTTGTATGAAGTAATCCAGATGTTTTGATAGTACCGGGAAAAAATGTAACTGGCCATATTTGTGTATCCCAATCAGAATATCCACTACAACTTTCATCCTCACCTGAACCACATTGCTCAACTTGAGGTAAAACTTGACCTAAGCAAGAACTCCAACTACTATCTGACTGACAAGTATAAGTACCATTTATACAAATTCCTGTCCCTACTAAATCCTTATTCCCAGTATAACAAGGTGCAGTTTGACCTTGTGAATAAGTTAAACCATCATAATCATTAAAACATTGAGCAATACAATTGTATGTCCCAGGTTGCCTTATATAACCTTCTCTACAACCCCACCGACAAGAATTAGTAACTTTATCATTACTATCTACATAAACCCATGCTTGATTAAGATTTGAAGGAGACCCAAAATTAATCCAACGAGAAGATGATGATGTTGGACCATCACTAGCACAGAAATTAGCAACACAATCATTACCTACTCTTGTATATCCTGGCAAACAACCCCATCGACAATCTCCCTCTGGTTCTTGACTAGAACTTGGTTGCCATGATTGATCTATAGAAGTAGGAGAACCTTCATTAATCCATTTACCTGTCTGACTAGCAGGCCAAGATGAACTACATTTCCAGCAAGCACTTCCTGACACAGTTGAACCTGGTGCATTATCAATAATACCATCACAATCATTATCCCACCCATCACAAACTTCATCAGTTGCATAACACTCTACCTGAACAAAATTATAATTTATTACAGGCCAATGATGGTTATGAGAATCAGAAGCATAACCTATATGATGACCTAAAATTATATGAGGATTCTGAGTCGGTTGATTACAGCCTGTATATGTATTCTCAGATACAGAAAACCAATCAGGACCAGCATGATTCATTCTATAAGATTGATTAAAAATTTCAAGATTATAACCATACCAATTCATATTATTCTGACCAAGACCTCTTTGATTAAATTGATTAGCCCATAAACCACCTGGATAAACTTGAATAAACAATTGATTATTAATACCAACATCTTGCCAAACTAATCCAACTAATTCACCACAAGGACCATGAAAAACAAATCCAGCACCATTACCTCTAACATCAGAATATTGCATTGATACAGTAGCTTTAAGTCTATTTGACATTGGTAAAGGATTTACATTATGCAATCTAGGAAACTTTTTTCCATAAGGTGCAGTTAATTCAACTACATCATAAGAATCATGTACAACAATACTGCCCTCACGAGGATCACTAACCCAATTATTTAAGTCAAGAACTGGTGATGTAAAATCATCATAAAAAACAGTAACCCATCCTGCAGAAACATAAATTATACTTAATAATAAAATAAGAAAACTAATAATAACAAACCTTTTTTTTATATAAATAAACCTATTTTTCATTTTAAACATTTAATGATTCTCAAATCTTATCATCCTTTAATGTAAATGCACCTAATGCTAACATTAAACCAGCAAATGCATAAAAACCATATATAATTTCATCAGGGATTGCAGGTAACGTAAAAGTAATTGCACCAAAATTATAAAGTGCAGGAACAGTAGTAATAACAATCAAAATAATGCCAGCAAATATTGAAACAAGACCAACTGCGCCTTCTTCACCTTTAAATCCTTCTATAATTAATTCCCTCCCAGCAAAAATTGCAATTATTAAAACCAAATACTGAAATATTGGAATAGTATATGTATTAAAATTAACTAAACCAAGCCCATGTAAGAATGGAATTACACCTAAAGCAAGTAATATCAGACCATTAGCAAAATACTTCCATATCTTTGGAAGCATTAATGTCATTGTAAATACTAAAACTGCAATTACAGCAGTTACATTCATTATAAAAGCTTCATCTATCATTTATAATATATAAAAAATCGCTATTTATATACTTTGTTCCTAAATAACACTAAAAATATTAAACCAACAACTAACTTAATAACAGACAGATTTAAAAAAGAAATAATAATCTTCTCATTATGGATTTAGCAGAAAAATTAGAGCAAGAATTTGACTTGTTTAGAAGCAGAAATAGATTAATTTCAATGACATCTAATTTTATTCCTTTTCCAACAGAAGATTTTCAAAAAATGCTAGATGAGCTTCTAATTAAAGGAATAATAAATCAACAACAAAATTTTGTAGAATTAGGACATGGGATTGGACTAAATCTTGTGATTGCATCTAACTACTTTAGAAATGTTTATGGAATTGAATTAAATAGCCATCTTGAAAAAACAACAACACAAATAATAAAAAAATATGGTAATAAAAACAGCAATATACAACATGTATCAGGAAATTATATTACAGAAGAATTCAGACAATTACATGAAGAGAAAAAAACTCTAACATCAACACTTTGGGAAGAAGACATAACCTATCGTGCATTACAAAAACTTCATAAAGATTATACTATGCATGGTGAAGACGGATTTAAATTATTAGATATGCCTATGAATGAATTTGATGTATTTTATGCATTTACATGGGGTGTTGAATTACCTTCAATAATTGAAAGTATTGCATTGTTTGGCAAACACGGAAGTATTTTGTTAAATGCAACAGCAAGTAAATTTCAAGATTTAGATGAGTTCAATCAAAAGCTTGATGTTATGAGAATTGCAACAATTAATTTAAGCAGATACAATATTGATGTATACAGAAAATCTTAAAACGATAATCTAAAATTATATTTTCTTGTAAATAAACATTCCTTCATAATTATCTAACAAAATAATATCATTAGGTATAACAAAACTATCATCTTTTGTTTGAACAAATATTAACAATGCATTTTGTTTTGCAAATTCTGAAAATAAATTTAGAATATTTTGTCTTCTTTCAACCTGATAATGATACCATAAATCTGCAAAAAAATTATAGCTTGTATGTTTTACTTTTATTTTTTCTAAATCAACTCTAAAATCATCCTCATTAGAATTATTCAACATTTTTTCAATCTTAAATTTTAAAGGAAAAAAATTTTCATTCCTTAATTGTATTTTTGATACATCATAACCTTTCTCTTTCGCAAGTGCAATATTCTTAATACTCCCTTTAATGCAACCTTTAGAAAATTCAATTCCAATTGCTTTCCATCCCTGATTAGAAGCATATATCAAAATGTTACCTACACCTGAACCTAAATCTAAAAATTCTCCTTTAGGTAATACATCAAAAAAAGTTCTAAGCAAAGCCATATGTGTAAATAAAGTAGTAGAATGTGTTGTTCCATACTGACCAAAAGCAATTCCTTTTTCATCATAATAAATAGAATCAAAATCTTGAGAAGTAGATACATCTATTTTGTATTTTACATAAATATTTGATTTCATTAATTCATTTATTTTTGTAAATTTCATAATATATTACTAAAAGAAATCAAAATATATAAATTATTATAAAAGAACTGGCTCAGGAACATATGGTTTCAATAAATTTTTCTCAATTAATCTCTTAAACTCTTTCAAATCATTCTTCGGATAAAAATCAGCTTGAACTTCTTGAGCAGTTTGAGCATAATTAAAAGAAGACATTAAAATTAAATTACCTTGATAACCTTGAGCTCTCATTTGTGCAAAAACATCACCTGCATGCCTAGGTTTAATTAAATGATTAGCAATAACTAAATCAAATTCTTGTCTAGTCATATGCTCAAGTAAAGAATCACTATTATCTGCAACAGATATATTAACAGCTTCACCAGCTTCATCTGAATACAAATCAATAAACTTACCTAACATATTTACAAATATTTCACGATAATCAACTAATAATACTTCTTTCATATAAATTAGAGCTAGCAAACTTTTTATAAATATATCGGTTTATTTAATAACAATGGTTAAAAAAGCAAGTATAAAAAATAATACTAAAAGTAATGATGATAGCATACATGTAACAGATGAGAAAATAAATTCAATTACACATCTTTTTGCATTAATAATTTTTGTTCCACTATCAGTTCTATTAATAATAGAATCAAATAATGCTTGGGAATATGTTGGATATAGTATATATGCAACAGGAGTAATAATGCTTTTTTTGTTTAGCACATTACATCATTCCATAAAAAACAAAACATTACAAATTCTAGATTATTGTAGTGTATTCTTACTTATTGCAGGAACATTTACAGCGTTCGCTTTTATGCTTAGAACTCCAACTGCTTTTGTAATATTTGGAACTGTTTGGTTATTTAGCATAATAGGCATTACACTTAAATTATTAATTAAAATATCAAAATATTTCACAAATACAATGTATATTACATTAGGCTGGCTTGCAGTCTTTCTTGCAATCCCTTTATATGAAATAGTTAATTTAACTTCTGTTATATTACTTGGATTAGGAGGAATAGTTTATTCAATTGGATTTACAGTTTATTGTTTAGAAAAACCAAATTTAATTAAAGGAAAATTTGGATTTCATGAAATATGGCATATTCTAGTAATAATTGCAGCATTCCTCCATTGGTTAGCACTATATCTTGCATAAAATTACTTATAACCTAATCCCTAAAGAAGCAACTATAGCTGCAGAATTTGTCATTGTAAATTCTTCTCTAAGAACTACCAAATAATTTTCATCATCTTTTTGATATAAAATTGAACCACCTGCTTTTCTTAAAGCTTCTATAAATCCCATTCTTAGATCTGCAAAATTTTGGAATGTATCTGTATATGCTGTTGCTCTACCAAGCGATACTTCTCCTCCATCAGCTTTTTGCATATAAACATAAGCATCAAAATGTGCTTTTATTCCACTATCATATGATGCACTCATTTCAATTCTAAAATCTAATTCATGGGGTGAAATATATTGTTTAGATCTATAAAAAGAAATCATTTTATCACGTAAAATCAAAACAAACTCACCTAAAAACGTTTCATAATCCTGAATTTTTAATTTTTCTTTTTGACTTCGTCGCAAATAAGCATCAGCTATATCAACAATACTTATCTCATAATAATTATCATCTAATTTATCATCTAATGCCATAAACTTAAGATTCAAATGTGATTTATAATGTTAATTATCTTTAAATATACTATATAATCATTTAACAACAAAAAAGTATCAACTAAATAAAACCAAAAAAAATAAAAAACATTAATTTCTAAAAGTTTTATGCGAAAAATTATTTTAACTTTTTTAGTAAATATTATTTTTATTTTAGTTCTAGCAGGATGTACAACTTTAATTAACGAACAAACAAATAATTTCTACACTGAAATAATCAATGAAGATAATTATAATGAATTAATTGAAAGAATGAAAGATAAAGATTTAGTTTTACTTGGTGAATCAACCCATGGAACACAAGAATATTATGAAATAAGAAGTTTAATTTCAAAAAAACTAATTGAAGAACATGATTTTAGGTTTATTGCAGTAGAAGGTGATTGGAAACCAATCTACAAAATCAATCTTTATGTTAAAGGACTAAGTGAATATGAAAATGCAAATGAAATATTAAAAACATTTGATAGATGGCCTGAATGGATGTGGGCAAATAAAGTTATAGAAGAACTTGCTGAATGGTTAAAAGAATACAATCAAAATCTTTCAGAACATGAACAAGTAGGAATTTATGGGTTTGATGTATATGGTGCAGGAAAATCATTAATAACAGTACAAGAAATGTCTAATCTAGAATATAATTGTATGTCACAATTTTTAACAGATTTTACAGAATATGCAAGATCACTTGCTTCTAATAATGATACATGTGAAAGTGAAGTTATAGAAATATATGAATCAATAATTCAAGATGAAAATATAAAAGAAAGACTTAATGACAAAGAATATTTTTATTTAAAACAAAATGCATTAATAGTAAAGAATGCAGAAAGACATTATAGAGCAATGGTTTATCCATGGCTATCATCATGGAACGAAAGGGTATTTCATATGAATCAAACAATTACCTATCTAATAAATGAAAAACAAGGCAAAGGAATCCTGTGGGCACACAATACTCATGTAGGAGATTCAAGAGCAACAAGTATGATTGATTCAGGAAGTGTAAATATGGGTCAATTGTTAAGAGAAACTGAAAAAGATATATTTATTTTAGGATTTGGTACATACACAGGAAAAGTTTTAGCAGGAAGACAATGGGGAGATAATATGCAAATATTGAACATTCCTAACGCTGGTTCACCAAGTTATGAAGCTATAATGAACAATCACGGAATTAATAAAGGAATTATTTTCATGAATAATGAAGATTTGCCACAAGATATAATAGACATTAACTACAACAGAGCAATTGGAGTTGTATACAATCCAGAGCATGAGTTTCCTGGAAATTATGTAAGAACAAATATCACAGCAAGATATGATGCATTTATTTTTATCAATCAGACAAATGAACTTCAAGTAATATAGAATTCAAAAAGATTAAAAACCAATAATTATTCTCATTTTTTATGCATTTATACGATCCAAACAAAGAAACTTTACAAGAAAGTCTTCAAAGACAACCTAATCATCGTCTTGAAGAAATAATAAAAGTTTACGGACCAAGTACAAGATTCAGAGAAAAATCAAGCAATAAAATGATAGGGATAGGAACATTTGTTACATTACCTTTAATCTATGCAGTCTTTAACGACCCTTCTGAAAACTTTGAAGTAACTAAATTTATTCTAAAAAGTCCCATAACACAACTTGGATTATTTACATTAATAGCAGGTTATGTAATAAAAATGTATAATAAAACACTAAAGAAAAACGAATCTGAAATATATCACAATGCATGTGACATATTAATAAAAAGGGATATGCAATCATATGAAAGAGCAATTTCTTACAATTCATAATTAATTTCTTACAATCCAACCAAAATCATTCTCAACAAAATCAGTTACATTCGCAGGCATTTTAGGCATGCGTACTAAATCATCTAAATCATATTCAATTATTTTTCCATCTCTTATTACATCAAATCTTTCAGGTAAAAAACCACTCCATGTACCTTCATAACCAAAAAAAGGATTAGAGCGAGCAATTTCTAAATGATCACTACCACCATTAATCAAAAGAGCACTAGTTGTAGCAGGTTGATCTAACTCATCAACCAACTTATCAAATAATGTAGTAGCTCTAACTTCTTTATCAAAAGTTTCCTCTGGTTTTATAACTTCACTAGTAGGTATATCATCTAATGATAAAAATGTATCAGTCTCAACATCAGTAGATGAAAGCGTAGGTTTAACAAAATCAGGTTGTCTTACTTGTTTAGTTTCTGGTAAAATTAAATTTTCAGGAGTATAAATAGTAGTAGCATTATCCAAATTTACATCAGCAACATACTTTAATGATGGTAAGCTCTCAGTATTATCCATATACTTATCATATAAAGCTTTTATTCCTGTAGCAGCTAATACAACAGATGCAGCAACTGCAGAAGCTGTAGCAAATCCTTTAAAAAAATTTTTCCAAGAAACCTTATCATTCGACGTAGTAATTGGTACTGGATCAGAGTTATATATTTGAAAATCTCTAGGATAATTATCTAATTTTTCTTCTAAATCTTCAATTTGTAAATGAAGTTTTGTATATGAATATCTAATATTAACAGAAGTCTTAGCATTACTAGAGTATTCTCCTGAATCATCTATTGCAAAATTATTAAGTAAAGATTCTTTGGAATTCATCTCATTAAAAACAGATCTAATTCCTTCATAAAGAAAACATAAATCATTCCTACTACCATCATAAGAATAATTCAACATATCAACAAGATATGATAAATGTTCTAATCTTGTTTCCCAACGAAGACCACCAGGACCCTTAAGACCATTAGAACCTTTAGCAATATTAACAGCATCATCTAAAACTTTTCTATAATTATCATCTTTAATGTTTTCCTTAAATTGTAATGCTGCTGCATAAGCCATAAAGAGATAAATCAAAGAAATTTTATAAACGTTATTATTATTAAGTAACTATATCAAATTATATACCATAATTCCAATCTCTATGATGTTTATGTTTTATATTAAAATCAACCAATCTTAAATGAAAATCATTCCATAAATTTGTAAGATAATCAAGATCAGCATTATCTTGTGTTACTTTTGGAACATCTATATGGATAACATGAAGAAATATTCCTGAATAATATTCGCCTTTCATAGGACCACTTCTATGAACATCACCTTTACCTTCTAAACTTTTTTCCAAGAAATTATTAAATCGAAGAAAAAGAGGATGTGCAGTATATGAATGAGCATGAATTAAAGCATGAGGATTTCCTTGTAAACCATTTACTGGACTATAATTTGTTTCATTATGTTCCTGTGGTATTCCTGAACAACTAAAAACTGTAAAAGAAAAAGGAATATCATCCCAGGCATTTAACACAGGTAGTAATTTTAAATCAAGTGTATAACGTGAAGGACTATCATGTAATACTCTAGCAGCAGCATGTGTAAGAATTTCTTTTCTTGCATAATCTTTTCTTCGTTGGAATTCATCCCAAGATACTCTACTTGCAAGATTATTATTCATTTTTTATTAATTCAACTAATTCAATTTCAAAAATTAAAATTTTTCCTGCTAATGGATTATTTGCATCAAGAACAATATGAGTTTCATTAATATCAGCAATACTTGTAAATCGCATTCTCCCATTTTCTAAGAAATAAGAAAATCTTCTTCCTAACTCTCTTCCTTCAACATAAGGAAAATCTTCTTCAAATTCTTCTAATGTAAGTACCATAACAAGCTCAGGATCATGTAACCCATAACCATATTGAGGTTCAACTTCAACACTTCTTGTCTGGCCTTGTCTCATTCCCCTTACACCATTAGTAAAACCAACAATTAAACCTGGATCACCAACAGTAAACCTAAGTAAATCTTCAGAATCTACATTACTATCAAAAACAGTTCCATTTTGGAATTTTCCTGTATAAATAACTGCAACCTCATCTCCAAAATCTGCTGTTTCAGCTGGGCTACATGCTGCAAGCATCAACAAAGCAAGTAAAATAACGATTTTCATAATAAACAAGAATACATTTCAAGTTTTAAAGATTGTGATTTCATAATAATGAGAAGTTATTTATATAACCCTGATGACTTTTGATATCATTTCGCAACATTTTTATATAGAAAGGTAATTAATATGGATATGGCAAATCAATTAATAAATATAAGAATTCCAAAAGAATTGTATAACGAAATAGAACAATTTACAAAAATTGAAGGATATACCAATATACAAGAATTTACTAGACAATCAATAAGAGAGAAAGTTGAGAAATTAAGAACCAAACAAGTAATTTTTGAACTTACCAAGTTAAAAGGAAGCCAGAAAGGTAAGAAAAAACTAGCTACAAAAGAAGAGCTTGAAAAACTTGCAAAAAAATTCTATAGTTAATATTAATTTCTACGAACTCACCGAAAATTATTCAGAAATTCATCGAAAACCTATTTATAGACTAAGTATCTAATATTCTTCATGAAAAAAGATATAAATAATACTGATATACTACAAGAAATGGTAAAATATAATGTTCTAATCGAGAAAGACATTGAAGGTTGGTATATATCTGAAGTTATAGAACTTCCAGGATGCCATACACAAGCAAAAAATATACCTCAGCTTATCGAAAGAACAAAAGAAGCAATAAAAGCATATCTTGGTGAAAAAGAAGAGATAGAAATTATCCATAAATTTGTAGGTGTCAGACAAATAGAGGTCTGACTTTGCCATCAAAAACACCAAATATCTCTGGAAAAAAATTGGTTAAAATTCTTAAAAAATTAGGATTCATACATACTCATACAGTTGGTAGTCATTTCATATTAAAACACACAGATGGAAGAAAAACAACAATTCCAGTGCATTCAAATGAAACAATAGGTATTGGATTATTGAATAAAATAATAAAAAAAGATTTGAATATGACAAAAAAGCAATTTCTTAACTTAATCCAGAAATTCTAAAACAAATCACGAATTTAATAGAAAATATTCAGAAATCCATCGAAAAACTATTTATAGGTTTAATTCTTAATAATATTTATATAGTTTAACAGTTTAACTGTTGAACTGGTGATAAATAATGAAAGAAACAGATATAGTCAAAATGTCAGATAAAGGTCAACTTGTAGTTCCTGAGGGAGTAAGAAAAATTGCAAATTTAAACCCTGGTGAAAGATTTATTGCATGGCCAATAGGAGAAGGAGTTGTCTTTAAAAAAGTAGAAATTGATTTTGAAAAATTAACTAATGAGATCGAAAAACAATTCAAAACCAAAAATATAACAAAATCTGACATAAATGGAGCTGTCAGATGGGCAAGAAAAAAATAGTAATAGATACAAATATATTAATTTCTGGCTTTGCATATAAAGGAAATGAGCATAAGCTTTTAAGAAAAATAAATGAATACAACAATTACTTATCATTAAGTCAAATAAGTGAAATAGAAAAAGTTCTAAAATATCCTAAATTTGAAATAACTCATGAGTTTCAAAAAAATATTCTTGAATGGATAAAAAATAACTCAAATATAATCGATATTAAGACAAAAACTAATATATGTAGAGATAGTAAAGATAACATTATAATCGAAACAGCAATAGATGGAAAAGCAGAGTTCATAATAACAGGCGATAAAGACTTGTTAGAATTAAAGAAAGTTAAAAACATTGCAATTATATCAACAAAAGATTTTCTTAAACTCCAATAAAAACATTTATAAATAAGTTGTCACTTATTAGTAGTATATGATTGAACCTCTAGAGAAAAGCTACAAAGAGCTAGAAAAAGCTGCAAAAGAACTTTCTAAAGTAGAATATACTTCTAACGCTAAATTAGTTGAACAAATAAATCTCATAAATGAAGCAATTGAAGATTTACATCTAAAAGTCAAACAATGTGTTACAAGAAGAGAATTTGAAGAAAAACTAAATACTATTGAACGAAACCCTAATAAAGGCAAAAGTTTATGGTCTAAAACAGTAGATTTTTTAGCAGGTGAACCATGAAAAATGACGAAATTGGCCTTGGGTTAAAGAAATTAGTCAAAGATACTGTTAAAAATGAACTTGCAACAGAAAGAAAAAAGCAAGAAAAATTATTCAAAAAAAACATTTCAGAACATATAAAAGATTTTGATACAAGAATAGAAAAATTAGAATACCGATTTATGCGTGAAAGTGAAATAGTAAAAGATCTTTTGAAAAAGAAACAATTAACAGAAGACTTAACTTGGAAGAAATTCACAGAAGAAGTATTAATCGAAGCAAAAAAAGAACTAGAAGTCGCTAAAATAAAGAAAAAGAAAAAAAATGTATTGAACAGTGTTATGAAAAAAATCAATAAAGCATTAGAATATTTAGCAAGTGATTAATAATTCAATTTTTTCACTTTATTTTATCTAAAATCTTAATATCCATTTTATTAAATGCAAACCATTTCTTTCCTAGATCCTTTAGCGAAGCACCTATATGATATGTTTGATTATCTATTAATAGAAACCTATCATGACTTTTATTAAAGTATTTTATTTCTAAATTGCCGTATTGTTTGTTGAATTTATCTTTTGCTAATAATAATTTATCTGAAATATTAGCAGTGTAGATTTTTATTTTTACTTCTTTATTTTTATTTGATAATAAAGTCAAAACACTTTCATCAATATAATTGTCAACTAGAATTATTTCTTTTTTAGCTGATTTAACAAGATCTGTTACAAATTTATACGCATCAAATATCTGCCCATCATAAAATATGCCCTGATTTGGTGTTAATTGCTTTTCTTCAATTGCTCTAAAAATTTTGTTAAAATTAGAATCATATTCTATTTGTTTTTTTTCAACATTATCTAATCGAATAAAAACTTCAGCATTTTTTATTAAGAAATGGCGCATTTTAACAAACGCTTCCATTATTAATATACTTGTTTTAATTGCTTTTTTACTTTTTAAAATTCCTGAAAGCATTGCTATTCCTTGTTCTGTAAATGCATATGGAAGTTTCCTCAATCCTTTAATGATCTTATTGGAAGTCACATTTTGTGACATCCAATTTTTTATTAAATTAATACGTAGATTCCTAAATTCTTCTTCATTTAATTGAAAGCAGAAATTATTTGGGAATCTTTCAATATTTCTTTTAACAGCTTGATTTAGAACTTTAGTTTTTACTTCATACAACTCAGCTAAATCCCTATCTAATATTACTTGTTTTCCTCTGATTGTGTGAATCTTATTATTTATATCCATGCTAATAAATAGAAAACTCTCATTAATATACTTATGGTGGGTAAAATAGGAAATATTTCAAAGAAATCGTAGAATATTTTCCTTAATTTAGTAACTAATTAGTAGTAAATATAGAAAGATTTATAAATAACATTTAGTTTTATAGTATGAATGAAAAAAACAATAATATCAAGTGGATTAGGTTTAATTATTATATCTGGAATAATGTCATTTTTAGGTTCAATTATAGGTTATAATATAAGTTATATTTCTAGGATTGTATTTATTATATTAAGTGCATTATACATTACTTTAGCATTATACAGAATAAATCATCCTTCTTCAAAAGAAATGGCTAAAAAACCAATGAGCTATAGAGTTGGTATTGCACTAGCTTATATCGTTCCTTTGATAGTTATTGGTCTTTTAATATATGTAAACTGGCTACCATTTGGTTATCAAAGAACATTTGTAATTGATGTTGGTAATTCTAATGATTTAGATGGTGTGTTTAGTATAGAAGAATTTGGTGTACGTGAAATGGTAGATGGAAAATATTTTCGCACATTAAATGGTGTTGCGTATGCTGTGTTTAAACCTAAAGTTGTATTAAATAATGCTTCCTATACTGTTACTTTAGAAGGTACTAATGTTTCTTTTTTAAGTATGCCTTCAATAGACTTCGACTGGGATTATGACTGGACTGCTGACAATATTTTAGATGATTTTATCGTAGTTGATAGCGAAGGCAATTCAAAAGAGTTAGTTGTTAAAGATGATTGTATTTATTTCGATGGTGATACTAGATTAGTCTTTCCAAATTCTTCTGATATGTTTGAAGAAGGACCTTTTGCAGTCTACGTAGAATGGGTGCCTGAGAAGGCTGAGAACAGACAACAGCTAATTGGACATTACAACTGGGAAATTGAACAAAATGAAGATAATGTCAATTTCATGATTGGAAGATTAACAGAAAGCAATTCCAGACCTAACATAAGATTAAATATTGAAGAAAATTTTTACAATCTATCATATAATTTATTAGCAATATACAATCCATCAGAAGATGGTTATTTTGAATTATACATTAATTATGAACATATAAACAGAAGAAATATACAAAATGAAACTTTACGTCCAGACTACTCACAAGATTTAACAATTGGTAATACATTTCATAGTGGTGGAAGAGATGTATTTTTTGAAGGCTCAATTTGCAACATAAAATTCACATATATAGAACTAAAACCAAACATAACAACAATAACATTCAACTCAGACGACGAAGAAATAAGAATTCCAATTGTAGGAGAACAAGGAAAATTAGATAAAATAAGACTTGAAGTAAGAAAATGACTTCTTTTATTGAAAAATACAATACAATATTTTCAGATACTTCAAGGAATGTATTCATATTAAGTATTTTATTATTTATTCTAGAATATTTATCACCTATAAGAATTAGTTTTTACATAAATATGAATTTATTAACATTCATATTAATCTTTACAGGATTTGCTTGGTTATTTTTTACAATACAAAATAATCAAGAAAAATATAAAAAACTAGAACCATATTTTAAATATGGATTTTTAATATTTCTTTTAATTATAACAATAGGTTCATTAAGATTTGAATTTCTAAATAATATTGAGATAATTAAACTAATAATCAATACAATAAATAATTATACATATATCATAACATTAATAACAATAGGTTTTGGTTTTCTAACATTTTACTTTAACAGAGAAAGAGTTGAAAAAGAAATAGAAGAAGAAAAAGATGCAGAGGAAAAAGCAGAACAAAAAAGAGCAGAAGAATTTGACAGTAAATTCCCAACACTTTCAAAATTTAATTTAAATTATCAAATAATAGAAAACTGGAAACAAAAACAATATTTATTTTTCATAATATCAATATTAATAAGTCCATTGGTTTTTATTATAAGACTTCCATATTCAATTATTAACTGGATTTATAAGGAGTGGGAATTATGAAAAAAAAGCCAACAATTACCTATATAGTGCCTTGTTCAAAAAAAAGATTTTTTATTCATGAGGAAAGAATTAATCCTTTTTTATCTGAATTTAATTTTAATATAGTTGTCTTTGATAAAGAAATAAAAAAATTAAAAATAATTAAAGAAAAAAATAAAAGCTATTATATTTATCCTTTAAAAAAAACATATCTTAATCCGCCTCTTTCTACTTTAATAGGAATAAAAACATGCACTATAATGAATAAATTTGAGAAAGAAACAGATATTTTTCATATCGCTGGTGTTGATTTAATAACAGGAGCAGGAATGTATAAATTATCTGGAGGAAAAAAACCAGTTTTAGCAAGATTAAATTCTTATGGCTTATTAAGTCCAGATTATTCATTATTTTATAATAATAAACTTTATTTAAAATCAAGTTTTAAAATAAGACTTAATAAAATAAATTCAAAAATAAATAATCCTTTATTAAAAATATTATCACCGATTTATGCATTATATTTCCAATTTGACAAAATGTATTGGATGAGATATATAGAAAAATTTCATGCAATTGATAAATCTGTTAAAGAATATTATTCTTCATTTAATAATCATCAAATAAAAGTACCAGTAAATAAAATACAAGTAATCCCTAATTTTATAGATAGAGAATTTATTAAGAAATCTAAAATAAATATAAAAAAAGATAAAAAATTCACGTTCATTTATATTGGAAGAATAACAGAGAATAAAGGAATTAAAATATTAGTAAAAGCATTTTCTGAAGAATTTAAAAACACAAAAAACATTCAACTTAAGATAATAGGAGATGGTGATCTAAAAAAATATGTTTTAAAAAATAAAACAGATAATATTTCATTTGAAAATTTTATAGACCATAATAATATATATAAAGAATATAAAAAAGCAAATGTTTTCATTCATCCAACATTAAATCCTGAACCTTTTGGAAGAACTATTTTAGAAGCATTATATTGTGACTTACCAGTAATATGTACAGATATAGGTGCACCACCAAATATTGTAGGAAAAGCAGGGATAAAAATTAAAATAAATTCTGTAAAAAGTCTTAAAAAATCATTAAAAAATATTTATGAAAATAAAAAATTATACAATACACTAAGAAATAATTGCAAAAAAGAAAGAGAAAAATACTCACAAGAGAAATCAGATAAAATGTTAAGTAAATTATATAAGGAGATTATTTATGGAAAAATATAAAGAAACTATAATCTGGAGCATAGTAATTTTAAGCATATTCATAGGTGTTTTAATTAGATTCCCAAATAATTTTCCTATTCAAACAGGACATCATACATTTGATGTAGCACAACAAATATTGGAAACAGGAACTCCTCAATTAAAATCAGAGATTATCTATTTTAGAGCAATAGGATATACATATACATTAGCAGGTTTTTTTTATATTTTAGGAGTTTCTGATTTTACAACTAAGTTTGTAGGATTTTTGTTTGGAGTAGGAAGTATTTTTCTAATCTACTTATTTACAAAAAAGATTTCAAATAAAAAAGCTGCAATAATAGCGACAATTCTTATGTCATTATCTCCATGGGCAGTAAGATACAGTGCTGAAAGATGGTACTCTTTTTATATTTTCTTTTTTCTTTTAACACTTTATTTATATTATAATTGCTTAATTACAAAAGACAACATAAGAAAAAGATATTTTATAATCTTACCTGTTATTTTTTATATCACAATTAATACAACAATTACAGGTACTTTTATTATGTTTTTATTTCCATTGATATATGTATTTAATTACAAAAATAATTCATTAAAAATAAAATCTATATTAAATTATATCTTAAAAAACAAGGATAAGATAATATTAACATTTTTATTATTTTTAGTCTTTATATTACATTATTTTATTATGCCTCAAAGAATCCTTCCAGAATTTATATCTCCTGAAGAATATTTTGGGAGTCCTAATTTGACTAAATTTAGTATAACAAATATTAATTTTTCTTTTGTTGAAGAAATATTTAAAATTTATCCTATCGAATCAATATTAATATTCATCTTTTTAATAGCAATACTATTTACAAATCTTAAATATAAGAAAGAGTCTTTACCATTCTATCTTTTATTTTTAATGTTTATAGTTACTATTATAATGGAGGTAGGGAAATCATTTCAACCAAGATATCTTTTTTGGCTCATACCTATTTTTTATATTTGTTTAAGTATTATTTTGAATTATATTTGCAAAATCATTAAGAATATTAAGATTAAGTCTATTTTTTTAATAATACTTATGATATATATAATTAATCCTTTGGACTTATATCATGTCAATTCATTAGATAAATGCAATGTTAATATAAAAGACTGGTACTTATACTCAACTTCAATGAAATTTACTTATGATTCTAGAACTCCTGTTGAATATGTTTTAGAAAGATTTAATCCAGAAACAGATTTGATAATCCTCGGAACATCAGGATATGGAAGTTACATTAACAAAGAAATTAATAGTCGCTATGCTAAAGATATAGCTCCTAGAAGACATGCAGAAGGATCTAGAATCGCTTTTTATGAGGGAGATTATAGGCTAACATATACTGGAGCTTCAATATTATTTCACGATGATTTAGAAAAATTTAATATTCTATTAAATTCATATCCTAGAATTTGGTTATTAGATAGTTATACAACACCCTTAAATAGATATCCCATTTATGAAATAATAGAAAATAATTTTAAACAAGTCTATATTGGTTGCAATGTAGGTTCAGGGGTATTATTATATGAAAGATGAAACAAATACATTCTTAAAAAAAGGTTTTTCTGCTTCATTTTTAAGCTTTATAATAAAATATTTTCTTTTCCTTATAGCAATCCCTTTCATTGCAAGAATTTCGAATGAAGAAACAATAGGTAATTTTGGACTTTATAAATCTATTATTTTTTTTGGAGGTTTTGTTTTATTATTAGGTTTAAACGAAGGAATTAAAAAATATATCTCTAGTTTAAAGAATGATAATATTGAAATTAATAATATACTATCATATTATTTAATAATAATAGGTTTTTTAACATTAATTATATCCATAATATTTTATTCTAAATCAGAATATTTATTATTATTTCTAACAATAGCAGTTTTTTTTGCAGGAATATTCAATTTAATTAGAGCAATATTATTTAATACTAAAAACGAATACTTTAGCGAATTAGTAAAAAATATTTATCATATTTTAATTTTTTTAATAGGGATACCTTTAATTTTTATTTTAAAAGATAATAGAAGTTTAGCATATGGTGTTATCTTTTCAACTATTATAACTGGACTTATTTTGAGTGTTTGGTTCTTTATAAATAAAGTAAAATTAAAAATAAATCAAAAATTTTATCAAAATAAAAAATTTATCAAAATCTTTTTATATTCTAAAAAATCATTTTTATCAATTAGTCTTACAACTTATTTAATGGATATATTATTAATAATTTATGCGTTTTTTTTAAGTATAGGAGAACTTGGTCTTTTAAAAATATCTATTTCCATAATATCTATTACTTTATTGTTCCCTAATATAACTAACCAAATATTAATCCCTCTTTTCTCAAAAACTAACATCAAAAAAAAAAGAGAAAAATTTTTTGTTTTTTTATTACACCATTTATTAATACTTATTTCATTGATGATCATAGCTCTAAGTTTTTTTTCAAAAGAAATAATAACAATTTATGTAGGAAAAGATTACTTTCAATCTATAGTTTATCTTATTTATCTTTCCCCATCATTCTTACTATTTCCACTTATAAGATTAATTCAAACATATCATCAATATAATGAAAAATTTAAATTAATATTAAAGAGTCAATTTATAGGGATTATTATATTTTTAATTTTATCTTTTTTATTTTTTAAAATAAAAAAAGAAATGATATTCCTAGGTCTATTTATTATGCTAGTTTATCTTTTTTTAACGTATTATCTAAATCTAAATAAAGCAATTAAGAAAGAATTTATAAACAAAAAAACCTATTTAATCTTTATAATCTCTATAATATATTCTTTATTGGGGTTTTTTATTTCAAATACAAATTTATTTTTTAGAATAATATTATTTATCTCATTTATCTTATTTATACTTATTAATTTACAAAAAAAAGATATTAAAAAAATATATTTGCTTTTAAATAAATCTAAGTAATGATTCTTATGAAGGTTTTTGCATTAATTTTTATATTATGATTGTCTTTTGCATATTTATATGCATTTTGTGATTTTTCTTTAAGTTTAAATGGATTTTTTAAAAGACTATTAAACTCCTCATTAAAAACATTAAAATTACTATTACACAAGACTCCTCCTTCATATTTATCAATAAGGTAATCATAATTTAATTTATAACTAATTATTGGAATTCCACAAGAAGTTGCTTCTAAAACAGTCATAGGCCAATCCCCTTCATATTCTGAAGTAAAAATAAAAACTTTACTTTGCTTCATAATTGAATAAATCTCTTTTTGTTGACAAAAATTAATAAATTTTAAATTCTTTATTTTTTTAGATTTATTCAATATTTTATTAAAATATTTTTCTTTATTTGTAGCTTTAGGACAAATACAAATAAATTTTCTATTTTTATTTTGTTCTGCTAATCTAAAGAATAATTCAACATTTTTTAATTTTTCACATCTCCCTACCCAAATACCATCATACATCTTTTTAGAAGTAACTAATTTATTTATTATTAATCCTTTTTTTAAAATTACAATTTTTTTAGTTTTAACATTAAAATTTTTATAAATAGAGTTATATTGAAAATTATTTTGAACACAAATTTTATCAGCAATTTTAAATGTTTTCTCAGATAAATATCTTGACAAAAAAGAATTATAATTCTTTTTTTTATCTACTTCTCTATCACTAGCAACCATATAAATAAACTTTTTTCTTTTAATTTTACAATATAATGCAATTAAACCAGATTGAGGCGTTAAGGTTCTTTGAACATATATATCTGCATCAATTTTATTAAAAATTTTAAAAAAATTAAATACTTGTTTAACAACATTTTGTTTAAAATTTAATGACTTCCATATATTAACATTTTGTATAGTTTCAATATCTTTCTGACCATAATCTGCAACCATAAAATTAATATTTAAATTTTCATCTTTAGCGATTTCTTTAGAAAGTAGAGTCAATTGAACCTCTGCACCACCAAATGTTGCTTTCACTTTGGGATTAAAAACAGGATATGCTTTTGGTGCAATAAAACATAATTTCATTTTACCTACCTATACCTTGATATAATATTCCTTTAGAACAAATATTATCTTTATCTAAACAATTTCTACCATCTATTATTACTTTTACATTCTTCCAATCAGAAATGGATAAGAATTCCTTATGATTTGTTGCTAAAATAACACCTATACAATTATCTAATAATTCATTAAGTTCTCCTTCAATATAAGGGTCATAAATAAAAAGTTCAGCACCTAAATCTAATAATCTTTTTTTAATCTCTAATGCAGGACTTTCACGTAAATCTCCAACATTCGCTTTATAAGATAATCCTAATAGACCTATTTTTGTTCCTTTAACAGGTAAACCTAAATAATTTAATTGCAAAATCAGTTTGTTTACTGTATATTCAGGCATGCTATTATTAACTTCTCTTGCAATTTTTAAAAATTTATGATCAAAACCTATAGATTTTGCTTTCTCAATTAAATAATATGGATCAACAGGAATACAATGTCCTCCAACACCACAACCTGGATAATGAGCCATAAATGCAAAAGGTTTATTATTTGCACCATTAATAATTTCAAGTATATCTAAACCCATAACATCAAAAGATTTAGCAAGTTCATTAACATAAGCTAAATTAACATCTCTAAAAGTATTTTCAATAATTTTAGTTGCTTCTGCTGCCTTTAAACAAGACATTTCATTAATTTCAGCATTAATAAAACTACGATAAAAATTAGCAGTTAATTTACAACCCTCACGAGAAGTACTTCCAACATTACGAGCAATATTATAAACATTCCATTTCTCATCCCCAGGATTAATTCTTTCAGGACAATGTGATAAATTAAAATCTATTCCGGCTTTTAGACCTGATTTCTCAAGAATAGGAAGTATAACATCATCACAAACACCAGGATTTACAGTTGATTCTAAAATAACTATTTGATTCTTTTTTAAATAAGGCAAAATAGATTTAGTTGCATCTATAACAGGAGTTAAATCTGGGTCTTTATTTTCCTTTACTGGTGTTGGAACACAAATAATAACAATATCGGAATCTTTTATCTTATCAAAAGAATTTGAAACCTGTAAATTGGTAGATTTTATATCTATTTCAGCTTGTTTATCTTCAATAGGAAGAACTCTGCTTTTAATTTTATTAATTTTCTCTATGTCTAAATCAATACCAATTACAATTTCATGTTTTTTTGCAATTGCTAATGCAAGAGGTAATCCTACATATCCTAATCCAATTATTGATACTTTCATTTTCATTAAAACCCCATTATAGTTCAAAAAACTTTATTTCAATAAACATAAGTTTATTAGTGATTTCTTGATTAACATTTCATTTTAAGCTCTATCCCATTTAAAAGATAAACCAATTATTACAATTAACATTAAAAAACTAAAAAAAATAATTGCACAAATATTCTTTTCCCAACCAACCCATTCTAAGACAAGAGGAACTAGTATCAAAATTAAACCTGCTGTTACTCCACCTAATAAACTATTAAATAAATCAAAAGACATACCATAATACTTTTTTCTTCCTTTTACAAACATAATCCGATTATCTTTCTCAACCATACACCTTCACATACTCCTTTGCAACTTTATTCCATGTCATTTTTAATGCTAATTCACGTGAATTTTTGCCCATTTTTTCTATTAAACTTGGATCTTTTAAAAATTTCTCTATAGCATTACGTAACGAAGTAACAGAACCTTTTTTAACAATAAAACCATTATCAGAAACTAATTCAGCAGAACCACCAACATCAGTAACTATCACAGGTAATCCGCATGCCATTGCTTCTAAAACAGAATTACTCATTCCTTCATTTAAAGAAGGCAAAACAAATACTGAAGCTTTAGATAAATATTTAGGTATAGAAGAATGTTTTACTTTACCTAAAAACTCAACATTTCCATTTAATTTTTTTAATTCAGGAAGTAAATTACCTTCACCTATTAATTGTAATTTAACATTAGGTGGTAATGCAGGTATTAAATATTGATATCCTTTACGTGTAATCAATCTACCAGTAGATATTAATGTAAAGCCTTTCTTAGTTGAAGGTTTAAATTCTTTAACATCAACTCCATTATAAATTACTTTTATATCACATTTAAGTGTTTTAAGTGCTAATTCTTTTAGACCCTTTGAATTAGCAGTAACACATTTAGCATTCTTCCAAACCAATTTAGAAATAGGAGAAAAAATAAATTTATCTAACCATTTCAAACGAACATTATAGCCAGGAACATCACTTCCACGTAGAGCAATAATGTAAGGTAGTTTAGAAAAATAAGCAATTACGCCTGTAGGCCATCCAAACCAACTATGACATAAAGAATATTTATTTTTAGAAATCAATTCTTTTACTTTTTTATTAGCTCTTAAACTCCATAATAATAATTCAGAAGCTTTCCAATAATGAAGACTTTTTTTCTTTACTTTAATTTTATATATTGTAATATTTTTAGAAAACTTTTCAACTGAACCATTACCTGCTGTAACTAAATCTATTTCAATATTCATCTTAGAAAATTCTTTTAACATATAGTAACATGCATTAGAAGCACCACCACCAAGCGGCGGGAATTCGTAGTTAAGCATTAATATTCTCATATTAAACATATTCTTATAAGCATTTATAAATGTTTAGTGACGATAAGTTAATTATCATTCGCTATAAGAATTAGCCTTTTAGTAAATCTTTAAGTTGACTTATAAGCAACTTCTTGCTTGGAAGATATAATTTATATTTAGATACAAAGACTTTATTTAAAATTCCAGATGTTGCATATTCTACCTGTACATCATGCTTATCAGTGCATAATATAATTCCAATAGGATCATTATCATCTTTATTATTAAGCTCTTTCTTAACATAATTTAAGTAGAAATTCATCTGACCTGTATCTTTATGACTAAATTTTGAAGTTTTCAGTTCAATTATCACATAGCATTTAAGATAAATATTATAAAAAAGTAAATCAATAAAGTAATGCTCATTATCTAAAGTAAATCTTTTTTGTCTTGCAACAAAGCTAAATCCTTGCCCTAATTCTAATAAGAAATATTGCAATTTACTTAAAATTCTTGTTTCAAGCTCTTTTTCAGAGTAAGCATATTTTTCTTCTAAGTTTAGAAATTCCAAAACATAAGGATCTTTAAACACTTCATCTATTTTTGAAGGTATAAATGACTTTTTCTCATATTCAATTAATGATTTCTTATCTTTACTCATAAGAAGCCTTTCGTAATGAAGAGAATAAATCTGTCTTTTTAAGTCTCTTACGCTTAAATTCTCAGTTATTGCATATTTTTCAAAATAAGCTCTTTTATAATTATCATCTATTTTTATTAATTCACAATAATGAGACCAAGACAATTTGGGAGACAGTGTCTCCCATTTCTCATAAGTTAGATAAAACCTTCTCATTCTTCTTAAGTTAGTAACATCAAATCCCTTCTTAAACTCTTTTAATAGTTCTTTTGATAATTCTTCTATTAAATAGATTCCATAATCTGCTCTCTTCTTTCCATTTTGTTCTTCTTCTACTATTTTTCTTCCTATTTCAAAATATGCTTTTAACATTTCTTTATTTATAGAATAATATGCAGACATTCTTGTCTTTAGTATAACTTTTTTTATATCTGCAAAAAAATTATTATTGAGCAAAACCATATTTTTGGATAAAGATTACACCTTAATATACATATCATGAGCAAAACCAAAAATACTTCAAAGAAACCATAAACATTACAATAGAAACAAAATATTTTCAAAGAAATGTATAGTTTAAAAAAAAATTCTAAAAAGAATAAAATATTTACTTAAGAATAACTTCCCTAATATAATATCGTCTTTCAGTAGGTGAAGTGTTTAGGTATATTCGTATTAACATATCCATTAAAATTCCTAAAGAGAAAAACATAACACCAACCATTACAAAGAAAATTGCTAAAAAAAACCAACCATTTCTGTTTAATGATAATCCTTGTATTCTATCAATTATAGCAAGTAAACCAGATAAACTACCAATAAGAAGACTCATCCAACTAAGCCTTCCAAAGATATGTAAAGGCCTTTGTGAATATTTTGAGATAAACCAAATATACACTAAATCTAAAAAACCACGCTCAGCTTTTGAATAATTATATTTTGATTTTCCAAATTTACGTGCTCTATCATTAACTATCAATTCACCTATCTTAAAACCTTTCCAACGTAATAATGCTAAGACATATCTATGCATTTCTCCTTGTAAATCTAAACTTTTTACAGCTTCTTTAGTATAAACACGTAAAGTACAACCAGTATCATGCACATTATCCCTAATTAAAACTCTTCTAATCATTCTAGAAATCCGAGTTAATACTTTTATTCCATTTCTATCAGATCTACGTTTTCTCCAACCAGCAACAACATCAAGATTTTCAGCTTTCATTTTAGCTAAAAGACGAGGTATGTCACTTGGATCATTCTGACCATCACCATCTAGAGAAATAACAATTTTACCTTTAGCTTCTTTAAACCCTGCATCTAAAGCAGTTGCTTGTCCATAATTTCGATTGAGAGTAATTATTTTAACATTTTTTAATGTTTTTAACTCATTTAAAGAATCATCAGAAGAATTATCATTTACATATATTATCTCATATTTACCAAGCTTATTCATAACTTGTTTGATTTCATTATCCAGAAAAGTAATATTCCCTTCTTCATTATATACTGGAACAACAACTGAATATTCAATAGCTTTCATATATAGTAAAAAACAAGCTTTATTTATAAAGTTTTTGTCATTTAGTAGTAGTATCATAAATAAAGTCTAATGACTTTAATCTTTTTCTAAAAAAACTATTTAGGTGGTACAGTATGAAATTGAGCTTTAATGACTTCATTAGTGGGGCTTAAGAAAAACCTTAGAGGAATTTTATATTTATTTTTACTAACATCTGAATATACAACACTAACTCCTAAAATAGTATTACCTATCCAATAAGGATCAACAAATGATAATGGTTTAGAATCTAAATAAGGAACAAGATTATTAGGTAACAAAGGAATTGGAATATTATCAATATGAGAATGAGCACAAAAAACATTATAATTATTTCCATCGGAATCAAAAACAACAACTGCAGATTTTAATAATCTATTCTCATAATTAAATATATCAAAACAATATTTATCTCCACGGGTATTATCTTTTACTCGCCCACAGGAAGTATAATCTAATGGAAAACGATAATAAAATGGTTTACCTTTAACAATAACACTTGGAGGACCATAATTCCTTTCATCACCATACTTACCTGTTTTACTATACTTTATCTCAATTCCTCTATCAACCAACCACTGTTTATATGATGCATTTTGAGTTAATTCAGCAAATTCTTTAACTTTTTTTAGACCTAAAGAAAAAATACCACATTTTCCTTGAGGTAATAAAACAGGCTCAGAATCAAGTTTATCTATTTCAGAAAAGAATTTGCTATCAATATAATCACCATCAATTAATGATTCCATTAATTTATTTAATTTTTCTTCTATATTAGCCATTTTATGATATTATTAAAAAAATATTTACTCCATTCCAATCTATAATTATAGTTTCCATTACATACTAAAACAACAACTGCATATAAACTAATTTTTATATGTTAGAAAACATGCCAGATTTATAAAATTTTTATCTTTTAGTAGTAGTATCAGATAAACCTTAACTACATCTATATGCATTTACATTAGTCTTAGCAATTAGTAAATCACAACCCTCAGAAGACCAATTAAATCCAGGCATTCTTTTAGCCCAACTATCAACCACAACAATTCTTTCTCCTTCTATATCTTCAGAAAAAATAATAGAAGCACCTGTAAAAGAGTCTTTCCCGTTATAAATCTCAAAATGCCGCTCAACATCATCGTGCATTCTTCCAGTCATAGAAAAGAATAACCAATAATCAGGATTCCTAAAATACCATGAAGCAAGTGGTGTTACAGAAACAACTAAAATTTCATCATTATAAATCAAAGATAATTCATTATAAAGTCCCTTAAAATCAGCTGTGGGAGAAGTAAAATCATTCAAAGAAATACTTTTCATAGGAGTTAAAACAGTAACATAACTAAACGGATTAAAAATATTTGAAACCCATATAATATAACAAAAAACAATAAAATAACTCCATTTTATTTGAGACAAGGCATATGAAGCAAGTATAACTATAGGAAAAAAAGCAAGGTAAACATATCTAAATGCAAAAACACTCCCAAAACTAGCACTAACAACAACTAAAAATATTGATGCACCAAGAATCCAAGATAACTTATTTTTATAAGAAAGAACAAATCCAACTAAAGCAACAAAAATAAATGGAGCATATGAACGCAAAAAATCAAAATATGCAGACAACATATGAAAATTTAGGTGTTCAAGTAAACTAATAGATCTATACATAAAAAATAAAGCAACAATTCCATAAATTATCCAAACCTTTTTCCCAAATTTTCTACAAACTATATAATATGCATAAAATGGTAATAATAATATTGCTATAGGATGAGTTTCATAAGCAATTAAAGCAACAATTATAGAATAAAGTAAATACTTATCTTCTTTAAATGAAATATAAAGTAAATATAATGCAAGAAAAAACAAAAACATTGCAAATTGATACATTCTTGCTTGTCTTGAATATAAAATAAATATTTTAAGGACAGCACAAAGAATTAAAGCTATAACTCCTGTTTTTTCATTAAATTCTCGTCCAAAGAGATATGCAAGTAAACATGTAAGTACTCCAACAATTACAGATATTAAACGTGCATTAAAATCATTAACACCAAAAAAAAGAAAACCTGCCATTAAGTAATGAAAAATTGAAGCACGAGAATAAACACGAGATGAATCTAACTCAGGTGTACCCCTCTCAACAATACTTCTTGCAGCAATTGAAGATATTCCTTCATCAAGCCATAATGAATCATGCCCTAAACCATATAATCGAAGAAAAGAAGCATAAAATAAAACAATTAATATGAAACCAAGTAAAACTACTTTTTTATGTTTTTTGAGAAAACTCTTACATTTCTTAAGCATAAAAAAATAATAAAACCAGATTTTATAAAGTTTTATAAAAGAAAACATCTATAGAATAATGATGAATATATTAGTTACAGGTGGAGCAGGTTTTGTAGGTTTTCATTTAACCAAAAAACTTCTAGAATTAAATCATAATGTTATAGTAATTGATAATATGAATGAATATTATGATCCTAAACTAAAACAATCAAGACTAAAATTAATAAAAAACAAAATCAAATTTTATAAGATAGACATCGCAAAAAAAGACCAACTTGAAAAAGTCTTCAAAAAAAATAAAATAGATAAAATATGTCATCTTGCCGCACAAGCAGGAGTAAGATATAGCATTGAAAACCCTTTTGTTTATGCTGACTCAAATTATAAAGGAACAGCAAATATTCTAGAATTTGCAAAAAAATACAATATAAATCATGTAATCTTTGCATCAACTTCTTCTATTTATGGGAACAACAAAAAAATTCCTTTCAAAGAACAAGATAGAACAGATGAACCTGTATCAATTTATTCAGCTTCCAAACGCTCATGTGAATTGCTTGGATTTTCATACTATAAACTTTTCAAAATGAATTTTACAGCAGTAAGATTTTTTACAGTTTATGGCCCATATGGAAGACCAGATATGGCTCTTTTTAAATTTACAAAAGCAATGTTAAACAATCAACCAATCGAAGTTTACAATAAAGGTAATATGAAAAGAGATTTCACTTATGTAACAGATATTGTTGATGGATTTATAGCAGCAATAACTAAACCAAATGGATTCCAAATCTACAACCTTGGTTGTGGTAATCCTATAAAATTAATGGATTTTATTAAAATAATTGAACAAGAACTAAAAGTAAAAGCAAAAATAAAAATGATGCCTATGCAATTAGGCGATGTAAAATTAACATATGCAGATATAACAAAAGCAAAAAAAATTCTAAAATACAAACCAAAAGTAATGATAAAAAAAGGTGTAAAAGAATTCATTGATTGGTATAAAGAATATTATAAGATTAAATGATGCTTAACATGCTTTTTCATCAATATGTTAAATCAGATTATTGTTTATAAAACTTCCTTTAACTTTTCTTTGTTTTTTGTATAAATAAATGATACCAATAACAGAATTAAACCTAAAACAATATATGAAACTGTACGATATATTGTTTCCAAGCTTCTTGTGTCATATAAGAATACTTTTATAATAGTAATAGAAAATATTATCATCCCCTGCATTCTCAAATGTTTTTTTCTGAATAAAAATCCGCTTATCGATATAATTAATGCTAAGATACTCCAACCTATTGAAATCCAGAACTCCTTCATCTCAAATAGGACTAATATAAATGCAAGTATTGTGCCTGCATATGAAAAATAATTTACCAGAGCAAACTCAGATTTTTCCAAAATATGTTTATTCCTTTCCAAATACCAGCTTATTATATAAAATGTAAGAATTGCTATTAAAAAAGCAAAGAAACGTGTGCTTGATAATATGTCAATAGGATTAAAATCACGAAGATAAAAAGAGTCATATAGCAAGACCTTAAGGAATAATAATGCAGATATTGAAATTGATTGATGGCGAATCTCTTTTCTATCAAATTTTGATATTATTATATAAGCTAATGCAAGAAAAGATAATATTATTGTTATCCATACTGCATGATACGCTATTAATTCGATAAAAATAATCAAAATTAAAAAACCAAAAGCTGACCAAGAGTAAACCAAAGAAAATACAGATTCATCGTTGGTAAGTATTTTTTTGTTATTTCTCAGAAGCTTGTATACTATATAAAAACATATAATTGTTACTAAAAAAGAAAATAACCTTGTACTATTAATTAAATTTACAAAATCCAATTTATTAAGTGAATATAGGTCATAAAAAAAAGTTTTAAGAATAGTAATTACACCAACAACATATGAGCTTATTTTCAATGTATTGATTTTCATTTTTACATACATTATTGTTAAAATCAAAGTTTCTAGTGCCCAAATGATTGTAATCCATTCTTTATTAAGCTGAATTGGTATTGTTATTGTAAAATATAATAAAGCTAAGTATAAATGTGTTGTAGCAAGTTTCTCTTCTTCAATAGTTTTAAAGAAATAATACCCAATAAAATAAATTATCGAAAATATTAGTGCAAACAATCCAGCATAAACAGGATAATGTTTATCTATTTGATTATAGTACAATATAAAAAATAATACTGAATTGATAAGAATTATGAGAATATTCTTTCTTAATACCTTATTATTCTTTATCAAAAAGAATGATTGAATTGAGAATGCAACAAAGTAAGATATAAGAATAAAAGAGGCATACAAAAATGATTCTGGATTATTATTGTTCCATAATAAATACATTATATACGAAGCAACTACTCCACCTAAACCAATAACTGACCATTTTTTATAACATACAACTATAACAAGACCTATTGTAAGTAATAATCCATAAATAATAGTCATAAAACCAAAATCATTACTTAATAAATATGTAACATAACCTAAAAAGAAAGATTCAGCAGCAATTATCTGTGAATTGTCTTTTAATGCGAATAATATAGCAAAGATAACAACTAAACTTAAAAGAATAATATTAAGTATTTGACTAATTCCTATAGCTGCTTGGTATTCGGGAAAGTGATAAGCTGCAAAAATAACAAAATAAGTAATAGCAAAACCACCACCTACAAGAGTCTTTGCCCAATTAGCATATTTCTCTTTCTTAGACACAATCTCTCCAAATATAATAAGTCCAATACCAAAAACAATACCCATTATTATTCGTGTCAAGTGATCAATCCAATTCACATCAATAGCATATTTGATAAAAAAACCAACACCAATTACCAATGCTAATATACCAATTCTGGAAAACCATTTCATTCCTACATCTTCTTCAAATGTTACTACTTTCTTTTCAGGTTTTAATGGGATAACTTTCTCAGCTTTTACTTTTTTCTCAACCTTCCGAGGTTTTACTTCTTCTTTTACTTTAGAAATTGTACTTTTTGAACTTTTACTAACCAAAACAATTCCCCATATAAGAATAGGTAAACCAATAATTAGTCCAAAAAAAGATAAGCTCAATAAAACACCAACAACTATTAAAATTATTCCTCCAACCGGTGTTGATTTTTCTGTTTTTTTTTCTTCTGTAGCTCGATTCTCAATAGGAACAGATAATTTTTCAAGTGCAGAAATTCGTTTATTCAATTTATTTTGATTTTTCTCAAAACAAGAAATCAATTTATTTACTTTCTTATATTCCTTCTTTAACAAATCTATTTCTTTTTTTAATGATTCATTTGTTGGCATTAATTAGTATTTTATAAACAAACTATTTAAATATTCTGATTTACTTTTTAGTAGTGTTATTATTACAAAAACCGATATATAACCTAGAATTATACAAATTACATAGTTCAACTCTCAAAGAATTATATTATTCTTATAATAAAGCAAAAATAATAAAAAATAAAATCTTTTCAAAATTATGTATAACTATTTTAGAATATTAAACAAAAAATTAACCATTTACTATCCAAAAATATACTCTTAAAACATTCAGAAATCTTTTAAAGAAACCCATAATAAAAAAGATATGAGACTTACAGAACACCAAGGAAAACAACTCCTAAAATCATCAGGAATTAAAATACCTGCAGGGATACTTACAGATAATAAATCATATGTTAATCTATCTTTCCATAAAGAGAAATATAAAGAATTCTTTTTTGAACATTCCAAGGTAATAATCAAAGCACAAGTAATTGGTGGAAAAAGAAAAAAACAAGGTTTAATAGAAAAAGCAGATTCATACCAAGACTCATTAAAGATAATAAATGAAATGTACAATAAAAATTACAATAATAAACCTATAACTTCATTACTTATAGAAAAACAAATCCAGATCAAACAAGAAATATTTCTTGCTATTTTATATGATGGAATAGAACGAAAACCAATGATCTTACTTTCACAAAAAGGAGGTATAGATGTTGAAGAATTAAATAATAAAGATAATTTAACAAAATTTACTATATCACCAAAAGAAGGATTACATGATTATCAAGCAAGACAAATTGCATATGATGCAGGATTCGAGAATAATATAGCACTAAACATCTCATTAATATTAAAAAAAGTATACAATTGTTTTACAAAATATGATTGCAAAAGTCTTGAAATAAATCCTTTAATACTAACTAATGATAATATGCTGATTGCAGGCGATGCAAAAATAGTAATAGATGATAGTGCAATAGCAAGACAAGACATTTTCCATGATATTACTGAAACTGAAGATGCATCATTTATGAGTGCAAGAGAACTTGAAGCAAGAAAAATAGATTATAATGATCATCGAGGGACAGCAGGAAAAACATTTGTAGAACTTGACGGAGATATAGCAATATTAGCATCCGGCGGAGGAGCATCATTAACTGCAATGGACGCTCTTATTCAAGCAGGAGGAAATCCTGCAAATTATACAGAATATAGTGGAAATCCACCAAAAGAAAAAGTTAAACGATTAACAGAAATAACTTTAGATAAAGAAAACCTTAATGGATGTCTTGTTATTGGCGGTAAAGCAAATTTCACAGATATTTATGAAACACTTTCAGGATTCATGGAAGTTGTAATAAAATTAAAACCAAAATATCCTATTGTAATAAGAAGAGCAGGACAACGTGATAAAGAAGCATTTGAAATGATAAAGAAATTAGCAAAAGAATATTCACTTGATATAACACTCTTTGGAGAAGAAACACCAATGAGTAAAGCTGCAAAAATAATGGCTGAAAAAGCAAAAGAATACAAGCTAAAAAAACAACAAAAATGAAACAACTCATAACAAAAGACACTAAAGTATTGATACAAGGAATGACTGGCAAAGAAGGAGCAAGAGCTTCGTCTGAAATGATAGAATCAGGTATTAATATAATTTGCGGAGTAACACCTGGGAAAGGAGGAACAGAAGTAAATAACAAACCTATTTACAATACTGTCAAAGAAGCAATAACAAAACATAAAGGAATTAACACTTCAATATTATATGTTCCACCGTTAATGGTATATGATGCATGCATGGAAGCAATTCATAATGATATAAAACTAATACTTATTGTAACAGAAAATGTACCAGTTTATGATACAACAAGAATTATAGAAGCAGCAAAAAGTAATAATTGTACAATAATTGGTCCTTCATCTATAGGCATACTTGATACAAGATTTGGAAAACTTGGAAGTATTGGAAGTTTAAAACATACAATGTATAGTAAAGGAAATGTTGCTATTATCTCAAAAAGTGGAGGAATGTGTGCTGAGACTGCCTCAATATTAACAAAACAAGGAATTGGACAAACACTTATTATCGGAATAGGTGGAGACCAATTAATAGGCACAAGTTTTGCAGATATAATTCCTATATTAGAAAATGACAAAGAAACAAAAGCAATTGTAATATACGGAGAAATTGGTGGAAGTTATGAAGAAGAATTGGCACAATATATAAAAAAGAATAAACCAAAAAAACCAATCATTGCATATATTTCAGGACAATTTGCTGAGAAGATTCCAAGAAGTGTTGCGTTAGGGCATGCAGGAGCTATAATTGAGAATGGAAAAGGAACAGCAAATGAGAAAAAACAAATACTAAAAAAATCAGGAATAATAGTTGCAGATTATCATCATGATATACCACAACTTGTAAAAAAAGTATTAAAATAAACGGTGAGAAAATGGAATTCAAAACTTCAATAAGTAAAATAACAGAAGATGATATGATTCTAAGAGGAGAAAAACATTCAGATTTAATTAATACGCTTTCTTTTAGCGATACTATTTTCTTATTATTAACTTCAAAAAAACCAGAAAAAACCGAATCAAACATTTTTTCAGCAATATTAACTTCATGTATAGATCATGGAATGGGTACAACTTCTTCTCTTACAGCAAGAACTGTAATGTCAGGAGGAAATAACCTTAACACAGCAGTTGGTGCAGGAATTCTTGCATTAGGCAAATATCACGGTGGTGCAATTGAAGGATGTATGAATCAATTAATAGAAATAAAAAATAAAAATGTGCCTACTAAAGAATATGTAAAACAAATGTTAGATAATAAAAAAACAATACTAGGATTTGGCCATAAAGTTTACAAAAAACAAGACCCAAGAGTAGTTCAATTATTAGAAATAGCAAAAAAGAATAATATAACTTCGGAAAATAATCATCACGTAAAAACAGTTTTAGAGATAGAACAAGCAATAGAAGAAATAAAAGGAAAAAAATTAATTCTTAATGTAGATGGACTTATTGCAGCTTTACTTCTTGAGATGAATTTCACACCTGAACAAGGAAATGGTGTATTTATTATTGCAAGAACACCTGGACTTACTGCGCAAGCAATTGAAGAAAAACAACGTGAAAAACCAGTAAGAAGAATTAATGAAGAAGATATAGTATATGATGGAAAATAATAACTATTTTTTAATTATAGAACTTTCTACTTAATATACTCATCTAAACAAAAACCGTAATTATTTCAATAAAAACAAAAATACATACAATTTAACCTAAAGAAATCACAAATTATTTCCATCCAGTAACATTAACTGAATGTACTTCAAATCTAGGATTATAATCTTCAATACGCTGATCAATATTCATTTTTTCTCTGAACCAATTATATTCCTCAGAATAGTATTCAAAAATATCAAGAGCTGAATTCTCATCAAGCAGACCAGTAAAATTAAACTCACCATCAATATTTCTATCAATCCTGATACTAGTATTATTTCTATTATCACTAATATAAATGCTACTAGGAGTTCCATTATTATAACCATCAGTAATAATTATAAGACTATCTGCAGAAGAATCACCTGAGTAATTAGCAATCAAAAGTGTTTGCAGTACACGATCGTCACCATAACTCTTTACTTCAAATTCATATCTTTGTCCAAGAATATCACTAAACAAACCAATACCCGGTAAACTATATTCCGGAAATTTCTCACGAGCAATTAAATCATCAACAGATAATCTAAAACCTACTTTATCCTGAAGATATGAATTAGTACTACCAAATGTAGGAAATTGTTCAACTGAAGTGCTTAGAATACTTGTCAATGTTTTATCACTTTGCTCATTTATACCAAGAATATTTTCAATTGTAGAAAGTCTTCGTTCAACTGAACATGATTTAAAACTAGCTGAAAGTGCTACGCCTAGAAAAACACCAATACCAATATGATATAATGAATTTTTAGAAATTATTTCGTTCATCTTATCTTCGTTTTGAGATATTATAAATTGCCATTCCAACTAATCCTAATAGCAAGAAAAACGCTAATGCTGTTAGAATCTGAGGTAATGTAAATATTGAATCCATAACATCAGTTATAGCTCTACCTGTAATAACTGAACCATCTTGTTCAACAGATTGAGGCGGTATCTCAGGTATTTCAGGGACCACATTATCAACTACTGTATCACCAGTTACATCTTCGTGAGTTCTTGGTGGATTTACATAAGCTACAAGTTCTGGCCTTGGCTGTTGTTCAGGTAATGAAACTGGTAAAATCACATTACTTGAAGATCCTACATTTCTACCTCTTGATGACGATGAACTTTCCTCAACAGTTTCACTTTCATATGCAGCAAAACTTGTAAAGTGATTTGTAAGTATTATAAGGTCATCTCCTTGTTCATAATAACACTCATCTAAACCAAGAAGAGTTTTTGAAGGAGAACATTCTAAAATTTCTGTTAATAAACCTGAACCAGCTTTTGTGTAACCAGCTTTGTTTCCTGCCATTCCTGGTAGTGTAACCGTAACTGGCATATCAAACTCTAAACAACCCAAAAAACCAACTTCTATAACTGTAATAATATCAGTTAGATTCGGTGAATTATAATCATTAACATCACGTAAGATTGGCAACATCATTGTTCCATCCCAAGTTCCACATGTATATGTTATTACTGTTCCAGCAGGGATTGATACTGAATAATTATTTCTGCTAAGACTGAATGCAGAAAGTATTTCAACATCACCACTATCTAAAACTAAAGACATATCTAAAAATATTTCTTGTGAATCAGATACATCAGATCCAATCAAAATTTGTTCAAGAGAAGTTCCTGGAACAAATACAATTGTATCTACTAAACTATCAACTTCATATATTGGAATATTTGGTGCTGCTTCATTAGAACTAGGCACATAATTAATTGCAAATTCAATAGATGTTGGAGTATAGGGAACATAATTACTTCCATCATAAGAAACATATGCAATCAAAGTTGCAGTATAATTTACATAAGCAGGAACAAATTTATCTGTATCTAAAGTTATATTATAAACTAAATTTGTCAATGAACCATAACCATAACCATAACCAAATCCATATCCATAACCACCTATATCCCCTGAAATATTAATAGCACCAAAACTGTGATTATAATCAACTGCGTCAATAATAATTCCATCACAACCAGATATAACACTTCCAGTATATGGATTGAATGAACAGTTAGCATCTTTAACACCATTAATCATTAATAGAACTTGATTAATAGGAACATTCTCACCAGCAGGTATTTCTAATACAGCTTGAAATTCTATTGTATCACCAAAATTTACAGAATTTGAATTTGCAGTAAGAAAAACTTGAAATGCTGAAGAGGGGCCAATTAAAAACAATAAAGAAACTACAAAAATAGTAATAACTACTGAAAAAGCATTCTTTTTACCTGTTAAATGATTTAACCGTACCACTATTTATTCCCCAATAGGGATGAAATCCTTTAAGAGTTTATAAACCTTATTGTTTTATCGTTCTTACATAGTAGTACTTTAATACCCTTTAATAACGACGGAAAACATAAGAAATTTTATATATTTATACTACCAAGGATACATAAATGATGGAGAATTTTCTGGAAATAGGAAAAAAGAACCTTACTAGCATAATTTTAAGCTTATTTGTTATTAGCTTATTAATATTTTCAAATTCTGCAAGCGCAGTAAGAATTCTTTGGGAAAATGAAAAAGATACCTATAAAGATGATGAATATGTTACACTAAAAACTTCAATAGATATTCAAAATGGGGATATATTGCAAATAAATGACATAAAAATAATTCTAAATGAAAAAGTTAAATGCATCTCTGATTCAGAAGGCAACAATAACTGCAATGGTTTTTATATCACTAGGACAGAAGGCCAAGAATTAGGATATGGATATGGTTTCGTAGGAACACATGGAAAAGTTGGCCTAAATGGTGAAGTAAAATATGAAATCAAAATTGATACTTCGATATTACCTCCAGGAGATTATAATGCAAAATTAGAAATTCATGGAGAAGTAAATAGTATACCTCAAATAATATCACCTAACCAAGTGCAACAATTCAGAGTTTTACCAGAACAAAACATAAAAGCAATAACAAATAATAGAATAACTGCAAGAACAATAAATGGAGAAGTAAGTAATATTAATCAATATAACTATCAAGGTAGACAAAGAATAATTTCAGATATAGATTTAAGACTTATTACTCAAAATAATATACAAAAACTAGATGGAAAAATATTGATTAATGTAAACACTCAACAAGATAGTGCAAGAACATCACTAAAATTATCTTTAATAGAAACAATAGAAATTATTGAATTCAATCAAGACATAATTCAAATAAAAGGCAATTTCATTTATGATTATAGAAGATCAAATAATGGAATATGGTTATTTGGAAACAGAATAGGAGCAGAACCTACAATAGCAAAAAAAGGTGAAATACCAGCAACAGTAATAATCAATAACGAAGAAATAATAATATATTCTAATCAAGAATTCTTGTTTGATTTACAAGCAAAATTATTAAATTATAGATTTAACTAATTTAAATTTATTTAATTGATTCAGATGCTACAGTAGAAATTTTATCATCTGATAAATAAGCTAAATCACCTAATGTCCTTGCAAATGGATTATTACTTTTTTTACCTTCTAAATCTCTAAGTTTAAGAGCAACCGTTTTAATAGCACGAATATAAGAGCTTAGATTATGGTCATTATCATCAATCCACATTTTTAATTCTCTACCAAAAGAAGTATATTCAACATTAACTTCAACAGAATATTTATTCAATTGAGATAATTCAACTCCCAATTTTGCAATTCTTTTATCCCTAAATAAAACAAAAGAACCATTAATTAACTTATCTTGTTTTTCTATTAAGTCAGAATAAAAATCATTAAGTTTTTCTAATACTGTATTATCTAAAGCAAAATCAACCATGCCATATTCAAATGCAAAAAAATCTCTTTTACCTGATAAAATATCTTGCTTTAAACTATCATTACCTAACCTTGCATCAGAAAACTTGTAAAACATATGATCAATAATACCATCGGAAACAAATCTTGCAGCACTATATACCCTCATCAAAATAGTATTAGCATCATCTGTTTGCAAAGATAAAGGAACTGAAGAATTATTATTTAAAATCATACTATAAACATCACCTAAAAATTTATAACCTATTCGAGCTAGTTCAATTTTTGATGAAAACTCAGAAAACTGATCTTCAACTTCTTGCTCAACGCTTGCCTTTATATTATCATGAACTACTTGTTTTGCATGGTGATATTTTAAATTAGTTCTAGCAATAAATCGTTGCACATTCTTTTCTAAATCATTAATATTATTCATAAAAAAAGATTTAGTGTTCAATATTTAAATATTTGCTATAGTATAAAAAAAGAATGCAAAAAAATAATCAATAAAAAATCAAGAACTTAAACTTATCTTTCAGTATAAGTAAATCTATCTATAGGCATTCTAACATAAAATGGCATATCAATATTATTAGACTCCATTATAATAAAACCATTTTCAATTAAAACATAAATATCACTAACAGTACCTCTAAAAGTAATAGTTGGTCTATTACCTGTTAAAACTCTATCAATTATTCTTCCTAAATTTCTGCTTGTATATTGAACACTAGCATTAGCATTAAACTCAATAATTTGATCATTAAATCTCAATAACTCAAAATCAGAGCTTCTGATTCTTACACTTAATCTGATATTACTTCCATCCTCGGCTTGTAAATTTAATGTTAATGAAGTTGTACCATCAATACTTTCAACTTCATTTAATGAAGTTTTACGTATACGTGATGAGAAAACTACACTTTCACGATCAAATTGATTATAACCACCTATAACAATTTCATTATTTGCACGTGAGCGTGCATTAGCATTAGCCAAAATTGTTGTTCTTACAGGTCGTTGATTTAATTCACGTATATTAAATCTTGTAGGTGATCTTGATGTATAAGTATATTCAATTCCATTAGCTTCTGCATAAGCTTCAGCTGAAACTCTATATTGACCAGCAGTAGCATCATCAGCAGTAAAATTCCATTCTACACGATATAATAATTCTCCATTAATATTACTTCTTCGATGCTGGAATATAAAACCATATCCATAACCAAAATTAGTAGTTTCAAGCCCAAAATTACCTTCAGAATTAATACCATGTCCTCTTCCTTCCATAATTGCAGAAACCTGCAAAGGATCTGACAATAATTCAATTTCAAGATTTGGACAGTTTGAAGAACCATCAATATCAAACTCACATACTTTATAATCATCATTTATTCTTAATAATAAAGATTTTATTGGAACAATCTCACCATTTTCAATATCAATACTCACTGTAAATACAGCATTCTCAGTCCCTGCAGTATAAACTGCCTTAGCTGTTGCCAAATTAACTCTTACTGCTAATGCTGGAGAAGATAATAAAAGTAAAGCTACCACTGACAAAGTCAGCACTAAGCTGAATACCACCCTCTTTTTTACACTTAAATTCATTACTTACTAATCCCGAATTAATGATTTATAAATATTTACCATACTAAAAATACTAAATAATGAAATATATATCTCTATAATAACTTTGTAAAATATGTTTTAGAAAAACATTATTAGATTACTACATTAAATTTCAATACAAAATTAAACTAATAAATCATAAATATCTAAAAAAATCATTCATATAATGAAAGCAATGATGGCTGTGAGTCGGGCATTTTTTGTGACAATGAAACTAATCTATCTTCTAATCTTAAAAAAGTAGTTCCCATTAAGTCACCTAAATTCATAGCAGTATCAACCAAATGCTGTTGTGAGTAGTAGTTTGATTTTAATAAAAAAAGTTGATCAACATATGCACTTAAGCAAATATATAAAGGTTTTAACTCTTGAGATGATGTTCTAGATAATGCTTGAAATTGTAATCTATAATAATCAAAATCTGGTTTAAGACTAGAAATAGCATGAACTACTTCAACTGGATTGTTATAAGGTTTATTTACCTCACGATTTAAACGCTTTAATAAATGAAAAAAAGTCGTTTTTTGATTTATTACAAATTCAGGTTCATTATCTATCTCAGAGGCTAAACTTTGCAAAAAAGTATCATAATTAAACATAATTTCACAAATACAGTTCATGATTTAAATTTTTCCTAATACAATATATTTAACAAACTTAAGATAGCATGATATATACTATATATTTAATTGACAAAAATGTCCGCAATGAAAAGTGTTAAACTTAGATTTCTTTAAAAATGTACAAATACTATTATAATCATGTTGACAATTATGGAGGGGTAAAGATGACACAACCAAAAGACATATTTATGAATGCACTTGATGTAAAAAGAAAAGCAGAAACAGAAGCACAAACAAGAAAAACATCGTTAAGAAGTATGTATGAAGGTGCACTTCAAGAATTAGGATATACTGAACAACAATTAAGAAATAATACAGATGCAATGAAACAAGTTGCTAAACTTATGTTTTCTGAGAAATATGCAGGAAACGAACAATACAATAAAATGTTATCAACAAATCCATTTTACAAAGGATTTAGTACAACAAGTCAAGAAAAAAAACAAGAAATACATGGCCTTGCATTAGGAATAGATTATAATGTATTACTTTCACAAATTGACTCAGGACAAATTGAAAGATTTGATGATGAAGTTATGACATCAATAATTGGAAACATCAATCGCTCAAAAATTAGAAATGAAGTAAATTCATATATTAATAGTCAAACAACTGGAGATTTATTTGAACGAAAGAAGACATTATCAGAAATAGCATCACAAGATCCGCTAATACAAGGAGTATCTGATAGATTAGATATACCACAACTTCAAAACCTAGTTTATGGAGGAGTAGCTGGTGATTATAGAAGAACAGATTTAGAAGGAAGAGTTGGAGTAACTGTTCCACAATATGATTTCCAAAGAGCTGCATAATAACAAAAAAGAATAAAAAAATAATGCATAACTCAAATTCCATAAATTATATAATAACAAATTACATCACATATCTCACAGCAAATTTAACTGGATATATACAAAAATTTATATAATTTAACTACTTTTTGGTGACTAATATGCCTCCAAGCTATGCATTGCAAAGACCCGAAGAACAAGTAAGCCAACAAAAAGGCTATTTAAGACAGCTACAGCCATCTATAGATGATAAAATAATTGGAAATGTAATAGCGGACCAAAACACTGGATTAGTTAATTCTTTATCACAAAGATTCAATAATCAACTTCCAAGTTATGATGATTTTAAAACACAATTCCAAGAAGCATATATGCACAGAAATGTAAGCAATTTACTTAAAGAAAAACAACAGTTAACTGAACGTCCAGATCTACAAAAACTACCAGATATGATTGAACAAGTTGCAGATAAAGCAGGATATTCAAGCAGACAACTTAGAAGATTACGAGAGCAAAATCAATATATTGATAATATTGTAACAGCACTAAAACCTGAAACACCATTTACTTTTACAGATGTTCAAGATAAAAGTGGAATTGTAAAAAATATTTTAGATTATAGAAGCATCAAAAATCAATACTTAGCAGAAGATCCATTCCAAAGAAAATTAGATTTAATAGTAAATAACACAAAACCATCAGATGGAATTAATCTTAAAGATGTAGCAAATACATTAAGACAACAAGACATATCTACACAATTACAATCCGCACCATTACAAGCGCAATTATATGAAAGAATGGATATAATATTAGATGAAGAAACAGATATGAAACATGCTTATGCTAGAGCAAAAAAAGAATACCTTAAACTTGTTGCATATCAAGCGGAATTTGATGAAAGTAAAATGAAGTACATACTTGGAAAACAAGATTCTACAACAACAGCATCAAGAATATTCGAAAGAGCAGGATTAGATTTAGAACAAGTTAGAGAAGAATTCACTCAAGAAACTACAGAAAATTTCTCACAGCAAAAGAGAGAAAACGAAAAACAGCTTGAGATACAAAAAGCACAAGAAGATAAAAAAAGATTAGAAGAACTTCAAGTAAGAGCACAAGATAATAATATAATTCCATTTACAAGAATATAAAATAATAAAAAATTTATTTCTCATTCTAAATTAACAGAAACATGTAAATCACTTAAAATACTTTCAACATCTTTTTCAATGACTTTTTTATAGAAATAAATTTGAATTCTTAAATAATAACATTACAATTGACATTAATGTCCTAAATAATAATCATAAAAATTAATTTTATTTAAATCTACTATAAGCATAATAGTTATTACTTGACAAAAGGTGATTATTATGCAAGGAGTATACATTAAAGATGAAGATATAGATAAAATAGTTAATATGCTTTATGCAAATAATATGCAAAGATACGGACAAGGTACACAAATTCCTCCACCTGGTTATGGAGTAATGCCTGGTATGATACAAAACTCAGGAGGCTACAACTTTCTTCCTGGAATGCCTAGTTCTTATGGTATGCCTTATGGTGCTAATATGCCAAACATGCCTAATATGCCAAACATGGCACCACAACCAGGATTAGTAGGTGGCAACTTTAACATTGCAGATATAATAAAAATAGCTTATGCATGTGATAGTAAAATGATACAAAAAAAAGATTTAGGTGGAGATGATAAAGGAACATACATCATGATTCCAATGAATCAAACAAAATATCAAGGCTCAGCTGGTTATCAAAAAAAACAAGAAAAAAGTAGCAAAGGAGATAAAAAATAAAGAATAAAAAACCTAAGAAATAATAAATTAAATCACCCTAAATTTTTTTCAATAAAAGTTTTTGCACTTGATAAACCATCAAACTGAATTTTAACAATTCCATTAGTATGACTTAAAAAAAATCTTAAAGGAATTTTATATTTATTTTTACTAACATCAGAATATACAGCATTAACTCCTAAAATAGTATTACCTATCCAATGAGAATCAACAAATGATAATGGTTTAGAATCTAAATAAGGAACAATACTGTTAGGTAACAAAGGCATTGGAATATTATCAACATTAGAATCTCCATAAAAAACACTATAGTTATTTCCATCGGAATCAACAACAACAACTGCAGATTTTAATAATTTATTTTCAGGATTAAATATATCGAAACAATATTTATCCCCTCTAATATTCTCTTTTATTCTTCCACAAGAAGTATAATCTAATCGAAAACGATCATAAAATGATTTACCTCTAACACTAATAACTGGAGGTCCATAATTCCTTTGATAATCAGACTCGCCGACTTTACTATATATTATCTCAATTCCTCTATCATTTAACCAACGTTTATAAGATGCATTTTGAGTTAATTTAGATAATTCTTGAACTTTTTGTAAACCTAAAGAAAAAAGACTTGGTTTTTTATAAGGTAATAAAACAGGTTCATTATTAACATCATCAGTATCAGAAATAACTTTATCATCAAGACTATCATCAACATCTTTACCAGTAGTTAGCAATTCTAAGACTTCAACTATTTTGTTTTCTACATTAGTCATTTTACAATATTTTTGGAACTAAGTACTTGTTCCCTTCCTGTGACAGGCCATTTTCTTATAATATCATACAATCTTATTGAAACATTCTCTTGTTTAGTAAATGAAAAATCAGAAAAATCATTTGAATCAAGAGCAAATATCAAATGAAGAGGAAGAAAAACAATTTTCCAAGGATCAAAATAAACAGCACTTGAATTATGAACTCTTTTTGTAACTCTAGAAGTATATTCTTCTCTTCTATCATAATAAAAAGAATTTATAGTTCTAAGATATTGCTGAGCAAAAGGGTTAGTATCTTGACGCAAGTCAAATGCTAAATTAACAACTTTTGAATCAACTGTACTAAACGAATTCATATCAAGATACATTTTAATCCTTCTAACTCTATGAGCATAATTATAATTAAACTCAGAAAATTGTTGTAACTTTTGCGATTGAACAACAATATCATCAATATTATTTGGAGGTGATAATCTTAATACATCTAATGAAGGACTATTAATATAAGAAACAGAATGAATATTTGCTCTAACATATTCTCTTCCATAAGAATGTTGTAAATTAGGAGTAGAGCATCCTACAAGAGAAGCACCAAGTACAACCATAGCTAAATTTTTTACAATATTCATTTTTATCTGCCCCCATACACACGCTGATATAATTCTGACTGAATAAAATTCCTAGTCTGTTCTCCTACCAATCTACTATCCTCTGAAGCTTTTTGATAATTATCTCTAATATCTGAACGAATTAAAAGTTTTACTTGTCTTAATCTCTCACGAAAATTTGCAGTAACATCATTACCAAGACGATTAACTAAAAAATCAATATCAGATATCATTGTTTGAGAATGTCTCAATAAATCTGGATCATCTATTGAATAAGATTTTATCTCTGACTCAATTCTCAATAAATCTTCAAAAATAGAATATCCAGGATAATAACGATCATTAGAATTTAATTGAAAACCTCTTGCTTTATATCTGTTTATTGTTGTAGAATGCCGCTCAAGATTAGTACGCAATTGATTTCTATCACGCTCCAAGCGTTCAATAGTACCAGAAACAGTATTTAATCTTTCCTTAACTAATACTTCTAAAGCTAAAAAATCATCTCTGTTATATAAAATAGTTGCCGAATCAATTAACCCAGAAACTGTTCTAAGTGCTTCATAACTCTCTAAAACCTTTCCTTGACCAAACAAAGAATTTGCATTATCAAATCTTCTTTTATAACTATTAATAATTCTAACTTCATTAGAAGAAACTATTCTTGCATCATTTATCTCACCAATAAAAGATCTAACTTTACTAAGCAATAATCTTGCATCAGAAAAATCATTACCAACCAGCTTCCTTTCAAGGTCACTTACGATTTGAAAACTTCTATCAATATTATAATTAGAATATAAAAGATTTGTAGCATTAGAAAAATTCTGATTATACTCAAGCATCTTAGTTATATGATCTTCGACTTCAACAATACGTTGTTCAACAGCTAGACGATAATTAAAAATACGAGATTCAATTTCAGAAATATCAATCTGAGAGGAAAAAGTATCAGAAGCTAATAATACTAATCCTAAAGATAATATTTTTTTCATCTTAATAAAACACCCTTACTATTTTGATAATTTTTGAATGCAACAAATTGATTATCTAATATTTCAACTTTTGATAAAATATTTCTTCCATCTTGTAATGATTCAAAATCTAATTCAGGTAATAAACCTAATCGATTAGAAAAATAAGATAAAATATTTCTGTACAACTCTTGCCTTTTATCTCCTAAAATATCAACTAATGAATTAACACTAGAATGAACATCATCTCCGATTACATCAGATACTAATAAACCATCTAATTCAGAATCAATTCTATCAAATAATAAAAAATAATTTTGACCTGGAAAAGATAAATTATTATCAAAAAAATCATCAGCTATAGATTCCTCAGAAAAAGATAATGAATTAGCATAGTTATAATAATTCATAAGAATTGCATCAATATCTTGAGTTTCACTAATATTTGCAATCACAACACTATCTAAGAAATCAATACTAGACAAAAAAGAATTATAAGAAGATAAAATAGAATTTACTAAATTATCATATCTATCATCATCAGAATAATTCAAATTGTCAGTTAATCTTACTCTTAAGTCATGCAATTGTGCTAATCTTACTAAATTATTTGTGTTAGAAATAATAGAATTATAATTAACAATTAATTCATCTAAATCTGAAGAAACAGATGAAGAATCAAATAAAGAAGTAGGTAAAGAAGCACTAGAAGAATCTACATCAATTATAGTTTTATCATCATCATGTTGCATAACTCCTATATTATTAATCTCTGGTACAACTCTTGAACCAAAACTAATTTTAGAAACATAATCTTCGACAGAAAGATCTTGAACTGTCAAATCAGATTCCTCATTCATAGCAGAATCATCAGCTAAAATATTAGTTACAGCAACAATATCATATTCATAATCAACATGAGAATTAAATTTAGAAGAAACAACATAAAAACCAATACCTATAGCAGAAAATAATGACACAAAACCAATAAAATACCGATTTGAAAGAAATTTGTTATTTACTATTCGCTTATACCATGGTTTATAATCTAATAATTCAATTACCTCATCAATTTCACGTTCAATATTTCTAGGTTTTAAACTATCTGCCATCATTAATCATAACTCTATAATCTACTTATTTGATTGTTTTATTATTGTTTTATGATTGTTTTATGATTGTTTTATGATTGTTTTGTGATTATTTTTTAATCAACTAAATCATTCTAAGATTTTGTTTTGCACTATTAGACAATGCTTCAAGATACTTTCCATTATTAATATCTACCAAAGAATATCTTTCACGACCTTTCCCATCTTCACGTTGATTATTAGGAGTTGTAAAAGGAGGACCCCAACAAAATGCAATTTTAGTAAAGTCTGCCAATAAAGGTACAACTTTTCTAGCTTCTTTCATCTTAAATTCTGCAAATGCACCTTTAGATCTACATGTTTTTTTCGCACTAGCAATTCTAGCTTTCATTTCATTTAATGATTTATATAATAATTCAGAATCATATAAAGCAGCTTTTTCTCTGGTTGCCTCATAGTTTTGACGCATAACTTCAATTTCTTGAACTAAATCAGAATCATGTTTTGATAAATCACTTGCTCTAATCTTCTTTTCTAAATCTTCCAATTCTATTCTTGTTCTTTCAACTAAATCAATATTCTCAAGAGTTGCAGTACCATATTTTGAAGATCTAAACTTTTTACTAGCCATTAAATTTATACCAGCTTCATATCTTTTTCTAAAATCATCAACATCAGTATAATCTAACATTGGTTTTATTTCAATAGATTTACCGGATATGGAATCAAGAAGTTCTTCAAAACTTTGAAACCTATCTCGAGCTTTAGGCATACAACATTTAAGTATTAAATTTGCAGGATTACCAGTAATTCCGTTTTCAGATAAAAATAATTTTAATGTTCCTTGATCTGGTTCTTTCTTTTTTTCATTTTTTTGATTACCACCAACACCTTCAAAAGGAACAGAAAGAGTTGGACTAAGAAATTTTGCAAGCATTAATCCACAAGTATATATATCATAACGTGTACTATAAATAGATCCATCTCTTGGCCTTTCCCAACCTTCAGGAGGACAATACATCTCAGTAACAAATCTTGTAGAAGAACCTGTATTTCTTTTTGATGAACTCTCAAAATCAGTAACTTTTAGCCAATCAGAACCTTTTGGACCTTTAAATACAAGCACATTCTCTGGTTTCATATCATTATGTGATGCACCAACTTTTGCAACAGCATCCAATCCAACAACTATTTGATATAACCAGTCTAATGCCATTGAAGTAGTTATTTTAACATTATTATTTGATAATGCTAATAAATGTTCATACAAAGAATATTCTGCTCTTTCCATCAATAAACCAACACCTGGAAAATCTTCTTCTAAAGGTGGTTCAAGAATTCTAACTATGTGGTCAAGATTTGATCTTTCATTTAACTCTCTATAAAGATTAAACTCACGCCATGCAAGTATTGAACCTTGTTGACGATGTTTAAATATTTTAAGTGCTTTTATACCATTATCACGAAGATCTTTTACTATATAAACATGTTTATCAGCTGAAGAAGCTCTAATATCAATTGCTTTAAATTTACCTGATTGCTCAGCCATATGACTCCATTCACGAACTTGCAATGTATCATCAATATTTCTAGCCATCTCATTCCCTCCTTTGTATTGCAATAAAAGTTATATCATCTTTAAATTTTTTATCAGATTGTTCTAATGGACAATTGCACATTAGAGAATCTGCTTTTGCATAATCTGAAACTTTTTTTAATCGTCTTTTCAAATCTTTTACTAGATGAGTATTAAATGGATTTGACCTAAGTGAATGATAAATACTTTTTTCATATAGTCTCTTAAGAAGTCCATCTGTAGTCATAAACAAAATATCACCTTTTTTCATTTCTTGTGTAACAACATCAACACTAATCTCTTTTTTACCTATCCAATTATAAAGAGGAGAGAACTTCATTTCAACAACTTTTTTATGATCACCTTCTAAATCTGATAAATCAACATTACAATCTGAATGATCATTAGTCAATAAATTCATACCAATTCGGTCATAAGTAATATGATAAACTCTACTATCGCCTACATGAGCAATATATGCAACATCATTATGAATCAAACATGCATCTAATGTTGTAGCTAAACCTGAGAAATCACTAATATTATTTCCTAAAGCTACTACTGTTTCATTAACAAATTTTAAACTTTCACCTAATAATAAAGAAATATCACTTTCATCAATTCTTCCTGAATGGATATGTCTATAAAGTGAATTAAGTTCATATGAAGCCCAACAAATAGCTTGAAATGCAGCTTGCCTACCTGATGAAGTTCCTTTTTTTTTATTCGTAATCTGAGATACACCATCAGCAATAATTGCAATATTTTTTCTATAATCAACATATTTCATATCTTGATTTAATTTAAAACTTCCTTTTCCTCCTGAACAAGTATAAGACCTGTATGAATATTTACTCATACAACATCCACCCTTGTATAGTATGCTTTTGGAATTACAAACTCACCTAATGGAGATGACATCCTGTTATAATCCATTGCAACAACATGTGTATTAGGTACACGGAAGATAACTCCAAATACTACTTCTTTACCCATTACCATTTTTTCAAGATTAGGCATTTCAATAGATTGTCGTGATACTTTTATTGTTTCATTAAGCAATGAATGAATACCATTATATGAAACAAGATTAATCATGTCATCATCAAGTGTTGCAAATTTTATAGAACCATTATGAGTAATCTCAAAATTTGGTTTTTTACTTAATAAATGTTGATGCATAGGATCATCTAAAGATACAGCATAAACACTACTAGAATCTTTATCAGAATATAAAACAACTCTATCATCTGGCAAACTTCTAAGTTGCATTACATTTGCTTTAGATTCAACAATTGGTTTTAATTTATCCCCATTTTTTCTATAAATATAATTACAACCACCAAAAATAATTTCATTCTTAAGACCAGTTACAGTTAATATTTTATCACCTATTGGTGATTTGATTAAAGACATTTGATGAGATTCAATGTCATACTCTAAAGCTGAAAATTCATCAGATTCTGTTAATACAATGTATAATCTCCCATCATGAGCAATCATGTTTCTGCTTGTAGTTTCTGGAAAATATAAAGGAATACACTTTACTCCTTTAACTAAAAGTTCATCAACTGATAAAGGATATGAATATTCTTTTTGTTCATTAAAATCATAAGAAACAAGAAAACTTTCCTTTCTATCTTTTCTTTCATAAGTAGCTGTAACATATAATTTACCATCGTGTACAACAAAATCATTTGGTTCTAAACGTTTATCATACTTTTCATCATTAATTCCTATTTTGAATGTTTTTTTAGAACTAAGATCAAAATCAGGTAAAGATACCTTATGTATTGTTAATGGAGATGAATTAGGAATATATAATATATTAGCAACAACATCACTAGATTGTTTTGAATGTATTACTTTTTCTCTATTCCCAGTTATTATTATACCTGCAGTATATTCTGTATGACTAACAACTCGTCGTACATCAGCTGACATAAATCTTTGTTCAATAGTAATCGGATTCTGTAATAAAAAATATTGATCATGTTTTGGAATATCATTTAGATTAGTAGGAGAAATTAACTCTGGAATAACTCCATTGCTAAATAATGAATTAATAAGATTATGAAGTTTAAAATAATTTTTTACAAAATCCATTCTTTCTTTATCATACATTTTTGATGGGTTTACAGCTTTCCAATAATAATTGCCAGGTGAACCTTTTATTTTAACAGGATAACCAATAAATGTACCATTATCTTCTTTTTCTTTAATACCAGGTAAATCACTAAATAATGGATTATCAGAAATTCTTTGAAATACAGACATACCTAAAGTTTTTTCACCTTGCAAAAGAGCTTCAAGTAAATCAAAATAGGAGTTTATAACATCCTTTCTAATATTTATACGAGATCGTTTAGAATTAATGGAATAGCGTATTACAGAATCTTTTAAACCATCATATAATTTATCCATGTCTTTAAACATACTTAATGGAATACCATTTACTTTTCCACCATGCAAAATTGGAACACAACCAGCACCATGATAACCTGCACAAATAACATCTAATGGTGGTAAATTTACATCATCAAACATATTATCCAGAATCCGCTTATAATCATTACTCCAAATCCATTTTGTCCTTTGCGTATCAAGATGATTATTCCCCATAACAGTTCTAACATTACCAGTAATACTTGCCCATAAATAAGCCAAAACATCAGGCTGATTTGTAAAAATATCTACTAAACCCTTAACTTCATGTCTTTTAAATAACTCAGCTAATTCTTTAATCCTTGGGATATTAAATGGCAATTCTTCATAAAATCTATAATCTAAGCTTTCAGGAGAAATATCAAAACCTGAATCTAATAAACATTCTTTAATAATTGGTTGTAAATCATTATCATTACTTCCTCTCACTGAAATACTGATCTGATCAAATTCGTTAATATCATCAAGTAAAAATTCAAGCTTATCAGCACTAAGTATTTTACAACTAATATTTTGATTAGGTTGACACTGAAGAAATCCATTTAGTATATCTTCAGAATTTTGTCTATTACTATGAACTATATACAATTCAGCAGGTAAAGGTTTACCTCTTATTGTAGAATTATTAAGTGCATCAATACTACCATGTAACATAAATTGACCAGATTCACCAAATCCAATATATAGTATTCTTAATTTGTCATCTAGCATAAATACATCCCCTAACATTACTCCTTCATAGTAGTATTTCTACCCTATTTTTTAAATATTTAGGTTTTTAAATAGGATAATAAAAAAAATCGGAAAAAATAGGTATTTTCCGAATAAACAACAACAAAACCTAAAAACTAATTATTTGAAATTTGTATCAGCTAAAGTCCATAATAAATCAAAATATTTCTTATATGCTTTTGATATTTGGGAATTTTTAATTTGTATAACTAAAGGTTTTTCACCATAAAGAAAAATAACAACTTCATTTCCACAAATACTTGTAGTTACAGGAGAATCATATTCTTTCTTTAAAAATCGAGCTTCTGTTAATTCTAATGAATTAAGATAATCGATACGTTTTTTAGCATCACTATTATATATCATTTGAAATGAAAGCTTTTTTTGTATTCTTCTTCTATGATAATTTTCCAAGAAAAAATCACCTAACATTTTTGAAGCTAAAATAGGTGCACCATAAGAATAACGTGGTTCATTTAAATCAAGAAAATGATTTAACATATTTCTAACAGCAACAATTCCTTCAAAAATATGCGCTTCACTACTTTTTTCTGCCATCATACTCTTAAGCTTTAATTCTGGCATAATAGTATTTAATTTCAATTCTTTTTCTTTTAATATATTATGAAGCAATTCAGGATCTGCTGCTTCAAATATTTTAGTTTCAGCTTTCTTAAAATAACTTACAATACCTCGTTCAATTAAGCGTGATATACAATCATAAATATTAGTCCGATTAACTTTTGTTTTTGTACTAATATCAGTAACAGAAGAAGGACCATTTTCTAACAAACAAAGATATACCTTAGCTTCATTTTTAGAAAAGTTTAATTCTTCTAAAATTTCTTCTTTATTTATATTATACTCATTCATTTTTGTTATTATACCATTTATTTTTTAGTATATCAATTATTATTATTTAAAAGCAATTAACTTACTATAATTATACATAAACATTAAAAGTATTTTATAAAACTTACCTTATACAACTTCTAAACCATAATAAACTTTACAGCTTTGAAGATAATTGTGAAGATTATTTACTGTATCTGAAATCTTTAATCGTTCTTCTTTACAAGGCATATTTTCAACACCAATCTTATTATTCTTCCAAACTTCATCTAATTTTTGGTATGCAAATGATAAAGTATCTAAATCTTCAGGAGTAGAAGCATAACTATTACTAGATATTTCCTTAGCAATAAACCAATCAATATAATCCAATCTCTGACTCCATCCTGAAACAAACCCATTACCTTCAATAGCATCAACAATTTTATAGAATCTACTTTCTTTTGAAGGAAATAATATATTGTTTTTTGAATCAGGTGAAATCAAACACGAACCCAAATAAGCAACTTGTTCATTCTGTCTTTCCATTTCTTGTTGAAAATTAGATTCTAATTTTTTATACAATTCATCTAATTTTCTATCAATTTTAGAAATTCTATCTTCAATATCTAATACTCCTTCAAATCTTTTATATAATTCAGCAATTAGTTCATATTCTCCTGGATCGTCTGATAACTCTTGCAATTTTTTATCAACAGAAACCAAACATTCCCTCATAAAATCAGTTATATCATTTTTAAGAGCATAAACTTTCTCATCAAATAATCTCTCAATATTTTCATTATGTAATTTACTCAACTGTATATTAGATTTTTCATAAACTTCACGTAATTTATCAGTATTTCTAACATCAATACCAACACGACCTATTTCCTCTTTTAATTGCTCATAATCTTTTTTTACTGTATCAATTGTTTTTACAACTTTAGTAATTTTTCTCTTATTCACTATTGCATAATTAATTTCTTCTTCAAGACTTTTTAATTTAATAATTCCTTCAACATAGTCATTATCAATACATCTTCGTAATAATTCTCCTTTACGGAATACACCAGAAGCAATTTGTTTTTTAGCATAATCTTGAAACTTTGGTAAATCTTCTAATGGCAAAGAACGATACTTCTGCTCAAAAGCAACAATCTTTATTTCAATTTCTTTTATTTGCTTCAATGAATCATTATACCTAAAAAATTTATTTCTATATGTCTGCAATTCATCTGAAGGTAAACCTCTACATGAAAACAAATTTTCATAAGTAAAAAAATCATCACATAAAGTATTAAGCTTAACCCTTATTTCACCAAGATTTGTAGCAGGAGTATACTTTGATAATAATTCATGGTATTTAACATCAAATTCCTTAGAAGTATCAAGAATCCTTGTTATAATTTCATTATCAAGCTTATCTCCTGCATCTGTTATCTTAGCACTAACATGTAAATAAGGAGGAAAATTAAAACTAGAATCTAATAATAAACGAACTGCTTTATCACCTGTTCTTAATCTTTTATCATATAAAACCAAATCTTCAAGAGAACAGCTAGAATTTACATTTTGCATAATATCTATATCATTATTTAAATCTTCAAGAACAGGTAAAATCTTATCAAGTGGGGGTAATATATTTGAACCTGAATCTGTTAAAACCACATTTTCATTAAGTCTATTCTTAAAATGATCATAAATTTCTGGGAATCTTATCATTCTAGACCTCCAGAAGTTAACAATTTAGGTTGATGCATAAATCTAAGATGATGTAAACTATCTAATCTAGATAATTTTTCTCGATAACTAGATAAATGATAAATAGGAACTATTAAAGGACTTAAAGCATAATTATTAATTAAAGATACATTACCTAAAGAAACATTTTCATTATCTCCTATATCCATAACTTCTGGTACTATCATATCAGGAGTCATAATCTCTGGATATAAAATATCTGTTTTATCGTTTTTTTCGTATAATGCTTGAGATTCAGGAGAAGGATTCATAAAAACTAGATGATTAGTATAATTATCATCCTTTAATTCCAAATCTGCAACTACAATACTTTCGCCAGAGATATAATCAGTAACATAAATTTTACCATCAAGAACTTGATTATTTATCCAAGAATCGATTGAATCTGGATATGCCTCAACAAGATTAACTATTTCATTATCATAACTTATAGTTAATTTTCTTAAACAATCTAATCCTACTTTATAACATTCAGTCCAATTAGGTTTATCTACTAGAAACTTATCTAATGAATCATCATCATTAAAAGATTCAAGAGTTTTTATAAAACTTGAATGATACATATTATACACATTAACTACGTCTTCCAAATTTAATATCACAAAATTATTTCCATCAATATTTATTATTTCCCTAGAAGGAGAGAAAAATTTACCAAATGAATCAAACAAATCAAAATAATGATCAATATATGATTGTACTTTACTAGTAATTGGAAAAAAACTTTTCATATAATCAAGGAAAGGGTTTATTACATTAAAATCAGAAGCCACACTCATTACATAATTAACACGTTCAATTAATGCATGCTCTAAATCTTTCTTACCATTACTAACATCAATATTAACTTTTCTTTGAATTTTATCATCTAATATTTGCTGAATATGCTCTGGTGAATTATCAGTCTCAAGTATTAAAAAACGACGTTGAAGCTCACGATCATAATTAAAACTGTTCTCTTTTGCAATTGTAGAAACCATGGTTCTTCCTGAACTAATTGTATAAGTATCAACACCATCACGCTTATTGTTAGTTGTAACTTTAACTGCATCTTTTCCTTCACCTAAGTTTTTCATAAATTCAATAATTCCATTTACTTTGTTTGATTTATCAGCAACTACTTTTTGAAGTTCAGGCAAATAAATAATCTTAGAATCATTAATTTGTTCAGTTTGATACCAAATTGCTTGACCAGAAGCAAGACCTAATTCATATACACCATCAAATAAACCAAGAATTGTTTTCATCACATAACTTTTTCCTGTTCCTGATTCTCCTTCAAGTATTATATGTTTTTTATTAGCTAAAGCAACTGTTATTAATGAAGCATTTGCTTCTTCACCTACTACTTTATTATTTCGCATATATGCTGTTATAGAATATGGAGATAATTCTAAAGAAATATTTCTAGATTTATCATCTGCAGATTTAATAGTTACATCTGAAGATAAAAAACCAGATCTTGATTCATGCAATAAATCTTCCAATTCAGAATCAGGACCTAATGACCTAGAATTAATATCTGATCTAATTTTATCATCCACAATATCAATTTCAGATTGAATAACTTCAGGTTGCTCAATTTTGTGTGGATTACTATCAATTATCAAAACATCAGGGTTAAAACTATGAGGAATAGAACTATCAATTTTAGGTTCATCAGCAGATTCATCAGCAGATTCATCAACAGTATTTGATTCTAAAAGAGAAGTATTACTAACAGGCTTAGAATAGTAAATACCAAAATTTTGTCTAAACAAATTTTTCCCAAAATCGCTCTTGATTTCATCAGGATTAAACATTTTATACCCCCTCTTGCAAATCCATAAATCTATCTGAATCTAAATCTGATTGAGAACGATGCTCTACAAATCTTAAGATCTCATTTTCTATAGTCTCAGATTTAATTTCAGAATGCATTTGATCAATCAATGACACCTGAGTAGCATAATTACTTCTATGCTTATATATCTCAGATAAATTCTCCCATAAAAATGAATCTGAACATAACTGCTCACAAATACGAGTTATATCTCTACCAGATAAAGAATTTTCAAATGCAAGATTGCCAAATCGTTTAATATCATTATCAGAAATTTTAACATAACCTGCTTTTATTCCTTCCTCTAACTTAAACTGAAATAAAGTAGATTTATCATCACTTGTTCTTGCACCAACCCAAGGTATAACATGAAATTTACTTCTATTTGCAGGGTTCAAATTATGAATATTATTCAAAGTAGATAAAAGAATATAATTCCCAACATCTTGATATTGTCCATCTAAAAATTTATTAAATTCTTGTATAATTTGATTATCATCTTTATCTTGCATCTTAGGTGATTCTGCTTTAAGAAGACCATCAATTTCATCCTCAAAAATAAATATTGGTCTACGAGAAGATTCAATTTGATGAAGTTGACTCTTTAACTTTTGAATCCCACCAGCTTTATAAGAACTATCAATATCAAAATTAGTCACTAAAAGATTTGAATCAAGTGCTTTACTTAATTTTTCAGCATAATCAATTATATAAAATGCAACAGCTGTCTTACCTTCACCAGGCATCCCTGATAAAATTATTTTATTCCTAAACATTTTTCTTTCTTTCATAGGATTTTTTCCAACTTCAGGATTATAAAGCATAAGACATTTAGCCGCACGTTCAAGATCAGTAATTATTTGTGGGTCACCAACTATTCTATCACGAGGTAGAACTTTTTCTTTTGGAATATGAAGATATTCAAGAGGAGTATGAAAAGTACCTTTATCCTGTTTATCAGCACTCTTAACTTTTTCGTTAGAAGTAACAAACTGATCAAGACCACTAACTTGATAGGGACCAATATTCCATTTTATATCTTTTAATCTATCAAATAACCTACTCCCTGATATCTGTTGAAGTATTCCTAGTGATTGATTACTATATTCTTTAAAATAATCTTGAATGCTATCTTTTGGTGACATTGGTGACTCAAGAAGATAATCTACCATATTCTCAAGAGCAACACGAATTGTAGTATATTCAGTTTTAGATTTATCAACTAAATTTTTTTCTTTCAGAAAACTTTCTTTAACTAAAGTTCTAACTTTTCGATCCATACCTGAGTCTTCACTATCTTGTACCATTATCCTGGAAGCAATATGTGCTGAATATACATTAAGAATTTCAGAACTATTTGACAATCCTGCTGAAAAATCTCTCATTTTCTCATAAACACAATGCATTGAACCAGTAAATAATTTACCTGAATTTAATGCAATATCACCTAATTCTGCAGATTTACCATTAATCCTTGAACTTAACGATTTGTAAAGTAAATCATACTTTACTTGACATCGCGTTATTGAATTTTCAAGTGCAGGTGCATCGATTTTATATTCCATATTTATACCTCAGCAAATAATTCTATTAACTATCTAAATAATAATACTGTAATTAATACAAAATTAAAAAAGAAAAAATAAAATTAAAGTTTATTTCTTATTGCTGCTTTGAAACTTGCCATTTCTTCTGCTTCTTTAGCACGAATCTCATTAACAATTTCTCCAAACTTACCGCCAGACATAACACGAGATGAATTAGGATCATAGGTTTGTTGAATCTCTATGTCTTTCATTTTCTCATATACATGTTGCATATTATAATCTGAACCAATAAGCAACCTTTCACCTTTACTCATTGCAAGTCTTGCCATCTCAAGATGTTCACCATACACTAAAGTTTTTTCTTTACCTTGGATACTTTTCTCAAATCTTTGAATCCCATTATTTAATGTTCTAAGAGATTTTCGTGTACTTACAGTCATAGCATCAAGAAGACTTACTTGCTCACCAACATAATTAAAATCCCAACGTATCTCACTAAGTTTATCAAATACTTCTTCTCTTGTATCTAAATAATTATCACGTTCACTCTCATAAACCATTTTCAAAGCTGTTTTTTTAGTTCTTTCTTGTAATAAAGTTTGATCACTTGGATTTTCTGATATTTGCTTAGTTAAATCATGAACTTCTGAATTTATTTCAGAAATTTTAACATTGTATTTAGCAATTGTATCTTCTAATATATCATCAATATCTGCAAAATAAGATGCTTGTTGCTTCAAATCTCTTAATTGGCCTTTAAGACCACCATTACCATTAGCTGAACTACCAGATCTTGTTTTAAGATAATCCATTAAACCTGAATATTGTGCATCTTCTCTTATATGCTCTGGTAAATCTTTTAAAATCTTTGAATAAAACTCATTATTAGATTTTCTTGTGCTAACTCCTTTTAGATCCATCAAAAAAGAATCAAGATTAGTTTGAAGTCTATCACGCTCACGTTTAGCCATTCGTATATGTCTCCTCACTTCAATTCTATATGGATTAATTCCAATCTTCTGAAGAGTATCATAAACTTTTATTTTTCGATCTAATCTTTTGTCATATCTTTGTTTTTCGTCTTCAGTCATTTTAGAAGTATCAGGTGCAGTTAGCAAAACCATGTTTAATTGTTCAACACGATTTAATTGATCCTTAAGGCTTTCTGCTTTATTTAGAATACCTCGATTTTTCTCATCATTGAACCTACTCATAAATTCCTGAAGTTTTTGCTCAGCTATATGTGCTTCATCAATTTTAGTTGAACCTACTTGCTCTTCCAATGTTCGTTCAATTTGTTGATGCGTAGAACCAGATTGATGATCTTCATTAAACAAATGCTCTTTATCACCAGGAAATCCTGCTACAGTTGTCATTTTAATTACCTCCTACAACAGTATCAACTGATACTGGTGTATTGTTTGATTGATACTTTACACTATCACTCTTAATAATATTAGAAATACCATTAGTTGAAGAATCTTGTATACTTGGCCTATCAGTTGCCCAATTATAAAATCTTCTCATAGTATTTTCAACAGGAACAGCTGCCTTTGAATATAATCCTTGGCTCACATCTTTAATTGGACTTTCATATTTTGCTACAGCATAACCTGTTCCAACCAATACTGCTGCAATTGCTATCTTTGTTGTTGTTTTCATTTTATTCCCTCCTTAAAAACCCATCTAATAAATTATCAAGCAAGATTGTATTTTTCATATTACGTTCACGCTGTTGAATAAAATAATCTGATGACCTATGCATTGCTAAAGAAGCTTGATCGTTTTTTGAACTTGAATATTGATTTATATCTCTTAAAAAATCCAAGTCCATTGATGCTTTCTCTAAATTATAATCAATTAATTCTCTAACAAATAAGACTGAATTGTTAAGATTAGTAGACCCAGCAGCAGAATCAGCAAACGAAACTGTTTTCTTAATTAAATTATCAATATCATAAACCATATTGCTATAACTACTGCTTGTAACTTCTGAACGATTAAAAACAACATAATCTAATGCAGCATGATAAAAATTTAATGAAGAAATTTCTAAAATAGAAGAATCAACAATATATGACTTAATTAATGTATCAATTAAAGTTGAAGAATCATCTAACTTACTATGTCTTTCATGAAAATTAACAGTTGATTCAATATTATTAGCCAACTTTTCCTCCTTTTGACTTTTAATATAACCACATCCTGTTAAAGATGAAAGTGCAAGACCTGCCGCAACACCTATTGATATTAGCTTTTTATTCATTTTAATTTACCACCGGAAATTATAAGGTTAAGAACACATTATTTCTATATAAGCTCACGTTGTAGTAATAAAGACAACAAAAAACAAATATTATAATATTACTAAAAAATAAGAAATAAGAAATAAGAAAAATTAATAAATATAAATAACAATAAAAACATGTATAATGATAAAACAAAATATATTCAAGTACAGTTTAATAGCAGGTTTCATTCTTTTAAGCTATAATATTTTTTTAATAATAAATACCATATTGCTAGAATATAACATAAAAATAATTAATATAAGAGGACTATACTCCAACTATATAATATACATAATAATAATGCTTCTAATCTTGACAACATACTTTATTTATTTAAATGGATTTATTGAGCTCTCAAGAATATACAAAAATAAATTACTTTTTTATGTATCATATATTTGGATTATATATACAATATGTCAAATAATCATTGAATATTTCTCTGCAGAAATAATAATTAGTTTTCTTATAATAGCAAATGATCTTTTATTGATTGCTTTAGGAATTATAAGCATTTTATGGGGTATAGCATTAATTAAGATAAAAAAATTCTATGAAGAATACTGTAAAATTATTGGGATAACTATTATTACTACAGGAATTGTTTATGTACTTTTTGTTAATATATATACAACTATTCTAATATATGTAATAATATTTAGTCTTGAACTATCAATCATATATTTAGCACTAAATAAAAAACTTTTAAAGAAAAATAAACAAAAATCTTAGTCAAATATTAGACATAAATCTTACTAGCAAGAAGATTATATTCTTGAACATTTATAGACCTAATATAATTATCAAGAGAAGTTTGCCTAAAATTAAGCATCTTCGATAAAGAATCACCTTCAATTATTACAATACCTCTTTTTTCAGATTCAGATTTAATTCTATCGTCAAAACTTTTATTAGTTACCAAAACTCCTATATCAGAACCAGAAAAATCTCTATTCTCAATAATTTGCTCAACAGGCCCATTTATTATTACATTACCATTTTCTAATTCTCTTGGTTGTCTAAAAAGATAAGGAACCACACAATTAGAACTGTATTTAGCCTCAACAACAACATGTTTTATTTTGCCTGATTCTAAATAATTATATGAAAGATCTATTTGACGAAATTTATATCTTGATTTATGATATTCAACATTACGTATAACATTATGCATTCCACGATGTTTTAAAAGTAACTCTAAAAAAATCTCAAATTGCAAACCTTTCACTTTTTCAGGTGTTAATTTATTAAATGATAAAGTCATTATTAAAATATTAATTATTAAAAATTATTCACAATAAATAATCAGCTTTAAGTTGACTAAATAAAAAAACTACAATTACATCATATATATTTGAAATCTTTAAATGTCTTAAAACCATGATAACCTGTGTAAGCATAAGCAACAATACTAATTGCATCAGGGGCATTTAAAGCATTTAAACATAAGATTGCAGTCCCACCAAATAAAGTTTTTTTAATATTAGATCTAAAAGTTTCAGAACTACCAGGATAATTAATTGTGTTATTATAAAATTGCATTACCTTATCTGCAATATTACTACTGTACATTCTCTCTCACCAATATTTCTAAAGGAATTCCATTATTTTTATTGCTGTTTAAACCAATTGGTACAGATGTTTCATAAAGATCAAATTTTGTATCACCTACCTTTAATTGTAAAGGTCTAAAATCACCATTATTGTACAATAATAATTGACCTTCAACAATTTGTAAAGTATTATCAGCATAATTTTCTGGTGCAATATATTCTTTTTTTCTTGGACCACAACTATACATTAATGAAGCAGTAAGACCAGCAACCAAAGCATATTTAACTATATTACTCATTATTATTCACCTTTATCTGTTTTAAAAGAACATCAATACTAGTGTTAATATCATTAGCATCAATTGGAAAAGCGGCACCTGTATAAACAAGATGAGGAAAAGCATTTTGGTTTGATATTGTATACATTATAGCATAATTTGAAGAGGATTGCATTGTTTGCTGAAGATTAATAGCATCTGAATTTCGTTGATTAGAATGATACATCCCTATACCATATCCTAGAATACCTGCAGCAGCAAGTTCAATTGTTTTTTCTCTTACCCATTGACCAAATGTTCTATGATTCATCCAAACCATTTTTATCATACCCCACAAAATTTTCTCTTACAATTTCTTCAGTAATAAAATGTGCTAACTTTTCTTTTATTCCATACTTCTCAAATTCTTTCATTAATAATTGAAAATCCAACATTCGACTAAAAATACAATCGATCATAAATTGATAATCACCTTCCATCTTAAATACTGAATTAATGTTATAATTATTTTTTGAAAATTCAATAAAGCCTGCTTGATCATCAAAATTTGCTAATACACCTGCTCTAATACTATAACCTATTTTTGGAAAATCTAATATTGATGTGTGTTTTTTAATCACATATTTTTCACTTGCACGTATTCTATCATAAACTGTTGATACAGGTATATCTGTATTTTTTGAGATATTAGTTAAAGGTTGCCTGGAATTCTTTCGTAACTCTGTTAAAATTTTAATATCACAATCTTTAATCATTTTAATCACGTAAAGTATTATGTCTAAAATTCATATACGAATTTCTAACAGCAGCAGCAGTTGCTTCTAATGAATCTAAAGTTTGCCTTTTAGCAATCTTATCCTCTAAATCTTGGTTTTTCCTAACTAACAATTCAACTAAAGGCATAACGGAATCACTGCCTTCAACATGTGCTAAAGCCTTAACTCCTTGAAAATTATGTGCTGCTGAACCAAGATAAACCTCATCATCAATTCGTCTTAATAAATATCTATTAGATGAAACATTATCAACAAGATTAACAACACCATCTGACCTATCTATACGATATTCTCTATCTAATGTAGCATAATGACCAACAGCAACTCCACCTGCTAAAGCACCAACAATAAGTGCAGTATATCCTAAAGTTTTAAGTTTCATAATCATACCTCCGGAAATTATAAAGTAAAGAACACATTATTTCTATATAAGCTAATGTTGTAGTACAAAAGACAACAGTATGTTCTAAATAAATAATAAAAATTATTAATATAATCAAAATAATAATATTACATTCTTTGTATAAAATTCTTTATAGCATATTCTGCTTGTCTACTCCTATCAAGTGCTAAAGTAGTAATAGTTGTTGCTAATGTTGCGCCAACTACATACCCAGGAGTATATGCTAAAAGATTACCTAATCCTGCACCAGCAAAAACAGATATATAAGAAACAAATAATGCTTCAAAATGACGATAAGTATTTGGTGACATAATTTTACCTAAAGCTGTCAGAAATAATGAAGAACCTACAGCATAAACAGGAAGAAAAAAAATACCTAAGACATTTTTCATTTCAGGACCTCTTGGAGGCATATGAAATTTTAATTCTGGATGATTTTCAAGAACTAAATAATGGACAATCCCTGTTAATAATGTAGCACCTAAATAAGCAGCTGGCAAATAATCTGATAATTCAGATTTTTTCCTAGAAGCAGGAATATCATGCAAATCAGATGGAATGTTATTATCTGATTTAGAAAAAGAACCAAAATTAACTTCTGAATCATCATTTAATAAAGATTTGTCAGGAGATAATTCTTGAAATATTTCTTCAATATGATCTTCAATTTTTTTATCATTTGGCATATTATCAAGAATGAAATATGTTTTATAATTATTTCTAAATGAATTATAAAAAATAATTAGTATTAGAAATACCAAAAAGCATTTAAAACCATTTTTAATAATTTAATATAATATGCAACCTAAAAAAATACTAATAACTGGTGGTGCTGGTTTTATAGGAAGTCATCTTGCTAAAAAACTTCTTAATAAAGGACACGAAGTTGCTGTTCTAGATAATATGTTTACTGGAACAAAACAAAATATATACGAATTATTCAAAAATCCTAGATTTACATTTTTAATACATGATGTTACTAAACCATTAGGTGGCCAATTTGATGAAATATACAATCTTGCATGTCCTGCATCACCTATACACTATCAAAAAAATCCTGTTGAAACAACTAAAACATCTGTTATAGGAATAACAAATGTATTAGAACTTGCATTAAAGACAAAAGCAAAAGTTTTACATGCATCTACTTCTGAAGTATATGGTGATCCAATAGAACATCCACAAAAAGAAACATATTGGGGCAATGTAAATCCTATTGGCCCAAGAAGTTGTTATGATGAAGGAAAAAGATGTGCAGAAACATTATGTGCTGATTATTATAAAGAATTTAATGTTGACATAAGAGTAATAAGAATATTTAATACATATGGGCCTAATATGCATCCACATGATGGAAGAGTTGTAAGCAATTTTATAATGCAAGCTCTCAAAAATAAACCAATAACTATATATGGAGAAGGACTGCAAACCAGAAGTTTTCAATATGTCTCAGATTTAGTTGATGCAATGATAAAATATATGGATATGGATAAAACTGAGCTTTCTACGAAAATGCAATCATTAGGTTGGGAATGTTTACCAATTCTAAATATAGGTAATCCTGATGAGTTTACAATAATTCAACTTGCTGAGAAAATAAAAAAAATAATTAATAGTAAAAGTGAATTCAAAAAAGAAAATCTTCCAAAAGATGACCCACAACAAAGAAAACCAGATATCACTATGGCTAAAAAAATATTAGATTGGGAACCAAAGATAAAATTAGATGAAGGATTAAAAAAAACAATAGATTATTTTAAAGAGATTAATAAAGATTAAATCATATAATTTAATAGTATTCTTATAATCTCTTTATAATTAATAAAATCATAAAGCAGAATCTAAAAAAACTTTTAATGCTTGAAGGTCTTTTTTAGAAGAATCATAATAAAAACATTTTATACCAACATTTTCAGCGCTTTTTACAGCATCTATATTATGCTCAAAATATACAACATCTGATGGACTTAAACTATAATGTTCTAACATCTTTTCATAATAATCTGGATTTGTTTTATTTGGGTTATGTTTTAAAGTAAATATTTCATAAGGAACATTATCAAGACCAAATTCTTTAAATTCTTCATCATCAGCATTTGTCAAGATAATCTTTTTATTTGGATACAATTCAAGAAGCTTAAACATATCCAAATTTATTCCTTCACCTTTTAGTATAAATGTATTAATTGCATCAACTAAAATTACTTTCATATTTTTACTAGAGACATTATCCATAAACCTTAAAAATAAATATCAAATATATAACATTTATGAAAATTGGCTACCCATGTATAAATTGGACTGCAAAGTTATCAACAAATCATAGTTTTAAACTAGCATCTTATAATGAAGAAAAACTTTTTAATACAATACAATCAAATCTTGATGATCTTAAAGAAATTCTTGAATATAATGTAGAAAATAATCTTCTTTATTTTAGAATTGGAAGTCAATTTGTTCCTTTTGCCAGTCATGAAGTATGTAAATCAAACTGGGTTAAAGAATTTAAACAACAATTTCAAGAAATTGGCAATTATATAAAACAAAATAATATACGGATTGCAATGCATCCTGATCAATTTGTCTTAATAAATGCAAAAGACAATAATATTGTAGAAAGAAGTATAAAAGAGTTAGATTACCATGCTAAGATATTAGATGCTATGAAATTAGATGAAACTGCAAAAATTCAAATACACATAGGTGGAGTTTATGGAGACAAAAGTAGTGCAATTCAAAGATTTATTGATAATTACAAAAAACTGCCTGAAAATATTAAAAAAAGACTTGCAATAGAAAATGATGATAAATTATTCTCACTTAAAGATTGTTTAGAAGTAAATAAAGCAACAAAAATACCAATTATATTTGATACATTTCATCATGAATGTTTAAACAATAATGAAAGCATGGTAGAAGCAATAAAACTTGCAGGTAATACATGGCAAAAAAAAGATGGAGTTTTATTAATAGATTACTCAAGTCAGCAAGAAAATGAAAGAAAAGGTAAGCATACAAAATCAATAGATATTAATCATTTCAAAAAAATACTAAAATATATCCAAGACAGCAAAACAAACCCAGACATTATGCTTGAAATAAAAGACAAAGAAACAAGTGCATTACAAGCACTTACTTACTTAATTTAAACCAAGGAATAAGTATGCTTGTTTTCTTTTTATATAATTTATACTTTTTATTCTTTCCCCATTTTTTATCTGCATTCCTCTCCAAAATAGGTATACCAGAGAAAAATAATAACAATGAAGAAATAAAAAATGGACTAATCATAGATATTAATCTTTGCTCATACGTTAGTCCCGGCAAAACAAAAATAAAAATACCAATCCAACATAATATTTCACCAAAATAATTAGGATGTCTTGAATATTTCCAAACTCCAATATCAATCCATTTATTTCTATTTTTTAAACTTTTCTTAAACTTTGACTTTTGATAATCAGCAATTGTTTCAAACAAAAAACCAATTAACCAAACAAATAAACCTGCAATAAAATAATTTTTATTTGGCAATGAATAATAAAAAATAATTGGAATCATAATAATCCAAACAGAAATACCTTGTATAAGCCAAAAACCGCCAAATTTGAATAAATTCTCACGTATTCCATCAAATCTTTTATCACGTTTCATTTTGTAAATTCTTACAAAAAGAAAACTAATTAACCTAAAACCCCATAATAAAACCATTAACAAAAGAATTAAATTACTAAATGAATAAGAAGAATTAGAAAATAATAATAAAGTAAGAACAATGAATGTTAATCCATAAGATAAATCTGTAACTTTATCAGTCTTAAAAAGATAAGCAGGAATAAAGAAGAATAACTGAATTAATAATGCTATATATAAACTAGTTAATAAGACTGACATTTTTTATATACCTCTCAACATCAAATTTGTTTTTACATCCATTATAATTCATATACCTTATTTTTCCAAAAATAGGTCTTTCAAACCATGCTCGATCATGAACTCCTCCTATTGACCAAGCAACACCAACATATCCATTTGGATCTCTACCGTCTAATTCATACTTGTCATTTAAATAAATTGCGATATTGAAAGCATCTGAAGCATTTTTTGTCCATTCTAAAATCTTTTTTGCCCAATACATTCGCATATAACCATGCATTTTTCCTTTTTTCATCATCTCAAGTTGAGCTGCATTCCATAAGTCATCATGTGTCTCAGCATTTTCAAATTGCTTCAAAGAATAAACATAATCTCTAGGATCTTTTTCATGATCTTTAAGTGTTTTCTTTGCCCATTCTGGACATCCTTCCAAACTATCATAATTAAGATTATAATAACAATAATTATCAGTTAATTCTCTTCTTATAATTAATTCTTCAAGAAATTCAGCTGCAGGAATCTTAGAAGCTTTAACTTCATAAGCAATACGTTGAGCAGAAATCTGTCCAAAATGCAAATAAGGTGATAAATTAGAAGTTGCATCATAATTAGGATTGTTACGATTATCTGAATAACTCCAGATTTTATCATCAATAAATTTCTTTAAAATTTTCTCAGCTTCATCCTCGCCAGGAAGCAACCAATCAACTTCTTTAACTGCAATATTAACTTTCAAAGAACTCCATATTTTCTTCCAATCATTCTTAATAATTTCAATCTTACTTTTTTGCTTTTTTAATTCAGGAAAACCTGTTAAAAATTCATCTAATTTCTTATTTATTTTTGGTCTTATAGTATAAGCGGCAAATTCTAATTTATCAGAAGCTTCCCATATAGGCACAATATTATGTGCATCAATTTCATAAAAAGAAACATTAATTTTCTTTTGCACAACACTTTTCCATTTTCTTTTTATCTTCAAAGGATCAAAATCAGTTACTAAAGCTGAAACATTTTTTTTATCACAATAAGCTATAATATTATCTGCTGGATCTCCTAATAATACTTCAAAAGAAATATTTTTTAATTTTAGTTTTTCTTCAACTTTTTCAAGACCACGGAACATAAATCCATAATGCCTAATTGTTGCTTGAAGAAAATGTGGAACAAGACAAAAGACTACAGCTAATCTTTTATCATTCTTCTCAGCCAACTCTTGTGCATAAAGTAAAGCCCAATTATCATCAACACGCTGCTCACGACTCATCCAATAAACTACAGTATCACCATTACCGCTACTATAATCATTCAAAGCTTTTACTCGCCTAACATCAATATCCATAAATCATGAATAAATATATAGTTTAAAAATATAATGAAAAAAGAAAACAATAGAAATACATACAATTTACATAATTAAATCAAAACAAAAACGATAAACCCTTTCGATAAATCTCTTTAGCTTTTTGATATCCTCTTTCTTCACCATTATAATTTACAAAATAGTCAAGTGATATCCCTGAATTTACTTCTAAAACCATATAACCATTAGAAGTATTAATAATATCAACAGCAGCAAAGACTATACCAATAACATCAACAGCTTTAAGAGCAATTTCTTTAATAATAGAATTAATCTTATCAATTTCAACAATCTTGGGTATAGCACCACTTGAAAGATTATGTTTCCATTCTCCATTTTGTCTAATTTTTTTAAAAACTAATAATATCTCATTATCCAATATTACAATTCTATATTCATCTATTATATCATGATAGGGTGAGAGAGCAATTGCACGGTTTTTTATAAAAAGTTGATGGACAACTTTCTCAAGTTCAACTATACTAGAAACAAGAAAAACATCTTTACCACCTTGCCCATTATTTGGTTTACATACTATTTTTTTATAGTTTAGCAAATAATTTGATAATCTCTCCCAATTACCAGAGTCAACCAAATAATCACAATCAGGTTCAAGAAATAACTCGTGAGAAACTGCAGGAATATTATTTGTTTTAAGTAGTTCATATGTTGCAACTTTATCAAGAGATATTTTCTGAGCGACAGAAGAGTTTATACCCAAATCATAACCAAAAATATTTTTACATTTTCCATTTTTTTCAAGCTTAAAAACCCAATCAAAACATAATGGAGTGACAGAAATAGACTGTTCATTACATAATTCAGTCAAAATCTTTACAAAAGCACGATGTTTATTTAACATAAAAACAAGAAAAATAAATCAATTTAAAAAATATGCTTCTCTTACCAAGATCATATACGATTTATGATATCTTTTACAAAATCATCATTATGTTCAATTTTCTTCTTTTTTGAATTAATTATTCTTTTAGTAAGTAAAGTTGTTGTTGCACCTACACTCTTGATTGCTTTCATAGGAGAAAATCCATAAATAAAAACAAGGAAAGCGAATATAATTACTGTTGCAATAAAAAATAATAACCAACTAAAGCTTGCACCACTTTGCACCAAACTTTCAAAAAAAGAACCGAACATAACTACATAAAATAAATCAATAACAAACATAGATATTCCAGCTACAGTACAATGAAATATTTGTTTTTCAATAGACATATGAGGTAAAATAAGACTCCATAAAAAGAATATAGGCATTCTTAATACAGAATAAATTAAGACAACAAGTACAATATCACCTCCAGCTAAATAACTAAAAAAAGGAACAAAAAGACATAGAGTTGATTGAGTTAATCCATCCTTAAAAACAGCCATCCATGGAAGAAATGCTCCTGATAATCTTGGATATATATTCCAAAATAAAGTAAAAGCAATTGCTTGAGGAACACCAACATGCAATGCGATTACAATTGTAAATATATCAATAAAATCCATCATATAAAGAAATCTTACAGGCTCCATTATACAAAAACCTGGCAATTGACTCCAATAACCAATCAACGAAAAAAGAGCAATTGTAGCAAATAATGCACTAAATGGCAAAGAAATAATTATCAAAATGTAAAGTACCACTGTAGTCAGAATAATTAAAGGCCAATTAAAGTATATCATTTTACCACTGTTTAGTATATTTAGGTAAATAAACCATAGTAATTCTAAAAAGAATTACAATACAGTAAAAAATATAAACAACAAACAAAATTAGACTAATATGAATACAAAAACATTAGAAAACATAGGACTAACAAGAAACCAAGCTGAAGTATATGTGACTCTTCTAAAATTAGGTTCAGCAACTGCACAACAAATAATAAAAGAATCTGGAATACAAAGATCACCTGTATATGATGCACTAGAAAAATTAAGAGATAAAGGTCTTGTTAGTTTTGTCACAAAAGACTTCAAAAAATATTTTCAAGCAGAGTCACCAAAAGCATTATATGGATACTTAGAAGAAAAAAAAGAAGAAATATCACAAATAATGCCACAATTAGAAGCATTAGAGGGCATGAAAAAAGAGAATATCAACGCATCAATATACAAAGGCAAAGAAGGTTTAAAAACAATTCATTATGATATGCTTAAGGAAGGAAAACAAATTGATGTCATAGGTGGAAAAGGCCTTATTTTCTCTGAACTAAAATACTATATCCCTCATTGGGAAAAAGAAAGAATAAAAAAAAAAATGAAATGGAGAATCTTATGGGATAATAAAAAAATAAGAGATGAAGTAATAAAAAGAAAATATGTTGATGGTAAAGTTTTACCAAAAGGCACAGAAACATCATCTGTTGTTAATATATATGGTAATAAAGTTGCAATATTTCTATGGAAAGAAAAATATCCTACTGCATTTGTTATTGACAATAAAGATGTAGCAGATTCATTTAGGAAATGGTTTAATTTATTATATGATAAAATATAATAGATTTTATTCTAATATTAATAAGTCAAATTATTTATAAGATAAATAAAACTCACAAATTATTAATATGATAAAAAAGATTAGATTTGAAGGATTCTATCATAACAATATTCTCCCAGAGGGGAAAGGAAATTTAGAAGGAATTATTGAAATTGCATCAGATGGATCATTTGAAGGAACAATAAATGATTATGGTTTAGGACCACAAATGGAAGTAATAAAGGGACATTTAAAACATAAAAATACAACATCACATCTTGAATTTTTAAAATTCCCACCTGATGAAGATTTAGCAAATTTATTTTATAGTTTAAAAAAAGAAGGAACTGGAATGCAAGCACCCATTACAGGAAAATATGTGGGAGAATGGAATGCACTACCTGTTAAAGTAAATTATGATACAAATTATAACATTTTTATAGCAAAAATAGATACAAACATATGTTGCCTATATGATTATGCTGAGGTAATAATTTTAAAAGATTAATCTAAAGCATTAACAACGAACCCGATTCTCCACAAAAAAAGAAACCATTACGTACATTAGAACCAGTGCTTAAAATTTTCTTAAATTTAGTAATTTGACGTTTAGCTTTAGAAATTCTATAACTACACTTTACTTCATAAAGATCGCAATAACCATCTTTAAAACCTATAATATCTACTTCTCCAATCAAACGATTACGACGAGAATACAAAGGAACATGCTTCATCAGAAGGTCATAGCGAGGTGTGAGTTGAGAAATCAGATCATCGACATATTGGTCATGTTTTATGATTTTCTTCGTAGATAACACCCATTTATGCTATTAACATCACTAGAAATTACTTTTCCTAGTACATATATACAAATAGATATACTAATATATAAATATTATGATTATAAAAACAATATAAAAAATAAAGAATAGTAGACATGAAAGATATAAACTAAGAATCATAGCTTATTTAAATGTTAACAAAACAAACAATCTATGTCTAAAGAAATTATAGCTGTTGTAGACGAGAAAGACAATATAATTGGTTCAACTACAAGAGAAGAAGCTCATACACAAGGACTAAGACATAGAGAAATATATATTTATTTCATCAGCAATAAAAAAGTATTACTGCAAAGAAGAAAAGATAATGGGTTATGGGACCATAGTGTAGGTGGTCATGTAGGTGACAAAGAAAACTATATCACAGCTGCAATAAGAGAAATTGAAGAAGAACTTGGAATAAAAGTAAGTAGGGAAGAACTTGAAGAAATAGCATATAAACAATTTGATTATCAAAATGACAAAACAAAAAACATAACTTTCTCAAAAGTATTTTTGTTAAACAAACCAATTTCTCTAAATAATATTGCAATAAACAAAAATGAATTATTTGAAGTTGAGTTTTTCACAAAACATGAAATTGAAGAAATATTACTAGATAAAAGAGATATTTTAACATATCATGCAAAAAGAATTCTAAAAAATCTAATTCTAAAAAAACTAGATGAAGAAAAAAAAGAGTAATTAATTATCCAATAATGTAAGCATAACTGTTTCAAGATAACATTTAATTCCTGAATTAGTATAAAATCTCTTAAAACCAAGATAATGCACAAGACCTTCTTCAATACTATCAAGATTTCTTTCCCATTCATGACCATTAACTCCATCAATGGATAATGCAGCATTTACCTTTACATCAAGACTATCAAGCAACTTTCTTGCATCAATCAAAGCCAGTTTTTTATAATTAAAATATTGGGATGTCTTAATAAACCATCTCTCAGAATCAATTACATCAACAGGAAAATACACCATTATTTTTGGAGCTGAAACAACCTCTTGCCTCCAATCATAATCTCTTTGCTCATTTTCTAATAAATGACTCATAATAAAAAGAATAATTGTAACTTTAAAAACATAGCTATCGCTATTATTCAACTATTTACTAATTCTTAATTATCTTTAATAGCGTTAAAACTAGGTAAAAAATTTTTATTAAAAATAAAAGAAAAAAAAGAAATGGGATAAAATCCCACTCTTTAGTATCCCTTCTCAATTTCTCTCATACTAAGTATGATAAAAAAAGAAAAGGAGATCAAAATAGGTGGTTCGGTTTTACCGAAATCTCTTACGAGATAGTGAAAAAGTAGGTATGGACTATTAGTAACAGCGGACTGAATGCCTCGCCGAAGCTCGACACTTACATCCCTGTCCTATCAAACTCGTCTTCTATCGAGTGTCCTAGATGTCTCTTTTCGAGGGGGGCTTCGCACTTAGATGCTTTCAGCGCTTATCCCTTAACGCGTAGCTGCCCGGCATATGCCCTGTTGGACAACCGGTAGACCAGTGGCGTCGAACCATCGTTCCTCTCGTACTAAAAGATCCTTCCTCTCAGACATCAACATTTCCAGTAGCTATCAAACTAACTGCCTCACAGCGTTATGAACCCAGCTCACGATCCCTTTTGATGGGTGAACACCCCCACCCTTGGCCGCTTCTGCACGGCCAGGATAGGAAGAGCCGACATCGATGTAGCAAACCGCGCCGTCGATATGAACTCTCAGGCGCGACAACTCTGTTATCCCCGGAGTAACTTTTCTGTCATCTCAAACCCCCATTAAGGAGGTATTGAGGTTCGCTAGACCACACTTTCGTGTTTGGATGTGTTATTAATGCATATCCAATCAGGCCAACTTATGCTCTTGAACTCTCCTTCCGATTTCTGACCGGAATGAGTTGACCATTGGTCTCCGTCGTTACATTTTCGACGGAGTGCCACCCCAGCCAAACTGTCCACCAATAGATGTCCTTGCTTACGCAAGTTAGTATCGTAAAGTTGAATAAGTGGTGTTACATTGGCGCCTACTCAAAATCTGGCGATCTTGATCTAACAGCTCCCACTTACGCTATACACTCTACTTCGCGATACACCTACAGGCTACAGTAAAGTTTCACGGGGTCTTCGCTTCCCACTGGAAATCACTGGCCTTTGCACCAGTAAAGTTGTTCGGAGGGTTCCACTCAGGGACAGTGTCAGTCTCGTTACGCCATTCATGCAGGTCGTCAATCAAACGACAAGGCATTTTGCTACCTTAAGAGAGTTATAGTTACCCCCGCTGTTTACTAGCTCTTGACTCCCCTGAACGGGAGCTTGAAGTACTAGCACTGAGCAGACGTCACCTCCTGTACGCACCTTTTCAGGCTAGCAGGAAGTTAAGTTTTTGTTAAACAGTCGGACCGACTTAGTCATTGCACCCTAAAATCGCACAAATTCATGCACAACTTCAGGGATCCCTTATTCCGAAGGTTCAGGACTATTTTGCCGAGTTCCCTTGAGCGGATTGTACCCTTCAGGTCTTAGGCTTTTCACCTAGGGGCACCTGTGCTGGTTCTGGGTATGATTCTTCAAGATCTATTTGCATTCCCTTTTCATGGCCACCAGATATCAACCGAACGATGCAAAACACCGCTCATCTCACCTTTAATCATGTTCTCATCATTATGATACTCGCATGATTTATGATAATTAACAACAGTAACGACTGCTGTCGGTCTATTCCAATGGGTCAGAAATGCAACTTGCGTTGCCGCGTATACTTGAAAAGTACAGGAATATTAACCTGTTTCCCTTTCCCATAAGTCTAATTACGACTTAGGTTAGGATCAACTAACTCTTGGCTGATTTGCATTGCCAAGAAACCCTTGCCCTTTCGACCATACTGATTCTCACAGTACTAAGTTCCTACTATCGCCAGAATTCTCATATCAACCAGGTCCATCTCTCTTCTCAGAAAAACTTCTATCCTAGCAGATCGCCTTGCCTACTATAACCTTTTAGGTTATCTAAAGTATCGGTAACTAATTTAGCCCCGTCCATCTTAAAGACGTACACTCTCGAAGAGTAAGCTGTTACGCACTTTTTAAAGGGTTGCTGCTTCTAAGCCAACCTCCTCTCTGTCTTGGAATGTACGCACTTTTTACCCGTTAACACTTAATTAGTATTTTGGGACCTTAACTTTAGTCTGGGTTGATCCCCTCTCCATACACGCGCTTACCCCGTGTATGCGTTTGCTGATGTCTACAGCGTATTGACATTCGGAGTTGGACAAAAGACCGAAGGATTTCTCCCCCTAAATCTCGTATCCGTATCTCTACAATCAACACCACCTCGATCAACACTTGACTACGGCCAACTTCGGCAGGAACCAGCTATCGCCGTTCTCGATTGGCTTTTCACCCCTTATCCCAAGTTAGAAGAACACTTGCACGTAGAACCTCTTCAGGCCTCCACCTGGTTTTACCCAGACTTCACCTTACTCAGGACAAGATCGAACGGCTTCAGGTCGTATTCAAGTGACTTAATGGCGCTTTCACACCACGTCCCTTGCAAGCTGCGGACTTTTGGTTTCCCTATGGGTGCTCTTCGTAAGAAGATTACCCTTGCCACTTAAATACACTCTCTGGCACGTTATTCAAAACGTACGATACAACGCCTAAACGCCGTATCTCACTATAGCCAATTGGTTTCAGAGTCTTTTCACTCCCTGTTAAGGGTTCTTTTCAACTTTCCATCGCTGTACTCGTAATCTATCGGTCTCGATGAGTATTTAGGGTTAGATGTTAATGCCACCTATATTCCCGCTAGATATCCAACTAACGGTACTCTTTTATTGCCAAATCTTCTAAACTTCTTCTACGGGACTATAACCCTTTACAGTGCACCTTTTCAGATAACTTCGAATAATTTAGTTCAGATAGCAGCAATACCACATCTCTTAACTATTTCTAGCAAGATTCAGTTTGCCCTAAGCTGTGTTCAGTCGCTCTTACTAACAGCATCTCGATTGATTTCTTTTCCTCCGGTTACTAAGACGTTTCAATTCACCGGGTTGCTTGTCCTTTCGGACCTAATGCGAAGTCGCATTCAGAGATTTTCGGTTCAAAGGCTACATCCGCCTCGCCGAAACATTTCGCAGGTTGTCACGTCCTTCATCATCTAATCGAGCCAAGTCTTCCACCAAATGGCGTAGGAACTTTTCCACTCCACCTATGTTGATCTCACGGAACATAATTTTCGCAAAGGATGATGTCTACAAGCAATTCATTAATTAATAATTATTAAAAAATTATTCAATGACTGCTGTCGTTGATGTTCTCAATCCTTGATTCATGCTTTTTCAGGGCACGAACTGCAACACGAAACATATCACAGCACTAGCTGGTATATGCGGAACTCCGAACGAATTCCACACGTGCATTTTCAAAGTTTTGCGCAAAGCGCGTGAACAGTGAATATGATTTTATTTATTATTATGATTGATTTCATAACCATAAATAAATTTACTATCATAAATTATTATTTCATAATTTATTCTTTCATAAACTATTTTTTGTTTAATGTTTATTGTTACTCTATGGAGCCGGCGGGATTTGAACCCGCAGCTTCCTCCGTGCAAGGGAGGCAGTCTACCAGATTGGCTTACAGCCCCACGGAAGAGCTAACAAATAAATTGTTAATAAAATATGAAAATTAAGAGTCGTGTATAACACATCAAATCGTATTTACATTCAAATTAAAATTCAATTAAAATTTATTTAATGAATTTTCGTTTTTTGCATTTTTTATTTAGTTGCATTCTAGGTTACATCTGTTTTTCTCGTGATGCACGATATTTTCTTTAAAAAAAGAAAAAAGGAGGTGATCCAGCCGCAGGTTCCCCTACGGCTACCTTGTGACGACTTAACCCACCTTACTTAACTTAAGTTTGACGAAATCAAAAAACTGCGGCTCACTCAAGCCATGCTCGGTTGGTTTGACGGGCGGTGTGTGCAAAGAGCAGGGACATATTCACTGGTTCGTGATGAAAACCAATTACTAGGGATTCCGGTGTCATGAGGGTGAGTTACAACCCTCAATCTAAACTAAGAATAGGTTTCGAGGATTAGCTTCTCCTTTCGGAGTTGCATCCCATTGTCCTATCCATTGTTGCGCGCGTGTAGCCCAGCAGATTCGGAGCATACAGACCTACCGTTGCCTGCACCTTCCTCCTTGTTTCCAAGGCAGTTCCCATAATGTGCTCAGTCCAATAGAATTGCCGTTAGCAATTATGGGTACAGGTCTTGCTCGTTACCTGACTTAACAGGACATCTCACGATACGAGCTGACGGCGGCCATGCACTACCTCTCGGCTCGTCAAGAAAGCCCTTCAGGCTGTCTTTCATTCTGCCGTCGCCGCTGGTGAGATTTTCGGCGTTGAATTCGATTAAACCGCACGCCGCACCCCTTGTGGTGCTCCCCCGCCAATTCCTTTAAGTTTCAGTCTTGCGGCCGTACTTCCCAGGTGGCGAGTTTAACGGCTTCCCTACAATACTGCATAATCCCGGAGATTATGCAACACCTAGCTCGCAGCGTTTATGGCTAGGACTACTCGGGTATCTAATCCGGTTCGCTCCCCTAGCTTTCGTCCCTCACAGTCAGACCCGTTATTGTTGGACGCCTTCGCAACAGGTGGTCCTCAAGGGATTCTCGCATTTTACCGCTCCCCCTTGAATACCTCCAACGTCTCCCGGTCTCTAGTTTAGTAGTGTTGCCTGCAGTCCGAATAGTTGAGCTATCCGATTTCACAAGCAATTTGCTAAACCTGCTACGGACGCTTTAGGCCCAATAATAGTGGCTCCCACTTGTGGCGCTGGTGTTACCGCGGCGGCTGGCACCAGTCTTGCCCACCACTTATTCGCCAAGCTGTTTGCACTTGGCAAAAGCCTATGCTTTGCATAAGCACTTTGAGTCCCCCTATCACACTTTCGTGCATTGTAAAGGTTTCGCGCCTGCTGCACCCCGTAGGGCTGGGACCAGTATCTCAGTGTCCCTCTCCGGGTTCCCTCTTTCAAGGCCCGTACGGATCATAGGCTTGGTAGGCCATTACCCTACCAACTACCTAATCCGCCGCAGTCTCATCATATGACCTTACGTTTCAAGAATACTTCCTTCCAGAATATATTCCCTATGAAGTATTACCCTCAGGTTTCCAAGGTTATCCTCCGTCATATGGCAGATTATCTACGTGTTACTGAGCATTCTGCCGGTATTGCTACCTGACTTGCATGGCTTAGTCGGACTCAAATAGCAGCAGCCTCCAGCAGGATCAACTGGTATTCGTCATGAATTTTTACTTAGAATTAACTAATTAACTTCATGGTAAACAAGATTTTTTATTACCGCTTCTTGTTTGATTTTAACGATCCTGATTTGTACTTCGATCTTTCGATCGCCGCTATAAGGTTTTTGTCTAAAACGTTTTTATTTGAATTGGCTGTCTAGATCAGTTTTCCTAGACAACGTTGATTGTGTTATTATAGTATTGTTTTGTATTTACATACATAACTAACTACAATATAGTACACGACTCCTACTTCATACTTTAAAATGATTATAAAGTATACACATTTTTCTCAGATCCTCTCCGAAGAGTATTAGAAATAGGTCCTCTCAGATCCAAGTTTAATTATCACCATTCTCCTAGAAATGCGGGAATGGACTTTGTGAATTTGAATAATTTGGTACTCCCCAAACGTAATATTGAGGGAAATTGAGCTTATTTATAAATCTTTCGTATAAATTGAAAGATAAAAAGTTTAAATAAACTCTTATATGAATAATATTATCTATCTATATTTATTTATTAGCACGTTTACGTTTTTCTTTTTTCATACGTTTACGCTGCCACTTCCATCTCATCTGACCTTTTTTTTTCCAACGTTTACTACTTCTTTTCATAAGTTTTTGAAGAGTTCAGACTTATTTATAAATATTATCTTTTATAATAAAAAAACAAAATCACAAAGAACATATAATAGATAATATATAAGAAGTAATATCATATAAAACATTATCAATATATTTAAAAATTTAAAAAATAATTTATAGATGAAATAATTGCATAAAAAGGAGCATTATATATGAAAAGAATTTTACTTAGAAGTTTGTTAGCACTTAATTTAACTTTAGCAGGATGCACTATACATCAATTACACAAAAATAACCCCTATAGAAATTTAAATTTTGCAAAGCACATTCCTGAGAGCAAACTTCAAAATGCTTCTATTACATCTAGACCTAATCAAAAAACACTAGAAGATATTATTGATCTAAATGAATTCTTAACTAATAAAAATATAAAAAAATATAATGAATACTATCAAACACTTAAACAACTATCAGTAGAAGAATTAATTGATATTACAACTAGGCCAATACATGCAGGTATAATCATGAATGTTATTATGTATCGAACAGAAAAATTTTACGATGAAATAGTAACAGCAGCAAGCGAAAGTGAAATTGAAATAAGTTCACAACAACAAAAACGTAGATATAACATAACTATAGCGCAATCAGATCAAACTACATGTCTTGATAAAATAAGAGATGGAGAAGTTTTTAGTTGCTTTGGATATGCAATATCAACTGCAAGAATGCTCTATGATAATGGTTACCCCCCTTATATTTTACTTATGATAGAAGATAATAATTATGGTCATTATATTTCACATGTTGTTCATATAATTAAATCAAATGATCAATTAGCAAGCTTAGGACTTAATAGTACAATCGGCTTCTCAGAAAGTAACACACTGCATTCAATTACAGAAGAAATGAATCAAAGAGGAGGATGTAATTTTTCAAGATATATATTATTTGATTTGGACCAAGCATCCCCTGGTTGGCAAACAAATACAAATATAACTATTAAATATCGGGAAAGAGATGTAAGAACAATAAAATAAACTCAAATTAAGAAATATTTAATTCTTCTTTTTTCCCATACAAAACTCTATAAGCGCTATCTGCTGCAACACGTAAATCAAAATGAGGACTTCTTGTATATTGTTGAAGTTTATCCAACGCCAGAACAAGATCAGAAACTAATTGAGCATTTGAACTTGTTTGTGATTTAACAACATCAGATATATCAGCACTTAAGATTCCATACTTTTCTTCTAATGGAAGTAAAACTTCTACAACCTGATGTAATCCATTTGAAGTATATGAAATTGCATCATCCCATTTCCAACCTGGAAGCATCCCGAAAACATGAATTGAAGCTTTTTCTGCTATGTACATTACTTTATCATAATTCATAAGCAAATCAAGAAAACAAGTTTATTTTTAAGAATTACGAAAAAATCATAACAATCCAACAATAAAATCTCCTATCCACACAATCAATAAAACATTCAAGAATATATCACTTGAAACAATTAATATCATGTGAATAAAATTCCTACCTAACAAAAAAACACCTAGTGGTGCCATAATTATATTTCTCAAAAAAATCATAAAAACTGCTAATGAAACAAATTCAATCCCTGAAAGTATAAAAGTTAACAAAGATAATATTAAATAAGTAAAAACTTCTAAAAACATTGCTGGAAAATCAATCTTACCAGATATAAAAGAAGAAACTAAAAGCATTATTATTGAACTAATAAAAGCAAAAAGAATTCCATAAGTATAAGCAAATATAATTACAACTGGAGTAACAAGTTCAAAACCAACACTTAATGAGCCTGTAAACCTTTTATAATATTTTGAAATAGAAGCAATAAAAATTAAAAAAAGAGAAACAAAAACTCCTATGATATTTATCCTAAGAAAAAGAATAATTAAAATCAATAAAAAAATTATGCTACCATAAACAACCAATTTCCGCAATTCATGATTTAGCTTTTTCATAAAAGCCTCACTTTAATATTTTAACAATTCCTTCACTAGCATTAACTTTAACTTTATCACCATCTTTAAGAAAATCTAATGCATTCTTTACACCTGTAATGCATGGTGTATTTAATTCACGTGAAACAATTGCTGCATGACAAGTTATTCCACCATCTTCAGTAATTATAGCAGATGCCTTTTTCATTGCAGGTACTAAACTTGGAAAAGTTGTATGGGATACCATTATATTACCTTCATTCATTTTGACCATATCAGATGGAGAATTAATTATTTTAACAGTACCTTCTGCCATTCCACTACAAGCACAAACTCCATTTAATTCACTAACATTTTTACTAATATCAAGTTTCTGAATATTTAAAGCAGAAAAAAACTTTTTTGCTTTATTACCGGTATACATATACAATTTACCATTTAAATAATGAAAAATAGTAGGAAACATTCTTTTATTAATTTCAGAAATAGAAATTTCTTTTCCATATAATAAAATATCCTCAATTTCTAAATTAGTTAACATATAAACTTGATTTCTTGAATATCCTTTTCTTCGAGCAACTTCACTAACTATAAAAGATAATGCATAAGATCCATGGAAAAAAACTTCTTTTCTAAAACCTTTCAAAAAAACAATTTCAGCTGCTGTGTCATAAATTTTAAGGATATATTCAGAGAGCTTTAATTTTTCCACAACTAAATTTCTTTCATGCAAAACACGTTTTGGTCTATTAATTAGTTCATCCAACTTTTCATCAACAGAAAAATTCTTAGAAAGTAAATCTTTCCATACCAATAAATAATTATCAATGTCATAAGCAGGCCCAAGATATTGAAAAGGTAACCATCTCCATTTTTTATAATGTGAATAAATTTCATCCTTAAGTTTCTCAGAAAAATCATCAGGTATTTTAGAGAAATCTTTTAAATTTAATAATAAGGAACTAGATTTTTTATCATTCTTTATTTTTTTAAAGATTTGCAAAGATTCAATTTCTTCTTGAAGAGTAAAACTATTATCTGGATGAGTTGTTAAAATGCTAAAAGCTTTTGCAGGATCAATACTAACATTTCTTTTTTCAACAATTTCTTTTGTCATAGAGATTAAAAATTTTGATAATAATGTATCTTCACTATCAATAAACCATGTAGTACTCAATGAGTGCATATGCATCTTCATTTGAATATGCATTAATTTACTAAAAAGTAATCCCAATTCTCGATCCGTGCACTTCTTCAAATTCATAGATATAACTTTTTCTGCAAAATCAAAATGAATTTTGTTCCAATGAAAAGTTTCTTTATGTAAATCTTTTATTTTATCAGGATCATTTAAAACTTCAGTAATCAATCTTTTAATAAATAAATCAATTTCAGATTTTCTAAAATATCCACCATTAATGTTTACACCTTTACAATACAAAACAATTTCAGTTATATGGGGGCGAAACTCTTTAAGCAATACATTATGCATATAATCTACCCCTCCATTCACAAAAGGCATTATCAAAGGATAACCGCAATTTATTCCTGAGAAGTTCTTTACCCATACTTCATTAGTATTTTTCCGTTTCATTTTATTACTAATTTTTCTTATTAAATCTTAATAATTAATTATATCATAACTCAGTTGTATGACTCCTGTTTGGTTCTATAAATTTTCCATCAAGCCAATTATAACAACAATGCTCACAAAAATAATCCTCACCAACCTTTAACTTACCACATCTAGGACATTTCCCATAATGATTAAGCTGTCGCCTATTCATCAGAACCACCATCACCATTTTCATCAGTTTCAGAACCCCCTAATTCTGAACTGTCTTGTTCCTTCAAATTTATTTCTGATTGTACTATGTTATCAAGTGAAGCTTTCTTCTCTTGATGTTCTGAAAGAAGAATTTCTGCATTTTTTCTTGCAGTATTTGCTAATCCTTCAGACTCAGGAATCTTAACTGTGTAGCATATTGAGTCAAAAGTTACAATATACACACCGTCTTTTTTTTCAACCTTTGTTCCCTTCAGAAATGGTGTTGAATGATTTGCTAAATCATAATCTCTAGTTAAAATATAGACTATACCACTAGTACCAACAGGTTCATGGCCAACATTTAAACCAATATCAGCATCACTAGAAAGCATAAAATCTTCAATACATTCAACATTTTCAACAGCAGCATTAATCAATCCTTCATAATCATTTTCAAATAATGCTTGAAAAAAGGTAATCTTTCTTTCAGAAACTTCTTTTCCAAGTGCCTTCTTTAAATCTGGTGCAAAATCAGAATTTAATCTATCATCATAGCTAGGAACTGAACCATAAGGCATTCCAGCACCTATCAAAACAAGTTCTGCTGTTTCATAAGTTCTACCAGGATAATTTGGTTCTAAATCAGTACGTGAGCATCTAGCATCAATTGATGAATCTTTATGACTAAAAGCTAAATCCCTTCCATATTCTGTAGCCATATTTCTCTGAGCAGGATCATAACGAATTCCTTCCTTAGGACCGTGTCTTACATGATATAATGTGTGCATTTTATATTCCCCCAATAATAATTAATCAATTAAATAGCGATAAACAATTCGCTTACCAAGAACACCTTTTCTTTTACTACTCAAAAACAATAACTAAATATATACTTTATCCTTATACCTTATATACTAGTATATAAATATATATTTTAGAAATATTTATATATTAAGAAAGAATATCAAAAAATATGAAAAGAAAAATAATAAAATTAGGAGAATCGACATTAGTTGCATCATTACCAAGCAAATGGATTAAAAAAAATGAATTAAATCCAGGAAATGAAATAGATATTGATGAAAAAGATAATCAATTAATATTATCATCATCAAATATAAAAAAAGAAAGAAAAGAAGTAAACATTATTATTAATTCTAATAATAAAGAAGAAATACATAATATTTTAACTCATTCATATAGAAAAGGATTTGAAATAATTAAATTCACTAACATAGACAAATATATATGCAATAAAATTAAAAATATAACAAAAGAATTACTTTTAGGTTTTGAATTAACAAAAAAAGAAAAAAATTATTGCGTTGTTGAAAACATAACAGAACCTGCAGACGAAAAACATGAAATAATTCTAAGAAGAGCTTTCTTAATTACAAAAGAAACATTCAATCAAATTCTTGAAAAACAAAATATCAGTGAAATTGAAGGACTTAAGCAACAACATGATAGATACATATTATTTTGCAGAAGATCATTAACAAAAAAGAAATCCGAGAACTTACATCTATACTGGGAACTATTAACATTCCTAATGCATATACAACACTCATTGTATTATATGTATAAATATATAACGAATAATAAAATAAAAATAGATAAAAACATAGAAAAAGCAATCAAAGAATTAAATAATTATTTTGAATTATATTACAAATCATTTTTTAATAAAGACCTTAATTTAATATATCAGATAAATAAAATAAAATATGAACTGCATTTTGGAAAATTTCAAAAATCAATAGAACAAAAAAAAGGAAAAAATGCAGTCGTATATTCTTATTTAAAAGAAACAGCCAGACTAATCCAAATAGGAACAAGCCCAATAATATCTATTATCATCAACTAAAACTAACAAAAAGAAAATCAATAAAAAAGATATTAAAAATTAAATTAATATTAAAAAATTACAAATTAGTTGGTAATCTTCTTTGTTCACTCCGTAATCTAGCATCCTTTGCAGCATTTCCATAAACACTACCAGTACTTGGAGATGGTCTATTTCTTAAAAATGATTCATAAGCACGATTAGCCTCTTCCCACTTTTGTCTTACAACATCCCTTTGCTCAGTTGCAATAATTCTTGTAAAATTATCAGCACCACCTTTATCAATAAAGCTGATCCTTTCAGCAATATAAAAATGATTATCATATAAATAATCAAGCATTCCTTGATAATCTCGTGCTCCTGTTTCTTTCAAAGCTCTTACTCCCAATCTTGGATCTAAAAATAAAACATAAGCAACTTTAGGATCATCAATACCTTCCTCTCGCATTAATTCTTTCCAATGATGTAACTCAGCTCTTTTGACTGAATCAAAATGATTATTAAAATGAGGACTAAAACCTTCAGCAAATTGAATAATTCGCATTCTATCAGAATATTCTTCCAATTTTTTTTGTTCAGCTAATTTAGTAGAAATTTTGCCAGTTTCAAACATACCCCAAAATACTGTAACAAACAATAATGCAGCAATTGAACCATATTTAACTACAACATTTTCAAGTTGACAATTATAATTATTTTTTACTGCTTTATCAAACTCAGTTATTAACTTGGTCCCATCCTCTATACGATTTGATGAGTCATACAAACATTTCTTCAAGAATCTTCGGAAATGCCATGGGATTTCATCTTTTACCTTTCTTAACTTATCATCAATTGCTTTATTCCATCTCTTTTTGTCTTCTCTAAGATATTGCATAAACTGTTGCGGATTATCGAAACTATTTATTTCATCCTCAAAAATATACTTTCCAGTAAAAAATTTATACAACAAAGAACCAAAAGCCCAAACATCTGACTCTTTTGTTATCTCAGCAAATGAACCCCATCTTTCTGGTGCTCGAGTATAAACATTTCCGGAATTAGGTGTATTTCTAAAACCTATTGAAGAAGCTCCAAAATCTGAAAGTACAGCAACATTGTCAAGTGTATAACCAATATTATCAGGATTCAAATCACCATGAGCTCTACCAACTTTAGAATGTAAAACATCAAGACCAGATGCAATATCTTTTCCAATCCTAACTATTTCTTCAAGATTAAATTCTTTCTTTTCAGCCAGATATTGTGATAAAAATCTATCAATATATCTTTCTGCTAAATACCTTGTACCATCATCAGCTTCTTCAACATGATTTTGAGCTAAATTTTGATGTATTTTTCCATTTCCACCTAAACATTCTTTAATCCAAATGTCATCAATAGTTAATTGTCTTTCCTCAAATTGTCTCTTTGCAATATCTGTAGGATTATAAAATTTTAATGCCCAATAAGAGCCATCTGTTTTTCGCTTTGCAAGAACTACATCAGTCCAAGCACCTCTACCAATATAACTAACAATATCATAAGCACGAATAGAAGGAAGCCAATCAAGCTTACTACCATTTATAGTAGATTCAAGATTATCCAAGCTTAATCACCTCATCCTTATTTCTTAGAATTATAATACCTTTACCTAGAGGCGTCTCAACTTCTTTAATTTCAATAAATGTAGAATCATCCCAGCTCAATTTACGAACTAATTCAATCGGGAGATTAACTTTATACTGATGATTGTTTTTAGTTATTTTTGGCATTTTTACAAATAATTACTCATAATTAATTATTATTACTTATAAGTAGTAAATAATATATAAAGTTTTTGGATAAACAAATCAATTAACAAGAAAAAACAAACCCATTAGCAACTAGCTATCATAACTTAACATCAACTATAACTCTGTTTGGCTTAAAGATTGGATAACCATATACTTGGACCCAATCATGACCAAGAGAATTAGGTATACAATTATAATCAGCAAAAATTCTAATACCTGCACCTTCTGTTTTAGGAAGTTGTAGGACTCTAACATTTGAAAAAAAACGAGAATACTCATGAGAAAAAAATAATTCATCGGGTGCTTTAAGACCATCAAGGCCTAGCGCATATATATCAACAGAATACTTTTGAAATACTTTTTCTGCCTGCTTAATCGATAAATTAGCATATTCTTCTAATACAGAAGGTTTTTCACACAATTTTGGCAATAATGATGCAATATTCATAAAAAATGAAAATATCAGTAAGAATTTAAACCTTTGTAATAGTTTATTTATAAACATATTACATTAAAAATAACATATAATAATATACAAAATAGTATACAAAACGTAACATTTATATAGTAATTTAACTAAAAATACATTAAATTACACCCAAACCAGATAAAATAGCTAGAAATTAAAATAAAACAAAAATATAATATGAAATTCCTGACTAAACTTTGGAAGAGATCTGAAAAATCATTTGCTAGTACTATTCCGCATATTGCACTTCTAAATATGGATGAAACCAAAAATTACGACGTAGTTTGGGAATTTAATTCTAAAATAAATAAATGGACTTTTGAACTTAAAGAAAAAAAATCTACCAAAGAAAAAAATGACAAAACTAACAAAAAATGATTATGTAAATTTATCAGCATTCGGATTGATGATTACACTAGTTCTTGTTAGTTGGATATCTTCAGATTTTTTCCCAGAGGGTGGAATCACAGGTGCTGTAATAATGCAACATACTAATGAAATTGTATATAATGTTAATTATATTTCAACAACAGGAGAAAATGAATATTATGTTGATGTTCCCATTTTATTTTCTGTACAAATTAGAAATGAAACAAATAATGTATATCTAAGAGATTCATTATGCCAAATTACAATAAATAATAAACCATCACAAAATATGCAATATAACAGCAACCCTGCAATTGAACAATATGAAGCATTTATATATTTTGATGAAATAGGACAATATACATTCAATATTTCATGTGATATGAGTGCATATAATACGAGTAACATAAATAAAATAGATACTATACATATTAAAGAATCACTTCCAGATCTTTCAATAGAAATAAGTAACCCAGGGAGTACATCGAAAGGAAGTGAGATTGAAATAACATTAAGAATACGAAATATAGGATTTAAGCAATATAACGGAGAAGTGGAATACAATATTAATTTTGGAGATGGAAATGTATTACTAGCAAAAAAAGCCAATATTAATTCACAAGAAATAATAGTAACAGAAAAATATAAATATAATACTACCGGTAATAAAAATATAACAGTAGAAATAAATCCTAACAGAAAAATATCTGAAAAAAATTATTCAAATAATAATGCACATTCAACAATATTTGTAAGTGATCCAGTTATTCAACCATTCCAATGTGGTGCAATAACAACATCAACAGAACTAACAAAAAATGAAAATTGCTTAGAAACAATTTATTTCATAAATGAAAATATAGTATTAGACTGCAAGAACTATAAGATTTTTGGTAACAATAAGCAAGATAACAATGTCGGAATATATGCAGGAAATCCTGTGACAATAAAAAATTGTCTAATTGAAAATTATGGTACAGGAATACTTGCAGAAGAAAATATTACATTAATAAATTCAACTATAAGAAACACAAAAACTGGATTAACTCTTAAAAATACAAACAATAATATAAGAAATAACACATTTATAAATAATGATTTAGCTATAAAGAACTTTTTAGAAACAAGAATAAATAAAAATGATTTTATAGGTAATACATTTAACATAGAAACAGATCTTAATTTAGATTTCAAATATAATTTCTTTGGTACAATAGATTACAAAGCTATTGAGAGTAAAATAAAAACTCAAGAACTTGTAACAGTGATACCTTATATGGACAAATCTGTAAGAGACCCTACTAGCACAGAAATAGAATTTGATAATATAGGTCCTACATTTAACATAACAATAAAATCAGCAGTAATAAATTATCAAACTAGCTACAATGTTGAAATTAATTCAAACAAATTTGCTGAATGTAGAATTAGTGATAATACTATAGAATTTGATAAAATGAATATAATTCCATCATTAGATGGACTAAAACACACTATACTATTAAGATACAATGAACAAAAAGAATTACAATTTAGAGTCTTATGTGCAAATACAAATGGTTATCTTAGTAATTTACATTTAAGTGGAATTTACTACAACCCTTCAGCATTAGAATTAACTATAGACAAACTTGGCGAAGAAATAGAATTAGCAGAAACACGAAGGAACAATGCACAAGATAGAAGAAACAGTTTACAAAGAGAATTAGATATTAATCAAAACCCAGAAATTATTGAAAGATTGAAGATTGATATAAAAGAATATGAGATTGATATAGAATTACTTAACAAATTAATAAATAATGCAGATAATCTAAGAAAAGACCTAACAACATTAAATAATGAAATCAATAATATCAATGAAAATTATATCAATAATTATAGAAATGATATTATAGAAATAAATGAAAGAATAAAAGAATTAGAAGATACAATTAAAAATAAAAAACTGAATAAAGTTGAAGATATAGATGTAACATTTAATGACTTATTTGAAAGAATTAACCAGAAATATAATTTAATGATTCAAAAAAATAACAAAAATCATGAAAAACAACAAATACTTAATAGATATGATGCATTAATTATCAAAAAAAGTTTAGATGATCTTCAAGATGAAATAACTAAATTTAAAGAACTAAATAAACTAGGAAAAAATGATTATAGATCAACACTAGACCAACTAGAAATAAGGTTAAGCATCACAAAAGATGAATTTGATGATGCAACAGAAACAGAAAAAATAAATAATTTAGAACTAGAAAATAAAAAATTAAAAGAAAACAGAGTCATCTACCAACAATATACAAATAACATATTAAATATTATAAGAGAAATTAATGAAGCGATTAGTTACTCTATAGAAAAAGATTATTACCTTACAGAAGATAAATTAAGATTATTATTAGATTATGGTCAAAGAAAAATGGATGAAAACCAGATTAGAATTAATAATATTGATGATGAAATAATTGCTAATGAAGAAAAAATTAAAGAAATAATTAATCCTGAAAGAATTATTTTAAATAAAAATACAATTATACTAAATCTAGAAAATAATAATATAAAATCATTTAAAATAAATGAATCAAATTTCTTAATAACAGAAATACTTGTTACAGTACAAGGAGGAACTAGTTCAAGAAGAGAATTATATTTATCTGAATTAAATAGTAACCCCTATCCTAGTGAAAGATTATATTCTTTTAATTGGTTTAACATTACATTGAGTCCAGGAATTGAATTAATACAAGGAGATATACAATTTGAAATAGCATCCGATGTTATTAAATTATATGAAATAGCAACAGAAGATATTTCACTTTATCTGCATAATAATGAATGGATAAAAATGCCTACTGCTATTTTAGAAGAAGAACATGAAGAACAAGAATATGAAAATATTAAATTCAGATCAATAATAAATCAATTAGGAATATACGCAATCGGTTTTGACTTAATTATAGAAGATGATGATAATGATTGTGAAAGTAATTGGGAATGTAATGAAGAATGGTCATGGTGTGAAAATAATATACAAAAAAGAACTTGTGTTGATTTAAATGAATGTAAAGCAGATAGAGAAGAAGAAAGAGAATGTGAACAACACCATGAAACATGTTATGATGGTATACAAAATCAAAATGAAGAAGGAATTGATTGTGGAGGAGTATGCCCATATCCTTGCCCAGATGAAGAATCACCAAGTAGAACTATAAGAACTGATAAAAGCATATCACCAATCCTTACAATAATAATAATACTATTTGTAATATTAGGAGTCGCTGGATTAGCAATAGAATTTGTATATCTTCCTAAGAAGAAAAAGAAAAAAGAAGAACAAGAAGCAGGAGAAGTAGATAATTATGAAGAAGAACAAGAAACAAAACAAGAAGATAAAGAAGATAATCAAGAAAAAGAAACTAAAGATAAAAAAACTACTATTAAACAATCTGATTTTAATTATAAAATTATTGATCAAGTAACTGAAAAACTATTTAGATATGAAGACATGGAGAAAATAAAACAAGAATTTATGCTTCAAGGAATACCAAAAGAACAAATAATATATACATTACATCTTACGAATTATGTTTTTAGTAAAATCCAGAATACACCTACAAAAGAAATAATAAGTGAATTAAAAAGTAAAAATTGGTCAGAGGTTGATGCAAAACATATTGTTGAATATATTACAATAAGATATCTTTATCACCAAATAACAGAATTTATAACAAATACTGAAGACCAATCTGAAATTGAAATAGTAAAAGAAAGCTTTAGAACTGATGGATTTAATGATAGAATAATAAATAAAGCATTCGATATATTTCAAGAAAAAAATTCAAATGACGAAAATAACTTATAACTAATTATAAATTATAGCAAACAATAATCACAAAAACAAAAAAATGATAGTACTTGGAATTGAATCAACTGCCCATACTTTTGGAATAGGAATAATAAAAGCAAAAAGAAATCAATGCTATATTTTATCCAATCAAAGATCATTATATACTACTGAATCAGGCGGAATGATACCAAGCAAAGTATCACAATTTCATATAGATAATTCTGCAATAATTCTAGAAAAAGCAATGAAAGAAGCTAAAATCAGATTCAAAGATATAGATTTAATAGCATATAGTGAATCACCAGGAATAGGACACTCATTAAGAATAGGTGCAGCTTGTGCAAGAACATTAGCAATAAAATTAAATAAACCCATAATAGGAGTTAATCATTGTATTGCACACTTAGAAATCGGAAGAGTTATGACAAAAGCAAAAGATCCTATATTATTATATTTATCTGGTGCAAATACTCAAGTAATAGCATACGAAGCAGGAAAATATAGAATATTTGGAGAAACACTAGATATCGGAATAGGAAACTTCTTAGACAGCTTTGCAAGAGAATTAAAATTAGGGTTTCCTGGCGGACCAAAAGTGTCAAAATTAGCAGAAGGTAAAAAAACATCAAGCAAACTTCAAAAAATAATAAAACCAAAATATATTGAATTACCTTATGTTGTCAAAGGTATGGATGTAAGTTTTGGAGGAATTCTAACAAATCTAAAACAAAAAATAAAATCTGAAAAATTCAACAAAGAATATGATGCACATGATTTATGCTATTCAGCCCAAGAAACAGTATTCAGTATGATGCTTGAAGTTGCAGAAAGAGCCATGGCACACTGTAATAAAAATGAATTATTATTAGGAGGAGGAGTTGCATGCAATAATCGTCTCAAAGAGATGACAACACAAATATGCAAAGATAGGAAAGCAAAATCTTACTTTCTTGCTAATGAATTAAATGTAGATAATGGAATTATGATTGCATGGTTAGGATTCGTCATGTATCAAGCACGAAAGAAAGAGACAACCATAAAAAAAGCAAAAATTAGACCTTACATAAGAACAGATGAAGTAAAAGTTACATGGCGAAAATAAAAAATAAGCACAAATAATTTTAAAGTATTAATCAATAATATAGACGACAAAACAAAAAAAATAACTTAACCAAAAAATTATTTGTATCTTCTTTGTGACATTATGTCACTTAATTATGACACCACGTTACTATGTTGTGACATGGTATTTAAACACTATTATCATTCAATTAAACTATTCTCTTGTTTAGATTTTTAGATATATTTCGCACTCTCAAAATGTATTTATAAGAGTCTTTTATTCTATTGTAATTATGCAATAGCAAATTTACATAACTATTGCAGAGGGAGTAATCATGGTATTTAGGGGGTGTATGGGTTTGCTATACAAAGAACTATTTAACAACGAATATATTAAGTATTTGAGAAATAACAAAAATTCAATAGCAAATAGTCTAAACAAATTATTCTCTAATTACACATTTCATACTAATATAATAAACATCATGATAATACTAACTATAATGTTAGCAACAAAAAATATTCCAATTACAATCCTAAAAACCAACATTACATCCATTAACGTTGCTTGTTAATTATAATATATAGCAAGAAAAATAGCAAGCATCCAAATTTCATCCAAACAAAAGAAATCACAAATCACGATCCTATTCATAACTGTATATGGAGGATTCAAACTAAGAGATTGCAAATTGGGCATGCAAAAGTGTGCTTAAGCATAATCTCATTAGTTTGTTTCTGATGAAAGATACAGGCAAGATGAAAGGTATAAAACCAAATTAATTGGAGGTAAAGAAAAAATGAAAAAAATAATAGCAGCTTTGGTAGCTCTGTTTGTTCTGCCAATGGTTTTTGCTAATAGCGTAGGCGCAGGTATCGGTGTTGATATCATCACTGAAAGATTTGAACCTATGGTATGGCAATGTGACAGTAGAATTGTTTTAGACGACAATACACAACCAGGTAGAGTAGGTGTACCAGAATTAGTTCAAAGAACAAACAACTATGCTTTCGAAGGAGAGCAAATTCAGTGGAGAGTTCTTGTATTAGACAAGAATGGAATCGACAAAGTATCTGATGTATTCATGACAATTGGTTCAAGCCAAGGTGCAGGAAACGACATCGAAGCTAACTGTATATTAAGTGAAATATTACGTGATGCAGACCAAATTGAAGATTCATGTAACGCTAGAATTGGTCAAGCTGATTTAGAAGACGTATTCCAAAATCATACAGCAGCTTACTACGATTGTATATTCACAGTTGAAACACCTTTGAGCATGTATGGTGAATACTGGATAACAGTTGAAGCTTTAGACATCGATGGTTTAAGTGGAACAATGAATGAAAACGAATACTGGTTCTTAAACCCAGTTGTTGCATTAGCTGTTGACGGAAACTTAGCTTTCGACAATGTTAGACCTGGAACATCAGTTTACTCAAGCACTATTTTAGTTGAAAACGACGCTGATATTGGATCAGGAGTTATGTTAGATATGTTTATATCAGGAACAGACTTCTATGACTCAAGCAGCTCTGGTGCAAGATGTCCAACAACAAACCAATTAAGCTTAGATGCATTCAGATACTATGTAGTAAATGGTGCATATGGAAGTAGAGGAGACGCAAGATCAGATGATGCAGGATACTTACCTATCGGATATGGTATTGGATTCAACAATCCAAACCAATTCTACGGAGCGTATGAAATCCTACAAGAAGCACCTATGGTTGTTAGTGGAGCTACATACTACATGGCTAACATTTTAGCACCTGGTGCTGAAATGGCTTTAACATTTAGATTAGACTTACCAGAACCATGTAATGGTGACTTCGACACAGGAAGCATCTACTTCTGGGGAGAAGCAATCTAAGATTAGCGTTGGAAAAAACTTTTGGGCTTGAATAAGCCCAATTTTTATTTATTTTTTTACCATTTTTTTCTTGGTAATCAAAAAAGGGATGACAAAAAAAGAAACAAAGATATGATATAATATTAGATACAAATTAACAAAAAGTGATATCAAATCATATTATAACGATTACAAAATTATGATGATATTTATACCAATAAAAATTGGTATAATTCATAGGTGTATTTGACATAATAGTATCAAAAATAGAAATCAACAAAATACTATTGATTAATCAGATACACGTACAACAATACACTGCATTATTATTTGCTTTATCATTTATCTAAGCAAAAATGCAAAAATTAAGTTAAAGAATTATCAATATAAATATGATAATGCAGGAAAACAGAAAAATAAAACAATCAAAAAAAAATATTTCAAAAATAACAAAATAAAAAACAGGTAAAAAAAATGAAAAAACTAACGATAATAATATTTGCATTATTAACATTAATCGCATCACTAACTATGGTGAATGCAGAATTTTGGGCATGTTTTGATCAAGGCCAAACAGTAAATTTTTGTAACCCACTTACTCCTGATAGAATATGTTCTAATTCAGGAGGATGTATTTATTGTATGCATAGTTATGATGAAGTAAATGATTGTTACAACCAAGGTAATTGGTTAATATGTAACAATCAACCAATGGTTTGTACTCCAGGATCTGGAGGATCAAGCATTGATTCTGACCCACCAGAACTAACAATAAATAGCCCTATTGACGGAGAAATATATAATACAAGAAGACTTCTAGTAGATATAGAAACAGATGAATTAACAAATATAAGATATATCGACAATTTAAATAATAGAGGAAGATGGTCAAGTCTATGTACTAGATGTACAACCTACTCACGAGAAATAAACTTTAATGAAGGACTAAATAATATTACAATAAGTGCAGTTGATTTAGCTGGAAATGAAAACTCTACAATTGTAACATTTATTATTGACACACAAGCACCAAGAATAACATCAGTAGAACCTACAAGAGGATTTGCATCTGGAGAATTTACTGTACAATTTCAAGAAGATAATCCAGTAAGCCTAATTCTTCATTATGGAACAGCACAAAATATGAGACAAGCATCAGCAAATTTAGAATCTTGTTTAACTGAAAGAGGAAGAACTACTTGCACACTAAATGTAAATCTAAATGATTATGACCAACAAGAAATTCAATACTGGTGGGTTATTACTGACATTGCTGAATCAACAGACACGTCAAACACACAAAACATAATGGTTGATAATACACCACCTGTTATAACAAGTCTAGATTATACATTAGATGGAAGATTTGTACATTTTGATATTGAAATAGATGAATTAAACTTCCAAGAAGTATTGTACTATAACAATAATGATCTAAGACCTAGATGGAATAGATTATGCAACAGATTAGTAGATGGAAGATGTCAAGCAAGAGCATCATTTAGAGATGGATTACATGAACTTGATATTCAAGTAAATGATCAAGCAGGAAATTCAGTTGGAGAAAGTATTTCATTTTTTACTGATAGTAGAAAACCAAGAATTACAACTGCAGAACCTAGAAGAGGATTTGCATCTGGAGAATTTAAAATTGACTTCATTGAAGAAAATCCAATAGAAGTAACATTATACTATGGTAATGAAATAATTGGAAACAGACAAACAGATATTCCACTAGAAACATGTGTACCTAGCCGAAATGGACTAGAATGTGAAATATATGTTGATCTTGATAATTATGATGGAACATCTATCGAATACTATTTTGAAGTAATTGATATTGTAGGACAATATGATACTTCAAGACCAGTAACACTTGAAGTAGACACAACATATCCTGTAATAAACAGCCTTGAATATACTGTTGACAGGAGAAGAGTTGCATTTGCAATAGATATTACTGAAGATAATTTTGAAGAAGTTATCTACATAAATCATGCAGACTTAAGACCACGTTGGAACAGATTATGCTCACGACTAAATGCTGATGGTGTATGCGAAAGAATACTTACCTTTAGAGAAGGTACTCAAAACTTAGACATACAAGTAGTTGATCAAGCAGGAAACTCAGTCGGACAGAGTATTTCTTTCACAACAACATCTTAAATTAAGCAATGATTAAGATGCAAAACAATTAAGAAAAATAAAAGATTTTATTTTTCAATTTTTTTATTTATTAATAATTAATAAAGTAAACACAATATAATAAAAAAATTAGATATCATAAAAGATATCAGATATTATAGACAATAAATACAATAAAGATATAAATAACAAAATTCAAAATAAAAAGTATAAGTTAATTCAAATAATATAATAGACATAGATTGCAAATTACATTTGGGGGGAAAATGGCTAAATTTAACAATAATCTTATTTATAAGAAGATTATTCAGAATAAAAATAATAATAATAATAACAAAAGAAATTGTTTTTGTATCTTTGCAATATTATTATTAACAATTATTATACCCACTATTTCTGCTTCAGATGTTGCGTATATTTATCGTTCAACCGCAAGAATCGATCAAAATATGGTTGATGTAATGCAAAATGACTTTAATCTTAACATAAACTATTATAATGAAAATAATTTGCCAAATAATCTTTCATCATACAAATTTCTAATTGTTACAGCAGATAATTTCAGAAACTATATACCTGTTAATGATTATCCTTCTATAATACCTAATTTTTTTAATGGACATGATTGGGGTTTAGTTAGTAATGTTGGAGTCAGCAAACTAGCATCAAATAGCCCATTAAGAGTTGAAATAGTTGAAACAGGTGAACGACCAACTGTTTACACAAGAGCAACAGACTGGAGAGGCATTGCATTAGACTTTAACTTTTTATCAAATGAGAATAGCCCAATTAATAAAGAAACAATTGCAAAAACATTACCAATTTCATCTGGTCCAACACATGAAGGAGATGTAGTAAGCATTATTCGTGCTGGAACACAATTAATGAATGGAAGAATTGCTGGTGGAGATATGTGTTTCTATGGAATATTACAATCAAATTACTGGACAAATGATGCAAGAGAATTATTTAAAACATGTGTGTTTGAATTATTAAAAGAATGTGAAGTTGACAGTGATTGTGATGATGGTATTTTTTGTAATGGTCCAGAAGTTTGCGATGAAAATTATCAATGTCAACCTGGAACACCTATAGAATGCTCAATATATAATATAGATGAAATTACAGAATGTGGATATGATGATGGTAATGAAAATAAATTTTACAGCAGAGAAGAATTTATTTCAGTCTGT
>JBLKOM010000005.1:0-153065 GCA_047602755.1 Candidatus Woesearchaeota archaeon
TGGTGCGATAATGGTTATTATGCTGATGTTGCTAGATTATCATGTATTCCTAAAGATGTATGTCGTTATAATTATGATGAAGATACACGTACTTGTATAGAATAAAATATAATATTGATTATTATGATACTAGATAAACATGATAAAAAGATACTTGAATTACTTGATAATAATTCCAGGATTACTTTTTTAGCTATTAGTAAGCATATTGGTATGACAGAAGGTGCTGTACGAAATAGAGTTAAACGTTTAGAGCAAAAATTAATATTAAATAAATTTACACTTGATTATCAAGGTAAATATGATGTAATTTTATTGTTAGAGGTAAGTGAAGATATATCTTCCTTATTTGATTCAATGAATATAGATTATTATAAAACTACAGGAAGATATGATTATGTATGTTTAATTAAAAATAATTCTGAGAAAATTATTAATCAATTATCTCTAAATAATAAAATAGGGCATATTGATGTTATGCGAGTTGTAAGATGATAGGAATAAAAAATAGAAAACAATTATTGTTTATAATAATATTAGTAACTTTTATTTTATTAAGTAATAATGTGTTTGCAGGTACTATGGCTAAATGGCATCAGGAAAATGTAGCAGTTGGAGCAACAACTCCTGAATTAGTTAATGCACATTTTATTTTCTTAGCTACATATTATTCACATGATACTTCCTTTATTTGTACAAATGGGAATTATGAACCTATATCAGATAGTAAATGTGGTGTTTATGATACTCCTCAAGGAGGAGGTCGAACATGTTGTCAATTAAGATGTTCAAATTCAGCTATTACTAATGAATGGTCCAATGCTTGTTCTATAACTCTACCTGAATGTGGTACTCGTGTTAAAATATACAATTTTGATGAAACAACTTGGTATGGAGATTGGTGTGGTTCTTATGCTAATATACAAGGTTCTATTCCTAGTTTTCCATCGCAGGGTGGAGTTGCAACATGGACCTGTTATAATGGATTATATACAACATGTACAGCTTGGAGACAAGCATTATTAACATTAACAAAAGTAGGTGGTGCATCTTCTGGAAGTGTTACTATTGATCCTGGAACAAATTGCGGAACATCTTGTACATCTCAAACGAATACTTATAATCCTAGTACTTCTGTCACGTTAACTGCAAGTGCTTCATCAGGTTCAACCTTTAGTGGATGGAGTGGGGGTAGTTGTAGTGGTTCTAGTACTACATGTACAGTTACAATGAATCAAGCTAGAAGTGTTACAGCAACTTTTGTACAGCAACGTACTTTATCATTAACAAAAGTAGGTGGCGCATCTTCTGGAAGTGTTACTATTGATCCTGGAACTGATTGTGGTACATCTTGTACATCTCAAACAAATACTTATACTGATGGTACTTCTGTCATATTAACTGCAAGTGCATCTTCTGGTTATAGGTTTGTTGGCTGGAGTGGTGATGGGTGTAGTGGTTCTAGTACTACTTGCACTGTTACAATGAATCAAGCTAGAAGTGTTACAGCAACATTTCAACAACAATGTGATAATAATGTTAATAATTTGCTTTCAACAACTCCAAGGTATTATAATGTAGGTCAAGTAGCTGATTGTTATCAAGGAACTAATGTAAATCAAATTAATCGTGGTATTTGTAGAAAGGGAACACGAACATGTCAAGCAAATGGGGAATGGAGTTCTTGCTTAGGTCAAGTTTTACCTCAAGTTGAGCAATGTGGTTCAGGTGAGGATGAAAGTTGTAGTGGATATTCTGATTGGGATACTCAAATATGGCCAGTTACATTTTTTCCTGGTACTATCAAAACATCTGGATTACTTCATACAAGGTTAGGAATTAAAGGTGATTCAAATTGTCGTGTATCAATAAGAGGTATAAGATTCGTTTAATTTTTAATTTTATTTTTCTATTTTTTTAAGGCTAATTCATGTGCTTTATAATAATTTAATATAAAAGTATTCCAATCAGCTAATTCTGCTGTGTTTCTTGCTTTATTTTTTAATTCATTTTTTTCTTGTTCATTCATATCCATAAATTTAATTATTTTTTCAGCTAATTTTTTTGAGGAAAGTTCAAGATCTTTTGTTCTATCTATTATCCATACACCATCTGTATTTTGACTTTCTATGAATTTTCCAAATCCTGCACAATTTGAAGTAATTGCAGGAACACTCATCGCTGCGGTTTCTAAAGGTGTATAACCCCATGGTTCATATAATGAAGGAAATAATCCTAAGTCAATTCCTGCTATGCTTTCAAGATATTTTAATGATAATAATTCATCTTCTCCATTTAAATAAATCGGATATAAAATTACTTTTGCATTATTATCATTATTATTTTGTATATTTAATTCTTCATTAATTAATATATTAATTATTTCATCATTGTCGTTCATATAATGTGTTGATAAAATATTTTCTTTTTTTTCTAGTTTTATATCTTTATTTATTGTTTGTTTGTTTAGTAATTCTAGAAAGATATTTTCTTTATCTGCTTCGAACTCTTGTTTTAATTTGTTTAATTGTAGTATTGATTCATGTATCTCATGTTTAATCCCATATGTTTGTCCAGGTATGAAGAAAAAGCAGACAATATTTTTATCATTATTTATTTCTTTATTTGCAATTTTCTTATTAATATAATTTATTGATCTAGCAACACAATCTATCCCTTTAGATCTTATTTCATATCTGCCATAAATTGCTAAAATTATTGTTTTATTTGTATTAGTATTTGGGAATAATGCTTTGATAAATTGAAGAATTATTGCTCTATTTTTTTTCTTTAATTGTTCTATTTCCTTAATTGAAGGAATGATTTTAAAATCTAAGCCATTATATGTGATAACATCTGGTTTCTTATTAAGAAAATATTCTGCTTCAATGGCAGTAATTTCTGAGACTGTAGTAAATATATCTGCATTGATTGCAGATTGTTTTTCCATATGGAATTTTGCAAGTATATTATATTTTTTGGCATATTCTTCAGGTTTAATTTTATTTTGAATATTATATAAATCTTGATTGTTACCAATTAATGTTCTACCTAAAATAGTTGCATGTGTCGTAAATACTTTTGCAACTTTTATATTATTCATGTTTAGATATAGTAGTGATGCTCCACACATCCATTCATGTGCATGTGCAATTATATCTTCTTCTGTATTATTTTTTATTTTTTCAATTAAAATACCACATGCATAGCTCCAAATAACAGGTCTATCAAAATCGTGATAATTTGTATTTAATGAATCAATTTTATATTTATCCCATAATTTTGTTTTTATTTCATTGTTATTGTTACAAAATGAATTAAATTCAATTAAGATTGTTTTTGGTTTTCCATCAATATTCCACCTTCCATAGTGGCAATTTAGTCCAATCTCTCTTAATTCAAAAAATATTTTTTTTAGAAATTCAGGTATTTCTTCTTGGATAAATTCTTTTTCGTTTTCATATGGTCCTATAGTATAATAATTTTCTCCATATTTTTCTTGCATTAGTTTATTTTTAGAAGATAATACAGTATAAATGCCTCCTATCTTATTACACACTTCCCATGACATTTCAAATATTATCATATTTATTTTTTTTATTTTCCAGTATTTAAAGGTTTAATACTACTTATTAATTGTGAATGATTTACTTATTTGTTTAATTACTATTGCATCTTCATATACTTTTATTAATTCTTGTTTAATTTATTACTAAATATCTGGATGCATATCTTATTACTTATTTAGTATCAAGGTGTTACTAAACACAATATTTATATATAAGTATATCTGATGTTATTACAATCTTTTGCTTTAAGTGAAGGATGATGAGGATGAATGGTGTATGGATGAGAAACTTTTTATAGATTTATTAAATCAGACTAATTACGCAATTCTATCTTTGGACAAAAATTTCACAGTTAAATTTGCAAACCAACTTGCAGAAGAAATTATGGATTTTCATCAAGAAGATCTTTCTGGTTTGTTTCATCCTTTTGATTTATCTAATGATTTTTTTAATCGTCATAATTTAGATTTAATAAGTAAAAATAAGGTTAATTTTAGATCTAAAATTTTGCATAATAATATTCCAGTTGAAGGTTATATTAATGCAATATTAGATAATGGTGGTATAATTGGCTACTCCATTTTTTTTAATAAAGCTGAAAGATTAGTTAATAATTCCTCACCAAAAAGAAAGAAATTTACAACCATCAGAAATCTTATTTTAAAATCTTTAACTGAAAAAAGAAAAACAATTAATCAACTTGCAAAAGATATTGGTGTTAATTGGAGAACTGTTGAAAGTCATTTAACTTATCTTTCAGGTAAGAAGCATATTATTGAGGTACTTAGTTCTGAATATGTTCGAATCTTTGATATTACAGATAGTGGTCGTAAATTGGTTCAGGAACAGAAAGAAAAATGGTTGAAATCAGTTAATTCTTCATCTAATGTAATTATTGATTCTTCTAGTTTAAATATTAATGGTGAGAAATTAAGTAATATTACTATAAATACTGATGAAACACGAGATATTTCTAGTGATGATGCTTCTAATAGTCAATTTATTTTCAGGAGGGATACTCAATGAGAGTACTAATGTTTGGTTGGGAGTTTCCTCCAATGGCTTCAGGCGGTTTAGGTACTGCTTGTTATGGATTGACAAAAAGTTTGCATAAGTTAGGTGCTGAAATTATTTTTGTAATGCCACATGTTTCTAAAAATGTTTCTTCTTTGCATGTTGAATTAGTATCTGCTGAAGGAACAAAAATGAAATCTCAATTTATAGAAACAATTGAAGTTGATTCTTTGATTACACCTTATATGACTAATGAAGAATATAAGAAAAGTTTATTGAAAGGTGTAGATGCAATTGAACATGATAGATCAGAACAATCTAAAAATATTTATGGAAAAGATTTGTATTCAGAAGTATGGCGTTATCGACAGAAAGCAAAATTAATTGCAATGCGTGATGATTATGATTTAATTCATTGTCATGATTGGATGACTTATGGTGCAGGTATTGAAGCAAAAAAGATATCAGGAAAGCCTTTGTTGTTACATATTCATGCAACTGAATTTGATAGAACAGGTGATAATCCTAATCAATATGTTTATCAATTGGAAAAAGAAGGTTTTAATGCTGCTGATATGATTTTAGCTGTATCAAATCTTACACGTAATAGGGTAATAAATCATTATGGAATTGATCCTAATAAAGTTGTTGTAGTTCATAATGCTGTAGAACATAAAGAAGTAGATTCTAGACGCCAAAGATTACCTAATGATACAAAAGTAGTACTGTTTTTAGGAAGAATAACTATTCAAAAAGGTCCAGATTGGTTTTTATATGCTGCTAAAAAAGTATTAGAGTATGAGCCTAATGTTACTTTTGTCGTTGCTGGTTCTGGTGATATGGAAGCATTTATGATGAATAAAGCTGCAGAATTGGGGATTTCAAAGAATGTATTATTTGCTGGATTTTTAAAGGGAGATGATATTGATAGAGCATACCGCATGGCTGATCTTTATGTAATGCCTTCTATAAGTGAACCTTTTGGTATAACTCCTCTTGAAAGTATGCGTAATGGAACTCCTGTGTTGATTTCAAAACAATCAGGTGTTAGTGAAGTTGTTCGTCATTGTCTTAAAGCGGATTTTTGGGATGTTAATGATATGGCAAATAAAATCATTGGTGTTTTATCTCATGCACCATTGCATAGTTTATTGGTTGCTGAAGGGACTCAAGAAATTAAACGTTTTACATGGGATGATCCTGCAAGAAAATGTATTGATGCTTATAATAAATCATTAAATGTATGGCGTAAAGCCAGGGGGTTATGAATATGGTAGCAATTTGTTTTTATTTTCAAGTTCATCAGCCGTATCGTATGAAAAATTATCATGTTTTTGATATTGGTAAAAATTCAAAATATTTTGATGAACATAAAAATCGTGAGATCATGCAGAAGGTTGCTAAAAAGTGCTATATCCCTGCAACAAGTTTAATTTTAGATTTAGTAAAAAAGTATAATGGTAAATTTAAATGTTCTTTTTCTATTACAGGTACTGCTCTTGAACAATTTGAGGAATATGCACCTGAAGTAATTGATTTATTTAAGCAATTAGCTGATACAGGACATGTTGAATTTTTATCAGAAACTTATCATCATAGTTTATCTTTTCTTTTTTCTAAGGAAGAATTCAAAGAGCAAGTTTTGATGCATGAAAAAAAGTTAAAAGAGATTCTTGGTGTAACTCCAAAAGTTTTTCGAAATACAGAACTTATATTTTATAATGAGCTTGCAATTGAACTTGACAAAATGGGATATAAAGCAGTACTTGCTGAGGGTGCTGATAGGGTTTTAGGTTGGAGAAGTCCAAATTTTATTTACAAATCAGTTAGTGCAAATATTCCTTTATTGTTAAAGAATTATAAGCTAAGTGATGATATAGCTTTTAGATTTAGCAACCATGAATGGGAAGAACATCCATTGACTGTACCTAAATTTGTAAACTGGGTTAATAATATTAATGGAAATGGTGAAGTAGTTAATCTTTTTATGGATTATGAGACTTTTGGCGAGCATCAATGGGAAGATAAAGGTATTTTTCAATTTTTAGAACATCTTCCAGAAGAATTTTTGAAACATCCTCATAATTCATTTATGACACCATCAGAAGTTGTTGATATTTTTCCAATTAGAGATGAACTTGATGTTCATCATCCAGTATCATGGGCAGATGTTGAGCGTGATTTGTCTGCATGGAGAGGTAATGCTATTCAAGAGGCTGCTCTTAAGCATCTTTATGATATTGAGAAAGATGTAAAAATGACTAATGATCACAAATTAATTGAGGATTGGCGAAAGTTAACAACATCAGATCATTTTTATTATATGTGTACAAAATGGTTTAATGATGGAGATGTTCATAAATATTTTAATCCATATGATAGTCCTTATGATTCATATATTGCATTTATGAATGTATTAAAAGATATCGAAGGTCGTATGGCAAATAATATGATATTAAAAGAGGTGAATTGATATGGCAGGTAAAAAGTCAGTATCAAAAAAGAGTAAAGTTTCAGATAATAAATCAAGTGGTTCTGGAGCTGCAGAAAAAAGTTTAAATGAAACTCGAATTGAAGTAACTGTTGAAAAAAAAATACCAGGGGAAGTTCCAGAAAAATACCATTTTTATTTAAATGATGGTAGAAGACTTAAAGATTTATATGAGTTGATTGATGCTTTAGATAGTATGTCTGATGAAGTATTTAAGTATCATGTAAATGAATCTAAAAATGATTTTAGTAATTGGATTAAAGAAGTAATGGATGATCAGACTCTTGCTGAAGATCTTAAAGAAGTTGAAAGTAAGGTTGAAGCACAGTTAAAATTATTAAAACATATTGTTAGAAAGATTCGTAATTAGTATTATATTATCCTAAATATAATTTGATTTTTTTGGGATAAGAAATAGTTAGTCTTAACTAATAATATGTTTGTTTTATGTTATTAGAAAATTTAATATAAATTGCAAACATTAATAAGTAATAAATGTAAATATGTAAAGAAACAGTTTGAAATAAGAAAGTATAATAGTAAAAAGAGGTGGTAATTATAAAGTATGCAAATGTTCCTGAAGGAACTGAATTTGTTACTCGTTCAGGTATGAAACTGAAGAATCTTTATGAATTGTATGATGCTATTTTAGAAATGTCGGATGAAGATTATAATCACCATGTAAATTCTTCTAAAAATGATTTTAAAAACTGGATTTTTCATATTGTTCAAGATAATAAATTAGCTGAGCAACTTGTTCCACTTACTGATAAAAAACAAATATTAAAAGTAATTGAGAAAAGAATTTCACGTTCTGTTCCAAAACAAAAGAAGAATTCTAAGGCAAAAGTTAAAATATTTGATATTACAAAAAAGAATGATAATGATACTAATAATGATATTGGTAATGATACTAATAATTCTATTTCAAATGAGAATGATAATATAACTTCTAATAATTATAATTTAGCTCATCATAATGATATTATAATGAAACGTGATCGATTACTCCAGAGAGAACGAGCAAAAGAGTTTATGCAAGGTTTCATATTTGGTATTATTGCTGGTCTTATAATTTATAGGATATTTTTCTTTTGATAAAATGTTAGGTGGATAATTTGATAGATGAAGAATTAAAATCTTATATTAATGAACTAATAAAACAAGGATATAGTATTAATTCAATCCGTGATATACTTATAAAATCAGGTCATGATAGTTCTAAAATTGGTAAAATAACTTCAATAGTTTTTGAAGAAACTAATAAAGATATTATAGATTTTATTGATAAAGAATTAAAAAAAGGTAAGAATATAGTTGATATCAAAGATATGCTTCTGGATTTAGGGTATGATCAAAAAAAATTAGATCAAATAATTGTTTATAAAAAAAGTAAAGCTTCTTTTTTTGATAAAATTAGATTTGAGGAAGTTATATCACAAGAAAGATTATGGTTTAAAAGCTGGTTTAAAGTTTATATAGCTTTATTTGTCACTATAATTGTAATCTCTTTAATACTTTTTTTATTTTTTTTTAATTATGAATTACGACCGAGTCCTGCTAATTTTCAAGAAAGAATGGAATTATGTACACGGATAGATGATGATTTACTTCGTATAACATGTATTTCTTATTTAGAAGGTAAAAATAGTTGTGAAGAATTAAGTTTTGATAAAATTCATGACTGTGAAGATTTATATGAGTTGTATTCATATTACGTATCTTATCAGCATTTAAATTGTCTAAATATTAGAAATCCTTCTTTGAAAGAATACTGTTTACAGATACATGAACGATCTTGTAATGATTATTTTGGTTATGGTGATTTTTGTAGTTCGATTGTTGAGAATAAGGTTTCTTTTTGTAGTAATGGGAATTCGTTAATAGGTACATGTATTGAGAATTATTATTTTTATTCTTCTTTATCTGGCAAAAGAGATTTATGTAATCGTTTGCAAAATGATAATCGTAAGTTTTTTTGTTATGCTTTAACTTAATTTTTTATATATAAATCTTAATTATAATAAAATTTATATATCTCAATAGTATATGATTACTTCTTGCGGAATGGTAATACTATGACTATAGTTTTTAAATTAAATTCAAAAAAACCAAATAAACTAATTATCAGTAAATGTGCAGACATATTGCGTCAAGGTAAATTAGTAGTATTTCCTACTGAGACAGTTTATGGTTTAGGTGCAAATGCTTTAGATGAAGATGCAATTAAGGGTATTTATAAAGCTAAAGGTAGACCTTCTGATAATCCTCTTATTGTTCATATCTCAGATAGGAATATGTTAAATAAAATAGTAAAAGATATTCCTTTAGATGTAAAAAAACTTATGCGAAAGTTTTGGCCAGGACCATTAACATTTATTCTTAAAAAAAATCCAATAGTGCCTGATATTGTTACAGGTGGGTTAGACACTGTTGCAGTTAGAATGCCTTCACATCCTATTGCTTATGAATTAATAAAAAAGAGTGATATTCCAATTGCTGCTCCTTCTGCTAACATTTCTGGAAGACCTTCTACAACTGATGCTGAGGATGTAATTGAAGAGTTAGATGGAAAAGTTGATGTAATTATTGATGGGGGTTTTACAGATGTTGGTTTAGAGAGTACTGTTATTGATTTATCTGGTAAGATTCCTCTTTTATTGCGTCCAGGTAGTGTTACCAAGGAACAAATTGAAATTGCTTTATCTAAAAAAATAAGGGTTGCAAATCCTTCAGCAAAAAAACCTAAATCACCGGGAATGAAATATAGGCATTATGCACCTAATGCTAATCTTTTTTTAATTACTGGTTCTACTGAGGATGAGATGAGGGATAAATTGCTTTCTGTTTCTTCAAAGCTTCATATGGAATCAAATAAAGTAGTTATTATTGGTTCAAAAGAATTAGCTAAAGAATTAAATGGTGAAATGAAATGTGATTTTTTGGCAGTTGGTACACGAGATGATCTTTCAATTCTTGCTCATAATATGTTTAGGACTATTCGAGATCTCGATGATGATAAGTATGATTATATTCTTATTGGTTCTTGTCCTGAGAAAGGTATTGGTTTAGCTATTATGAATAGATTGAGAAAAGCTGCAACAAAAATCGTTTGATTTTAGGTTATTCTTATAAATTATTACAAAATTTTTACATGTAGCATTAGCCATATAGTAATTCTTATATAAAAATCGTTATATTTATAAACAAATCATAATTTATCAGTTATATGGTAATGCGAATTGGTGGTAAAAGACGAAAGAGTAGAGCTAAACTTAGAAGAACTGCTAAAGAACGTGGTACTATTAAAATAAATAAGTTTTTACAAACTTTTAATGATGGTGAGAAAGTTCAATTAAAGGCAGATGGTTCATATCAAGCTGGTATTTATCATTTAGATTATCATGGTAAAGTTGGAATAATTAACGGTAAGCAAGGTAAATGTTATAAGGTAATAATTATTGATGGAAAGAAGAAAAAAGATCTTATAGTTCATCCAATACACCTTAAAAAGGTTGCTATATCATCCAAATAATAAATTTAGATATTATTTGAGATTAATAAATTAAATTAATAATGTTATTTATTATATAAGCATAACATTTTTAAATGTTTATATTCAATAAATCATAATATAAGATATTGTGATTATAGTTTTACTATACAATAATTAATCAAATATAGAAAGTAATTTTGTTGATAAGAGATATAAAAAATGGGTAATGTAAAAATATTAAATCAAACTCCTGTAACAATGGCAGAAGTGAAAGATGTTTTATCTAAGTTACAAACTAAAACAGGTGAATTAAATTATAGAGCAAATAAAACTTTAGGTTATTTGCAAGAATTCTCAAAATTATCATTATCTAAATCTAAAGAATTACGAGAGAAAATTGAAAGTTTAAATATACCTAGGTTGAAAGAAGAGCATATTGTTAAGATAGTTGATACTCTTCCAAAATACCCCGATGAGGTAAAGGCATTACTCACCGGCTATACAATTACAATTACAAACGACAACGCAAAAAAAATTGCTGACACCGTAAGTTCTTTTTCTTAAGGAGGGCGATTGTCGTGGTTTCGATAAGTTTATATATATGTAAATCTGTTTGTATGTTAGGGAGCTTTTGAGGGAAAATGGAAAAAGAAGAAAATGCAATAGTTATTGATTTTTTGCCTAATGGATATCCTTTTGATAATAGGCCTGCACATATGAAGACCCCAGTAGCTCAAGCTATAGGAAAAAATCATTTTGTACTCTTGGAGCTTGTTCCAAAGAAAGGTGTTTTTTTACAACCTTATGAGGAAGTTTATATTGGTGAAGGTAAACGAGATAAAGTACACCATATTAATGGAAAAATACAGTATGATAAATTGACAAGTACTGCACGTAGTGAAGTTTCATATATTATAAAGGAGTTAGTTGAGAAAAATCAAAATAAATTTGTAGATTTCTTTAATAAAGCTCAACCTTTAACTACTCGTATGCATCAATTAGAATTACTTCCTGGTTTAGGAAAAAAACATATGTGGGAAATTTTAGATGAACGTGATATTAAGCCTTTTGAATCATTTGAAGATGTGAAAAATAGAGTAAAATTGATGCCTGACCCAGAAAAAGTAGTAATAAAGAGAATTCTTAAAGAAATTGAAGGTGAAGAAAAACATAGGTTGTTTACTGAATAACTCCTTTGTTTTATTATTAGTTATATTATTTAATTTTTTATTCTGATTTTATATTTTAATAGTTTTGTTATATTTTAGTTTTTTGTTTTTTATATATAGTTAAATTTAAAATAGCTATTATAATCACGTTTAATATGGTACAAAAGATAGCTTATTTAGGTCCTGAAAAAACATATACTGAAGAAGCTTTAATCAATAATAGTCCTGATTCTGAAAGAATTCCATTATCTGATATAACTAGTGTTTTTGAAGCTGTAGAATCTGGTCAAGTAGATTATGGTTTTGTTCCTCATCAGAATGTTATTGATTGGAATATTCAAGAAACCTTAAGAAATTTAGTTACATTTTCTAGTACCGTGCAAATTGTGGATGCTGAATTATTACAGATAAATCATGTTCTTGCTGCTTTAAAAGGGCATAATCAGATACTAGAAATTTATTCTAAAAGAACAGCTATTGATCAATGTTCAAATTTTCTTCATGTAAATTATAGAAATGCAAAAAGAATTTCTGCTAATAGTACAGCTGGTGCAATGAAGAAAATAGCAGATGAAAATTTATTGAATGCTGCTGCAATAGGAAAGCCTGAAGCTGCAGAGCAGTATGGTCTTGAAATAATTGCTAATCAAATTGCTAATATAGAACCAAATCGTACTAGATTTATAAAATTAGCAAAAAAGAATGGTGGTACTGAACCAACAGGTAATGATATTACAAGTATTGCAATTCATCCTTTAATGGATCAGGAGGGTTTTTTATATGAATGGAGTGCAATTGTTACTAAGAATAATTTAAATATGAATAATCTTGAATTGGTTCCTGATGGACGAGGAGGATTAATGTTTTATATTGATATACAAGCTCATATGAAAGATAAAAATTTAGAAGATTGTTTAATTCAATTAGAAAGTATGCCTGAAACAGAAGTATTTGTTTTTGGGTCATATAGACATTTACCATTAATTGAGCCAAAGATAAAGACTATAGGAATTATTGGTGGTACAGGAATAATGGGTCAAGGTTTTTTTAAACCATTCTACGAAGGAATTGGGAAAAGAGTACTTGTTGCTGGTAGAAAAACACCTTTAAGTTATGAGGAAGTTATAAGGTTGTCAGATGCAATAATTATTAATCTTGATCTTGATGTAACACCTGCAAAAATCAAGGAGTTATGTCCAAGTATTGAACCAGGAAAGCTTGTTGTTGATAATACAGGCGTTAAGTCTGAAATTGTTCCACTTTTGATACAATATACTAATCCTGAAGTTGAAATCTTACCAATACATACATTTTTTGGAGCAGTTGGTGGGAAAGAGAATCTTCATGGAGAAAATATTATTGCAATTCATACAGAAAGATCAGGTAAACTTGCAAATGAATTTGAAAATGATTTAAAGAAATATCGTGCTAAAATAACTGCTGTGACTCCTGAACAACATGATCTTTATGCTAGCATTACTCAGAATTTGGTTCATGCAATAGTAGTTTCTTTGGATGCAACAATTAGAGAATTAGTTGGTCATCCAGATACGATTGAATCATTTTCTACTCCTCCATATAGATTATTACAAACTTGTAGTGCTAGAGTTCATAGTGGTGATGCTAAGTTATATTCAAGCATGATGCATCATAACCCTTATGCTACTGAAACATTTCAAACTTATTTAAGATTACTTTCACAGATTGTTGAAGGTAGAATTTCTGATAATAGAGAAGTATTTGAGGTAATGATGGGTGAGAATCAAACTAGCTTAGGACAGGATTATCTTTCAATGCATAAAGTAAAATCTTCACAAGTTGATGCAATACTTAAAAATGGTTTAAATCCTAAATAATAATTGTATTAATAGGAAATAACAGAAATGTTTAAAAAACTCTTTCTTTTATTGTTTCAAATGGACTTTATTAAAGCAAAAATAATTGATGAAATAAAAAAAATTATGGGTTTATCTGAGGTTACTTTAGAAATACCTCCAAATACTGAAATGGGTGATTTTGCATTTCCTTGTTTTAGTCTTTCAAAATTATTGAAAAAATCACCAGCTGATATAGCCAAAGATTTAGCGTCTAAGTTTAATATTGAATTTGTTTCTGTAAAAGCATTAGGTCCATATGTTAATTTTTTTATTGATAAATCAATAATAGCAAATTCTATAATAAATGAAATACAGGCAACAAAATTGTGTTATGGATGTAAAAAAGCTGTCAAAGATATTGTTTTAGTTGAGAGTCCTGGCCCTAATACAAACAAACCACTGCATTTAGGTCATCTTCGAAATATATTGTTAGGACAATCAATATCTAAAATATTAAAAGGACAAGGTAAGACAGTATATAATGTTAATGTAGTTAATGATAGGGGAGTTCATATTTGTAAATCAATGCTTGCTTACAAAAATTTTTCTGATGGAAAAACTCCTGAATCAGAAAGCAGAAAAAGTGATCATTTTGTTGGTGATATGTATGTTCTTTATAGCAAAGCTGTAAAAGATAATCCACAATTAGAAAATGAAGTTCAAGAGATGCTTGTTAAATGGGAAAACGGTGATGAAGAAATTCTGGATTTGTGGAAAAAAATGAATAATTGGGCTCTAGAAGGATTTAAAGAAACATATGATAAGCTTGGTTTTACAATAGATAAAGAATATTTTGAAAGTGATACTTACAAGTATGGTAAAGAAATAATTGAAGATGGTTTAAAAAAAGGTTTATTTGAAAAAGATGATAATGGAAATATTATTTATAGATTGAAAGATAAAAATATGGGTACTAAAGTATTACTTCGTTCAAATGGTACAAGTGTATATATAACACAAGATATTTACATGGCTAAATTAAGATATGATGATTATAAATTTGATGAAATGATTTATGTTGTTGGTAATGAACAAGATTATCATTTTAAGGTTTTATTTGAAGTATTTGAAAAATTAGATTGGAAGTTTTCTGGAAGATGTTATCATTTTTCATATGGGATGGTTGAATTACCAGAAGGAAAAATGAAATCACGTGAGGGGAATGTTGTTGATACAGATAATTTAATTGATGAAGTTATAGAACTGGCAAGAGAGGAAGTAAAAAAGAGGTATGATAATCTTGATTTTGATGAAATTGAAAATCGTGCGAATGCAATTGCAATGTCTGCAATTAGATTTTTCTTTTTAAAATTTGATCCTGTTAAGAATTTTGTTTTTAATCCTAAAGAAAGTCTTGCTTTTGAAGGTGAAACAGGTCCTTATGTTCAATACGCTTATGCACGGATATGTTCAATATTTAATAAGCTTGAAGATTATGTTAAACTACAAGAAGCAGATTTATCATTATTAGATACTGATTCTGATAGAAAATTGTTATTGGTTTTATCTAATTATCCTAAAATACTAGAAGAAAGTGCAAAAAATCTTAAGCCTTCATCATTGTGTCACTACTTATTTGAATTAGCTTCTACATTTAATGAATACTATAGGGATATTTCTGTTTTAAAAGCAGAAACTAAAGAATTAAGAAATGCTCGTCTAGCTTTACTTGATTCTGTTAGATATGTTATTCAATCGGGATTGGGTTATTTGAGTATTGATGTTTTAGAACAAATGTAAGTGATTTTTGGTTTTAATACTATTATTAATAGGAAATACTTTTAAACTTTTTATTCTTAGTAGAATTTACCTTGAAAAATATTAGGATTTATCTTGGGATATTTTTTATATCTTTAGCTACGCTTTCTTTTGAACTTTCTTTGATTCGTTTTTTTTCAATATCACAATGGTATCATTTTGCATTTATGGTTGTTAGTATTTCTATGTTTGGCATGGCAGTTGCTGGAACTTTTTTGGCTATTAAAAAGTTGAAAAAACCATTAACATGGTCTTCAATTGGTTTTTCTTTGTCTGCTTTTTTTGGTTTTTTTATTATTAATAATATTTCGTTTGATCCTTTTAAAGCAGGAATTAATTATTGGTATTCTCTCAATTTGTTGTTTTATTATCTTATACTTGGTCTTCCTTTCTTTTTTTTTGGTATAATTATTGCTTTTTTATTTGGTAAATATAGAAAAATTTCTGGTAAAATTTATTTCTGGAATATGTTTGGTTCTTCAATTGGTATTTTAATTGGTTTATTAATTATGTCATCATTTATTTCGTATTATATTTTATTTATTGCTTCACTTGGGATCTTATCTTTGGTCCTTTTTTCAGGTTCTTTATTTAGGATTAAAGTTTTTTCATTAATTATGGTATGTATTTTTTTGTTTTCTGGATTATTTTTTCCAGGTTTATTTGAAATTAAGATCAGTCAATATAAAGAATTAAGTATTGCTTTAGATGTTCCAAGAACAGAAATAATTGATACAAAATATAATTCTATTTCAAGAATTGATATTGTTAATAGTTCTTTTGTAAGATATGCTCCTGGGTTGAGTCCTGTATATAGACAAAGTCTTCCACCCCAACTTGGTGTGATGATTGATGGTGAATTGTTGGGTGCTATGACATATTATAATATTTATGATAATACTAGTTTATCTTTTTTAGACCATATACCTACAAAATTGGCTTTTAATCTCAATACAGAAAATAATGTATTGGTTATTAATCCTGGAGCAGGTATGGATGTTTTATTAGGTTTAAATCAAAGAAGAAATGTTACGGCCGTAGAATCTAATCCGTTGTTAATTAATATTATAATGAATGACTATGGAAGTTATTCTGGACATATTTATGATAAGGCAAATGTTCTATTTGGTGATGGTAGAAATTTTTTAAAAACCAATAATGATAAATTTGGAATTATTATTTTGTCGCTTTCAGGAAATTTATTTGGAGAATCTTCGGGAATATCTAGTTTGACTGAAAATTATTTTTTAACAGCAGATGCATTTAGTGATTATTATGAATCTTTAACAGATGATGGTGTTATTATTATTACACGTTGGCTTAATTTTCCACCTAAAGAAAGTTTAAGATTATTTTCGCTTGCTTTAAAGGTTGATAAAAATGCTGATAATATTGCTATGTTTCGTTCATGGACAACTGTAACTTTAGTTATTACTAAACAAAAAATAACAAATGAAACAAGTAATATAATAAAGAATTTTGCAGAATCTAATGGATTAGATATTGTCTATTTACCGTATTATTATGAACCTAATATTAATCTCAAATTTGAAGAACCATTTTATCATAATGCTTTGAAAAGTTTACTTGGTTCACCTGATGAGTTTTATGATTATTATGTTTTTGATGTTTCTCCTGTTTTTGATAATAAACCTTTTTATTTTAATTTTTTTAAATTATCAAAGTTTAATGAATTACGGAATATGTCTGATCATTGGAATCCTTTTTTGGATTCTGGTTTTCTTGTATTTTTTATGTTTGTTAAAGTATTAATTCTTTCGTTTATTCTTATTTTATTACCATTATTAATATTTCATAATGAATCTAATCAGAAAAGATTTTTAGGATATTTCTTTTTAATAGGGATTGGATATATGTTTGTACAGATTGTATTAATTCAGAAATTTATTCTTTATCTTGGTCAAGTAATGTATTCATCTGCAATAATTATTTTTTCAATGCTTTTGTTTTCAAGTTTAGGTGCATTATTTTCAGATAAATTAAATCAATATGTGATAAGAAAAGTATTGATTATTATTGCAGGTTTAATATTTTTCTCGATATTCTTGATTGCTGGCGTTATGCAAATTTTTTCTTCTTTTAGTCTTTTTTTTAGAATTATTATTGCTATTATTTTAATAGCACCATTAGGATTTATGCTTGGTATGCCTTTCCCATTAGGAATCAAATTAATAAAGAAAGAAGCAGTTTCATGGGCATGGGCAATTAATGGAATGGCTTCTGTTATTGGTCCTATTTTAGCAGTAATATTTGCATTATTTATGGGATATAATATGGTATTGATATTTGCAGGTATGGTATATCTTTTAGGTATTATATTTCTGCCTCCATTGCTCTTCCAGTCATAGGAACGAATCTAACATTGCTTATGAACTCAGTAGAATATTCATCACCCTTTCTTGTTACAATAGTTAATGTTTGGAATCTTCTTATATCACCTAATGGAATTATTAATTTTCCACCATCTGCTAATTGTTCAAGAAGAGGAGGAGGTACATGATTTGATGCAGCAGTTATCATAATGATATTAAAAGGTGCATGTTCTTTCCAGCCATAATAACCATCGGCATGTTTAACTTTTACATTTGTATATTCTAATTCTTTTAATACTTTTTTAGATGATTCTGCTAATTCCTCAATTATTTCGATAGTATATACTTCATTAATAAGTTCTGCTAATATAGCTGCTTGATATCCTGAACCAGCTCCAATTTCTAATGCCTTATAATTTTGTTTTACTTCAGCAAGTTGTGTCATTAAAGCAACTATATATGGTTGACTTATAGTTTGTCCATGTCCTATAGGTAGTGGATTATCTTGATAAGCATTATTTTTTATTGATTCGGGAACAAATTTATGTCGTTCAACTTTTTTCATAGCATTTAATACTTTTTCATCAGTTATATCTCTAGCTTTTAATTGATTCTCTATCATGTTTTCTCTTAATAGCTTGAATTTATCATCATTTTCTTCATCAAAATAATACTCTTGAGATTCTTTATTAATTAAAACAATTATTGATATAATTATTGCAAAACAAATTATAATTATTGCAAGTATTTTTATTTTTGCTATATTTTTATTATTCTTTTTTGATATTGATTTCTTTATATTTGCTTTTTGTTTTTTAGACTTATTTTTTGTCATCATTATAATTTATATTTAATTATATTTAAGAATTTCGTTATTTTATTATTTTAACATTCTTTTAATCCATCTATCTACAAAATTTTCTTTATAATTAATAACAATAATTCCTGCATAGATTATTAATGTAGATAGTATTATCATTAATCCAAGAAATGTAATAGCTATTGTATCTTGACTAAGATTAAAATTTGATGATAGAAGTAATACTCCGAAAAAAAATAAAAATGAAATTATTCCTATTAGTATGATTGTATATCCAAAAAATTCTTTCATTTTATTTTTTAGATATGAAATAAAAAAAATAATTGTTATAATCATAGAAACACTAATCCATATTAGATTTAATTGTGATATTAATATGTTAAATAATAAGAATAAAAATGAATAGCCTAAACCCGTTATTATTTTAATGTCCATCTTTATTATATAATTTACTCTAAAGGAACTTCACTCCATAATGTCCAATCATTCCCTGGTGCGTATCCTCCAAAAACAAAATAAGGTGCTTGTTTCTGTTGGAAATAGCTATTACTAATATCTGTAAATCTAATTGGTGCACCCATTCCTCCACCTTGACTAAAATATCCTTTATTAAATAATGGTACACCGAAGTTTTCCCATGTTTTATGTAATATTCTTCCTGGACCCCAACTTTCCTCTCCATGTCCTTCGGAAATCATAACTCCTTTGAATCCCTTACTTCTTAAATATTGTACAGCATCAACAACTGGAAGTTCTCCTTCTCCTGCAGGAAGATGCACATGTCCTCCAGAAATCATACCATCAACAATATGTAATTCACCTATTATTCCTGATTCTGCTAAATCTTTAACTTCATTCATATACCATTTTTTGAATCTTTCTTTTGTTTCTTCAGGAGTTTCCATTCTTCCTTGTTCTTTATTATATATAGGTTGGAAATGTTTGCCCCACATACCAAGGTGTTGAGTATCAAGATTTGCTTTTATATGATTTTCAGCAATCTTTTTTGCTTCTTCTTTACTAACTCCGGGTCTATACCATGGGTTTGGAACATTAAGTATTTCTTCTCTTTCTTCACCATTCTCATCTTTTACAAGTTTTAATCTTGCATGTGGATCTGGTATTTCTTTTGCAGTTAGTAATGTAACCATCTGATCACGTGATTTCAATATTAATTCCTTTAATTCTTGAGGATGGCTACCATAACCCATTTCTGGAAATATATTTTCTGCTGTTAATGCAATATTTCTATTTACTGTTCCATCACGCATGCCTTCTTTTGTTTTCTCCCATGCATGTATTCCAGCTTCTGCAATAGATTGAAATGATTTTGATTGTGCATATTGATCAATAGGCTTTACATGACGTAATGTATCAACTAAAGTATCTGCTTGTGCGTCTGCTGAAGAAGATGCTTCGTGTGTATATTGCAATGATTGTTCAGCTTGTAATAATGCTTCTTGTAATACTTCGCTTGGTAATCTTTGGTCATAACCTGTTAAATCTGGTTGAACATATCGTCTTGTTTTTGGATCAGATCGCATAATTTTCCATAGTTCTTCTTTTGGCATTTTTTGTTCTAATTCTTTATAGAATTGTAATGCTGTTTTAATTGCATCTCTTTCTTTTTTTTCTTCATTGTACATTCTTCCGTGATATAATGAATGACCACGATATTGCATGATTTGTGTTTCTACTTGGATTCTATATGCCATTTCTTCTGTTGTTATTTGTTCGTTTGGATGTTTTTTGTTCCATGAATCTTTTCTTTCTTCTATTTCATCCCACGTTAATTTTTCTGTTTTGAAACGACTTCTTTTAGAATCAAATACAGCTACACGTTTGAAAAGATGATCAGGATTTGCTCTATCTATGTATTCTCCATCATCAGTTATTAAATCTCCTTTTTCAATTTTTACAGGTTTACCATCCACATCTACTCCTTCATAATCTCTGTCTGCTGTTAAATATACTGGTTCTCTGATTACATTTGATTTTCTTACATCTCCCATGATTCTTCCAGTTCTATCATCTACCATATAAGTTACTGCTCTTCCTGGTTCTTCTGCATATCCTAAGAATTGGTATTGTTTTTGTCCATGTTGATCTAGTATTGGATTTCCATTTTTATCCTTTAGGATTGCCCATGGTGCTTCAGACATAGGTCTTTGATATTCACCAGTATGGAATGTTATTGTTCCACCACCTGTAACATCTGCTGCAAAATCAATTGCTTTTTTTATTTCATCAACACTAGATTTACGTTGTTCATCACTAAAACCTTGTTGGGGATTAAACCCTGAAACATTTCCTACTTGTGTTGGAGCGTGTACTGATGTTAGTTCAACTTCATTTGCTTTTGCAAGTTCTTTTAAAGCTTGTTTTGCTTCTCGTCCATAGCTTTCTGCTCCAACTGCTTCAGCTCCACCGCCCATTTGTGTTTGTAATTCAATTTTAGATGCACCGCCCCTTATTGCTCCTGTTACTGTTTGTAAAAATGTTCCAAATCTAGAACCTTCTGTGACACTTTGACCTAATTCAGAACCATATAACACCGGTCCTTCAATTGTAGGTTTTGTAGGTCCACCTAAATCTGATACATCATTTACAGGTCCTTCTGTTTTGTTATGCATATATCCTCCAGGTCCACTACCATAATTAAATTCCATTTGCTCGTTTTACTCCTCCAGTATATATGGTTAATATTTTATCGGCAATTGTTTTTATTGAATTTGCTTGATCTATTATTTCAGTATTGGGATTATAATTCCCTGCTTGTATGTCTTCTTGTTTTTTTTGTATAGCATATTGAAGTATTTCTAGTTGGCCAGCAACATCAGATGTTACTGATCCATTTTCTTTAACTTGTTGATATAAATTTTTAAGATTGCTATATAATTGTCCAGTCGGTGCATCAGCACTCATTTTGTATAAATTATTTGCTGAACTTGTTTCTTCTTCAACTTTTACATCTTTTACTTTTTGTTCAAGTTCTTCTTCTTGATGAAATAATTTTTGAACATCTACTTCTTCTATTTGGGGAACTTTTATTTTTTCTAGCCAGACTAAGTCTGCATTATCTTTTTTTGCTTTTTCTGCTAATTTCTTAGCTTCTTCAATATCTTTATTTGCTTTTTCTAATTCTTTGTTTTTTGTTTCTATTATTTCATCTAATTTCTTTAATCTTTCTTCAGGAGATAATTTTTTTATTTTGTCTAAATCCATTTTTACCAAGCAATCATTTGATGTGCTTTTTTGTAATTTTTATATACTAACCATGCTTTTGCACCGGAGTCACCTTTAGCCGCATCTATTTCTGATGCTTGTTTTACAGGATCGACAGGTTGTGGCTTATGTTTATGTGTTTTTTTAGATGATTTATTTGATCCAGTTAGTGCAGAGCCCAAGTCTGCAAAACCATCAAATACTGCTGTAAAAGGATTATTATTTGGTTTTGTTTTTTTAGCTTCTTCTTTTTCTTTTTTCTCTCTAGGATTTTTTGCACCAATTAATTGATAGAATGGGGTATACTCATCATCTTTGTATTTTTTTGTCATAACAGCTTCTGCTTCATCTAAATATCTAAAAAATTCTTCACCTAATTCAGTTAATGCAAAATCTAGATTTTTATCGATTATTTTTAGAAGCATAAAATCTTCTTTGTCTCTCATTTTTTTATAAGTGTCAATTTGTTTTTGTGTCCATGTATATGTTCGATGATTTATTTCTACATAGCCTTCATGTATTGGTCCTCTATTATACCCTTCAGCATTATAATTTAATGATGGTTTAGTTCTAAATATGAAATGGCTGCAGATTACGCTCCATATTTTTTTGCTTTCAATGGGTAGGAATTGTCCTAATAATTCGACTTCTATCATACTACTTTCAAATGCAGCAATTAAATCAGGGCTCTCAGCCATTTTTTCATCTTGTTGCAAACGTTGAACATTCTTTAGGTATGGTTTGACATATGTCATATATAGCTTAATGATATGAACATGCTGATACATATATCTTAATGTAAATCCTCTTTTATCTAACAATTCTCTTTTTGTTTGTTTTTTCCAAACAAGATATGTTTTTAATTTTCTTTTTAATACTTCACGTACTTTTCTATTAAATGCTTTTCTTAGGTCTTCACTTTCTATAACTTCATCGACTAATTGATCATCATAAGGATGTATTGAGAAAAATAAATCTGGTAAAGCTGTAAATTGTACCTCTCTTGCCATACCATATACACTTGCTGGGTTTTTACTTCCTTGTTCTACTAAATCTACCCAATATCCTTTTAATGTTATTTCTGCAGATTCCCATTTTCTGCTATCATGACCAGTATCTTTAACAGCAAATACTTTTTTATTTCGATTTTCACTGTCATAATAAAATTGTAGTCTTTCATCTATTATTCTTAATTCTCTTACAAGTTGAAAAAGTTCTTTGGTCATTTTTCCAATTATTGCCAAGAAATTGCTAATTTTATCTTGTTGCATTCCTAGTCTTTGTTGTCCTAACCCAAAAAAAGAACTCTGTTCAGATGAGGAAAAAACATCTGTAACTTTATGAACTAAAAATCCTAAATCACTTCTTAAATAATTAAGAACCCAATAATAGCTTTCTTCTATTGAGTGTTTCCATGATTCATGAATTAGTCTATAATGTCTAACAGGTTTTGGCCAATTTACTTCCATTATTTGGTCTTTTCCTACTTCTACTTCATGAGGTTTGAATCCAAATTCTTTTAGAAGAGCATGATTAGCAGGTTCCATCATCTTGAAATACCTCCAGCCTTATTTTTAGCTAGATAAAATGTATTCAATTTTACAGTTTATAAAGATTTCCCTCTATGTATAGTAAAAGTAAGTCCAATTTTATCTATCAATTTACAGTCGCAATAATTGATAGTTCTTTCAATAATGTTTTTTATATCTTCAGGACAATTTTTTAATATTTTAATCTTTATTAATTGCCTCTTTTTTACTAAAATTTTAATTTCATTTAATACATTATCATTTATTCCATTCTTTCCTATTCTAATTGATGGATCTAATGATTTTGATTTTTTTTTTAGTTGTTCTATATCCATTTTTTCTGTTATGGTTTGTTTGTTTATGGCTTATAAAATTATCTATAGCTTTTTTAGTTTTTTTATTTTATTCTTATTCTATATGTATATCGATAAATAATATTATTCCAAAATATTTATAAATGACTGTTATTATAATTTAATTATGGAATTAGTGCCGTTAATTATATTGAGTATATTTGGTGTTGTGATTATAGCAATTTCTGTTTATTGGATTTTAAGGTTTATGAAAGGAAAAATTGTTTTAAACATACCAAAAGGAAATTATTTTTTTGGAGAAAAAATTAGTGGTAATTTTAATGTTGTTGCACGTAGTGATATAAATGTTAATCAAATTATAGTTTCTTTGGTTTGTAGGGAAATTACTCGTTCGCGTAATAATGCTATGATGAGTTCGACAAGACGAACAGGTTCAAATAATACAACACAATCTTATGAAATATTTAGAAGTGAAAATGTTGTCTCCGGAGCAACAAATATTCCTAAAGGTACAACAAAATCATATGATTTTACTATAGGAACTCCAGCTGATGATAATAATCTTGGTGCTGGTGCTACAAATCGTACTTTAAATACAGTATCAACTTTAGTTACAGGTTTTTCAAGGAATTTGCAATGGTCAGTTGATGTTAAAGTTGATTCTAAAGGTGTTAATTTGACTTCACGAAGAAAAATAAGTCTTACAAAAGGAAATAATCCTAATGTTATGAATAATTAATTTTTGGTTATTTTATTATATTTGATTAGTAATTAATTTTTTTGTTCATTGTGTATTATTAGAACTTCTAAAGATTAAAGAAAAGTTAAATTGAGAAAAAAATTAAAAAATTTAAAAAAATTAAGCTAAGCTTATTCCAAGATCATCACTAAATAAATCTTTGGTTTCTTGTTTTCTTGATTCTTTTGCTGCAGCAGAACCAGTAATATATGGGCTATTTACACCAGTCATTATTGTCATTATTGTTATTTTTCCTTTCATGTCATTATTTATTCTTGCTCCCCATATTACATTAGCATCTTGGTCCATTTGAGCAGTTATTAAATCTCCAACTCTTGAAACTTCGTCAAGTGTCATGTCAGGCCCACCTTCAATATGGATTAGTGCTCCTTGTGCTCCTTCATAACTAATATCAAGTAAAGGATTTTGTAAAGCACCTTGTACAGCTTCATCAACTCTATTTGTTGTATCACTGCATCCAATGCCTATTGCTGCAACTCCTCCATTTTTCATTATTGCTTTTACATCAGCAAAATCTAAATTTACTAATGATGGTGTTGCTATTGTTTCAACAATTCCTCTAATCATAGTTGCTATTAATTCGTTTGCTACTGAGAATGCTTGTTGTATAGGTAAGTTTCCAGCAATTTCTGTAAGTTTATTATTATCAATAACAATAACTGTATCACAGTTATTTCTTAATTGTTCAAGCCCGAATTCTGCTTTGTCGATTCTTGCTCTTTCTATTTTAAATGGCATTGTAACTGTTCCAATTACAATTGAACCCATTTCTGCAGCTATTTTTGCAACGATATGCGCGCTTCCTGTTCCAGTTCCGCCACCCATTCCTGCACAAATAAATGTCATGTCTGTATATTTTAGTAAATCTTTAATGACATGTTGATCTTCTGTTGCTGCTTGAGTTCCTTTTTGAGGGAATCCACCACATCCTAACCCTCTGGTTAATGTTTTACCAATAAGATGTTTTTTGTCTGCTTTAGTCATATTAAGATGTTGTTGATCGGTATTTATTGCAATGATTTCTGCACCTTTTATTCCTTTATTGTATAGCCAGTCAACCATATTGTTTCCTGCTCCACCACATCCAATTACTCTGATGTTTGCCTGTCCTACTTCAGGTGCTTTTTGTTCTTCTTGCATTTTCTGGGCTTGTTGAACGATGAAATCCATTTTCTTTACCTCTTTTTTTGATAATGATATTGGGAAAATAGCCAAGTTTGGGGGTGTTTTTGGCGAGATATATAGAATATCAGACTATTTTCACCAATTAGTATACTATAATGTATACTTATATATAAATGTTACGCTGTTAGAAGTACATTTAGATTTAGAATTTTTATTTTCTGATTTTTTCTAGTTAAAAAGTAAAATAAACCCAAGAATTACGCAATAACTCCAATATTTGTAAAAAAGACCTTTCTTTATGTTTTTGACAAGAATACTTAATGCATAGTAACCAAATATTATAGTAACAATAAATCCAATAAACATTGGTAGATTCATATTAAATGGACTTGTTATTAATTTGTAGAAAACTGCACCTGATATTGCAGGAAGTGAAAGCATCATGGGGAACATTACAACTTCTTTATGATTTAATCCAGTAAAATGTGCTGATGATACTGTTATTCCTGATCTTGAAATTCCAGGTATTAACGCAAACATTTGCATTATACCAATCCCAATACCTTTTTTTATGTTTAAATCTTTATTAAGTTTGAAATATTTTGTTGACAATAAAATTAAACCATTAATGATTAATGCAATCCCAATTATTGGAAAATCTGTGAACATTCTTTCAATGATGTCATGAAAAAAATATCCTACAATAAATATTGGGATTGATGCTAGAATAATTATATATGCTTTTTTTGTAAGTTTTTTTTGTTCAGTGTCGATGTAGTAAGAAATAATATCTTTTCTAAAATAAAGCAAGAAGCTTATTACTGTTGCTAAATGTAGAACTGCTATATACCATAAATCAATATTTACATCTAAGATACGTGCTGCAATTGCAATATGTGCAGAACTACTCACAGGAAGCCATTCTGTTATACTTTGCACAATACCTATAATTATTGCGTTAATGTAATCCATAAATTGATTTATTTATGTTTGATATTTAAAATTATCTGTTTATTTATTATGTTTTTTTTCTATCGAATGTAAAATTATATAAAATTCAGTATTAATTTAATTTTATGGAAAATGATAAATGTATTTTTTGTAAGATTGTAAAGGGTGAATTACCATCTCATAAGATATGGGAGGATGATAAACATTTAGCTTTTTTATCGATATTCCCAAATACAGATGGGTTTACTGTCGTAATTCCAAAAGAGCATTACTCAAGTTATGCGTTTGATTTACCTGATGATATTTTATCAAATTTAGTTTTAGCATCAAAAAAAGTGGGTAAAATATTGGATGCTTTTTTTGATGATGTTGGTCGAACAGGAATGATTTTTGAAGGATTTGGAGTAGATCATGTACATGCAAAATTATTTCCAATGCATAGTACGAATATTTCTGAATGGAAAGAGTTTAAATCAGATGTTAATAAATTTTTTACAAAATATGAAGGTTATATTTCATCCCATGATTTTATTCGTGCAGATGATAATAAATTATCAGCAATGGCTAAAAAAATAAGAAATTCTTACACTAGTTAATTATAATCCTAATTGTTCATCAATTTCTGTTGCAATAGCTTTTAAGTCTTCCATTGTTCGTTCTATATCTTTTTCAACTTCATTAAGTAATTCTTTAAGATTACTAACGCGAAGATAATATTTATTTTTATCAACAATTACTAATCCTGATTCTATTAGTTTATTTAGATGATGTACTACTGTCCCCCTTGTTAGTCCAATTCTTAATGCAAGCTCATCACTTGAAAGAATTTCATTTTTTTTTGAACTCTTTATTAGTTCTATAAATAATCTAAAGCAACTATTTTCTTTGTCACGAAGATTAAACAATCCTAATGAATTTGCTAAATATTGCAATTTTTGATTTATGCTTGGTTTAGCAGGTTTACGAGATTGAATTATTGTTATTTTTCTGTAACTGAACATTTTATTATGTATATTTATTAGGTTGTTAATAAATGTTGCTGTTGATTTAAGGTCAACAGGAGTTGAGCTTAAATTAGAAACTCTGTTACGTGATTTAAGCTGAACTATGTTTTTTGTTTAGTAGGGTGATTATTTGATTTAGATAATCAGTTATTTTTTGTTATTGAAGATCTCACTCGTTGAAGTGAGATGCACAAACGAAGTTTGGCATGCCAAAAACATTGTTTTTGAGCATTTGATGTGGGATGTTGAATACCCCACTCTTTAGAGTGAGATTTTCAATTTTAAAATTTATCTCGATTAGCGAATCCGTAATACCCAACCTTCAGGTTGTGGATAGGATGAGCAATCAAAGGCATGAATTTTAATTATTTTAGTTTTAGCAATATATATAAAACAAATAAGAATCTCATTGATATGCAATATCGTAAAAATTTAGATGCAATATTAACTGAATTAAATCCGAGAGAGGATTATTCTAGAATTGATGTTTCTATTCAAAATCTTTCATGTAATGAAAATATTAGGGGAGGTTTATTAAATTTAGGGGGTCATTTTGTTTATGGTGTTGTTAGATCTCTTTCAAGAGGTTTTGTTTTTGGTTCAGTTTTAGGTGTTGGTATTAATTATTTTTCTGGGAATGAGTGGAATCATAATTTAATAAATTATGCAAATGTTGGTGTATTTCTTGATATTATGCAGTTTGTTTTGAGAGCACCAGGTAGAAGTAAGGGATTAAGAAAGCAGAAAGAATCTATTGATCGAAAGCTTAATTTTGAAACTGATCAGCTTGCAGATGATATTAAACTTGAAGCTATAAATGCTAAAGATAAAGATAAATATGATCCTTTGTTAAGATATATTACGTATCATGCTATGACTAGTGTTACACGTGATAGGGATTTCTCAATTGATGACTTAATTTCAGGGGTTAATTTAGATGATGCAGAAATTAAAATAATTACTGAGTATGCTAGCAAGGTGTATAATGATTTTATTACTTTTAAAGAAATTAATAATGAATGTACTGCAAAAGAAAGAAAAGTTTATAGAGTATTAGAGCCTTTATTAAGTATCACAGGTGCTTTTTCTTTTGCATATTTATCAGCAAGTATATTTAAAGCATTTCCTATTAGTTTTGTATTTGCTTATGTTGGAGTAGTCATAGGATCTATAATTTCTAATCCTATTACAAAAGTTATTTCAGGAACAGTTGGTAAAAGAAATTATTTTAATCTTGAGAATAATTATGATGTTGCTTTAAATAAATTATATGATTTACATAAATAGATTAAAAGTTGTTAAAAAAGAGAGAAAATTAAAATTATTTTTATTTTGTTGTTAGTCTAATTATTTTGCCAGGGTTTCCATCAACTAAAACATATATTTCATCGTTGGGAGATTGTTTTACATCTCTTATTCTCCATCCTCTATTAGCTAACAATGGCTCATGTTCAACTAATCCATCTTCAAAAACTTCAAATCTGCCTAGATACTGTCCTGCAAGATTACCAACAAATAAATTTCCATTCCAATCATTAAATTTATCACCATAATAAAATGTCATTCCTGCCGGTGGGAAACCTCCACTCCCACATTCCCAATAATGTACTGGATTAATTATTTCTGGGTTTTCATGAGGAGGATCTGCTACAAGTCTATTTGTTCCATAATGACAACCATAATGAGTTATAGGCCAACCATAATTACCTCCTGCTTCAAGGATACTTATTGAATCTCCATCTCTTTCACCATGTTCACTTATCCAGATTTCATTTGTTTGTTTATTTAATGCAATACCTTGTATATTTCTGTGTCCATATGTGTATATTGAATCTAATATATTTTCATCATCAATAAAGGGATTATTTTTTGGAATGCTTCCGTTCTTGTATAATCTAATCACTTTGCCAAGAGAGTTAAATGTATTTTGTGATACATGCTCAAGTCCAAAATTTTTTTGTCCTCTATCACCTGTTGTAAAAAATAAATATTCATCAATTAATAATATTCGAGAGCCAAAATGTGCTCCTCCATTCATGAATGGTTCAGCAATATACAATATTTTAAAATCTTTAATTTTATAATTTCCAAGATCTAATATTCCTTTTCCGATATGTGTAGCAAATCCATTTCCATTACCTTTACTGTAAGTTAGATATATTTCATTATCATTAATAACTACATCTAATAATCCTCCTTGTCCAATTACATCTAATTCTGGGACTCCAGTTATAGATTTTGTTTCATTTGTATCTAAGTCTAATAAAACTATGCTCCCTACTTTTTCTGTGATAATTATTTTATTATTGCTTATAAAATCCATCCCCCATGGTGATTTTAAATCTTCTCTTATTATTTCTACTATTAATTCTTTTTTCTCTTCTGTTTCTTGTTGAATAATTATATTAGTATTATTATTATCATAGCTATCATCATCATTAATTATATTTGTTATGTCATTGTAATCTTCATAACTCTCACTAGATGTGTCGATACTGCATCCTGTGATTAATAATCCAAGAGAAACAATTAGTGTAAATAAAATAATATTTGATTTTAAAAAGATATTATTTTGCATAAATTTCTTTACATATTATAACTTATAAAAGTTATTAAAGATGAATTAATATTATAAAAAGAATATTGAATTCTTAGATTTAAGTTTTAATATGCAGTCTCATCTGGTGTAAAATCTTCTTCTTTTGGGTTTTCTTGTGCTTCTTTCTTAGCTTGTTTCATTTTTTCAACACTATTTTTAAAAGCTTCAATCTGTTTCTCTGAAAGTTCTCCCCATTTAATTGCATTTATTTTTATATCTCTAAGAAATGCATTTTCTTTAAAGAATTCTTCAGGAATATCCATTAACTTTTTTAGTTTAGGATCTTTTATTGGTTTATCTAATTCTGCCTTCTCACAATCATAGCAGATAGGAAATTTATTTCTATAATTTGTTTTTACCCAATTTTTTTTACATTTCCAGCATTTTTGCTTGTATAATGGTACTGCCATATTGTTTTATCTCTTCGTTCTTATTTAAATCTTTTCCTTGCGTTATTCTTTTGTATTATTAATGGTATTTTATTTTCTCTTGCGAGTATTGAGACATGTGACATGTTTGAACCACCTTCACATATTATTCCTTTTAGCTTTTTAATATTTTTTCCAATGGAAGGATATAATTGTGGGCAAACTATAACATGATTTTCTTTAATTACATCTTTGCTAGAATTTATTATTTGGTATGGTCCATCAGGCATATTTTTAACAATTGTAATTCCTTTTTCTTGTTGAAATGGATTTGTTATCCAGATTTTTTTATTTGTATCTAATTTTAAGATTGGGTTTAATTTTTTTTTTGTTTTTATAGTGTATATGTATTCTTTTTTATTTTTAGTGTTATTTTCTTTAGTATTTTTTAATAACTTCTCAATGTGTACTCTATATTTTTCACGTATATTTATAATCTCTTTATTATTTAACAATTGTTGAATTGTTGATAGTATTATACTATTAAATATAGAATCAGAAATATTTCTTGGCAAGTTATTAATAATATTATTTTTATTTTTATTCCAATAAATTGCTATTCTTACAATACTAGTTAATGTTAATTTTGTTTGTTTTATTACTTCTTGATCTATAAAATATTGTTTTTGTGTTTCTAAAAAGCATCTGTCTGATAATTTAATATTTCTTTTTGAGAATTTTTTGTGAAATTTAATCAGCTCATTAATATAATATCGAATTAATAAGTTAGAATACTGTTTTCTTTCAGGTAAAACTTTACAAAAATCATCTTCGATCCAATTTCTGCCAAGATCTTGTAAGATCTCAAGTATTTTTAATTCTTTATCAATCTTAAATTTTTTAGTTATAGGTCTTACTTGTACAAATTTAGGTTCTTTTATGTCTATAAATTCAACGTCACAACTTCCAAATAGGTTGTATATTCTCCTTAATTCTTGTACTAACTTTCTAAATTTTTTATGATTTATTTTTTTATTTTTTGATGTTATTATTTTTGTAAATGGAATTATTTTTCCAGATGTTACTCCTTCAAAAATTGCAGAATATTCTATAAATATATAATTTTCTGAGAAACAAAACGCTACTCCATTTATTCCTTTTACATATTCTTGTACGATTATTTTACAATTAGTATCTTTTTCCAATATTTTAGATACTGCATTTTTTACTTGGCTTGATTTAATTGGTCCTATTGTTTTTGATAATCCTGCATTTGAAATATTTTCTTGATCTTCACTATAACTAGAGCTTCTAACCATATATAGTTTAGCTTTATCTAATTTAGGAATTTTCTCATTTTTTTTTATTACTTGGAAAAATGGAACTTTAACTATTTTTTTTAGTTTTATTAATCTTTCTGCTTTGGATATTTGATTAATTTGTATTTTTTTTTGCATTTTATAATAACCAAATTATTAAGAATATTATTAATAGTATTATTCCAATAATTAGGAATATTGTTTTATATTTTGTAAATTTTGCCATCATAAAAAAGAATGCACCACTCATTAATATCGCTATTTGTGCGATTATTGGTCCAATGAAAGGTATTATTGATGACGCAGGGATAGCATATACATTTTTTAAATTAATTAATAAAATAACCATTATTATAGTTTCTATTTTATGTAATGATTTTATTTTATTTTTTGTATAATAAATGCCTTTATTCATTTTAAAATATAACCTTCAAATTCTCCATTTTGTTTGTTAAGTCTTGCTCCAAATATTTGTGCATAAAAACATGTAGCAGCATCTATACATGTAGCATGACACTTGCTGTCGTTTGCAATTGTAAGTATTTTTTCCCACTCTTTTTTTGTAAGATATGCAGCAGGATAATCTACATAGTATTTATCATTCTCTGTTTTTATTCCTGTTTTAATATATGTAAACTCTACAATGCATTTACTTTTAGCTCTTTTAATAGCAATATCTTGAATGTTATATGTAGCTGATTTATTATAAATTATTAACCTGGTTTGTTCTGCAAAATGATTTATTCCACCCATAATTGCTTTTACAGAAATATTTAATTCGTTTAGATATGAGGCTGCATTCCCAGACCTTCCATCTCCTTGTTCTGTGAACCTATTTGAATAGCAATATAACACAAATGTTTTGTTAGGGTAATTTTCATTTAGATATTGAATTACTTCTGGATTTCTTAATAACTCTCCATGTGGTATATTTAAAGAATTTTTTAGGTGAAATGATTGATGTTCTTCTGGCTCTCTTACATCTATAATAATATAGTCTTGGTTATTTATTGCTTCTTGAAAAGTTATTGTATCATATGTTAGATTTTCAGGAATAAGTATTATTCTGTTTATAGAATCATATGTTTTTTTGGCGTTGTATAAATTTATGATTTGTATTATTAATAAAATTATAATTATTCCTATTAAAAAATTAATAACTTTATTTATTTTCATATTAATTTTAAGTTTACTTGCTTTATAAATATTTAGTTGATTTTAATGTTTTGGTGTGTTTTTCTAGATATACATTTTTTTATTTTTATTAAAATAATTCATAAGATTTAAATTAAGGAAATTATTTATTGTATAAGATATATATGAAAAAGAAATCAGGAAAGTTTTTGTCAGCTACTTTTGCAGGTGGTTGTTTTTGGTGTATAGAAGATGCTTTTAAAAATTTAACAGGTGTCTTTAATGTTTTTTCAGGTTATACTGGTGGGTCTTTATCTGATGCTAATTATTCTAAAGTTTGTACAGGTAAGACTAAGCATTATGAGTCTGTTACCTTAGAATATAATCCTGATTTAATTACTTATGAAATGTTATTGCAAGTGTTTTTTGCTCAAATCGATCCTACAGATAATACGGGTCAATTTGCTGATAAAGGAAATCAATACAAATGTGCAATATTTTATCATTCAGAAGAGCAAAAGAAAATAGCTAAGAAAATAGTTAGGTTATTAAATTCTTCAAATATTTATGATAAACCAATTGTAATTAAAATATTATCTGCTAAAAAGTTCTATCATGCTGAAGCTTATCATCAGAACTATTCAACTAATCATAAAATTCAATATTGTAGTTATAAAATTTTATCAGGACGTGATAACTTTGTCAAGCGTAATAAATTAAATATTGATAGTGTATTTAATGATTATTTTAAATCTAAAAATATTAAAAATAGTAAAAATACTAATAGCTCAATTAAAAAAAAATTGAATACTCAGTCTATTAATATTAACAAAAAAAATCATAGGGGATACAATAATAAAAAAATTATTTGTTTTGATAATTCAAAACTATCAGATTTACAATATAATGTAACAAAATTATGTGGTACAGAAAAACCATTTGAAAATGAGTATTGGAATAATCATAAAGATGGAATTTATGTAGATGTTGTTACAGGAATACCTTTATTTAGTTCAACGCACAAATATGATAGTGGTACAGGTTGGCCTTCATTTTTTGATGTTATTGATAAAAAAAATATTAAAATGAAAAAAGATTTTAAACTTTTATTGCCAAGGACTGAAGTTATAAGTAACCAAGGTGATAATCATTTAGGGCATGTTTTTATGGATGGACCTTTGCCTACACTTAAAAGATATTGTATAAATTCAGCATCACTAAAATTTATACCAAAAGAAGAAATGAAAAAGAAAGGATACTCTAAATATATGTATTTATTTGATTGATTATTTTTCTTATTTATTTCCAGTAAGCATAATTAGTAAGATTTAAATAAGGTTCTGCAAATCTCATTCAAATGATGAAAGCAGTTATATTTGATCTTGATAATACTCTTATTGATTTTCGAAAATTTAAGCATACTTGTTGTGATAAAGCTATTACTGCTATGATTAAGAATGGTCTTAAATTAAATAAAAAGCAAGCAATGAACTTATTATATCATTTATTTGAGAAGTATGGTATGGAAGATTCTGAGATTTTCCAAAAATTTTTAAAAAAAATCGATGGAGAAGTTGATTATCAAAAATTAGCGATAGCTGTTAATGCTTACAGAAAAGCAAGGATAGGTATACTTAGTCCTTATCCTGGTACTAGGAAAGTTTTGGATAAGTTACATGAACGTGGCTTAAAACTAGCAATAGTATCTGATGCTCCAAAATTGAAAGCTTATCTTAGATTAACTGCAATGAAAATTGAATCTTATTTTGATGTCATAGTTACTTTGGAAGATACAGGTCGTTTGAAGCCATCAAAAATGCCGTTTAAAGCAGCTTTGAGAGAATTAAAAGTAGATCCTAATGAATGTTTAATGGTTGGTGATATGCCTCATCGTGATATGAAAGGCGCAAAAAAGTTAGGTATGAAAACTTGTTTTGCAAAATATGGATATAATAGTAATCCAGGTAAAAGAATATGGGATTATGAAATTGATGACATTAAAGAATTGTTAGAGATTGTTAAATAATATTTCTTAATTTGTTTGTTTTTAATACTTTATTTATTCTCAAGAACTTATTTTCTTAAATAATACTTTTGTTTTTTTTCTGGAAATTTTTCAATTGCATATCTAAGCATAGTTCTTGGCATATTGTGGAAATATTCTTTTAGAAAAATTTCTAAAATTTTCTGTTCTTGTTTTCCAACTTCTCTTAGCATCCATCCTACTGCTTTATGTATTAAATCATGCTTATCAAACAGTAGTATTTTTGAAATTATTAGTGTTTCATTGTATCTTTGATTTTTTATGAAATAATAAGTTGATATGATTGATATTCTTTTTTTCCATAAATTGTTTGACTTAGCGAACTCATATAATATTCTTTTTTTATTCGAGTTATGGAATATATAATCTCCTATAATTTTAGGAGCTGTAACATCAATTAAATCCCAGTTATTAATATATTTTGTATTTTTTATGTAAAAGTTGAAGATTATTTCTTTTTGTTTTTGATTTGATTTATCATATTTTTCAACTAATATTAAAAGTGCTACAAGCCTTTGTTCATGTATTCTTGTTTTTAGGATTTTATTTATCTCGATAAAACTTATTGACGAGTATTTTTTTGCAATTTTTCTTATTTCAGGTACAGTTACTCCTAGAAAAATATCTCCCTCTCCATATTCACCTTTTCCAGTTTTGAAGAATCTTTGTAATATATTTTTTCTTTCTAGGTTAGATTTTAGTTTTAATTCTTTAATTATTCTTTCTGCTTTGATTGTTTTATTTATATTCATTTTTCTCTTTTTATCTTAATATCATATAAAACTTTTTATTGTATTTTTGAAAGAATAATTAAAATTTTATTAATATAATCAAAATATTTATAAGATACTTTTTTATCTTAGTATTAGATGGTAACAATCTTCCTTATTCATGGTGCATATGGAAATCCTAATGAGAATTGGTTTCCTTGGCTTTCTGAGAAACTACAGGAATTAGGTCATAAGGTAATCATACCTAAATTTCCTACACCAGAAAATCAAAAACTCGAAAACTGGTTAGATGTTTTTAACAAGTATAGTAAAGATGTGGATAAAAATACTTTATTTATTGGTCATAGTATCGGTGTTGCTTTCATACTTAATTTATTAGAAAAATATAAGATTAAAGCTGGATTATTTGTTTCAGGTTTCTGTGAAAAAATTGATCTTCAAGCTTTTGATGAAATTAATGAAACATTTCTAAAAGACTTTGATTGGAATAAAATTCGGTTAAATTGTAAAAAATTTGTTGTTTATCATTCTGATAATGATCCTTATGTTCCTTTAGATTACGGTAAAAAACTTTCTAAAAATCTTAAAGTAAGACTATCTTTAATTAGTGGAGCAGGTCATTTTAATGAAAAATCAGGTTATTTACATTTTCCTGATATTCTTGAACAAATTAAAAGATTATCTAAATAATTTTTATTTGTTTGTTAACCGTAAGTTTAAAATAGTTGATACTTATTTCTAAAGATATGGATGAGATTGAAGTTAAGATTCTTGAAGTAAATGTGAAAGAAGTTCAATATAAACTTAGAAAGTTAGGTGCAAAGAAAGTTTTTGATGGGACTGTTAAAGCTGTTTATCTTGATGATGGAACATTAGGAAATAAAAAGATATTGCGTCTTAGAAAATTAGGTGATAAAGTGCAATTGACATATAAAGAACATGTAAGTCGTAATAAATTTAAGATAGATAAAGAACATGAAATATATCTTGAAGATTTTAATGAAGCTCTTAATCATTTTATATCATTAGGTTTTGTAATAAAGAAAAAAACTTCAAAGCACCGTATTAGTTATCGTTTTAAAGATGTTAGTTTTGAAATTGATTTTATTAATGGTATTCCGCCTTTTTTAGAGATTGAGTCTTCTAAAGAGAATATTTTAAACTATGCTTCTAAAATAGGTTTTAAGAGGTCAGATCTAAAACCATGGTCTGGTAAAGAATTATATGAACATTATTATCCTAAAAAAAGGAAAAAGTAAAAGTTAATTAAAGTTTAATCTGAATTTACTTAAGATTTAATTATGTGATATTATCATGTGAATTATAAATAATCATAAGATATAAATATTAGTTATGTATTCTTATCCTTATGCAAAGAGTTGATTGTCGGTGGAGTTTGTAATTTCTTTTTATTAGTTGTATTTAGATTTAAAATTTCTTCAGGATATTGGTGTTATCTATAGTTCTAATAAAAAATATTGTTTAAAATTATTAGTTTTTTTTGATAATACTATAAAATACTGGAGGGAAATAAAATGAATGAGGATTCAATAGATGTAAGACTAGATGTTTGTAAAGAAAATAATCTTGACCCTAATGATAAGTCAAGAGATATTTGTCCATTTGCATTTGACCATCATTATGATTTTGTAGGATGTATAATGGTTGATGAAGTTCGTTATCATTGCAGTTTTGATGGAGGTAATGCAGATGGTGGTATTAAATCGTTGTCAATTCCATCAGGTTCTTTAACACCTTGTGATTTGGATTATGCAATTAATTGTCCAAAATATATTTTGATGAAATCTCTTAATAAGAAAATAGAAACTCATCAAGAAGAGCTTCATCAAGAAAAGATTCATCAAGAAAAAATTCATTTAGGGGGTGTTTATAATGAGTAAAATAATGCACTTTGGTTGTGATTTGGAAGATACTGTGGCAAAATCAATAAATCGAAAATTAATGGATAGTACTGTAGTCACTGTTGGTTCAGAGTTGGTAGCTCTTGGTAATTTATTTTTATCATTTTCTTCATTACCTCTTACTTTTTTTGAGAGATATTCATTTCAAAATTGTAAAGTTAATGAGAAATTGGTTCAAGAAGCTTCAGAGCTTGGGTGTTTTACATATATTGTTTTTGATGCAGTTACTTTTGAAATATCGGATTATCATATTGTTACAGTAGGTTTTAAAGATAATCAAAGCGATGTAACGTTATTGCATAATATGTTATGCCATAAGATTTTGCCATATGTTACGCAAGCTGCGAGTTCTGATAAATATACACAAGTTTATATGGATATGATTATGAGATATCATTTAGATTCTAATTATATCAAATTAGTCCATCAAGAGTAAGTGCTAATTAAGATAGACTTATTTTTTATTTTATTATTATTATTATTATTGTTTTGGTTGATGCATTAATTAATTTTTTTGCTTTTATTCCGTAACCTTTAAAAAGAGTAAAGTTATAAATTAGTTAGAGGGGTGTATAATATTAAATTACCAGTTAGTTATGTGTTAACAAATGAACTTGGAAGCTTTTATTTATGGACTGAACAACCATATTCTAAATTTTGTGGTCTTCATTTTAATTTAAATGGGATAGTATATAAATGTCTTGAAGCAGCTGTAATTCCTGAAAAATTAGAATCATCAACTGATACTTATCCAGGTATTTTGAATCAACGTGATGGTTTATTAGAATCAGTTTATATGCCTAAAAAAAGAAATGCTATAGCATTTAGATATTCTCATGCAACTGATGTTAAATTAGTTTTTGATGTAAAAAGATTTAATGATTGGGATGAATGGGGAAGAAATTATTCTATTTCTGTTTCGCGTGGTTGTATAGTTTTAAAATATTTCAAGAAGGGATATGAGGATTATACAGTGTATGTTGCAATTAAGACAAGGCATAAAACACATGAATTGTTGAATAAATTTGTGATGAAAGAATACTCTTATGATAACTATCGTAATTCTTCTAATAAGCGTTATGTATATGATTCATTAGTTATCTATTCTTCTTTTTTTACTATTGCGATGTCAGAAAATAAACATAAAGCAGTTAATGAAGCAAAATCTTTGTATAGGCATTATGATATGCTTTATAAATTTGATAAACGTCGTTCTTTAAAAACAAAATATATTGTTGCTGATGATCAAATTGCATCTGCTTTTAAAAATGCACAAATCTCTATTGCCAGATTAACAAATAATTATGGAATTTATGCTGGTCTTCCATGGTTTTGTCAAGTTTGGTCAAGAGATGAGTTAATAAGTATGGTTAATTTAATTTATAAAGATACAAAGCATGCTAAATCTATTTTAATGAAATATTTTGATTGTGTTAATGAGTCTGGACGATTACCAGCGATTCTTCCTGATAAAGGTTTAAATAGTGCAGATGCTGCAGGATGGTTAGCTTTAAGAATTCAGCAATTAATTGAATTTAAGAAAAATATTTTTAAGGTGTCTGAAAAGAAAAAAATAGTTGAGTTTTTTGATAAATTACTATTATTAAATCAAAAGAATGTTAATGATCGAGGATTAGTTTTTTCTAATACTAATGAAACATGGATGGATACTAATTATAATGATGATGGACGTAAAGGGTATTGCATTGAGATTCAAGCACTTCATATGAGGATATTAGAATTGCTTTATTTGTTAACAAATGGATTAAAGTATAAAAATCAATTGGATGTCATGAAAAGTACAGTATATGATTTATTTTATGATGAAAAGAAAAAAGTTCTTTATGATCATTTAAATGTTGATCTTAAACCTTCAATAAAGGTTCGACCTAATTTATTTATTGCTTATTATGTTTTTCCAGATTTTTTAAGTAAAGGAGAATGGGAACATGTTTTTGATCATTCGTTAAAGCATTTATGGTTAAATTGGGGGGGTTTATCCTCTATTGATAAAAAGATTAAAGATTTTGTTTCTGATTATACAGGTGAGAATAACAAGAGTTATCATCGTGGTGATTCGTGGTATTTTCTGAATTGTATTGCTGCAATAGCTATGCATAAGGTTGATAGTAAAAAGTATAAATCTAAGATAGATAAGATAATAAAAGCTTGTTCTAAAGAAAGTATGAATAACGGTGTAATTGGTAGTATTGCTGAAGTTTCTTCCGCTAGTCATCAAAATGGTGTTGGTTGTTTGAGTCAAGCTTGGAGTCTTGCAATGTTTATAGAATTAATAGGTTTAGTTTATGATTAATTTAGTTTGTTATTTATTTAGTTTATATTTATAATTATTAGAGAGATTTAAAAAATGGATCGTGAAGATATAAATAAAATAAAAGGTAGATTTCTAAAAGATAGATTAAAAGATTTTAAAGATTATGCTGATGTTGATGAAGACTCAGATATACCAGTTACTGAGAGGAAAGTTAAAGAAAAAAAGAGTATAGAATAGTTTTTTAAACAATATTTATTTAGTTTTTTATTAATAATTTTTTTAAAGGAAATGAAATTTTAAATCATATGGAAAATGTAATTATACCAAATCCTTCTTTACTTAACTCTAAAATCGAAACTATTAGAAATGATGGTACTGAAAATCTTCATATCGTCTCAGATTTTGATCAGACTTTGACAAAAGCTTTTGTGCAAGGTAAGAAGACTAATTCTTCTTTTGCTCAAATAAGAGGAAAAGGCTATCTTGATCCTGAATATGCTGAAATTTCTTATAAATTGTATGATTATTATCATCCAATTGAGATTTCTAGTAAAATCTCAAAAGAAGAAAAAAATATTAAAATGCAAGAATGGTGGATTAAACATCTTGAGCTTATGATTAAATATGGTATGAATTTGGATATTCTAAAAGATATTGCTGTAAATTGTGATATTTACCCTAGAGAGAGTATGCTTAAAATGTTGGATTATTTATCTAAAAAAGAAATTCCTATACTTATTTTTTCTGCAGGTTTAGGTGATGTTATAACTCAGTTCCTAAATTCAAATAGTAAACTTTCAAGTAATCTTCATATTATTTCTAATTTTTATCAGTTTAATGATGATGGTAAGGTAGTAGGTTATAAATCAAGTGTTATACATCCATACAATAAAAATGAATATGCAATCAAGAATACATCTTATTATAATGAAGTTAAACATAGGAAGAATGTTATTTTACTTGGTGATAGTTTAGGTGATGTTAATATGGCTGAAGGTTTATCACATTCTGTTATTATTAAAATTGGTTTTTTAAATGAAAATGTAGATGAAATGTTAGATATATTTAAGAACGAATTTGATATTATTCTACTAAATGATCAATCAATGGATTATATTTTAAATTTGCTTTATAATTTATTTAATAAAAATTAAATCTATTTTTTGTTATTTTGATGATTTTTTTATGCTAATTGCATGCATTCTTAATTGGATTCAATTAATGCAATTATTTCTTCTGGCTTATCAACTACTTTTAGTAATTCCATATCTTTTTTCATATGTGCAATGAGGTGTCTTTTTAGTGGACTTTCTTCTAGCCATCCAATCATCCCATCCCAAAATTTACGATCAACTAAGATGAGTGGCACTTTATCTACCATCTTGGTTTCAATAAGTACTATGTATTCATATAGTTCATTTAGTGTTCCAAATCCTCCAGGATAGAAAATTAATGCTTCACTTTTTATTGCTAACATAAATCTTCTTACAAATAAAAAATCAAATGATTCAACATGACTAAAATTACTACTTCTTACTTTTTCATTTTTTATCATCCCGGCTTTTATGCCAACAGATATTGCTCCTACTTTTTTTGCTCCTTTATTTGCAGCTTCCATTATACCTGGACCACCACCTGTTACAATTGCATAACCTTTTTCTCCTAATTTCTCTGCAACTTTCATGCAATGCTTGTATTCTTTGCTAGTTGGCGGTGAAACATGTGAACCTAAAAAAGTAATGATATTTGTATCTATACTGTTTAATAATTTTATTCCTTTGTTTATTTCTTTGCTTACTTTAGCTTCTACTTCTTTCTTTAGAAATTGTAAATTCTTTTTTAATCTTGTTTTCATAAATTGAATTTGAATCTACTAGTATTTAAAGGTTATTAAATCATATATATTAATTATTGATTAAATTAAATAATTTAGAAATAAATTATTTTTGTTTTATTTCTTCTTCTTCAGTATCTTCTTCTTCAGACTCTTGTTCGTCTGTTTTTGAAATTTTTTCTTCTTCAATTGGAATTTCGAATTTACCTTTTTTTGGATTGAATATTTTAATACAACTTAACTCAAGAACTCTTAATGGATATATTTTTCCTACAATTGATTTAATATCTTTTTGGATTTTTCCACTTATTGTATCCATTATTATTTTCTCAAATGGAATTTTTGCAATCATATTAACAGCATTTAGTTTAATTTTAGTTCTTATAGAACCTGTAATTGAATTATTTACATTTTTTCTTGTTATAGCAAATATCTTAACTATAACTGGAACATTATCTTGTGTTTTACATTTAAAAGAATCTTGGATTTTTGTTTTTCCTCTTCTTACTAATTTTTTTAAATTAGGTTGTTGCATTACATATCCTGTTATTTTAGCTTCTACAGCTGAATCACCTTTTTGTTTTTCACATAGAAAATGCATATCTGTTGATTGTTTTCTTGGATCTCCAGACAGACTCATAAGATTAATCTTTAGAGTTTTTCCAACAGCATTTGCTGTTTCAAAAACATGTGTATGACCAATAACTTTGTCTCCAAATGATGGGCTAATGATATCTACCCATTTTTTCTTTCTTACTTTCATATCAGATGATTTTGCTTTACTTGCCATATATTGGTGAAATGTCAATCCATTTATAAAGGTTATCGTTTGTTTATTGAAAATGTTATTATCTATTTGTGTTACTAAATAGTGGTTTTCTTTGTTTAATTTAAAAAGTATAAATTATTATAAAAATAAATTTAATATTTTTTAGAAATTAGTCCATTTTAGTATTATATATCAAGTTCATTTACTTCATGGGCATGCTCTTCAATGAATTTTCTTCTTGGTTCAACTTGATCGCCCATTAAAATTGTAAATAATTCGTCTGCAGCAACTGCGTCTTCAACTTTGATTAAAACCATTTTTCTTGTTTTTATATCCATTGTTGTTTCCCACAATTGATCAGCATTCATTTCTCCAAGACCTTTATAGCGTTGTACATAAATATCTTCCCCCATAACTTTTAATGCTTCTTGATATTCTTTGTCATTATATACATAAGTTTCTGTTTTACCTTTTTTTAATTTATACAATGGTGGTTGTGCAATGTAAATATGTCCATTGTCGATAAGGGGTCTCATATATCTATAAAAGAATGTTAATAATAATGTTCTAATATGTGCACCGTCTACATCCGCATCAGTCATTATTATTACTTTGTGATATCTTAACTTTTCAATATTAAATTCATCTCCGATTCCACATCCTAAGGCAGATATTAATATTGTAATTTGTTCACTCGATAATATTTTTGATAATCTTGATTTTTCTACATTTAATATCTTACCACGTAATGGCAATATCGCTTGATAATTTCTATCTCGGCCTTGCTTTGCAGATCCGCCTGCAGAATCTCCTTCTACTATGAAAATTTCTGTTTTTGTTGCATCTTTGGAGGAGCAATCTGCTAATTTTCCAGGTAATCCTGCTCCACCTAATAGTCCTTTTCTGCGTGTTAAATCACGTGCTTTTCTTGCTGCATCTCTTGCTTTTGCTGCTGTTAATGCTTTTTCAATAATTATTTTTGCTTCAGCTGGATTTTCTTCTAAATATTCATTTAGTTTTTCAAAAATAATAGAATCAACTATTCCTTTAACATCACTATTTCCTAATTTTGTTTTTGTTTGTCCTTCAAATTGAGGATTTGGTATTTTAATACTTATTACTGCTGAAAGTCCCTCTCTAACATCTTCACTAGATAATTTCATTTTTTCCTTTGTATTCTTTTCAGAATAATTATTTAAGCCTCTTGTTAATGCGGTCTTAAATCCAGAAAGATGTGTTCCACCTTCAATAGTATTAATATTATTAACATATGAAAATACATTCTCATTATAACTATCATTATATTGTAACGCGACTTCAACAATAACATCATTCTTTTCTTTTTCAAAAAGAAGTGTTTCATGTAATGGTGTTTTATTTTTATTAATAAATTCAACAAAAGAAACAATACCACCTTCATAAAAGAATTCTTGTTTTTTCTCATCTCTTTCATCTGATAATATTATTTTTATTCCTTTGTTAAGAAATGCAAGTTCTCTTAGACGATTAGCAAGAATATCATATTCAAATATGTTTTTTTCAAATATTGAAAAATCTGGTTTGAACAAAACTATGGTACCTCTTTTATCTGTTTCACCTATTATTTCAACTTCTGCTAATGGTTTTCCTTTTTCATATTTTTGTAAGTAGATTTTTCCTTCACGCATTACTTGTACAGTTAGAAATGAAGATAATGCATTTACACAACTAACTCCTACTCCATGAAGTCCTCCTGATACTTTATATGTGTCTTTGTCAAATTTCCCACCAGCATGAAGTTTTGTCATTACAACTTGTAAAGCAGAAATGTTATATTTTGGATGGATATCAATAGGTATTCCTCTTCCATTATCAGATATTTCTATTAAATCATCTTCAATTATTTTAACATTAATTTCATTACAGTAGCCAGCTAGTGCTTCATCAATGCTGTTATCTACTACTTCATAGACAAGATGATGTAACCCTTTTATTCCTGTGCTTCCTATATACATTGCAGGTCGCATCCTAACTGCTTCTAATCCTTCAAGGCTTTGGATGTTTTTAGCAGAGTATTCTTGTTCTTTTTTAGGTTCTTCTACGTTTTGATTTTGTTCCATATTATTACTTTACTTTTTGTTTGTTATTTTCTCGTCGAGAAATTATGTATTATTTTAATAAAATTAAAGCCCAATTTATTTATAAATATTTCGTTATGAAATAGAGTAGATTATAGATATTAAAGTAGAATTATTATTTAAAATGATTTTACACTATTTTTTGATACTGTTCTAACTTTAAGGATTATCTTTTATGCATCTTACACTTAGGATTTGTGATTTTGAACATTTTGCAATCATTTCAAGTTGTGTATCTTCTACAAAATGAATGCATGTAGCAAAAGCAGGTTCATCACTTGCATCGTCAGTCCAGTACCATTTCCCATATGGTATTCCACTTGGAGGGTAGGTTCCATAAGGGGGAAGACATTTTTCACATTCTAATAATCCAATAAAATCATTTGTGCTTGGTAATTTATATCCAGGTTTGCTGTTGCAGTATTCAAATGCAGTTCCTGTCAAATCATCTCTCCAAGGAAATCCACGATTAGGATCTGTTATGTATTCATATTCTTCAGTATTATAATTCCATCTTTGCTCTGCAGGATCCCAGTGCCCACTTTCTATAATTGCCCAATTCCCTGTGCTTTCTTCTTTTGACCAAATTTTTCCATTAATGCTATCTATGTAACCTCCAAATATATTGATTAATTTTTCATCATTATCTGGGTTGTTACATCCAGGTATTTCTCCACATGGTACAAATCTATTAGCATCATTTTTACCTGAACCACCATGCTCTAATGCCCATGCTTGTCTCCCCATATTGTTATTTTTAAATTCACGCATTTTTTGTGTATATGCAATAATTGTTGCTTGTCGAGAATGGGGTAGCCTGTTATTATTTACAACAGTATTATATGTTAGTGTTGCTGTACTTATTTCTTCATTTTGTCCTACAAAATTAATATTTTCACACATTATTACAATTTTTACAGTCTTGTCAGCACCAATATTTACAGGTATGCTAGATTTTCCTTCGCCATTATTGCATTCTTTTATAGTTATAACTGTATTTTGCATATTAGTTCCTAAACCATTTTTTATTAATATGTTGAATGTAGCAATATTCATTCCATAATTGTTAAAGAAGGCAACATTATAATCTGGCACTATTATTCCTGGTCCAAAATCTATTCTTCTAGGAAGAAAAAAAGAAGTATTAGTTATTCCAAAACTAACAAGTGTTATTATTACTATTGCTATTATTAACAATGACCAACCATATGTCGATAGAAATTCCATTGCTGCCTGTGATTTTTTAACTCTTTTTTTCATAATTATAGTTATCACAGTAGTGTGTCTTAATAAGGTTTTTGTTAAAAGGTATTCTCAGATTAATTTGTTGTTTGTTTTTTTTATTGATATAAAATTTTTTTCTAAACATAACTCCACTTCTGTTTCATCAGTCACTCCAGACATTTTATTTGCTATTTCAGGTAAAATTAATTTAGATCCTCTCATACTTAAATTAGTTATTATGCATGCTTTTTTGCTTTTGTCTGAATTGATTACATCAAATACATCATCTGATTTTTTCTTTTCTGTTCCTTTTTGTATTTGTTTTGTTTTATCAGCTAAATGTTTTGCAATGGTATCTGCAACATCGGTTTTTGTAGCATCTTTTATACCTTGTAAACCAGGTGATAAATTAACTTCAATCACTAATGGTCCTTTTAATGCACTGTCAAGAATGTCAACACCACAAATTTCTGCACCAACTGTTTTTGCGGTTTTTATTGCAATTCTTTTTATTTCTTCATTAGGAATTATTTGTTCACCAACTGCTCCTGCATGGATATTTGCTCTTTTTTCATCTTTTTTACCAACTCTTTTCATAGCAGCAACAACTCTATCTCCTACTACTATTAATCTATAGTCTGTTGTTCCAGTCTCTACAAATTCTTGAATAAGAAATGGTTGTCTTAGTGTAGTTAGTGTATCAAGCATAGATGATGCCGATGAAAATGAATCTGCAAACATAACTCCTTTACCTTGCGTTCCTGATGGGATTTTCATTACAATAGGGTAATTCATTTTTTCTAGAATTTGTTTTCCTGCTTCAGGACTTGATGCAATATATGTTGCGGGTGTAGGTATTTGATTATGTAATAATTTTAGATGTGTTAAGATTTTATCATGACCTACTGTGTAAGAATCAGGTTCATAAGGGATATAAACATTATTGTTATATGATTTTACTACATCTGTTAATGCACGTAAGGCCATTGCAAATTTGAATGAGCCTTTTGCATAAATGCAATCATAATGTTTTATTGCTTTTCCTTTGTAAAGAATAACTGGTTTATTAGAAATATCTACTTCAATACTTTTTATATCTAAATGATCTACTTCATCGAAATATTTTTTCATTGCATCATAAGTCCATTTTGAACTTATGCTTCCCATACTTATTATTGCAGCATTCATTTTATATGTTAAATAATGTTTTTTTTATATAATTATAGGTAATAATCTATAATTATTAAGATTTTATGTGTTTTTCTTTCGAGGATTAATATAAAATTGACTTTTTTTAAGTAAATTTTGTCCAATTAATGCTTTATACTTTAACTTACTTCTATCTGCAAGAGTTACTTCCACTTTGTATTCTTTGTCACGTATTTTAAATTTGCATTTAACTACTGGTCTTTCACTTGTGCCATTAGAATTTTTTACTTTTTTTGTTTTTGTTACAGGACCTAATTCTAATTCTGCTGCTAATTTTAAATCAACTGAACTTATTACTGCTCCACTATCAATTCTTGCAGTGATGTATTTGGATTTATCTTTTCCTGCTAATAATACTTTTTCGGTTAGTCCAATAATATTTGATTTGTCTATTTCCATAATAAGATTCTATGTATATCATTTATAAATATTTACAAAAATTTAAATTTTTTAGAAATAATGAATCTTATTTATCTACTTTTATTGTTTATTTTTATTTTTAACTGCTTTTGCTTTTAATTTTTGCTTGTTTTTATTTTTATTATTTATTTTTTGAATTTTAGAACTTATGTTTTTTTTTCTCTCTTTTTCCTTATATACAATTGTTCTATATGGGAATGGAATTTCTATCCCTTCTTTGTCGAATCTTTCTTTTATTGATTTATTTAAATCAGTACCAAGTCTAAATGCTGCTTTTGGATCTTTTGTCCAAACCCATGCACGAAGATTAACAGAAGAATCACCAAATCCTAAAACTCTTACACTTATTGGATGTTCTTTGTTATTTTTTTCTTCTTCTGTTCTGGTATCTAAGAAATCAGGATGTTTAATTGCTTCTTCTTGCATTATTTTCATTGCTTTATCAATACTTGAATCATAACTTATTCTTATGTCTACATATCTGCATACTTTTTCTTCAGATATATTAAAATTCTCAATGACTTCATCACTTATTGTAGAATTAGGTACAATAAAGCGTTTATTCTCAAAGTTTCTAATAACTGTATGTCTTAAGGTTATATCCTCAACTACTCCTATATTTTCTCTAAATTTAATTATGTCATCAACTCTGAAGGGCTTATACATTGCAATAAATAGTCCACTTACTAAGTTAGCTATTGCTTTTTGTGATGCAAAACCAATTATAACTGCTAATACTCCTGCTCCTGCGAATAATGATATTGAAAGATTTCTTAGTGCAGGTATAAGATAAATTGTAAACGCAGCACCTATTACATAAATCATACTAGTTATGAATCTTTTTAGTATTATGAACTGTGTATGATCCATATTGAGAATGTATGATGTTCTTTTGATATTTGTTCTAAGAAAAATTTCTACTATCCTTTCAATTGTGAATGTTATTGTAATGACTAAAATTATCATTATTAGTCTTCCACTTGCTGTATTAAAAAGGAAATCTGCTGTATTTGCAATAAATAAATTTAAATCCATTGATATGTTTTAGAAATTGTATTATATAAAGTTATTGCTTATTAATGAAGAAATACTACTATTTAATGAATTTATTTTTTTATTGATTCAATAATGATATTATTGTAAGAATTGAAATAGCAAAATAGTTAAATAGAAATTAAAATAATAAAATTTTATCTTTTAAATTTGTATTCATATATTTTCTTTTTCCCAGCAGGTTTTATTGTTCTATCATTCATTCGAAAATAAATCTGCTTGCTTTCTCTTAATTTTTTTAAATTATTTGTAACACTGCCTAAGGATGCTTTTAATCCTTCAGCAATATCTCTTGCTGACATCCATTTTGTTTTATTATTTTTTAAAAAATCATATACATCTTGTTGACCCATTAGTACCACCTTGTTAAGTATCTAATTCTTTATGCGTATAAATACTTTTCTGCATTAAGAGTTGTTATTTTCAATTACATATATCTTTTTTATAAATATTTAGTATTTATTTAGAGTAGTGAATTTATACTAATTCATTAGACTTCTTTTATCAAAAACTATATAAATTTTAGATTTAATGATGTCTATGTAGTTATTTTGGAAGAACGAAAAGGAGGGCCTCATAATGCAAGACTATGATGAATTTGTTGATGAATTAGATACTTCAGATGAAGTTTTAGAAGAATCACGGGAAGAATTACTTGAGGAAGATGAAATTTCATCAAGAGAAGAAGCTTTTTTGAAAGGTTATGAAGAAGCTTCAGAAGAAGAAGATTCTAAGGAAGAAGAATAGAGGTGAACAATTTGGAACAAAATATGCATGAAGTAGAAGAGTCTATGAATGATGATTCTGAAAATTCTGATGAAGATGAATCTGTTGAAGATTTAGCAGTTGATACAGAAGCACGAGTTGATGCTTTGGTTGAATTGCTTGTCTCAAAAGGAGTTATAACAGAGGAAGAATTTGAAAAAGCTTATGATAATCAATTTGAATCTGAAAATTCTGAATAATTTTTTTAATTTTGTTTTTATTTTTTGATTATTATTATTATTATTTGATTTTTTTGCTTATAATCTTATTATTGTAAATTATGATTTTATATTTTTATATTTTCATTTTTTTATTACTTGAGTTAATGATAGTATAACCAGTAATATTTATATAGGGGTTTGAAAATTAAGTATTAAAATGAAAGACGTAATTATAATTGGAGGAGGGATTTCGGCTCATACTGCAGCAATTTATACTGCAAGAGCACAGTTAAATCCAATAGTATTGGCAGGTGAAACACCAGATCAATTAAGTTATACAACTGATGTTGAAAATTTTCCAGGTTTTCCTGAGGGGATTCCAGGGCCGAAGTTGGTAATGGATGCACGTAAACAAGCAGAACGTTTTGGTGCTAAATATATTTCTGAGAAAGTATTATCCATGGAATTAAAAAATAATTTTTATGAAATCAAAACTGGTAAAAATAGTTATCAGGCAAAAACTGTAATTATTGCTACTGGTGCATCAGCTAGGATGTTAGGTATTCCAGGAGAAGAAAATTTTTTTGGGAAAGGTGTTTCTTCGTGTGCTGTTTGTGATGCTGCTTTTTATGGTGGTAAAGAAGTTGTAGTTATAGGTGGTGGAGATTCTGCAATGGAAGAAGCTTTAGCATTATACAAATTTGCAAGTAAAGTTACTATTATTCATAGGCGTGATCAATTACGAGCTTCAAAAATCATGCAAGAACGTGTACTTAAGTTAACTGATAAAATTTCAGTAATGTGGGATACTATTCCTTTAGAAGTAATAGGAGATAGTAAAGTTACAGGTTTAAAAGTTAAAAATGTTAAAACAAATGAAGAGAGTGTAGTAAACTGTGATGGTGTTTTTCTTGCAATAGGGCATATACCTAATACTGAACCATTTAAAGGGGTTATTGATTTAGATAAGCAAGGTTATATTATTGCTGATAAAGCTACTACTAGTGCACCAGGCGTATATGCTGCGGGCGATGTACAAGATACAATTTTTAAACAAGCAATTACTTCAGCAGCATCTGGTTGTATGGCTGCTTTACGTGCAGAATGGTTCATTGAAGAATTAAAGGCTAAAGGAGAATATTAATGTTATCAATGCAAGTATATAAAGAACAACGTGTATGTATTTTAGTTGATGTTCAAAATATGTATTATTCTGCAAAAAATTTGTATAATTGTAAAGTTAATTTTAATGAAATATTAAAAGATGCTTTGAAAGGAAGAAAACTTATGCGTGCACTTGCTTATGTTATAAAAGCTGATGTTCGTGATGAACATAATTTTCATGATGCTCTTAATAAGATTGGTTTTGAAATTAAAAGCAAAGAATTACTAGTTTTTCATGGTGGAAACAAGAAAGGTGATTGGGATGTTGGAATTGCTATGGATGCAGTTCGTGCTGCTGAAAAGGTTGATACTATAGTTGTAGTTTCTGGTGATGGAGATTTTAAAGAGTTATATGAATATGTTAGAGGGAAAGGTTGTAGAATAGAGGTGATGGCTTTTGGAAAGACTGCATCTTCTTCAATAAAGGATTATGTTGATCATTTTATTGATATGGATAAATACACTAAGTATTTAATTCCTTTAAAACCTCAAAAGAATAATAATTCAAATAATAATAATAACAATAATAACAATAATTTTAACAACGGACATAATGTTAATTTAAATAATTCGAGTAATACAAATAATTCTCATAGTAAAGCTAATATGAATCATAAGAATGTTATTTCTAATATTTCTAATAATAATAAAAATAATTCTAAAGTAAATGGTGATAATAAAAATAAAGGTAACAGAAATATTAATGAGAAAAATGATTCTAATACATTTGCTAATATCAATCAAGGAAATAAAGTAATAAATCAAGATGATCAAGTTGTTACTGCAAATATTAGTGTTAATGGACAAGTAATGTCACCACCTAAGGTAAAACCAAAAACTGCTTCTAATATTTTTAAAAAACTGACTCATAGTTTTAAATCAAATCATAATCCAGTGGATAAAAATATAGGCTTAAATGCAGGAGTATCTATTAATAAGAAAAATGCATCTAATGGTGATCAAGATAGTACTTTGCTTCCTAAAATGAATTCAAATAAGCGAAAGAAGATTAAATTACCTTCGAAAAAGAATTAAAAATAAGACTAAATTAATATTAAAATATAAAATTTAAAAGGTATTAAATATGAAAGAAGTCAGTTTTTGTCCATATTGTGGTGCAAGTTCACATAAATTATTGAATTATCATGAGGATCAAATATTTTGTCGTGATTGTAATACTTTTTTTAATTTAAATATGAAAAAATTGGTTTGTCCAAAATGTGATTCAGAGAAAATTGAAGATAGTGATTTTCCTAGTCCTGATGGCCAAGTTATTTTACAATGTAAACATTGTAAAAAAATGTTTACCGCTAAAGATTTACTTGAAAAAAATTAATCTAATTGTTTTTTATTGTTTTTTATTTTTATAATCATGATTGTGTATTTGATATATAAATTGCAAATCCAAAACATTTATAAATGTCCTAACTGATATTATATTAAATAATTAATATAAAACTATATGCATGAAATCATATATTAATGAAGGTGTCACAATGAAGAAGATACTTAACAAAGTTAAAGGAATTTTTTCAAGTCCAGAGGACTATGAAGAAGTAGAAGAACAAGAATTAGGTAAAGAAGGGGATTATGTTGAGATTGATTCTGATTCTATAAAAAAAAATAAGAAAAAAGTTATTGTAAAAACTTATTTTTTGGATGATTTTGAAGGAATTAAAGACATTCTTGATGATTTACGTGAGGGAAATACAATTGCTTTAGTTAATATTAAACCATTGAAAGAAAAGGATATTATTGAATTAAAAAGAGCAATTAATAAGCTTAAAAAAACCTGTGATGCTATTGAAGGTGAAATTGCTGGTTTTGGAGAAGATTATATTGTTGTTGTCCCTGGATTTGCAAAAATACATAGAAGCAAGCAAACTTCTGATGTAAAAGAAGAATCAAAAGATTAACAGTTTTCTTTTATTTTTTATTAATAGTTTTTTTTGGATTATACAAGATGATTATGATATTAAATTGTAAAAATATATTTTCTGAATTTTTTATTAATTATATTACTTTTTTTTTAGGTGATCGTTTTTTTAAAAAATATTTTCTTATTTTTTTAGGATTTTTGTTATTCTTATTTTTACCTAGTGTAAATGCTTCTGTTGTACTTTCTAATTTTAATGAATCTTACACTCAAGATTTCTCATCATTTACTGATCTTCCATCCTTACCTCTTGGTTGGTATATTGATGATTATAGTTACATTGGTAATTTTGGTTCTGGGACTGCGGGTGGTATAAGAGGGGATGGTGTACTTGGTTTTCAATTAACTGGTGCAAATGATACATTTACTGCAGCATTAAATATTACTAATGATATTGGTTTACCTATAACTAATCTTAACATTTCTTATTTAGGTAAAGTAGCAAGAACAACTGTTGGTCATCCTATGTGGGTAGTTGATATTGATGGTGTTATTGTTCCTGAGTTAGAATACTCAACTGCAGCTGGAGAAGATGAATTTAAGACTGTTGTTTTAACAAATTTAAATATTCCTCATGGTTCATCTTTTACTGTATCTTGGTTTACAACAATTGAAGGTACATCTGGGATTAGGAGGCAAATAGGTATAACAGATGTTGAGATTTATGCTTTTACTGATGATATTAGTATACCAATTTTATTGATTAATGAAATTAATTTGTCTCCAAGTTTAGATTTTAGTAATTTTGGTGTCTATAATGTTTCAGCTCATGTTAATAATTCTTCAGAAATAGATAATGTTTTTTTGAATATTTCAGTAATTAATGGTGATAATAATCATTGTTGGAGTTATTATGTTAATGGTTCTTGTAATTCTAATACTTTAGAATATACAATGGATTATTTTTTATCTGATAATTTGTGGAAGAAAACTCATATTTATCCAGATGATATCTATCCTGAGATAACATTTGCAACATCTGATATTACTTGGTTTAATGAACCATCTGAGAGCCCAATTTGGTCTGGTAATTATCATATTTTTAATTTTTCTAATCCATTCTCTGTAGTTGATAATATGGCTTTTTGGCTTGAATTTAATGCAGTCCCGATTTCTGTTAATTCATCTCCATTATATGTTTATATTGTTGCTAATGGTTCAAATGGTATACCATTAGATTATTTTACTGAAGATTGGACAGATAAACCTTATACACAGCTTGTTGCAACTTATTCTAGCTCACACTTGTTTCATCATACTCATACAAATAATTCTTCACATTTTTTGGTTGCATTATCAACAGATGAGAATGGTAATATAGGTATTAATGATTTGGATTTAGCAGATAATTTTTTAGTTGTTTTATATAATCCTGAAGTAAATGTGAATTCTGGCTGGCTTTTACGTTATCATGATGAGTTATTGTGTTCTAATCATAATGCCTGGTTTTCATCTTATTATCTATCAAATGAATGGTCTATACCAAATAATCGTGCAGGTTGTCCTGATGTTCATGTACACATTGCAAGAAGTAATGATTTGATTAAGGATGGTATTAATTTAACAATTTCTGCTATAGATATATATGGTAATACTTCTACCTCTTTTGCATCTTTTTTTTATGGAAATTTAACAAATTTAGAACCGAACCCTACATCTGTAATATCTCCTTTACCTTCAGGAATTTATAATGGTATTTTAGATATTAGATGGAATCCTTCTTTTGATCCAAATAATGATATTTTAAATTATAGTTTATTTTTATTGAATAGTGATAAAACAATTAATGAAAGTTTAGTTCAAAATACTACTTTATTAGATTATCAATTAGATACTACTGAAATTGAAGATGGTTTTTATAATCTTCTGTTGGTTGTATGTGATTCTGAATTTTGTATTAATTCTTCATTAGGAAATAATTTTTTGATTAATAATACTATTCAATTACAATCTTTGATTGATATTTCTTTTTTTTCTAATAATACTCTAAATTCCTCCTCAACTTCTGTTGGTGATAGTATAATTTTAATGTTTAATTCTTCTGATGACTTAATTAATACTCAAGTCTTTTTTTATTCAGGAGGATATCTTGTTAATGGTGATGTAGATATAAAATATATTAATGGTTCATATGTAGCTAGGTATATAATTTCTTCTTTTGATTTAATTGGTAGTATTAGTTTTGAGATAATTGCTGATAATCTTGATCAAGTATATACTAATAGTTTAGTTGATAATTATGTTTTTAATCAAGGTTTTTCACATTCTAATGCTAACAAAATAATGATTAGTTTTGATAATCCTGAGTTTTGGCAATCAGGAAGTGGTGGACTTAATTCTTATCAAAGTGATCATATTTATATTAAAGATAACTGGTTTTTTTCAGGTGGACCTGCTCTTAGAGAGACTACTACTTTTAGAAATGGTTATCCTGGTGCTTTTGGTAACTATTCGTGGCGTTTACAAAATGAAACATCTGTTGAATGGTATGCTAATTATACTGGTAATAATACTTTTTCAGGTTTTGGTTTTTCAGTTCGAAGATGGAATTCATTTCCAGAACCAAATCGTTCAATATTTTTTAGTTATGATAATAGTGGTTATATAGACACTGGTTTAAGAATTGATAACACTTTTTTGAATGATAGTAATGCTTGGTTAATATATAATTTTATTTTTGAAGATCCTATTAGTTTTATGGATGATTTTAGTGTTCTTATTCAAGGTGATGATAATAGTGAGCGTATTATTATTGATGATTTCTTTTATTATGTATTTGACGAAATAGTTATTATAAATGATTCTGTTAATAATATTTCAAATTCTAGTCGAAAAGTTTATAGTTCAAATAATTTAGAATTATTTATTTATGAAAATTGTAATTCTAATACTTTAGATTTATTCTTTGAATCATTGTCTTCATATAATATACATACTATGCATATCTCTTTATCTGAAGTTACACGTAATGATGAAACTATTTTGATTAATAAACATATTATTAATCATTTTCCATCAGATCGATTTTATTATTCTATTAATTCAAGTTTGTTTAAAGAATCTGAAGCTTATATACTGAATTTTGATGTTCAAGGATTTTCTAAAATAGAATACATCTTTAATTATTCAGGTTGTGATATTAATATTCCTCAGATAGATAAAAAGGATGATGATACTAATATTTCTTTAGATGATTTTGTTCAGAATAATGTCTCTACTCGACCTATCTTCAACGAATTTAGTGACAATAATATTTCGCCTAGTGATTTTAATAATATTTTAAGAAGTATAAGTTTTTGGCTTATTTTAGTTATACTAATGGTTGTAGCAGTATTTTTTTATATGAAATCATATTCTAAAAAGTATAAATAAACTTAGTTTACTTTATTTAATATATTTTTTATGTTTTGTTGAATTTTTCTAATTTTTTAATTTGTTATGTTCCTCTACTGCAATTTTCCAGTCAGATGGCAGATTAATGTATTCTCCCAGTATTATTTTATCATAAGCCATTCGCATTTGTTTTGCAGCATCTAAATAATTCATTTTACCTGTGTTTGTTCCCATGGCAGGTAATGATACTGTTTTAATTGTTTGATTAGGTATATTATGATGATATACTGCAATTAATGCAGCTCTTGTTGCTAGGTAAACATTTACACTATTGTCTAACCTCATTGGAACACGCATTGTTGGTGAGCTTATAAGATACGGAATTTTTGGATTAAATGTTTCAATGATTAATGCATTTCCAACAGGTACCTCACCAAAGTAAAATGCTTTAATTTTTTCTTGAACTCTTTCTTCAAGATTATTACCAAAGTAATCGCACATTGCTTGGTCTAAACCAGCATCCATAAGTCCAAAAGAATTTGCAGATGTTACAATAGCATCAGTTTTTTCATCAAAAATATTCCCAAGAATAACTCTTACTTTCTCTTTATCTTTAAACTCTTGTTTCCACGCATCGTACATTAATTGGTCGTTCGTACATAATTTAACATTAATCATATACATAGAAGTTTTGTTGCAATTATAAATATATTTATTCTTAAATTTACGTTTACTTTATTTTTTATGTCTTTATTTAATTGAATATACTTTCATAACATTTAAATGGTAACGATATACTTATAAAGTATGAATTTTAAAGAAATCTGGAAAAAAAGTGGATTTTGGAGTGCCGTTTTATCAGCTATAATGCTTTTTTTAGGCACAATAGGGGCTATAATGCTTGCTTTTGGAACTTGCGTTTTTTGTCTTTCAGCAATTGCTGCGTTTTTGCTTGCTGTCTTTGGAATAAATCAAGGAGTTTTAGTAGATTTTAATATCTGGTTTTTAGGATTTGGTATATTCTTTGGTGTTTTAAGTGTTTATTTATTCATGAAAAGATCAAAATGTAAAGATGGCCAATGTAAAGTTAATTTTTCTAAAACTCATGTTGTTACTCATAATAATAGTAAGAAAAAAACCCCTATTAAAACTAGCAATAAAAAGTCTAAAAGAAAAAAAAGATCTAATTTTAAAAAATAATAATATCTTACCTATACAACTTATCTATAAATGTTATGTATTTTTGTTCTTGAGTTATTATTGATTTAGTATATAAATAACCAATTCTATATTTTATTTAGAATTATTTGTGATAATACGGAGGTGTTTGTGATGGATAATTCAAGTAGTTGCATAAGATATATTGATGGGTCATATGGTAGAATGGAAGTAGATATGGCTAAATTTTTAGAATGTGATAAGTTTGCTTTGATTGATTAAATATTTTTATTTTTTATTTTATTTTTTTGTGTTAGCATTTAGCAACTATCATGTTATGTTTGCTTTGAATTACTTTTGTTTTGACAATACCTTTTTCGGGATTACATCCTATTACAGCTACTGCTCTGTTTCCTAATGGTGTTTCAAAAATACCTAATCTATTATGTTTGTATCTTCCATAACATAAAATTTTAACAGAAATTTTTTCATCTTTTTTACATACTGTAGGTAATTCAGGTGTTTCTTTTATTTTACCAAAGTTATGTAAAAGTTTATAATTAGTTTTGGCTTCAATTTGACGTAGTTCTTTGAAAAAATCTTCCCAAGATTGTTCTTTCCCTGGATTTCTTCCTTTTTTATTTTTACAGAACTTCTGAATTGCAACTCTTAATTCTTCTTTATCTTTATTTTTTGATAATTCTTGTGCTAATTCAATTATTTTTATCATTTCATCTGTATTCATCCATGATAATAAAACAGGAGTTATTGATATTTCTAATTTCTCAATTGCGTATTCAAGATTTTTTTTTACTATATTTATATTATAACTTTCTCCCATCATTTTTTTGCTCATTTCTTTGCTTACTCCTGAAATTGACACTGAAAGTTTTATAGGTTTACTATGGGATGTTTTTATTTGATGTAACTTATCGACAAGTGCTTTGTTAAGTAATAATCCATTTGTTATTATTGTTATATCTTTTACATAATTAATTCGTAAAGTTAAATCACATAGCTCAGCTAGTTTTGAATAAAGGGTTGGTTCTCCGTGAGGATTAATCCATATTGAAATCCCAGGGGTATCTTTAAAGTGTAATAATTTATTGATTTCATCTACTAAATAATTAACATCAACTATAAAATCTACACTTTTTTTTGAACTTGGTCCTTCATCGACTGAGCAAAAGACACAATCTGCATTACAATTAGTGATTGGTTTTATTTCAAGCATTTCACTTCCTTTGTCTAATATCCCTAAAAAATTTAATCCCATCATTGGAAGACCTAAATCTTCATCAACAAATATTGCTTTGTTACCATTTAATGAATATGTTAAATCTTTTTTGTACTTTCTTATGAGTCTCATTATTTTTTTTTCTGCTCTTTCATCAGGATATTTCGATAAAACTATTTTGCCGTCTTTTATTTCATAAGGTCCTAATTCTTCTAGGATTTCTTTTGTTGAGAATTCTTTGTGAAAATATTTATACAATTTAACAATAACTTTATCTTTTTCTTGGATGAATGTTAAGTCTTCATATTTTAGCATAATAATAGATTGTGTTATGCCTATTTAAGATTTTCGTAGTTTATTTCATCTATTTTATTAATACTCTATTAAATCTTTTTTGTGTATAATACAGAAGTAGTATTGCCGTTTTTATAACCATAATAACCTTTGAATTCATTAATATATTTATAACCTATTTTTTCATAAAATGCTCTTGTTTTTTTCATATTTTTATTTGTATATAAACATACTTTTCTAAATCCTTTTTTTTTAGCATATGTTTCTATAAATTTCACTAATTTTTTTCCAATGCCTTTCTTTTGATACTTTTTTCTAATGGCAAGCCAATAGATTTCACAATGATTATGCCCTGGAAAGAAAGGTTTTAGTGTAATATATCCAACTAATATATTATTGATTTTATAGCCAAAAAAGATTTCTTGTTTTTTTTGGAATCTTTTAATAATTCCTTTTTTCATAGTTTGCTTAGAAATATTTTGTTTTTTCTCATATTGGTGTTCTGATTCATAATCTATCTCGCTAAGTATTTTAGTATGACCTTTATTTAATTTAATTATTTTATCCATATTTTTGTTCTTTTTTTTGTTTATATAAATTTGATTCTATTTTTATAGCAAATTTCATTAAATTTTTATATTGAATCTATTTTTGTGGTATAATGAATAAAGTAAAACCAAAATTGCATGTCGATTGTAAAGAAATTGAAGCAAAAGGCAGTCTTTTTAGACTTGATCCTGCAGGTTATGTTCTTATACGTATTAATTATGAAACAAATCAGTTGGAAATTGGTTTTTGTCGTAAAGATAATATTGTTGAAGTTTTAGTAAAAGGTAAAAATCCTCGAAAAATATATCAATCATTTGTAAAAAATATTCCAACATTATATCCAGAGCATTATTCTTATATAGGATATGAATTAGGAAGAGCTTATTATTCTTATAAATATAATAAACCATATGTTCAAGATGATGATGATTGATTTGATAAATATTTATAAAATACTTTTCTAATTATTTTTTTATGGTTGCAAGTTTAGAAGTGATTGCAAATGATTCTGAGCCTGTTTTGTCTATATCTGCTTTTCAAACTTCTAATACTAAAAATCTGGAGGTAGGTAATGATATTGTGCTACCTATTGAGCGGTCTGGTAGAAAAGTTTCTTTTTGTTTGATTGAAATTGGTTGTAAACCAAATGGTAAAATTAATCAAGTGAGAAAGCGTAAGCAATCATTGCTTGATTATTTTAATATTTCGTTAGATCAAGTATTTAATATATATCATGGATTTGCTTATTTTAATGGAAATAAAAATTACGGGATGGATAAATTTGCACGATTATCTTTCCCTGAAAAACCAGATTTTTGTATTCACCATCATTATTTGGATAATATTCTATTTGAAATGGATGGAATATATATAGATCAATTATTGAGTAAAGTTCCAAATTCTTCTAGGTTTTATATTGAGGAAGTAATAAAATCAAAAGATATAAAGGAATTAAATTTAATGCTTCATTCTAAAAAATATTATTCTTTGGGTGATTTTAGAGGTTATTTGGCAGAATTAACTATTTGGGCAGAATTAATGCATATAAAGAAAGTTAGTCTTTTACAACCTAATAATATATATTCAGATTATTATTTAAGATTTTATCAACAAGATACTAATTCTTCAGAGTTTGATATAATTGTTGCTTTTTATGACGATAATGTATTACGAAAGATTTTAGGACGAATGCAACATAAGCCTAATATTAGCGTAACTTATAAGCATGGCTCTGCAGTAAATATGTTAAAAAGTGTTAATTCTTGATAATATTAAATTTAATTGATTTAATTATTTTATTTCTATTTTATCATTTAAAATGTCCTTTATAGTATTTTTTATATTAAAATTTATAAAGAAGTTTGTTTAGTAATGATATGGGGGAAGATGACTGATATTAATATTACATATGAAACTTTGTATGAAATACTTCGAAATGAAAAAAACCGAGAAGATTTACAAGAGATTTCTCCTTCGTTTTATGATGATGTAATTTCATATTTATCGAAAAATAAAGCTATGCTTGATACTGCTATTTCTAATGGCTCATCTGATGAGGATAAAGAAGATTTAATTAGGCAAGTAAAAAATATTAAAAATTTAATTAAAGAAATATATGAGCGTCGTGAAAAAAAAATATTAAATATGGCTTTAGCAAAAAGTCGAACACAAAATGATATGTTAGAATCTAATTCTTTTTTACCTTGTGAAAAAGAATTATATGATCTTGCATCATCTTTACTTGATAATCACAGGATGAAAATACTTAATTCTGTATTAAATGGGAATAATGAAACTAATTCACACTTTGGTTTATCCTCATCATCTTTGTCACCTTCATCATCACTATCTTCTTCTTCATCATCATCACAGCCATATGCACCAATCTCATCACCTTCATCATCATCATCTTCTCCCTCATCTTCTCCATCATCATCTCCATCATCTTCTCCATCATCTTCTTCATCATTTTCTTCATCATCTTCTCCAATAATTAATAATTCTAGTGATGTATCTCCTAAACCTAGTGTTACTTCATCCTCGCATAAGGATATATTGTCTGCAAATGTTTCTTCTGGTGAAAGTTTGTCATCGAGTAAAGAGTCTAAATCAATTAATGAAAAATCATCGAGTATTGAAATTAAGTTTAAAGAGAATGTTCCTAAATTTCTCGGTAAGGAACTTGAAGTTTATGGGCCATTTGAGCCTGATGAAATTGCAGAAATCCCTTCTGAATTAGCAAATATTTTAATAAATAAAGGTAAGGCTGAACAAGTATAATTATGATTCTGAATAGATCTAGCATGAAGCTAAGAAATACAATTTATCATTATTTTGTATATATCTGTAAATTTTTATAAACTTAAATATAGCTATGATAGTATGATGTTTTTTTATAAAATTGGTATGGATTACTATTTGCATGTTAATTCTAATTTAAATTTTAGTGTAGTTAATGAAAGACTTCAGGAAATTAAGGCATTATCTATGAGATTATATCCTACTAATTCTATTACTATAGAATCAGAAGAAAGTCTTGATAGACTAGCTTTAGGACTAGGTAGTAATAATTTAGAAGATTTATTACATATTGTTGATGTTACATTTGATTTAGTTGGTATTCCAAATTCTATTTTTGCAGGTGAAAGATATATTTCTGAAATACTTAACAAATATGGTTTTAGTACTTCTAAAATAAGTAATGGGTCATCAGTTCATGGCTTTCGAGGGCATAATGTGATTAAGTCAGATTCTGCTGATTTTTATCCATTTAATTTTGATTTCTGAGGTTTTATTTTCTTATTTTTTGTTTTATATATACAAAAACCACAAGCTTTATAAACGGTTTGGAATTTCTTCAGTATATGCATGCTATTATCTTACTATCTGCTATATAATGACTAAAGTGAAGACTAGATGTAGCTATGTTTTTACAGCTTGTTAAAGACTGTAAATATGTAAAAGCCCTGGTAGTGTAGGGGACTATCATGAAGCCCTGTCGGGAATATCATATTTCACAGCAAGGCTTCGACCCGCGTTCGAATCGCGGCCAGGGCGTTGTTATTAGCTTAAAAATAAGTTAATATATAATAATAAATAAAATAAAGAGGAGTAAATAAAAGAGGTCATAGCAACTCTATGATATCTTTGTTAGGTACAATTGGCATAAAGGGCCGTTAGCTCAGCCTGGCTAGAGCACAACACTTTTAACAAAATCAGTCATAGAATGATTGATTGAAAGGAATGTTGGGGTCGCGAGTTCAAATCTCGTACGGCTCACTTTTTGATACCGAGGAAATATAAAAATGGTTAAAAAGACAAAATTTACAATTGAGAAGCATAATCTTATTCCAAAACATTCTGTTTGTTCAGATAAGGAAAAACAGCAAGTATATGAAAAGTATGGAACAACTGATCGTGAAATGCCTAAAATTTCTTCAAGAGATGCAGCATTGGTTAAATTAAAGGTTAAGAAAGGAACTTTAATTAAGATAGAACGTGATGATAAGTTCACAGGTAAAACAATATTCTATAGGGTGGTTTCTGATGAATGATAAAGCAAGAGTTCTTATTAAAAAATATTTTCAGGATAATAGTTTGGTGCAAGCTAATATTGAGTCATTTAATCAATTTATTGACATTGAATTAAAGAAAATAATTGAAGAGAATAAAGAGATTGAACCTACAATTATTCCTCAAAATGTTGATGATTTTAAGATTAAACTAGATAGGATATATATTACTAAACCAGAGATTATAGAGGCTGATGGATCTAAAAGAGAAATTAAACCTATTGAAGCAAGGCTTAGAAAAATGACTTATGCAGCACCTATGTTTATTGAAATTTCAGCACATATTAATGGAGTTCAGCGTGAGGCATTTACATCACAAATAGCTTCTATTCCTATTATGTTAAAAAGTAAATATTGTTATTTAAATAAAAAGTCACGTGATGAGCTGATTAAAGAAGGAGAAGATCCAGATGATCCTGGTGGATATTTTATTGTTAATGGTAGCGAAAAAGTTTTGATTGCAGTTGAAGATCTTGCAGCTAATAATCTTTTGATTGAACCAGCTGAAAAAGGTGGAAGAGATTTAGTTGCGAAAATATTTTCTGAGAAGGGTTCTTTTAAAATTCCTCATACTATTGAAAAAGAAAAGAATGGTATTTATTCTATAACTTTTACACGAGTAAAGAAAATACCTGTAGTTTTACTAGTTAAAGCACTTGGTTTATTAAAAGATGAAGAAATAATGAAAGGTATTTCTATTAAGCATCAATTTGATGAAGCACTGGTCAATCTTTATGAGTTTGTTGATGTTAAATCTGCAGAGGATGCTTTGGATTTAGTAGCTAAAAAAATAGGAATCACTCAATCAAAAGAAATACGCTTACAAAGAATGTATGAAATTCTTGATAAGTATTTACTTCCTAATATCGGAACTAATCCAGAAGATAGGATTTTAAAAGCAACAAATCTTTTAAAATTATTAAATAGACATATTTTAGCTTCAAGAGGGATAAGTGGTTTAGATGACAAAGATCATTATGATAATAAAAGATTAAAGTTAAGTGGTGATCTTTTAGCAGATTTGTTAAGAGTAAATATTAAAGTTTTAATAGGAGATTTACTTTATAATTTCCAGAGAATAGTTAAGCGTGGAAAGTTTCCATCTATAAAGGTAATAATTAGAGATAAGCTTTTAACATCTCGTATTTATTCTTCCATGGCTACAGGCAATTGGGTGGGTGGACGAAAAGGTATTTCTCAAAGAATACAAAGAATAAATTATTTGGATACTTTATCACATTTACAGCGTGTGGTAAGTCCATTATCAACAACACAAGAAAATTTCTTGGCAAGGGAATTACATCCTACTCATTTTGGGAGATTATGTCCGATTGAGACACCAGAAGGAACAAATATTGGTTTAAGAAAAAATCTTTCTTTAACAGCACATGTTTCAACATTTATAGAAGATGAAGAAGTCCTTAAGCATATGAAAAATCTTGGACTTAAGGCAATAAGGTGATTATAATGACTGAAGTATATCTTAATGGAGTTTATGTTGGGGATGTTGAAGATGCTAATGAGTTTATTCAACAATTAAAAAATGAAAGACGAAAAGGAGTTCTTTCTAGTAATGTTAATTTTAAGTATAAAGAAAAAGAAGATGGAATTTATGTAGAATCTTCACCAGGTAGAACAAGAAGACCACTAATTATAGTAAAAGATGGTAAATCTTTGTATACAGATTCTATTGTAAAGCAATTACAAAAGAATGAATTAACTTGGAAAGACTTAGTAGAACAAGGAATTATTGAATATCTTGATTCTGGTGAGGAAGAAACTGCTATGATTGCTTTAAAAGAAGAAGATTTAACTCCTGAACATACTCATTTGGAGATTTCTCCAATGTTAATGCTTGGTTTATGTACATCTTTAGTTCCGCTTTCAGAATATTGTCCTTCATCTCGTATTAATGGGGGAAGTAAAAACCAAAAGCAAGCACTTGGGTTTTATATTGCAAATTATCCAATAAGAATGGATATGGATGTTTCTTTATTATGTAGTCCTCAGCGACCATTAGTTGAAACAATGATGCACAATATAAGTGAGGCAGATAAACATCCATCTGGTCAAAATGTAGTAGTTGCTGTAATGTCTTATAAGGGATATAATATGGATGATAGTATTATTTTAAATAAAGGTTCAATCCAAAGAGGTTATGGAAGGTCTGTTTATTATCGACCAGCAGTGGCTGAGCAATTAAGATATTCTGGTGGTCTTGTTGATGATATTGGTATTCCTGATAAAGATGTTAAAGGTTATAAATCTGAAAAAGATTATAGATTACTAGAAGATGATGGAATAATTTCATCTGAGACTACTGTTCAAGAAGATGATGTTTTAATTGGTAAGACATCACCTCCAAGGTTTTTAAGTAGTATGGACGAATATAATTTATCAGTAAATCTTAGACGAGAAAGTAGTGTCAGTATGAAGCATGGTGAAAAGGGAGTTATTGATTTTGTTCTTGTAACTGAGAATAGTGAAGGTAATAAGCAAGTTCAGGTCAGGATTCGTGAAACAAAAATTCCTGAAATTGGTGATAAATTTACATCTAGATATGGTCAAAAAGGAGTTGTAGGTTTAATCGTTCCTCATGAGGATATGCCTTTTACTTCTAATGGTACTGTTCCAGATTTGATTTTCTCGCCACATGGTATACCATCACGTATGACTGTTTCGCATTTGTTAGAAAGTGTAGCAGGAAAAACAGGTGCTTTAGCAGGTAGATATATTGATGGTACTGTTTTTGATGGTGAAAAAGAGTTTGACATCCGTGATGAGTTAATGAGGCATGGATTTCGAGAGAATGGAACTGAATTGATGTATAATGGTATTACTGGTGAAGCATTTGAGGTTAAGATATTTGTAGGGAATCAATATTATATGAAATTAAAACATATGGTATCTAATAAAATGCATTCTAGAGCAAGAGGTCCAATTCAATTATTAACACGACAACCAACTGAGGGTAGAGCAAAAGAAGGTGGTCTAAGATTAGGAGAGATGGAGAAGGATACTTTTGTTGCTCATGGTGCATCATTATTGTTAAAAGAAAGATTTGATTCTGATAGAACTGTTTTACCTGTTTGTGAAGGGTCTGGTCTTTTAGCAGTACATGATACATTTAGAAATAAAAAATTCTCTCAAATATTAGGAGAAGGTGCAGAAATTAGTGATATTGAAATGAGTTATGCATTTAAATTATTTTTAGATGAATTAAAGAGTTTAGGTGTATATCCAAAATTAGTGTTGAAAGATAAATACTAATATTTTATTATTAAATTATTATAATTAATAAGTTATAAATTAATAATTATTGAGGTCAATAAAAATGCCAGAAGAAGTTGAAATGAAAAAAGAAAATTTAGAAGATACGAATAAAGAAGTAGATTCTGTGAAAGAATCTGATAATTCTGATTCAGAATCTGCTGATGTAAAATCTAAAAATGATGATGGATATGAACCAGGTACTAGTTATGAAGATTTTGTCCATAAGGAAGTAAAAGAAATTGTTTTTGGAGTTTTATCTCCTCAGATGATTAAGAAAATGGCAACAGTTAAAGTTGTTACACCTGAATTATATGATAGGGAGGGATATCCTGTTGATGGTGGTTTAATGGATATAAAGATGGGAGTTATTGACCCTGGTCTAAAATGTCCTATTGATGGAAAAAAATTAAAAGATTGTCCTGGTTATTTTGGTTATATTGAACTTGCTCGTCCTGTAATTCATATTAATTTTGTAAAATATGTGTATAGTGTATTGCGAAGTACTTGTAAAGAATGTGGTAGGTTGTTGCTTTCAACTCAAAAAATTAACAAAATAAAGGCTGATCTTGAATTATTACAAAAAAAAGAAGATTATGAGGGTATTCGTGCTTTAACAAAAGAAATTCTTGTATCAGCTCGTGGTAAATCAACTACAAAATGTCCTCATTGTAAAGCTAAGCAAGAAGTGGTTAAATTAGAAAAACCAACTACATTTATGGAAAATGATAAAAGACTGTCACCTATTGAAGTTAGAACTAGGTTAGAAAAAGTATCTGATGATGATTGTTTATTAATGGGTCTTAATCCAAAATATATTAGGCCTGAATGGATGGTTTTGACAATTATGCCAATCCCTCCTGTAACTATGAGACCTTCAATTACATTAGAATCTGGTGAAAGGTCAGAAGATGATTTAACTCATAAACTAGGTGATATTGTTAGAATAAATCAAAGATTATTCGAGAATATTAATGCAGGTGCGCCTGAAATTATTATTGAAGATTTATGGGATTTATTACAATATCATATTACAACATTTTTTGATAATAATATTCCACAAATTCCTCCTGCACGACATAGAAGTGGTCAACCTTTGAAAACAATTACAGAAAGAGTTTCAAGCAAAGAAGGGAGAATTAGACATAATCTTGCAGGAAAAAGAACAAATTTTAGTGCAAGAACAGCAATTTCTCCAGATCCTATGGTTGAAGTTAATGAAGTAGGTGTTCCTCAAGAAATAGCAATGAATCTTACTGTTCCTGAACGGGTTACAGAAGCAAATATGGAATACTTAAAAGCTTTTATTAAACGTGGTCCTAAAGAATATCCAGGATGTAATTATATTATTAGACCAGATGGAAGAAAGAAAAGAATAACTAATGAAACTCAAGAATCTTCACTTGAGGAATTGCAGCCAGGATATATTGTTGAAAGACATTTAATGGATGGTGACATTGCATTATTTAATAGACAGCCTTCACTTCACAGAATGTCAATGATGTGTCATAAAGTTATTGTTCTTCCAGGTAAAACATTTAGAATAAATCCAGCAGTTTGTGTTCCTTATAACGCAGATTTTGATGGAGATGAAATGAATTTACATATTCCTCAAACAGAAGAGGCACGAGCTGAAGCTGAAATATTAATGATTGTACAAACTCAAATGATTTCACCTAGGTATGGTTTGTCTATAATTGGTTGTACTCAAGATGCAATATCTGGTAATTATATATTAACAAAAGGTCTTAAATTAAAGTATAAGGATGCAGTTGATATTTTATTCAAAGCAGGTGTGTCTGATTTTTCAAAACTACCTAAAAAAGAATGGGTTGATGGTAAAGAAGTGTTTAGTGTTCTTTTGCCAGATGATTTTAGTTTTGTTAGTAGTTCAAAAATCAAACCAGATAAATTGCCTAAGCCAGGCGAAAAGCATGATTATAATGTGATCATTGAAGGTGGTAAATTGATTTCTGGAGTAATGGATCAAGCAAATCTTGGAGATGGTTCAGGTCTTTTATTGAGAAATCTTTACAAAATTTATGGTCCTGATAAAATGATAGAAGTAATGGGTAAGATATTTAGACTTGGTATTGAAGTTTTATTAAAAACTGGTTTTAGTGTTGGTTTATCCCAGACAGATATGCCAAAGTCAGCAAGAGAACTTATTGATTCAGAATTGACTTCAGCTGTTGATGATGTAAATAAAATGATTGAAGATTATCACAAAGGCGATCTTGAACCTTATCCAGGAAGAACAGTTTCTGAAACATTGGAACTAAATATATTGCAAAGATTAAATACAGCAAGAAATAATACTGGAAAAATTGTACAAGATAGTGCAGATAAATCTGCAAGTTTGATTGTTATGATAGATTCTGGTGCAAGAGGAAAAAATTTGAATCTAGCTCAAATGTCTGCATGTATTGGTCAACAAGCATTGCGTGGTAAGAGAATTGAAAAAGGTTATGAAGGTCGAACATTACCTCATTTTAAAAGAGGAGAATTATCACCTAATGCTCGTGGATTCATTAGAGATGGTTTTAAGAAAGGTATGACACCTCATGAATATTTTTTCTCAGCTATGACTGGAAGAGATAGTTTGATGGATACTGCATTACGTACTCCTAAGTCCGGTTATTTATACAGAAGGTTAGCAAATGCATTACAAGATGTTAAAGTAGAATATGATGACACTGTTCGTGATGCAGGAGAAAAAATAATCCAATTTAAATATAGTGATGATAGTATTGATGTTTCAAAATCAGATGGCGGCATTATTAATGTTGATAAAATCATTCAGGAGATAAAGTAGGAGGTTTCAAAAATGACTATTTATAATCAATTTAAAGATAAATTACCAGCATATTTAATTGAGGAAGTGAAAAGTAAAGTTCCTAGTAATATCTCTGATAAAAAGTTACAAGCAATCCTTGAACGTGTTCTTTCTGAATATGAAGAATGTAAAGTTGAACCAGGAGAATGTGTGGGCATTGTAGCTGCTGAATCAATAGGTGAACCAGGCACACAGATGACTTTGAATACTTTCCATTTTGCAGGGGTTGCAGAGATGAATGTTACTATGGGCCTCCCTAGAATTATTGAGATTCTTGACGCAAAAAAAACTTTATCTTCACCTCTTACTGAGATATTTATAAAGAAAAATCTTGCAACAGAAAAAAATGTACGTGAATTTGCTATGAAAATTGTTGAACGAACATTAGAGGATGCAATTGAAAGTATAGAAATTAATATTACAGGACAAAGAATTGATCTTGTCTTAAAAACTGACAAAATAAAACAATTAGGAATGACAAAAGGTCAAATTATTAAAATTCTTACAAAAAATCTAAAAGGTGTTAATATTAAAGAGAAAGATGATTTAATATCAGTTTCTTTGAAATCAAAAGATAATCTAATTAATGATTTATATGTATATAAAGAAAAAATAAAGGGTACATATATCTCAGGAATTAAGAATATAAAGCAGGTTCTTCCAGTAAAAAAAGATGATGAATTTATGATTCTTGCATCTGGACTTAATCTTAAAGAAATACTTGCTTTAGATTTTGTTGATACTGAGCGTACAATTTCAAATGACATTTATGAAATACAAGATGTATTAGGTATTGAAGCAGCAAGACAAGCAATAATTAATGAATTGTATAAAGTGATTGAAGCACAAGGTCTTAATGTAGATGTAAGACATATAAAACTTGTAGCTGATACAATGTGTCAGACTGGTGATTTTAAAGGTATAACTCGTTTTGGTGTAGTTAATCAAAAAGCTTCAGTTCTTGCTAGAGCTTCATTTGAAACTCCAATTAAGCATGTTATTGAAGCGTCACTGTTAGGTGAAAGAGATGAATTATCATCTGTAGTAGAAAATGTAATGATTAATCAACCAATACCTGTCGGTACAGGGTTGCCTGGTTTAGTCACAAAAGTTAAATAAAATATTTTTTTAATTAATATGATAAAAAAGAAAAGCTTTAAAAAGGGCCTAAAATTCCTTGATTAATATGATGAAAACAACTTTAGAAGATTTGAAAAAAATTGCTCAATCTGAGCAAGTAGTTTTTGGAAGTAATCAAGTAATTAGAAAATTAAAGCGAGGAGAAATTAAAAAAATTTTTCTTGCTTCAAATGTGCCTGCTAAAATTGAGGAAGATATCCGATATAATGCAAATATCTCAGGTATTGAGATTGAAGTTATTGATATGCCTAATGATGAATTTGGCATGATCTTTAAACGCGTTCATCCTGTATTAACAATGGGCATTGCTAAATGACATCAAAAATTATTTTTAATAATGACATAATAAAATTTATGTCAATATTTCATAATGTAACTAATACAAATCTAAAGGATTGTATTGATTTTGACAATAAAATTGTTTTTATTGTTGATGAGAATAATGCAGGAAAAGCAATCGGTAAAAAAGGAATTAATGTTAAGAAACTTGAACAAAAGTTTAAAAAAAAAATTATGATTGTTGAGTACAGTAAAGATATTAAGCAGTTTATTGTAAATGTTATATATCCAAATAAAGTGCAAGAAGTGACAGAAGTTGATGGTGTATACACTATCGTTTCAAAAGATAAATTTACACGAGGGATGATAATTGGAAGAAATGCTGTCAATCTTCGTGAATATGAAAACATAGTTAAAAGATATTATCCAATAAAAGAAATCAAGGTATTATAAAATGGTAAAGAAGACATCAGGAATTAATGCGGCAAAAAAATTAAATAAAAGAAGAAATAAATCAAAGTGGTTAAATACTGATTTTAAAAAACGTGTTTTAGATTTAAGAACTAAATCTGATCCTTTACGTGGTTCATCACAAGCAAAAGGAATTGTTCTTGAAAAGATACAATTAGAAGCTAAGCAGCCAAACTCAGCAATGCGAAAATGTGTTAGAGTTCAATTAGTAAAAAATGCAAAACAAGTCACAGCATTTTTGCCAGGAGATGGTGCTACTAAATTATGTGATGAGCATGATGAAGTTGTTATCGAGTGTATTGGTGGTAAAATGGGTAGAGCAAAAGGTGATATGCCTGGAGTAAGATGGCAAGTTATTAAAGTAAATGATCAGTCTCTTAATGCATTAAGACGTGGAAAGATTGAAAAAGCTCGTAAATAGGTATACAAAATGACAGAAATAAAAGTTTTTAATAAATATTCAACAGAAGGAATTAAAATAGATGACCCTGGTTTGGTGCGATATATTAATCTTGAACCAAGATTAGTGCCAATGACTGGTGGACGAAATGTAGGTATTAGATTTCATAAATCAAAAACATTTATTGTCGAACGTTTAATTAATAAAGTTATGAATTCTGGTCATAAATCTAAAAAGCATATTAAATCAAGTGGGCATATGACTGGTAAAGGCCAAACTGCTTATAAGATTGTTGAAAAAGCTTTGTCTACTGTGGAAGTAAAAACTAAAAAAAATCCTGTTCTTGTATTAGTTAAAGCTATTGAAAATGCTGCACCACGTGAAGAGATTATTGCAATTGAATATGGTGGAGCTAGATATCCTAAAGCAGTTGAAATGTCTCCACAAAGACGAGTTGATTATGTTTTAAGGTTATTTACACAATCTGCTTATTCTAAAAGTTTCAATAAAAAACGTGCTATTGAAGATGCACTTGCTGATGAGATAGTTAATGCATTTAATGTATCACAAAATTCAGATGCAATAAGCAAAAAACTTGAACTTGAAAGACAAGCTGATTCAAGTAGATAAGGATATTATTAATTATTTTTTATTTTTGCTTCCTTATATCTTTATTTATTCTTAGTTTTTTTATTTTCTTATTTTTAATTGTATTTAGATCTACTTTATTATTTGATTCTTTTAACTGTAGTTTTATTTGTGCAAGTATTAGTAATTATAGAATTAATGATAATTATTGCTTAATCTGTAATTTAATTAAACAGTGTTATTATTGCGATTATTATTGTCAGAGTTAGTATTTGTATTATTTACGAAACCATTTTTGGTATATATCAATGATAAAAATCCAGCCCCTATGAAAGCAATAGTTCCAAAAATACTTAAGGCATGAAGGTTATTATATCTTGTATAGTCTTGTAAAGATTCACTATTCTCTACAAGATAATCTTGAAAAATTTGTCTAGCTGTTTTATTCGTAATATCTGCTGAATCAACAAATGTATCTAAAGTAATAGTATGTACATTATTTTGATTTCTATCATCTTGGAACATATTTGTTTCATGCATTGCTTTTGCACGTAAATTAATTTCTTCAATTTTTATTGAAGTTAATGGTTTTATCATATTGTATGTATATATAGTATAATCTACACATTTATATGCACCTGTAATACATAAAGTACTTAGTGCTGCTCCGGTTATTATTTTCTTTAAATTCATAATCTATGAAGGTTTGATTCAATTTATAAATATAATGAATCTAATTTTGATGAGCAGAGTTTTTTAGAATTAACTAAAGATATATAATTTTGTTAAAAGTTTCCTAAACTGGTTTGTACATTTTTGTATTTAATTGATAATATTTTTTGTTTTTCTTTGTATTTTTCTTCATCAATTTCTGGAACTCCATATTCGCCATCATATCCTGGACTTACTTTTATTTGCCCATAGCGGTTTTTCATTATTATTGGTGCTAATTGTGGCTCAATTTTATTTATTTCTTGTTCAGGCATTTTTAGTAGTACATCAAATTCACTTCTTTCATTATTTACAAATTTATTGTATAATGCCCATACACCTTTTGTTGAAGTTGCTTTACCTAAATGAATTGATAGTAATTCTGATAATGGTAATAAGTTTTTGAAAGGTGTAGGATTTTCTGGAATGTATCCTTCAGGTCTATCAGCTAATTCTTCAATTCTTCCTAAAACTCCTAGAACTAATGGCTTTTTACAAATAGGACATATTCCTTTTAATTGTTTTGTTTGTTTTGGCATTGAACAGAAATTACATTTTCTATGGCCATCGATATGGTATTTACCATAATTTGGATCAACTTCAATAGTTCCGTTAAAACCTTCTTTCTCTCTGATTGCTTTTATTAAATTTTTATATGTTAAATTTTTGAAATTAAATAAATTAGCTTCTCTACCAAGCCTCCATGGCCAATAACTGTGACTATCTGAATTTGATATTAAAGTATATTTGTCTAATTGTGATAATCTCCAATTCATTGGAGGGTCGCTACTTAATCCAGTTTCCATTGCATGTATATGTTTTGTTTGATCTTTAAAGCACTCTTTAACACTATCAAAACCACTTTTTGAACCAAATAAACTAAACCAAGGGGTCCAAATATGTGCTGGAATAATTTCAATATCTTTTGAGATTTGTTTTAAATTATATACAAAATCAGGAGAAGTTATTTTAAAAATTGGTCTTCCATCATAGTCAACTCTACCATGTTTTAGAAGATATTCTGTTATTTGTTCAACAACCTCAAAAGAGGGTGCAAGAAGGCAATGATGTATTCTTCTTCCTCTTTTTCCTTGTGTATATACTAAACTTATTTCACTTGATAACACAAAATTAAAACCTGAAATAGTTTGAAATATTCCGTCTTTATCATTTTTATGAATTAAGTTTCGTTTTAATTCTTTAATCCATTCAGGATGGGTAAAATCAGAAGTTCCAAGTAAATTTATCCCTTTAATTTTTGACCATTTTTCAAGATTTTGGATAGTTAGGTCTTTTGAGCATGCTTGTGAAAATCTTGAGTGTAGATGTAAATCAGCTATGTATTCCATATTATCCCTATATTTTTATTTGCATTTTTATTCAAAAATTGTGTTTTTATATTTTTAAGTTATAATAGATAAATCCAATTCCAGAAAATAATAATATTACCATAAGAATTGTGCTTTGAATTGAGAATGGACTTCTTTCTTGTATGTGGCATTGTTCATCTGGTGGACAATTTTGGCCAATACAGCAGCTATTTGAATGAATTGCATATCCTGTAAATGCTATAGATAATACAGCTAACCATATTACTGCACAAATTCCTAAAACAATTGTTGTTTTCTCCATCATAATATTTTTGTTTTTAATATTTATAAATATTCTTATTAAGTATATTACTCTTTTTTGATGAATTTATATGCAAATTTTTTTAAAAACTTAAATTCTATTTGTTAAAATGTTATTATCCAAAAAAAATAAGCCGTTATTTGAATTAATATTACGTAAATATGAGTCTCCGGAAGATAATCTATCTCCACGTGAATTAATACACAAAATATGTTTGTCTTTAGGTTTAGTAAAGCCTAATAATCAATATGATATAATGTCTGATATTTTTTATGAAATATTTATGTCTAAGCGCTCATTGTCATCAAAGCAGATAATTTCTAATGTTGAAAAATATCGTTCTAAAAATTCTTTGAGTTTAATTGGGTTGACATATCCAAATGTTATGCGAAACTTACGAAAGTTAAAAAGTTTAAATATTATTGAGTCTGTTTCAGACAAATATCGATTAACTGAGAATGATACACTTTTAAATATATTTAATGAAAAAATTGTTCCTTCTTATATTAATCCAATAATTCAAAGACTTACTTTATATCTTGACAAAGCTGATAAAATACGAACTAATAATAAGAATTGAATAATATTAATGAAAAATTTAATCAGTGATTTTGTAAATTATTAGTACTATTATTAAGTTAGATGTCAATTAATCTTTTATTCTATACATCTTAATCTCATTCTTCTGACATCTTGTTCAGAAAATCTTTGTTCAAGCATTTTTTGTTTACAATCGCTAGTATAGTTACATGAAAGTCCTAGTCTTGTAATAGTGTTAACTCTTTTTGTATCTTCATATGTTCGGATGTTAATACTACATTCTCCGTTTTCTACGAAATTATTACTGCTATATATTAAATAGCTTACAACTATTAAAGCTAAGATAACAATTATTATTAATAAATAAATTAAATATTCTATTGTTTTATTATTACTATTATTATTTCTATTCTTTTTTATATGATTGATTAATTGGTTTTTTTGAGATTTTGATTTAAATTCCGAAATTCTTGTTTCATTTTTGTTAATTGCAGGGTATCCAAAATTATTTCGTAAATTTTTTGAATTAATATCAATAAATTCTGGAGCTTTGTCATCATTATTATTCTTATTTTCTTTTTTGTTCTTCTTTGTTGTTTTTTTAGTCATTATTTAATGTTATTATAATAGATTTAAATAAATTAATCTTATGAAGTAGTTAGATTTATAAATAATTAACTACTTCTAAGTAACATGTCTAAATCAAATAAAAATAATTTTCCTTCACTTCAAGAATTAGTATCTGGGAAATCAGTTCAAAAATGGGTTGAACCTGGTTGTAATATTCAAGAGTCTGAACAAATTCAATTAGTTTTAGATATTATGCGATTACCTGTTCCAGCTGAGCATATAGGGGATGCTATAAAAGATAAACCACAAAATCAACCTAAGCAGGTATACCCAGATTCTTCATTCCAATCTTTAATTGAGGCTACATATAATTCAACAAAAGAATGTACAGATCTTTTTTTAAAGAAATTATTTAGTGGTGGTCATAGATATAGTAATTTATTTCTTAAAAATTTTTTTCGTGAATTAACAGCTCAATCTAAATTTAAAGCTAATGAAATAGCAAGTTCTGGATTACGAGATTTAGTTTATGATCCAAATAGGTTTTATGGAACTTTTCATATGTTTATACCAGATAAACACTTGGCTGAACTTGGAAGTCATGATGAACCAGATTGTGCTGATAAACCTTATATTAAGGATGTTCAGATTAAGTTGTTAACTGATTTAATTAAGCGTAATGAATTATATCTTAGTATAACAAGGGTTGTTGATGTTGAAATTTTGAATTCGAGAGGTTTTTATAGTGTTATTGATCAATTATTTGGTACTAGTACTGAACCATGGGAATATAAATCAGCTAGATGGCTTTTTAGTTTATTAACACAACATATTGGTTTTGATGATCAGCCAGATCTTGATAAGTTAGGATTAATGTATGAATGTATGGTTAGAAATCAAGTTAGTAATATGCCTTTTGAATCTGTCATAGGACATTCTGATTCAAAAGATAATCCTGATAAGCTTATTGATAGATTAGAAATGGTTGGTGAAATATCTGGTCAATTATTTGAAGCTTATGTTAATATTTTTGATGAAAATAGTAGGATAACTCCACAGTTGCATGATTATCATAAAATGAAAAGAAAATTTGAGAAAATGGAACTTGAAGTTGCTCGTGCATTAAGCGATCTTAAGGCTGAAAGAAAAACTGTAGAGCAGATTCGGCAAGAAAGAAAAAGATATGAATCACAAACAAAAGCTAAAGTTGCTGCTGAACATAAAGCAGAATTGAGAAAAATCGAAGGATTGAAAAAATCAATTGATGATTTAGAGAGTAGATTACAATATGAAAAAACAAGTGCTTGTCAATTAAATGTTTCTTTAGCTGCAGCAAGAGATCAAATACGTACTTTACAGTATCAATTAACTCAAGCAGAAGAAAGAATCGAAGAATATGAATTAGAAAAAAGATCTACTGAGTCTGGGAATAAATATGAAATATATTTACATCCTAATATAAAAGATGAAACTTCTTTTAGTTATATTGTTGAACGTGCAAAGAGATTTTTAGCTGTAGATGCTGGTACAGTTAAACCTGTACAGCAATCAGGTAATGATGTTAGATTTTATAATAGACTTCGAAGAGATTTCCCAGAGTTTACTGATTTTTATAAATATCGTATAGGTCAATCTCGTTTGGTTTTTACTCTTGATGGATTAAATGCACAAATAATTAAAATTTGGAAATCTCATTCAGAATATGATAATTATTGGAAATCTTGATATATTAATTTAGAAATATTGAAATTAATTTTATTGCTTGTTATTTCTCTTTTAAAAATATTTATAAAGAATGATTTTTTATTTTCTGTTATGGTATTAAAAGATCAGATAAATAAAATTAAAGATAATTGGCTTTTGATTGTGATTTTCTTGATTTTATTTTTTGCAATGATTTTTATGATGTCTGGTGGTTTATATTCAGTCGGTGGTGTTCGATCTTCTTCTATGGATATTGCTTATGGTGGTCAATTTTATGATGGTAGAGTTTCAAGTTCTTTGGCACCAGATATTGTTGATAGAATCTTAATTAAAACTGCTTCATTAACAACTGTAGTTAATGATTTTAATGATGCTGAGTTACGTTTAAAGAATATAATTGATATTAATAATGGTATTATTGTTAATCAAAATGTTAATACAAGATATAGTAAATATAAAAATGGCCATTATACAGTTAGTGTTCCAACAAATAATTATGATAATGCTGTAGCTGCACTTAAAACTATTGGTCAAGTTGAATCATTTAATGAAAGAGCAAATGATATAACTGGTTCATATATACGGTTGCAAGATTTATTAGAATCAGAAAAAAATAAATTAAGAACATATGAGCAAATGCAAAGTCAAACATCTAATATAGACGAGAAATTGCGTCTTACTGATAGAATTTTTGATCAAATGAATAAAATTAGATCATTAGAATACCAAATAGCTAACCAAGATGATAGAGTTGAATATTCACAAATTAATATTAATCTTAGAGAAAAAACACCTCGTCATGCTAATGTTATTTTTGCAACTTTCTCAGATTTGTGGTCTAGCTTTAAAGCAAGTGTAAATGCATTATTGTATTTAATTGCATATGTGCTTCCTTTTGTTATTGCATATTTTATATTTAAGTTATTGTTATTTATTTATCGCAAGATTCTTAGATAGTCAATTGTATTTTCTTTATGATTATTAATCACGTATTATCATCTGTTATGTAATTAATATTATTTTTTTAATTATATTTCTTAGAATCAAAATTTAGAATAAAAAAATAAAAAATTAATTATTATTGATAATCAATTATAATTTTCTGAAGTTTTCTCCAGCATATTTACAATTTTCACCAAGTTCTTCTTCAATTCTTAGTAATTGATTGTATTTTGCAAGTCTTTCACTTCTACAGGGTGCACCTGTTTTTATTTGACCAGCTTTAAGACCTACAACTAAATCTGCAATAAAATTATCTTCAGTTTCTCCGCTTCTATGAGATACCATTACTCCCCAGCCAGCTTGTTGAGAATCTTTACATGCTTGAATTGATTCAGTAACACTACCTATTTGATTTACTTTCAAAAGTAATGCATTACATGCTTTTGTTTCAATTGCAGTCTTAATTCTTTTAGGGTTTGTAACAAGTAAATCATCACCTACTATTTGTGTTGTTTGAGATACTTTTTCTGTTAGTTTTGAATAAGTTTCCCAATCATCTTGATCAAATGGGTCTTCAATAGATATTAAACCAAATTCATCAACAAATTTTTGGTATAAATTTATCATTTCATCTCCTGTTTTTATATCAGGTGTTTCTCCTTTGAAATTTAAATCATAATTACCATCTTTAAAAAACTCAGATGCTGCTACATCCATTCCTATTTTTATTTTTCCAGTATATCCTGCTTTTTCTATAGCTTCTTTGAGTAATTCAAGTCCTTCATGATTATCTTGAATATTAGGTGCAAAACCACCTTCATCACCAACATTGATAGCATCTTGGCCGTATTTTGATTTTATGACTGATTTTAAATGATGGTATGTTTCAGCCCCCATTCTTAATGCTTCTCTGAATGTTTTAGCTCCTGTAGGTAATATCATAAATTCTTGCATTGCTAATTTGTTTCCTGCATGACTTCCACCATTAATTACATTAAAACTTGGAACTGGTAGAATAAATTCTTTTACACCTGCAAGATCTGCGATATGTTTGTATAATGGTATTTTTTTAGCTGCTGCACCAGCTTTGCAGACTGCCATTGAAACAGCAAGAATTGCATTTGCACCATAATTACTTTTATTTTCAGTCGCATCACCTTTAAACATAATTTCATCAATTTCAGTTTGTTTTGTTGGATCTAGTCCAATTATTAGTTTAGATATTTTAGTATTAACATTTTCAACAGCTTTTAGAACACCTTTTCCAAGATATCTTGATTTATCTCCATCTCTTAATTCTAATGCTTCATGAATTCCAGTAGATGCACCACTAGGTACCATTGCTCTAAATAATCCATCTTCAGTAGTTATGTCAACTTCAACAGTAGGATTTCCTCTTGAATCAAGAATCTCTCTTGCATGAACTTTTTCTATTTTTGCCATTTCTTAAACCTCCTAGTTTTTATTTTTGTATAAGATTATTATTCTATATAAAATCGGCTTTTAGATGATTTATATATATTTTGGTATGTAAGAATATTAATTTTTGTTGATGTTTAAACAAATTTTTTAAAAAGTATAAAAAATAAATAAAATAATTTATGTTAAATTTATGTTAATATATAATCCCCTTTTAAAAGTTTATTTGGATATACAATTATTCCTTTTTTGTCTTTGATTTCAAATTCAACAATCTTTCTTGCAGCATCATCACCACGCATTTTTAATATCTCTAATGCTCTTCCTCTTTTTCCACTGGAATATATTACATTGTAAATAACAACAATTCCGTCAGAGAGAAAACTAATTGCTTCACCTGCCTCTGAAAATGAATTTTTTAAGTGTGAAGGATGTGCTTCTTCTCTGATAAGAAATGAGCTAATTTTATTTGCTTCTAAATACCTAAATAGTTGTTCCATATAAATTCTAAATCTGTTTTGTTCTCCAGTAAATGCTGATGAAATACTACTTAATGAATCTACTACTAATAAATCAGGTGTGAAATCTTTAGGGATTAATACTGGATGCAAATCAATTAGTAATTCTTTTTTTGCTTCAGATAATAATGCTTCAACACTTCTTGCAATATCAAGTGCATTAAAACGTTTTATTCTAAGAACATCTTTGTGTTCATAAATTTCAGGATCAAATCCAAAATCTTCCATGTGTTCTCTTAATCTTTCCTCTGGTTCTTCAAAACTCATATATAGTACTTTTTTTCCTGCTTTACATGCTTCGTGTAGTATGTGTAGGCATAATGCTGTTTTTCCTGAACCAGGACCACCTTCTACTATTACAGCATTCCCTTCAGGTATTCCATACTTTAAGAGATCATCAAAACCAGGTACATTTGTTTTAAAACGATTAATTCTTTTTCTCTTTTTCATCCTTATCACCTTTTTTTAATATCATTGCTTTTTGTTCTTTTAGTAATGGTATTTGTCTATTTAAATCACGTAAGATTTCCCCATATTTTTTTACTTTTGTATGATACATACTTTCATTTAGTGTTCCCTCTTCAAAATAATCTTTTTGTGTTTTAGCAACTAAATTTCTAACTGAGTTAACTCTTACTTCCATATTTTTTATTTTTTTGTTAATTATAAATATCCTTACATGTTTTTGAGAAATTAAGATTAACAGTAATATTATACCTATTGTTATTAAGATATTTTTATAATTTTGTTTAAGATAAGTTGTTAAGTTTCTAGAGTATGCATCATACAAGGCTCTAACTCTTGTTTCTGTTGCTTCTTGTTCTGAAATTCTAACATAAGTTCTTTCTATCAGAGTTAGTGATTCTTCATATCGTTCTGCCCTAAATGAGGCATATGCTTGATCGTATATTTCATAGATTACGGTGATATTTACTGCAGTTGAAGCATTTATTATTTGTTCTAAAGTTGTTAATTCATCTTTTACTAAATATGCTAATTCTCGAAGTTCAGTTAATTCATTTAACCTAGTTTCTACAAGATTATAATTTGGTGTACCATTGTGTGATTCAATTTCTTTTTGTGCTGCAAAAAATTGTTTTGCTAATAATAATGTATCATTATATCTTACAATTGTAAATCCTTCTTCTTTTAGATCAAGTAGTTCTAATTCTTTTTCTTGTATTTGTTCAGATAAGAATAATGCTTGTTCAGATAATGCAATTGTTTCATTGTTATTAGCATATACAGGTATTATAAATAGTAAAGCTAAAATAATTATTAGTTTTAAATCTAATTTATTTACCATATTTAAATTGTATATAGATGATTTTGTTTTAAAACTTAGTTTTAATTCTGGAGTAGTTAATATATCTGGATTTGAGGGCTATATTTTCAATGGTTATTTTTTGCATTGTTTTTTTTGCAATAACTTAATAATAGCAATAAAAGTTTAAATAGCCGGGCTAATATTAAATAGACATGTTAATAGAGATATTTATGATAGTTGTTCAAATACAATTGTTTGTAATTTTAGGAATTTTATTTTATACTTTAACTAAGCACCCAAAACATAAGAAACCAGATCCTTTACTGAGACATTTAAAAGAGTATATTGCTGAAGGCTATACTATAAAGCAAGCAAAAGAAAAACTTGAAAAGATTGGTTTTGAAAAAGAAAGAACTGAGAAAATATTACGTGATTTCTTGATGCATTAATTTAATTCTTAATTAAATTTAATTCACTGAATTAATAACTATTTTAAGTCTTTTAAAGAAAATAAAAAAATAAATTATGCTCATTAGTGCTCCAACACCTAATGAATATGATAATCTTAGGTTATTTGTAGTGTAAGCCCATGCTATTAAGATTGATAGAACACTTACAATTATTATAATTCTATTTCTCATTTTTTCAAATTCTTTAGTATACTTTCCATCAAAAATTATTTTTTGGTACTTATTTGAACATTTTTTATGCAGTGTAGTAAATGGTCTAGTAGTTGTGCTATAAAGAAAACTAACAGCTAAATCATTTCTGTATAGTATTTCTTTTTTACATTCATAACATATTGGCTTCATAGTATACTTTCTCCACTCATTTCTTTTGGTTTTTCTACATTTAATAATTTTAAAACAGTTGGTGCAATATCTTGTAAACCTTTATTTTCTGGTAATATTATTTTATCTTTTTGCAAATGGGGATTATTACTTACAATTAAAAGATGAACTGGATTGATTGTATGTGATGTTTTGTATTTTCCTTCCATTTCTTCACAATTTCCATGATCTGCAAATACTAATGCAATTCCATCTTTTTCAAGAATTTTTTCGCATGATTTTTTCACACAATCATCAACAGCTTCACAAGCTTTAACTACAGCTTCCCATACGCCAGTGTGACCAACCATATCTCCGTTAACAAAATTAACTATGATTACGTCGTATATTTCTTTATCTATTGCTTCACATAATTTATCGCATACTTCATAGACACTCATTTCTGGTTTTAAGTCATATGTTGCAACTTTAGGACTATTGACTAGTATTCTATCTTCATTTTTCTTTGGTTCTTCAACTTGTCCATTAAAGAAAAAGGTAACATGTGCATATTTTTCTGTCTCAGAAATTCTTAATTGTTTTAATTCGTTATCTGCAATAACATCTCCTAATAAATTTGATAATGATTGTGGTCTAAAAGCAATACTAGCACGTGGATTCATGGGATTATAATAATCAGTCATTGCAACAAATTTTACATTTAGTGGTGTTCTATTCCATCCTTCAAATTCATCTTCAATTATTGCTTTTGTTAGTTGTCTTGTTCGATCTGTTCGGAAATTATAAAATATGATCCCATCATTTTCCTTTATTCCATTATACCACTTCGCTTTTTGTGGTATTATAAATTCATCTGTTTCATTGTTTTTATAGCTATTTTCAAGTGCTTTAATTGGGTCATCAAAAATAAGTTCTGTTTCTCCATTAACTATAGTATCATAAGCTTTTTTTGTTCTTTCCCATCTTTTATCGCGGTCCATAGCATAATATCTACCTGAGATAGTGGCAATCTTACCTATTCCTAATTTGGATATTTTGTCTAATAATGTTTTTGTATGTATTACTGTGTCATTAATTTCACTATCACGTCCATCAGAAAAAATATGTATAATTACATTTTTATGTTCTTTTTGCTTGCATAAATCTAATATTGCCATTAAATGATCTAGATGTGCATGAACTCCTGCAATTTGTAATAGTCCCATTAAATGAAGTGTTTTATTATTTTTTTTACAATCTTCAATTACATTAACTAATGCAGGATTTTTGAAAAATGAACCAGATTCAATTTCTTTATTTATACGAACCATAGCTTGATAGATAATACGTCCAGAGCCAATAGTCATATGTCCTACTTCAGAATTACCCATATATCCCTCTGGTAATCCAACTGCTTCACCTGACGCATTAATTAGTACTTTTGGATATTTATCCATTATATAATCAGTATAAGGTGTGTTTGCTTTTATAGGACCATTTGCTTCAGCTTGTTCTCTGAAACCCCATCCATCCCGTATCATTACTACTATAGGCCTATGAATATTTTTATTATTGTTGTTTTCTAGCATTTGATCACCTAATTTAATCTGTTGTTAAATATTTATATTTTTTATGTTATTCATCACGATTATTTTAATTGTTTTGAGATTAGAATAATAAACTTGTTCCTAGTGTGTTCACAAAAAGAATTGCAATTATTATATAAAAAATGATTATGAAAATAAATTGTAATAACCACGCAAAAAATGATCTAAACCATCCAATTTCAAAAAACATAGCATAAACTGCAATCATTAGTATAAATGCAATAATTCCTGCCCATATTCTAAGAAGTGCATGAGCTAGTTCAAATACTATTGCACCTATAAATACTACTCCAGCAGTTTTTAATAATGTTGTTTTCCCACCTAAGAATCTAACTGAGAAATATAATGGTATTGAGGATACTATAAATATGATTATTCTTAATAATATTGCAGATAGACTCATAAAACATTTTAAAATTAATACATATAAAAACTTTTTGTTTGATGCTATTATTATTATTGTTTGAAATAGTCTTTTTTGATTACTTTTGCTTAAAATAGTTTTTTTAAAATTATTTTCTTATTTTATCCATTACATTTTTATAATAGTTATATTAAATATACAAAAATGACTGAGAATATTGAATTTGCCAAAGATAATATTTTTACTTATAATATTAGTAAGAAAAGATTATTTGGGATATTTGTAATATTTGGAGGAATATTTTTGTTGTTAATGGCATCATCATATTTTTTCTTTTTTCAGTATTTAGATAATTCATTTGTTAGGGCAGTTAATTTGTTTTTTGGTCATATATTTTCCCATATGACAAATATTACTTTGCTTGGTTCTTTTTATGTTGCTCTTTTTGGTGGTTTATTTTTTGTTTATGCACCAATAGAAGCATTATTTGCCACATTTGTTTCTAGGCATAATCCTTTTTTAGTGACATTCTTTTTTGTTTGTGGCTTTTTGATATCTTATAGTATTAATTATCTTATAGGTTTTAAATTAGCTGAGTTGTCAAAATCATTAATTGGTGCACGAAAGTTTTACAAAGTTAAAGTTAAATTAAATAAATATGGTAGTTTAGCTATTTTTATGTTTAATGCGCTTCCATTACTTCCATCACAGCCATTATCAACAATGTTAGGGATCTTTAAGTATAATAAAACTAGGTTTTATTTCTTTTTTTTATTAGGTCAGTTAAGTAAATTTACGGTTATAATAATTACTGTTACAGGTTTTGGTTTTAGGTGATAAAAATGAAAAATTTGCAAATATTATCAAAGAATTTTAGAAATGTTGATTCAATGTTGAATTTACGAAATTATATTAGAAAAAAAGTATTTTCTAGTTCAGGCCAATACGTTGGTAAAGTTAAAGATGTGTATTTTCAGGGTAGTACACTAAATGGTGTATTAGTGAAAGGAAAGATTTCACTTTTTGTTGATAAGGAATATATTAGTTCTGATACTGGTGAATCTGTGATGTTAAGTATTGAGCCTGTTACCTCAATTATGGGTAAGCAAGTTTTTGATGCAGATGGAAGGAATTTAGGCAAAGTTATTGCACTTGAAAGGAAAACTAATGCAAACTCTTATGTATCATTAATTATTAAAAGAGGTTTATTTCGAAAGAATCAAGTTATTCCAAAAGAGCATATTCAAGTTTGTAGTGATAATATTATTTTAAATAAAATTTATGAATGATTTTATTATTATTATTATTATTATTATTTGATAATGCTAAGAAAAGTTAGAAAAAAGTATGGCAAAAATGGGTAATACAATAACGAGTGATGATATTCTAGGAAAGACAGCTATTGCTCCGAATGGTGCAGTTTTAGGAGTAGTCATTAAAATGCATATCCAGAAAGACGCTAAGATTATAACTGGTTTAACAATTGATCAAGGTTTTATGAAGCCTGACCTTTTTGTCGGAATTGATTATATTAAGAATTTTGGGGTAGATACTGTTTTTTTGAGTAAGATGCCTTTTAATAAATATATTGGTATGCAAGTTTTAACTTCTGAAGGAAATAGTATTGGCCATGTAAAAGACTTTGTGATTGAAAGAAAGCGGATCTCAAAGTTTGTAGTATCTCATAAATTTTCAAAGAAAATAGTATATATTCCTACAAATTCTATAAAAGAAATTGGCGGGAGTATTATTTTAAAAAGTGGGTTTAAAGAAGATTTGGTTTAGCTTATAAATTATAATCTCATTTGTTTTAGAGGTGTAAATGACAATACTATTTTATGTTTGAATTTTTCATTAATATCATCTATAATTGTTTTTGCATACCCAGTTTCAGAAATGCTTAAGAATCTTGCATATTCTCTATGTGCACGATATTGTTCAAAGAATATTTTGTATTCATCTATTGTATTAAAAGAAAGATCTCCAAGTAATCTTATTTTGGTCATACCAATGGGTGATGCAATTCTAAAATCCATATTTTGATTACAGCATTTCATTAATTGATATAATGTCATATCTTTTACTGAAGGTATAGCTGAGTATGCAGAATATAATATATCACAATATTTTATGTCATCTTCTGTAGCACCTTGACTTTTTATTTGCTGTTTAAATTCATCAAAACCAGTTTCAAAGTGGATATGATAATGTGTAACATGTTTTTTGATTAAAGCTATTTTTTTACTGTTTGGTGGGATTTTTGGTTTTTGATGATTAATAGCATTATGAAATTCTAATCCTACATTATACCATATATTCTCTTCTTGATTGAAAAACCATGAGAATTCTCTAGATGATTCCATTGCATTGCACACTAATTCTAATTCACCTTCTGATCTTCTAAGACGGGATTTATACATGGCTTCATCAATGGGAAGTTCATCTGATTCTAATAGTATCATCTTAGGAATGGGATTATTTACTAAGAAATCTCTTAAATGTTCACCTGAATTAGCTAAAACTTGATCTATTGTAATAAATGGCTTTGTTATTTTTTGTCTGATCTCATTTAGTTTCATACTTTTATAGAAGATTAAATATCTTTATAAATTTTTTTAGAATAACTACTGTAAAGTGATTAATCCTTTTTAAATTCAAATTTATAGGATAATACGAAGAACAGATCAGATAGTCTGTTTATGTATTTATATACTGATTCTCTTAATTGTTCATTACGCAGTAATTTTACAGCTTTTCTTTCTAGTGATCTTGTTCTAACCCGTGCTTCATTAAGATATACAGAAACTGGATGACTGAATCGTATAAATTTATTTGGTATTACATAGCTTAGATTAGAAATAACTAATTCCATTTCTTCAATATCTTTTTTTGTTACAAGCATAGACTCATCAGTTATATATCCTGAAATTTCACCTGCCATAAATCTTAGTTTATCTTGAATTCTTTCAATTAATTTAACATCTGTACTGCAATGTAATCGAACAAGATCTAATGCTGATTGAAGTTCATCTATTGCACCAACAGTATCAATAATTTCTGAATCTTTTGGAACTTTTGCATTTTTTATAGTGGTGCAACCAAAATCACCTATTTTTGTAGTAACTTTTGCCATCTTCATCACCCTTTTTATTAATATGTTGTGAAATATAGATTATAAAGTTATTTTTTATATATCACATTTACTAAATCCACATTCATCATTAACACAGCTATGGCATCCACCTTCAACTTTAAGTGTTTGTTTACCGCATGCAGGACACTTTGCTAGTGTTAAGTCAGCAACTATTGAATTATCTGCAACTTCATTTACTTTTACAGTACTTGCATTTGTAAAAACTTCTTCATCTTCTTCTATTTCTTCAATTGTAAAATAACTCACTATCTTCACCTCTGTGCTTTTAATAAATGATATACTGTTGATAATTTACCATCAGGCATATGGATAACTGTATCTCCTTTGCCTTCAATTATAGAACCATCTGGTCCTGTAAGTTTATAGGATTTATCCTTAAATGTCTGAAATTCAGTCTTTTTTGCTTCTGATGACAAAATTGGGAATCTGCTTCCTTCACGGTAGATTGTTATACCTTTAAGATTATGTTTCCATGCATCTAAATAAATCTTTGAAATTGTTTCAGGTTCAATATCTTCTGGAAGATTCACTGTTGATGATATACTTTGATCAATATAATCTTGACATATTCCTTGAATTCTAACTCTTTTATGTGCATCAATATTATGAGCTGTTCTGAAAAAGTAAGGTGGAAGATATTTTTTTAACTCTTCTTCATTTGCATTTTTTGCTTTTTCTGTTAATCCTTTCTTGTCTAAATATGCTTGGACTGTTGGATGGAATACCTTAAAGAATACATTTCCAAAGGATTCACTTCTTCTAGTATAATACAATGCAAATATTGGTTCAACGCCACCACTCACTCCAATATAATTTTTGTTACCTTCTCTAAAACCAACACATATATTTGAAATAGTTCCTGTTGGTGCAATAGCCATTGTAGCAACATTTCTAACTCCATGTTGTTTTATTAGCGTTTTAACATCATCATTAAGTGCTTCTTTAAAGAAAGGGCATTCACTATATTTAGAATAATCAAAAATAGGAATTGCTCCTTTTTCTTCTGCTAATAATGCAGTTGCTTCATAAGATTTATTTGCAATATATTTCATTACTTTTTCAATAACTATAATACCTTCATCACTATCATAACCCATACCTAATTGATTTAACATGTCTGCAATTCCAATTACTCCCATACCTATTCTTCGTGTTAATTTTGCAGCTTCACGTTGTGTATCAAGAGGATTCATTTTTTCATTCCAACTTATAACATTGTCTAAAAATCTAACTAAAGTATGGATTGTTTCTCCTAACCTATCCCAGTTTATTTCTGCTGAATCAGTATATCCATTATCAACCATTCTTGACAAATTAACACTTCCTAAATTACAAGCCCCACCTTTTTCAAGTGGAACTTCGCCACAAGGGTTTGTTGAAGAAATAGGTCTTCCTAAATAATTAGATGGACTATATCCAGCCATTCTTGACCATAAAATTAGTCCTGGTTCTGCAGTCTTATAGTTTCCTTCTACAAAAAGATTCCATATATTTCTTGCTTTTACTAATTTTTTAATTTCACCAGTAGGCTTTGAATTAAAATAAAGCATATAATCTCCAGAAAATTTAATTGCTAATTGTGATTCACCTGTTTTAACTATAAAATCACCAAAAACATCTCTATGGTTTTGTTCATTTAAGTCATCTTTGTTTAATGGATTTAAGTATCCATGATTCTCTTTTAGATATTTATTTAGCTTTTCGATGTTGTCAAATTTTTCAAGAAGTTTATACTTCTCAACAGGTTTTGAAGGCATACCAAACGAATAATTAACATTAGGTATATCTTGCATTTTTGGTGAATTGTCTACAGATTTATCCATTTCATATACTAAAACTGTGTCTTTTCCATATTTATTTTGTTCTTCAACAGCTGTCATAAATTCATCAGTGACTTTTAAGCTAATATTTGCAAATCTTACTTGAGTGTTTTCTCTTACTTGTCTTTCAATTTCATTAAGATCTGCTTCATCAAATTTATTGGACCATTTACATTGTTCAACAATTTGGCTTGTGACCCAATTAGAAACTTTTTTTACTTGAACAAATGATTCAACATCAGGATGCTTTACATCTAATGTTAACATTAACGCTCCTCGCCTTCCAGATTGGCCAATTAATCCTGTTGTTAAGCTATATAATTCCATGAATGAGACTGCTCCTGTGCTATGATCTGCAGCATTATGAACTACTGCATTTTTTGGTCGAAGAACAGATATATCAATACCAATCCCACCACCATAAGAATATGTTCTTGCAGCTTCAAAAGCAGCATTATATATTGATTCTATATTATCATCATCTATTAATGTAACAAAACAGTTAGATAGGGTTTTAAGCCTGTATAAGTCTCCTGCACCAGCATTTACTCTACCACCAGCAACAAAATATCCTTCATAAAAACAATCATAAAACTTTTTTGCCCAAGCTAATTGTTTCTTTTCTGTTGGTTCAACTGTAGCCATAAAAGCAGATAATCTTGCAAACATATCTTCCGGTCGTTGTTCAATCGGATGCCCTTCAAGATCTTTTAAATAGTATTTCTTTCTAAAAATATTATCCGCTAAATCATTTCCACTTATATAATCATTTTCAGAATGAATTGGAAGTTCACCGCTTACTTGCATTTTTCTTAATCTGAAAAGAAGTACTTTATAATCATTTAACATATCTTTTTCAATTATATTACTTAATTTACTTTTATGCTTAAACATTTCAGCTATTTTAACAGATACTTCATCATCTAATTCAATGTTTTCAAGTTCTAATTTTTGAAGTCTTTCAATTTCTCTCAGTTGTTTGTGCTTTTCTCTATAAAGAATAAATGCTTTAGCTGTTTTTGCATGACCTTGTTCAATCAATATTTTTTCAACTTCATCTTGAATTTGTTCAACATCTAATGGTTTATCAACATTATATTTATTTTTGATTGAAGAAATTACATTTTCACTTAATTCTTCTGCAACTGAGATATCTGACCCACCTACAGATTGGGCTGCTTTGTAAATAGCATTTGTAATCTTTTGTTTTTCAAAAGAAACAATTTCACCAGTTCTTTTTTTAACATTTAATTCAGATAATTGTTGAGTTGATAACACCATCTTTTTTTCACCTTTTGTCTTTTTTACTATTTGTTAAGAGTTAATTTGACCGCAATATATTGTGTTTTTTGGGTCATTAAACCACAACATGTTGTGTTTAATCATATCTTGGAATAACTTGTTTATATACTTTATGTAAATAAAAAAGAGGTGTCCAATGGAATAATTATAAGCTATGTCTAAAATAGTAATAATAAAAAAAATAAATTGCTATTTTGTTAAATACTTTAACATTCTGCGCAAAAACTGTTAATAGTCATTTGTTGATCAGCTTCAAATATTAAATTACTAACCTTAATACCTAGTAATCTAACTTTAGTTTCTTCGTTTGTACACTTTAAACTATTTAACAAATATTGAATTTTGTTTTTGATAATCTCTTTGGATGTCATTGGAATTTTTAATGATATATCACGAGATATTGTGTTAAAATCTGAAAATCTAACTTTTAGTGAAACTGTTTTAAAACTATATTTATCCATATCAAGTTCATTTATTAATTCAGTAATATAATTATCACAGTTTGTTAAAAATATATCTGTGTCAAATGTCATCTCTTTGCTTATTGATTTTCTTGGACCATATTCTTCATTAACTTTGCTTTTGTCATTACCTTTTGCTAATTCTTGTAGTCCAATTATCCAAGTACCAAAATTATCAATTAATTTGAAAGTATTATATTTAGCTAGGTTGTCTATTGTAAGGATATTTAGTTTTTTAAGTTTTTCAAATGTTTTTTTCCCAATTCCTGAAATTTTAGTTACTTCTAGTGGTGCTAAAAAGCTCTTCATATCATTAACAACAGTTATTCCATATGGTTTTTTGAAGTCTGAAGCAATTTTAGCTACATATCTAGATTCAGAAACACCGATGGAACATTTTAATTTTGTTGTATTATATATATGATCTTGGATATATTTTGCAGCATCTTCAATATTAGGAAATCTTTTTGCAAATGCAGTAATATCTAGATAAGCCTCATCAATAGAAACTTGCTCAATAAATGTTGCAAACTTTTTTAATTCAAACATTACATTAGAAGATTCATTTTTATATAATATGAAGTTAGGCTTTAGATATGTTCCGTTAGGGCAAAGTTTTATGGCTTTGCTAATGGGTAATGCACTTTTAAGGCCATATTTTCTTGCTTCATAATTTGCTGTGCATAAAACACCCCTATTTGATGAAGGTAGTGCACCTATTGCAACAGGTTTTCCAACTAAACTTGGATCATATTTTTCTTCACATGCTGCAAAAAAACAATCCATATCAATATGAGCAATTATTTGTTTCATAAATAATTAAGAATAGCTTTAGTATATAAACAAATCTGGAGTCAATGTCCATTGCTAATGGGGAAATATAGCTAGAATGTATTATTCAGTTAGAATCAATTTTATAGTTTAAACAATTTGTTAATAAAAAAAAGGGTTGGCAGTCCCTAAGAACTGCCCCCCAGATGATGGATGAAACCTCTCTTTTTAGAGAGAGGAGCATGAATTTTTCTGTTTATGATTAATGATATATATTTTTTATAATTTTTTACCAATATATGTACTTTAATATATATCTTATTTGGCTAATAGAAGCTATATAATACAGAATTGACCCCCATCAACCAAGGTATAGTAATTGTCTCTTATATATAAATTTAATGGTAGTCAGATAAATGTGTATCATATGTTGTTCTATCTACTACAACTGAAGTTTAAATATTATGGAATAAGTTATTGATAATGATTAGAATGAAGGCTCTGGAAAAAGAAGAAAATAAGCTAAAAGGCCTAGATTACTTGCTTTTAGTTCAGCATGGAGCTTTTTTATATTCTACTGGCAAATATGTAGTGTTACCCTCTATTAGTTTTGGTCAGGAAGTAGATAATATAAGCTATAATTTGCACCAAGGTATTGAGAATGTGATGAATGTTGTTCAAAATATTCAGGAAACTGTTCAAAAACTAGCATTAAAAAATGGTGCGGAGATTCGGGCAGGTAAAAGAATGCTTGAAGATATAGCATTAAAAATGGAATATGATATTAATAATGAGATGCAATCTAATCCTAATGAGGTATTAATTCATCAGTTAGAAGCCTTAAATTTATACCGAATGGAACTGAATAATTATTTTAATATGTCTTCAAAGTCTTTACAAGATTTATATCATAATATTAATCAAAATACAATTAGTATTGCAAATGTAGGAGATTATATTAGGCCTGAATCTGGAATTGTTAATTATTTGTTAAATATTAGAGAAAATTTAAGTAAGGAGCTTGGAGCACCTTCTGGAGAATTACATAAGACAAATCAAATTGATCTTGAGCAAGAATATTCTAATATTTTTGGTTTAATATCGGATATCCAAAGAGCATTAACACAAGTGTCAAATATTTATCTTGCAAGTAATCAGGATTATAATGCAAGGCAAGATTGGATTAATAATGGTAGATCTTTAATCGAAAAATATCAAACTCTTCAACAATCAAATCAACTTCTTCATGAAATGGATCTTGTTTCTGATAATTTTAGAGAACAATTAAGTGAGATTGTTCATACAAAAGTTGATACTATTGATTATATGAAAACTAAAGGATATGATGTTTCTGAACCAATGTCATTTATGGTATATTTTATTCCTGCGATTGCAGCAGCAGGAAGTTTGATTTTGTATGATAAGATTGTAAAGATTGAAAGAAGAATATTAAATCAAATGTCTACCATTGTGAAATCGGTAAGAGGAGTAGTGAATAAAAATGGATAATTCAATTAAAATTAATAAAGCATTAGTATGTAATTCGGAAGAAACAGTGATTGAAGTAGCAAGAAGAATGCGTGAATCAAATGAGAGACATGTATTTGTTATTAATTCAATGATTGATAAAAAAATTGATTCTAATAATAATAATCAAAAATTAGTTGGTATAATAAGTACTGTGGATATATGTAATAAGATTGTTGCTGAAGGAAAATCATTATCTACAATGGTAAAAGATGTAATGAACCCAGTAGAAACTGTAGAAAAAAAACAAGATGAAGAATATGCATTAAAAATAATGATGGAAAGAAATACTTTTACTTGTCCTGTCGTTGATAATGGGATTTTCTTAGGTGTTGTCAACTATAATGATATATTTCAGAAAGTTGTTCAAAAGGTGAAATAATATGGATTTAGGAGATAAAGTAAAAAAAATTTGGGATAAAGCTAGATTACAATTTTTTGTTCCATCAACAAAAATTGGAATCAAAAATCATTTATTAGATCAATTAAATTCATATTTTGAAGGAAAAGATTCTGAGTCTCAAAAAAATTATTTATCAATTTTAGAAAGTAATGTTGATGAAAGTTTTGCAAAGTATGAAAAATCATTTAATAGTACAATATCTCAAATAGGCACAGGCATTGGTGGTACTACAGCATTATGGGAGATTGCAACTCATGCAACAAGGTTAAATGCATCTTTTTTTCCAAATGTAGCATTGACAATAATGGCTGGTAAGACTTCTTTAGAGTTGCCTCATATATATCATTATATGAAGAATGCAAAAGACATTAATGGGATTTATGGTTTAGCATTGTATGGTTTAAAGAAAGCTTTTGGGCTTGCAGTTCCAATAATTGGTCCTGCGTTAGAAGGTAGTTCACTTAGAGACATGTTAGCATCACGTATATCGTATGAAGCAAAGAAAAACTTTTTAATAAAAATTGGCGCATATGAAAATTTATATGATAGAATAAAGAGTCACATTGAAAATGTTGCAGGTAAGTTAAAAAATTCAAATTTATACTTGCCAAATCTTCAACCAGTTTGAATTTTTTTTTATTTTTTTTATTTTTTTTAGAAATTTTTTTATTTTTTTGAATATTTTTTGTTTTTTCTGAATTGTCTCTGGTTTTCATTTATGAAATTTAATAATGAATAACTTAATTATTATTTTTATGACTCTATTAAATAGATTTAATAAAATAATATTATATACTGCTATATTTGGATTAGGATATAGTACTTGTTATGCGGATGGATTTTTGGAAAGAATAAAAAATAAAGTAAATAATTTTACAATTGCAGCTTCTGAATTGGGTGAGGAAATTAAACCTAAATCTATTGATCATCTTTTAATAATACGTTCTTCGATATCTGAGTTATTAGGTTCTGAATCAGGAGATAAACATAAATTATATTCTTCTTGGAGAAGTAGAGAATATCAGAATATCGATAATTTGATTAAATTCTATGAAACTATTATTAATGATGCAAATATTTCTTCTAATAGTTATTCTAAGCTTGACAATTCTTATAATCTATACGAATTAAATACTCTTTTGAATAAACTTGTAACACTTAATGTTGATTGTGGTGAATTTAAAGAAAAGATGATTTCTATTGAACTAAAACGTCAAAGATATATTCCATGATATTTTTACAATTAGATTTTATTTTAATAATCTATAGAATAAAATTAAGTTAATAAAAAAAGAGGAGGACAGTTCCGAAGAACTGCCCTACCCAGATGATGGATGAAACCTCTCCTTAGAGAGAGGATCATAAATCCCACAGTAAGCTGTGGGTGCCAAATTCGTTGTGATTGATTTTATCAGCTGCTAGTTAGAACTCGGCGATAGCCAGTTTTTTTGTGTGCCGCTTTCTTTTCGCGATGCTTCATATTAAAACCTTTTGTGATGCGAGCTTGTATAAGCTCAAGCATTATAAAACAAAAGTGCCCGAGGGGTATGAGGGGTGTTTGCAAAGAACTTGTGGGCACTTTGTTTCATTTTACATAGGTTAAAGGCTGTAACCAATGATTACAGACTTTGAATGTGATTTTGTAATGAAAAATTTTGATTAAAAATCATTCATATGAGTGAGCTGGTTTTCGTAATTCTTCTTTCCACATTAAACCAACTTTGAGCATATCATTGTAAAATTTATCACTTAAACGGTATGTTTTTTTGTAAAGATCATATTCAACTATACCCATACTTTTAAGAGGGGTTAGTATTCTATCGTAAAATTGTCTTTTATTATATGATAGTTTTACTTTTTTTCCTTTAAATTTAGGGTCATCAATCATTGTAACAAATTGACCTTCATGTAATTGGGTCGCAAATAGACTCATTTCAGTTTTATTTACTTCATTTTCGTGATCTTTCATAAATTCAACTAATGCTTTTGCAACTATTTCTTGTTGCTTGGTTGCAAATATGACTTCATAAATGTCTTTCGGGAAATTAAATCTGTCATAAAGTATAACCATTTTATGTCATTTGTCTATATTAGAATGCTTAATACATGTACTGATATATAAATATTTCTATTATTAGCTAATTATACCAACTAGTATACATAATAGTATATTATATTTTGTGGATTTTTTTCAACAAATTTATAAACTTGCTATTTGTTATATATTTAGGTGATTTTTGATGTATGATAATATTAAATCAATTGATAAATTTGATTTCTCAAATAAACGTGTAATTATGCGCTGTGATTTTAATGTACCTATTGATAAAAAGACAGGCGAAATAACTTCTTGTAAGCGTATTGAAGCTGCTTTACCCTCAATTAAAAAAATATTAGAGAGTGCAGATCAATTAATTTTAATGTCACATTTGGGTAAACCTAAAAAATTAGTAGAAAAAAATCAGGATTTTAAGAGTCAATTGTCATTATCAATTGTAGCAAATAAACTTAAATCTTTACTTGGGCAAGAAATAGTTTTAGCAAAAGATTATCTTGAAAATGAATTACCAAAGGGGAAAATTATTCTTTTAGAAAATGTTAGATTTCATTATGATCTTGAGCAATCAAAATCAGATGAACAACGAGATATATTTGCAAAACGTCTTTCATCTTTTGGAGATATTTTCATTAATGATGCATTTGGAACGTGTCATCGTAAAGAAGCTTCAGTTTATGATATTGTGAAATATTTACCGTCAGGTATTGGATATTTAGTTGCTAAAGAAATTAAAATGCTTTCAGCAATACTTGAAAATCCAGAAAAACCTTATTATGCAATTTTGGGTGGTGCTAAAGTTGAAGATAAAATAAAAGTTATTGAATCTTTGGCTACTAAAGTTGATGGTATTATAATTATAGGTGCAATGGAATATTCATTTATGAAAGCGATGGGTAAAAATATTGGTAATTCATTGTGCGAAGGGTTAGATACAGCAAAAAAATCATTAGCATCAAATTATAAAGATAAATTAATTTTTGCAAAAGATACTGTTGTAGCAAAAAGAGAAGATGATAATTTTGTTGACATAAAAACAGTTGTTGCTGGTGCAATACCGGATGACTATATTGGATTTGATATTGGTGATGAAACTATAAAATTAATTGAAGAAAAAGTTTCAAATGCTCAAACAATATTCTGGAATGGACCAGCCGGAATGTTTGAGGTTAATCCTTTTGAGAAAGGCACATATGCAATTGCAAAGATTATTGCTAACTCCAATTGTAAATGTGTTGTTGGTGGTGGAGATAGTGTTACTGCTATTGAAAAATCAGGGATTCCAGAGGAAAAATTCACTCATCTTTCAACAGGTGGTGGAGCTTCAATGGAATTTATTGAAAGCAATGGTAGACTACCTGCTTTAGACATTCAAGAGGAAAAGAATGCAGGAAATTGATGCAACTAAATTTTGGATAACAAATGGATGGATTATTAGCTTGTTAGTTATTATTGGTCTTTTATTTTATTTTTTTGGAATTTTTGAATTTTTTTTTATTTCATCTGAAAAATGTATGGTAGGTGATGGTTTTGAATGTGTTGATTTTAATGTTAAAACTATTTCTGTTCGAGGTTTAAGCCAAGGTGAAGAAGAAGATGTTGTTAGTTTTTTAATTAAAAATAATTTAGACACTGATGTTAATTCTTTTCATATAATTGTTGATAAATGTAATCAAATAGAATTTGATAAAATTAGTATTCCTAAAAATCAGACATCTGAATATATTGTAAAAAATTGTAATAATATAAAACCAAATTCTTTTTTTAATAGTAAAATCACTACTAGATATGTTATTATAGGAGATAAAAATACATCTCACATTAGTTATGGGACAATTTTTAAACGTACTCAGTCTCCTTTACCTGATAATTTTAGAGCTAAATCTGGAGATAGAATTAAATTATGGATTCAACAAAATGTTGGTTGATAATATAATATATAGAAATATTTATGAATTCTAATTTTTGTTGAGATAATAATGGTAAATTATGAAAAGCGACTCAAAAATATTGAAAAAAGAAATAAAAAAGTTGAATTAGATAAAGCTTGGGAAATCAGTTGGTCTAGAAAAATACTTATTGCTGTTTTAACATATCTTACTATAGTGCTATTTTTTTTTATTGCTAATTTACCAAACCCTTTTATTAATTCAATAGTTCCAACTACAGGTTTTGTTCTTTCTACTTTATCATTACCTTATTTTAAGAAAATATGGATAAAATGGTATTTAAAAAATAAGCCACGTTAATACTAGCATAAATCTATAAACTATTTTATTATATAATCCCATCCAGGTTTCCATGCTTTGTTTTTTCTCCAATCCTCTTTGAATGCTTGATTCCAGTTCTTATTTTTTAATAAAACATCTAGTGCTAGTTGAGGGGCTTTATGTGCAACAATTGCTATTGTTTTCTGTTGATAATATTTTTTTAAGAAATTTAAAAAATCATTTATTCTAATTTTAACATCTTCATATGATTCTCCATCTGGAAATTTTTTTGTAATGTTTCGCTCTTGCATGGGTTCAACAATAAATGAAGGGTACCCATTTAATTGGCCATAGTTGCATTCACGTAATCTTTTATCTTTAATTATTTTAACTTTATTTCTAAAAGTTAAGTCTGCAGAATCAATAGCTCTTTTTAGATCAGAACAAAATACAATATCAAAATTATTATCCTTGATTTTTGTTGATAATTCTTTAGATTGTTTAATACCTAATTCTGATAATCCTACATCATTCCATCCTGAGGAAATTTCTTTTTCATTGTCAGTTGTAGTTCCATGAACAAAATAGGTTATTTTTATAGGCATAATATATTAAAAAAAAGATTATTATATAAGTTTTATCAACAATCTAATCATATTAGAATTTAATACTTCAAGTTATTATACTAATAATAATTAGTTATTAGAAAAAGTTATATCTGATTTGGTATATCACTTGGTCCAGAAGAACCCCCTGTTCCTCCACTTTCTCCAGCAAGTTGTGATTGCATATATGAAGGTGCATTATATGGACTAGAGGCATCATCTGTCAATACAATATTGTTACATAATTCACTTATTTCTGAAGCTTTACTCAATGGTCCAACTATGGGATGTGGTTTTTGAAACCTAATACATATTTTATTGTAATTATTTTCAGATACCTGAGTTATCATATTTGCACCAATTTTATTAAATGTTGAACCTTTTTTTACTTCTTGTGTATCATTATAAAGTTTAACATTATCAATATATACATTAAATTTTAAAGTAGTATTTGCTTGTTGTTTATTATCAACTAAAATTGAGAATTTATATTGCCATGATGGTATTACTTCAACTTCTCCAGTTGTTTCATTCGTTTCATTATATATAACCAGTGGTCTTTTTTCTCCTGATACATGAATCCCAACATATAGTTTTCCATCAGTCTCAACAAAAGCAGTACCTTGCCCCAGTCTAGGAATATTTGAGTTACAAATTTGATCAAGAATTCCATCTGTTGTTAAGCCATATAAGAAAGATTCTCTGTATTTCATCTGTGCTTCTTGTCGCATACGTGTCATTTCTTCTGGATCTCGTTTTAAATTAGCAATTCCTGAACCTGGTTGTGGTGTTCTACTCATAATGGTGCTTAAAACATCAATTGACCAATAATCTGCATTAGAAGCTGATGCTGTAGCATTATTTATACCAAGAATAAAGATAGGAAGTAATAATGCTATAATTATGATTATACTATACATCCATCTCATATTATTGTATGTAAAATAAGTAGTATTTAAAACTTACCCTTATTTAGATTTGTTTTTGAATAAGTATTATGACAAATTTTATAAATGCTCTTTATGATTATTTTTAATAAAGAGGTGTTTAGGTGAAAAGATCACAGATTTCAATATTTTTAGTTTTAGGTATTGTTTTAATTGTAATGCTTGCTTCGTTCATTTTAATAAATTTCAATATTGCTGATTTAGAGATTGAACAGGATACAGCAATAAATATGGAATTTGTTAATGATCCTATTTTTCTTTATGTTACAGAATGCTTGAATTCAATTAGCTATGATGCTATTATTGAAATAGGTGAACATGGAGGTTATGCAGATATAGAGCGTTATGGACTAAATGTAAATCCAAATGATCCTTTAAATTCAGAGGCTGTAGCTTTATCATTAACTGGTTCTTCAGATGCTTCTTCAAGTTTATTTGCTATACCATATTTTTTTCATATGGTAAGTCCTACAGGTTGTGCTGTAGGTTGTGAGTTTTTAATATCAATCCCTGAATTGTATAAAACTTCAGGGGTGCGTTCTATTGAAGGAGAATTAGATTATTTTGTCGATGCACATCTTGAAAGATGTATTGATGATTTTAGGACTTTTAGGCAAACAGGTTATGATATTACTATTTTAGATAAGCCAAAAGTTGATTCTAGAGTAAATATTAACTCAATTAGTTTTATGTTGTATTATCCTATCCAGATTTCACAAGGCGGAAATGTTTATACTATTGACAGATACTATTATGAGCATGATATTAATTTTGGGAATATACTTGAGATGGCAATTGATGTAACATATACACAAGCAGAATATAGGTTTTTAGAATATCAAGTATTAGATATGTTAAGTGCTTATTCAGGTTTAGATAATGTTTTGCCACCTTTAGCAGATTCTACTTTTAATTTTGGTGATCCAGGACAAATCTGGGTAAAATCAGATGTTAAAAATTCTATGCAGGATATTTTAATGAAATATGTCAATGCATTAAGAGTATATGGTTCTAATAATTATGTTGATTTAGGTGATGATGAATTTTCTGCACGATATTTAGATCACCAAATGCGTGTTGTTTTATCAAGAGATTATGATTTAGATATTTTTTTTAATTATTTATCATTGTGGCCCATTTATTTTGATATGAATTGTGAGGGAGAAATATGTCGACCTGAATCATTTTCAACTTCTTTATTACCATTTATAGGAACACAGCGTTATGAATTTTTTTATTCAGTATCTCATCCAGTTCTAGTTAAAATACATGATCCTACTGCATTTAATGGTGAAGGTTATAATTTTTATTTCTTTTTAGAGTCAAACATTTTTAATAATGATATTATTTGGCCAGGTGGTTTTGGTGCTTTTGAATCACCTACTTCAGGCTCTAGTTTAATGTGTAATGAGAATCAAAAAACGTCTGGAGTTCATACTATGGAAATTATAGATGGAATTACAGGTGAATTAGTTGAAGATGTTTTATTAATGTTTAATTGTGCAACTGAAAGTTGTACAATGGATCCTATTACTAACGGTACATTTGAAAGTTCTTTACCTGTATGTGTAGGAGGTAGATTAATATTACAAAAAGAGGGTTATATGACTAAATCTGTTTATGTTGAACCAAGATTAGATGAAGATGATAATATAGGTGAAGTGGTATTTGAACCTTTACGAAACGTTGAAATTAATATAAATAAAATTAAAATATTAAAAGATCTTGATATTAATAATTGGACTCAGCAAGGCCAAGGTGGTTTAAGAGCAAATCAAGAAGCAACTATTATACTTACATCTGTTAATAATCCTGAATTTATTCAGCTTGTTACTATCGATGGAAATGATAAGGGTACAGCTAGACTTGTTCCGGGTGAATATCATGTTCAAGTGTTTTTGCTTGATAAAAATACGATTATAATACCTGAAGATGAGCGTCAAGAAACAGCTTTAGGAGGGATTATACGAAATAGATACACTATGCCAGAAGTTATTTTTAATGAATCAAATCCTTGGCAATTAGGAGGACTTGATGGAAATTATAGGTTAAATCGTGTTAATGAAGGTGATACAGTAACAATTAGTGTTATTGCTTTAGAAATGGGTGAAGTTCTTGAAGAAAATAGGAAAATTGAAGATATAGAAGTATTATCTTTTTTAGAAGATTATATGGAACGCTATAATCATTTATTAGGTTTTAGGTAGAATAATATTTTTTTGATATTATTGATTTTTGTTTTTATTTCTACCACGTATTTCTACTTTTTTGAATCGGTCTATAATTTCTTTTGCATTGTCTACTTTTTTTGTATATTCTATGATAAAAATTTCAAACATTTTCTCCCATATCTTATTATGTTTACTTTCTAATGCTTGTCTAAAAAGGTGAATGTCTACTGCTTTATCTTCTGATTTTGTTGAGAAAAATGATAAACCAAAATCTATAAAATAAATTTGATTGTTATTTGTTAAAATCATATTTGATGTTGTTAAATCACCATGTATGATATTGTTATTGTGAATAATTGCAATATCTTTTGCTATATTCTTTGCGATTTTCTCATAATTACTATTTTTTAATTTATCTCTTAATTTATTACCGGTTATTTTATCCATTATAATTTCAAATTTTTTAAGATCTACTGTCCTAATTTTTGGGACATTAACACTTAATTCATTTAATGTTTTTAGTATCTTTGCTTCACGCTTTGTTCTAAATTTTCTTAATGAAATATCTATTTCATTAATTCTATATTGTTTAGCATTTCTTTGTTTTATAATGGTGTCATTTATTTCATAAATTTTAGCTTCTGCTCCGGATGTTATTAGTTTCATATTAAGCTCTTTTTTTGTATTTATTTATTATTTTTACGGATTTTTAATAGAAAAATATTAAATATTAATAATATTTATATAATCATCACTTTAATATTATTGAATATGAATAAAATTAAGAAGATATTGCATAATATTGAGAGAGAATGGAGATGGAATGATAACTTTCGTATTTTTACACTCGTGTTTATTATAATTCTTATTGTTTTTTTGCTTAGTATGACTTTTGTAGCAAGTCAAAATCGATTTCTAAAGTATAATTTTAAGTCATGTTTTGATAGAATGCCAGATGTTACAGATAGAGATCCACAATATAATATTTATTCAATAGGTAATGAGATTATTGTTCAATATTATTTTGAACAAAAGTGTTATTCAAGCATGTCTGTTGATTATATTTTGACAGAAAATAATTTAAAATTATTTTTTGAACCTAAAAATATGGATGCTACATGTGTTTGTTATAGTGAATTTAAGGGTGTTGCAGGCCCAGTTGAGCCTGGAGTTTACAATATAGAGATACATAAAATGACTGATAATGTAAATTATTTAGTTCATAGTCGAGAAATTATAGTAAATTATGATAATTAAGTTTAAAATTTTGTAATTAAATATTTTAAGGATGATTATGCTAATAATTAACGAGATTGTTTTTATTTTTAAAATAAGATTATATAAACTTATAATCTAAGTTTATTTTGACAGATGAAGAAAGAAAAAATAAAATATAAATATATTTTTCAACCTAATTTTTTTAATATAGTTTTAACTTTTATACTTGCCCTTTTTTCATTATTTTTCTGGTTATGGATTTTGCAGTCTCAAAATTTAACTCTTTTCTTAGTTATAATATATTTTATATTTACTTTTGTTTGGATTGTATTTAGTGCTTTTATTAGTTCTATTTTTGTTTTTTTTGCTTCTAAAAATAGATTAACAAGAATTTTCTCTTTTGTTTTTTTATCACTTGTATCGATTATATTATTTACTTATATTTATGTATTGTTTTAATTAAATTTTTTAATTTAAGTTATTTCTTTTTTTGATAATTCATCTATTTACATTGTGCACTAGTAATATTTATAAATTCACGTTTTATTATATAAATATGTTAAATAAAAAAGGTGTTGGGTTCAGCACAATAATGGCTACTTTAGGAGTTATTCTTATCGGAATGGGTTTTGCATGGTTAATCGCTCAAAATTGGCATATATTACCTTCTGCGATAAAGATTATTTTAATGGTTACATTAACGTCTGCTGCTTATTTTGTTGGCGTTATTCTTCAAATTAGAAAGTATGAGAAAATATCACATGTAGTATTATTGCTAGGTTCTTTTCTTTATAGTTTAAGCATTTTCTTAATAGCTCAAATCTTTCATACTTCTACTTCTATTCAAGGAACAGCATATTTATTCTTGCTTGCATGGCTAGGTGTAATTGCTGCAGCATATATTTTTAATTCATCACCAAGTTTGGTATTAGGTTTGGTTGAATTTTTTATTTGGATAGTATTACAATATTTTGCTTTTATAGAAATGCATAGATATGATGATTTTTCATTTGGATTAATAGTTTTAATTTTCCTTGCAATTGGTGTTTTGTTATATGGTTTATATCTTATTCATAAATCAAAAGCATTAAGGTTTGCAAGAGTTTATCAGTGGTGGACTGCAGCATACTTTTTGCTTTTTGGTTATTGTTTAAGTTTTCAAAGTTTTTTACCGTTATTATCATTAACACATGTTACAGCATTACCAAGTACGATTACTTTTCTTGCATTCATATCTGTATTAGCTTTAATAACATTTTTTGCAGGTATAATTGTTGCGACTGGAAATAAATCGGTTACAAGTAAAGAACTTATAGGGGTTGGTTTAATTATAGTTTTATTGTTAATACTTATTTTGTTTGCTTCTATAATGCCAAATAGATTTGGAAATTGTTATTCTAAATCATGTTATGATAATGTGGATAGAGATACTTGTTTAACATATGCAGATTCTTTAGGTTGTGAATGGAATTATTATCAAGATCAATTTGATAATGGTGTTAGTAATGAATTTTCTGGGCGTGGATATTGTTCAGTAAAAGAGGGAATTGCATTTCAAACAATTAATCGTGAGATATCAAGTATATGCAGAGAATATAATAATAATCCTGATAAATGTTTGTCTAGGAAAGACGTTTGTTCATGGAGTCCAACTTACTATTATTCAGGTGGGTGGGGAAGATCTGTTCCTATGGAGTTATGGGTATTATGGATTTTCTCTAATATTGTTTTTTTAGGATTAATATTATCAATTATACTTTATGGTACATGGCAAAAACTTCCAAAAATAGTTAATCTTGGTATATTCTTTTTTGTATTAAATGTTATAAGTAGATATATTGGTTTTTTAATGGATTATGGTGGCTATCTTGGGTTTGCATTTGTATTAATTTCAGGTGGATTGCTTTTAATTTTTGGTGGATGGGGTATTGAGAAATGGCGAAGAAATCTCGTAAACAAAACAAGGAAAAACTAGCACGATTAGTCTTAGGATTAGGTCTTATTTTGGTTATTTTAGTTGTTTTTATAACTGTATTATCATGGCCATTATTAACTGGTACAACAATTGAACTTGCTACATACCCAGTAGACCCTTTTGATCCCTTACGAGGACAATATATGATTATTAATTATGAAATAAATAATATTCATCATCAATTTGTTCCTGGACAAACTATTTATGTGATGCTTGAGCCAGATGATGAAGGCATCTGGAGATATGTTGAAGCATCACTTAGTAAACCAGCAAAGGGTGTTTTTATAAAGGGAAGAGTTACTTCCAGAATTGTTGAATATGGTATTGAACAATTCTTTTTTGAGAGAAATGCTATTGTTCCTGAGACAGATATAACTGTTGAAGTAAAAGTTGATTCAAATGGTAATGCAAGGCTTGTGCAACTTCTTCAAAATAGAGAGCCAATAAATATTAAATATAATCCTAGAAAAGTTTCAAGATGATAGTTTTTAATATATAATTTTTTAGTTCTTATTACCTATAAAATCTCATAATATTTATATAATTTCAATACTTATACCTATTCAATGGTAGCAATTAGAGCATATCTGGTAGATTTAAAGTATGTAATAGAAGAAACTATATTAGTTTCATTATACTGTAGAACACCAGAAGGTAAAATAGTAGTTATAAAAGATTCATTTAGACCAAATTTTTTTATTTTGCCAAAAAAAGATATAGATGTCACAGCCTTAAGGGCAAAGATAGGTCGCTTAAGAATAGATGATAATAATTATGTTATATCTACTAATATCTCAAAACTAATTCTAAATTGTCAAGAAGAAAGTTTTATCCAGGTTTTTTTATCAAGGCCTGAAGCAATGCGCGGTATACGAAATATAATACGTAATTGGCCAGAAATAATTAACTTTTTTGAAGATGATATTTCTTTAACAAGAAGATATTTACTTGAGAATAAGATTGTACCATATAGTGTTTTTGAGGCTGAAGTTACTGAAGAAGATGATTATTATAAATTAGTAAAATTTACAAATAAAGATATTTCTTTTATTGAGCCTAAACTAATGTCAATCACTGCAATTTATGATTTTGATAGGCATGGTCAAAAAGCAATTTCTTCAATATGTTGTTCTTCTGCAAAAACAACTGTAATTACATGGAAGCATTTGCAACAAAAAAATGAGATACTTACAGTTAAAAGTGAGGAAGAATTATTGAATGCTTTTAAACAATTAATTTTGCGTGAAAAGCCAGATATAATCTTGTTTGAAGATACTTCATTTAGATTAAAAGATATTATGATTCGTGCGAAAAAATACAATATTTCAATGAATATATGTATTGATCATACAGAGCCTTATATAAGTCCAATTAATTCTAGGATTAGAACAATTGGTATTAATGAAGTTTTTATTACAAGAATTATTACTAATTTTATTGATATGTCATTAGCTGACAAGAACCTTGAAAATGCATACCAGAATATAACTGGTATTGTTAATATTGTTGGTTTATTAGAAAATAATGATGTAATTAATATGATTTATAGAAAAGCAAAAATCAATCATTTACTTTTTTCATCTTTATTTAATAATTTAACAGAATTATTTAAATTAGTAGGATTACGTGCTGCTGATGTATTAAATTTTTCGCTTAGTAGTGTTATTGAATGGTCATTAATTAAACAATGTATTCAAAATAGACATATTGTACTTAATCGGCATGCTTATGATTTTAAAAATGAAGCTTTATTACGATATCATCCAGTAATTGATCCTGTTCCTGGTATTTATGATAATGTAGCAATTATTGATCTTTCATCAGTCTATCCTCAGCTAATAATAGCAGAACAAATTTCTCCTGATACTATCTCTTGTGACTTAGAAAATGTAAAGGGGGTTTTGCCAATAATTATTGAAGATATGGTATCAAGAATTGATAGGATTAATATTGCATTAAGTAAGACACAAAATGATAATTTAATTAGAAGGAAACTAATTTTGTTGCGAATAACAAACTATTTTTATGAATATCTTAATAATCAATATTCGCGTTGGTATTCTAAAGAATTGCTTGAAAAAATTAATTCTGCAGCTAAGAATAAAATTCATGAATTAATCGGTGTAATTAATTCAATTAATAAAGTTGTTTTTTCAGATTATCATGAATTATTTATTGAGTTAAAAGAACCAGAGAATGATTTATTATTACGGTTACATAGAATTTCAAGTATAACTTCCAAGTTAGAATGTAAAGATATTGCTAAGAAAATTTTATTTCTTCCAAGAGATGATAAATTTCATAAGAAAAGATATGCATATATTAATTCTGAGAATAAAATAGTTACACAAAATATTATAAAAAACTCATATCCTATTTACATTAATGAAATTCTTACAAAAGTCATAAACATGGTTTTAACTGATTCTCCTAAAAATGAAATAATAATTGAGCTTCATTCGATGATATTAGATTTGTTAAAGCATAAAATCTCAAATGAAAAATTATTAATTAATTCTAAATTAACTAAAGACATTCGTTTGTATCATGAGCGCACTATTCAATTTCATTTAATTAATCATCTAAAAAAGCAAAATATTAATGTTGTTAAAGGTGATAGAATAAGTTACATTGTCGCTGAGATGGATGAACCAATTTCAAAAAGATCTTTTCTTTTAAATGAAATGGATAATAAGAAATATGATCCCGATTATTATATTGAAAAATTGTTATTACCTATTCTAGAAGATTTGCTTAGGTTAAAAGGAATATCAATACAAGAAGTTGAGCAAGCAAGTTCACAAATGCAGTTAAGTAAGTTTTTAAAGTAATTGTGTTAAGTAATAAGTAGACTATACTAAATTGATTATTTGTTCTTGAGAAATTTTTTTAACATGTCAAATGCTTTTTTTCTTTGACTAATTTTATTCTTTATTTCAGCAGGAATACTTGCAAAAGTATCATCTAATCCATTTGCTTTGAAAATAGTATCCCATCCATTCTTAAAACCATAACCTTTTGAAGATGGTTTAACAATTGTACCATTACATTTCCCAGTGAAAACTATTGTTTGTTTTCCGTCACAATAACCTATTGAAGTAAAGCTATATCCTGACTTATCATCAAATCCATATAATAATTTGTAAACGCCTTTAGGACCTATTGCTTTAAGAAAATGTTTAATATATATCCCAGGCATACCATTTAAAGCATTAAAAGCAAGACCTGTATCATCTACAATTACTGGTTTTTTAGTTTTTTGATATGCTAACTTTGCTTTCTCAGAGACTACTTCTTCAGGTGTTCCTTGAAGTTCAGGCAGATCAATATCAATTGCTTTAACAGTGACATTTACAAGAATCTCAGATGCTTCTCTTGCCTTGTCAGGATTTCCTGTTACAAAATATAATTTATTTTTTTTCATTTTCTTATATTTATTTTCTTAATGTACTTCTAAAAAGTTGTATCTTCTGTTGAGTAATTTTATTATATCAAATATAGTTACAACTATCACTGATATTACAATTGCAATAGCCCAGTATTGCCAAGTAATAGGTACAACTTCAAAGATTGTGTGTGCAGCTGTATAAATTATACCTATTGTAATTATTAATGATAAGATTGAGGCATATAATAAATATTTATTTGCATCAAATGGTAACTCATATACTGGATATCTAAATGACCTAAAAGTAAATGCATTCATTACTCCAAATAATACTATTGTTATAAAAGCCGTTGTTCTGGCAATCTCGATTGGAACGTTGAATATATTTAACATTACTGTAAATGTACCCATAGCAAATAATGTCATAAGAGCTGTTGCAAATATTAAAACTTTAAACAAGTTTTTATCAATTAATTCAGATCCTTTACGAGGAGGAACTTCCATGACGTCAAATGAAGGTGGATTAAATCCAAGCATAATAGCTGTTATTTCATCTGAAAGTATATTTACAAATAAAATTTGTATTGCAACTAATGGTAAAGGCATTTCAAGCATAATTGCAATAAATATGAATAGTAATTGTGTTAATGTAATTGATATTTGATAAATTGAAACTTTTTGAATATTCTTAAAAATTGTTCTACCTTCTGCAACGGCATCAACTATTGTTGCAAAATTATCATCTTTTAAAACAAGATCAGCAACTTCTCTTGATACATCAGTACCATTTTTACCCATTGCAATACCAATATGGGATTCTTTAAGTGCAGGTGCATCATTTACACCATCACCAGTCATGCTTACTATTTCACCATTTTCTTTTAATGCTTTTACAATTTTTAATTTATGTTCAGGACGCACTCTTGCAAATATATTAATCTCTTTTACTTTTTGTCGTATTTCTTCATCACTTAAATGGTCAAGATCATTACCTTCCATTACATTTCCAATTAGCCCTATCTGTTTTGCAACAGCCATAGCTGTTATTTTATTATCACCAGTTAGCATTTTTACATTTATGCCTGATTTTAGACATGCTTCAATAGCAGCTTTTGCTTCTTCACGAGGAGGATCTTCCATCCCAACAATTCCTAAGAAAATGAGATTCTTTTCTATTGATTTTTTGTCTAATGATTTGTAGGCTAAACCTAAAGTTCGTAAACTTTGTTTAGTCATTTTTTCATTTTCAGTTAATATCTTTTTACGTTCTTTTTTGGTTAGTTTTAATACACGATTACCTTTACGATAATGAGTACATCTAGAAAGTAATATTTCTGGTGCGCCTTTTGAATAAACTTCTTTATTTTTTGATTCTTGGCAAACTACTGTCATAACTTTAGCATGCGAATTAAATGGTATTTCTTCAAGCCTTTCATTTTTAATATCTTCTTTGTATAAATTTGCTTTTCCAGCAAGAATTAAAAGTGCAATTTCTGTTGGCGAACCATATGTTTTAACTTGTTCATGATGTTTTTCTATTCGTGAATCATTACATAAAACTGAAGTTTTTAGTAGTAAGCTTAAGTGTTGATTTTTTTCTGGTGATATCTTTTTTTTACCGTTATAAAAATCCCCTGTTATTTCATAACCTGTTCCTTTAACTTCAAAAAGAGAATTATTAGTAAATATTTTTTTAACAGTCATTTCTCCTTTTGTTAATGTTCCTGTCTTATCAGTACAAACAACAGTTGTTTCTCCTAATGTTTCAATAATTGACATACGGTTAACTATTGCATTCTTTTTTGCCATTCCTCTAGCTCCAGCTGCAAGAGTTGTAATTAATACAACTGGAAATCCCTCTGGGAAAGCTGATACAGATAATGCAATTATAACAATAAGAATTTCAACAAAATCGCTACCTGTTAAAGGAGCACCTCTTACACTCATAACAACACCCGTAACAATAGCGAAAAAAATTGCGTTTAAAGCCATGTATTTTACAATAGTATTAACTTTTTTTTGTAGTGTTATTTCTTTTTCAGCAGAGGAAATCATACCTGCAATTTTCCCAAATTCAGTATTCATACCAGTATGAGTTATCTTAACAGTACATTTACCATTAACTATAAATGTACCCATATATACTTGATGTTCTTGTTCATAATTTTTCTCATCAGGTGTTGCTTTTTTATTTATTTCTTTAGATTCGCCTGTTAAAATACTTTCATTTACACGTAAGTCTTTAGAATCTAATATGATTCCATCAGCAGGGATCTTATCACCCATTCTTAATAATAATATATCTCCAGGCGCTAATTCTCTTGAAGGGATTGTTTCTTCTTTCCCGTTTCTTATTACTGTTGACATTTGTGTTATCATTTGTTTTAATGATTTTATTGCTGATTCAGCTTTGTATTCCATTATGAAACCAACAACAACAACAATTATTATAACGGCTAGAATAGTGTATGCAGTAATTGCTTTATCAACATAAAACGATACAATCATAGCAAAAATCAATAAATAAATAATGTAATTTGTTTTTATTTGTCTGAGAAATATTTTAAGTGGGGATACAGTTAACATCTCTGTTATTTCATTATATCCATATTGCTTTATAGCATCTTTTGCTTGTTCTGCAGTCAAACCTGTATAATTCATAAAATATGCACACCATCCTTTTTTTTTTAAAGTTAGTTTATTAACTTATGTTACTTCTATTGTGTTATAAACATAATATTTGCAAAAAACCTATAACTAATTAAATGAATAAAAATAATTTAGATTTAATTTGCAACCATAATATATATATATGGATATTAGTTCTTTATAAGAGTTATGGTGTGGATATATGCTGTCATAGGAATAATTGTATCAATTTATGTTATGTATGTTGAAAAGAAGCTAAAACATAATGCTAAATATAAGGCAATTTGTGATATTAATAGTAAAATTTTTTGTACAAAAGTAATATTAGATAGATCAGCTTATCTTGTTTTTGGACTTCATAATTCAATAATAGGTATTTTATATTATATTACAGTTATTATTGCATCATTTTATGCTAATTTTATATTAATAGTTGTTATTTCAATTCCTGCTATAATGATGACAATTTATTTGATGATTGTTACTTTAATTAGAATTAGAAAAATATGTATTATGTGCAGCATAACTCATATACTCAATATAATTATATTTATAATTGCTGTATATGGGTTGTAATGAATTTTGTTTTATTATAAAATGAATAAGAAATGTAGTATTAAACTAACACTTGATGCATTTGTTGTTATAATTCTTGCTATATTTTTTCTTATTTTTGCAATATTGTTTATTAGAAATATTTTTGGTGATTATTTTTGTATAAGAAAATGGTGTCTTTTTAAGTGAACACTTAATAGATTTTTTTAAATTGTTGTTTTCTATTGGTTTTATTCAAACTTTGAAAGAATAGTTAGACCGATTGCTTCAACAGTGTCTTTTGCTTCTTCACTTCCTTTAGATGTTACAAGAATTAAATATTTATCCTTGACAATCCAAAGATGATAAAAATACACATCAGGATCATTAAATTCAGCTCCATAATCTTTTTCACTATTTCTATAAAACCTACTCATATCGCCATATTCATTCTCACTAATCAATCCTTCAGCACTTCGATAATGTGATGAAGAGTATTGATATGTACCGTTTAAATCATCAAGATTTGTAAATTTTTGAATTTGAATAATTACTTCAGAATCATAACTGTTAATGTTAAAATAACACATATAGTCTTGCTCTAAAGGAGAAGTTGGACTTGTTTCATACACATTTACTTCACAATCTGAATTTAAAATACTTATGTCAAGTTCTACTAAATCCTTTTCGTCTAAAAGTAAGTTATTAATAGAAGTAATTTCATAACCTACTTCTAAATCATTATTTTGTATTGAATTACATCCTAATATAAATATAAAAGAAAGCATTAGTATTATTAAATATTTCATGTAATTAGCCATATATTTAGAGATTAGCTTTTATTAGTTATAAACTTTTCTTTGTTTTGAAGAAGATCATTTTGAAGGTTTTAATTTTTATAATTAGTAATTTTTAACAAAATAAAAAATAAAAATAAAAAAAATTAAATCTCTTTGTTAAAAAGATATTTCTCAAGATTTAATTTGTTTCCACCACCTGACATTACTAATGATAATGCAATAACAAGAAATGCTAATACTAATATGAAATTTCTAATTTGAAATGCCATAAGATCACCTAAGTGTCTTCCAAAAATAATAATAACCATTACGCTTGCAATTGCTAGTGCTGCATATCTTGTATATAACCCAAGTAAAACAAAAATACCACCAATAAACTCAAATAATGTCGCTAAAAGTCCCCAAGCTACAGGAATCATTGTAAATCCAACACTTGTTGCTAAACCCACCCATCTTTCAGGACCTGCTGTCATTTTTCCTAAGCCGTAAATAAATATGAAGGATAACCCTAGAAAAATTCTTAGTATTAATATACTATATTCACTGCAATTACATTTGCAAAGTGATTTTGTTTTATTATCTGATTTTGTAGCGTTTGATTTTGTACTATTTGATTTTTTTATTTTTTTCTTAACCATAATCTTATCACCTTTTAGTATTTTTAATAATATTATTTAAAAAATTTTTTTAAAAATTGTATAGAAAAAAGACTTTAAGCGTTATTCTGCTTTTCTTTATTTAATGCAGAACATATGCATTTATCATTGAAGTTACATGTAAGATTATTTTTGTTGCAATGTTCAATAAAAAATTTGATTTTATTAATTGTTTTTGGATGTAATGAATGTTCTATTTTTAATGCATCCTTTGCAGCAATCTCTTTTGGAATACCTAACAAAATAAAGAATTCTTCAAATAAAATATGCTTATTCTTTACAACATTTGCAATACTTTTGCCTTTTTCGGTTAATGTGATTGGTGAATGAGAATCTTGATTTATTAAATCAAATTTTCTTAAAGAATTCATCATAATGCTTACAGAAGCAGGTGTAACATTATGGATTTCTGCTAAATCTCTTACTCTTGCATAACCTTTTGTCTTAATAAGGCTTGAAATATCATGTAAATAATCTTCTTGAGTTCGTGTTAGCATGTTTTTAGTTAATTTTAGGTTATTTAAAAAAGTTTAGGTTAGCTTAATAAACTTAAATTAATTAAGCAAAAGGATATATAAGCTTAAACATTACTTATAATATGGTTTGTAATATATGTCATATTAGAAATGAAAGAATAAGATCAGGTAGAAATTTAAAAGCACTTTTATTGACTTCAAGAATTTTTGCAGATTTAGAAGATAGTGATGTTTGTGAAATAGGTGATGTTGTAAAAAAACTTCAGGAGCAATATTTAGGTAACAATGAACAATCTGAGAACACAACTTATGTTTTTTATAATGGTAAAGATGCATATATATTTCAAAACAAAGGAATTAAAATTGTAGAAGGTGTTGATTTTGAAGAACTTTTTGCTACACATATAGCTCATCCCAATGTAGTTCTTATTAGACCAGACCATGAACATGGCAAATGCTTGTATAATCAGGGTTATACGACTATTGACAAAATTGTTTAATGATTAGATAACATAAAAAAATGTATGAAACCTCTTAAAATGAAAGTTTTTAGCACAAAAATATCAAATGAAATTGATTTTATTGGATTTTTTAGAAAAGTTTATTTAGTTCTTTTTTCTATATCAAAATCACTATTAAGCTCAAATAAATTAAAACTTTTTTTTATGATTACATTAGGGATTTATTTCTACATGAACAATCAATTAATATTTTTTATGATTGCGTTTGCTTTGATTGAAGCAATATCCTGTTTTGTGTTAAGGGCAGTTTATGTTAAAGGTTGGGTAGAAATTCTATCTTTTACAACAATACTAATATCACTTAATTATGGATTTAAAGTTGCTTTTTTTTATTTTATATTTGCTTATATGGTATCTATGGCATCACGAATGAGAATATATCCTGTTGAGCCCCCTTATTTGTTAATAAGAGCACTTACTTTAGGATTAATTCCAGTAATTTTACCATTCTCAAATCTTATAATGGTAACATTAATCACAATGATAATTCAGCGCTTATTAATTGGTCCTGTTTTAGTGTTTTTTGGAGTTCCATTTGTTAGAGTTGCGTATGAATCAGTACTTAATATAATATTTACTTTGGCGTTAATCAATTATTTTGCTCCAATAATGACTTTCTTATAAAAATGGAAAAAAAACTTAATAAAAATATTAAACTATTGAAAGATAATGCTTTTTTTATTAATCCAGTAAATATTGGATTTGAAGAAATAACGCAAAAAACTCAAGATATTACTGAGCAACTACATAGTAGTTCATATCTTAAGTTCTGCTTTAACTCAAACGTTACTAAAATAATTGGTAGAGAAACATTTGATTCAATTTTAGAATTATCATCTGGAAACAATGATCTTGGGTTTTTTTCATATTTTATTGATGAAATTAAGAGTGATGCAGAAAAAACAGATTATAATTTATCAAATTATTCTGGCGGTAGAGGAGACTATTTTACAATTAATAAGATGTTATTAATTGAGAATAAACTTTATGAGAGATTAACAAAAAAAAAGAATAAGTATTCTGTAAATAATATTACATTAACTTTTTCTGGACAGGGTGCATATTCTGCAATCGCATCTTATCTGAAATCAAGTATTCATTCAAAAAAAAATATTTTATTTTTTGATTCAACTTATTGTTCTAATTACAAACCCTTTTCAAGAAAAGATCTCAATTTAAAATTTATTAAAACTGATAAAAATAAATTTTTACCAAAAGTTTCTGAATTATTAAAGGCCATAAATAAAAATTCGTCTATGTTATTTTTAGTTAAATTTCATAATCCTTCTGGTCAATTTTATTCAAGAAATGAATTAGAGCAAATAATTAAGAAATTAAAAGAATGTAATGTCTACTTAGTTTATTCTGAAGCATATGATTATCTTTCTTGGGACACAAAATATGATAATCATGTGATTAGTATTTCAGAAGAATTGAATTATGATAAATTAATACGTGTAAAAACATTGTCTAAAGATAGAGGCCTTGCAGGACTTCGTGCAGGATATATGATTGGTCCAGAGGAGATAGTAAAACATACTATAAAATTTAATGATGAAATAGCCTACAATCCACCTATGATTAATAATCCTATATTTATTATTCACCTTTATATTACTTATTTTAATGCTACTGGGAAATATATCTCTGATTTAAATAATGAAATATCTAATGCAAAAATAAGAAAGATTTCAAATAAGACAAAAAAAAATGAAATCAAACAGATAAATTATGTAAAAAATAATTTTCAATTTATTCTGAAAGAACTCTTCAATAAAAAAATGGATAAAAAATTATATGGAGAATATATTGAAAATCAAAAATATGGGTTAGTTATACCCTCTGGTGGTATCAATTGCATTCTAAGAATAAAATATCTTGAATCATTTGATGAAATTGATATCTTTCGTAAGTTATATATTAATACAGGTTTAATAATGCATAGTTCTAAGTTTATTTTAAAAAAAAAAGATGGTTATTGGATTAGAATTACATTATCGCATAAATTTCAAAAAATTAAGAAAATAATCTCGGTATTGAAAGAATTAGAATTAAATTTATCAAAATCAAATAATGATTATGAATTTCTGAATAAAAATACTATAAAAGTTAAAATAGGTGGAAAATATGAATGAAAACTTAAAAACAACATGGGCTAGTACACAAAATGAAGAAGATGGTATGAATAATGATCATTATCCTCTTTGGATTGAAATGATAGAAAAGATGACTGAAAAAGATTTAACTAACTTAACTGTCTTTGATTTTGGTTGTAATCAAGGACAATTTTTACGCGTTTTATATAGCAAAAAACCTTTTCTTAATGGTTTTGGAGTAGATATCGCAAAAAATTCAATTGAAATTGCTAATCAAAATAAAAAAGAATTGCCAGTCGAATATCATGCAACTGATGACATTTCTTTTTTAGATAATTCTATTGATATTGCCTTTAGTCATGAAGTTATTTATTTGCTTGAAGATTTAGATAGGCATGTCAAAGATATTTATTCAGTCTTAAAAGCAAAAGGTGTATATTATGTAGCACTAGGATGTCATACAGATAATCCAACCTGGCCTGCAATACGAAAATATGTTAGAGAAAAAATAAAATCTAATTTTTGTGATTATAGTTTAGATTATATTTCAGATATTTTTAGAAAAAATGGATTTATTATATCTGCACAAAAATTTAAACTTAATGGTTTTATAAAAATATCAGATAATAGTAGTTGTTTTCATAGTGTTATGCAATTCTTAAATTATTATGATGATTATAAGATTTTGTTTAAATTTGAAAAAAAAGATTAAAGTCTTAGTTTAACGTTTTATGGAATGCTAAAATGATACAAAAAGATTTGTTGATTGATGGCCAATTTTGGAGTTATTATTCAAATAAAGCTGATAATAAAAGTTTAGGTAGTGATAAACCATTAATTGTTTTACTTCATCCTTCGTCAACAGATGGAAGAATTATGAATGAGCAATTAGATTATTTTGCTAATGATGATTTTCATGCAATTGCACCTAACTTAACATTGAGTAGAAACAAGAATAATAAAGAAACTATTGATTATTTAATTCAGAAAATAGAAGAAATACCTTTCTTTGATGAATTACCTATCACCGAATTTTTAGAATTATATTCTTTACAAGCTTTATCAGAACAAACACAAACCATTGTTGAGTCTGAGTTAAATAATAATTCTAAAGCAATTTTTATTGGTGTTTCACTAGGTGGATATGTAGCTTGTCAAATTAAATTGGATAATGAGAAAAATGAAACTTTTTCTTATGGTATCCAACAAAGTTCATTATCAGATAAAGAAAAAAAAGATTGGATACTTGGTTCGTTATCAAGTTACATTCATCTAAATAATTCATCAAAAAAACAAGAGAGTGCAGAACATTTTTTACAAAGAAGAAGACATTATTTTGGAAATCCTGTTTTAGTAGGCAATAGTTGGAATCATTATTTTGAATATATGAAAAAATCAATTTTAGATGACACTCAACTATTTGGTTTATCTCATATTGCGCTCCACGTTGCTATTTCCCATTATCAAGGAAATGCTAATTTTGCAAATTCAGATTTATTTAAAGATGTTAAATTACCTCATATTCCAGTTATTGGGGAATATGGGAAAGAGTTCTATAAGTTAATAAAAACAATTAGTAGTAATTAAAAAGCGCTTAAAATTAACTAGCTAGTTATTACTAAATAGTAAGTAAAAGAGTAAGCTTTATAAATTAATATGAAATAATATATTTTGGTGATTCCAAATGACAGAAAAGAGCGAATTTACAATCGATAAAGTATTAACAATGTCAGCTGAGGCTTATATGCGTAGTAGAGATTTGCCAGGTGATGCATACCGTTTTGTTGGTGTTCATACATCTTCTGTGCGAAGCGTAGATGTTATGGCTGAATTTGTTAAGTGTGTTCCAAAAAAAGCAACTGTTGTTGTTGATTATCAAATGACGCCTCTTTTTGCAAATGGTATTGATCGAATGGTGATGGCATCAGGAACTGCAATAATTATTGACACATCAGCATATCGTGGTGGGGGTTAGAAAACTAAAATTACTTTTTTTATTTTTTTACAACATACATTAAATGACACTTTTATTAACAATACTAATTATCAATTATATCATTGTAATTATAAACAATAAATTATTGTCAGAAACAAAATTTAATTATTGAATCTTCAATCATCAGAATTTCACAAATAACTGGTTTTCCTATTGTTTTCCTAGAAATCGGTAAAGATTTTCAAATTCTTCAAAATCCATATTATTTTCAGTTACTCTATAAACATCATAAACTGGTCCATCAACTCTTAACCAATGCGATGCGACTCTTTCATCTTCAATAGTTAACTCACCCCACTGCAAATCAATATGCCCATATTTTTTTTGTTCTCTAATAGAATGACCTTGAGGTTTATTTGAAAAAGATGAAAGCAATGACACCAATTTGTCCACTGCACATTCTAGAGTAATCCCTTCTTCAAAGTGGATTTTGAAATTACTTCCATTACTTCTATCTCTCCTTAATTCCTCTACTAAATATTCCATATGTTAGAGGAATAATAGAATATTTAAAAGGCTTTTCTAATTAAGAAAAATTAGTTAGCATTTTAATTTGTCTAATAACTTCTTCAGATTTTTTTAGAATCTTTGACTACACTGTGCTTTCACTTATCTGATTTAGGCAATTAACAGCATCTTAAAGAATATTCTTCAATAACCTTTATATAACAAGCCACTATCTTTCTGCTATGAATGCACTAAGAATTGAAAATCTTACCAAAACTTATTTTAGTTCTGGAAATGGCAAAAAAAATAATCGTAAAGTAGAGGCTGTTAGAGATATAAATCTTGTTATTCCTGAGAAATCATTTTATGGTTTACTTGGCCCAAATGGTGCTGGAAAAACTACCATAATAGGTATCATAACTGATTTAGTTGTGAAAACATCTGGGAAAGTTTTTATTTTTGATAAAGATATAGATACTAATTTTAGTTCTGCAAAAAGTTTAATTGGTGTTGTACCCCAAGAATTAAATTTTGGGATCTTTGAAAAAGTTGAAGATATATTAATACAGCAGGCGGGATTTTATGGTGTAGGTAGGAAGGTTGCAATTCGAAGATCAGAAATGTATCTAAAGCAATTAGGTTTATGGGAAAAAAGAAAAGAACAAGCAAAAAATTTATCAGGTGGAATGAAAAGAAGATTAATGATTGCAAGAGCATTAATTCATAAACCAAAACTTTTGATCCTTGATGAACCTACTGCAGGTGTTGATGTTGAATTAAGAAGAGGTATGTGGGATTTCTTAAAACAGCTAAATAAATCTGGTATAACTATTATACTTACAACACATTATCTTGAAGAAGCTGAGCATCTTTGTAAAAAAATAGCAATTATTAATGATGGAAAAATTATTGAGGATACAACAACTAAAGAACTAATAAATAAGTTGGATAAACATAGTTATATAATAGATATTGAGAATTATAAAGGAAAATTACCAAATGTAAAAAATTGTACTCTAATAAAAATAGATGATACTACTATTGAGATTGAATTACAAAAAACACAAAATATTACAGCTATCTTTAAGGCACTAGAAAAAAGCAGAATAAAAATATTATCTTTAAGAAACAAGTCAAATAGACTTGAAGAAATGTTTATTGGACTTACTGATAAGAAAACAAAAAAAGAATTATTAAGCGATGAAACATGAGCTGGATTATACCATTAATTACATTATCAAGAAAAGAAGCAGTAAGAATATTTAGAGTTTGGAAGCAATCGTTTTTGCCTTCAACTGTTACTACTGCATTATATTTTATAATTTTTGGTAATTTTATTGGTTCACAAATTTATGATATGAATGGTTTTAGATATGTTGATTTTATAATGCCAGGACTAGTTATGCTTTCTGTTATAACTACATCTTATACTAATGTTGCTGGTTCAGTTTTTCTTGCTAAATTTCAAAAAAATATAGAAGAGATGATGGTATCATCAATGCCTGTTTGGACTATTGTTTCTGGACATTCAATCGGTGGTATGATTAGGGGTTTTGTTGTTGGAATTATTGTAATGATTATATCATTATTTTTTACACAAATACATATCTTTAATTTAATAATAATTATTTTATATTTTATATTGACATCATTAATGTTTTCATTAGCTGGATTTATGAATGGTCTTATTGCAAAAAGTTTTGATGATATTTCTGTAGTTCCTAATTTTGTTTTGACACCATTAATTTATCTTGGTGGAGTATTTTATTCAATATCTGTTCTACCAGAATTTTGGCAGAAGGTGTCTTTGTTTAATCCTATTTTGTATATGGTTGATGGGTTCAGATATGGTTTTTTAGGAATAGCTGATATTAATATATGGATTGGGTTCATGATATTAATTATTTTTGTAGTAATATTTTTTATTGGCAACATGTTATTAGTAAAAAAAGGAGTAGGAATAAAAAATTAAAAAGAATAATTTTTCAAATAAAGTTTTAGATATAGTAAAAAAAATTCCTAAAGGAAAAGTTACTACATACAAATTGATTGCTGATAAACTTAGTTCAAAAGCATATCGTTTAGTAGGTAGTGTTCTTAGAAAAAATCCAACACCAATTATTATTCCATGCCATAGAGTTGTAATGAGTAGTTTAAGAGTAGGTGGTTATCTTGGCCATAAAAAGAGTAACGTCAAATTAAGTTTGTTAAAAAAAGAAGGAATTTTTATTCTTAAAGGTAAAGTTTTACAAAAATATTTATGGAAACCTTAACTGATTTTAAATATGATTTTCTATGTTCTATTCTAATTTAAGATAATTTTATATAATGATTTAGACTAACATCATCTATTATGTTAAGAAAAGATTTAGAAGCTGCAGTAAATAAAATACGAACTCATAATCTTAGAGAGCATGCTATTGTGGAAGAAATTCTTCGTGCTACTCAGTTTTCTGGTGTTCCACAATTTACTAGTGGTTATAGAAACAGTTGGCTAACAAGTGGTTGGAGAAATAGTTGGGCTACAAGCGGCTGGAGAAATAGTCCAATTACAAGTGGACATTATTCAGTATCTGCTGCTGTAGACTATATAATGCAGCAAATACCTGAAAATGAATAAAATATTATTGTTCTAATTATTAATTATTTATCTCTTACTAATTCATTTAATATGGTTGCACCATTTGAAGTATTAATATATCCATAAGATTGTGTACCTGAATCTAAGAAATAAATAATATGCTGAGGATGTCTTATTTTTAGCATATCTTCTTTAGGCATATCAAGTAAGTAACCTATCATTGTTTTCTCAATTCCTTCATGTGAAACAATTGCAACTGTATCTTCTAATTTTTCCATAATTGTATCAATGAATAAAATTCCTCTTTGTTCAACATCACGATAACTTTCCCCGTCTGGATTTCTAAAACCATATATATCCATATTTCTTTTATCCCATAATTCTGGATATTCAACCTTAATCTCAGTAAATGTTTTTTCTGACCATTGCCCAAAATTCATTTCTTTTAATTCATTATGAAAGGTAGGTTCAATGTCAATGACTCTTGAAATTATTTGGGCAGAAGTTGCAGCTCTACCTAATGGACTTGATAATAGTAATTCAATACCCATTCCATTTAAATATTGTCCATTTATTAAAGATTGTTGAGCTCCTTTGATAGTAAGTGGGGAATCTTCCCATCCTTGAATTTTTCCAAGTTTGTTCCAAATTGTTTCTCCATGACGAATAAAATAAAATTTCATAAGAATGTAGTTATTATTGCTTTTATAAACCTTAACACTTAAATATATGTTATTTAATTATACATTTATGACTAAATTTATAATTGAGCATTTAGACCCAAAATTATGGAAATGGAGTTTTGTAGAATATAAGCATATTTCTGAAATTGTTGGTAAAAAAAATACTATATATACTAATATAAGAAATACTAAAGAAAAAGATAAACTGTCTAAATATGGTAAGGTTGAAAAAAGATCTGTGAAAGAAATGATATTAAAAAATGCATGTATTCTTGATCCTTCTGCAAAAAAATTATTGGAGCCTAATGAAAAGTTTGATTATATTGTATTAGGTGGTGTTCTAGGAGATTATCCACGAAAAAAACGAACTAAAAAAGAACTAACTGATAAAATACGAGGAATGGATGCAAGGAATTTAGGAAAATTTCAAATGTCAACAAATACTGCAGCGTATGTTGCTTGGAAAATAATTAATGGTACTCCTTTAAAAGATATTAAATTCAGAAGAAAATTAAAAGTAAAAGATACTAATAATCTTGAAATAGAATTACCATTTAGTTTTGTAGAGGAGAATGGAGAATTAGTTCTGCCTAAAGGTTATATTGATTTAGTTAAGAATTCTTAATGCTGAAAAAAATCATCAGTTATATTTTTTTATATATTAGTATTTATGATCTTATAACTACTAAATAATAATTACAATAGTAAAGTTTATATACAATATTATACTCTCATCTATTTATGTCAGAAGTTATTAACTTAGCAACTATATTAGGAGCTACTGATTCGCAAAACACTGCACCTCAACAAGCACCAAGACAAGAATCTCGACAGATTTCTGTAGATTATTTATCAGCATTAAATGATTTAGTAGGTCCTAAATCTGCTTTAGCAATTGCAACAAAATATTCACCAAAGGACATTTCTCGAATCGAGAATCGTTATGATGAATTTAAATTTGATACTCAACCAAAAACTCCTAAAGGTAAACTTCAGAGAATTTTGAAATTTTTAGAATGGGAAAAAGAATTTTCTGAAGTAGTACATATGGGTTATTATATGGAAAATATTACTGAATCTTTTAGTGGATTTGAAACTTTAGTCAATAAACTAATTGCAACAGGAAATAAAGAAGTTATGAATTTTAATCCTTTTATTAGAGACCAATTAAATGGCGTTGCAAGAAATTTATTATTATATTATGGTGAAGAGCTTACTGATGAAAATAAAAAAACAGGTCATGTAGCAAGAATAGCAGATTATACTCCAAAAAAAGTTGTTCCCGGAATAAGTACAGATGAACTTGTTGATTTTCTTATTGCAAAGAAACTTGCAAACACTCCTGCTTGTGAATATTCAATTGTTCCTGGGTTTGATGATGCAAAAACTGCGCTTGAAGTGTCAGTAATGACAAACCATCCTTCACTGGCAGAGATGTATGTTAGAAATGGATTTACTTCATTATCACAAATTCAAACTGTTAGTTTAGATAAATTAAAAAAAATTGAAGAAGAAATGCAATTTAGAGGAAAATTGAATTCAGAAACATATCATCAAAAAAACTATAGAAGATTTGTTGGTAATTATATAAGAGGAAATCCTCAAAGAGTTGATGAAATATTAGCTCTTGCTCAAGCAGGTGGTCAAGAATATTTGGTTGCATTTGATGGTAGTGTTAGACAAACACAAAGAATTTTAAAAATACTTGAAGAAGAAAGACCTTCTGCAAGTGCAATCCAGTATGCAAGAGATGTATTAAAAGTTCATGAGTTTAAGGCTGCAGTTGCACTTGCAAAAGAAATAGATTCTCCTTACAAAAAAGTATTTGAGCAAGAATTTACAACAAAAGAAGAGTTTTTAGCTTTCAGAGATGATTATCAAGCAACTCTTGATGATTTTATTGAAAAAACTGGAATACAACCTGATGACAATGGAAAAATTTCAAGATTTTCTTATGATGATATTAAAGCATTTAAAGGAGATTTAAGATTTTTTTCAGATAATTTTAGCACAGGCAACTTAGATCAACTAGCAAAAATCGAAAGTGTGATGGATTTTGAAACTTATCAATCTCTTAATATAAGTGCAAAACCAACTCTAATTCCTATTTTAATTGATAATGGATATACAGTACAGGAAATGCAAGAGGCTTTTAGTGGTAAACCTAAAGTAGATGGATATCAATTAGCGAGATATTTCGAAAAACTAAAAGTAAATATTCCATTAATAATTTCATTAATAGATATAATTGATGTAATTGCAACAGGTGTAACTGCTCAATATGCTAGTGATATGTTAGTAGCTGTTCCTTTTAACGAAAATGGAATACCTTATGGAGTTTTAAGTAGCTTACAATCGCATGAAGTTACTCCATCACAATTTAAGTCATTTATACAAACTGTAGGGGTTAGCAGATATCAACCTAGTCAAGAAGAATTGAAAGGACTAAGATCTGCAGAAGCAAACTTTGATGCAGTAAGCATGATTAGAGATTTTAAAACATTTTATAATCAAAAAGAATAATAAATCAACTAATTTTTTATTAGGATTAATATATTATAATTTATACTAATTCTAAATATTGCAATACAGTTAACCTCATATATTAATATATTATTGCCAGCCAATTATAGCTGATAAATGATCATCTTTTTTTATGCATTTTGTGCAGTAGCATTCACCCATATAGCGTATAAGAACTTTATTTTGCTTACAGCTTGAACATTCTCCAATTACAACTTCATAGCCATTAAATGTGTCTGTATCCATGTTTATCACCTAAGAATATTGTCAGTATACTTATTTATATACTCTACATAAGAATGTCCAATGATAATGATATTATTTGTTTCTTTATTGATAATGATTATCAATAACACTTATAAATAACCCCTAAATTATTTTTTTATGGCAAAAACAAAACAAAAAATAACAAAAAAAGATACTAAAGCTAAAGTGAAAAAAAATAAAGTAAAAAAAGGTAAAATAAACAAAAAAATACCAGTTACTATTCTTAGTGGTTTTTTAGGCAGTGGTAAGACCACACTAATTAATCATATTCTTAAAACTAAGAAAAATATGAGAGTTGCATTAATAGTTAATGACATGGCTGCATTTAATATTGATGGACAAAATGTTTCAGATAAAATATCACAAACTGAAGAAAAACTAGTTCAAATCCAGAATGGATGTATATGTTGTACACTAAGAGAAGATTTATTTAAAGAAGTAAAAAAAATTGCAAAGGAAAATAAATATGATTATTTAATTATAGAATCAAGTGGGATTTCTGAACCTTTACCAGTGGCTGCAACTTTTACTTTTCCACTAAATGAGAAAGAATGTTTAAGTGATGTTGCAGAAGTTGATACAATGGTTACAGTTGTTGATGCAAAAAATTTTATTGATGAGTATAATTCAACTGAAACATTAAAGGATAGAAAACAACAAGTATCAGAAGAAGATGAAAGATCAGTTGTTGATCTGATGGTTGATCAATTAGAATTTGCGAATATTATTTTAGTCAATAAAGTAGATTTAGTTAATAAAAAACAATTAAAAGAGATACATGGAATGATTCGTTCCATTAATTCAGAAGCAGAAATTATTGACACTATAAATGGACAAGTTAAGCTTGATAAAATAATGCATACTAAAAAATTTAATTTTGAAAAAGCATCAGAATATCCAACTTGGCTGAAAGAGATACAACGAAAAAATGATCATGTTCCTGAAACAGAAGAATATGGTATTTCAAGCTTTGTTTTTAAGTCAAAATTACCACTTCATCCTGAGAGATTTTGGAAGTTTATACATACAAAACATCCAGGTTTAATACGTGCAAAAGGATACTTTTGGTTATCAACAAGAATGAAATTTGTTGGAGATTATCAACTTGCAGGTAAACAAAAAGAATTTGGGGTTGCTGGTGAATGGTGGGTAACTGTAGACAAAAAAGAATGGCCTAAAGGATTAAAGAAAATAATAAAACCAGTATGGGATGAAAAATTTGGTGATAGACGGCAAGAGATGGTTTTTATAGGAATAAAGATAAGTAAAAAACAAATTGAAAAACAATTAAAAGAATGCCTTTTAACCAAAGAAGAATTAAAGCAAGATTATGAGAACTTTAATGACCCATTTCCTAAGTGGGTAGCTAAGTAGATATGATTATTGTTGCAATCTTCGTTATTAATTTTAATATTAGTTCATAGAGATTCATACAATTCTATTGGAATTCCATCTGGGTCTCTTAAAAAACAATACCATGCACAAGTTGTTCCTTTTTTTGGTTCATCGATATCTATGCCTTTATTTTGTAATTCTTTATATTTTTGCCTAACATTATCTACTTCTATACCAATATGCTTTAAACCAATAACTTTAAGATTTGATAGATTATCTTTTTTGTCAGTAGAATTCTGAAATTGAAAAATTTCTAATTGAAGATGATTTAATTCAAGAATAATAGCACTACCATCCCATCCTGGTTTTGTGAATCTATTTATCTCTTGAAACCCAAAAATATTTTTGTAAAAAAAAGCAGATTTTTCTAAATCTCTTACAGATATTGCGATATGATGAATTTTCATTATTGCTGATATTAATTTAAAGTATATAAATTTTCTGACAAGTTCAGATTATCTCACATCAATTTAAAAGTAGCTTACGTACATTTAATAAAAACGAATAATTAATAAATCGCTAATTCTAAAAACAGGTAAATTAAGATTAAAAATGCCAGCAATACAAATAAGAAATTTAATAAAAAAATTTGGTGATGATAAAGCAGTTGACAATTTATCGTTAATCGTTCCTGAAAATAAGATATTTGGTCTTCTTGGAAGCAATGGTGCAGGTAAAACCACTACTATAAATATACTTACAGGTTTATTATTACCAGATAATGGCTCTGTAAATATATTAGGCTTAGATGTAGTAAAAGATATTCAAAAGATAAGGACAAAAATATCGCTTGTTCCTCAAACCATTTCCTTATATGATAATCTTACAATTTATGAGAATATGGAGTTCTTTGGTGGGTTATATATCAAAACAAATTCTGAATTAAAATCTAAAATTGATTATTATCTTGATTTGTTTCATATGAAAGATAAAAAAAATGTAAAAATATCAAATCTCTCAGGTGGATATCAGAGACGATGTTCAATTGCATGTTCAGTTATTTCTTCACCAAAAATTTTATTCTTAGATGAACCTTCAACAGGAATAGATATGTATACAAATAAAATTATACTTGATTTTATTAAATCACTAAAAGATATTACAGTAATTATAACAACACACTCAATTAAAGAGGCTGAAACACTATGTGATTATGTTGTTTTCATGGATAGAGGAAAAAAAGTTTTAGAAGGAGTTCCAAAGCAAATAATTAAAGAATATTCAAAATATATTGGTGAAACAATAACTATTGATTTTGATATTAATATTGATGTTAACAAAGTCAAGCAATATCTTGAAAAATCAAATTTTAACATAAGAGATATGAATGTAAAAAACAAATCAATTTCTTTTGTTACATCAGACTTAGGCAATAGTGTAATTGATGTTATGAATTCATTAAAATCACTAAAATCTAACATAATAAATATTGATATTAGTAAACCAACACTTGAAGATATATTCAATAAATTTATGGAGAAAAACAATGAGATTATTTAGAGTAATCAAGAAAGAAATTCTTGATTTTCTAAGAGATAGAGGCTTTATCTTAACTTTAATACTTGAACCATTAATTTTAATACTTGTTTTTGGGTATACCTTCCAAGCAGATATTGATAATCTAAACACAATTGTAATTGATCTAGATAATACAGATTATTCAAGCAAGATAATCAGTGCCGTTGAAACTTCTGAATATTTTAGAATTATTGAATTTACAGGGGATATAGAATCTGCTAAGGATCATCTGGAAAAGGGAAATGCACGAGCAATTTTTTATATACCTGATGGTTTTGGAAAACAATTAAACAATGCTAATAAATCAGATATAGAATTATACATTGATAGTTCTGATTATACAATATATAATATAATAAAAGGTGCTTCTGCACAAGTAATGAAAGATTCGCTTCAAGATATTGTACAAATTATAGTTTTTGACCTTGAAGCAGAAAGAGATTTAAAGCAAGAAAGAGTTGATGAGGTACAAGCTTTAGTTGACAGTATAGAACAAAAAGCAGATTTTACAATTGATAAAGTAGATTCTCTTTATGAGCAATTTAATATTCTTAGAACCTTAATTAGTGATACAGAACAAAAAATTAGTGAGACTACTAAGGAATTAGACAATATCAGTTCTTCTCTTGATAATTTTGATAGAGACATTGGATCAACTATCAATTCGTTAATTCGTTTAAGAGGCTCTTTACTCGAAATTAGAAGTGCAAGTCCTTCACTTGCAGAACCAGTAGATAATGCTGTACGAGAAATAAATATTTTAAGAACAAATCTAGATGATTTATTAAAAAAAGTAAATGAAATAGATCCATCAACAAGGATAAATATTTCTGATGATTATTTCAATATACCTGAATTTACTGATAAACTTGATTCAAATGAATTAGAAGTTAAAAGTATTGATGAAACTGCTAAAGAGATTGAACAGATATACAAAGACATTCAACAACGAATTGATAGTATCCATCTTGAGTTAAAAACTTTGCAACGAGAATTTCTTGCACAACCAATGGATATAAATAAAATGTATTTGTATGGTGAAATCACTTATTTTCAATATTTAACACCAGCAATACTGACTTTAATTTTGTTTTTTATTGGTGTAGTCCTAACCACAGTTAATATAGTCGATGAAAGAAATAGTAAAACACTTTTTAGGATTGCAACAACTCCTTTGAAAAAATGGGAATTAGTAGGTGGTAAATTTATTGTTTTTTTTATAATTGGTATAATTGAAGCTGTATATGTATTATTACTTGCAATATTTTTGTTTAAAGTTATAATTATTGGTAGTATTCCACTTGTTTTCTTAGTATTAATATTACTTATGGCAGCATCAATTGGTTTAGGATTACTTATTTCAGCTGTTGTAAAGACAATGAGACAAGCTATAATGCTTGTTCCATTAGTTTTAATACCGTCTGTACTTATATCACAAACATTTTCTCCTATTGAAGTAATGCCAATATTTATGCAATATGTTGCATATTTTAGCCCAATGTTTTATTCTAATGTTGCACTTAGAGAAATAATGATTAAAGGGTCAGGAATTGAAGCTGTAATATTACCAATAATAATCTTGGGTATATATGCGCTAATTACTGTGATATTAGGGATAATTATATATAAGAAAAGAATTGAATAAAGAATATGTTTTCATTAGAATTAAGAAATCTAGCAATACAGTTGATTTTAATATTTTTGATAGTTTATATATCCATAGGAATATATTTATTCTTAGCGCAGAGATCTATGATATATTATCCAGATAAACAAGATTTTGATAATTGTCCAGGATTTAGTGATTATGAAAGAAAAAATTACGATGGTACACGATTTTATTTTAAACAAGGAAAAGATAATGAAAGTAATAACGTCATTGTTTTTTATCATGGTAATGCAGGATCAACATGTGATAGAAGCTATATGAAACAACTTTTTGAACGAACAAAGGCTTCACTTATCTTTGTAGAATATGCAGGATATTCTAATGATAAAAAAAGACCTAATATTAAAAGAATTCTAGATGATGTTAGAAATATTAACAGCTTTATTATAAATAATGGATTTGAAAGTGTTATGGTTTATGGTGAAAGTATAGGTACAGGGCCGGGTAGTTATCATGCAAAAATAGGACAAGTAGATTTTTTAATATTTGTTACTCCTTTTTATTCCTTGCAATATTTGGCACAAAGTATGTATCGGATATATCTTGCATCAATATTAGTAAGAGAAAGATATGATAATGCAAGATGGTTAAAAGATTACAAAGGAGATATTGTTATAATTCATGGAAGTCAAGATGATATAATACCTTATCAACATTCTAGAAGATTGTATGATAACCTAGTGACAGAAAATAAAGAATATATTTTTATACAAGGTAGAGGTCATAATGATTTGTGGCATTCTGATGAATATCGTATAAGATTAGCTGACTTAATTATGAGAATAAATAATTAAATACCAATTAAAGATAAAATTAATAATTTAATTCATAGATTTCTACAAGTTCATGAAAGATATCTTTTATTGATTGATCTGGTATTTCTCCAGTTGGGAAATTATAACCATATTTTATTATAGGGATAATCATATCTGTTGGAAAACAATGTCGGTGATCATTATCAGTCATGCCATGATCTGATAAAATAATTATTTGTGATTCTTCAAATAAGTTTAATTCTTTTAATTTCTTAATTAATAATTTTAAAGCAGAATCAGCTTCATTTATTGCATTAAGGTATTCTTGGCTATCGTGACCAAAAGTATGTCCTGTATAATCAACGATAGGTAATAAAATAAAAGAAAAATCAGGTTTATGTTCCATAAATATTTCAATAAATGTATTCACTACTTTTGAATCAATATTTCTTACACCATCTATGAATTCATAGTAATAGTAATCATCTCCATAATAATAGCTAACACTTCTTTCTAAACCTTTAATTCTTTTCATACCTTTACCGTCAATTAAAGCAGTAGTATAACCATTTTTCTCAAATACCTCAAAAATAGTTATTCCATTAAAATTGTCATTTGCATTGTGAAAATTATGTTCTTCAGGTGATAAACCTGTAAATAATGATGCATGAGCTGAAGGTGTAGTTGATGGGCAAACAGTTGTTGAATTAAATGAATATGCACTATTATAATCATTAATTAGACTATCTATATAAGGGGTATTTGCTTCTTTAAACGAATCTGCCCTCATGCCATCAATAATTATTAGAAATATAGGTTTGTGATCTCTCTCACACCAGAGATAGCTATATTCACAATCTAAGCTATTAAGGTAGTACCCTTCGTTACAACTATCATTTATTGCAATTTTAGAATTTCTTTTTGACATTGCGATTGTTGAAGCGATACAGCAATTAAAATCTTCAGATAAATAACAATTCTTGATTAAATCATGATAATATAAATCAAATTTTCTAAAATCGAATGTTGTTTGATTATTTTTTTCAATTGTTATGTTATTAATAATTAAATAAATAATTAAAAATAATACAAATAAATTTGAAAATAGAATAATTTTAAATCTATTCTTTTTTTGCATAAATATACTTGGATTGATTCCTTTAAAAGTGTTTATATATAAACTCAATTAATTATATATGCTCTATTTTTTTATGCAATTGATTTTATTCTAATATAATTAATTACATTTTGATATAGTAATATTAAAATAAATATTAGTGCATTAAATAAAATAATTGTTCCGGACACTGCAAAGTCAAAATAATATGCAATAATTAGTCCTAAAATAACAGTTAATACAGAAATTATAATTGAAGAGAATGTTGTTTTTTTAAAGCTGGTTTTTAATTGAAGTGCAGACGCTGCAGGTAATATTATTAATGCAGAAGCAAGCATTAGTCCAACAATATTCATTGCTGATACAATCGTTATTGCTGTAAGTATAATTAACATTGTATTTAAGAAATTAACATTTATTCCAGATATTTTTGCAGATTCTTCATCAAATGAAATATAAAATAATTCTTTGTTAAATACAAGAATAAAAATAATAACAGTAATAGCAAGAAATACTGATAAATATAATTCAGTAGTACTAACTGATAAAATACTCCCAAATAAGTAACTTAGAATATCAACATTAAAACCACTTGCCATACTTATTATAAAAATGCCTATGCCTAAACTTGCATGACTAACAATCCCTATTGCTGTATCTCCATGAATATTTGATTTTTCTTTTAGTTTTAATATACCTAATGATCCGATTAATCCAAATAATAATGCACTAATAAATGGTACAAAATTAAATAAAAGACCAGTAGCAACTCCACCAAATGAGATGTGCGCAATACCATCTCCAATCAATGAAAATCTTCTTAGAACTAAAAATATTCCAAGAAGTGAGCATGCAATTGCAATAAGTATTCCTACAATAAAGGCTCTTTGCATAAATCCATAAGATAAAATTTCAATCATATTTTTCACAATTTATTTTTGTTTAATAATATCATTTATCGAAACATAATTCATGCTCCTCATGATTATGTTTATGTTCATGTTTATGATGATTAAGGTGGTCATGAATCTGTTCATGATCTGGGTCATTAGCACAAAATTCTTTATGACTTCCATAAAATTTTAAAGTTTGATTAATACTTGCAACTTTAGTTACATATTTAGTTATTCTATTAACATCATGTGAAACTAGTATTATTGTAATACCATCTTGATTCAGTTTTCCAAGCAAAAAATAGAATGATTTTTGATTTTGTTGATCAACTCCTGTAGTTGGTTCATCTAATATTAGTATTTCTGGATTTGTAATTATTGCTTTTGCAATTAAAACACGTTGTTGTTCACCACCTGATAATTCACTAATTCTAGAATCTTTATACTTGAGCATTTTTACAATAGATAATGCTTGAATTATTTTCTCATTATCAATCTTATTAAGTATTTTTGGGAATTTTTTGCTTGATAATAAGCCCATTGCTACTACTTCATATACTGTAGCAGGAAAATTTTTTTCGATATTTGTTGCTTTTTGTGGTACATACCCTATTTTATTCCACTCGCTAAATTTGCTAATTTCTTTTCCAAATAACTTAATTGTTCCTTTTCTTGGTTTAATTATGCCTAATATGATTTTTAGAAGTGTTGTCTTACCTGATCCATTTGGTCCTATCAAACCTATAAAATCACCCTTTTTAATAGACATAGAAACATCTTTAACAACATCTTTTTTGGTATATGAAAAACTTATACTATTTAATTCTAATAACTTTTTTGTATTTGAATTAGTTCTATTTTTTGTTATTAATTTATTCATTATTGCATTCAAGACCTATCTCTAGGTTATCAAGATTTTCTTTCATAAGATCAATAAATGTAATTCCTTGATCTATTTCATCTTGCATTAAATTATGTCCTGGATTTAATACTAGTATCTCAGCACCTACTTCTTGTGCGATTGTTTGAGCCATTCTTGGATTTACCATTTTTTCAAAGTAGATATATTTTATATCATTTTCTTTAGTTAAATCAACAATCTGCCTCAATGTCTGAGGTGTTGGCTCTGCATTAGGTGATAAACCATATGCTGATTTTACCTCTAAATTGTATCTACTTGCAAGATATCTAAATGAATCATGTCCACCAGTTATAAAAATTGAATGTTTACAATTTGTTAAACTATTTGTATATAACTTATCTAATTCGTCAAATAATTCCATATATTCAATTGCATTATCAAGATAATAATAATTATTTTCTGAATCTATTGCTGATAAAACTTCATAAAGTTCATGTAAGATTAGTTTATTATTTTCAAAATCAAGCCAAAAATGAGGATCATATTCTCCATGATGGTGATCATGTTCTTCATGATGTTCATATTCATGTTCTAAAAATTCATAAATTATTTCTTCAATCTCATGTAAAGCATCATCTGAAGTCATTATATTATCTTCCCATTCATGTATGATTTTATCAATTATCTTTATTATTTCATGGAAATCATGATTATGTTCTTCATGATCATTCTCATCATGTTCTTCATGATGATCATTTTCTAAAAAATGATGGATTATTTCTTCAATCTCATGTAAAGCTTTATTTGAAGTCATTATATTATCTTCCCACTCATGTATATAATATTCAATATTTGTTATTATTTCTTTTATTTCATGATTATCATGATATTCATCATGTGAGTCTAATAGATTTACAAAAGAACTTGTATCTATTATTTTTAAATTTGGATTATTTATTCCTTCTAATATATCATGTGCCCAAGGTTCCATATCTTCTCCAATGAAAATGAAAATATCTGCTGAATTTATTTTTCTTATATCGCTTGGTTTTGGTTCAAATGTATGTGCTTCTGCTCCTGGCGGTAATAATAATGTGGTTTCTACATTCTCTCCTCCGACTTGTTTAGCAAATTCATATAATGGATATAATGTTGTTACAATAACTATTTTGTCTTCAGTTTCATATTCTTTAGAACCAGTAGAACATGCCATTAGTGAGAAAAGAATCGTACTTACTAATACTGAAATAATAGTAATTTTCTTTAATATTTTTAGATAATTATTGATTTTTTTAATATTATACATTATATCACCTTATATAGTAAAGCAGAATCTTTTTATATAACTTATTGATTTAGATTATCAATAAGGCAATAATATCTGAGATTATATTAATTAGGTATTTATACTAAAAAAATGAAGAAAAAAATAAATATTAAGCTACAAAATAATATTAAGATTTATTTTTCTAATCTTTACAAGAATTCAAAAGTTTTTAGAAATTTAACAAATTTCTTTGGAATAAGCTTTGGTGCTTCTACTATGTATTATATCATTCCAGGATGTCCATGTTGTGGAAAACCACCTGCAATGTGTGCGTTATCAATTTTTACAGGATTAATAATTGGGTTTATAGTAGGAATCTTTTTTTATTTATGGCTAGGTATAAAGATTGTTTATAATAATGTTAAGAAAATTTTGGTTTTTAATGATGATTAATATAATTATGATACATAGTAACAAAAACAACTGACTAAAAATGGTAAAAAAACGTAATACTCGTCAAAAAGAAATAATGGAAAATGAATTAGCTAAGATAGATTCATTTTTTACAGCAGATGAATTTCATGAGAAAATATTAGCAAAAGATAAAAATATGGGGATTGCGACAATTTATCGTTTTTTAAGTGAATTAAAAGAAAACAATAAAATTTATTCTTATATTTGTGATAGGAAAACAGTATTTACAACACAAGACAATAGTCATTGTCATTTTATTTGTGAGAAAACAGGTAAAATTATTCATTTCAAGATTGATTCAATAGATTTTCTAAAGAATAAAATACCAGGTTCAATAAAAAGTTTTCAACTGGAAATAAGAGGAGAATGTAAAGATGATTGCAATAAATGTTGCAAAGATTAAGGTTCTAAATTAATTACAGTACTTTTTTGAGCAATAACCATTTCTTCATCTTTTAACGTTGCAATAATCTCATAAGCACCAGGAGTTACACCACCACAGCCAGTTGTACAATATGGAGCGGTTCCTGTCATCTTGACTTCGTTTCTTCCAAGTTTTAATTTATAGATTTGAAATAATTTTATATATTCATAATTTATAGGTCTTATTCCGTTAATATTTAGAGATAATTCTTTATTCTCAATATTGCTATTAAAAATTAAGGTAAATTTAATGTCTTCTCTTGATGAATATACTTCTTTATCTGATTTAAATTCAATTATTTCTATTTGATTATCCAAATTAATTGATGATTTATCTTGGTCTACAATTCTTATACCTTTTGGATTATTATCTAATAGATTTTGGTTAATACCGTCAGCAGTATTATCTTTAATATTGCTATTATAATTAAATAAGCTTAAAATAACAAGCAATAAAATGCATAGTCCTAATATGATTGAGAATAATAGTGGAAAATTATCTTTTTTTAGTTTTTTATTTTTTATTTTTGTGTGACTATTAATTTTAAAATGTTTGTTTCTTTTATTTAATTTTTGTGCCATTTTTATTTTTATTTCTTTGATTTATTTTTTGTTATGTTATGAATTATATTATTTAATATTTATTAATTCTTTTTGCAATATTGATATGCATAAAAAGAAGCTGTAACAGCCTGCGAAACACCAATTATTGCTTGCTTCCAATCAACATCAGTTACATCTCCAGCAGCAAAGAATCCCTTAATATTTGTTTGAGATTTTTTATCAATAATAATTTCTTTTTTCTTATTAATTTTTACACCCAATTCTTTTGCTAATTCGCTTCTAGGGATATGGCCAATATATACAAATACGCCTTCAACATTAAGTTGTTTGTTTTTCTTATATGGCTTCTTCAATAAAATGTTATTCACAGTTTTATTTCCTTTTATTTCTACAATTTCATTATTATTTATTACTTCTATTTTTCTTTTTTTTACTAATTCATCAAGTATTTTTTGATTGTGATGTTCTGGATGGAGTTCAGATTCATTATTAACAATAAAAACTTTTTTTGCATATTCTGTTACTAGAATTGCTTCTTTAACAGCGCTATCTCCTCCACCTGCTAGTGCTACAATTTTACCTTTGATATATGCTGCATCACATAAAGCACAATAATTAACACCTCTACCCATAAATTCTTTTTCACCAGGAATGTTTAGATGTTTTACCTTGCTTCCTGTTGCATAAATGATTGTTTTAGAACTAAAAGTTAAACTTCCTACTAAAACCTTAAAGCCTTTTTTTGTTTTTGTTATTTTGTTGACAATATCAATAAGAAAATCAACATCATAATCCATAGCATGATTCTCCATCAATTCAGTTAGTTTTTGTCCAGGAATAGATATAAAACCAGGATAGTTTTCAACTCTTCCTGTTTCTACAAGAGTTCCACCTGGTACTTCACCTATAATTAAAACTTTTAACCCCAGTCGTGCAGCATACATTGCTGAAGAATAGCCTGATACACCTGTCCCTATAACAATAGTGTCATAAAACTTATTTACATCAGGTTCATGTTTAAAATTATTTCTTGGAGAAAAGATTATATCATTTGTAATATTATTTTTCATTTTAGTGTTTTAGTTTTTTCTTGTATATTAATAATTTCTTATACATTAACAATATTAAATATTTTTATCTTAATAGATGTGGTGCAAAAAGTAAAATTAATCCTATAATAAACATTACTACACCACCAATTAACTTACAATATTTTGCATACTTTTGTGTTAAACCGCTTCCTAACGCAAATGCAGCCATACCAAAAATAATTATATGATCAAGCATATAGAAAAATACATACAATAATATATACATATAATGTTGGAATGTTGTCAAACCACTTAATGCTAATATTTGTGTGAAAACAGCAGGAATAGCAGCAGAGCATACAAATTCAATTGCATTAACAACAAATGCTAAAACAATAATTGAACCTATAACTCCTAATGTAATAGGTTGTGAGATTATTTTTTGTATTTTATCCATAGTTTTTTCATGGCTCTCATCATCACCAACCTTGCATGTTAAATCACCTTTAGTAGTCATCCATTCTTTTACATGTAGAATTCCAACTCCTAAAGCAAACATTCCAATAATTATAGTTAATAATTTAACATACCCTATGAATAAAAATAAATTTAGCCATGCTGTCATAAATAAGAAATATGAAATTGCTGATGCAAGAACAAAACTTCCTACAACTAACCAAATCTTTTTCTTGCTTTTTTCTCCCATTAATAATGTTATTAAGAAAATTAGAACCCATAATGCACATGGATTAAAACCATCAACAAGTCCAAGGATAATAGCAAGTACTGGTAAAGACCATGCAAGTAAATCAACTCTACCTAAAAAAGGTAATTCAAATTCACGATATCCATCTTCAACATTATGCATTGTATCTGTTTGATATTGTTCACCTAAACATTCATCTTCACATACATCAATTGCTGATAGTAAATTCTCTTTTGATTGAAGACCAACAAGCGGTCTTCCACCAACGATAGTTGTAGGGACTGATAAACGTGAACTATCAAGTCCAAGTTCATTATAAATTTTCAAAAAATATGCTGAACCTTCTTGAGTAGAAGCATCATATTCAATAAATTGAACATTAGGTCGTAATTCTTTAACTTCATCAAGAATTGGTCTTTGTTGATTACAATATGGGCAAGTAGGTGTATAAAAATAATAAACTACTGGTAAATCTGGATCAAAATCTTGAGTTGATGCATCATCTGTATACATATAAGCAAAAACACCTAATAAAAGTATGAAAATAACAAGCGAAACATTAAATGGTGATGAGAAAAAAGAAGTTATTGCACTAACAAACTTATTACGTTTTTTAGAGCTATTATCAGTAGTATTACTATTTGATGAATTATCTGAATTATTTTTATCTAAACTTGATTTACTTTTCTTTTTGTTTTTTTTAGCCATTTTCGTGTTTTTATTTAATCTGTAACGCTTCTTTAAGCTTTGCGATATTATATCCAACAATTATCGTACCATTTGCATCTACAACAGGAACATTTGATTGTTCACTTTTCTTTTCCATCTCAGCTGCTTTCTTTTTATCTTTACTTATATCAATCTCAGTGAATTTAATATTATTTCTTTCTAAATACTTTTTTACAATTATACAAAAAGGACAAGCCGGAGCTGTATATAAAATCACTTTCATTTTGACTACCTTAGTCACCAGACTGTGGGACTCTTTAAGTATTTTTCGATGTAATATAACATTTTAATTTTTTAATGTATTACTTAAATATGAAAACAATTAATTTTGCATAAGATTTAAAAATAGACTAGTTTTAGTTAATTTATGAAAAATATAAAAAAAATATTTTACTTTGGAGAAAAAGTTAGAGGTTATGATGTACCTGTGCTAAATGAACGTGAAGCAAGAGCAGGAGCAGGTATTATGTTTTTATTTGCGTCAATTGCTTTTTTTAATGCATTATTGTTAGCAAATTTTTACTATATAAAATTAGTTGTTATTGCATTTCTTATTGATTTTTTCATAAGAGTAATGGTTAATCCTAAATATGCACCAAGTTTAATAATAGGTCGTTTGATTGTTTCTAATCAAAAACCTGAATATACTGGTGCACCACAAAAAAGATTTGCTTGGAGTATTGGTTTAGTTTTAGCAACAATAATGTTTTATTTTATTGTACTTCAAAATTTACGAGGACCAATTAATTTAGCAATTTGTTTGTTGTGTTTAACATTATTATTTTTTGAAACTGCATTTGGAATTTGTATTGGCTGTAAAATGTATAATTTTTTTACCAAAAAAAGTGCAAAACATTGTCCAGGGGGTGTATGTGAATTAAATGTTAAGGAACCTATTCAGAAAACAAATTTTATTCAAATAATAGTTGCTTTAGTAGTAATTGGATTACTTATTGCAATACATTATTTTAGAATTTTATAGTTTTTCTTATTTTTTATACTAATGATAATGCTGAAATTTGAACTTGTATTAAGAAGAAAAAATTAGAGTTTTGGATTTCGAGAATCATCTTTTCGTTAAGTTTTTAAAGGTAATAATTTATAATAATATTGTGATGGAATCGTCAAAAATAAAACATATATTTAATACAATCTTTTTTGCTTTCTTTTCAATTCTTTTAATTTTTAATGTAATAAGATTTTTATTGAAAGATCCTAATGCAATTAAATATTTTTCTTTTAATTTAGTAATTATATTTCCTGCAATAATTTTTGTTTGCCTTACTATTTTACATATTATTTCATTTTACAAAAAGGATGTAAATTTTTATTTATTCAGTAAAGAATATAAAATTAATCTTATATTAAGTATATTGTTCCTGATAATATCACTAATAACTATTTTATTATTTAATTATGGAAAGTATATCCCTAACGAATATGCTCCCCTCGAAATGTTGTTTTTGGGTCCAATTATTTTAGGATTTATTCTATTAATAGTTTCTATAATTTATTTCTTTAAAGGTTTTTTTGATAGTAATAGCACTTAATTATTAATTTTTTTGTTAAAAACCTAAAACAAAATATAATTAATATTAATTAAATAAAAAATAAATAAATCTAAGCTTTAACAGAAGCTTTTTGTGTTCCTTTCTGTACACTTGCTTGTTCAATAATTACATTATACTTTTGTTCATCGCGAATTACTGATTGTACCAATCTTGTATAATCTTTTGTAGCTTGACTATTAGGAGCATACTTGAAAATACTTTCTCCTTTACTAGGTGCTTCTTTTAATTTTGAACAAGTATGAATTGGATCTGCAACAATTTCATAATAATCATTTGTAATTTTGCTCAATATTTCTTTACATACTTTTAGGCGTTTATCATACATTGTTGGTACTATTTTTGTAATTTGACAATCATGATCAAAAACACTATTTAAACTATCAATTGCAAGTATTATCTTTTTTAATGCTTTGAATCCTAAAATGTCAGTGCTTGTTGGGATTATTGCTTCGTTTGCAGCAAGTAAAGCATTTTGATTTAATAATCCTAAACTAGGACTACAATCAATCAAGATATAATCATATCCAACAATTTCTTTTAGCTTATTTCTAAATATTAATTCTCTATTTTGCTCACCAACCAATAAAAATTCTGCTTTGGTTAATGTTTCTTTACTTGTCATTAAATCTAAATTTTCACCTAAATGAATTAAACATTCTCTATAATCACAAGTATTTATTAAGAAATCATAAACATCTTTTACACTTTGTGATCTCAATGCTACTCCAACATTACCTTGTGCATCTAAATCTATAACCAAAACTTTCTTACCTTTTCTGCTAAGTCCAGCGGCAAGAGAAATTGTTGTAGTTGTCTTTGCGACACCACCTTTTTGATTTATAATCGCTATTGTTCTCATCCACTTCATCCTCCTTTCTATAATATAAATAGACTATAAGTATAGAGAATTGTATACTGATATATAAATATTACGCTTATTTGAAATATAAACTTTAAAAAATATTTTTCATATATATTATATGCTCAATATATTTTAGTAGTTAAGAATCTAAAAAGAATTAGTTGTGTTATTTGGGGAATGAGGAGGTGGAAAATGCAAAAATTAGTTGAAAAAACCAGCTTTCTTGGACACAAGAGAATTGTTGTATTTGAAGAAGACTATGATAGCGGAGATTATTCATACATTGATGGAGAGTGGATCTGGGGAAGAAAATGAAAATACATAATAAATAGTTTAATCAATTTTTAGTAGTTTTACCATTATTTAATATTTGTTTACTATATATTTTCTATGTTTATTTGATCTATTTTTATTATTTAATTAAATAGGAAACATCATCTCTGAATTGACTGGTATTTAGATTTCTTAATAATGGTAATTCATGAGCTATGCAAGTAAACACATCTTGTGTTACTTGATCAAGATTACGATTAGTTGTATCAATAATATACCATCCTTCATTTTTTGCTGTTGACATAAAATATTCACGTGTCTTTCTTCGAAAAAAAGTATCAGTTAAGATTCTTTCATCATGAGGTTCATTAATTCCTTGATTACGTTCATTTATTCTTCTAAATTGTTCTTCTTCGCTTACTGTTAATAAAATTGTAGCAACAGGTTTTTTTAGATCATAATTTTCTGCATTTTTTATTGCTTGATTGACTGATTTGCCAAAGAGTAAGCTATTAGATATTATTGTGCTATGCATATATCGACCAAGTAGATAAATGTCTTCAGGTGATAACTCACTTAATGTAAATTCATTGCCTTTCATGAAATAATTAAAACGTGAGTCAAAAGTATTATTCGGTTTTGGAAATTCAGCAATATATCTTTTAGAGGGTGTTTCTAGGTATTTAATTCCTAATTTTTCAATATTTTTTCCTACACTAGTCTTTCCTGAGCCATCTATTCCCTCGAGTACAAAAAAATCAATACTTTCTTCGCTATTAATTTGTTGAATCATTTTTTACCCCATTATTAAAAAAAGAATTTTTCTCCATATATAATGAAGTTATACTTGTATCTATTCTATCATTTTCATCTATACCTAAATCATCCATCAATGAATGAATTAAATCTTTATTTTTCTGGAATTCACCACTGTCTATTATTTCAACCTCAATACATAAAGGAAAATTTTCAAACTTTTCAATGTTAATACACATTTTTTCATTTTTATATGTCTCTCGTTTCTTTTTTACCGTACAAAATACTTTGAATCCTAAAATATCCAGTATTTTTTGCATTGATTTCACATCTTTGAATTCAGTCTCGGATTCATCAAAAATTTGATGATCAGATTCATTTACAATTGTCTTTATAGTTAATTCAGGGTATTTATTATCTTGAAGTCTTATCCTTAGACCATAAGAACCAACTTTATTCATTTTAGTATCTGCATAACTTTGTATTGATTTTTTGCAATACCAAATATCTTCAATTGATGTTTCACTAATTTTTTTAATTCCTTTTAATTCTAATTGTTTTCTTAATAATTCTTCATTCTTAATATAAGATCTTATTTCGATTTCCATTTTATTTCCTCATTATTTCTTTAAGCCTATTGGTTGATGCATTTTACTTTGATCGCGATAAATTGTTATACCTTTTAGTCCTAGTTTCATTGCTTCAACATATATTGATTTAACATCTTCTGGTGATGCATATTGATTGATATTTACTGTTTTTGAGATAGCTTCATCTGTGAATTTTTGGAATGCAGACACTATTGCAAGTTGCCTATCAGCTGAGATATCTAATTGAGATAAATAAATATTCCGAATTTCTTCAGGTATTAAAATTGGATCACCTTGGTCTTTTAATTCTAATATTTTTTCAATTGCAGGTTTAACATAACCATATTCTTCTAATTGGTTGTATAACACTTCTCTCATGTTTGTTGATAATTTATCTGAAAAATATGGTTCAATAGATGGACTTGCATCAATAACAAGTGAGCTTCTTCCAGTGGGAGGTAAAGCAGTAGTACTTACATGTCTTATTCCAGTCTTAGCTATTGTTTCTTCTAGCTCAATCCAATCTCTTACAGTCACCATTGCAGTAGAATATTTCCCAAATCTATCTGCAATATATCCTTTCCCAATTTTAGTTTCAGTATCATAAAAGGCAGGGAATGGTCCACGTTCTTTTGATAGTTCTATTGAAGCTTCTTTAGAGGTATAATTTACAAAACTCATTAGTTCTTCGGCAATTATTTCTGCATCAAATGAATCATAAGGAATTTTTAATTTTGCTAACATATCAGCAAATCCGCAAATCCCTAATCCTATTTTTCTTTTTTTATTCATTATATCTACACTTGTGTCATTACCATAATTTGATATGCTTATATCTAATGCATCATCAAGAAATCTTACAACATCATGTATTGCTCGTCTTAATTCAGAATATGAAATTCTATTTTTATCTACAAATGCACCTACATTAAGATATGTAAATTGACATGTTTCACCTTCAGTCATTGCTATTTCACCGCAAGGAGCTAATGAAACATATTTTCCAAGGTGTGGTGCAGGATTATCTGTTTCAAACCGATCTAAAAAAGCAAGACCTGGATCTCCACATTCCCATGCAGAATTAACTATCTTTTCAAGTAATTCATTTGGATCAACAAAACTTCCATCTGATAATGTATAAACACTATTATTAAATAAAACTTTTACAAATTCATTTGGAACATTTACTGAAATGTTAAAAATCCATTCTTTGTCTTTTGATTTTGTTTTACTTTCTATAAATTCAAATATCTTTGGATGATTTAAAGATATTATACCCATATTTCCTACAGGCCTATCTTGTTTGCCACTGTATTGCCCTTTAATTGCTACTTCATTTAGATAATTAAGCATCTCTACAGGATTATCACATTCATCAAAATTAAAACCAGTTCCCATCCCATTGATATGGTATTGATCTACAATTGCTTTAATTTTATTTAAATCATCACGAAGACTTATTGGAGGAACTGAACAAGCAGCTAATGGTTTATCTTTATACCTACCTGCATTTGTCAGAAGGGTTGTGCTAGGGACAAATTGTTTACCATATAATCTTTTTGTCATTCGTTCTTTAAAATCAATTATCTCTTTTTCCTGGACATCATATTTTTTTTCTTCATCAATAACAGAATCTATCACCCTTGTAACCATATCATTAAATGTCTCTTTTTCCGATAGAATATTACATCTTTTTAGTAAAGTCTCTAAACTATTCATTTCTTGCAAATTTTGTTCTGTGCTTATATCTTCTTGTTGTTGTATTCCAGACAACATTTGTATCACCAAAGTATATAGCTAACGCTATATCAAAACTAATTTAATCAATAGCTTAAGCATAGCTAAAGCTATCTAATAAAATCATGTAATATCTAAAAAAGTTAAATTTTATATGTGAATTGTGGAAATTTTGTTTTAACCAAATGAGGTAGGCAAACAGTATTGTTTCCTTTAAATCCAATAAGTGTTGAACCATAACCTTCACAAAACCCAATTCCTAGTTCATATTCTTGAATCATACCAATCATATCTGATATTTCTGATTGCTGTTCTTTTGCATCTGTATATTGAACTGTAATTGCACGTCGCATGCCTGTTGACATTCTACTAGGTTTAGGATCCATTCCTTTCTTTACAAATACAAGATTCATTTTTGAAGTATCACGCGCTGTAGCTTGTTCAATCCCACCACCTGTTGAAGCAGATAAGTGGGTAAAAGTAAAATATTGTGATGCAAAAACCATTATTGAGTCTATGTCATAAATATCATTGTCTGTTCCGATTAATTCATCTTGTGGGTTAAAAGGTGCTTCATATGGATCATATATTCTTAATCCTGCTTGGCTAATTGCTCCTTTTAATAAATTATGTTCATCATATAATTTTGCACGTTCATCTTTTGGAACTGCTGTTAAAGCTAACCCACAATAACAGGAATCTTTTGATTCTAAGTTTCCTGTTTCAATAAAATTTCTTGCAATAAGTCCTAAAAATTCTAAGGTTTTTTTTGTTTCACTTTTATCTTTTGTAGGACCAGCTCTTAGTTCTTGAGCATAAGAATCAATTCTAGAAATAACATATTGTTCTGCTAAGCCTTCAAGGTTTTCTAATTGTTTATTAAACAATAGCCTTTCTTCAGGCGTTAATTTTACTTCTACTATATCTCCTAACATGATTAGATAGTTTTAACTCTTTTTATAAATATTTTACTCTAAAATTAGAATTTCTGAGTAAAATATAGAAATATTTAAATATTGTCGAATAGTTTAGCTTATATGGAACTTCAAATTATTGAAAAACTGCAACAAAATTTTGGATTAGATAAAAGACAAGCTTTAATTCTAAAAGTTTTAATCTCAAATAAAGAAATGAGTGCAAAAGATTTATCAAAAACTACAGGGATAACTATGGGGAGATTATATGAACAGTTAAGTATTCTTGAAGAAGTAAAGATTATTGAAAGAATTGGTAGAAGACCATTTAAATTTCGTACAATAAATTTAGATGAAAAAGTGATTGATTTCACACAATCAAAAATACGAAAGATGCTAAAATCACAAGCAGACATTCTTGAAATTGTTAATGAGACAAAAAGCACTGTATTTGATCGTATTAATGATAGTAAGAAGTTCACTTATGAGCATTTAAACATGATTTCAGAAAGTAAAAAAACAATTAAATATATCAGTTTGCATACATCCTTTCCTTTTCTTATGTATCCTATGGATATTAACAAATTTGAACAACTAAGAAAGATAATTGTTAATAAAAGAATGACCATTACATTTTATGATCATTATATTACCAGAATGATTTTTAATACATACTATGATGCTTTAAAGGAAGGTAAATCTTTTGAAGTTATATTCGAATTAAGCTCATTAATATCACATATGGAAATTATAGCATCACAAGGTGAGTTTTTTTTTAAGAATTGGAAAAAAATGGTTTTAGATCAAATTAAATTATATAATCTTAAAATATATGTTATAGATGAATACACTCCTTTTCAAATTGATATAAATGAGTATAAAGTAAATATTTCATTTAGACATGAAAAAATAATTAATGGTATAATTATTAGAGGAAGAGAAATTACTGAACTTTATTCGAAAGTTTTTGAGCAGCATAAACTTAGAGCAAAAAATATTTTACCAATACTACAAAATGCAAATTACAAAGATTTCACATCAAATGCAAAAATTCTTTAATTTTTTAATTAGTTTTTTCTATTTGTTATTAATATTATTGTTGTTCTTATCAAAATAACAAAAGATTATAAATCAATATAAAACTTCATTTGTTATGAAATATGCTACACATCAAGGTCTACAGAATTTAATTGAAAGAGCAAAAAAATTAGAGCGACGTGTTTCACAGACACAAATGCAAGTTGGAGAGGCAACTTCACAAGGTGCTGAATCTTGGCATGATAATTCAGTGTATGATTCTATTGTTTATGATCTTCAAGTTCAAAATAGAGACTTGTCTAACCTACATGATTTAATTAATAAAATAACAATTAAAGAATATCCTGAAAAAGGAGTTATATTGCCTAAAGTAGTTTATGGCTCTCTTGTAATTTTTAATAGTGATGGTGTTGAAGAGTCTTTTTCAATTGTAGGATATGGTGATGAAGATATAACAAAAGATCGAATTAATTATGAGACTCCTTTAGCAGGGGAATTATTATCAAAAAAAGTAGGTGATTTCTGGGTAAGTAGATTAGGCAATAAAAACTGTTTTCTTTCAGAAATATATGGTTTAGGAAGATTAGATTAAAATTTTATAGGATTTATTTTACAAAACCAATTATCTTTTTTGCTAAAGTAGTTTCAAGGTCTTTTATAGAATTAAACTTTACAATATTAAACTTGTTACGTTCTCCTGCCAAAATATTACGTAAACTATCATCAACATAAATACAATTTTCTGGACGTAGATTATATCTTTCAAGCAATTTGTTAAAAATATTATTATTAGGTTTAATCATCTTAACTTCATTTGAAAAGATCATGCCTTTGAAGATAGGTCTTAATGTTGGTTTTAATTTTGGGGTTACCCAATTATAATTATTTGATAAAATATAAAGATTGTAATTCTTACTCAAACGCTCACATAATTGTAATACTGGCTTATTCCAAGTAATTGCTTTTGAATAACATTCTGAAAAAAATTTAAATGATAGCATAGGATAATATTTTTTTATACGGAGGTATAATTCACGAAGATTTTCTTTACCAAGCAGAGCTTGTTTTTCATTTATCTCTAATATTTCTAAAAGTTTATCTTGATTTAGATTGTACTTTTTAGCCAATAATTTTGCAACATGCATAGAATAATAATCTTCTGTTAACACATTACCCCAATCAAATACTAATGCTTTTATCTCAGAGGAGTTTAGATATTTTAACAATAATTCTTTTTTAACAATAGGGGACTTTGTCTGTATTATTGAAAGTAATGAATTCAATAAATTTTTTTCAAACCAAGAACAATCTTTGCCATTATCATGGTGCTTTTTAAGTTTTAAAAGATTTGAATAACCTTCTACAACATTCTTTGAATTTTTTAATATTTTTTGAGATGATAAACCTGCTGCTAATTTTTTACCAAAATTTCTATTACGTGAATCTTCACTTGTAGATGTTAAATAAAGATCACCTAAACCTGCGTAGTCAATGAAACTGTGCCTTCTTATACGTCTATTTTGATTAAGATAATAAAATTCACTATATGCCTTAGTTATTAATGCTGATTTCATGTTATTTCCTAATTTTAAACCATCGGACAAACCTACAAGAATTGCAAGTATATTCTTATAAAATCCAAGATATTGTATCCCTTTTTTATCTCTTGTACATCTTATCAATAAAAAATTACTTTCAAAGGCATTCTTTGCAATTTGTGTATAACGTCTGTCACCGCCTAATATCAAGTAAGTTGTTTTTTCAGATGCTAATTCTATTGCAATACTTGGTCCTGAAAGTGATAAAACTTTTTTTGAATTGCAACGAAGTGATTTTTCTATAAGAACAGTTAAAACATTACCATCATCAGTTATACCTTTACTAGCAGATACAATTATTTGGTCTTTGTAATAATTTTTAATATTATTACAAACTGTAACAAACACAGAGCTTGGGACTGCAAAAATAATTATATCTGAATCACTTATTAGTGATATCTCATCTGTAATGCTAACATTCTCTGGTAGTTTTATTCCAGGAAGATAAGCTTTATTTTCAGAATATTTTCTTATATTTTTAATTGCAGTATTATCAATAGAATAAATAACTATATTATTTTTAGAGTTTGCTGAAAGTGCTTTTGCTAAAGCTGTTCCAAAACTACCACTTCCAATAATAAAAATATTCATGATATGGTTTTATTTAAACTGATATAAATAAATATCGGAAAAAATGCGTTAAAGTGTTCTAATTTACAATTAATTAAGTAATCAAAAATTAAAGAATACAAATAATTATTCAATCATTTTACTATATAAGTAAGCACAATCTTTATATAAAGGTTAACAATAGCTTTATCTATGAGTCAAGATAAAAATAGTGGAAAAAATAACAATCAATTTAATTTTATGCATTGGAGTTTTACAGCGGCACAAAAGACGATGCATGAACATGGCGAACAAGAATTATACACATGTGCCTCTGGAGTAACTCCTTCTGGCGTAATTCATATTGGTAATTTTAGAGAAATAATAACAGTAGATTTAGTTAGAAGAGCATTTAAAATATTAGGAAAAAAAGTAAGGCATCTTCATTCATGGGACAGTTATGATGTATTTCGGAAAATACCAAGTAATATGCCTCAGCCAGAAGTATTAGAAAAGCACCTTAGAATGAGTATAGTTGATACACCAGATACTACTAATTCTGCAACTAACTATGCCGAAAAAAACCTTAAAGATGTAGAAAATATATTACCTGAGGTTGGAATTTTTCCTGAATATAAATATCAAGCAGAATTATACAAACAATGTTTTTATGCTGAAAATATAAAAAAAGCATTAGAAAATACTGATAAAATAAAAGCTATATTAAACGAGCATAGAAAGGAACCATTAAGTGATATATGGCTACCTACATCTATATTTTGTGATTCATGCAAAAAAGACACTATTACAAAACAAGAGTGGAAAGGTGATTACGAATTATATTATGAATGTGAATGCGGTCACAAAGAAGCAGTCGATTTTCGAGAGAAAGGAATTGTAAAACTACTTTGGAGAGTTGATTGGCCAATGAGATGGAGTGTTGAAAAAGTACATTTTGAACCAGGCGGAAAGGATCATTCATCACCGGGAAGTTCCTACACTACTGGTAAAGAAATTGTAAAACAAGTATGGGACAGAAATGCACCTACATATATCATGTATGATTTCATAAGCATTAAAGGTAGAGGTGGAAAGATTTCTTCATCAAGTGGAGAAGTTGTAACTTTAAAAGATTGTCTTGAGATTTATCAACCTGAAATTATTAGATTTTTATTTGCAGGTACACGACCAAATACTGAATTTGCAATATCATTTGACTTAGATGTAAATAAGATATATGAGGATTATGATAAATCTGAAAGAATATATTATGGATTAGAAACAGTAAATGATAAAGAAAAAGAGAAAAATAAATGGATTTATGAATTATCTCAAGTTGATGAAGATAATATTCTAAAAGAGTCCCCTAATCAAATTTCATTCAAGGAAATAACACAAGTATTATGCGTAAAAGATATGGACGAACAAAATACTTTTGAATATTTTGATTCAAAAGTTAAAGAAGCTTACAAACAAAGATTAATGACACGAATCGCTTGTGCTAAAAATTGGTTAGAAAAATATGCAGATGATAATTTTAAATTCAAAATAAACAAAGAAAAAAATCAAGATTTTTTTAGTACACTTAATGAAAAGCAAATAAGAGCTTTAGACAAATTAAAAGAAATAATAAATCAAGAAGATGAACCTAAGATAATGGAAGAGAAAATATTTAATATTCCTAAAGAGCTGGGAATGGATATGAAAGATTTTTTTAGAATATGTTATCAAGCAATTATTTCAAGAGATAAAGGACCAAAACTTGCTGGATTTATTATGGAAATTGGAAAAGAAAGATTGAATAAAATTCTTTGAGTTTTTATAATCTTAAAAATAATATATTATATTAATAAATTCTATGATTGTATAATACATAATAATTTAAATCTATAATAAACTTTGATTCATATGAAATCAGGATGGAGTTTAAGTGCATCATTTTATGATGAGATAAGTTATTCAAAATTAATGCATGATATTGATGGATATACTAATGGTTTTTTAGCAGGTAGTGGAAAACTTAAAGATTCTATTGTTTTAGATTTTGGTGCAGGCACAGGAAACATGGGCTTCAAATTAGTAGAAGCAGGTGCAAAAAAAGTAATTGCTATTGAAAATGATCCAATTATGCTGAAAATATTACATTCAAAACGTAAAAAGAAGGAGAAATATCAAGAAAGGATTGATGTTATAGAAAAAAGCATGTATGATGGGATTTTTGATGATATTAAAAATCAACGATTTGATGTTCAATTATTTAGAAGATGTTTATACGGTACAGAGGAGAATGTAAGACACTTACTTTCTGAAAGTTTTAATAATTTAAATGAAAATGGTATTATGTTTATCGTCCATCCTGAGGCTGATTCTACCAAATATTTTAGTGATGGTTTTGGAGGAATTGCAATAAGTCACGTACTCAAATGGTATATAAGTAATTTAGGTAAAATGTTGGGGATGGAATATAATAGATATACTCAAAATCAATTGGAAATAATATGTAAAGAATCATGTCCAGATTCACAAATTGATAATTATCCTGCAATAAGACCAGCTTATAATATCTTAACAATAAGTAAAAGATAAAGAAAATATTCTTTCAAAAAATGTTAATTTCTGTGATATAATAATGTTTCTGGATTAAATGAGAACCCGCGTCTTTTTGCTAAGTAATCATAATTTATTTTTAAGCCAGTTTCATGTGGTGGTGAGATTCCTTTGTAGTACAAATCATCTTGAACATAAGGTATCATATAATAATTCATTTTTGCTGATAGGAATAAATCAATTGAATAGCCTCGTTCTGACATAAGCTCGTCCCAGAAATCCATAAGAATTCTACGAAAATTATATTGTTGACGAAATCTTAAAGTACCAGGGTTAGCTTGGACTTGTGTAACAATCCATCGATTGGAAGATGCCTCAATTGCACTCTCATAATTTTCTCTTTGATTTTCTGGTACAACAATATCTAATTCATAATAATATGATTCTAGCCCATATGAAATTCCTACTACACCTAAAAGATGATTTCTTTTCCACAAAGCTAAAGTTTCATCTCCATCGGGAATAATATGTGATGTAGGAGTGTAATCAATATGATAATCTTTTAATTTATCATTTATTCTTTGTATATCATCTTTTAAAGAAAGAATTGGTGGTCTTGAAATGGCAATCATCTCACATAAGTAAAAGCTTCTTCTAAATGTTCAATGGGTATTTCTCTGCCTGTTCCCATCTTATAATTACCACCATATGGTCCATCAGATACTTTATGCATTTTTCCAACATCGTCTTGTAAAACAAATTTTATATTTCCAGCTTCAACCTTTTTATCTTTAGACATCTCTTTAAGATATCTTTCTAGTGGGATATCAAACATAGAAACTGGTAAGCTAATTGGTAAATCTAATTTTTGTAATAATGTACATTCACGAAGGAAATCGTCATGAGTAAATCCTGTATGAGGATTTAACATTGATAATGCAGCTGCATAAACTGTACCTACAGAAACTGCATATCCATGAGGAAAAATTTCATCACGTTCTGCTAAAACTTCATTTGCTACAGTCTCAAATGCATGTCCAAAAGTATGACCAAGATTACAAATTGCACGTATTCCTTGTTCACCAATATCTTGCTGTACAATATCCCGCTTAATTTTTACACTATATGCTAATGCTTTTGCAACAACATCTAGATCCATATTCTTTAGACCATCAACATTTCTTTCAAGATATCTTACTGCTCGCGGATTAAAACTAAAAGCATACTTTACAATTTCTGCAAGACCACTATGATATGCTGCTTTATATAACCAGTCACTATTACGTGTAGTTCGTAAAGTATTAACATCAATGTAAACACCATTTGGTTGTATGAATACTCCTAATGCATTCTTTACTCCTGATTCAGTATCTACTCCAGTTTTTCCCCCAACAGAAGAATCTGATTGCGAAACAGTTGAAGTTGGTTTTTGGAAATAAGCTTTAAGACCACGTTTAACAGTAGCAGCAAGAAATCCACCCATATCTCCTACTACTCCACCACCTAGTGCAATAAGAATGGAACTTCGTTCAATTCTAGGATCTTCAGCCAATTTATTTGCTAAATCAAGGTATTGTTTACCTGTCTTAAACTTTTCACCAGGAGGCATAATTAATGGAATAACTTCTGCATTTATTGATTCTAATGCTTTAATTTCATTTTCTAAATGCCCAGCATCTGCAACATTTTCATCAGTTAGAATTGTGAATTTTTTTAATTTTTGAGACTCCATATCATCCAAAAAAATATCTGTTAAATCTCTTCCAATATAAATATCATAAGAATTAGGACCAAGCATATTATTTGGTCTATTTTTAACTTTTAAATTTATTCTCTTAACGCTAGGAATTGAATCACTTTCTTCTTCTAACATAGAATTAGAGAGTAATCTTCCATTTTTAAGTATTATGCTTATTTACTACTATCGTGTAAATATTCTATTTTCCCATCTAAATAAACACCATGCTTTAACTTTACCGGTCGCCAATCATCAATTACTAATTCTGAATTCAACCATTCTGATAATTGGTCTGAATTGCCAATAGTTGCAGATAAACCTAATATCTGAACTTTTTTTAGAAGATGTTTTACTAATGTTATTATTATCTCAACGGTTGGACCTCTTCCAGGATCATTCATTAAATGAATTTCATCTATCACAAGCAAAGATACATATTTTAGCCAAGGTGTTTGATGTCGCATCAAAGAATCAAATTTTTCTGCTGTGCATACAATTAAATCATAATTTGATAAATAACTATCATTACTATCAATATCACCAATGGTTAAAGCAATTTTAACTAAATGACCATACTTCTCCTTAAATGATTTAAATTTCTCAGTTGCTAGTGCTTTTAATGGTACAATATAAACTGCTTTTCCTCTGCCAGATGTAATATTTTGTAATGCTGCAATCTCAGCTACTAAAGTTTTTCCTGAAGCTGTTGGCGTGCATACTAGAATATTTTTAAAATTTAATAACCCTTGATTGATTGCTTTTTCCTGACATGGTCTAAGAGTTGTTATTTTCATATTATCAAGTACATTATAGAAATCAGGATTCAGTTTTTCTTTTATATCAATTAGTTCCATTTCAAAAATATCTTTGGTTATGTTTAAAAAAATTTCTTTTATTAGTTATCGATGGAACAAGTTTTATAAACTTATAGACTCTAAAATAAGTATGCGATTTATTTTACTATATATAATGTTTTTTTATATAATCTTGATTAGTAATAGTTCATACGCTTTATTCTGTGCACCTGAAGGATTTCCTAATCCAGATAGTTCAGTATCATTAGAGATGGTTGCATATGATCCTGTAAATAATCGACGAAGTTTATCATCAATTTCACAAGTACCAACAATTGATGCTGAGCAAAGATGTAGTGATCTTGAAGCAAAAAGGCATGGAAATATTGGTATTGATTTTACATGGACTTCTTTTGATACAATATGCACTATTGCTGGCTATGAAGGGCGATATAAATTTGAATTAATTGGAACAGGTGGTGCTTCTTTTGGCTCAGCATCAGTTTGTCAATATATTAATCTTGATGTAAGATGGGATTCAATGCATCCTTCAGGTCGTCAGTGGTGCATTCAAGCAAGTTGCGGGAGAGGAGATTGGCTTGGTTCATCTATTGTTTCTAATAATTGTTGTTCACCTCGTACAATGAATTTAGCAGATTACACATATACAAATGAGGATTGCAATGTAATTATTGGTAATAATCTTTGTTATTTTCGTGAGAATGCTACTCTAGTTGAGCCTTCAACCGCTGGTCGTTGGCTTAAAGCTAGTGATTTTACAGGTGAGATTGTTTATGAAGAATGTGGT
>JBLKOM010000006.1:0-148457 GCA_047602755.1 Candidatus Woesearchaeota archaeon
GGAACACCATCACAATCAAAATCAAATTCCATCCAATCAGGAATACCATTACTACCATATATCATATTACATGTTCCATCTGGATTGTATTGCATCGTATAATAATCTTCATTACCTATTTCAGGATTAAAAGGACTAGCATCAAATCTATCAGGAACACCATTTCCATCACTGTCCAAATAATTACCATACCACCAATCTGGGATACCATCACCTGAAGTATCTTGTGTTAACCAGTCAGGATATCCATCTCCAGTATTATCTTCATTACCCCTAGTTGAATCTAAAGGATAATCATCAAATTTATCAGGAACACTATCACCGTCTTTATCAATACTATACCAGTCAGGAATACCATCATTATTTGTATCAATCTCTAACCATAATGGAACATTTGTATGTGGATTTGTTTCATTACCAACTAAAGGATGATGAGGATTTGAATCAAAAATATTAGGAACACCATCACCATCAAGATCATTATCATACCAATCAGGAATACCATTATTATTAAAATCAAATTCTAACCAATCTGCAATATTATTATTATTATTATCTTCAGCACCAACATTTGGATTATTTGGATCCTTGTCAAAAAAATCAGGAACACCATCACCATCACTATCAACACCCCAATTTACTAAAAATAAATCAATATTATTTTTATACCATTCATATATACCATTTTCATCTTTATCTAAATAAAAATCAGGATTTGAAATGAATTTATTAGAAATATTAGGATCAAATTCATTAGGTGTTCCATCCCCATCAATGTCAAGATCATACCAATCAGGCATGCCATCACAATCAGTATCCTTAGCACCATTAACATAACAGTCTAATTGATTCAATGAGCATAATAAATCAACGCAACATTCTTGATATTTATGAGGAGGATATATACAAACATAACCACCATAATTACTTGGTAAAAACTCTGCATTTACATTACCAATTGAGCCTATTTCTCCAACTATTGGTGATCTTACTGGATATGATAAAACAGTCTCATCAGCCATAAATGTTAAGAAACCATCAGAATAATCAACTTGTTCTAAATTTCTTGGCAAATTTAATGATATCTTATACTGTGTATCTGAACCAGTAGCAGCAATACGATTTAATTGATTTGTAAGATCTTGTGCACTTGCATCTAAAGTACTACGACCAAAAGCACTTCTTATTTCAGTATAGGTAAATAATAAAAAGATCACAAATAAACTAATAAAAGCAACGAGTATTAAAATCTCCATTGAATGTTGTGCTTTTATTTTTTTAAAATTAGTTCCTAATATTTTCATCATCCACCATACATCTACTATAATCAAATAAGAATAATTTATAAAACTTACCTTTGAGATATATTTATTTAATTCAATAAATAATAGTATAATTAATAAAAATTTATAGACATTAATCAACAAATTATGATACCACGATATTTTTTATTAAATAATCATTTCAAAACAATGATTTCTAATTACTGCACTTGTAATGTTACTACAGATATCTGAATTATTTAAATTTGTAGCAAATCGGCTAAAACACAATCCTTGATAATTATTCAATTTTATTTCAGAACATATTGAAAGATTATTTGTTGCTATAGCTAGCTGATATTTACATTTATCCCTATTTGTATCACTAATTATTGATTGACAAGAACTAAAATCAGAAAACTTTATACCGTATTCATAAAAACAATTATCTCTTGATACCAAATTAAGTATAATATTATTACAAATCTTATTATCAGATAATAGTTGTGATAAAGATTGATAACATAAATTTCTATCATATTCAGAAGGCATAACATTACAATAACTAGTATCTAATTCTTTTTGAGCTAATTTTAATAGACAATAACTGGACGTTCTAACAGGTAAACTTAAACATAAATCTTTATCAGAATTAAGTATTGATAATTCTGCTAAGCATGAATTTTTTACTTGTTGATTTAATATTCTATCACAATAATTAATATTTGAATTTGTATTTTCTAAATAACATAAATCTTGTTCTATTAATTCTAAATCACTACATGGATCTTGTTGCAATGCAATCAATATTAAAATAAAAGTACTTATTATTATTATTAACAATATAGATATAACTAAGAATTTAAGATTTCGATTGATTTTAGAGATTTGTTGATTGATTAAATTAGCATACTCTAATTCTTCTTTTTTTGACATAACACTTTTTTTTGAAGATTTTGTAGTATTAGAACTATTATTCTTAGTAGAAATTTTATTACTACTATTTTTTGAATTTTTTTTAAGAGTATTCTTTGATTTCATTTTAAAATGTATTTCTGATATTTAACTTAACCATAATATAAAATTGATTATAAAACTAATTAATATAATCTATTTAAATATTTTATCAAGAATGAATTAATTACATACATCTAAGAAAACAATTAGCAAATACCATTAGCAAATTTAGATATTGCCATTTTAATATGACATTTATCTTTTAATTCAGTATCAATTATTTTATTGCAGGAATTAGAATCAACAAAATTAATTGCATGAAGATAATAACACTCTTGAATTAATTCATAATTATCAACAATTTTATCACAAATCAAAACATCATCAATTTGTTTGATTACTGATAAATAGCATTCATTTTTTGTTTCAATATCTATTATTTCATCACAATGCATTTCAGATAATTTTAATGAAGATATTTCTCTAATACAATAATCTCTTGAATCAAAAGATAGATTTTCACAGGACATATAGTCTAAATGATTTAATGAATATTCTAGAATACAATATTCACGATTAATCATATCATTAATTTTAAAACATTTTTCTAGATTATTTTTTGAATTCTCAAAATAACAATCATCTTTTTTAGAATCTTCAATTTTATTACATGGGTCATGATTAATAAATAAATACAAAGAGAATAAAATAGTAATTATAATTATAATCACAATTAAAAATATGCTTTTTTTATTAATAGAAATAAAAGAATTACTCTTATTTTTCTTTGACTTTAAAATATCATTTGTGTTTTTAATATGTTTTTTTATATTTCTAGTATAATTATTTTTCCCTTTTTTATTTTTTATTTTTTTCATATTATTTATTCATATATATTTAGTAAATTAGATCAAGATATTAAAGGTTCTAGTATTGGTAAAATATTCTTATTAACGATAATATTATATCCCTCTGCAGTAGGATGGATACCATCTTCTTGATTTAGGCTACTATTTCCAGCAACACCATCTAAAAAAAATGGAATCAAAACTACATCATATTGATCTGATAAATTTTTATATATTCTTTTAAACTCATCAACATAATTCATTGCTGAAATTGCAACTTGTGCATATTCTTCAGGAATACCTAATTCATTTATTATAAAATCTAATGCAGCAGAAAGATCAGTATCACCTAATACTTCCATGCCACCCAAAATTAATTGAATGTCATTTTGCTTAAATTCTCTAATCATAAAAGCAATATTATTTTTTATTTCATCTGGAGGAACAAAATTAAAAGCATCGTTTGCACCAATAGTTAATACAACTAAATCTGGCTTTTCATCTATAACACTTTGAATTCTTTTTACTGTTTGAGAAGTTTTTTCACCTGCAATACCACGATTCAAGACTTCTACATTATAACCTTTTGCAATTAATTCTGCTTCAAGTTGTGCAGGATATGTTTCATTAATTCCGACACCTGGTCCCTCTGTAAGACTATCGCCTAATGCAATTATTCGATAAAATACAGGTTCAGTAATAGTTATTGAATCATTTAAAGAATCGTTAATTAATATTTCTATTTGTTGTTCTTCAACAATTTGTTGTTCTTCAACAATTTCATAATTTATTTGTGTAACATTTTCTGTAGCATTTTCTAAAATAACTATTCCTTTAGTATCATCATCTTGAGTTAAAAAAGATTTACAACCTATTAAGAATATGGAAAATAAAATGCTTAAAAATAAAATACATAGTTTGCTTAAATTTTTTTTATTTGCCATTTTATAATCTTTTATATTATACTTATTTAAATAATATGTGGGTGACGAGGTTATCACCTGAGAGACTGCACTCTCAGTCACTAGCATTTAAGCTGGACATAAAGCCCAGCGAAATATGTGAATAACAAAAGTTATGTGGGTGACGAGGTTTGAACTCGCGCAAGCACTAAGCTATACGGCCCTCAACCGTACCCGTTTGACCACTCCGGCACACCCACGTTATTTCATAATAGTTTAATAACTAATTATTTTAAAAAATTATTGTTAATTAATCTAAGCTAAATAATAATATATACTTATAAACCACTAAATAACTTCGTTAATATGGTCAGTGCAGTTATATTAGCAGGTGGGCAAGCAAAAGATCAAGCTAAAACTAGGCTAGTAAGGTCAATACATTCTAGATTATATGGAGAAAATTATCTTTGGGGGAAATATAAGCCATTAAAGCAAATAACTGTAAATGATAATGGAGAAAAAAGAACTGGATCCATGCTTGAATTAACACTTAAAAATGTTGCTGAAACTTCTAGCATAGATGACATTGTAATTGTTGGTGAACAAGAAAGAATTACAGCAATGATCCAACAACAATTGACAGATTACAAAGCTAAAGTTATACAACAAATTGGTAGCATATCACAAAATGCTGTTGAAGGTTATAAAAATACGAATGCAGCTAAAAATAATGAGAGTGCATTATTTATACCATGTGACATTCCAAAAGTAAGTTCAGCAAGTTATGAGAGTTTTATAAAGAAATGTTTAGAATATGACTTTGATATAATGTATGCTATTATTGGTAAAGAAAATATAACAAAAAAAACATCATTAGCATCAAGATTATACCATTCAGTACTAAATACAATTAATAGAATTGCAGGTGGTAATGTTTTTCACAGTAAAGACAGAATGTATTTTAGACCATATTTTTGGGTGATAGATGATGTATTTACTCCAGAATATCAAGAAACAAAAAATCAAAGTATAGGTAATATAATTGTTGATGCAATAGTTAACATATATGGTATTCTAACAAAAAATCCTGATATTGTAGATGCTTCTAGAACACAAAGAAGAGGTTTTAGACTTGCAAATATATCTTATGGTAATCCTACAAACGTGGATAATCATGATTTGTTAGATAAAGCATATTCAGTAAGGAAATTACTTAATCCTTTAAATATAAAAGAGATTGCAGATGATTTCTTACCATCAGTAGTAGCTTATTTTAGAGGAAGACTTAGTATATCACAACTTAATAAAATAGGTTCAAATGCATTCCAATCCAAATTTTCACTTATAGAAGTAGAAGATATTGCCATGACATTAGATATAGATAGTGAAGAAGATGCTAAAGATATAATTTATCTTAAATAAGAAAATTATAATAAAAATATTCAAAATTTTTATGATTGTTGTTGTTCTAATATTTTTAAATATCTTTCTTCAATCTTAATTGTTAAAGGAATTATTGTAGTTTTATAAAAAGAAGCCATTATATCTCCATCTAATTCATAACTTTCTGCTTTCTGTTTTACTAAAGATAATACTTGCTTTTCACGTTCAGGAAATATTAATTGTAATTTTTTTCCATCAGAAGATTTATATTTTTCAGAAATAACTTGCTCACCATATAAAATACGTTTCTCAAGAAGATCTAACACTTCTATATCTAAACTTTTACTATCACCCTCTTCTTCAGATATAGATACTTGATTAGAAGATGATGAATTATATGATTCTTGTAAAGCTTTAACTAGATTATTATAATCATCAAATAAGTCTTTAAAGATATCTAAATATTTTATATCCTTAGGAGACCACTTTGGTACTAATAATGAAGATTTTGTTCTAACTGCAAGTCTTTCTATTATTATTTGATCAAGTGTATCAATCTCATCTCTAACATTTTCTAATGGCATAATTGATAAGATTCTTTTAGCTTTTTTAATACTTTTGTTATATTTTCGAGTAAACACCTAATAAATATAATTTTTACGAAAAACTCCTTTTTTTTCTAATAAAAATAAAGATATTACAGTTTTAGAATCTAAACAAATATTTAAATAAAAAATTCAGTTAACTTATGAGAAAAAATATTGAACAAGAATTAGAGCTTCTTTTTGATGAATTTAGTAAGAAAAGAAAATTGGTTACTTATGGAGATTGCTTATTAAGAGATTATGAAATTAATAATAAAATAAATAATTCTAAAAAGAAAAAAAGGATTTCATATGAAATAGATCTAGAGTCAATAATTAGTTTTGGCCAGATAGCTCTAAAAAAAGCGATGGCAGGTATTACAATTGCGGGCTTATTAGGATTATGGTTTTATAGCCTTAAAGTTTCAATGGATAGAATTACTTATCATCAATCACTTTATAATAATCAAAATCAAATAGAAGAAATTGTAAATAATAATAGTAGTATATACACAGGAAGTACACATATTAATGGTAACATAACAGATAATAAAGATATAACTAATAACACTAACAATAATTCCTATGCAACTGCTAGTATTGATAATATTGCTAATAGCAATAATTTTACAGACACTAATAACAATATAGTTTCTAGACCTATAACAAATAGACTTGTAAGAAATAATGGCAATAATAATGTTAGAAATAATAGGAATATAACAACTAATAATACTAATAATACTAATAATAATAGGATTAGTGGATCATCAAATACAATAGAACGAGTTGTATCAAATAATCAAAATCAAATAGTTCAAAGAAGACAAGAAGTATGTCCGTATGAAAATCAAATTAATCAAATAAGATTAAATATTTCTAATGGCAGGTATAATGTTGCTACTGAACAAATTCAAAATATGGAAAGAAGGTTAAGGAATAGCCAAAATAATAATAAAGAACAATTAATTCAACAATTAGCAAATATTACTTACACTAAAAGAAGATATGTTCCTGAGCAAAGAGAGCAAAGACTAGTACAAGAAGGATATTTTAAAGATGTGTGGGTTAAACCTGTTACTGAAAGAAGAAGAAATAAAGCAGGTCATGCATTAAATATACTTGGATGTGTTGTAAGTGTTACTACCGGAGGAATATTTGATCCAGGTAATATAGGAAGTAATGGTTTATATAAAGAGGTTACAGTAAGAGAAGGTTACTATCAAAAAGAATGGGTCGAACCAGTTTATGAGAATGTATTAATACCAGCTCATTACCTAAATATACAAGTTACACCATTAACAGGGGCAAAAAGGATAATTGGTAGAACATAAATTATTAGACTTATTAATCAATTTAACAAATTATTTCTATAGTCTGCTAGTAATATTTTTAAGTTACATAATATGTTATTAAAATATGGATAAAAAAGCTAAAAAAATATTAAAATATACAATATTTTTAATAATAAGTATCATATTGATTATATTTATTTTTAGATTATACCTCTATCTTAGATTCCTTGTTGGGTACAATATCTTAATAAAAATTGAAGCTCCTGATAATTTAGGATATATACCAAATGGAGATACAATTTCATTAAATTTTACAACAAGTATTACGGCAAATCCTTTTTGTGAAGTATCTTGTGTTTTTAATCTTGAAGATGTAAGTAATGATAGGTATATTTCTGTTGATACATTTATAGGTAGACCAAAAACATTCAATTTTAATTACAATGTAACAGTACCAGAATATGGTTCAGGAATTGTTCTATATAGGTATAATGTAGAATGTAAATCAAAACAAACTTTTTTATGTCAAGCTGAAGGTAATAATTCACGAAAAGCATTAGTCCCAATAAGACATAAATTAACAGAATATCAAGAACAAATTAGAAATGTTGCAAGAATAAGATTAAATGATGCATTGTTTAAAATAGATATGATTCAACAAATAGAGAATAATACTAATATTAATCTAAATTCAAATGGATTGAAACAAAATTTATCAAAATATTTAGAATATTGGCAAAATAGTATGTATGAGAAATCAGCTTTAGTTAACAAAACAGATATTGACAATGCTTTTGTCATAGCAAGAGATCATTATGAAAAAATAAGATTCAATACTACTGTAGAAAATGCTTTAATCGAAGAAATTAATCGATTATACATTGAATTACAATACATAATTAAATTTGATGAGATTATAACGAGGCATATTAATATAAATCAAATAACGTTAAATGAAAACACTTTAATTAATACAACTGAAGATAATAATTTAGACATCAACAACAATAGTAATAATCACTTCGATAATAGTACTAATTATAATCTAACTAACATAAATAATTCTCAAGAAATTAATCAGAGTAGTGAATTAAACTTATCTAATGGACTTAATATTTCTAAATATAACTATTCATCATTTATTCATAATATGATTAATAGATTTAATTATATTATCGAGGATAAAGAAGATCTCATTGAGATATCAACAGAGATAATTAATATGTCTAATGAAATTAAAGATTTATTTAATAAATTAAATTATTATATTATTAACAAGTCAATTGATTGCAATGAATGTGATATTTGTTTAATAAATGCATTAAATAATTCCCTTGATGAAGAATGTTATTCTGATAATATTAGTAAACCTAATTTTAATAAAATAATATTAGCTAGTATTGATATTGATAGAAATGTTAGTTTAGATAATAATAGTGATAGATGCTGTATCAGAAATGAATGTATGGATTGTCTAGAAGATCCTAAAATGAATTATCCAGTTATATTTTTACATGGACATGCATTTAATGAAAGAACATCAGCAGAAGTAAGTTTAGACGGCTTTTCTATAATTCAAAGAAAACTAGAACAAGAAAGTAATATTATTGATGGAGGAGCATTTACACTTTATACCCGAAATCCAATAGGTATTCAAGAGATACCTGCAAGATTTAGTTTTAAAGTTTCATACTATTATGATGCATTATATCAACCTGATGATATTATTCTAATTCAAACAAAAAGTGAAAACTTAGATACTTACACTATTAGACTACATGAAATTATACAAAATATAAAACAAGTTACTGGAAAAAATAAAGTTAGTATTGTAGCACATAGCATGGGTGGATTAATAGTTAGAAGATATATGCAACTATTTGGAGAAGATGATATTGATAGTGTTGTATTCATAGCTGTTCCTAATAGAGGAGTTAAAGGTACAATTGCGACTCTTTGCAGATTTAAAGGGAGTAACAAAGAATGTAATGACATGCAAAGTAATAGTGTATTCATTAATAAGATTGAAAGGTATAATCATAAAGTAACAATTCATAATATTATTGCAACAGGTTGTGTGATGGAAGAAAGAATTGGAGATGGAATTGTTTTCAGAGAGAATCAATATCTTGAAAATGCTAACAATATATACATATCTGGAAATTGTGATGGAATTAACTTTTTACACAATAGAATACTAGATGTAAGAAGATATCCAGAAGTATTAAACATAATAATTGAATCAATCACTAATAAATAACGATTATTATATTGAGAAATTCATTATTTCAATAAAATTTGTCTCAATCTAAACAGCAAATAAAATTATAATTATAGATCAATTATAACATTTACTATAATAGCATAAGTTATTTATACAAGTTCTTTTTTATAATAAATATGAGAAAAATATGTATATTTAATCAGTTTAATGATACTAAAGTAATGTTAAATTCATTTGCTAGATTAGCTCGAAAGAAAAAAAAAGTTCTATATATAGATTTAAGAAAGACAGAACAAAAAAATAAAATCTCAAATATACTTAATGAAGATACTAATATGCTTGATTTTGTGGTAACACTTGAACCTAATTTAGATTATATCCAAGGAGACCATAAAATGAATCTTCATGAATTTGGGAGTTATTACAAAATTTTTGACCTTAAATACTTTGATACTTTAAACTCTGTAGACTATGATTATGTTGTTATTGAAGTTAATGATGTCCTAAGTGTACTTGCAAATAATGCATTATTCTTTGCAAATGAAATCATAGCAGTCCCTAATATGAATGAAAATGGAACAGAATTCATACATAAACTTGCAAGATTTACTCATCAATATAATAAGATCTATGGGAAAAATATTTTCATAAGTAATGTAATTCCAGTTTTTAGTGATAAAATAGATAGAGTAAAACATGATTATCTTATTAGTGAATTTAACTCAGATTTGATTGCTGAATCAGTAAGCTTAAAAGAATTTGAAAAATATTTTGATAAAATAGCAATAAGTGTAGTAAACGTTGAAAAACAATTTGTTAATCTTAATAATAAAGAGAAACAAAAATTCATTCAAGAATATTTAAGTTATATACAAGTAAAATGAGTAGATATATTATAATTAGGTTCTAGATTAAAATAAATATTTTATACTAAATTAAATATAAACATTTATAAAACGAAACATATCATTAATATTTATTAAATAAAAAACAGGCATTAATAAAAATAATAGCAATAATACAAAAATACAAATGGCATTCAGCAAATTAGGATTACCGGATTCTATATTAAAAGTTATAGAAGAAGAAAAGTTTGAAAAACCAAGTGAAATTCAAGCAAGATCAATACCGTTAGTTTTCCAAGGAAAAGATGTTATTGCAAAATCAGCAACAGGTTCTGGGAAAACTTTAGCGTTTGGGGCAGGCATAATAAACGATGTAAAAAGAGGTCAAGGATTACAAGCATTAGTTTTAACACCTACAAGAGAATTAGCAGAACAAATAACACAATCATTAAATAAATTTTCTAAGTATTTTCCAATGAAAGTTGTATCAATTTATGGAGGAGTATCAATTAATCCACAAATTGATTTACTTGAAAGAGCAGAAGTTGCAGTTGCAACTCCTGGAAGATTATTAGATCATTTAGAAAGAGGAACTATTGATCTTTCAAATATTAGAATACTTGTTCTTGATGAAGCAGATAGAATGCTTGATATGGGATTTATTGATGATGTAAAAAAAATAATTTCGCAATGTAGAAAAGATAGACAAACTTTATTGTTTTCAGCTACTATTGCTCCAGAGATTGCTGATATTGCTGAGAGATTTATGAAAGATCCTGTTGAAGTTTCTGCAGAAGTTTATGTAGATCCTACAAAATTAAGACAAGTGTATTATGAAGTTGATGATAAAAGAAAATTCTCACTATTAGTTCACTTATTAAAACAAGAACGGGGAGGTCTTGTAATGGTGTTTTGTAATACTCAACAAAATACAGATTTTGTTGAAAAAAATCTTAATAAAAATAGAATAGATGCAGTTGCAATACATGGAAGACTATCACAATCAAAAAGAAGTAATACATTAGAAAGATTTAATTCTGCAAAAGTTGGTGTATTAGTTTGTACAGATGTTGCGGCACGTGGATTAGATATCAAAGGTGTATCACATGTATATAATTATGATATTCCTAGAGAGAGTAAGCAATATATCCATAGAATTGGAAGAACAGCAAGAGCTGGTGAAGAAGGAATTGCTATTAATATTTTAACATCAAGAGATCATGAAAATTTTTCAAGAGTACTTCGCGATTATGCTGTTAATATCAAAAAAATAGAAGTTCCTGAAATTGAAAGAGCCCATATCAGTGTTGAAAAACATGGAAGGGGTAGAGGATTTAGTTCAGGAAGAAACTTTGGCGGAAGAAGAGGTAACAGAAGTAGTGATAGAGGACAGCAAAAGAATAAAAGATTTGGAAATAATTATAACAATAGTAATAATAATTCTGATAATAATAGGAATAATAATTTTAGAAATAGAAGCAATAGTGGATTTAGAGAAAATAGAGATAATAAAAATCAAAATGTAAGAACTGGTAACAATTTTGGTTCAAGATCTAAATTATAAATTCTTAATAATTTAAATTATAAAATTAATTAAAAAATAATTAATTAAACAACCATATTCTCCAAATAATTTAAAACTTCTTGTGCATGTCCTTTAGGATTTACGTTCTCCCATACTTTTATAACATATCCATCTGGGTCAATTAAAAAAGTTGTACGCAAAGTCCCCATATATGATTTACCCATAAACTGTTTTTTTCCCCAAACGTTATATTTTTTATGAACCTCTTTTTTGTCATCTGATAGCAAAAGAATATCTAATTTCTTATTTTTAATAAACTTAGAATGACAGTCACAAGAATCAGTACTTATTCCAATGATTATTGTATCATTTTTAGAAAATTTTGATTTCAATTTAGTGAAATCTTGAGCTTCAATAGTACAACCTGGTGTGTTATCTTTAGGATAAAAATATAATACCACATATTCACCTTGAAATGAAGATAATTTAGTAGGTATTGCATCTGGACAAGATAAACTAAATAATGGCGCTTTTTTATTTAGCATTTTATGTTTAACAATTTTTGATTTAAGTTTTGGTTTTTCTTTGTTTTGTTTATTATCTTTTTTCATTTTAATCATCTGTCTCCCTGCTAAGTTTTTCATTCTCCACAGCCTGTTTTGTAAGCAAAATTCCTTTTTCAATAATTCCATCAACAGCCCAATTACCTAATGGCAGTCTTAATGGTGGATTATCCATAGAAGCAGCTTGAATTATAGCAGATGCTGCTTTAGTTGGATTACCCTTCCCATTAGTACTAATATCAAGAACAAAAGATTTAACTCTTGAAGTGACTTCATCATAATCTGGAATATCTTCAGAAACATCAAGATTACCAGAAAATTTAGTTCTAAATGGACCTGGTTCTACTATCATTACTTTAATATTAAATGGTTCTACTTCATTATACAATGCTTCAGATATTGCTTCAACAGCAAATTTTGAAGAACAATAAGGTCCTAATCCAGGAGTACTTCTTATTCCTGCAATTGAACTAATATTAACAATTGTTCCTGATTTTTTCGCTCTAAAATGAGGAAGAAATTCTTTTGTAACATTTAATAATCCAAATACGTTAGTTTCAAACATTGAACGATAAACTTCAACAGGAGTACCCTCAATTGAACCAATACTACCAAACCCAGCATTATTAATCAGAATATCAATTTTTCCTTTCCATTCTAATGCATTCTTAATAGTTTCTTTGATTTGTATATTGTTTGTTACATCCAATTGTAATGGTAGAATATTTTGGTGTTTAGGAATTAATTCAGGTTTTCGTGCAGTTGCTACAACATATTCTCCTTTTTCTGATAATTGTTTAACAAGTTCTAAACCAAAACCCGATGAACAACCTGTTATAAACCAAACTTTAGTCATCAAACATCAAAATCAGAATATTAATTTTATTTATAATTGTTATGAAAGAAAAATTACATCAAAAATTGTATTATCTTATTTATATTTAAGAATAAAGAAATATAAATAAATAAAAAATAAGCAATAAATAAAGAAAAAATAAGAAAAAAATAAAAAATTATGCTACTGCATCTGAATACTTCTTATTACTATTCTTAATCTTTAGCAGTACAAATAATACTAACAGTATAAAGATTAAAATTAATAATAATAACACTAACCAATAAATTGGTGAAGTAAATAAACCAGCAAAAATACTAGCTGAAGCATTTTTTGAATTATCTTTAATAGATGCCTCATTGTTTGTGCCAGCTAATGGAACAAATTTAGTATTTTGTGGTTCATAAACAACTTTTGTTTTACCATCGTCACTTAATGTAGCCATATTTGCATATCTTTCATGATGATCAATTAGCTCAGGTCTTGTATCATTAGTTGGTGTTGTAGTTACAATAGTAGGTGTTGTTCTAGGTCTATAACTTCCAGTAGATGTACTAGTTGTTGTAGTCTGCTGAGTAGTTTGCGAAGATTGTTGGCTTACTGTTACTTGATAAATCACAGATACTGAATTACCTGAATAATCTGTAGCTGTAACATTAAGTATATATGTACCTGTAGCTAATACAGTTGCATTACTTAATAATCCATTTTGGCTTATTGAAAAATGACTATTATTAACTTCCCATGAAGCAATGCCTACATTATCAGTCGCATTAAATTGCGCAGACAGACTATTTCCTTGTACAATTGTAGCGTTGTCTGGTATTCCTGTGAATTCAGGTGATTCATTATCACCATTACCAACTACAATTTTAACAGTAGCTACTTCACTCTCAAGCATTCTATCACTTAACTTGTATGTGAATACATCAATACCTTCAAATCCAAGATTTGGCGTATAATTAAAACTACCATCTTGATCAAAAACTAAAGTTCCATTAGTAACATCTGATTCTAATATTACTACTAAATCATCATCGTTATCATCATAATCATTTGATAAAAAACCTTCTGTAGAGTTAACTGAGAGTATAGCATTCGATGCAATAAGATAAACATTATCATTTGCAACCGGAGCATAATTTGTTCCAATTACAATAATATTCTCAATTGAAGCAGATTTTGCTAAATCAGTTATTTTGTATGTATAATAATCTACACCAGTTTTTCCTTCATTTGGAGTATATGTTAAATTACCCTCTATATCAAGTGTAATTGTTCCAAAACGAGTTTCTTCAACTAATGAAGAATATAGTTTATCATCATTAGGATCTGAATCGTTAAGTAATACATTATATCCTGAAAGAGTTTCACCCTCAGCAATATAATAAATATCTTGCTCAATTATTGGTGCTTCATTTGATATTTCTAAAATAACTTTTGCTGAATTACTTATCATACCATGTTGTTCAAATGTAAATTCAAAATAGTCTACTCCATTAAAACCTGGATTAGGTGAATAGTAAAAATATTGTGTAATATGACCCTCATCTACATCTTCACCAAAAATATCAACAAACAGTAATGTACCAAATGATGTTGATTTAGAAATACTTATAACGACATCACTTGAACTATCATAAACACTGTTAAATAAATAACCTTGCTCTGTACCTGCAACAGTTATTGAGCTATCTATAACAGAATCATAGAATGCATCATAAGCTATTAACTCAGCTGGTATACCTACAAATAAATTAACAGTTGCCACATCACTCTCAAGCATTCTATCAGTTAATTTGTATGTAAAAGAATCTAAACCTCTAAAACCTAAATCAGGTGTATAATTAAAACTACCATCTTGATTAATAGTTAAAGACCCATTGCTTACATCACTAACTAAAATAACAATTAAATCATCACCGTTATCATCATAATCATTTGATAAAAAACCTGTGTCATTAGATATGACTAATTTAGTATCTAGATCTGTAATGTAAGAATTATCATTTGCAACCGGAGCATAATTTGTTCCAATTACAATAATATTCTCAATTGAAGCAGATTTTGCTAAATCAGTTATTTTGTATGTATAATAATCTACACCAGTTTTTCCTTCATTTGGAGTATATGTTAAATTACCCTCTATATCAAGTGTAATTGTTCCAAAACGAGTTTCTTCAACTAATGAAGAATATAGTTTATCATCATTAGGATCTGAATCGTTAAGTAATACATTATATCCTGAAAGAGTTTCACCCTCAGCAATATAATAAATATCTTGCTCAATTATTGGTGCTTCATTTGATATTTCTAAAATAACTTTTGCTGAATTACTTATCATACCATGTTGTTCAAATGTAAATTCAAAATAGTCTACTCCATTAAAACCTGGATTAGGTGAATAGTAAAAATATTGTGTAATATGACCCTCATCTACATCTTCACCAAAAATATCAACAAACAGTAATGTACCAAATGATGTTGATTTAGAAATACTTATAACGACATCACTTGAACTATCATAAACACTGTTAAATAAATAACCTTGCTCTGTACCTGCAACAGTTATTGAGCTATCTATAACAGAATCATAGAATGCATCATAAGCTATTAACTCAGCAGATACTGATAATGAAAATAATAATATAGTTAATAGCATTAAAGTTAAATTAATTAATGATTTTAGTCGTTTCATTTTTTGCCACCTAATCCATTCTTTTAATTCTATAAAATTGAGTATTATCTGAAAGTTCTAAATCAAAAGGTAATGTTCCAATTGCATCACGATTTCTTACATATTGAGTTGCATCAGTCCAACTTTCCCCATCAGTTATATCCGAAGTTGTTTGTACAGTATATCTACCAGAAGGAAGATTATAACCTGTAATTCTTACAAAGCTTTTACCATTTTCTGGATCTTTTAATAAATCTAAATGTGCATCAAAAATCATTTCAGATTCAGATAAAGGTTGCACAGAGTCTGTGTAAGAATCTGTTGCTGAACTAGATGTTTTTACATAACCAGTTGAAGAGTTATCAGTACTATTGCTTGCTTTATAATCATCATTAACTTCACTTAGAGAATCATCAAGTGTTCCTTGATAAAATTCAGATGTAACTGCTTTTGAATCATCTAACAAATCATTATCATTACTAGCTGAAACATTAGCATTTGCATTATTTAGTAATCCTGCTATCCCTAAAATAGCTACCCCTAATTTTAATCTGTTTTCTAATTTTCTCATTTGTATATCACCCCAAAAGTGTAATTTTTAATCATTAGTTAGTAGTAAAAATTAAATTATTTATATATTTTATGGTTTTTGTTACTTTTTAGTGATAAATATTTAAGAAATAGGCAAAATCTATCTAAATTTAATATAAATAGAACATGAATACATATAAGCTGAACAGAGTTCATACCTACTTCCACATGTCAGAGCTGGATTTAATTGAAAATAATAGAAGAGAAAAGTAAAAAATGTGGAGAGTAGGATTCGAACCCACGTAGGCACTAAGCCACTAGGTATCTTCGATTAATAGTCATATTAAATATATGAAAAATCGCCTAAGCCTAGCCCGTTTGACCGCTCCGGCATCTCCACGCTACAAAACAAATTGTTATGTATCTATTTAAAAGCTTTTTTTATATCAGGCTCTTTAACTATATTTGGCTTTATATTATCTGATGGATTTATCCAATAATCGGATGAGAATAGAGATTGGCATTCTTCAGTCAAGAATTCTACTTTAGAAGATAAATCTAACCCAAGTGATGCATTAAGAATTTCTTTCAAAGTATTTTCATCTTTATTTTTATAAAATGTAAAACAACACTCACTAGAACCACGCTCAAAACAAAAATTTGAGTAGATGTTTATATTAAAAGACATAGAAGCAAGATCAAGTACTGCAGCAAGTACACATTGAGAAGAATATGAACCAAGGACATTTACAGCTGATGTATTCTGCAAGATTTTAATTAATCTATCTGATTGTCTAAGATAATTATTTGAAGATTCATCTAGATTTACATTGGGATCATAGAGTCTAATTCTTGAACGTAATAAAGAAGGATTATATATAATATTCCCACGAGTGTCAGACTGACTTGCAAAGAAATATCCATCACGCTCATGATCAATAAGAGATAAATAATCAATAGTTGCTTTTGGTATATTAAAAACAACATTATCTGGTAAATTTTTGACTAAATAAATTTCACGAACAATATCATATATTGTACCTGCTTTCATTAAAAATCGATCAGTCGTAACAAGAGTCTTTTGTATTGTTTCATCAAGAAGAGTAGCAGCATCCTTTCCGTCTTTCTTAATTCCATAATAATTTACTAAGCAGGGCCATGAAAATAACGGATGAATCCATAAAAATAATGGACTCTCATTAAAATCTTGAGGATTAGTATTTCCAACCCACATAAGATTTAATTTACTTTCTAGCTTGGCTATTTGATTATTTTCTAAATTGATCATATAAACAAGATTACAAATGAGTTTTTAAACCTTATCAGTGACAAATATCGCAACATATTTAAATACTAAATACTAGATTAAGTTATGATTAATGGGGTGTACGGAGAATTAATACAAATAGTATATGTTATTTTAATACTTTCAATAGGTTTTCTATTTGCAAGTTTTGCTTCAAGAATTATTATAAAATTAAGTAGAACAAGAAAATTTAAAAGAATTCAAGAAAATAATATTATATTGAGCATTGTTCATAAAAGTATAATTGTTGCTTCAATAATAATTGCTTTATTTTATCTTGGATTTTCAACATTTGATATATTTTTTATCTCATTTATTGAATTGTTACCATCAATTATAACTGTACTTTTATTATTAGCATTGGGAGTTTATGTTATTAAATTTATAGTATGGGCAATAAAATTATTCATTAATTATACACAAGTAGGAGAGTACATTGAAGAAGAAACACATGTAAACTTAGTAAATTTATTTATTTTAATTGTACAAATTGTTTTATATCTTATACTCATTGAATTAATCATATCGTATTTAGAAATAACTTTCTTAAGCAATATTATTATCTATGTCATATACCCATTATTAGCATTAATATTAATGATTATATTTGTAGGCGCATTTAATCCTGTAAGAGATTATGCATCCAGTTTTTATTTGAAAAATTCGTATAGATTTAAGCCAGGTAACATTGTAAGATTTGATAAAAAAACATTTGAAATTACAAAAATAACTAATTTTACAACAGAATTCAAAAATAAAGAAGGATTTACCTCTGTTATACCAAACAGAATTTTAGTAAGCAAAGAACTAACAGTAGAAAGACCTAGCAGAGATTTAGAAACATTAGAAAATTTAAAAAAACATTTTGTTCCACAATTAAAAAGTCATTGTGGACCTGCATGTGCACAAATGGCTCTTGCAATGTTTAAAATTGATTCTAAGCAAGAAGAATTAGGAAAATTAATGGGTACTATTAAACGAAAAAATAAAGAACAAAAAAAAGCTGGGACTCATCCAAAACAAATTATAGATGCGATAAAAACATATACAAAGAATAAGGTAATTGGAGTATGGATTGATTATGACCATATATATGATCTAGAGAAAGAAATTGCAAGATGGCTAGCAAATGGTGCATTAATTGTTGTAGATTATAAAAAAAAATATCTTTTCCCAGATGCAAAAACTGCACATTATTCATTAGTTGTAGGAGTTAAAAATGATCAATTCCTTATTGTTGATCCTTCACAAAAATCAGGAGGAGTTTATTTTACTGATTACAGAGATGTAGAGGTTGGAATGGATACATATAGCCCATTAATTGATGGTAAAAGAGGGTATATTGTTATAGCACCAAAAGGAAGTGGAGCATACAAATTAATTGAAGAAGGACTCATTTATTTTCATCCAAGTATGTATTCAAGAATTACAAAACAACTTGAAAGAAAACTAAATAAATTAACAAACTCAGTTGGTCTATATGAGACAATGCCTGGTTTCATAAAAAAATATTTACGTGAATATAAAAGAGCACAGGTACAAAGAGTATGGAGACCTGAGCAAAAATAATTTGTAAATAAGTAAACTTAAAAATATCACAACAATTTCTTAATTAAATGGAAAGAATACAAAAAATAATTGCAGCAAATGGATTTTGTTCAAGAAGAAAAGCTGAAGAATTAATTATCAAAGGAATTGTTAAGGTAAATGGTAAAATAGCAAAAATAGGAGATACGGCAAATAATGAAGATAAAATTACTGTTGATAATTATTTAATTAAACCAAAAGAAAAAAAATATTACATTCTAAATAAACCTAAGGGTTTAATTGTAACAACTAATGATCCGCAAGAAAGAAATACAATATACAGTTTACCTTCTTTGTCAAAACTTAAAGAAAGAATTTATCCTGTTGGAAGATTAGATGCAATGAGCGAAGGTTTATTGATATTAACAAATGATGGAGATTTAGCTAACAAATTAATGCATCCAAGATATGAAGTAAAAAAAACATATCAAGTAAGATGTCAACCTACCATAAAAGATGAGGATATTGAGAAATTAGAAAAAGGAATTATTATTGATGGAAAGAAAACATCATCAGCAATTATTAAAAAAATAAAAAAAGATGAATTTTTAATTACAATTCATGAAGGTCGGAATAGAATAATCAGAAAAATGATGACAAAATTAAGATATAAAATATATAATCTAAAACGAATTGGAATAGATGATTTAAAACTTGGTAATTTATTACCTGGTGATCTAAAACAAATAAACAAAAAAGAATTAATTAATAAAATAAAAATAATTAGTTAATAAATAGAATTATTTTTTTTGCCAAGCGTATGACCTTAAACGAGGTGAGGCACCATATCCACAACTTGAACATTTTTTCTTTCTCATATGATATGTTCTTTGTCCACATCTTCTACAAGCTATCATATTGGATTTACCTGATTTTTTCCCATGCCCTGCTGTTCCTTTTGTCATAATTAATCACTTTTATGCTGGTGAAATGAAAATAATTGTATCGCCTCTTATAAAAACAGTACCTAATTTTCTTTTAACAGCCCCATCAACATATTCTTCGGCATCCTTTAATACGACGTTAATGTGTATATCAAATGCTTCAAGGCTTCCTTGAAATTGCTTTCCATTTTTAAGCTCAATTATTACTCTTTTATGTCTTGCATTATTTAATGCATCTAATGGTCTAGATTGTTCCATTGTTATTACCTCACAAAAATGCGAATATCTATTGTGAAATATAGTTTATTTATAAAGGTTACTGGTTATTTTAAGTTATTTATTTTAGTTTTTAAGTGGTTGACTATTTATTATTCTTGCCCCATTCAACTATTAAAGCATGATATTCATTATAAGTTTTATAATCTTGAGGTATTTTATCATGGAATATATTCTTTATTTCATCATACGACTCAGTTCCTTTGATTAAGCTCTCATTTACTAGTAGTCTTTTTGTGTACGTATCAACTACAAATTCTGGTTGATGAAATGCATAAAGTAATATAGAATCGGCTGTTTCTGGACCAATCCCCCATATTTCAAGAAGTTCTTTACGAGTTGGAATATCATCACCAAGACTAAGAAAAAACCATGTAAATTCTTTTAACTTCTTTGATTTCTGGTTATAATAACCAGCAGGTTTTATTAACTCAGAAATACGTTTTTCTGTTGCAATATTAAGATTATATGGATCTAATAATCCCTTGTCTCTTAAATTCTTTAAAGCAAGTAATACATTTTTCCATGAAGTGTTTTGAGTTAATATGGCACCAATACATATTTCAAATTTTTCAAGTTTATTTTTTGGTCTAGAATAATCCCCTGGATAATATTTACTATTTATTGGCCACCATCCTTGTAACCCATATTTTTCTAGCAAACTATTATACAAAATTATTAGTTCATTGGATTTTTTATTTAAATAGTAGTTTTGATTTATTATATTCATAAAAATCAAATTAAAGTTATTAATAATATATTTTACTATAAAATATGAATAAATAAGCTGAAAAAGCAAAAGAAAATAATATTAGTACAAATTACTATCATTATTATTATTTAAAAAAGTCCACCAAACTTAGAATGAATTTGTGATGACCAAAGTACTTTAAAATCATTTAATGAAATAAATTCATCATGTGACGAATTAAAATATATTTTAAACACTATTCTAAGTTTATGATATCTTCCATCATACCATGATTTTTTATCATGAATTATTATTTTAAAATTACCTATTTCAATACGCTTAAACATACTACCTATCTTAAAATAAAGAATTCGATTATCTCCATGTTTATGCTCTTTTGGATGAGGTTTATAGTGACGATTGTTTTCATGATGCTTTAGATGCGCAGCCATTATTTTAACAATATCTTTTTCAAGTAATTCAACTAAATGTGGTTCACTAAGTTTTAATTCAGGTTTCTTTGACCAACCATAATATTCTATTAAAGCACAATCTTTTTTTGCCCATAATAATTTTTTTTCACCATACATAGTACATTATCTATGTTAATGCTATTTATATTTTTGCTTAATTATAAAATATTTAACATATTAAAAGAATATTATGAAAAATAAAGCACTATAAAAATAGGAAATAAAGTATATTAATATAGTATAATGTGTTTTTTATTACTAATTAGTTGTCGCTAAGATTTAATATAGATTGCAAACCTAGACAATTAATCATACATAACAGTAACAAATAGGGGGTTAAAAATGATTGTCCAAATTGGCAGGTATAAATTCCAAAAAGGAACAAGCAAAGAAGTAAAAAAATTGTGTCCCTTGACTCTTAAAGATATTACAAAAAATAATGAGAAAGGAAGTTTATCTAGCAAAATATCTATAGTTGTAAAAAAGCCAGATTATGGTTTAATTAAAGTTCCAAGATCAGAAGAGATAGTTGAAAGAATGCTAAAATTAACAAATAATTCTAAAGATACCTCTCGATCTTTTGTTCTTTTATATGTAAATAATACATTTGTAGGCTATAAAAGTATTCAAAGTACAAAATTCTTACCTGGTTTTAATAATAGGCATTACATAGGAATACTTGATAAGTATGAAACAAAAAAGAAAACAAAACCTACAGGAAAAGGATATAAGGCAATAAAAACTACCCCTTATGTTTTTTGATTTATTTATTAATACAATCAAATCAACTTTTTTCATATTTATAAATTCATAAAATGAATAATATAATTATAACTGGGATGCCTAGATGTGGAAAAACTACAATTCTAAAAGAAGTTATAAGTTATTATAATCAAAAAGTTGGATTTGTAACTAATGAAATAATTTGTGATGGAGAAAGAATAGGTTTTGAGATTGAAACTTTTAATTATAATAAAATAACACTTGCTCATATTAATTTTAAATCTAAATTAAAAGTTTCAAAATATTTTGTTAATATAAACAATTTAGATAGTATAATTAAATATGTAAACAAATATGATAAAGATGAATTACTTTTTCTAGATGAGATTGGAGAAATGGAATTATATTCTGATAAATTTAAAAAACTAGTGATAGATTATTTAGATTCAGACAATGTGTGTATTGCAACACTATCTAAAGTATTTTGTAATGATTTTATAGAAAAAATTAAACAACGTAAAGATTGTTTAATTATTGATGTATATGTAAGTAATAGAGATTCAAAAACTATTGAGATAAAACAAAAACTTAAGAAACTAATTGACAACAAAAATTAAAATAATAACTAGATTTATTTTACTAAATAACCATTAATTGTTCCATCTTGTGCAGGTCTTGAAGTAACAAAAACATCACCTTTATCAGTAACTATAGTGCAGCCTTTAGTAATAATATTTCGTCTAACATAGTTTGGATTTGCAGGATTTGATTTAACTGATAAAATTTTTGCTTTAACAGCTTTTTTTGTTGATTTATCAATTATATTAGCAACATCAGATTGAATCAAATAAACTTTTTCATTAGCCCCTACACAACGTAATTTCTTTCGTTTTAAATCTCCTACTTTTGTTAAAGTTGGTTCTCTTCCTGTTTCATATTGCTTTTTCTTACGAAAATCAACATATCTTGAGCCAGTTGATGTTCTTCTTGATCTTGCTTGTGATATTACCATACTATTAAGAAATTATGAATTGTTTATAAATATTATCTTTTGAAATGGAATATATTAGATATACAAATAATAATAATAATCAAAATTAAACTTGACCACTTTTTCTTTTTTCTATTTCATCAATTGCTATTTGTAATACCTCAGGGCCATATTGATAAAATCGTTGTTGAATTATTGAAGGATCAGTAATATTATATTCTAATGCAAATTTAACTATTTGGACTGCCATTTGACGATTTTGATCTTGCATTAATTCAGATGCAACTTGGTCAACAAGTACTTCATCCCATCCTAACTTTTTCAATGCTTTCACTATATAATCAAGATTATTACCTTTTTCTAATTGCTTCATAAAATAGTCCATTAATTGGTCATGCTTGTTTACACCAATATTTTCTTCTGTTATATTTATACTTTTTAAATATACAAAGCCACCGCCACCTAATCCCGCAATTATAAATAATATTAATAGTATTATCCATATATTCATGCCACCTGATGTTCTTTCTTCATCAGGCTCTCTATCAGTAGGCTGTGGAGGAGGTTGTGGAGGGGGTTGTGGAGGAGGTTGTTGTTGATCTTCAGGATTTATATTACACACTGAATTATACCAGTATCCACTATTTAATTCACATTCTACTTGTGTTCTACATAAATCTAATCTTGCAACACTACATAACATATTAGGTGGTTGATTAGGATCTGTTATATTAGTATCATTTGTGCCATTAGTTATATTTGTACCATTAGTTATGTTTGTACCATTAGTTATGTTTGTTTGATTTATAGTAATATTAGTATGATTAATAACTATTCTTGGTACTTCTTCATGAATTTTCCTTAATTGTAATTCAAAATGACTATATACATCCTCGCAATAATCAAGGCAATCATTATAGTTTAGTTCAGAATCTAATCTACAGTCAGTCCGTTCATCACGACATCTATCAAGACAACTTCTATCTGTATCACACGGGAATTCACAAATATTATAACGATCTTCACAAGAACTTCGTTCATTATTATATTCTACACGACAATCATCAACACAAGTATATGATTCATCTTCAATTAAACGTCTAAAATGAATCATAGTATCATAATACCCATTCTCACTAAGATCTAATTTTAATTCTTCATCTAAACGAAGAAATATTTCATCTATAAATTTTCCATCGATTTCTAACTCAATCCAATCATCATAATGATCAATATGATTTAGTTTTATTTCAACTTGATCGGATGTACACACTCTAAAATCATATTCACAGTCTGTATTACAAGAGTTTAAATAATGAGTACAATCTAAACGACAATCATCATAATCTCTTCTAGCAAAATTTCTATCTGCAGTACAATCTGAATAACAATCACGAAGATCATTACGATTATCATAACGAGAATCACATTCTTGTCTACAAATAGTATGTTGATTAGTAGAATCGTCTCTTATTTGCCTACAATAATCATTACAAGAACTACTTGCCGAACTACATTCACTACGACAAGATGTACGCTCATCAGCACAGTTATCATCAACAATGAAAAATAATGTGTCATTCATGCCAACAATATGTCTACGATAATTATCAGTTAGATTAACACGATGAATTAATCCTTGCCTTATCGTAAATGAATAGGTCCAATCTTTTGAAAATTGTTCTGCTTGAAGTCTAAAAGTTATATTTGCTCTTCCATCACTAATTGTATCAAATATATATGAAGATGTATCCTTGCCATTAACTGGTAAATTAAAAAATCCATTTGTGGTGGATCTAAGATTAATATTATTTGAATAATCAACCAAAAGTATTGAAGCAGAAGTTTGTTTATTATTATGATTGGTTACAGTAACATCTAATAATACTGAATCATTTACGTGAATTAAGCTACTATTCATACGACCAACAGCAGTTATAAGATTATCATGGACAGGGTATGTTGCATTATCATAAATATTAATACCTACTGAATTATTTACTTTTACTTCAATAGTATAGTTTCCTGCTCTAGAAAATGTAAGAGGAAAATTAAAACTTGTATTTCCTGAAGGATTAATACTTAAAGCTCTAGTAGCTAAAAATGTTTTATTTGTTCCATTATATACATTTACAAAAATATCTCCTGTGAAAGATGAAGAAAGATGATTTCTCAATGAAACAAATAAATTTGATTGTTCTCCCCAGAATATCTTATTATCGTTTAAGGTTTGCATAATTGATACAATATTAGTATTATCAATACTATTAGATATTAAAAATTTAAAAGAATCATTAAATGATAACTCTGTATTGTTATTAGTAATTTTAGCATTCACAAATAGAGTACATTGAAGTGGAGGAATATTTGTATTTAATAATGATAAAACTGGTTTTAATGAAATTAAATTATCAGTTGTAGAATTTGAAGTAACAGAAAGATTTACATAATCATAACACTGCTCATCAAGTTCAATATCCAGAAATAAATTTGTAGGAATACCTGATTTGGATGCTGATATTGTTAAATTAATAGGATCAACAAATGAAAGAGTAGTATTTGAATATTTTATATCAATCAAAAGTGGATTAACTATTGAAACATTTTTAATCAGTTCACCAGAATTACTCCCAGATGAATAGTTTAATCTCATTTGATAATTTCCTTCAGAAAAACTGGATAAATCTGCAAATAATGAATCGTCTGTTAAATAACTAGGGACCAGTATGTTATTTAAATATAATTTTGAATCAGCTTCACCATCAATAATCCCTAAATAATATGGGAATTTCTCACCTTTAGTTGGGAAATTTAAAAAATAATTTACAAGCATTCTATTATCATATACATCAAAATTTAGATTATAAATACTAGCAGGTAATAATGTGTTACCAGAATAATTAATTGTAAAATTGTTATATACATTTATTTGTTTTTCGTCAATTAAAATTTCAGTCTCATCATTTTTAACATAAGTTTTTATTGTATAATTTCCTGTTTCATTAAATAAATAAATAATATTATCTAATGGCATAGTTAAATAATATTCAAAATCATCAATAATAGTAAATGCATAAAAAATATAATCGTCATTTTCTTTAATAAGATTAGGATAACTGAATGTATTATTAAAAGAAAGCAAATCATTAGGACCATCAATTACAATACTGAAATTATTATATTTTGAATATGAAGAATTGTGAATTCTAATTACTGGAAAAAAGAAATCGCCTACATTGTAATTTAAGTTATTATTATTTTTAATATTAGTAAATAGAAAAAAATCAAAATAATTTTTGACGTTTGGAATGTTATCTATAATCTGATAAAACTCTTCAATATCTATTCGATTATATAAAAAATAATCGGAATAAAGTTCATCATCAAAATTTAGACCCTTACTTAGCATTTCCTTGTTTTGTGAAGTAGCAGATAAAATAGTATTAGGATACATATCATCATAATACCAGTCATCATAATACCAGTCATCATAATATAAATTATAATTATAAAACAATAATTGGACCTCAGTATTTATATAATCATGAAAACTAAAATAGCCTACTTGGTAATCATAATCAATTGGTTTATCTATATAAAGATAAATTGGAATAAGTATTTCTTCATCATTATGTGTTACAATCAAATTAGTTGAATAATTTCCGTAATGTAATTGAAAATCTAATTCTGATTCAGGAATTGATATATCTAACAAATTAGGCAAAGCTATATCAATATTATTACTGTCACTATTAATTATCAAGCGAACTGGAGTACCATTAATGATTATATCTGGTGTTTGTACATTTACAATAACATTATCAACATTAGAATTGATGAATATATCACTTGATAATTGTTCTTGTGATAAATATATAGCTTCAGATCTTGGAGTAATTATTAATTCATCAGAACTTTGGAATACTACATAACCAGTTATATTACTATTTATTAAAATACCAAATAAAGCGACCGCTACAAAAACAAATGCTGAAAATGCAATTAATAATTTTTTCATAGCAGTAACCTCATCAAATTTTCATTAGATTCTGAATAATAGTATTGATATATCTTTAATTTTCCAACAACATGTGTCTTAATTAATCCTGAAGAAGTTAAAGTTTTAACAAATCTTAATGTAGTTGCAGCAGGTACATTAGCTTCTTTTGCAAGTTGAGTTAGATGATAAAAATTGGATTTATTTTGATAGAGAACTCTAATCAATTGTAACATTTTAGGGTCTAATAACTTAGCTAAATCTGACATTATATAGTAATTTGTATATTAATATATTTAAATATTTCGTTTTTAGAATAAATATTTCTATATTTTAATATAATTTACTATCTAAATATATAAAATAGTATATTTAGAATTAATATAAAAAAATGTTTGATTAAAATTTTATAAATATAATATTAATAGCAAAAATATAGTATATATAAGTAATTTATAATTATAAAATAGAGAAGATGGTATTAAAAATTATTTTTTAATTTTATTATTTGTTTTTTAATATATTTATTTCATTTTTGAAATAATAAATATATCATAAATTATTTAATATCATGTAATAACCATTAGTAGAATGAATAAAGAAATAACAATAAAAAGACTAGAAAAATATTTTCAAGTAACTAATGAAGCTTTTGAAAAAGCAAATAGCTCAGGAAATAGAACAAGTTTAGTAGCAGAAAGAGAAGACTTTCTTGATATGATTAAGCGTTACATATCAGATGCGAAACATTTTGAATCAAAACAAGATTTTGTTAATGCATTTGCAGCATTAAATTATGCACATGGTTGGCTTGATGCAGGAGCAAGACTTGGAATATTTGATGTTCATGATTCTAGATTATTTACAGTTGATGACGAATAGTGAAATTAAAATGAAAGAAGCAATAGCTAACGTAAAAAAGATTACATTAGATGAAGCAAAAGGAATTCCATTGATTGACACATGTGCATTTATTCATCATTTTGATCATCATGAAAAAATTGAACTTCTAAAAAAAGAAGATTTTGTAATTACTTCTTTTAACTTTAAAGAGTTATTATTTATAGAGCATAAACTGTCTGAAAAAATAAAAGAAAGTATTAATAAATATCTAAAAAAAGAGAAAATAATAGTTGTAGAAATAAATGTTAATCCAGGAAATGTTGAAGAAGAGAAAAAATATGTTAATAGTATCGAGCCTGATATTCTTCATATAATTCATGACCCATCAGATGCTGTACTATATGCTACTGCTTTAGAAATAGGTTCTGATATTATTACTAGAGACAAGCATCATATATACACTCAAGCTGCAGAAAAGTTTGGGAATAAATATGGAATAAGCATTAGGAATAAATTCTAGCATACAATAAAATGTATGTCATAATACTAACAATTATATAAATAATTCTACTACAAATCTTCTTTAAAATTTTAAAAATAAATTAAAGTTTTAGAACAATATTTGGATTAAATAAAAATAAGAAGAAGAGTCAGAATAAGAATGATAATAGCAATGATAATAATAATTTTAAATTAACTAAATCTTAATTAGTTGATAAATAACAATACAAAAATTATATAAAATGAAGAATTAAAAAACAGATAAAATAATTAAAATGAAAAATAAAGCATCTCAAGTAACAATATTTATAATATTAGGAATTGTAATAATATTTAGCTTTTTATTTTTTATGCAATTAGATTCGACAAGTACAACTACAAGTACAATAGATTCTGCCCCTATACAACTTTTTATTGATGAATGTACTAGAAATATATTTGAAAAAGGAATTAAAAAAGTTGGATATAATGATAGCTATGAATTAGAGCTATTTATGAACACTAATATTCAAAATTGTACAGATGGATTTGAATATTTTCATTATGATATTGAAGAAGGATTACCAGATGCAAGCATTGTAGTATCAGATGATTATATAACACTTAATTTTGAATATCCTATTAATATTAAAACAAAAAATACTAACACAGAACTTGAAGGTAGTTATTTAGCATATAGAATTCTATCTCAAGGAAATATTAATGAAGTATCAAGAATATCATCTACAAATAGAAATGCAGTTCTTGATTTACCTGATGGACTTGTTGCAACTAAAGATGGTGAAACAATTGACACAATCTCGATTGAGATTATTGATATCAGTGATGTTGGAGGGCCTACTGCAGGGAAAATAGGATATGACTTTAAACCACATGGTACTATATTTAACAAACCAATTACATTAGTAATTGATTATGATGAGAATTTGATTCCAACAACATTTACAGAGGACAATTTAAGAATTTCATATTATAAAGATGGGTATTGGCATGATTTTCCAACAGTCATAGACAAAATAAATAAGAAATTAATAACAAATATTACTCATTTCTCAACATATGCAATAACAGCAGATGTAGATTTGTTTATTATAGGACCTGAAGAAGTTGTTTCAAACACCGGCTATAGAAGAGCTGTTAGCATTGATGTTGATAAATATAATAATCCCCACATTGTAACTGAACAACCATTTATGATGTATAATAAAATAAACAATCAATGGAGATCTTTTAGAATACCTGGTGGACATGAAGTTCCAAGAATTAGAATTGATAGTAAAGATAGAGCATGGGTATCATGGTGTAATGTTGGACACAGATCATGTTATATCAGCTTAACTGAAAACATTAACTCAAATCCTAGATTTTTAGGATCACAACCTGCAGTATCTCCACATTTTGTAGGATATTTAGCAATAGACCCTAACTTTCCTGACGAAGCAATAGTTATTGGAGGAGAGGGAGGATGGACAAAATTTAATAGTAATTTACAACGTGTTTCATCAGGTTTATTAGATGTGGGACCTGCTGGTGAAAAAATTGAAGTTCAAATTAGTCCTAGACCAGGTAGAGATGGAATTTGGCATGCTGTAATGGGTGGTTATTCAAGAGCTTTTAGTGCATATATAAATTCAGAAATGAATAGAAGAGTAGTTTGGGCAGGAGGATCATATATGAGCCAAGCAGGTGATGATGGATCATATGTCTCACTTGGTATTGATTTAAAAAATCCAAATGTTGCTTATATTGCAAGTTCATACAATAAAAATAGACATCATCATGGTGTTTCAGTAAATATATGGGATGGAGGTATGATGGTACATGGATTTAATCCAGTTTTAATCGATAGTAATGCTGCAAATTATGGTAATGGAGTAAGAAGATTTTCTCCTCAATGGGCTCCTGCAAAAAATGGAGGAGCTTTCTTATGCTGGACTAGTGGTGATAGAAGAATAAAAATAAAATATATTAATTATCAATCAAGTCCTTTAAATGGAAGAATTCTTGATATAACTGCGGGTAGTCAGTGTGCAATAGCAACTGATTCTAAAGGAGATATTCATATTGTATACAATAATGGTGGAACTAAATATAGAAAAATTAATACACAAACATTTAGTGGAATTGATTATGGAAAAACTTTAGGAGATTATAGTAATGATGGGAAAATTGATGCTGCGTTTTATAGAAGTATACCAGGCAGTACAGCAGATTGGCATATTATGTTTTCAGGTACTGAGCCTTCATATTTAAGAAATACAGGTAATAGAAAATCTGAAGGAGTATATTCATGGGGTAATCATAATATGATCCCTGTAGCTGGTGATTATGATGGAGATGGTAAAACAGATATAGCAGTATATGAACAAAGCAGTAACCTGTGGTATATTTTATTTAGTAACCTTACATATCCAAACTGGCCTGAATATTTAAGAGGAGCTGTTCAAGGTTATAGGATTGGAAATAATAATAACAATAATAATAATAATAATAATAATTTAGATGAACATTTTGAACCAGGTAATCAAGATCCAAGTTCATTAATACCACCAAGAACACATAATCTTGGTAAAGGTGGAGATTCAATAAAAATAGAATTAGGGCAACCTGATGATTTTGTTTTAGTATATATTAATGATGAATTTTATAAACAAAAATCTTACGCTATAACAAGAGATTTCCCAACAGGTAATTATAATTATCCGACTGATAATAATGGTAACAAACTTGTAAGTGCATGTATTCAAATTGGTGCAAATAGAATTTGTGATGCTGGAACTACTAATAGTTTTACTATTACAGGTTTAAAATCAGGAGAAAATAATATCAAAATAGTTTTATTAAATCCTTTTAGTGGTAATACTTTTTTTTCTAGCAGAGTAACTTATGGTGACCAAGTTAAATCAATATATCGTGCTGCAGAATGTAAATTCACAGGACCTGAACATTCATTAAACATCCCATGTGTACAAGATCCTAGTTTTAGAGGACATGATGTAAGTTTTAAGCATATAGAGCAATTTAACTTCTGTGTAATAGGAGAAGAAGAATGTAACGGAATTGATAATAACTGTGATGGAATAATTGATAATGCACCAGGATCAAATGTTGAAGGTAGTATTTGTAATAACGATAATGATACAGATAATGAAGATGAAAATGAGAACCAAGATCCAAATGAGAATGATGATGATGAAGAAAATTTAGACGATGATTCAAATCAAGATAGCAATAATAATAATAATAATAATAATGAATCTGATGATATACCAGCATATGATCCAAACATAATCTATGCTTTAAAATTTGGTAATAATAACAATCAAATTCCTGTTCCAGGTGATTATGATGGCGATGGAATGACAGATATTGCCTTATTCTCACCAGATACAGGACAATGGCATATTATTCCAAGTAATAATGGTGTGATTACACGAGACATAAGGATAACACTTGGTAATAGGAATGTTATACCTGTTCCAGCAGATTATGATGGAGATGGAAAAACAAATATTGCAGTATATGAACCTTCAAGAGGTAATTGGCAAATCTATAATATAGCAACAAGAAGAACACGAACAGTACAATTTGGTACTACAGGTGATATTCCTGTGCCAGCAGATTATGATGGAGATGGAAAAGCAGATATAGCAATATATCGACCAAGTGATAATACATATCATATCTTACAAAGTAAAGATGGATATATTAGAGTACAATTTGGTGGTAAAGACGATATTCCTGTACCAGCAGATTATGATGGAGATGGAAAAGCAGATATAGCTGTATATAGAAAATCAAATAATATAATTTATGTCCGTGGTACGAAAGACGGTGCATTTCAAATAAATGGTGTAGATAATTCAATAATCAGATGATTATTATTCTAATGCATTAGAAATATTAATAGAAAAATTAAATAATTTATAATTAAAATAATAATTATGTGAAATTAAAAATAAATAGATTTTCTAAAGTAACATAATATTATTATTAAACACTGTTAATTATGTAAAAACATATAAACATAATATATTCAAAGATAATTATGTCACAAGTAAAATACAAAAACTTTATTCTTGATCCATTTCAAGTTAAAGCAATAGAAAGCATAGAAAATAATCATAGTGTAGTAGTAAGTGCTGCTACTGGTACTGGTAAAACATTAATTGCTGATTATGCAATTAATAAATGGAAAAACTTAGATAAAAGAATAATATATACTGCCCCTATTAAAGCACTGAGCAATCAAAAATATAGAGATTTTAAGAAAGAATATGGTGAAGATAAAGTAGGAATTATGACAGGAGATGTTGTAATTAATCCTGATGCCCATTTAATTATAATGACTACTGAGATTTACAGAAATATGCTTATGACTAAAGATTCTATTGTAGATAGTATAGCATATGTTGTTTTTGATGAGATACATTACATGTCTGATAAAGAAAGAGGAACAATATGGGAAGAGTCATTAATTTTCTCACCAGAGAACATAAGATTTCTTTGTTTATCAGCAACAATTCCGAACGCAAAAGAATTTGCTGAATGGATACAAAATATAAAAAAACATAAGGTAGATATAGTATCATATGATAAAAGAGCTGTACCTTTAGAACATTTTTTGTATGATGTTGACCATGGTGTAATTAATTCTAAAGATGCATATGAATTACAAAAAAGTAATCAAATGCCAGATTACTATAAATTAATGAGAAGAAGAAGACAAAGGAAAAAGTCTAATGAAAAACCAAAAATACCAAAGCATTATGAACTTGTTACAATACTTAAACATGAAAAAAAATTACCATGTATATTTTTTGCTTTTTCAAGAAGAGGGTGTGAAGAAAAAGCACAAGAACTTGCAATGAAGAATGATTTTTTAACAGGAGAGCAAAAACAAAAAGTTTTACAAATCTTTAATAAAAAAGTTAAAGAAGAATATCGTTATCTTGAAAGTGTAAGACTCCTAAAAAGCACATTACAAAAAGGAATTGGTATACATCATGCAGGAATATTACCAGCATTAAAAGAAGTTGTTGAAGAATTATTTGCAGAAGGAATAATTAAAGTATTATATGCAACAGAAACATTTGCTGTAGGTATAAATATGCCTGCAAAATCTGTTTGTTTCAGTAGTTTAGTTAAATATGATGGAATAGGTTTTAATTTACTTCGATCAAAAGAATATTTTCAGATGGCAGGAAGAGCAGGCCGAAGAGGAATTGATGATAGAGGGTATGTTATTTCAATATTAGAAAGAAGAAATGAGTTAGATAAAATATTAAAATTAATATCTTCTGATAGCGAGCCAATCATAAGTCAATTTAGACTTGAACCTAATACTGTATTAAATATGATAAATAATCATAATGAAAATGAAATTGACGTAATACTAAAAAGTAATTTTGATTATTTTCTAAGAAAAAGAGATGATATTGAAATTAGAATAAAAGCAAGATTTAATAATCTTGTAAAAAGACTCAAGAAGTATAAATATATTAATGAAGATAATACATTAACTGATAAAGGAATCTTTGCTACAAAAATATATTCAAATGAATTATTAGTAACTGAATTATTTTCTGGGAAAATATATAAAAATTTAAGTGAAACAGAATTATGTATTTTAATTGCTGCTATAGTATATGAATATCGAAGAAGTGATTCATTCTTTTTTGATAAAAAAAATAAGAATTATCAATATTTAGCACAAAAAGTTGTTCAAAACAGAATTATTGAAAAAGATTTGAACATAAAAGCAATACGTGATTTATGGAAATCAGTTTCAACTTGGGCTAATGGAAGTGATTTTGAAGATTTATCTGAATTAAGTGAATATCAAGAAGGAGATTATATCAGATTGTTTAGACAAATGGTTGATTGTATGAATCAAATACGTAAAGCAACTGAAGATAGAGAATTAGAACAAAAGATTGTAAATTGTATGAATAGAATATATAGAGATGTTGTTAAATTTGAATTCTAAGTATTGATTTATTTTTAATTATTGAAAATTTGACACTTTTTAGTGGTAACAACCGAAATGTTTATAAATAAACCCTAATCTTTGCAAAGTATGTATGACATATATTTTGCAAATTTATTGAAAGAATTGAACGATAGAATGCATTCTCTTGAAAGAGAAAACTTAGATAGAGCATCTACAGAACATGATGAAAAAAGGATTTCAATAGTTAAATATTTATGGCAAGAAGAAGAATTAGTTCAAAATGCTGAAGATTCTATTAAGTTTAATAACCCAATTACTGGTGAAGGTTTATCAACTATAGTTCAAGAAATTCTTGAAAATAGAAATAATTATCACGAAAACGCAAGAGTAGATGTAAATAATCATGCAATTGATTTTGATCAAGTTGCACAGATGGCATCACATTATGTGGGAATGAGTCTAAAAGTATATGCTAAGGGAACTATATTTGATGCTAGAGATGCTGAAACATGGAAAAGTCTTGGATTAAAAACTGGAGACAGTATAGAAATTTATGGACAAGATCTTGAAACACATGAAGGAGATCCGCAAAGAAGTTATAATGCAGTACATGAAAATCTTGCAAGATTAATTGGAAAAGAGCACCCGCAAGATAATGATATAGAGCATTATGTAAAAAGAGAATTAATAGTAGATGATTCTGCAGGAATACATGCGAGACCATCTACAGCACTAGTTAAAGGTGCAGGTTTATATGAAGGAAATGTTCACATAAGGAATCCATTAAATGGAACTACAGCAAATGCAAAAAGTATTCTAGAAGTTTTAACACATAGTGATAGACATCAATTAAGCCAACCTGATCTTCAGTTAGATTCACAAGGTGGAAGAATAAGACTTGAAGTAATGTATGAACCAGGTTATGATACATCTGCAAGTTTTAGTAAAATTAAAGACCTTCTAAAAGGGGCTCAAGAATAATTAAAAAATAATTTATAGTTGAAAAATTATAAAAAAGAAATAAATTCTAATGCTATTCTAACCAACAGTGTAACCATCATCTACATCAACTGTTATTTCTTTTCCAGAAATATTAAGATAATTATCATACTTTTTTAAATATATTTTCTTATTTTTTATTACTAAAGGAATTTTAAAGAATTCATCAATTTTTATTTCAGAAGAATTGTTTTCTAACTCACCACATTTAACAGAATCTCCAGGATTTCCATCAACTTCAATTAATACTACGTCTTTATCATCAAGACTTGATGCAGCAAGCAACATTCCTTCACTTAACTGACCACCTAACTTTGCAGGTTTAAGATTAGAGACTACAATTATTTTTTTATTAACTAAAGCTTCAGCATTATAATATTTTTGCAAGCCTGCAACTAATTGCCTAGGTTTTTCCTCGCCAACATTTATTTTCATGACTATTAACTTATCACTTTCAGGATGATTCTCTGCTGATAATATTTTTGCAACTTTAAGATTAGCAATATAATTTTCTACTTTTGGTTTTTCCACTTTTCGTAGTACAATCTCACCAACACCAATTTTATGATTAGTCAAGTCAAATCCAAGATCTTTCCAAGAAAGATTTTGTTTGCCTAATTGTTTTTGAATTTCTTTTGAATATGAGGGCATAATAGGTGCTAATAAAATTGATAAATTTTTAACAATGTTTAAGCATAACGACATTGTTTCTGGTGCAGTTTCTTTATTTTTCCAAGGTTCATTATCTTGCATATAACGATTACCTATTGAAGATATTTCAAGTATAAATGAAACTGCTTGTTTAAAGTCTCTTCTTTCATATGCTGACTTTACTTTATCAAATAAAGAAGTAATCTCCTTAATTATTGGATTATCTTTGTCAAATGTTGTTATTTCTGAATTTAAAGTTTTGTTTGTAAATGATAATGAACGATAACAAAAATTAGATATGTTGCCAACTATTTCACTATTTATTCTTTCAACTAACAAATCTTCTGAATAATCTCCATCACCATCTATAGGCATACATGATAAAACAAAAAATCTAAATGGATCAACACCATAATTTTCTGCTTGTTTAAACGGATCAATAACATTACCTGTTGATTTACCCATTTTTGAACCGCCAAGATTTAAGAAACCATGAACAAATAATTCTTTAGGTAAAGGAACTTTAGCTGAAATTAACATTGCAGGCCAAAAAGCTGCATGAAAGCGTAAAATATCTTTACCAATACAATGAATATCAGCAGGCCATATATTGCTAAATTTGTTTATCGAAGTTTTTGAGTCTTCTGAAATTTCTGAATTCTCTGCATCTTCATCACCATAACCTGGACCTGTAATATAATTGGAAAGCGCATCACACCATACATACATAACATGATCTGAATCATCTGGGATTGGAATTCCCCAAGGTAATGCTTGTTTGCTTCTTGAGAAACTTATATCTTTAGCATCTTTTAAAAAAGATAATATTTCATTCTTTCTAGTCTCTGGGACAATTTTATATTCATCTCTTGAGATTATATCAATAATCTGTTCCTTATATTTAGACAATCTGAAAAAGTAATTTTCTTCTTCAATCTCTTCTAGTTCTCGTGTTGGATGATTTGGACATTTACCTTCAATTAATTCTTTTTCTGTCTTAAATGATTCACAACCCACACAATATAATCCTGTATATTTTTGTTTATATAAATCTCCTGCTTCAATAAGTTTTTTCCATAATTTTTGAGCACCTTTGTAATGTAATTCTTTATCAGAAGTACGAATAAAATAATCATATTCAATATTTAATTTATTATACAGTTCCATAAAAATTTTAACATTCTCATCTAAAAATTCAATAATATCTTTACCTGCTAATTTTGCAGTTCGCCAATTCTTAATTCCATGTTCATCAGTACCTGTTTGAAACCATACTTCTTTACCAAGCAATTTGTAAAATCTAGCTAAACAATCTGCTTGTATTATTTCTAGAGCATGACCCATATGGGGTTTTCCGTTTGGATAAGCTATTGCAGTTGTTATATAGTATTTCTTGTCAACCATATCCTTGTAAAATCTGCAATAATATATAAAGCTTCTGTGAGTATAATAAAAAAATCATAATTGAAAATTAATAGCAAAAGAATTTATAGTATTAGAATAGTATATAGAATAAGATATAAAAAAATAAATTATTGAATCTTTACTTCATGAATTATTGCTGATAAAACACGCATCTGTGTACCTACAAAATTTGAAGAATAATCTCTATGATTTGCAACAATATTTGCTGCTTGTAAAGTATCTTCTGCAGCATATCCTGCAACTACCATCACAACACCCTTTCCGTTAGGGTATAATCTAATAAAACCTCTACCTGGTGTGTATCCATCAGCACAATGCTCTGGATTACCATGGAAATGTGCAGCAACCCAATTAACACAAGGACCACCAACTACTATTAAATTTTTATCTTTTAAATTTTCAAGTGTTAAAGAAGTATCTAAAATAGTATTTGCTGCTGAATCACGTTTTTTATTAAAAACATCCATATATAATTTTGTCAATTCTTCAGTAACATTACCATCAGTAACATCTATTTGGAATAAGTCTGTTTCGCCTCTGTCAACAATGTCTCTAAGATTTTCCTGTAATGAGTTAGCAATAACTGCTGTTGAGATAACATCTGCAGACTTTGCAAATTCACCAACAACAAAAGAAACATCAAGTCTATCATTATTAATAAAAAAATTAGGATATTCCTCCAAATCTAATCGTTCAACAATTATATCTGCTGAATTAACATAAAATATAGTAAAAACTAACATAATTCCCAAAGATAAAAATAATTTTTTATTATAGTTTCGCATATTTATACGTAAAGAGTTATTATATATAAATATTATGTAATAGATTTTATAAATAAAAAGTAATAATAATATTATATGAGCTTTAAAGCAGTAAAAGGGACAAGAGATTTTTATCCTGAAATTATGGAATCAAGGATAAGTATGTTTAATACAATTAGAAAAACAGCTAAAAGATATGGTTTCAATCAAGTAGATACACCTGCATTTGAAGAAATTAAATTATTAACAGCTAAATCAGGTGAAGAAGTTAAAAATCAAATTTTTGTTATGGAAAAAAGATCTAATGAAGAAATTGGATTAAGATTTGATTTAACTGTCCCATTAACAAGAATGTTTATTGAAAAGCAAAAAGAATTACCTAAACCAGTAAAATGGTTTTATATATCACCTATGTGGAGATATGAACAACCACAAAAAGGAAGATTAAGAGAATTCTATCAATTTGGTGTTGAACTTTTTGGATCAGATAAAGTACAAGCAGATGCTGAAGTTATAAGTCTTGCAATAGATTCACTAACTAATTTGGGATTAACAGAAAAAGATATTGTAATTAAGATTAATAATAGAGAATCATTAGAAAAATTTCTTAATAAAATAAAAGTTAAAGATACTGAAAGAGTTATAAGAATAATTGATAAAAAATCAAAAATAAGTGAAAATGATTTTAAGAAAGAACTTGAATTTTTAGAGCTAGAACAACAAAAAGAATTATTAAGATATCTTAATTCTACAGAATTACCTGATGAATTAAAACAATTATTTGAATTATTAAAGAGTTCTGGAAAAGATAAATACGTAGAATATTCTCCCGAAATTGCACGAGGATTAGCATATTATACAGGAACAGTTTTTGAATGTTCAGATAGAAGAGGAGAATATAGAGCTATTCTTGGTGGTGGACGATATGATAAAATGGTTGAGCAATTTGGTGGACAAAATTGTCCTGCAACAGGTTTTGCAATGGGAGATGTAGTAATAGAATTGTTTTTAAGAGATAAAGGATTATGGGAAATACCTAAAAAAGAAATTGATTATTATATAGCTCCTGTGAATAATGAATATATTAATCTTGCTTTAGAAATTACAAATAATCTAAGAAAAAATTATAATGTAGAAATAGATTTATTGGAAAGAAAACTTTCAAAACAATTTAATTATGCTGATAATATAAATGCTAAAAATGTAATTATAGTTGGTGATGAAACCAAAGAAGGAAAAGTTAAAATAAAAGAAATGATTTCTGGAACAGAAAAAGAAGTAGATATTAAATCTTTAAAATAAATATACTATATAATCCAAATTAGAATATATAATTCTTTAAATATGTGTCATTGCATTTAATATTAGATGAGTAAAAGAAAAAATCGTAGTAATAATGGGATAAGAGAAAAAAATATTAAAAGTAATCAAGGAAATAAATTATTAGCACATGTTGAAATTATGCATTCTGACTTTAATTTTAATTTAGAAGCATTTAGAGATAATACTATTACTTTAAGAATTAATGATGCTGAAAGTATTAATCCTCAAAAGATAGCAAGTGAATTAGTAGCTTTTTATGAATATAGTGAATCTGAAATGAATCAACCTGAAGCAGAAATAAGAACATTTGAGGAAGAGGGAGCATTTGGATTAGAGATAAAAACATCCAAAAATACTTTAGAAGAGTCACTAAAATATTCGGCACAAATGTTGGAGTATACAAAAAAAGGATTACCTTCATTAAGTAACGGTATAATAAATTTGGTTTCAAAATTAACAATTGATGATGTAATAAAACTAAATGGGCAAAGATTATATCCCGAAGATGTTATTGTATATACTCATGAAGATGAAAAAACAATTTTTTATCAACGTGAGGGTTATTTCATGTTTACGAATTCACCCTTCTCTGAAGCAATAAGAAAACAGTTCAAACTTTTAGTAGAAACAAGAGGAGGATATGATTTATTTGCAAAAGGAATACATACTGATTTAATGAATTTATTAAATGCAGAAATAAAACACTTTGGGAATAGAGCAGAAGCATTTTCAGAAGAGGGAGATCAACATGATATAGAAGGAGATATTCTCATGGCTTTTCATAAATATTCAAAAGCATTTTATGATCTTGAAAGAGCAAGAATAGTTCAAACATTTATTTTAAGAAATGAAAAACAAGAAGATAAAAGAATTGGATTTTTTTGTCAATCAAGAGAAAATATGCATAAGATTATGATTGCTGAAATGTTAGTTTTAGAAAATATAGTAAGATATAATCGAGATTATAATTTACTAAAAAGATTCATTGATAGAAGTAAAAAAATTATGAATCAATACGTAAATGATATGAAAAATAAGTCAAAAACTCTTTATAGTCATAGTATAGAAAATTCAGATGAGTTTTTAGAAATAATTCTTAATAAACAGGATTTTCAAGAAAAGATTGATGATCTAAAAGAATATTTAGATCTAGTAAAGATGAAAAGACAAGATGTAGATAGGTTAGAGCATATATCCATGTGTGAGGGAAAGGATTATATTGCAACAGAATATAGTACAAAAGAAGATAGTTTAGCTGATAGATTGTTTAGATTAATGCCTATTGCTGATCCTGCAAAATTTGTAATGCCTACTTTAAGCACAATTATAAGAATAAGAAGTGATCCTCTATATCTTAGAATTTTACCTGAGTCACCATTACTTTTATATGTTGAATAATTAGTTATTCATTCTTAAATAGTAATAAAGTTTTAATAACCATTATACTAATTTAGTCTTTAGGGGTAGTGTATGGAGTTCAAAATAAAACACAAAGAAAATCCTAACAAGGATAAATACAGTAAGAATGATATAGATATAGCATATGAATTCTCTAAAAAAGTTGTTAAAGAATTTGGATCATTTGTTAAAAGTGTAGTATTATTTGGAAGTACAGTTAGAAAAGAACAAAAAAGACATGATATTGATATTCTTATAATAGTTAATGATGTAACTGTGACAATTACTGAAGAAGTTGTAGAAGCATATCGTGTTATACTTGAAAAAATAATAAGGGATACATCTAATAAATTACATGTTACAACATTAAAAATGAGTAATTTCTGGGATTATATGCGTAAAGGTGATCCACTAGGAGTTAATATTCTTAGAGATGGTGTTGCATTATATGATATTAGTTTATTCGAACCACTAAGAATTTTGCTAGCTCAAGGTAGAGTGTCTCCGAGTAAAGAAACAATAAATATATATATAAACAAATCAATGGGCAGTATGCTTAATTCTAAAAATCATTTACTTCATGCCACGTTAGATTTATATTGGGGTGTTATAGATATATCTCATGCAGCATTAATGAGTCATCACATTATTTCTGAAACACCAGCACATGTTGCAGATAAATTACAAGAAGTATTTGTAAAAAAAGAAAAATTAGAACAAAAATATGTCAACACAATGAGAAAATTTTATAATCTTTCAAAATCAATAATTCATAATGAAATTTCAACAATATCAGGTCATGATTATGACAAATATTACAAAGAAGGCCAAGAATATATTGAAAGAATAAGAAAATTAATAAGAAAATAAAAAAATTTAGTTCTTAAATAAAATATACAACAATAAAACTATTCCTAAAAGTAAAACTAGTATCAATCCTATATACAAAATAAAAAACATATCAACTGAATCATCTTTTGCAGTATCAGTTCCTAAAGATGGTTGAGATGGAATAGGCTGTGCAATTGTTAAACCTGAATCCTCTGGTCCAATAACTTCTACATTTCTAGGAATAGTAGTTGAATCATTTGGTTTTTCGATTGGTTCATCAAGACATGATCTAACAAATAGAGTAGCAGTTTGCTGATCTGTAATTGTACCACGATCATTTCTTATAATTATATTGAATCTATAAGCACCAGCTCTTGCCATACTTGGTATAATTATAGGAAAACGATTTGCTAGTGTTTCACCATCAAATAAATCTATATTTGTAATTGTATTATAATACTTTAATGCTTCATTTTCAACAATTATTTCTGCATTACGTTGTCTATTTAATCCAATGTTTCTTATTCCAACAGTTAGTGTAGATTGCCTATCTTCACATAATAAAATTGAATCAGGATTTAAATCTAAACGAATAATGCTTAAATCATCACGTTCTTTTCGGATATCAAATATAACAGTATATTGCTCACCATGTTTTGCTCTATAATCATCTTCACCAATCACTCTAAGAAAAACATTATGCCGACCTTGGTCAGCATCTCTATCAATACTAAATGAAACTATCTCAGTTTCTCTTTTATTAGCATCTATACTACCAATTTTATCTTCTTCATCAATGTCTAATTTGTTTCCATCTTCTTTTATACTTAATACGATATCTTCAATTCTTAAATCTGCACCAGTAGAATATCTATTTCTGATAGTAAATTCAAAATCACCAGAATCACCAATTTTCATACTACTTATTCTTCTTCCATTAGTTACTCTTTCTTGAGAATCACCATGTGTAAGAGTTACTCTTTCAAATTCAAGCCTATTTCTTCTTTGCATATAAACAGTAACTGTTGCTGTTGAAGAATCAACAGTATCAATAAAAGTTACATCTGCAACTTTAAAAGGCTTAGGAACACCTGATGAATCTACTGCATCTAAAGATTCAGGAATTCTTCCTGATAAAACAATTGTTCCAGTAGATCGACCTACAATACTTAAATTAAGATTATTTATTTCTAAAACTGAAGGCTTATTACTAAATGGTGCTACTGGGTTAATACTATCTATTTCAATAGTATTATTTGTATTGAAATTTAAAATTGTTGTTTGATAAATACCAAATCTAGCATCATTAAAATTACTTGCTTCTTGCGTTGCACTACCAATTGTAACTTGTGATACATCAGTTATCGCTAAAGCAAAAGAGATACATAAAACAGCTAATAATGCAATTAATAATGAAATTTTTTTCATTTTTTAAGCCCCCCACCTAAATATAATAAATATAATCAAAATATTTGTAATATTATTTTTTAAAGTATATAATTCAATTTATGATAGAATTATTTTGCTATTTTTAAATGTTTTGGTTTGTTACTATTATTTAGTAACTAACTTTGTAAAGATTTACTGTTTTTTAGATGAAGATAGGTAATTAATATAAATATCAAGCAAGAAATAAACAATATGAACAGATTTGAAGATATAAATAAATTTCTTGAAGAAAAGAAAAAAATTTTAACAAAAGATGACTTATCCAAAAAAGGTTCAATAGATATAGAAATAAAATCTTTAGTTGAACAAATAAATAATAATCCTGATTTATGCACTACAAGTAGTTGTGCGGGAAGAATTACACTTCTTGAAAGAAAATCTAATAAGAAAATTGATTCAAAATGGTTGTATTCAAGCCATCAACCTGTAGACCCTGAGATAATTATCAAACACTTAGAATCAAATAATGACGTTTGGCTTATGCAAGAGTCATGTATACTACATGTTTTTGTAAGAACATTTGAAGCTGCAGAGAGATTTCTAAAAGCTTGCAGACAAGTTGGTTTTAAAAGAAGTGGAATCACTGCAATAAGTGGAAGAATAATGATTGAGACGATGGGAAATGAAAAAGTTGAAGCTTTACTAATCAAAAATGGAAATAAAATTGTAGATGATAATTATGTAAAAATAATTATTAAAGAATCTAATGATAGAATGCTTAAGAATAGAGCGAAGATGGATAAACTTTTAGAGGTGATTCAATTTGATAAATCAAAAAAGTAAAGAAATATTGTTAAAAACTGTTGCAATAATTATGATTGCTTATTTGGTAGTTACTTTAACATTAACAGTTATGGGTGAAAGGGATGCATGGATTTTCTGGACATCTGCTGCATTTGTATTTGTATATGCAAAATATATAATACCAATAGTAAAGAAAGATTTTACAAAAAAATAAAATAATAAGAAAAAAAATCTATTTATGCTTTAAACAAATAGATTAATAATCCAACAATTCCTGCCAATAATAATACAATCAATAGCACTAATAATACTACATAAATCATTGTATTATCTGAATCAGGATCTGCATCTACTGTAGATGTTTGGTTTGTAGGTGTTGTTATAATTTCACCTGCAGTTTGATTCTGTTGCGGACCAAATGGATTTATTACAACAGTTCCATCAGTTGATGTGCTTGGCTGTGATGGCTGAGTTGGTTGTGTTGGCTTAGGCTCTTCCACTGGTTCAGGATCACAATCTGGCACTGTTATCTGAATTGTTTTTGAGTCTGTTAAATCTGATCCTCTACTATATGCATTAGCAATAATAGTATATGTTCCTGGTCTTACTGATTCTGGAATTACTAAATCAGAGAATTTTCTCTCTGTAAAAGTACTATCTAAATCAATATTTCTAAATTCAACAGGAGATAAACCAATTGATGAAGGAACGATTTCAATTCTAGCATTTCTATCTCTTAGCATACCGGTATTTTTATACTCAACAGTTGCTCTTACTAATCTATCTTCACATGTTATGAATGAAGGGTTTAGTGTAAAACGGCTTATTGCAATTTCATAGTTTTCTCTTACTACATTAAACTGTACAGTAAACTCATCAGCAAAGATAGCACCATGATCATCTATTGCTATTGCGCTGATTCTACATGAATATAATCCTCTTGCAATATCATCTTCATCAAATTCTAATTCAAATGATACTAAGTCAGTCATTGCCTCACTTAAATAAGTATTTTCTGAATCATAGTCTAGGAATATATCTGAATCACAATCAATATCGATATCAACATCCATTCCAACGTAATCAGTTCTTCTATAATTATTTCGCATGTATAAATTTAAATCCATAATTGTACCTGCTCTAATATCTCTAAATCTGTCAGTTTCTCTGGTTATTGAACGTGATATATCATCATATGTTACTTCAATACGTGTTATTTCGAATAGATTTCTTCTTTGCATAAATACTGACTCAGAATGAGACCAATCACCAACAGTACATGTTATATTTGCAACAAGTTGTGATTCTTCAATTAAACTATTTGGATTAACTGCATTAAGATTTGCAGGTAGTCTTGCTCTAACTTCAATATTATGAGCAGTATCTGAACTTACAGTATAAGTTCCTGTTGAATTACCGCCAAAAGTAATATTTAAATTATTGTCACTAGCAGCATTTATGTTATTATTAAAATTGGAAACATCGTGTACAACATTACATGTCATTAAACCATCTTGTTCTGGTTCAAGTGTAAAACTTCTTGTTTGATATAAATCATGATTAGAAGTTGTAGTATGACTTGGATTTGATACTCTATCATTTGTACCAGTTCCACCAAAACTAACTGCACTAACTCCTAATGCAAGAACTAATAACATAACCATTGCTATCATACTAAGCATAATTTTTTTCATTTTAGTACCCCCATGGAAATATAAAATACTAGTTTAAATTTACTAGTTATTATCTGATAGTAGTATCACACTATTTTTAAAGATTTGTATAATATAGTATATACAAAAATATAATTTAATATCAGATATAAGAACAAATGTCAGAACATTTATATATAATATGGATTTAAAATACATAGATTAATGAATTCATATGATGATTTCATTTTATAATCACATTACATCATATTGATTTCAAGCAAAAAAATGAGGTGAAATAACAATGCTTGATGAACCAAAATATTGGATAAGTCTAATCACAGGATTAATTGCAGCATTCTTAAGTGGAGTACCATTACTTAATTTATTAGGATGGTTAGAATGGACATTACCATTCCAATTAGGAAGTAGTATTTTGCTATGGGTTGTTGCAGCAACAGGTGCATATCTTTTAATTGACAGCTTCATAAGTGAAGATGACTTTATGATGTGGCTATTAGCAGGTACAGCATTTATAATATTAGCAATTGCAATGATTCAAATATTATACAGATTTGACATAATTGGATTTGGAATTCCATTTTTAGATTTAATCGTATTACAAGTTCTATTTTTTATAGAAGGAATAGGTTTAATAATTGCAGCGTTTGGAAATAAATAATAATATCTACTTTTTCTTTTTTTATTAAATTATTTATATTTTTTACAAAGAAAAAGATTAATTCTGATTATTTGTTATAAAAATAATATTTAAACAAGAAAATAAAATTATTTTTCAGCAACTGCTGCTTTAAGTTGTTTGGTTTTCTGACCAGGCATTGGCCTTTTAATAGTTAAAGGTATCATACCAGAATCGAATTCTTTAGTTGCAATTTTTATAGGATTGTATCCAATTTTTTCTAAGTCTTCTTTACTCATCTCTATCATTAATGGAGCTCCCATACTAATTTGTAAAGCTCGTGATCCAATCATTCTAGCTTTTTCATATTTTGTATATTTAATTTGATCTTCCATATGTTTGAGGGGTTTTGATTTGTTTATAAATGTTTTGTAAAAGAAAAGAATAATAGAAAAAAAATAATTATTAATTAATTGCAAACTATTAATTAAAAAATTTTTAAAATTAATTTAATCATATATTAAAGAAAATAAAACAAGTATTAAAATAAAATAATTATAAAAAAAATAAAAATAAAACAGTTAATCTATAACTTTTTTCTTATTTCAGCAGCAGTTCTTAGACCAAGATCTAGCATAGCTTCAATTTCTTCAATAGTCAATGGTCCATCACCACCTTTTTGTAAAGCGCATAATTCACCATTATCAATAGATGCTATACTTAATCTTGTATCAATTGCTTTTTCTTCTTCAGATGTTGGATCAACTAATAATGTATCGCCAATCTTACAAATAGTTATTCCAATAGGTAATTTTTCTAATGGTAAACTTTCATCTGTTTTTTCTTTGTAATTAATTATTAATCTGTCGTCAACTTTTTCCAATTTTGGTAATTTAGCATTTTTTAAAGCTGCTAATGCTGCAATTGAACAAGCATCAAAAAGATTTCCTGACGCATTTATTGGACAAATATCAACAATTATTCCCCATGCATGCTTTCCTTCTTCAATGCACAATTTCTTAATATCAACTGCTTTACTTTCACGAATTCCACGATCAGTTACACGGGCTAATTCAATAGAATCAATTGAAGGTGGTCCTGACTCAAATTCTGGATTTGACATCGGAAGTAATTCAACATTTACCATGAAATTACCTTGATCAGGTGTGTCTGGATATGGTGTTTCAATTGCCATTTTAACTCCAGCTATAACTACAGTATCACCAATAGTAACTTTTGCTGAACCTTCAGCTGTAGCAACTACACCAGTTTCAATAGTTATGTCTCTATATTCATCAGGTTTTCTACCGTCTGCTCTAATTCCTTGCTTTATAGAATTTAATAGGTGAGTTCTATTATCTTCATTCATTTGCATCACCCTTGTATTTTTCTTTTAATGCTTTTATTTGTGCTTCATGTATCTGCTTTGATGCATCAATTCCTAATTTTATAGCTTTTAATAAAATTTCTTTTGATATTTCTCCATCCATTTGCAATAATGAAACTTCTTTTGAATTATTTAATACTGCAATTGGTATATCAGCTACTGGTGCATCATGAAATGCTTCTTCTTCGTAGCTTAGATCAACTAATACACTATCACCTATTCTTCCAACTGCTATTGCTGAGACCATATCTTTCATTGGTAGACCAGCATCTGCTAATGCAATAGCTGCTGCACAAATTCCTGCACATCTGCTACCTGCATCAGTTTGAGGAAGTTCAATGAACACATCAACTACTGCATTCGGAAATTCTGTTAAATCTAAAACTGGTAAAAGTGCTTTTTCAGTTACCATTGATATTTCTTTTGCTCTTCTGTTTTGTCCTGGCCTAACACGATCACCTGAACCGGAGAAAGGCATCATATTATAATTACACCTTAAAATACCAGTTGATGGATTCTGCATAAATTTTGGATACAAATCCCTTGGACCATAAACTGCTGCATATGCTTCAGTTTTTCCAATTTTAAACCATGCTGAACCATCAGCATTTTTTATAACACCAGCTTTAGCTTGGATTGGTCGTGTCTGATCAAATTTTCTTTTGTCAAATCTTTCTTCATAAACCATTATACTCACCTATAATTTCTGGAATTTCTATTATAATTCCTATTATCATTTCGATTATTTCTATAGTTATTCCTATTTCCATTCATGTTTTCATTATTACTTGAATTTGTTTCATCAAAGCCTTTATTATCTGACTCTGATTCAGTTCTTTCAGGAATCTCAACTTTATTTCCAGTTTCAGCTTCTAAAAATTCTTTAATCTTTTCAGTTAATCCTGAAATATGTGAATTATTTGAGATCATGTTTATTGCTTTAGTTGCAATAACTTCATCTTTAGGTTCACCATTTAACCAGATAACTCCATTTTGTCCTACAAGAATTTTTGTGTTTGTAGCATTTTTTATCATTGAAACCATACTACCATGTTTTCCAATTATTCTTGGAACTTTATGTGAATTAACTTTTAGAACCTGTCCACCAACAAGTTTTCTTAATCCTGGACCACGCATACTTAAATCTACTAATTTTTGCGATGTAACATTAGATACATTCACCATAATATAATCGCCTAAATTGTAATATTTAGTAAGGTCCGCTCCTCGTGCTACAAATTCACTTGTACCATCTTTTAATGATAGCATTCCTGAATATGCAGAATTTAAGTCTATTCTCCAACCACTTACTAACACATCAATCACTCTTCCAATAATTGTGTCCCCTCTTTTTGGAGAATATGCACCAGTTAATGGTATTATTTTTATAACTTTACCACTTATATTAACAAGACCAAGTCTTGATGAATATACACTTTCTCCCTCACGATATGTTCCATAACTAGGAACACAATCCATTCCATTTGCTAACAATTCTCCTGGAACTGCAACATTTTTGTCTTCTACTAATATTTCTCCCATTTTTTACTCACCTTAATTTCTTAATTTCATCAGTTTTCATTCTTGTAAATTTTTTATTATCACTTTTGATATATACTATATCAAGTCGATCTGAACTAAAATCTTTATCAAGAAACTTTTTCAATAAATCAACAGAAAGTTTTATTGCTTCATTTATTGTTATTTGATCATTATATTTTTTATGAAGCTCCTCTAAAATATCTGTTTCACCTTCTCCAATAACAGTTGCTTTATATTGAAAATAAATACCTGTTGGATCTGTACCATAAAGTTTTGGACCATCTTTATCGACACCACCAATAAGCATAGAAACTCCAAATGGTCTTAAACCGCCAGATTGAGTTGTTATTTGCTTAAGTGAACATAATTCTTTAACAACAGAAGCTGTATCAACTGGAGAATCATAAGTTAAACGATTTTGTTGAGCTATTAATTGAGCTCTTTCAACTAATACACGAGCATCACTGATTATACCAGCAGCAGATGTTGCTATATGCTCATCAATTTCCCACACTTTTTCAACAGATTCTGGAATTATTAATGGATCAACTATACGCTTATCAGCAATTAGCATTATACCATCTTTACATACAATTCCGATTGAAGTTGACCCCTGTTTTACTGTTTTTTTTGCATATTCTACTTGCAAAAGTCTACCGTCAGGACTGAACATAGTGATTGCACGATCATATCCCATTTGTTGATGCATCATTGAATTAGGTTGCATTTTTTTGACCTCCTTATTTCATAAACTTTTCTTTTACTTTTTTGAGTATCCCTGAGACACCTTTAACAATAATATTAACCTCAATGCCATCTATTTTTGTAATCATCATAAGTGATACTTTTAAATGATCAACATAACGATTGTTAATCCTTAATATACCACAATTAATTGATGAATCATATTGGTTTTTTAATATAATTAAACCTGCTTTGCTGAAAGAAAGAATTCCCATAAATTTTAAACAACTTTCTTGAATTTCTTTGAATACTCTTTCTTGATTAATAGGTGATTTAGCAATTACACTGAAAACAACATAACGCTTTTTCTCCTTTAAGCTAGGCCTTATTGGCTTTAACTTTAGCATTTTAAACAGTTTTTAATCAACTGAGAATGAAACTTTCTTGCTTCCTTCTCTCTCTTTCGTACTTGAAGAAGGATATGATATTTAAAAAAGTTGCGGAAAATCAATATTAACTAAATAGATTAATTATTACTATTTACAGCGGAAGCAGTAGAGGAAGCAGTAGAGGAAGCAGTAGAGGAAGCAGTAGAGGAAGCAGAAAAAGAGTCATCACATAAATTCAGATAATTCAATTTCATACTTTTTGGGAGTAAACATGGAGGTGCTTCCCTCCATATGCCATCGGGACGTATATAAAATATATTATTAATAACATAAAGTGAATTTTTTCGTAATTTTCTCGAGTAATAAGAAATTCGAGCATCATTATCAGCAATTACTAATATATCTGGATAATCGGGATGGAATTGTTGTAGCGTTAAATCAATAAAAACTCTACTATCAGGATCATAGCATAAATTATGCTCAATTTGATCAAAACTGGGTTGAACATTAATTTTTTTTTCAATAACCTTTGAACGATATTCATCACTAAATTTTCCTTGGAAAACTGCTGAAACAATAAGAAAATCATGTATTTCTCTAAGATAATTACTTGAATCAAAACAACATTCAAATGGGAATTCAGGTAATTGCTCTTTTAAAAAAGGAATGTGTTCTCTTAGCCTTGATTCTAAATTATGATTTCTTATTTGATTTGAACGTTTTTTCATATTTGATAAGAGTAATGTATTTCTTTTATAGTTTATTGTTGTTACTTATTAGTGGTTAAAAAACGAAAGATTTATATAGTTGCTATATTCTAATATTTTTAGGGGGATTTAATTGAAAACTATAGAAAAAATACCATTTGAAATTATTGGCTCAGTTACAAAAACAAAAGCTAATCTTGAGGAAGAACAATGAAACATCTTATTTTAGTTATAATTATATTTTCATTGGGTTGGCTTAGTAATGATTTGGTTAGTGATTTCAATCTTGAAAGACCAAGTACTATTACAGGGCAAACTGTATTAGCATATGGTATCGATAGGCCTTCACCAAGTGATATTATACCTGAGAGTAAAATTCATGTTTTGAGTGATAGAATAATTATCGAAGTTGATAATCCTCAATGGGCAAGATTCACAAATACGAAAAGTATGGATCCTGTATTAGATGTTGGAGCAAATGCACTTCAAATAGTACCAACAAGTACCGAACAAATTCATGTTGGTGATATTATTAGTTTTAAAACAAGATCAGGAGTTATAATACATAGAGTAATTGAGATAGGAGAAGATGAAGATGGGTGGTATGCAATTACTAAAGGAGATAATAACCCTTTTCCAGATCCAGGCAAAGTAAGATTTAAAGATGTTACTAAATTATTGTTTGGGGTGATTTACTAATGGACTATAAATCATTATATAAAAGTGGAGCAGCTATTGTTGCTGCAGGACTATTAAATGGATGCATTACAACAAGTGGAAATACTAATAATAGGCCATGGGCAATGTATGAAGCAGCAAAAACAATACCTAGACAAGCACTAGCCATAGCAATTCATCCACTTGAAATGGCTGGTCAACCACCAGAATATGTTTCAACTTCTCAAAAAGAACAAGAAAGATTTGAAGGTTTTTTTAAATAATAACTACAATAATAATAATAATAATAATAATTGATAATTAAAATCTTAATTTAACAGTTTTTATTGTTTTATCTGTAACATCTGATGCGATAAGTTTTCCTTTCTTAATTTTTAACTCTTCATTTTTTATAGGGATTTTATGAAATTTACCAAGCATAAAAGAACTAATAGTCTCAGATTCAAGTCCTTCAATTTTTACAGATGTTCTTTCTCTAATATCTCGTAACGTTACATCACCATCAATTGTAAATTCTCTTTTACCGGTTTTTTTAATTAGATTTACATGAATATCATCTTCATCATAAATTTCGCCAACAATTTCTTCAAGTAAATCTTCAATTGTTACAATTCCAGCCATACCACCAAATTCATCAACTACAACAGCCATTTGAACTTTTTTCATTTGCATTTCTTTAAAGAGATCATCCAATGGCTTAGAATCAGGGACAAACATTGGTTTAGAACTAATACTTAAGACTGATTGACTTAATTTATTTTTCTTTAAACTATTTAAGACATCTCTAATATGAAAAATGCCTACAATATTATCAGGATTTTCTTTGTAAACAGGTACTCTTGAATAACCTTCATGTAAAAGGTCTTTTAATATTGATTTAATTTTAGAATTAGAATTTATAGAATAAACTTTTACTCTAGGTGTCATGATTTCCTTTACTATTTTATCATCAAACTGAAATATTTTGTTTATTAAATGTTTCTCATAATGATCAATCCCACCTTCTTCACTTCCAACAGTAATCATAGTTTTTATTTCTTCTTCAGTTATTTTATCATCATTTGAATGTCCTGATGAAGCAATTTTTGTTATAAAATCTAATAAATATATTACTGGAGTAAGAATAACACTTAATCCATAAATAATTCTTGCTGAGAGAGCAATATATTTTTCATAATTTCTATTTGCCCAAGTTTTTGGTATTATCTCTCCAAATATTAAAACCATAATTGTCATAAGACCAGTTATTATTCCAGCAATGGTAGCTTGACCAAATTCAAAATTGTACAATAAAAAAAATTGTGTTCCAAATATAGTAGCTAATGAAGCTGCTGCTATATTTACAATATTATTTCCTATTAAAATTGTAGAAAGAAGTTTTCTAGGATTCTCTTTTAATTTCTGAACAATCAAATAATGTTTCTTTTTCTTTCTAATATATTCTTTATACTTGAATTTTCCTAGAGACATAAAAGCTATTTCAGCCCCTGAAAAGAATCCTGATAGCAATATCAGAAAAGCAAGGATTAATGATTGTATTATCATTTGTTATTCAATATATAGTTTTTACATTCTATTTAAATATTTATTGAAAAATGAATATAAAAAATAAAAAATTAAGTTATTATTACAATTAAAATTAGCTTTTAGATTTATTCATTAGCTATAAAATGAATACTAAACTTAATAAACAATAACTTATTTCGCGATAATATGGGACAATTACCGTTTGAAAAAATAAAAAGAGAAATACTTATCAGAAAAGATGTTGAACCAAATAATCTTGGAGTCGATCCTAATAATCGCCCTATAGCAGAATTATTAGTTAATTCAATAATAGTTGTTGATAAACCCAAAGGTCCTACATCGCATCAAGTTGCAGCTTATGTACAGAAAATATTAGATATTGATAAAAGTGGACATGGTGGAACACTAGACCCTAATGTATCAGGTATATTACCAACAGCAATAGGAAAAGCAACTAGAGTTGTTCAAGCTTTACAACCTGCTGGAAAAGAATATATTTGCATGATGCACCTTCATAAAGAGATTCCACATGGAAAAGTTTTCAATGTTATGAAAGAATTTGAAGGAAAAATCAAACAATTACCACCAATAAAATCTGCTGTAAAACGACAATATAGATATAGAAAAATCTATTACATTGAAGTTTTAGAAGTTAAAGGAAAAGATGTGCTATTTTACGTAGGATGTCAAGCAGGGACATATATTAGGAAACTATGCCATGATATAGGACAAAAATTAGAGTGTGGTGCACACATGGCAGATTTGAGACGTACTAAAGCAGGTCCATTTAATGAAAAAAATATTTTTACTTTACAGGATATCGCAGATGCTTATCATTTTTACAAAAATGAAGGAAATGATAAATTTCTAAAGAAAATATTAATGCCAATAGAGAGAGGAGTTGATCATTTAGGGAAAGTTTATGTTTTAGATAGTACTGTTGATACATTGTGTCATGGTGCTAGTCTTGCAATTCCAGGCATTGCAAAAGTTGAGACAGAAATCCAACAGGATGAAACAATTGCAATATTAACTCTTAAAGGAGAATTAATTGCACTTGGGATGACAAAAATGTGTTCAAGCGATATGATTAAAAAAGAAAAGGGAATAGCTGCAACACTTGAAGCTGTGTTCATGATACCAGGAACTTATCCTAAAATGCAAAAAAAAGATTGATAAAAAATTAATTTTTACCAAAAACAATTAAATCTATTACATTATTGATTAATATTGCATTTTTTAATTAATATTAAATTAACTTAAGAATTAAGATAACTTAGTTTCTGTTTTAGGTTTTTCTGTTGTTTCTGTCTTAGGTTTAGTTTCTGTTTTAGGCTTTTCTGCTGTTTCTGTCTTAGGTTTAGTTTCTGTTTTAGGTTTTTCTGTTGTTTCTGTCTTAGGTTTAGTTTCTGTTTTAGGTTTTTCTGTTGTTTCTGCGGATTTCTGCTCTGATTTATTTTCTGGTTTAGTTGATTCTTCTTTAGCAGTTATTTCTGGTTTAACTACAGGTTTTGTATCTGCAGTTGCTTTTTCAGTACTAGATTTCTCAACTACTTTTTCTTCTGTTGATTTAGTTTCTTTAACTACTTGAGCTTCTTTAACATCATTACTTGAAGAAGCTTTAGTTGATGATTCTTGTTTAGAAGATTTTTCTTTTACTGGCTTTTCTTCAACTTTCTTTTTAGGTTCACCTTTAAGTTCTACTATTACTTTATCATCGTCATACTTTTTTGCAATAACAGTAACTTTAGAAGGAGGATTTCCAGCACCATTCTTCCATACAGTATTATTAAGATATTCACTTAAATTAACATTATCAGATTTCATATGTTTTACAATAAATTCACGCAATGCCTTGACTGCTTTTTTAGAACGTCTAAAACGTTGTACTCTCATAAAATCTCTTCTAAGAGGAATTGTATATTCTCGTTCAAGTATAATTTTTGCTTCGGTTTTTTTCTCTGCCATTTTTTAATTTTTTATGAAAATTATTTTAGTTTAGTAATAAAAAAATTATTTTTGTTTATCTAAGCTTTAGTTTTAGTTCGTCTCCAATGGCGTTTAGTTGTTGTATGCCTTCCTGGATGAACTACTTTACCTTTACCATATATCTTTGGGACTGTCCAAAATGGAGCCCAACGAGTTAATCCTCTAAGCTTGTTCAGCCGCAGTTTCTTGCTTAGGTGTTTGAATCTTGACATTTTCTACCTTCTTATCTTTTTTATTAACCAGTAATCCAGCAGCTTTATCAACCAGAGAAAATCCTCTTTGTGTTACTTTTCTGCCTTTAAATTTTAATTTTTCTTCTTTTGCAACATAACCTGCTGCTTCTAATTGTTGCAATAATACTCTAATAACTTTTCCACCAGATTTTACAAATTTTTCTGGTTTATGTCCCCTATTTTTTTTACTTCCATATTTTGTTCTTAACTTTTCAACACCAATAGGGCCATGTGCATATATTTTTTTTAGAATAGAAGCTGCTCGTAAATACCACCAATTTGTTTGTAAAGGTGCACGTTCTTTATTACTACCTGTCTTGATATAATTAGCCCAATCAGGCATTTTTACCTTACCTTCTTTTTCAAGTATTTCAGCTAACTTCTTTACAAGAAGATCTTGATTTACATCATATCCTTTAACCATTTTATTACCTCGCGGTACTTGGCTCTGGTATTAATATACCATTTAGAACCATTTTGTAGAAATGTGGATTTGTTTATAAAGGTTTTTCTTTCAAGTTAAGAAAATACCAATAAAGTTATATTTTAATTGTTAAATAAATATATAGATTATGAAACTTACAAAAAATGAGCAAAAGAAAGTTGCAAAAGATCATGTAAATATATTGTTATCAGAGGCTGATAAAGTATTTGATAAAAATAAAAGCTTAGCAAATAGGTATATTGAAATAGTGATTGCAATAAGGAATAAAATTAAAATAAGATTAACAAAGCAGCAAAAAAGTAAATTTTGTAAAAAATGTAATTCTTATCTTCGTCCAGGTGTTAATTGTAATGTAAGAATAAAGAATAAATTTGTTCTATATCATTGTAAAGAATGCGGGAATATTAGAAGATTAGCAAAAAAATAAGATAGATTATAATGCTTTTATTTACTATAGTTATTTTTCATAATAATAATCACTATGCCACAAACCAGCATCTATATTTATACATTCACCACCAATACACCTATATCCAGTTCTAACAATAAATATATCAGATTCTTGAACTCTTCCTGTTTGATAATGAAATCTAGGGTCCGGAAAAGGATTAACTAAATAAAGATAATTAGTGTCTGTATAAATAAAATTACCGTCTCTATCTATTAAAAAAGGTATAAGAGTACCGTAAGGAATATCAACAGTTATATTTGTTGTATTAATATATAAATCATTTTCTGGAGAATTAAGTCCATAATTATAACATGCAGAGACACAAGATGCTTGAAATGTTAATGGACCTGAATAATTTACTGCATAATTTAGATTTTCTAGATTGTAGATTAATGCTCCATCTGGGTCAAACATAGTATTTTCATAAATTATTTCACCTTTTCGATTAATAATTGAAAAAACCATTTTACCACGTAACTGATCTCTGTCTTCGTTCTCACAAGCTGCTTTAAGAGAAGTTATTATTGTATCATACTCAATAGGATTACTATTATTATCACATTCATCTTCAACACCATTAATTCCACAAACTAAGAAAGAAGAATCATAATCACTAAAATTTAATAAAAAAGGTTTATCACAAGGACAGACGTCATTAGGACTTTGATATGGAAAATAAGCACATAAATATGTACCATACGAAGTAACTACAACATCATAAACACCAGGCGATATCTCACCACTAAGTGAACCACTTAATGGCATTTTAAGAGGGATAGAGACTATATCATCTTGAAAAAACATAGTTATTCCAGACTCAGTATAATCAATAGATCTAACACCGCTTGGGATTTCAAGCTTGAATCTAACAGTATTACCTGGACCTAAATCAGCTACTTGATTTGCATACTCTGAGAGCAATGTTAATGAGCCAAATGCACGGTTTTTGTTTATTTCATCACTTGGCTGAATTGTAAAAAAAACAATTGTTAACATAACTATCATAATTATTCCTAAAAGAATTAATAGTTCCATATTAATTTGGGATTTTTTCACGTAAAATTATTTCTTAAGCTAGGTTATATAGTTTTATATTCACTAACGAGTAAGTAAGAAACTAAAATGTTTGAAGACTATTTATTTTTATAATAAGGCTAATAACGTTAAATTTATAAATTATTAAATTTATTTTAAATTAATTAAGTATATAGTAAATTTAATGACTATTTATTTATTATTGAGGTGATTGAATGAAAAAAGGACAAGCCGCCATGGAATTCTTAATGACATATGGTTGGGCATTATTAGTTGTTGTAATTGCGATTGCAGCTTTAGCATTTTTTGGATTATTAAACCCAAGTAGATTCTTACCACCTAAATGTGATTTAAGTGCAGGTATTAGTTGTGTTGATTATTCAGCTGTTTCTGGTACTGTACCTATGTCTACTTTAGAAGACGGAGAAATTTCAATAATTATCAACAATGGAATTGGTACAACAATGAGAAATGTTGAAATTATAGTAAGAGACTGCGAAGATGATGATAATAATCTAGTTCCAATGAGTAGTAAGTATTATGCATTATCAAAAGCAAATTTTACTAATTTTACTCATTGTTACAAATGTTTACAGGATCCTACATATACTGGTGGTGGAATCGAATGTGAGTCAGATACTAGTTTGGCTACTTTTGGTTGTGATACTATTAATCAAAACACACCAAATGTTGCGGAAGGACAAAGTCAAATCTTTAAAATACCTTGCGGAGGTATGCCTACAGGAAGTAAATTTAGAAGTGATTTGATTATTAAATATAATACGACTGTAGAAGGATTTGTAATGAACCACACAAGAACTGGTGCAATTGTTTTAAACGTTGAAAGAGTTCAATAATTCCCAAACATTTTTATATTTCTTTTATTTAATTTTTTATTATGGAAGAAGAAACATATCGATTTGAGAGAGTTCTTTATTTTTTTGCAATAGTTTTGGTTATAACTGTAATTTTTACTGGACTAAATTTTTTTGGTTTAATTACACCTGAAAAATGGGGAAGAGAATATTGTATTCCAGACAATCATTTTGAATGTAATGCTTTAGAGGTTTTACCAAATCAGATTAGATTTCAATTAACTAACAATGATATTGAGATAACTAGCATCAATATTAGATCTGCAAACTCTGCATGTCAAGTAAGACAAATTGGTTTAATACGAACTACGCAACCAATTAGCGTAAATTTAGATTGTTCTTTAACTGCTACAAAAGGTAGTACATACACAGATACAATAACCATGCAAGTAATGGAGCAAAATAGAATTCAACCAAGAACTGTTACTGTTGATATTAAGTCAATCGTTGAGTAACATTTATAAAACATCATTAAATTCTTGAATTATAAATACTATTATGCCTCTGTAGCTTAGTAGGTAGAGCGTGCGGCTGTTATATTTTGCAGCCACCGCAAGGTCACCAGTTCGAGTCTGGTCAGAGGCGCTTAGGTTTTGGATTCAATGTTGAATCCTGGACCAATGGTCCCGTAGCTTAGCCTGGTTCCACTACCTCTGGTAAAGAGGGCAATGGAGTGCTCGACTGATATCAACGATATAATCGTAGCATGGAAATCGAGTGGTCCGGAGTTCAAAACTAAATTTGTTAAATCAAATCTAGGGAAAGTCTCCGCGGGACCATCTTCTTTTAATAAATATTATAAAAAGATATAAGTATTACAATAGTTAATAAATAATAACAAATTGTTGAAAATAAGAAATTAATCTTTATGAACACTAAATCGCATATTATGTACATCAGCTTTTCTTTTACGCTCTTCGGCTTCAATTTTTAATTTTTTAATACTTCGAGCAGAAGTATGTTGTCCAAATAGCCATATTGCTATTGATAATATAAATGTGATAATTAAAATTTCAATCCAATAATTAGATATTGCTGCATTAGTTATATCAAAAGCTGTTTTTGTATCATATCTTGTAACACCTAAAAATGATAAAGCAATAAGCAAAAGAATAGGTATAAACAAAAATAAATAGTGTTTCAATTGAGTAATATAATATAACAATTTATTTTCGTCCATAGTTAATTAATAAGATAATGTATATATAAAACTTTCCAGAAAGACATTTAAATTTAAAAAGAATAGATGTGTTATGGAATATTATGATTCAATAGCAGAGGGATATGATGAACTATATCAACAAGAGCAAAAAAATAAAATTAGAATCATTAAAAATAATTTAATTCTAAAAAAAAGTAGCAATATATTAGACATTGGATGTGGCACAGGAGAATCATCAGATTTTAATTGTAATGTTATTGGAATGGATTCTAGTACTAAATTAATTAAAATTGCTAGAAATAAGTTTCCCCATAAAAAATTTATTGTTGAAAAAGCAGAAAATATTATGAATCTTAAATTTAAAACAAAAGAATTTGATTACTGTATTTGTGTTTCTGCAATACATCATATAAATGAACTTGATATAGTATTAGAAGAGATAGCTAGAATTAGTAAAAACCAAGTTTTTACAATACTCAAAAGAACAATAAAAAAACAAAATATTATAAATAGTATAAAACAATATTTTAATATAATCAAAGAAATTGAAGAAAATAAAGATATAATAATGTTTTGCAATGAAAAAACAATTTTGGAAAAAAATAATTGAATCATTTAATATATTTCGGTATAAAGAATTAAGTAAAACTGAAATTAAAGAAAGTTTTGCTTATTTCATAACTCTTTTTTCTATAATGTCAGCTATTGCATTACTTTTATTAATACCTTCATTAATAAAAATGCCACAAACTATCCAGGGTGAATTAGAAAAAGCTGATGAGTTTACTATTAATATAACTATTGAATCCGAATCCGCACTTAATTTTCCTACAACAAACCCACTTTTTAGTGTTGTTAATAATAAATCAGAAGGTGAAGGTCTTTTAATTTTTACAAAAACAGAATTAGTTTATAATATACTACCATTTTTTAAACCCAGCACAAGCATTGACACTTACTCAAATATTAAAGAAAATAGCGAAGATGCTAGTAGTTTAGCTATTATACTTATAATTCTAATTGCGCCATCATTAATAGTATATGCATATCTATTTCATATACTAAAATATTTAATTATAGCTATAGTTCTTGCAAGTATCACTAAATTGATTGTTAGTATTATGCAAAAGAAAATTAAATATAAGAAATTACTAACGGCAACATTTTACTCTTTAACACCATTAATAATTATTGAGCTTTTATTATTGCCATTTAGCATACAAACCTTTTTCATACCTATAATATTATATATCATATGGTATATCATTATTTCTATTGAGTTAATTGAGGAGTTCTAATGGTTGATATTGTTGGGCCTCAACAGGCAATTCTAATTACATCAAGAGCAGAAATTGAAGAGTTAGGAAAAAAGATTGAGAAAGATGAAATTGATACTACATGCTGGCACATGCCTGTTTCAATGAATGAACATTTATATGCAATTGCAATACATAATAGTAAAAATATAAATAAAATAATTCAAAAATCAAAAATTTTTGTAATTAATTTTTTAGGATTTGATATGGAACATAAATTCATAATGTGCGATAAGCTTCATGGTCAACATATAAATAAATTTAATAAATTAGAATTAATAAAAATAAATGCAGAACATGTTGAATCATTTTATATAAAAGAAGCTTGTGCGATACTAGAATGTGAAGTTCAAAATATGTTAGAATTTGCTGATTATACTGTTTATATAGCGAAAAGTATAAATTCTAAAGGATTCTATGATATTAAAAGACTTTTTCATTTAAAAAAAGATATTTTTACTACTACTAAAACATGAGGTGCAGATGATGGTTAACGAACAAGAAATTAAAAATTTGGCTAATTCTTTATTAAATTCAGGTGTTGCTTCTTCAATGATTGATGCTGTTGAAAAAGCAAAAGAGATATTAACACATTCTGAGAAAACATTACATGATCTTAATAATTATGAGAAGAAAATTAAAGGAATAAAAGAATCAGATCAAGATATAAAAGAATTAGATGAAGAAATAAATGAGATTGATAATGAAATAAAAAAAGATGATGATAGAATATTAAAAGAACAACAAAAGTTAGCTGAATTAGATCAGGAAATTGAAAAAGAAGAAATAAAAGCTGGTTTAATGGATACAGAACAATATGAAGAACAACCAATAATCCCAGAGAACACAGTAGAACAAACAAGTAATGAAGCAGAAAATGAAATAACTTCTCAGTCAGAAATAAATAGAGATGATAGTATTAAGATAGAAAATAATGAAGATCAAATAGTAGATAATAATGATGATGGAATAATTGATAATAATGATAGTGAAGATAATAATGATAATATTGAACAACAAGAATTAGAGCAGAAAGAAATAAACGATAATAGTGATAATAATCAAGTAGATCCAGATGAGAATATAAAAATTAATCAAGACAGTAAAATTAAAGATAATCTTAATCAAGAAGAAATAAATGAAACTGAACAAGTAACTTCTGATGTTTTAGAGGAACCAAATCTAACACAAAATCAATCTGAAAACTTAGTGAATCAAGAAAATGAGAATTCTGAAGATTTAACAAGTGATAATTTAGAGACTAATGAACAAAAAGAATCAGACCAACAAGATAATAATATAGATATTGATCAACAAGAAGAATTAAATAAACAGCAAGATGATAGTCCTGAAGAAATTCAACCTACAAATATTCAAGATTTACCTGGTTTAGAGGAAGAATCAAATCAAATTGAATCTTTAGAAGATAATCAAATTGAAGATAATAATGTTGATAATCAACAACAAGAAAACATAGAACAAGAATCAGTTGTAAATGAAGAAAATCAAAGCAGTAATAATAATAATAATAATAACAACAATAATTTAGAATTTGAAGAAATACCTTTAACTAATGAAACCTCTGAAAATATAAATTTAGAAGATACAAACCAAAATATTTCTTCAAACGATAACGACTCTAATAAAGTAGCTGAAGAAGACATACTTAATAGCGATAAATCACTAAGCCAATTATATGAAAAAAATGAAAATGATAACAATAATGAGGATAATGATATAAAAAATCAACCAATTATACAAGATAATGATAGTGTTAAAGAGATAAATGATACTGAAGAAGAAAAAGTGAAAAAAGAGACTGAAAACACAATGGATGATTTAATTCCTGAAGATAACGAAAATTAATTAGTGCTGCTATAGTATGTACCTATTAAAAATGTTTATAAAGAGATTCTTATTAGATTATAATAATGGTATTCAAAAAAACATTTAACAAGAAAAATAATAAGAATCAGCAAACTGGAGAAGAAGTATTTAGAGTAAGAACACCAAGAGATGATGAAGTATTAGGAATTCTTGAACAAAGATTAGGAGCAAGTAGAAATAAAGTAAGATGTTTTGATGGAATGTCACGTGTTTGCAGGATCCCTGGAAAACTAAAAAGAAAATTATGGGTTAGAGAAAATGATATTGTTCTTGTTAAACCATGGGAATTTGGTGGAAATGAAAAAGGAGATATTGTTTTTAAATATAAATCAGTACAAGTTGATTTTTTAAAGAAAAAAGGTTATTTAGATAATCTTGATGAAATGAATGAATTCTAGAATAATAGATAATAATATAAATCTATTTTTTAAAACTATGATTTTGATTAAGCTTGCTTATTTATTTTAGTAATTTCTTGATCTATTTTTTTGATAGAATTTTCAGTCGAATTTATTTGTTTTTCAAGTTCTTTTAAATCATTATTAATATTTGCAAGTTGATCATCTAATACTTCTTCATTAGAATCAGGATTATTAAAAGATTCCTCAAGAAACTTTTCATCATAGATTTTTTTTTCTTCCATAAATGATATATTAAGTTTTATATTTATAAAGTTTGCTTTTATTCTTTTGAAATAATTTATTTTTAACATAAAATTAATAAACTATTGAAATACTTAAACATCATGACAGATAATCAAGATGAATTAGAAGATAATTTTGAAGATGTACTTGATGAATTAGAAAAAGAAGAAAAAAAAGAAGAAAAAGAATTAGGTCAAGAGTATGAAGAAGCTAAGAATATTGAATTAGACTTAGAAGAAGCAAGTGAAAAAGAAATAAGTCGATTTGAGGATTTTAATGATTTTGAGAAAGTAAAAAAAGAAGCTGATTCTGATAATAAAGAAGAAAATAAAGAAGAAGAATAAAACTATTTCTTTAAAACAATTTAGATTAATTTATTTTTGAGTTGTAATAATTATTTTATCATCAACTAAAACAGTATGTTCTGCTTGTGAAACAAAACCATGGGCCATATCAATTAATGGTGGATGATCTTTAATTATACCTAAATTTGTTAAGTCACGTAATGCTATTTGGGTTTTCATTTCTCCAAATTTTTTAGTTAACCATCTAGAAGCAAAAGGTAAACCCTTATAAGTATCTATTTCTTGTAATATAGATCTTGAGAATGGATTTCTAACAGGTTTTTTATGAACTAAAGAATACACTGTTGCAGGAGAGCTTTCATAAATTATTCCTTTACCCATGCTAGCAAATGGTTCAATTGCAATTTTCATACCTTTCACAAGTTCAGTATTATCACCAGTGTCAAAGTTAGGTATACTTGGTTTATCATGTATATTATATAAACCTAAACCATGACCTGATAAATTTCTTACAGGAGAAAAACCATAACTTTGTATTGTTTCTTGTATTGTTCTTCCAATCTGACCTAATGATGTTCCGATTTGAATAATCTTTAAAGCTTGATTAAGGGCATCTCTACTTGCTTTTATTAAATCAGAATATTGATTTGATAAATCAATTGTTATTGCATTATCTCCTATTGCACCATTAAAACAAGCACCAACATCTAGACTTACTAATTGATCAGAAAAAATAGAAGTATCATTTAAATCAGGGCAATAATGTGCCGCAATATCATTACAAGACACTTGACTAGGAAAAGCAGGAATAGCACCTAATTTTTTTATTTTTTCATCGCAAGCATCACAAACTTCACGCATAGAAGCTCCTTTTTTTACTAAAGAACTTCCATATTCTAAAGTCTCACGTGCAATTTCTCCAGCTTTTATCCAATCATTAGTCATATACATAAAAATAATAAGTTCATTTATATATTTGATGATAACAAAAAAGTAGATTGAATCAAGAAATAAAAAAGACTAAAATCTTAAAACTGAAATTAAAAGTTATATTAAATAAAAATATCATATTCTGGTAAACCATTTGAAATACATACTCTTCTGCAACCTTTAGGAGCTAAGATTGATTTATTAACTGAATCATATTTCAATTTATCATATTCTTGTGGAGAAATTAATATAAGACTATTTAATGAATCATTTAAAGAAGTAAAAGAATCTTTAGATAATAACCTCATAGCAAAAAAATAGCTTAAATAACCACTACCGTAGCTATAAAGTCCAATATTACTATTCATACTTTGTACATTACCTGATTCAATCGCAGACAACATATTTAGATATAAAGAAGCATTGTAATTATTACCAATATTTTGTCCAACATTAGTAATCCCAGTTACATCATCATCAACTTTTTTTAGTTCTGTATTTTTTCTTATTAATTTTAAAGCTGTAGAAACTACTGAAGGAGTTGGAGTATGAAAAAATAAACTATCAAATTCAATCCCTTCTTCATCATTTCTAGATTTAAAATGATTATATGCTGAAGTAAGAGCACGTAGATAGCATTTAACAGAATAGTCTCCTTTAACTATTGCATGTTCATAAGAATGTGGTTTCCAAAAATCTGCAACACTTTCTGATGAACGCCCTTCCTTACCAACAAATTCTAAAATTTTAGGATTTTCACTAACTAACATTGCAATAGCTCCTGCACCTTGAGTATATTCTGGTTTTGTTCCTCGTTCATATGTTGCAATATCTGTTCCAATGACTAATGCAGTTTTACCAGGATTATCTTTAACCCAACGAAATGAATCAAGTAAAGCAATAGTAGTTGCAGCACAAGCTTGAGTATAATTCATTACTTCCATATTCTTTGATAAATGAAAAGGAGGACTATACTTTTTTTTTAAAATTCCTTGAACAAAAGAAGCAATAGATTTAGCATCATCTGGACCTCCTTCACTCCCTACAGCAATTCTTTCAATAGTCGATATTTTTTTAGGACATCTATCTAAAATATCACAAACAGCATCTACTGCAAATGTGACATTATCTTGACCAACATCTGGAATACCTATTGAATGAATACCAATCTCAGAAGTAATATCTTGATCCCATCCTCGATATTTTGCAAGATCATTTACTAATATTTTTAATTTTGGTAACCCTACTCCTAATTCTTCAATACCTACTGACATGTTTTTAATAAATATATTTTACTTATAAATATTAATATTAATGAAAATAAATAATGAAAATAAATAAATAAATAAAAAGAATAGATAAAAAACAAAATTTAACGGTTTATTTTAATCTATTACCATGTGCTTTTTGAGTTGGTCTTGCTTTTTCAGCACCTTTGCCTTTATTTCGTAAAGCACGTGATTTCTTTGCAGAAGATGTTAATCCTCTGTAAGTTCTATTAGTATGTTTTGTTGTGCTTATCCAACTTAAAGTTTTATCCTTACGAATTGCTGGATGATTTTTATCAACTAATATTATTTCATACCAATAATATTTTCCATCTTGTGCAACATAATATGAATTTAATACTTCACAATTCAAATATTTATCAGCAACTCTTGTTTCAGCAATTGTTTGATAGGAAACAGTAAGATCTTTTCTTCTTGACATACGTTTACTTCTTCTTCCACCTGCTGGTTTCTCAGTCATTCTACCGCCACGAACTACACGTTGTCTTACAATAATTATACCTTGCTTAGCTCTATAACCTAAACTTCTAGCTTTATCAAGTCTTGTTGGACGCTCAACTCGTACAGTAACAGGCTCTTTTCTCCATTGAATAAGTCTTTCCTTTAAATCTGTTTTAAGAATGTTTTTTCTTGGTGATTTCCAAGATTCTCTAAGATATTTATATAATCCCATTTTTTGTCCTCCATTATTATTGATTCATATTACAAAAAATTAACGTATATTATCTAAATGTAAATATGAATTACAGATTCAGGGAAGTTCCCCCACATCTCTGTATAAAGAGGAGTATTCATGATATCTTTAAAAGTTTTACTCAAAATAAATTAATGTTTAAAAAAGCGAAATCATTAAAAATCTAATGTAAATTTACGAAAACTTTATAAATGTCCAATGGTTTGTGTTTATAAATATATTGTAATTATCAAAATGTGGTTATGGGGGTAATCGCAATTATTAATAGGGGTTAGATGTATTACAATCTAATTAATTATTACATTCTGGCCTAGGAGGTATAAAATGCACTATGTTAAAAAATGTCCTGAGTGCGGAAGCATTAATTTATTCATAAATAAAGATAAAGGAGAAATAATATGTAGAGATTGTGGCCTTGTTGTTGAAGATAAACTTATAGATTTTTCACAAGAATGGAGAGACTTTGAAGAAGGTGGTGATTCATCTAGGAGAAGAACAGGAGCTCCTTTAACAGCTACACAATTTGATGGTGGGTTAGGAACTGAGATAGGACAACGTGGAGAAATTTTCAGACTTGAAAATAAAGATAGAAATAGATTTTTAAGACTTAGAAAATGGCAGTACAGAATATCTACAGCTATTGAAAGAAATTTAAAACTTGCACTTGCAGAATTAAAAAGAGTATCTTCATTCTTAAAACTACCTAAATCTGTAGAAGAAGAAGCTGCAAGAATATATACGTCAGCTGTTCAAAAAGGACTTGTTCGTGGAAGAAGTATGGAAAGTGTAGTTGCTGGTGCATTATATGCAGCATGTAGAAGACATGAAGTTCCAAGAACTTTAGATGAATTATCAGAATCAAGCAGTATTGAGAAAAAAGAAATTGGAAGAACATATAGATTCATAACTAGAGAATTAGGTATCTCAATATTACCAAGCAATCCAAGTGATTATATCGCTAGATTTGCATCAAGCCTTAACCTCAGCCCAGAAGTTCAAAGCAAATCAGTTGAAATACTTGAAAAAGCTCAAAAAGCAGATTTAACAAGTGGTAGAGGACCTACAGGAATTGCTGCTGCTGCATTATACGTTGCAGCTTTAATCCATGGTGAAAAAAGAACTCAAAGAGAAGTAGCAGATGTTGCGGGAGTAACAGAAGTAACCATTAGAAATAGGTATAAAGAACTTCTTGACCAGCTTAAGCTTGATAAAGATTTAAAAAAGATTAAAAAGAACGAGGATTAATTCTTTTTTATTTTATTTTTATTAAATTTTAGTCTAAAAAATAAAATTAATAAGATGACAGATAGTATTGATTTACAAAAAAGTGCAGATTTACTTTATAAAACAATTTTAGATGATTATAGATTGCTAGGAAAAAAACCAATTTATTCTGATGACATAGAAGAAGCTGTAAATGTAGCATTTGCTGGGAAGACTTTAAGTTCTAATGAAAGAAATGATTTATTAAAACTTTTTCAAGATAAATACAAGAAAGAATTAACACTTTTAGGTCATACAGGCAAATCAAATTGTAGTCATTGAGTCTAATAAAATAAATAATTATACTCAAAATAATCATTTTCAACAACTTTTATAAATCAATTATGGTTAATATTAATTAGAGATTACTTATTGAAAATTAAAATGACTCTTTTTTTTAAAATAAGAGTATTTTTTATTAATAATTTTCAATTTTAAAATTTGTTTTAACATAAAAGATCTCAAAAAACAAGTTTTAATTGTCTGAGCATTTCAATAAAGATATGCTATGGAGGAGATAAAATGGTAATAAAATTAGTAATTGGAAAAAAAGACGGTAAATGTATACAACAAGAATTAAATGAAGATCAAACTGCTGTATTATTTGGAAAAAAAATCAGCGATAAAATTTCTGGTGATGAAATAGGATTTGAAGGTTATGAGTTTGAAATAACTGGTGGAAGTGATAATTCTGGGTCTCCTATGAGAAAAGATGTAGATGGTATAGGTAAAAAAAAAATATTAGCTATTGAAGGAATAGGAATAAAGAAGGTTGGTAAAGGGCAAAGGCAAAGAAAAACTGTTTGTGGAAATACAATTTATGAGAAGATATCACAAGTAAATATTAAAGTTATTAAAGAAGGTAAAAAATCTTTAGGTGCAGAAGAAGCACCAGCTGATGAAAATAAAGAACAAACTACAGAAGTAAAAACAGAGGAGAAAAAAGAATAATGCCACGTAAAAAGAAAGAAGATTCTGAAGAGCAAAAGATTAATGTTAATATCCAACCTGAAATAAATATAGGTATGATTGGACATGTTGATCATGGTAAAACAACATTAACAGAATGCCTTTCTGGGAAGTGGACAGATACACATTCTGAAGAATTAAAAAAAGGAATTACTATTCGATTAGGATATGCTAATTGTACATTTTACAAAGATTCGAATAAAAAAGGAACAGAAGCATATACAATCTCAGAAATTTCAAGCGATGGTAAAACAAAAAATGAAGTAATCAGAAAAATTAGTTTAGTAGATGCACCAGGACATGAAAGTTTAATGGCAACTATGCTTGCAGGTGCAACAATTATGGATGGAGCTTTATTATTAATTGCAGCTACTGAAGAATGTCCGCAACCACAAACTTTTGAGCACTTAAAAGCTTTAGAAATAATGGGGATTAAAAACGTGATAATTGTTCAAAACAAGATTGATCTTGTTTCACCTGAAGAAGCTGAGAAGAGTTATAATCAAATTAAAGAATTTTTGTCAAAAACAGCATACAAAGATGCAACCATTATTCCGATTTCTGCACAATATAAAGTTAATATTGATATATTAATTCAAACAATTCATGAGAAAATACCAACTCCTGAAAGAGATTTAACAAAATCTGCAAAAATGTTTATTGCAAGAAGTTTTGATATAAATAAGCCAGGAAGCATAATTGCTGATATGCAAGGTGGTGTAGTTGGTGGTGCAGTCCAACAAGGTAAGTTTAAAGTTGGAGATGAGATTGAAATACGTCCAGGATATGAAGTTGAAGAAAGAAATCAGAAAATTTTCAAACCAATTAAAACTAAAATACTAGGACTTATGTCTGGAAAAGATAATATTAAAGAAGCAATCCCTGGTGGAAGTATTGCTATGATGACTAATCTTGATCCAAATGCAGTTAAATCAGATAAACTTACAGGCAATTTAGTTGGAAAACCTGGAGAATTACCTGATACTATTTATCAAATGGAACTTCAAATTAATCTACTTGAAAGAGTTGTTGGAACAAAAGAAGAACTTCAAGTTGAACCAATCAAAAAAGGAGAAGTGTTAATGCTTAATGTTAATTCTGCTGCAACTGTTGGAATGGTTACTGAACTTGGGAAAAATAAAATAAAATGCATGTTAAAAATACCTGTATGTGCAGAAAAAGGTTCAAGAGTTACAATTTCTAGGGTTGTTCATTCAAGATTTAGATTAATTGGTTTTGGAATAATTTGCTAATTCTTAATTAATTATGAAGTATTTTCGGGTTCAATTTTAGTCTTGCCTAACTTCTTAAAACTATCTTCAAAAGTATTACATGCACCAGTTCCATCAAATTTAAACTTATCAGACCAATCATCATCTAATATTTGTTTAACATCTTCATAAACATCTAAAGCAAGATTAACAGTATCATAAAATAAACATACTCCTACAGCATTAGTTAAGCCTCCACAATTCGCAGGTGTGCCCGCACATACCAACCTAACACCTAACTTAGTATTACAAAATAAAGACACACCAACATCAATTAATAAAGTGACATCAGTAAATAAATTTGCTATGAATTTTTGTATATCAGCTAAAAATCTTGCAAAAGGAATAAACTGAACTAATGGACCGTAAAAAAATCTACATTTCATATATGCTTTATTCTTTGAACATAAAGAAGCTGGTAAAGCTGATTGAGATGATGTTAACAAACAATTACCATATTCGCATTCAATCTCACGATACTTATTAAGATTATATATTATTCCTGGAACACATAAAAATGCAGTTGATAATATGTAACTTTCTTTTATGCCATCTATACTAGGAGTAGTTACATAATCGGTAACTGCAGAAAACATTCTATTTTCACGTTCCTTATTTCGTTTAATTTGGTCATCCTTTGATTGAACACCATAGATATTCATTGCAGTTTGATGCCGATTATGTTTATTAGTACCAACCCAAGGCCATGCATAACCTGAACTTCTCCAACCATATTCACCAAACAAAGATGCCTGGTCATAACCTTTTGAATCTTGAAGATTTTCCAGTCTTTGTTTATAATTATCTATTTCGCTACGTCTTGTAATCTCTTCTTGATAATTTTGCCTAGCAGCAGCTATTTCTGCAGGATTACCTCCACGTTGAATTACAGCATCATATTCATCAAGTAACCTATAAGGTAAAGTATCAAGATTACTATATATAACAGGTATCTCATATTGAGTGTAAGGCATGTGACTTGCATAATACTCAAATAATCCAAGTGTATGAGACCACTGCATATAAACTTCTAAAAACTCTTGAACTGGTCTAAGAAATTTAGGTGATAAAGCAACCTTACATGTTACAAAAGCACAATATTTTTCAACAACTGGCCATAATTCAAATTTAGCCATTTCATTAACCATTTGACCAAAAGTTTGAGCAGACCCCGATGAGACATCAACCCCTTGACCAGCTACTATTGTAAAAGTACCAGCTTTAAGGCCATCAGCTATTCCTCCCAATATTAATCCTAAACTCTCAAATAATCTACCAATTTTAATTACACTATCATATAATTTACACAACTCTGTACTAAGTGTTACAAAACTATCAAGTTTACCAATTAAATTCCAGAAATCATCTTTAACCCATTTTTTGTAGATACTATTTAATTTATCATATGCAGCTTGATCAACTTCACCAAGAGGATTATTAAATAATTCAAGACCAACAGTTACATTTACTTCTTCATAAAATTGTGTAATTATTTGATCATTAACAATACTACGTACACCCATTGTACATTCATATTCCAATTCATCAATACGAGGATTAAAAGTTGATGTTACAATATTTAGAAAAAGATTTGGTTCGTTTCTTGGAACACCCATCCAATTATAAGAACGTAATGTGGAACTATTGTCAGCATATTCTCCAGATTTCCCTTTATCTACACAAGAACCTGCAGAAAGATCATAAATAATTGCTGAGCCACTTTTAAGATTTACTTGACAATAAATATCTGAAGGCATTCTTTCAACAAGATGCCTATCTAAAGGATCAGGATTACATCCAACTGCTTCTCCACTCCAATAGTTTGTTGTACCATTTTCAATTTGATATACGCGAATTGTCTCAGAAGTTCTTACTGAATTACCAACTAAATCTGTAAGTTCAATATATACAGTACCATCATAAAATCCTTCATTTTGGATTGGCCCTAAATAATAAAGACAAGTATGAATACCATCTAAATTATCAATACAATCAATAGTATCATTTAATTCAGGTATAAAATCACTTCCTCTTACATTCATTGAAACAAAGCTACCATCAGTAACATTAATGTAAATTTGGATTGTATCCCCAACAACAGTATAATTAAGAAATTCAGCAGACGCTGGGATGGTTGTAATGTTCTCAAATATTATTTCAGGAGGAAATATATCTACAGAAAGATTAAATCGAGTAAAATTACCACTGTTACCTAAATCGTCCTCTGATGAAGAAAGAATCATTACTTCTGCTTGTTTTGCTCTAAGATTATAAGTTCTCTCTGTTTCATTAACCATTTGTGTTGAGGTTAACCATGGAAGAGATTCAACGGGAGCATTTGCTGCACTAATATCATACCAATAACATGTCCATCCACCTGTACAATTATCAGCCTTTACAGATCCTGGAAGACCAATGTTTGACAATCCAAAAAAGATATTTGAATTATTCACACCTATACCTTCTTCTTGAATAGCAACTGTAAGATTAGTTGGATTAGCACCAATAAAATAATTACCATTATAATAATAAGGAGTAGTTAGTGAAGTTGCTTTTGGTGCGATATTATCATGCTTTAATGAATAGCCCACAGTTAGATCTGCACCATTTCCTAAATCATCTTCAACATAAAAAACAAAAGAGTATTGTCTAGTTGCATTTATTTTTGCAGTTAAACTAAATTCACATGAAAGAATATTATCATTTCCTGGTGTACATCTACTTGGACGAACATTATCTTGTCGTCCATCAATATTTAAATCTGAAAAATTACCATATATAGAATTAGGATTAATATCAACATCTTGGAATCCTATCTCTGCAACTAATTGTAATGGTTCATCAGATAACCATTCTGCAGGATTTCCATTTGTATCTGTAAGATTAAATGTTCCACCTAAAATTAATGGTGCATCTGCATCATAAACTACATTAATACATTTTGTGTCTGCTTGACCAAAAAAATCATCAGCGTACAAACATATTTCATAATTACCACTATCTGGGCCAATTTCAACATTTTGGACTGTACGTGTTATAAAGTTTTGAATTACATCATAATCATAATAATTCAGTGATGTATTTTCTCCCTCTGGGTACTGATAAAAAGTATTTCCACCTACAGTTAATCGTAATGAACGTATACCAACACCAGGAACAAAACCATGTGCATAATCATTTACACTAAATGAAACTGTTTGATTAGGATTAGCTGTTCGAGATGCAGAGTTTTGTAATGAAACTATTGTTGGTGCTCGATTATCTACAGTTACTGTTTTAGAAGTTGATGCTAATATTTGTGTTACATTAACAAGTCTAATTTCATAATTTTGGACTGAAGCTGCTACTGTATCAGTGATATTACCCTCGGTGAAAGTACATTCATATATAGATTGCTGTTCAGATACTTGTGTACATGAATTAAACTGGCCTATTGCAAAACCTGAGAAGAATACTTCAAGATTATTTGGATTTACAGTTACATTTGGTCCTAATGATGCTTGTACAACTATAGTTATAGAGTCAGTACGCCGTCTATAATTTTCAATCCCATCATTACCAGAAATTGATCTTACACGAAGAGAATAGTTTCCTACAACACTACCTACACCTGAACCAGGTTCCCATGTTTGTGAAAATCCAGCAAGAGTTATACTAATATTAATAGGGATAAGTACTATTAATATAATTAATGAAATTGAAAAAAGTTTAATATCTAACTGATTATCCACCATCAACACAATATCAATAGATAGACTTTATAATTGTTTCGATTATTTGAATATAGATTCTTCATTTATTAAATCATTTATTTAAAAATAGTTTAATAGAAGATTATAAAATTAAAAAATAGAATTTTGAGTATTCTAAAAGATAGAAAAAGAAAAAGGGGGCGCCATTATAGCCGCCACCCAACCCAGATAGTGACTTCATTTTTTGTGCCAGTCAGGCCCATATAGCGTAATTCTCTTTATCATAACTTTTTAGGGGGTTATTGGAGGTAAAGGGTATTCCAATATACGCATTAGTATATTAATACAGTTAATAATATATAAATGTTTTTTAAAAGTCGGGAAAATCTGGTAAGTTTAGTAAAAAAATCTAAAATATGTAAATCAATATATACAATAAATTAAAGATATGGTAATGACAATACTGTGTAAACATAAATGGCAAAATAGAAAATTATATATACTTCTAACTAATAATATACTAATTAGGGGGGTTGATGGTGGATGATAAACACACTATTAGAGGTACGCATAAATGGTAATATTGTTTGATAGATTTAATTTGCCGGATGACATATTCGAAATAATATTTGCTACTAATCAACAAAAGATAGTAGCTAAAGAATTAATTAAATACATTTTCTCAAAAAAGTCAGAAATTACAAAATCAGAGATGTCACATTTTGCCACATTATTGCATGACGGAGAATATACCACTACTCTTGAAGATGGAGAGTACAAAGGAAAAAAAGTTAAATTATCATACAATAAAAGGCAATTTTATGATAGAATTCTAACACCTATGAAAAGTATGGGTATGATAGACTACGATTTATATAAAAAAACCTATAAAATAACTGTAAAGTTTGAGACTGATGTATTAAAAATAGGTGAAATGTGGACTAAGTATGTTAGACGAATGAAAGGAATTGATCAATAAAGAATATTTTTTTCTTAGTTTTAAGTTACAAAAAAATTATAGCTAAATAGAATAAAAATGATTTAGAATTATTTAATATTATAGTTAACTTCGTACAATATTAGATACCATAAACCTATAGTAATTAATAATTAATATAGCAATACCTAATAGCACAAGATTATGATTAAGCAATGAGAAAATAAATATTACAATTATTGTATGAGGAAGAATATATAATGTTTTTAGAGAACAAACATTCTTAGAAATATCTTTATACGTTTTGTCAATATGAATATGTGAAAGAAAAGAATAATACATCAGAGGTAATACAAAAAATGCTAAGAACCACATATAAAACTCAGGTCTTACATACTCAATAGTTATTATAAGAAAAAAAAGTAATAAAAAGAAAAAAATAGAATCAAGTAATAAAAATTTTCGAAATTTAATTTTTTTACCAATTGTCAGCATCCAAGTAACCCATCTAGATAATAAATAAGTTAGAAATGTTATTATTAGCAAAACAAAACCAACAACATAAAAACGTGCAACTAATTGAGCTGCTTCTGATTGATAAACATCAACCATAGAGATAACAACTGCACTATCTTGCAAATTATGAGATTCAATTATACGAGAATAATCAAGTAAATGATTATAAGCAGAAGTATAAACAAAAAACAAGAAAATAATAACTAATATTTCAATTAATGTTACCAAAAATAATCTTTTCCATTTAAATATGGAACTTTTTGCAGGTTTTAGAAAAATATCATTAAAATAAGCCATATAATATAAAAATAAAATCTTTATTTATAAATATAATTATACTTTTTTTAGAAAACTGGTTTTAAAGCTTTAGAAACCGTCATATTTAAAAATAATCCTAAATTTATCAGAAATACGGTGATAGCGTGGGACGTATAAAAACCAAGAAAATAAAAAGAAATACAAGAATGATCTTTGGAAATAATAGTGAAAATTTATCCACAGATTTTGAAGAAAACAAGAAAGTGATTTCAAGTAAATATAAAATAACCTCTAAAAAACTAAGAAATATAATTGCAGGTTATTGTACTAGACTTAAGAAGAGCGAAGACTAAGGTGATATAAATGGCAGGACCAGATAACTCTATATTTATCGGGAATAAAGCATTCATGAATTATGTGACTGCTGTAGTAATGCAATTTACTACAAAAAATGCAGATGAAGTTTTGATAAAAGCAAGAGGAAAGTTTATTGCCAGAGCAGTAGATGTTGCAGAAATAGCAACAAAAAGATTCCTAGAAAATAGCGTTAAAGTTAAAGAAGTTAAAATAGATAGTGAAGATTTTAAGAATAAAGAAGAAAAAGACGTTAGAGTATCAATTATTGAAATCATTTTAACAAAGGCATAGAGGTGATGGATAATGCCAGATATAGAAGTGTATGATAGAGAAGTTGGAAAAGTTGAAGGTTTCTTCAATAAGATGCAAGATAATTTTAATAAAATTCTTAAGAAAATTAAGAAGTAAGTTTTTTATATTAATTCAATATTTGTTGTCATATGGGCCTGTAGCATAGTCTGGTGACATAATGTCAGACAAATAGTGCAGCCGGCTTCGGACAGCTTATTTATTGATAAAAATTAATAAAACTGAAAGATACCGGCAGACCGGGGTTCGAATCCTCGCAGGCTCATTTTTATTCTATAATTAAATTTAATGGATTCGAACGTTCAGTCACTACGTTCGGAAGTTTGTTCATTACATTCACAAACAATCCTCGCAGGCTCATTTTTATTCTATAACTAAGTAATATTATTCTGACTCTAGTAAAGATGTATTTTAATGAGTATATATCGTAAATAATCAAAAAAAATAATAATTGATAAAATCAATAATAATTTAGCTAAAAAAGATTGTTTTGAAATAAAAGAAATAAAATCTGAGTATAAAATTATAAAAGATATAAGTACAATAAAAGAGAATAATGCTTTTATTAGAAAATCACTTGATATATTAATAATTCCTTTTTTATTCATCATTGATATGATTATAAAAGTTAACATTATTAAATTTTTTTGATATTAGGATTGTCTAACAAATGTAAAAAATGATCAAATGGAACTCGATACTCAAGAAGAGAACCATTATTATCAATTACTAAAGCTTGGGAAGGATTGTCAGGATTCATTCGTGCATGACCAGGGATAGTAGCAATATGAAAACTTTTTCTGGAATTATAGTCTAATAAGTGAACATGTGTTTCATCTGGTAATGATTTTGATAAATAAATACATGGTGGATTAGCATTACCTGAGAAAAAATAATATGGTGAAAATTGTTGGTTAGGTTGACTATTAAAAAAAAGATTTTTTGTATGTCTTGGATATGGGGCAGTAAAAGAATCAAAAGAAAATATTTTATTTTTCCCATTAAGAATTAATAGGTTGTTTTCAAAAATAATATTATCACATAATAATACAAAATCTGATTTAACATCTAGAACATATTCATTATAAGATACATGCTTTAAATGCATTTGAAAACTTTCTCCCTGAACCTCATATATACTCCTTTTACTGTTTTTTCTCCATATTAATTTCCCATTTACGGTATAACATAGTATTTCACTATTAATCATATTATTCCATTGATTTGGATCTTGAGGAATAGTAGTCCTTTCTACAAAAATCATATTTGGAGAACCAACCAATGTGAAGGAAGTCATTGAACCAAATATATTCTCAGAAGGATTAGTTTCCAAATCAATTTTAATCTTACCATAATAATTTGAGATAATGCTAAGAATATTATTTGAAGCATATGCAATATAATCTGAAGTAATTACATTGTTATCTATTTGATCAAAATAAAAATGAGGTACATCTTTTTTGTAATCATTTGAATAAAAAGAAGAATGTGGTATATTTATATCATCTGCAGTCCAAATCAAGCTATTATTATCAACATCGATAAATTCGTAACTTTTTTGTTTTTTACATGCAACAATTCCATTGTCAAAAACATATGAAACAGCTCTATCTAGTGTTCCATGAAATCTTTCATTCTTATAAATTTCAGAATTATTTTCATGGGATATTATAGTATAATAATCATTGTTTTTTGGTGATACAAAAACAAAACCATCTAAAGATTTTCTTGCTTTCTCAGAAAAATCATCTAAAGAAACAACAACATATTCTTTACAATAGTACCTCGTTTGATTTGAACATACATTACTTTGAGAATATGAGAATGAGATTAACTGATTATTAACTATTATATGAGTATGTGTTTCTGATAGACTATGTTTAGCAGTTCCATGCCTTAACAAATGCCTTCTTCTTGTAGGTTCTAATAAAACTGGAGAATTATTAAATTCACCTAAAACATCTTGAATTAAATCTTCAATATTCATATATTAGAAGAATAAAAATGCAATTTTAAATTTTAGCATTTTATATGAATAAATAAGCATAAACTTTTATAAAAGATTCTGTTTTTTCTATATATCAAGAATATTATATTATTGGTGACGTGGGACAATCTGGTACTCCGCTGGCCTTGAGTTTAAGGACAGAAAGCCAGTTTCCGCAAGGATTTCCCGGTTCAAATCCGGGCGTCACCGTTTTAGTTTTACAATATTGATGTGTTTTCTAAGGGATTTGAACCTCCGGTTCATGCACTCACTAACGTTCGGCAGTTTGTTCATAAAAAATCACAAACAATCCGGGCGTCACCGTTTTAGTTTTACAATATTGATGTGTTTTCTAAGGGATTTGAACCTCCGGTTCATGCACTCACTAACGTTCGGCAGTTTGTTCATAAAAAATCACAAACAATCCGGGCGTCACCGTTTATTTCTAAAAAAATTCAAAAAGTTTATATATTATCAAAATTAATTTTATTATATGGATTTTGACCTACAAAATTTTATGGATTGGTTTGATGAAAATAAAGAATGGATGTTAATACCTGTAGGAATTACTATAGGAGTAATATTAATTGGTTTTATAGTTATGCTTATTACGGGTAAAGAAGTTAGTACATTAGTGAAAACTATATTCATATTGCTTTTATTTGGATCACCTTTTATTGGATTTTATGTTGGAGAATATGTTGATCCTTATATTGAGCTATTATTAGCTAAGTTGAAATGACCATAACGTTTTTAAATAGTTCTAATTTCCCATAACCTATGAAAGGAGTAATTGTTAATTTTAGGGGAGGAAGACATACTCAATATAGTAATCATATGATTATAGTAGTAGATGGTGTAGAAAATAAAGAAAAAGCTACATCTTTAGTTGGTAAAAAAGTATCATGGAAAAGCCCAGCTGGGAAAGAGATTTTAGGTGAAATAAAATCTGCTCATGGTTCAAAAGGAGCTGTTAGAGCAATATTTGACTCTGGAATGCCAGGACAATCTGTAGGAAAACCTGTTTCTATAAATTAGATCTGTTTTGTATTATACTTTATTTTAAATTTAAATAAATAAAATAATAAGAATTATTAAATCAATTTATGCAACATTCTTTAATCCTTTAGCTTCATCAACAAGGTGTTCCATAACTCTACATTCTTGATATTGCTTTAAAACATCATCATGGACTTTTTTATGAAGTTTATCAACTATATCTTTATTTATTTTATCAATCTTATCTTGAGGAAAACCTGAAGCAAGAAGATTTTTCATTTGTTGTTGCTCACGTTCATCTAAAGATTCTAAACGATCTCTTATTTTTAATAGCATTCTTTCAACAAAAATTGCATCTGCTAAAATATTCTCTAATGCTACAACAAATCTTTTTTCAAAAATATTAACTATTCTTCTAACATCTTTAGAATCAGCATGTTTTTTAAGTCGGTTTAAGTTTTTTTCCAATGATTTTTCTGCATCTCTTATTCGTGAAGATTGCCTTCGTAAATCTTTAGCACGCAAACGCATTTGGAAATAAATTGCAACTAATTCTTGAATCATAAAATCTTTAAGCATCTCTCTACCAATTTTCTCTCTTCTTACTTGTTGAGCCATCTCTTCAACTTTTCTTTGTAAAATAGGAATCCATTGATTATATTTTTCAGGTATTTTTTGTAATTCTTTAGCAAGATCAGGAGGTAACTGAACTTTACTTATTACTTTATTAAAAGCATCATGGAAGTTATCAAGAATTTCTAATGCACGAAATTCTAAAACAGAAACATCTTCATCTACATGCATAATATGGTTTTCAGCATTCTCTTCTTCCTTAAAGAATTTATTTATAGCAGCAAGAACAGCATCAATGTTTACATCATCATCAGCATCTTTTAATTGTTTCATAGCATCATTTAATGCTTGAAATTCTTTTTTAATATCCCTAATATGATGCTTTGCACCTAATCCATAAATAAAATTAGGTAAAATATGTGTCATCTTTAAACTTAATTCTTGAGTTGTTCTTGTTGGCATTTAGTATCACCTGTATTATGCAGCTTTTTGCATGGTTAATTGATTTTCAAAATTTTCTATTTCTTGTTGTGTTTGAGATGAATATCTTTGTACTACAGCAAACATATTCTTTGCATTAATTAATTTATCTCTAATAGATTGCATGTAATAAATCAATGAATCAAATAATTTAATAATATCAGTTGCACCTGATTTTACTTGTTGTTGGAATTTTTCTGAATTCTTCATTATTTTATTTATTGCTTTTACTGAGCTTGAAAATTGAGTCAGTAATGATGGTTTATCTTTTGAGTCTATTACGATTAATTCAAGATTAAGTATTGTCTGCCTTAGTTTAATATTTCTATCTCGTATTGTATGTAATAATGCATCTAATTTTAATTTTAATTCAGGTGTTTCATTTAATCTAAATTGATCAAGACTTGCAGACTCAGACTCTAAATCCTTTTTAAGCTTACTAAGTTTTCTTAATTGATATATTAATGCTTTTTTAATTTGTGAGAATTTTAATTCTGGTGCTTTTAATAACTCTGGTAGTTCTTTCATTTTTGCTGCTAATGCATATTTTGCACGAGAATCATGAGCTTGTCTTAATGCTTCTTCAATCCCAGCTAAGATACTAACTACTTCTTCTATTTGTGATATATCTTGTTGAAGTTGTGAGTCTTGTTTGAATGTTGGATTATCAAGTAATGATTGTTCTGTTTTAAGAATTGAATCATGCTTAATTGGTTGATGTTCAATAGATTTCTTAGTTAAGGAGATATTAATAGGAATATTCAGCTGCTTACTTCTTGATATCATAGCCTCACCACGGTGATTAAGATGATAAATATAAACTTCGAGATTTAATTTATCCGCTTTATACTTATCAGGAATATCCATTTCAACATGAAATGTTAAAGCATTTTTTCTATCAACATTAACTAAATAACCAGTAATTTGTTGATTCTTATTTGTTGGAACTGCTTGTAATTTAATCTCTTGTTTTTTTTTTGCTATAATTCCTTTTGTAATATAAGCAAAATATTTAACATAATTTAATGGACTACCATCTGCTAAAGTTCGTAAGTATGCTACAAATTTATCTTGAGTTATTTGCTTGGGTTGTGAAGATGAATCTACTACAGCTATATTAGGTAACATATTGTCCGTTATTTTTATTTTAAATTTTGCTATCATTTTGTTATGCTCTTTCTTGCTCTCCTTCTACTTTAAAATCAGAGTTACTATCTGAGTCTTCAGATGTATTATTTCCATTTAATATATTATTTAATTCAGTTTCATTTTTAATTTTAAATAAATTATTAACTCTTTCTATATCCGTAGCACTACTTACATTTCCTAAATATTTAGTTAACATTTGATTAAAATTATCTTCTACCATATTAATTATTTCTCCATAAAATAAAAGGATTGAAATTAAAATCAAGTACACCTTGATTTTTTAATTGAGTTTTAATAGTATCAGTAGGATTATCAGCATGTTGAATAATTAAATTATTAATTGCATCTAATTCATTATTATCCATTTCTTTATCTAATACAGCTACAAATACTCTTAAAAAACACATCATAGGATTATCATGTTTATTAACATTAAATATAGGGCTAATTATAACTTTTGGATTACTATAAAAATTATGACAAAAATGATCATCATAAACTAATTTTTGAATAGATTTATTTTCATATTTAAAACTAATACTTAAATTTGTTATCTTTAATCTATTATTAAGTTCATGTTTGGTTAATATTTTTGGATTATCAAAACCTAATGTGTTGTAATAAGACACAAAAAATACATGATAATGTTTTTTGCCAATTCCTTTTTTAATATGAAAATTAGAATCTTCATTGGAAATATTATTACTTATAACATTCATTATTTTTGGAACTGAACCAAAAGGATTATCTAAAGAAGAATTATGAACCTTAATAGTTGTACTCTCAATTAAAACAACTTTAGAATTATTATCACCTTCATTTATTTCTTTACTTAATATAATATTATTATGTGCTTCTTTAGAAAAATCTGCAATTTGAACAAAAGGAGAAAAGAATTCTAGTTTTGCTTTTTTATAACCACTATCTTTTAATACAAGTGATTCAATAGATTCAATTTTTGAACCTTCTGGAATATCTTTAAATTCAAAATAACCATCTTTATCAGCAATAGTAAAAGTAGTTACATCTGGAAGAGTTTTTTGTTGCATATGTTTTTCAGAATTACTTATTTTAAGTTTAATTATATGACCATTTAATCCAATAGATAAAGGAGTTCTACTACCATCATTACCTGCATAAACATCTTTTGCCCAGTCTAATGCATGTGTATTATCATATTGAATTGGATTTGGACAATCTGTAATAGTTTCTTTAGTAACAAGTCTACCTTTAATTGTAAATTTTTCTTTACTTTTTCCACCTACATCCCATCTAGTCCATTTCCATCTTAAATCTTCATCGTGGATAACTCCAAGTTTATCAAAGAATTTATCAACATCTAATATTTTTTTAAAGGAACCTCTAAATATGTCTTTTAATCTAGGACTTTTTTTTGCTGCCTTATAAATTTCATTAATCTGATGCTGTTTTGCTCTTGCGGCTCCTAAACCAATTACAGGATATTGTTGAAGTATAGATTCTGGAATTTCTTGAAATTCATCTTCAAATGGATGATTAAGTAAAGTTATACCTTGCATACCAAGGAAGTGACCATGAACAAATCCTCCAAATTTAACATTTCCTTCAATTTCACCAGGCTGTTTTGTTTGCTGTTCTCTTGATGTTACTTGATCAACATTTCCTATTTCTCTAGGATACTTACCACTATTATTTAGCTTTCTAAAAGCCTCATCAGCATCACTAGCTTCAAATCCCCACCAAGTATAAAAGAAAATCTCATTTTTTTGCTTTTCTAATTTCTCAACAGGATCTTGCTCATTAGGATTTTCAACTACTTCATCAATAACATCTTCAATTATTTCATTCAAGTTGTTAAAATTGTTGTCTGGCATTTTTTATAAATTCTCAATTCTATTTTTTACTAAGCTATATAATACTTTGAAAAACTCAATGGTATCATCCATGTTATCTTTATTTCTAAAACTCTTTTTTATCTCTAATTGCATTGAGTCTACACCAGTTTCTTTATTGATAAATTTAGTTACTGTTTCATCAGTATTAGCTCCAAAACGATCATTCAAAACAACAGAATATTTTCCATTGTTGCTTAATATAGGAATAAGAGTATCTTCAACTAAAGTTTTATCTTTTGTATCATTTTTTGCTGTTCCAATATATATATCATGATCATGATTATTATTACACCCATGTAAATCTATTACCAATATTGACCTATTCATAGTAACATAATTAATTAAACTTTGTTTGTATGATAAAATTTGACGATTAGAATCATCAACTTCCCCCAAAATATTTTTATCTTTAGAAGATGAATTAGAAGATTCATAATTAAAATAATTAGCATCTCTAGACTTAGCACTAGTATAAATAATTGGGCAATCTAATAATTCATTTAATAATAAAGCAAATGCACCAGTCATCTCATCTGAATTATGTTCTATTATTTCTCCATTTTTTTTATCAGTTCTCCTTATACTCCTAACATTATGCGGGGCTGATAAAATAACTTTTGATTTTCTTCCTGTAATTAATTTAAAAGATTTTGATGTAATTTCTATTTGATTATTATTTTTAGTAGATGAATTAAAATAATCTAGTAATTTATTTTTTAATTCATTATCTGATGGCAATTTATTAGTAATTTTTTTAGATGCCATCGTAGTAGTAGTATTTTTAGTGGTTGTATTAGAAGGCTTTTTAGTAGAAGTGATTTTAGATAAAGGAATTTTTCCTGTATTGAAATAAATAACTAAATCATATAATGCTTTAAATAAATTAAAAAGTTTTTTTCGAGCTGATTTATTTCTATAAGAATTGCTTAATTGTAACTCTATAGGTATAAAATCAGGATTTTTTAATCTATTACTATAATAAATAATATCAATTACTGGATTTTTTGAAATTTCTTTATTAGTAGGTTCAAGTTTAATATTATAATAATTAAAAATATCAATTATATCTTTTTGAATTTTTTTAGATAAATTGTTTGCCCTAAGAAATATTTTATCTTCAGAACTAATTATACCAATTATATTTATTAAATATTTTTTATCTTCAATAATTTCTAATAATTTAGCTTTATATGGTAGCATTCCATTATTTATGTTATCTTCAATAGTAAAAGCACTAATATCATCAAAATTAGTTGTTACAGAATTACAATCAAATGATTCTGGATCTCTTGATTTTAAATCTGAATATATTATCGGGCAGTCAGCATATGCCTGTAAAAGAATAGCAAATGCACCAGTAAATAAATCAGGATTACGTTCTTTTGTTTTTTTACCATCAAAATATAAATAAGATGAATAGTGAGGTGCTGATATAACTACTGAACTTGTACCATCATAATTTTTAAAAGAAGCATCAGGAAAAGATAGTTTATCAAAATCTTTAGATTTCCAATCATTAATTAGCCTATTAACAATAGCATTCTCATTTTTATCAAAATCATGAGTCACTTTTTCGGATGATGAAGAAGAAGGTAAATTATTAAATCCTTGTAAAATTAATATACCTAGTTCTTTAAAAGTATCATAATTATTATTAGAAGAATTTAAAATACTTTTTATTTTATCTTTATATTCATCTTGAACTTTCTCTATTTTCTCATTAAGTGAATCTTTTTGTCTAAAAGTTTCAAACCCAATACGATAACTGAAAATATCATGATGTGTTTTTTTATCATCTATTTTAGAAGTATCTTTTGCTAAAAATGGCATAACCCATGAAATACTTTTTGTTTTATAATTAATATTTAGACCTAACTGATTTAATTTATTAATACAACTATCTCTTATAACAGTTGCTATTTCTGAAGCTTTTTCTAAATCTTTTTCATTTAATTTGCTTAAATTTACAGCACATGTTTTTACATGTGTATTTTGTACTGCCTTTCGATAATAGCTTTCATCCTCACCTAAATCTTGATATGCAAGATATTTTCTTATTATTTCAAGAATCTTTTTATTTGTCTCATTCCCTTCATTACTCGGCCTATTATTTGAACTAGATTCTTCTTCTTTTACTTGTTGTTGTTCCTGGTGGATGTCAGGGGCTTTATATCCAATATCAGAGATAAATTTATTTAAAATATTGTCAAATAAAGTATGTAAATGATTCTTAAATCTACCACTTCTTACAATTTCCCATAATTCTTTTTTAGATTCATTTTTTGGTTTCTTATTATTTGGATTATATTGACTTTTGAAAAAATCTTTAATACCTAGATGAATATGTTTTTTAAAATAATTTTCAGTTTTTTCTAGAATATCATTGATTTCTCTATCATCAAAAATAAAATTATTATTATGATATAAATAATAATGCGCTGTTTGAAATGATGGATTGTTCTTTTGAGTATTTAGATTTGATTTGAATTGTTCTCTTAACTCAGAGAAAGAATATTCATTATTAGCTTTAAGTTTTCTAATTAAATAAATCATATACCAACGTTTTATAGTTCTAGTTGCTACATTTCCTGCATCTCTTTTTTTAGTAAAAAACATATTTTCTCCTCATTTTTTAAATAGCCTAAATACTTCGTTTTCTTGTATGTGAACTTATTTCTCCTTTTGTTTTTATTTTTTTATTACCATTACCTAAATCTTCGAATTTAACATGATGTATTGAAGGCTCAAAACCCCATGCATCTTCTGATTTAAAATTAAGTTGAATAGATTTCATTCCTTTATATCCTGAAGGAAGCCTGAATTGCATATGTGCTTCAAACTTTAATTTTTTATTTGTAAATAAATCTTTTATGAAACCAACTTTATTTCGACTTTTGTATTTTTCATCTTTGCTTAAATCATAAGTTACATCAATAAATACATTTTTATTTACTGGGAGTATATAATAATCATCAGATGGAACTACTCCATTAGTGTCAGTTGGCTGATCTGGGTATTTATAACCAGCAGATGTTACAGAAACCATAGCACCTTGAACATTCTCATTATCTTCATTTTTTACATGAACTTTCAATAAAGCAACTTCTGAGTTTTCTTCTAAAACTCTATCAGATGTATCATCAAAATCATCATCATCTGTACCATCTTTTTTGCCTTTCTTTTTAGTACTTTTCTTTTTTGTTTTATCATCATAATCATCTAATGATTTATCTCCTTTAGATACAACAATTCCTTTAATTGTTTTATTTTTCTTTATTTTAAATGGTGGTTTTTTACCTCTATGGTCATTATGTCCATTATATGAATTCCAATAAGGGTCATTATTAGCAATTACAACATCAACAACAACTTCTTTATCTTCAACATCTTTTATTACTATTGCAAAATTACCCACTCCATTTGAACGAGCTCTTGCTAGAGTATTACCAGAAGAATCTAATGCTTCAACAATAGTTGAGACTGGTTCATTATCATCATTAAGTACTTTACCAATTAATGTAACTTTTCCTTTAGCACCTTTACCATCTGATCCACCGCCTGAGCCTCCACCTGAACCACTACCTGAACCATCACCTGAATCACTACCTGAACCATCACCTGAATCCCCACCTTTTTTTCTAAACATCCACATTGCTAACCAAACAAAAGTTATAAGCCAGCCCAATGCAAAAAGTGGGGAACCTCTTCTACCCATTAACCATCCATAAAAAATCATAGTTAAAGCAGCTCCTATTAATGCTTTTTTCCATCTATCATCTTCAGGATCAGCATCTTTTAAGCCGAAGTAGGTCATTGCAAATATTAATAATGATAATAATATCCCACCAAGTATTGCATATGGTCCAAGTATACTATCAAGTGCTTCACTAACACTCACTGCTCCACCATTTAAGAATATTAAACCAAAAATACCTAATGATGATAGGATTGCTAAACATAAAGAAACAATTTTTCCATATTTATTTGTTGGGGAGCCACTAAAAACTGGAATTTTACCCATTAATGGAACAAAAATATTATAGAACATTATTGTGAATATAATGACTGTTATTCCAAAAACAGCATAATCATTAGTTAATAATTGTTCTAAAAATACTCCACCAGTATTAAAAACATTCAAGAATTCTTGCATACCTGGATTTGCTAAGACTGGCTTTGAAAATAGTGTTAAAATTAGTGTGTAAAATACATTTTTCATCCATCTAGCAGTTCTCATCTTACTTATTTATTGCTTTCACTAGCTTCAGTCAATAATCCAGCACTACTAATATATAAAATTAACCCAATAATACCTATAAGCCAACCAATTGCTTGCACATTTGGACTTGAAACAAAATATCCAGAAATTGCCATTGAAAAACCAATACCAATTACTGCTATATGCCAACGACCTTCTTCTTTATTTCCCATACCAAAATAGATTATTGCAAAAAAGAAAATAGATAAAACAACCCCTGCATAAACTCCAAATGGAGTTAGCACATTTGTCACAACTTCACGAATATTATCTGTTTGACCAACTCTAAAGATTCCAAATGTAGAAACTAATGAAATAGTTAATGCAGTAGCTTTTCCATAACGATTTGCTTTACTATCATTGCCTAAACCTGGAACTTTTCCAATAATTGCAAGAATTATAGCATAAAACAAGACAGTCATTACAACAAAAGATGCAATATACATAGAATGATCATCCTGAAAGAAATTAATAATAAATCTTCCAGTATTCTCAAATGCATTTACATAGTTCTGTACGTCCATTAAAGTTTTATAAGTATTATAGTTTAAAACATTTTTGCAGTTACAGTAAATGGCATATTAATTTGTAAAAACTAATCTTATTTACTATTTAGATTAAGACATAATTTACAAAAGATTAATATACAATTTATTAAATCAACCAAATAATGATTTTCTTTGTCTTGCAATATTTCCCATCATATTTGGAAGCATAGATTTTACAAGTAAATTGTAAATTTTATCTCGTTTTGATCTTATATATGAATGAGCATCAGAAACATCTTTTGCATGTTTTCTATCATAAGTTTCAAGCCAACCTTCTACAGTTTTAATATTTAGCCTATTAGCAACATATTTTCTAACTCTTTCTGAATTAGCAAAATCTCGCAAAAACTGAATTAATTTAACTTCATTTAAGTCTGTAATTGATCTTTTACCCATAATAACTGCATCAAAATCAGCATCACCAGTTATTACTTCATGCTTAAGTTTACTAGCAATAAAACCCATTCTATGAGACAATGCTTGTGTTAAATGAGGAATTGCACCTTTACAATAATTATCTGTAGGATTATCAACAACTGCTTCTAAATATTTACGATTACCTGATGGAATTTGATTCCAAATAGAAGGCTCTGATCTTAATTCTTTTATTATTTCAACTATTTCATCATTAGAGCACTTATATAACATATCGATATGCTGCTCAACTTTTTCTAAAAGTAATTCAATTTTGTTTTTATCCATTTTATCACCTATTTAATAAATAATGTAATACCATTTTTTTGATAATAAAACTTAATAAATATTTATATTTTTAAAATATTATAATTTCAAGGAATAATAATCTAAAAGAATTAGGAATTACAAGTTATTTTTCCTTAGTTTATGAAATTAAAAATGTATATTAGAGACATTAATGATTATCACTAATTTTTTAGAATGAATAAATAAAATAAAAAAATATAAAATATTTACTTAACTATCTTTTTTTCTTTGCTACTTTTTTCTTAGCTGCTTTTTTCTTAGCAGGTTTTTTTTTAGCTGCTTTTTTCTTAGCTGCTTTTTTCTTAGCAGGTTTTTTCTTAGCTACTTTTTTCTTTGCTGCTTTTTTCTTAGCAGGTTTTTTTTTAGCTACTTTTTTCTTTGCTGCTTTTTTCTTAGCAGGTTTCTTTTTAGCTGCTTTTTTCTTTGCTGCTTTTTTCTTAGCAGGTTTCTTCTTTGTTGCCTTTTTCTTGGCTACTTTCTTTTTTACCATTATAATATCCACCTCTTATTTTATTATAAATTAGGTTATAACACTATTTTGAACTTTATAGTATATAAAGCTTTTTATTTTTTTAATATAATTTATTATTTTTTTATAAAAAATAAAATAAATATTTAAAACTAAAAAAATATTCTTTTTTATAAATTTTATTTTATCGACTATAAAATTTAGAATTATTTAAGAAGTAGATAAAATCAAATTAATTTTATCAAAAAAATAAAAAAAATAATTTTTTAACTAAAAAAATTAATAATTTACAAGAACTTCAACATCCTTACCAAAAATATTTTTAAGATCTTCAAAAACTCGTTGCTTTAGAAAAACTTTATTTGGAATTTCTATTTTTACAAGATGCTTTTCTAAGTCTTCAATTGTTGCTGAAATTATATTTTTTAAAGAACCATCTTCGTCTATATCTGCTTTTGAAACACCTTGATTTTGATTATCTAAATCATGAATAATGAATGCAACTTTGTCTAACATAATCACTTCACCATATTTATCTCCATGTTTCACCCTTATTTTTGCACGTTCTAGTTCTCTTCCTTTTTTACGTTGGATATATTCAATTACAAATCTAATAATATCTCTGGAATCTTTTTTGCATTTTTCAACATCGGTTTTAGATAATTTTTTTGCATCAAAATCTTTTTTAGCTTTGATTACATCTTCAAGCATTCTTTTATATTTCTCAGGAATTTTTCCGTGCGTTATTAAGTAATCTTCAAAATACTTTAGAATGTCATCATTTTTTACACCTTTAACTCCTTCAAGACTAAGTGCATCTCTTACTAATGTAACAATTGTTTCATATATATGCAGAACATCTTCTTCTTCTTTACGTTTTTCAATATCAGTAAATAATGTTTTTATTTTTTTTAAATAATCATCAGCATCCTTTAACATTTTATCAATTTCTGCACCTTTAAGTTCTTTTTTAGTTCCATGCTCTAAATCTTTTCTTATTCTTATAACATGCTCAAGTATTTCAATAGATTTTGCATCAAACATTTTTTCTTTTTTTACAAAGATTTCTTTCATTAAAGTAGCTGTTTCTCTTGGTGCAGGAGGTGCAATACCATACATCATTAATGCTGCTTGTGATGGAGTAAGTAAAGCATAATATATATCTTCCATCCCTATTTCTTTTATTTTAAACTCAACACGTTTAATCATTTGTTCACCAGATGACATAAACATATCAATTGCTTCAGCAGATGGTTTTATTTTACCCATTTTTAGTAATTGTTTCCATGGCATAAAAATACCTCTATCAAAGAAAGGAACACCATCTCTTAATAATGTGAAAATTACAGGATTTGCTTCTTTTAATGAATCCCAGAAATCTGTTAAGATATATACTTGTATATTTATTTTATTTTGAATTCCAGTCATCTGACCAGCTTCATAACCCATTCCAATAATTATAGCTCTTAATTTATCTTTTAATTCTGCACGAGTCATTTTTTTAACATCAGTATCATCAATTACAATCCATACATCAATATCTGAAGTTTTTGTTGCTTGCCCTCGTACAATAGAACCTGCAAGAACATAACTAACAATATATTTTTCAAACTTTTTAACAACCATACTCTTATGAATTTCTGATATTTTTATCGCTGCAAGCATACCATTATCATATATTGGCGCACTCATTGCAATTTCTTGAAGATAATCATATTTTGCATCATAGCAAGATTGCCATAATTCACTTAAAATAATTGTTTGTGGTTTAAGATTCTTATCAATTTCTTGAGCCATTTGAGCAATAATTATGCTTAATTTATCTTTAAGCTCTTGCTTAGTCATTTTTTGACTATCATTATCATCAATAAGAACTAAAACGTTAATATCGTCAGGATTAGACTTTTCTTTTTTAATATTTTCCATCCCTTCTGGAAGTTCAGCCATGTCTTTTTTCATTGATTCATGTTGTTGTTTTACAGGAGGAAGTAAAGCAATACCAACGACGTACTTGTCAAATTTTTCAATTACATTTTTAGTAAAAGTATCTAATTTTTCTTTTATTTTCTTTAACTTTTCTTGAGCTTCTTTTGGTAATTTTGAAATATCTTGATTTCCTATTTGTGTTTGTGCATCATTAGGATTAGCAGTAGAAATATTTTTTACATTTTTAGATTTTGCAGACTTTGATTTTACCATTTTTACGAAACCTCGTTTTTATTTTTATCAAATAAACATACACTATATATATTATTATTTAATTAAAATTATTGTAAATTTTAACAATTAAACAATTAATAATCATTTTAAGTAAATCAAGACATGTTATTATATATAAATACTTCCCTTGGATTTAATACTTAGTAGGGACATTTCTGACATATTAATAATTAATATGTTAGATGCTTTTTGATGAACATAATTTGATTTCACTACACAATCAGCATAAACTTTAAAAACATAGGATTTCTAATTGTAATTATATTACTATTTTATAATCAAAACAGTATTTTAATAAAAAGTAATAAAACAAAAAATAATATAAAATAAAAATTATATAATAAAAAATCTAAGGTGATGTTCAATGGCTGATAAACCAGTACTACCATTATATGAAGGAACAGATATAAATTCAAATGTTGATCAATATATTAAAATCAATACGCCAACTGCTGTTGAAGCAAGAAGAAGAAGAGTAGAAAAACATGGCAGAAAGCATCAAGAGCATATTGATGATAAAATTGTTGGAGATAAAAGATTAAAAGACTTAAAAGCTTCTGAAAGAAAAACATATGTTGCAAGAGCTTTAGAATACCTTGCAAGAGAATGGTATGATGCTCATGGTGTTAAGCTTGATAAAGTGACGCCTGAAATGATGGATGCATTTTTACAACAGGCTGGAGTTGGAGATTATAATACAGTTTTAAAACAAATTGTTAATAATGAAGCAGACCTTGACCTTTATGGACCAAGAAACCAGTATCTTAATGCAATAAGAGAAAGAGTAGCTGAAGCAAAAGATAAAGAAGGACTTGAATCACAAAGACTTGAAAGAACTTTTGAGAGCAGATTAGAATATTTACCTGTCCTTCAAAAGAAATTGGCTAAAGCACATGAGAGACCAAAAGAATATGATGCATCTGCAAGTGTAAGAGAAATGCTTCAAGAGCAAAGAAAATACCAAGCTAGAAAAATGGATTCAGGATATGACCAAACGTATTAAGAGTTAATAGAATGGAACATATCAATAAGTTTTATTCACATGCTAGACAAGAATTAGATGATTTCTTAAAATCTGTTGATTATAGTACTATTTCAAAAGCAAAAGGAATATTAGCAGAATTACAAGATATTCCTGAAGAATATCATGCAGAAATAAAGCAAGTAGTTATTGATAGGTTAAAAGATTTTTACCAAATTACAATGGAACATCTGCAAAAATATGATATAGCTGATTTTAAAATACTTGACCATTTAGCTGTTCAAGGAAATGCTGATGTAATTAAACAGACATATGGGATTGCAAGAAGGGAAGAAGCAAAAGGAAATCCTAAACCATATATGGTTCAGCAAAATCAATATACAACTAATACTCCAGAAAAGATGTAAAGTAATTTAAATCAATCAAATTTTATATGATAATTAAGCTTATTTATTATTTTTTTTATTAGATTTTTTCTTTACTTTAGAGAAATCATGTTCTGATTTTATTTCAGAGCTAGATAAAGAAATATTATTGTCATACTTTACTATTTCAATAGCATTATTATTTTTTTTAGATAATAGTTTATTTTTTTTTATTAATATATTATCTTTAAAATTTATAATTTTTTCTTTTATACTAAATTTAGATCTTTTTTTTTAAAAAAACTCTCATTTGATTTATTATTATCAGAATAAAAAAAAGATCTATCTTTTTTGATTGCAGTATCAGCTTCAATTGTGATTAAGCGTTCTTCAATTTCTACTAAACGTTCTTGATAATTATGCATTCTATTTTCATAAGCACGCGTATCAAGTTTTTTAGTTTCAAGATAATCATGCTGAGTTTCACGAATTAAATCAGTTAAACGTAATTTTTCAGAGCTCAAATGCTTAACTTCATTACCTAAAAATTTTAATAAACTAGCACGAATTGTTTCATACATAATTATTTGTTGGACAACATCATTAATACGAGATTCATATTGTAGCATTGCTTGCTGATATTCTTCGATTGTAACTCTACCTAGTTCAAAACATTCATGCTGAAGTTCTTGTATTAAACCTAGAATTACACTATTTTCTTTATGAAGTACTTTAAGACGATTTTGAACATATAAATATCTTAAAAAAATTGCTAAAATAAATGAAAATATAATTAATCCAAACAAAGATAAAAGCAATAATCTCCAGTTATCTCTTAGGAAAGAAGTTAAATTAAAAACACCAACTGTTTCTAGAGCAAAAGATACCTCTGCATCTTTAGCACGGTTATATGCTAAAACAAAATCACCGCGATCCAATGCTGCTTGTGCAAGAAGTAAAAGTCGTTCAGTCTCAGGGGTTTGAATTCTTCGAGAATTTGCGTTAGTAACTAAATCGCGGATTTCATCTAATAATGAAGAAGACAATAAAGCTAGATCATATAAATTTAGAATATTTAGATTAATATTTATAATTTTTTGATATTCTCTTAAATTTAGATTAGTATCAAAAGATTTTGTAAGTTCTAATATTTTAACAGTGTTAAAACCAAGTTTATCTAATATGTTTATTAATTCTTGAGATTCAAAAATTAATTCCTCTGCTTGTATACGAGATATTGGAACAATATATAATTCAACTATACGTTGTTCTTGAATTGGGCTATAACGAAAATTAGTAGTATTACCAATTATACGAGAATTATTAATTACAGCTCTAATAATAAACAATAGTTCATAATAACCATCAATAAAATATTCTGGAGCAGAAATAATTATATCATATTCTTTTGATTCATTTATTTTAAGATTATATAGATCTTTAGGTTGTATGTCAATATATTGACTTAAAAAACCAGATAATTCAACACTAAGATTAAGCATTTCACCAGTAAATGTATTCTCAACTATTAAATTAAATTCTTCATCACTTCCACGAACAAGTTCATATGTTGCATTTGTTTGAAATAATGCTTCACGTTGAAACTCTGTCAATAATATAGGTTCATTAATATTTAAAGAACCGCCGCCGCCACCAGGATTACTCCAAGAAATAGGTTCTTCTGAAGGAGTAGGTGCTATATAATCACCATCAGCACTACCACAAGCTTTTACATATATACCATCAGGAATTGAGGAGCATACAAAAGACAAATTAATTTTGTGTTCTTGGATACTAGCGCTATTTGGAAGACGTGCATTCCCTCCTGTATAATTTTTACCATAAGAATAAACTGTTATTTCTACAAGAGATTCTTGCATAAAAGGCAAATTACTCTCATTAAATTCAAAAATAATATAATTATAATTTTTTGAATTATTTGAGATATTATTATAAAATAATTCAATAGTATGAGTTGCATATTCAATGATTGTGTCACTTCCAATAACATATTGACTTGCTATGCTATAAACCACAGCAGATTTTGCAACATTAAAATTATTTGGAAAATCCCAACCAAAGCTAACATTAAAAGCAGTATTCTCAATTTGATTATTACCTCCAACATTCTCAAGAGATGCATTAAGAGTTAAATTTTGTCTTAATAATGGAATAATCCATAGATTATTATCTGCAGAATAAAAAATAGATCTAGTACTTTGTGGAGAAAATATTTCTTGATGAAGTAATTCACCTGGAGTTAAAATATACAATAATGTTGAAACATTTCGAGATGAAACACCTTCAACAGTATCAGTTTTATTAGAAGAAATAGTTATTTTTGGAGTTTCAGTTAAAATAATATCAGTATCAACCTGAGGAAAACTTGCATTAAAACTAATTATACCTAACTCACCAACATCTAATATTATTGATGAAGAATGCTGAAGCCCTCTATTATTTGAAATCCACTTACTTGAATCACTAAAAGCAAGAATTGAATATTCAGCACTTAGTCCACTATATGATGGTGTGAATCTAACTACGCAACCATCATATTCAGGGTCTCCAGTGTTTGTTATAGTAATATCTCCAATAGGTTTATCTTCAAAATAACCATTTATAGGGCCTAATGACATTGGTGAATTTATCCAAGATATATTCCATGAACAATCCCAAGCAGATTCAAATGACACATTTGAAGTAAAGTTATTATTACCTGCTGTGTCATTTGCCCATATGAAAAAAGTATAATTTTGTTCTTGAGATGATAAAATAAGATCATATTCATACAGATTTCCAGAGATATAATTCATAGAATAATTTATTTGACTGCTTGAATTAAAAGTAACTAAAACAACAGAATCAATATCCAATTGTGAATCAAATACATTCGCAGTTATAGTAATAGTTTCACCTGGATCAATATCATTAAGATTAGACGGAGTATAATTAATAAGCTCAACATCAGGTGATGTTGTATCAAGATTAATTTGACGAAGTTCTGTGGTATTGCAATTTCCTGCTTGATCACAAGCTTCAACGTCAAAGTAATATTGTCCATTGGGTAAATCTGTGAAATTATACCAAGTTTCCTCTGAGCCATCATCAAAATTACTAATGTTGCTTAAGTTTGTGTCATACAAATAGAAGTTGTATACATCAACATTATCTTCTACAAGTGAAAAATTAATGAAAATCCAATTTCTTGAAAAATTAGAGTTATTTAAGGGAGTTCCATTAATCCCATCAACATCATCAATAAAATATACAATAGGAAAAGTTGTATCTATTGTAAAAGTTATTTCTTCAGAACTTTCTGTTCCTTCTGAATTATTTGCATAAAAAGTAAAAGTATATTCACCATCTACATTTGTAAAAGAATCAGTTAAAAATTCAGTTTCTGAAATATTTATTGCTGTTGAATTTGCTGTTCCATTATTATACCAAATAAATTCTGCATTTGAAGCAGTAAAATTAATTGGAATTGTTGAAGTGTTGTAATAAAAATCTTGAATTGGACTTAATATTTCTAATGAAGAAGAGAGTAATGATAGACCATCTCCATTGTTGTAAAGCTGTTGGATTTCTGCTTCAGATAATGCTCGATTCCAGATAGCGAATTCATCAATATGACCTCGATAGGCCCAATGATCATCAAAGTTTCTACCACCAATTGCAAATATAGTATTAGCTGTTTGTAAATTTACTGTATTTGACGCAACTAATTGACCATTAGCATATATTCTAATTACTGATCCATCATAAGTTATAGTTGCATAGTACCAAGTGTTAGTATTTATTGAAATAATACCTTGAGGAGTGTGAAAAACTGGATGCTGATAATCAAAACCATTACCGGTATTATATATTGAAAACATAAATAGTTGAGAACCTTGATTTTGCCCTACTGAAAAAAGTGTTGCATACCAATTAGGTATTGTCCCTGAATTAAACCAAAAAGAAATTGTTCTTGGTTGATTTCCTGAAATTCCTAAATTTGTTGTGGACCTTAAACGCTCTGACAAACTTCCTGAACTTCCTGCAAAGTAAACTGATCCACCACCTAATTTATAATTATTTGTTACTACAGGAACACTTCCTAGATGTTCCACTAAAATATGGCCTCCATCAATAGTATTATCTAAGGAATCATCAAACGGCCAATACCCAATCAATCCATCTTTTAAATCTGCTTTTACAATAGGAATTATAAACAGAATTAGCAAAAATAATAATAATTTTTTTACATCCATCAAAGTGTTATAGATTTAAATACTTTATAAAAATTGTGCTTAAATACAATATAGCTTTATTTACTACTTTACAGTAAATAAAAATAGAAAAATTTATAAATATGTTATGTTAATATTGCTGTTATGAATGGATTAGATGAGACTAGAACAGGAATTAGAGATATAGGATTAGATAGAAGACTAGATTACAGGGAACAATTAAGACCATTAAGAGAACAATTAGATTATCAAGTAAATCAACTAGATCCAAATCATCCTTTAAGAAGACATCTTGATGGTTACACAGGACAAGAAAGACAAGATAGATTAGATCAAATTATACAAGATAATATTGCACGACAACAAATGCCGAAATATTCGAGAGAACAATTAGAACCAGTTAGAGAAGCAATACATAACGATATAATGAATCAAGATGTAAATAATCCTGACCGAAGAGCGTTTGAACAACTAAATCCACAACAAAGAGAAGAAACATTAGATATGCTTGCAAATAGATTATTACATCAACAAGAAAGACAAAATATTTCTAGAAATCCTTTAGAGATGAGTACTCCTAGTTATGCAGCACAAAGACCTGCTGAGTATGATGAAAATACTTCAACTAGAAATCTTATGCAAGAAGATGATAGAACAAGAAAAGTAAGAATTGGTCAACAAGTATTAAGTGATATTATTGAAAAACATGAAAATGAAAAAAGAAAATATATCAAACTAAATGGTGATACTTCTAATGCTCCAGAATTAGATTTAGCTGATGAATTAGGTTATTTAAAACCAATAGGTATGTCAAAAAATGATTTTAAAAATGAATTAAATTCAAGACAAGGTGAATCAAAATTAGAATATTTAGGTGACAATTATTTAAGTTTAATGGAACGTCAAGAAAATTCAAGAAGTGCTAGATTAACAACAGGAGAAAAAGTTAAAGATATGACAACTGATGAATTATTAGATAAATTTTTCAGTTACATGTCAGATCAAAGAGCGTATGATACATTAGCAAGAGATTACCAAAAAGCAATGTATAAAATACATTCTAATATTGATGATTTTATTGGAGAAGGAGCACCAAGCAGATTTGAAATAGGTAAAAGAAAATCAATTGTAACTAGTATTATTGATTATTTTACATCTAAATCAGGATTAGATAGAGATAATTATTTTGCTGAGATTGGAATTAGTGATACATACGATGAAGTTTTAGAAAAAATAGTTAGTGAAGAAAGAAATTTAAATCCAATGGATAGAGATAATCAACTATTAAATCATATGCTAACATATGAAGTTGATAACAGTCATATATTTGGTGATGTTAAAAAAATATATGGTGAGTTAACAAGAAGTAAAACACATAAAGATAGAGTAATCCAAAGAATATCTGATAAATTAGGTAAACCACTAAAACCTGAAATTACTGCAGGAGAAGCTCTAGGAAAATACCTTGAAAAGATAAGAATTGATGAGCCAGAAATAGATAAAACTTTCTACTAAGAATAGAGTTTATTTATTAATAAATAATCATAATATATTTAATCTAGATTGTATTCTTGATGATATATGAGCGAAGAAAGTTCAGATTGTGATGAAAACAATACTGAGAGTAATGAAGAAGAAAGCCAAATAGAAAATGGTGAAGAAGATATTGCTTGCTTTGATATTTCTGACTTAGTAAAAGAAGTAACATCCGAAAATAGGCATTACAGTAATGGAGAAAGGAATAATAGATATAAAAGTAAATCAAGAAAAAGTGAATATGCTAAAATGTCTGTTTATCATCCTGTTGATGAAGAAATAGATGAGAGTGATCTTGAAAAACATATCAATGATAAAAGTGAACATAAATCAAGAAAAACAAAAGCAGAACAAGATCCAAAAAAATCTGCTGCTTTATTAAAATATGTAAAAAAAGCAGTAAAAGAATTTTATGAAGAAGATTATTCTGATTTAGATAATTATATAAGAAGAAAGGGTAGAACACCAAGAAAAGCAGATTATGTAGGGATTTCTGATGAAGAACCAGATGCAATAGCATATACATTTGGAAAAGATGATATTGCATTTGACATCGATTTCTTAGAGAAAATAGAAGAATTAGCAAAATTTGCAGGAATTGATAGTGAAGAAGGAATAAAAGCAACTACAAAATATATTATAGCACATGAATTATATCATAATGCACAACCTACAAGAATAATGAGGCAAAAACATGTTAATGAATTAGATGTTGAACTTGCACTTATGGAATTATATACTGAAAAAGCATTAAGAAGTAGCGGTGAAGAAAAAGAAATAAATGCCAAATTAACTCATTTGTCATACATAAGATATTTACAAAATTATTCAATGTTATTAAATGACAAAGGAATTGTTAATCTTGCTAGTTACAGAAATTAATAACTAATAAAAACTTGATTAATATCAAAAACAATAAACTAGATACTTATTAATATGAAAATTTAATTAAATTCTAAAAAATAGCTTTTATCAGCTCAAATCACGAAAACTTTAAAAATAGCATAAGTGATAGCGTCGTAGATGGTATTATATGGAGTAATAATGGCAGGCGGTTCAGGAACAAGGTTTTGGCCTTATTCAAGAACAAACAAGCCTAAACAATTACTGAAACTTTTCTCAGATAAAAGTATGATGCAAGAGACTGTTGAAAGATTAAAACCATTAATCTTAGAAGAAAATATATTTATTTCTACAAATCAACAATTAGGTAACCTTATCAAGAAAGAAATATCTAACGTAGATTATATTATTGAACCAATGCAAAGAGATACTGCTGCATGTATTGGCTTAAGTGCAATTACTATATATGATAAAGACCCTGATGGAATTATGTTCATTGAGACTGCTGATCATCAATATAAGGATATTGAATCTTATCATGATACTATTAGAAAAGCTGCAATTGCTGCAATAAAAAATAAGATAGTATTAATTGGGATAAAACCTACATTTCCTCATACTGGTTTAGGATATATACAAAAAGGAGAGGAATTTGATGATGGTATTCCTTCTACATATATTATACAAGAGTTTAAAGAAAAACCAGAATTAAAAATTGCAACAAAGTTTGTTGAATCAGGACAATACTTATGGAATTCAGGTATGTTTATTGCAAAATGTAGTGTGATGCTTGATGAAATCCAAAAACATATGCCTCATTTATATCAAGGATTACTTAGAATAAAACAAAGTGGTTTTGATGATAGTATAATTAAAGAAGTTTTTGAGAATCTAGAAAAAATTTCTATTGATTATGGAATCATGGAAAAGTCAAGTAACACAATTGTTATTGAGAGTAATACACCATGGGATGATATTGGTGACTTTAAATCTTTAGAAAGATGGTTTCCAAAAGATGATAAAAAAAATGTAAAAATAGGTGAAGGTGAAGGAGATTCAACTAATTGTATAATTCTAACACAACGAAGAAAAATTATTGCAAATAATGTTAGTAATTTAATCATTGCTGATACAGAAGATTCAACATTAATATGCAACAAAACTGATTTAAAAAATATTAAAAAAGTTATACAAAAAATAAAAGATGTAGGACTACAAGAATATTTAGATGATTATGTTAAAAATTATTCTAAGAATATTATATCTCATGAGAGTGATGATTGTGACGTTGAAACAGATGGAATGATGGTATTATTAGGAGTACAAAATTTAGATATAAAAAGGGATAAAGATAAATTGATTGTAGAAGGAGTAGAAGACCATGTCTGAAATATTTAAAGCGTATGATATAAGGGGAATTTATCCTAGTCAATTAAATGAAGATACTGTTTACAAAATAGGTAAAGCATATGCCGATATGATTGGAAAAGGAAAAAAGTTAGTTGTAGGAATGGATATGAGATTATCATCACCTGTATTAAAAGAAGCAATAATTAAAGGAATTACTGAACAAGGAGTAGATGTTATTGATATTGATCTTGCAAGTACTCCTACTTTTTATTTTGCAGTATCAAAATTACAAGCTGATGGTGGTATGCAAATCTCAGCATCACATAACCCTAAAGAGTATAATGGTGTTAAGATTGTAGGAAAAAATAGTTATCCAGTTAGCTATGATACAGGAATAAATAAGATAAAAGAAAAAGTTGAGAATAATGACTTTTTAGAGGTTAATGGTGAAGGACAAGTTGAAACCTACAATGATATACTATATGAAGAATTAGAATTTTCATTAAAACAAGCTGATATTAATAAAATTAAAAATTTAAGGGTTGTTGCTGATACTGCTAATTCAATGGGAGCACCAGATTTATCAGCTTTGTTTGATAAATTATCTTGTGAATTAATAAAAATGAATTTTGAATTAGATGGAACTTTTCCTGCACATCAAGCAGATCCTTATCAAGAAAAAAATATAGTTGATTTAAAGAAAAAAGTTTTAGAAGAAAAAGCAGATCTAGGGATTGCTACAGATGGAGATGGTGATAGAATATTTTTTATTGATAATGAAGGAGAATTAGTTGATCCTGCAATAATACGTGGGATTCTAGCAAAAATATATCTAAAAGAAAATCCTGGAGCGACAATATGTTATGATATCAGACCAGGGAAAATAACATATGATATGATTATTGAGAATGGTGGAAAACCATCTATGACAAAAGTTGGTCATTCATTAATTAAAGCACAAGGAATTGAAGAAGGAGCTGTTTTTGCTGGTGAAAGTTCTGGACATTTTTTTATAAAAACAGAATATGGATTTTATGAAATGCCTATGATTGTAACATTAAAAATTTTAATAGAACTAAGCGAATCAGGAAAAACATTTTCTGAGTATATTAAACCATTAAAAAGATATTATCACTCAGGTGAGATTAATAGTGAAGTTGAAGACAAAGAAGCAAAAATGAATGAATTAATAGAAAAATATAAAGATGGAAAATTATCAAAATTAGATGGAATTAGTATTGAATATGATGACTGGTGGTTTAATGTTAGAGCAAGTAATACAGAACCTAAATTAAGATTAAATCTTGAAGCAGTGAATGAAAAAATAATGAAACAAAAAAGAGATGAAGTTATTTCTATCATCCGTTCTTAATTTAAATTACTCCTTTATTGCTTAAGATTATTTTTGAATTATTTTTTTTGCAAGCTTGTTTTAATGCTTTACCTAAGCCTTTAAACAATGATTCAATTTTATGGTGGTCACTTCTTCCAAATGGAATTCGAGTAACAATATTTGCTTTTAATCCAATGGAAAGTCCATACAAAAAGTCTTCTAAATTATCAGTATCAAAATTACCACAATACCTTCTTTTAAAACTGCAATCATACTGTAAATATGGACGACCGCCTAAATCTATAGCAACAATAGATAATGCATCATCCATTGGATAGACAAAAAAGCCTGCTCTTTCTATACCTATTTTATTTTTTAATGAATTAGATATTGCGTTTCCTAATACAATACCAACATCTTCAACTAAATGATGTTGATCTACACGTAAATCACCATTTGCTTTAATGATTAAGTCAATAGATGCAAATCTAGCAAAAGTTTCAAGCATATGATTAAAGAAAAAAATAGGAGAACTAATATTTGATTCTCCATTTCCATCTAAATTGATTGTAACTTCAATTTCTGTTTCTTTAGTTTTACGAAATACTTTTGCTTTTCTCATTTCCAACGTTTCATCAAATTTGCTTCTATTTCTGGCCAACGTATTCCACTATAAGCAAGCCCAGACATAAGTGAATATATAACATCTAATGATTCATTAACTAAAGCTTGTGGCATAATATTTCCTCTTACAAGTTCTTGAACCCATTCTGCAGATTCACTTCCAAACTTTTTTACAATCTCATTTAAATCACTCAAAAGTTTAGATGTATAACTATTGGTTGGATTATCCCTACGTGATTCAATACGACTATATTCATATTGCCATGGATTTGATGGAGAAGATTTCCCAATTAAAACAATATCACTAAATCTAAATTTTCTTACTTCTTTTAATGAATTTTGTTTCATTGTTGAACCACCATATAAAATTTCAACACAACAATCATTTGTTCCATTGCTTACTGTAAATTCAGTATCACCGGCATAAGTTGTAATGCTAAAATTCTTTCCTTCCAATAGTGGATCTGTTTTAAGATATCTTTCAGATATTGTCATATACTTGACATTCAAAGCTACTTTTGCATCTTTTGGGATATCACTAGCATTACCTGTTGAATTCATTAAACAAAGCATTGGACGAAGATACATTGCGTTAGGATCAAACCAATCATAGGTGTTAAGTACAGTAAGTTCTGGCTTTAAATCCATAAATGTACTCTTTGTCATAAATTCATCAAAAAGGTCGTCGCCAGTCATACCATATGCAAGATTACCTTTATTATTTTCATCTAGAACACGTTGAGGAATATCTTCTCCACGTGCTAAGATTATTTCAAGATCATCTTGATTAACTGAGATTACACCTTTTTGCAGTGTATCCACAAATTCAGGCCTAATACCAGCATCAGGAAGAATACTTCGTACATATTCATTTAATCCTGAATTTTTTGGTATAAATAATGTTTTTTTTCCTTCATCCATAAACTGAAATATATTTTCTCTATACATTAAACTTTCTTGTTGCATTTTATTTACCTCCATAAACTTTTTTTGGGTCTATTAATCTTTGTTGCACTGTTTGAAATTTACCGTTAATCATTTTATCAAAAAAACAAGTTTTATATCCTTCGTGACAAGCAAATGGTTTTTCTTGAGTCACTTTAATCAATAAAGTATCATCATAACAATTACGAAATATTTCAGAGACATATTCAAATTTCCCGGAAGATTCTCCTACTTGTATTTCTCGTTCTTGAGATACACTATATCGCCAAAGTTTTCCAGTATCTAATGATTTTTGCAAAGTACCACGGTTTTGAGTACACAAGTAAAGAACATCACCATCAACATTTTGAATTATCGCAGGAATTGTTCCTCTACCTTTGACAAAATCTAATTGATTTGCATTAACTACTTCATCTATTGATATCTTACCTGTATAAAATGCCATCCCAATTACTGAATTTAATCCTAAATATTCTAGTTGGTAAATATCAGACATTCTAGTAATACCACCTGCTGCTGTAAGTTCTAGTGAGGACATCTCACGTAATTTCTTAAATAAATTCATGTCAGTACCTTGCAACATTCCTTCTTTATCAACATATGTACATTGAAGTTCAGAACAAAATTCTTCTAATTCAGGCACTACAAATGAAAGATCTGCATTAAGTGTATTCTGCCAGCCATTAATGGCGATATTTCCTTGCTTTATATCTAAAGCAGAAATTAACTTTTTTCTTCCAATTGCTTGACTAGTTTTTTTTAAAAAAGAATAATTTAAGAAAAAAAACTTATCAAAACAAGAATTTCCTGCAATCACTTTTTTAGCGCCTAAATCTATTAATTCTTTTGCCTTATCAGCAGTTCTTACTCCTCCACCTACTCTTGCATCAACAATCTTTACAAGATCTTTTATGATATCATAATTATTACCATTACCTTTTGCGGCATTCAAATCTATAACATTAATGGTAAGATTATTTTCTGCAAACAGTTCAGCCATTTCTTGATAAGTCTTTGCTATTTCAATCCCTTTTTCCTTGCCTTGTACAAGTTGAACAACTTCACCATCTTGTAAATCAATACATGGATATATCATTTTATTTACCTCCGTTTACTGAGATATAACTCAGCTTCACGAAATGCAATATCTACAGCTTGCTTTGCACTATCTGCACCAAATATTATCATTCTTTTTCTATCGTCAAAGTATTGGTCTGCTAGTTTTTCTGACCATCCGCCCGTATTACGCATTGCAATCATTGGAATATTTGCTTGATATGCAACAGCTAATTCAGTTAAAGTACCAGATCCACCACTCACAGAGATAACAGCATCACAACCAAGAACAAGTACTGATTCACGAGGTCCACCTCTTTCAGCACCACAAGGAATAATTATATCTGCATTTTTTTCATATATATCTTTTCCTTTCCCATATGTGACACCAACAGTCAAGCCACCATATTTTCTTGCACCTCTGCAAGCAGCAGTGGATAAACTATCATAATCTTTCTCAGCTCCAAAAAATAATATTCCACCACGTTTTGCAATCTCTTCACCTAGTTCTTCTGCAATTTCTTCTAACTTTTTTGCATAATTTAAGTCAGCGGCAGAACCCATTACTCCTATTTGGAATCTGCGTTGTTTTTCATCTGGTAATTTTGTAACTGATTCAATATTTTTTAGTTGATTTTCATTTTTCATTTTTAGTACCTCATACCACTAGAATCCAGAACTATATATTCTGGTTCTATCAATGGCAATTTTTTAACACCAAAATCATTGGACAAATCTTGATTCTTTTCTTGTGCATACTTAATTGCATCTTGAACATCTTGAAATAAATCTTGAATACACACATATGGTTTTTGTTGAGGATAAGAGTCCCACAATACAACACCAAATTGTCCTTTTGGTATTTTTTCTTCAATTCCCATTTTTATTCTCCAGACAGCTATCGCTATCTTTTTGTTTTAGTTTTTTTTAATTTCAATTTTTAATTTGAAAAATAAATTTAGTATGCAAAAATATTTTTAAGAATATTTTTTACATTGCTTATCTAGAACAATTATAATTTACGGCGCTACCCATGAAATTTAATTAAATAAAATAAATTAGAATAACTGATTAGTTTATTTTGAAAGAATAAATAAGCTAAAAATATTGGCAATTGGAATAATAAATATGATAATAGTAATAATAATTTGAATTTTTTTGCATTAGAGTTGAAACTAGAAAAATTAATTTTACCGACAGTGAATATAATCAACTCGTTTCATAGTAATAATTAGAAATCATAATGAGTATAAAAACTTTTTGATTTTTTTAATATCATATTCTTTTTTGTAATTCATACTAAGTTTTATTGATTTTTTTCTATCAATAATATTTAATCTTGATAAAAATTCTAAAAATTGGGTAACATTTCCAGGTAATTCAACTAACTTTACTCTTTCAAAATCTATTAATACTGGTTTATCTTTTCTAATAATTATATGCTTTAATGGTCTTACCATCTCTTTCTTTTCAATCTTTAACTTATCCATAATATACATCTGATCAAGAAGTAAAAGAATTATTTTTTTTATCTTTTTTTCATTAAATGATTTAATATAATCACCTATTAAAATACCATCAATATATTCCATTACTATCATGTCTTCATCATAGAAATATAACTTTGGGCCTATATTATATTTATTTAACTTTTTCAACCAATTTCCTTCATTTATAATTGTGTTAAGTGCTTGACTTTTTGAATTCTTTATTTTTATTACAATATTTTTATTTTTAAATTTTGCTTTATAGACAATTCCTCTTTTCCCTTTAGACAAATAATAAGAATTATGAATATTTTTTCTATTTAGTTTTTTTAATAATGAAGATTTAGTTATTTTATAACAGTATAATACTTCCATCATAATACTTTTTTTGTCTAATAACTTAAAATCAAGTAAATAATTGGATATAAGTTGGTCAACAACATCTTTTTTTGTTAAAGAAGAAAACAATAATAATATAAAACCATTTTCAGTAAGATAATAATTGACTTCTGATAAAAATCTTTCAATAATTTCATACCCCTTTTTTCCTCCAGTTGTATAAAGCTTCATATTCTTAGGATCTTTTGCATCTGGAAGATATGGTGGATTGAATATTATAACATCATATTTTTGTTTTTTAATATTACTAAATAAGTCGCTCTGCTTAAATTTAGCACTATTACAGTATTCTGATTTTTTGCAATATTCAATGGCATTTGAATTAATATCGACTCCTAAAACAGATTTTGTTTTTTTCAATGCTGTTTCACATTGAATTCCTGAACCACATCCAATATCAAGAACTTTATAATTAGGTTTAATTAATTTTTCAACATATTTTGAAAGAAGATAACTATCCTCATCAGATTCATATATATCCATATAAAATATAGTATTATGATTTTGTATATAATATTTTTGGAATCAAGTAACATTAATTTGATTAAATGTGATATAAGCATTAGTGATATACAATAAACAATATAAATAATCAATATTACAACAAAAATATGAAGTATATTGAAAAAACATGGAATTACATAAAGAATAATAAGACTAGAACATTTGTCTTAATATTTCTTGAAGTTATTTTTATGATTATAGCACTTAATCTTATACTAACTTATGTTCCACCAATATCAGAAAATATTGAAGAATATTATGAAATACTACAACTTGCTGGACCTGAGCAAGCAATTGATAGATTAACTGAAAGAACTGATGACATAATAAGACTTGAAAAAGAATTAAATAAATTATTTCTTAATTTAATATTATACTTAGTCATAGCATTTAATATATTTTTTTTATTATCTATTACTATTATAATTAAAAGTTTAGATAAAAAACAGATCTTAAGAATTCTGATTAGCTTAGTATCTACTCAATTAATTATGGTTCTTCTTTTTGATTTAATTGTTGGTATAAAAACAATAACAGTAGATGTATTCTCACAATCTAGATTATCACTTTTTATATTTATTCTCATTGGATATGTTATGTATTATCTTATTATGATGGCAGTAATACCAAAAGAGCCTATTTATTTTATTAAAAAAAGATGGAGTGGCTTTTTTGTAAGGTTTATTGTTGTTAATATACTAGGTATAATGTTATTATTATTTACACAAGTTCCATTATTGATTGATAATGCAATAAGTATTATAATAATGATATTATTTCTTGTCATAATATTTATACCTTATCAACCAATATCCAAAATATACCTTGTACAAATATTAAATCAAAAAATAAGAAAATAAGTTAATTATTATTTACTATTCTCAAAATAATTTTTAAATATAATTCTAGCAATAGTAAGACATGGTACAACAATAAATATTGCATAGATTAAAACAAGCACATAATGTATACTTGCAATTAATTCTGCAATCACTGGATGACTTAGTATTATAATAAATAGCAAACATAAAGAATAAACTGGGAATAATTTTGTAAATCTTTTTATTGCTACATTAAAAGATAATTTAAAATTTTTTTTTCTGCTCATTAATGAAGATATAATTAAAAAATACATTATTAATATCATTATTATCCATATTAAGTACTGTGCTGGAGGTCTGGAAAAATCAGAACCTGGTGTTGTATAACTTATAAAATAAAAATATATAGATAATAATTCAACGATAGCCAACATTAATAGCCATGGGATAGAGATAATAAAAAAATTTTTTAGATATTTTGAAAGACCTTCAAAAGAAATATGTTTAATATTATAAGAGATGTAATTTGTAGTTCCAATTAAGATACTGAATATAAAATATATACTTATAAACATCATTATAACTAATATAAGTACCATCAATAAATATTGAGAGGTTAAAGGATTAAATATTATTGAGAATAATGTTGGAGCTTGATTAATGCCTTGTCCAGACATAGCAATAATACCAACTGCATCAAGGTATTCTTGAATTTTAAATAAGTAAGCTGATGATATAAAACCAAATAATAATATAAAAAGAGTGTCAATCATTACTGAATTAAAAAAATTAAGTTTATGTGAAAATGCTATTTTTAACGAATGTTTTATTTTTTCCATTAGTTATTCTCTTTTTTCTCGTTTTAATAACTCATCATATATCTCAAAAGTATTTACACCTTCAAGTTTTATACCATTCACAAATGTTGTAGGAGTTCCACGAACACCAATATTTGAAGCATGAATACTATCTATTTGAATACTAGACTGAATAGATTGGTTACCCATACATTGATTAAATCTATTCATATCAGTACCAATCATTTCAATATAACCCATTGCATTATCAACTGTAAATTGTGCTGAAAAGAAGAAAGATGCAAGTTCATAACCAAGACCTTGTTCGTTTGTACATTCAAATGCCATTGCAGAGAAAATATCTTTATCATCTTGGAAATCAACTAAGTGTTTTACTAAAAAATTTACATCAGGATGCGTTACCATAAGATTCTTAACAATATGATGATGCTCAAGACTAAAAGGGCAACTAAAACTAATAAAATATACAAAAGTAATATTTGAATCAGGGTTTGAGCCTCTATACGCATCATCAAAAACAAGTTTATTGTGTAATGAAGTATCCAATGAATCAATACTTGGATAATCAACAATAAAAAGAATTTCTAAAAAAGAAGCAATAGCAACTACTAGAAATAAAATTGCTCCTAAAATTAGTAAATAATTTTTATCTTTCATTTTTTGAATACTATCATTTTATTTAATGTTAGCCAACAAGCTAGTGTTAAAAATATAATAATAGAATTTAATGTTTCATAAATATAATATGCCTCATGTGTTGTACTAAAGATCTTAAAAAATAATAATATTATGTTTGATAATAGATAAGCGACTAAAACTATTAAAAAATTTGAACCAATAATTATTAACAATTTTTTTTTAATATCTTTAAAACCTTTCCATAAACTAAACCAGAATTTTTTATTGGTATAAGGTTGATAATTTAGAAAAGATAAATAACCTAAAAGAAATAAGAAAACAACTAAACCAATTCTTAAATAAGGTTGAGAAGTTTCAATAAATACATTGTTAATAATCCAAGTAGGTAATACAGCAAGCAAAAAAAGAATAATAAATATCACTAAAAATGCAAGGCCATGTTTCCATAAAATAGTTATAAAAGATTTTTCTATATTAATAATTCGAAGAAAAAAATACTTTAAAATTGAATAAGCAAAAAAAATACCTAAAAAAATAATTATTGTGATATTAAAAGCTGAACTCATACTAATTATTCTACTAGATGCAGATTCAGCAAAATTTCCTATTTGAAGTACTATTAACAAGAATATTATATCTAATCCATATGTAAAATAAAACTTTTTATCTTTGAAATTTTTAAATACAGTTAATAATTGTTTAAAATAAGTTATCATACAAATAAATTAGAATAAATGCTTTATAAATATTGTTAATAACGATGAAATCCTTATAAAATAAGAAAAATTTAATTTATTTCAAATTTAACTATTAAATAATAGACAAAAATACTTAAATAAAGACATTATAAAAACATTAAAAAGAGGTAAATATGAAAGATTCTACATTAAAAAAAATAAAAAAGCAACCAATAGTTATCGAGGGATTTCCTGGATTTGGACTTGTGAGTAGTATTGTTACTGAATTTTTAATAAGTCATTTATCATGTGAAAAGATAGATGAACATTATTTTGATGAACTCCCAGCAAATATAGCAATTCATGAGGGAAAATTGGTTGAACCAATAGGAATTTATTATAATGAAAGATTTAATGTTGTTATTATTCATTCAATCATTGCAGGAAATGGTATTGAATGGAAAGCTGCAGATTTTGTAATAGATTTGTGTAATAAAGTAAAAGCAAAAGAATTAATTTCTATTGAAGGAGTAGGTAGTGGAGAGGAATCAAAAGGAAGAACCTTCTTTTTTACTACAGATAATAAAAAAAGTGAAGAATTAAAATTATTAGGGTTAAAACCTATGAAAGAAGGAATAATAATGGGTGTTACGTCTGCATTATTACTAAAAAAGAATTTACCAATGACATGCATATTTGGAGAGGCAAATAGTGAAATCCCAGACAATAATGCTGCAGCAAAAATAGTTGAAATATTAGACGACATAATTGGGTTTAATGTTGATCCAAAACCATTAAGACAAAGTGCAAAATTATTTGAAGAAAAATATAGAGCAATATTTGAACAAATGGGTAATGCTACCAAAGAAAAAGATAAAAAAACATTAAGCTATGTAGGATAAGACCAGTTTCTTTGTTTATAATAATATATACCTAACATACTAATTTCTTAACTAACTAATTAGATTAAGCATAAAAAAATATAAATTCTCACTTTTTGGAATAATCACCTTATTTTAATTAAAAAAAACACAAAATATACAAAAAAGTATACTGATTTAATGGTGCCTAAATTTCAAGACATAATAATCTAGTAAACATATACATAAATAGCTAAATTATTGATATAAATGTCTCACTTTTATCATTATTTTTCTTGGATCATTCCAATAATTACAGAAAAATAAGGTATTATTACGCTTATAACTAAAAATATATTGAAATATTTATAGTTTGAATAGGATAATTAAAAAATACGCCAGTTTTTAATAAAAAGGCCAGATTATTTTAGTAAATACGATATCTAAATAAAAACCGAAATATATATTGATTAAAATGGATTAGTTGTTAAAGATAAATTTGAAAATTCTAGCTAATACTAGTATCATTCTAACTAATAGTATGTGATTTTCGCAGAATATTATTTAGTATTTTATTTCTTTCACTTTATTGACTTATATTCAAATAATATAACTATTTATTTTCAATATTTAAATTAAAGAGCATGTCAAATCAGAAAAAAATAACCCCAAAAAATACTAATTCTAAATGCTATTATCCCAGAATATAACTCTCACTTTTAGCAAAAACAAATTATATTCAAATATTTATTTTAAATATTTAAAAATATTATCAAAAATATGTTTTATAAGATATAAGATTCAAAAATTATAAAATAATATGTATTTTAGATAAATTATAAATTATTATTATTTATAAGATGATATCATTTAAATAAATATATATTGAATAACATAAATATTTATATATTTAACCATTTAATAATAGTTAAAATGACTGAAAAATTAGATGATAAAATTCAAGAAACAAAGCATAAATACCACATTATTGCCGTCGATGATGAGCCTGCTATGAGAAATCTCATTGAAAAAGTACTTGATAGAAGTCAAAACTTTACTGTTTATATGTGTGCAACAGGTAAAGAAGTGTTAGAACGATTAGAAGATTTAGCAGTTAATGAAGGACTTTCAACCCATTATCATGCATTATTAACAGATTTAAATATGCCTGAAATGAATGGTGTTGAACTTGCAAGACAAGTAAAAAAACTAACTCCAAATATGCCAATATACGCTTTTAGTGGAGGATTTGGTGGACAAATTCCTGATGATTTATTCAATGGGAATATTAAAAAACCAGTATCACCTTCTGAACTAAAATCAACATTAAAAACCTATCTTGATCAAGTTTATGCAAGCCAAAGGACTCATCAAGATTAAGTAAAACTATTCAAAACCGAAAAAATTAGCCTTTCATTTATAAAGGAAGCTTATAAATAGCTTAAATTTCTTCTTTTTTTTATGTTGATGAAGTTTGATACCTAAAAAAAACTTAAAGTTTTCATTTTGGGCTTAATTTTAGCCAGGATTGCAATAAAATCCCGACAAAAATCACGAACTATCAAAAATAAAAATTATCAAAAATTGATACTTTCTTGAGAAATCCCGTATATGTCGCTATAATCCCCTCTTAAATGGATTTATTCCGACAAATAAGGTTAAGGTACTTTTCACCAATAAGCCCCATTCAACAACAAAATCTACAAAAAGAACTAAAAAAGTGATAATTAGGGGATTATCCAGTACACATTTGATAAAGTGTAAAAAACCTAAAAAAAACGAGAAAATATTGTTTTTATTGTTTCAAAACCAAGCATTATGATCTGAAATACTAACATAAAATAACACCTTCTTCAAGTACACGAAACATCTCAGAACGCTTGTTTTTAACAAAATCTGCCTTACAAGAATCACAGTTGTAAACTTTGATTTGTCTATGCCGTGAAACTTGAACTTTGCTAGGACTTATTTTTTGTCCGCAAGATGGACAAGGTATTTTTTCACTTAGGAAATCGAACATTTTTTCACCTCTTAGCTACTCTCATGCTGAGGTTTCATCACTAAATTTACTTCATTAAATTTATTCATCATCTTTGTCTAAATTTGAATCTGTTGAGTTACTTTGATTAGTATTTTCTAAGTTATCATCTGATCTTAATTTATCCTTTTTTAACTCATTTTGGAACTTGTGAACAATATCAAGTGTGGTACTTAAATGATTTTGAATAGTGTATTCGGCCTTTTTAAAAGCTGATTCCATATTTGAACCGTTTAGTTCATATCCTGTAATTATTCTTCCGTCGCTAACAAAAGATGTTTTTTTAAGGAAATTTAATACCAACCAGCGGTTTAAATGGTCATACATTGTTTGTCTTTTAATACCTGCTTGTAAACCCATTTCTTCTACTGTCATAACTGCTAACTCAGGTTTTCTATCACGATTTGCCAATTTTTTGCGTTCATAAAGTTCAATTAAAAGCTTATGAAATTTGGCTAGAGCATCCTTTTTTCTAGGCACTATGCCAAGTCTTGCAAGTATTATTTTTGCCAATTCCTCTGAAGAGGCACTATCTACTGGTTCTACTAAATCCAGTTCAATCTTCATAAGTTTTGAGTATATTAGTATACATATTTATATATTTTTTGGTCGTTATCCCCTAAAAAGAAAGTAAGAAATCATAAATTTAGAACATTTTGCTTCATCTGAATATCTCTGAATTTAGAATCTAACCGAATGAAAATAGATTGATCAAGATAGTTTTTTACAATAGGAACTCCTTTTTCAATTAAAGAAATCACATATTCTCTAACTAATGTGGTCGACATTTTTAAAACTTCAGAAAGTAAAAAATATGTAATTTTAGCATTTTCAATATCAAGCTCATAGATTACTCGAAATACTTTTTTTTCCTCATCTGTTAAGGGCAGAACAGAAAAAGATTCTTGTTCTTCATCGTCTAAAAAATAGATATTTTGAGATTTGTACTGCTTGATAAATCGATGGATATCAGTAAGAACACTTTCAATTTTATCAATTCTAGTTTCCAATTTTAGCAATAACTCGTAATTACTTTGAATCTCGCTAGTATTTTCATTTATTGCATCTAAATGGTCTTCAAATTCTTTTTTTACCTTAGAAAAAGCTTTTCTTGTCTCTTTTTCAATTTTATCTAGCTTTCTAGATTCTATAAATGATTTTAAAAGCTTATCCAATGTTTAATCCCCCACTAGACCTATAAGCTAAGCATTTAAATGAATATTGGTTGAAGAAAGTATAGCATAAAATAATTTGATTGATTCATCTAGAAATATTATCTTGGATGTACGGCATTATCTAAAGCATAAAAATAATGCTTTTCTTTTCCCTCATGCAGCACATGTATTCCTTCTTCTTCTTCAATCTCAGTTAAAATACGATAAAATGAAGATTTTGAAACAATCCCTTGGTCCTCGACAACAATCTCTCTTAAATCCAATCCTGAAATTTTTTGATGTTTCTTAATTAACGACATTAACATACTTTTTACGTATTCCTTTGAATGCCTAGTCACTTTTTTGAATATACGTTCCTTAAGATTTTGCTTTGGAGATGTTTTATCTTGAAGAGTATTTAGATTAGTTTTAAGCTCTGAAATCTGATTATTGAGATCAGAAAGCTGTTGAAATACAGCTGGTGTTTGTATAGTAACTTCTGGTAAAGTTTGAATAGGTTGAAGTTGAGAAATTGCAGGATTTTTAGGTAGACTAGATATAATTTCTTCTTTTAACTCAACTCTTAAATCATCTCGTAAATCATGCCTTAAATCATATCTTAAATCCTGCCTTAAATCACGTCTGATATCCTGCTTAAAATCATGCATTTTTAGCTTGATTTCTTGCTCCATTTCATTACGATTAGGTATTGTCTTGGAAAATTCCTCTAAGCGTTGAAAAATACTCTTTTGATTTGAATATAAAGCACCTATATGCTCATTAAACTCACTACGCATTGAAACTAATGATTTATTTATAGTTTCAATATTAGCATAATATTCGTCGACAAAATGCTTTATTTCTTGCTTTGTTAAAATATCACTTAAACGATGATTAACAAGCACTAAATTAGCATTAATCTTGTCCTGACCATGATGAAGATAATTGACCCATTGCTTTAGATGTGTTACGTCGTCTTTAACATTTTTAAATGAATCTTGTAAAGAATTATCTAATTTTTCTAGCCTTACTTCTACCTTGTTATTGATCTTTTCTTGAGATTTCCATTTTGAAAAAAACATAGCTGTAATTTGATCGTATTTATTTATAAAAATTATTGTTCTGAGGGACAATAATAGGACTGTTTTGGGAATGAAATGGGAATGAAAAAATAATTTTATCGACTATAAAATAGTCTCATTCCCAAAAAATAAGACTATTCTGGGAATATATTGGGAATGAGTTAGGAATGAAGCAAAAAGATAGGCATATTTTGATAAAAAAAAGCATGCAAATTGAAGTAAAAGTAACAAAGAAATTGAAGCAAAAAATAGAAGAATATTACTTAATAACAATATTTTTAGGCACCATGGAAATAACCTAAAATTATGCTTAAAATAGATCATAATAAGCATTTAATAATTATGCAAATGTATAATATAGCAAAAAGTGAGCAAAAACAAAGAAAAAATAACCAAAATAAAGCAAAAAACCACTAAAAATGGTAAAAAGTGAGAGTTATATTCTGGATAAATCCCCTAAAATAATCAAAAAATGGTAAAAAGTGAGAGTTATAATATGCTAAAATCCCGAAAAGAGTAGAAAAAGTATTGAAAGTGAGAATTAGTTAGGTTATAATCCCCTAAAATAAGCAGTAAAAAGCAATAAGTGAGATATTATTATGGGTTAATCCCCTATTTTTAGTTATAGTTAATAAAAATAGAGAAAAATAGCAGATTTCTGATTATTTAATGTAAAATATCCTTAAAAACAGCCTAATTGTATTAATGAATGCTTAATATTACATAAAGTCTAATTTCTAAAATTAATCCAAATACTACCTTAATTAATTTTAAAAATCACCAATTGTAATAATCCTATTATCATTCCTAACTTCATTCCTAACTTCATTCCCAACTTCATTCCCAACTATAAATAGGACTATTTGTCGACGATGAATTGATTTATTGTGGGAATGAGAATGAATTCAATATAAAAAATATAGCAAAAAATTTAACAAGGAAAACTTAATAAAAACTGTATGAATTAATAATAAATATTTAATCAAAAAAGTAATAAAGAATAAAGTATTTTACCGACTTATCTAATATGGCAACAAAAAAATCTTTAGCAGTTAGCTTATCAAAACTAAATACAATTAAAGGAACAAGCTTGAGATTAGAGCAATATCAAACTGATTCTGAACTTGCGGCTACGCTATTATGGCAAGCTAATATGTGTGGTGATATCGATAGTTCATTTATATATGATTTAGGATGCGGTAACGGAATATTTGGTATAGGGGCACTTTTACTTGGTGCTGAGCATACCATCTTTGTAGATGTAGATCCCAACGCAATTCAAATATTAAATAAAAATCTAAATTTAACAGGATTTATTGATAAATCAACTGTAATTAATAAAAATATATCATTACTTGAATTTGAAGTAAACCAAGAAAAAAGAAGGAAAAAAAATGTAGTAATAATGAACCCGCCTTTTGGGACTCATGATAAGAATGCTGATAAATTATTTCTTGTTAATTCATTTAAATTTGCTGATGTTATTTATAGTATTCATTATGGGGACTCAAGAGGATTTTTAGAGGCTATAGTAAAAGATTATAATTTTAAAATAACATGGATTGAGTCTAATAAGTTTATCATTTCAAAAAGTAATATTAATCATAAAAAAAACAAGCATGAAGTAGATATAGTTCTAGTAAGAATTGAGAAATGTGCATCTTTAGAATAAGAATAAAGAGATTTGAGAAACATTTTTAAATATATCAAGATTTGTCAGCGACATGGAAATAGAAATTCTAGAAGAAAGCAAAAATAAGATTCATTTTAAGATAAAAGGAGAAGATCACACAATACTGAATCTTCTAAAAGAAGAATTGTGGAATGATAAAAATGTTAAAATAGCAGCGTATAGAATGGATCACCCTTTAATAGGAATTCCTGAGATGACTGTTGAAGTAACACAAGGTAATGAGGCTAAAAAAGCTATAATTGATGCTGTAAAAAGACTTGACAAAAAGCTAGATAAAGTTAAGGATGAGTTTAAATCAGCACTTAAATAGTTGCAATTAGTATTCTTATTAGTATATTAGTTTCTTTATATATATAAAGCGTTAGATTTATATATTTCCTAGTGCCTAAAAATAAATTGAATAGTATTGGATAATTATAGATAATTATAAAATGGCATTTATAAGAAAAAAAAAGATTAACGGAAAAGAATATGCATATTTAGTTAAAAATAAGTGGACTGATAAAGGAAGCAGACAAAAAGCTAAATATCTTGGAAAAATAATACATTTAGATATTATTGATACGACTATTAATTTTCGTGATATGATTTTACGAAAGTATAATTTACAAATAGATGAATTTTTTAAAAAAAATTCTAAAGCTGATATAACTAATGAAATTATATATTATGAATTAATACGAAGAGGTTTTGATTGGGAAAAAATAGAAATCAATCAGGAAAAACGAAATCTTTTAGCAAATCAAAAGTATTATTACAAAGCAAGAAATGTTTATAGCAAAAAGAATCATAGAGAAGCTATAATTGAAATAAATGAAGGTTTTTTATGCAAAATAACATTAGACAAATTAACAAGAACAAAAATAACAGGTTATGATGAAAGAGAGAAAGGAATACAACTTGCAAAATTACTTTTAGAATCAGGACTTAAAATTGATAGAGATTTATTTGTAACTATGTATGAAAGATGGGTTGATGATTGATTTATTCTACTGAGATTTAAATTATTACAAACATATGTAAAAAGTCTGCTTGCGCTGCATAATTGTATTTTTTCTCAAAAAATATAGCATCTCACTGGGCAAAGTGCACTTTTTACTCATTTATAAACACAAAATTAATAAACCTAACAAACAATAAATCCAGATGAAATGGATAAAAGTATTCTCCCCTGCAACAATAGGTAATATTGGTCCTGGTTTTGATGTTCTAGGACTTGCAGTACAAGGACTAGGAGATACTATTGAAGCAAGAAAAATAAAGAAAGGAATTGTTATAAGTGAAATAATATCAGAAAGTAAATTATCTTCTAACCCAAAAAAGAATACAGTAACACTAGCTGCAAAAGAAGTTTTGAAGTTATTAAAAATTAAAGAAGGAATAGAATTTAAAATAAGAAAAGGTTTACCTGCTGGTTCAGGGCTTGGAAGTAGTGCTGCATCCGCTGCTGCAGGCGCATTTGCTGCTAATTATCTTTATGGAAATAAACTAACTAAAAAAGAATTAATACTTCCTGCAACATTAGCAGAACAAAAGGTTAGTGGAGGATTCTTTGCTGATAATACTGCACCTGCATTACTTGGTGGTGCTACTTTAACAAGAACAATGCAACCTTTGGATATAACTAAAATAGGAACAATTAATAATTTGGTAGTAATATTAGTTACTCCGAATATAACAATTTTAACTTCTAAAGCAAGAAAAATTTTACCTAAAAAAGTACCAATGGAAGATTTTGTTCATAATATGGCTAATACTTCATTAATAACAGCTGCATTTGCAAAAAATGATTATAATTTATTTGCAAGAAGCTTGCAAGATCATGTCATTGAACCTTATAGAAAAAAATTAATTGATGGTTTTGATAATGTTAGAAAAGCAGCAATAAAAGCTGGAGCAAATGGAATGGCTATTTCTGGAAGTGGGCCAACAGTATTCTCAATAACTAATAATTATAATTTAGCAAAAAATATTGAGAAAGCTATGAATAAAGAGTTTAATAAATTAGGAATAAAAACAAAAAGTATAATTACAAAAGTAGAGAATCAAGGTACTAAATTGATTGATTAATAGACATTGTTTTTTAATTCTTCTTTTGTAATTTCTTCAAATCTTTTAATTTACCAAAATGAAGTAATTCCTTTCCATATACTACTACCTCGAAATTATCAAGGTTATGTTTCAAATAAGGAGATAGCACATTTTCTTGAAGAATATTTGTTCCATCAGTTATTTCGTTATAAGAAGGCATAGCAATAAGCTTATAATTTTTATATTTACCTATCAAAAAACACTTGTATGTTTCAGATCTATTTTCTCCAACTAAAGTGATTGCAGGATGTTCATGACCTATAATAATTGTATCAATCTTTTTGGCACTATTTTTATTATTTGTTTCATCATTTTTTAGTTTATTTTTCTCTATCTTATTAATATCTATTATTTTATCCCCATGAACAATTAAGAATGAACCTACTTGATAATAATCAACTAGTTTAAGATTACATTCTTCAGCAATTGGGCTAAGTATTTTGTCATGATTACCTTTTACTAGAAAGATATTTTTATTCTTAAATAAACTCAAAAATTTGATAGTATGTCTCCATTCTGTTTTAGATATATCACCAAACTCATGTTTTAGATCACCATTTAATACAACAGTATCAAAATCAACTTCTGAAATAATATTTCTTGTTTTCTCATATACATGTTTAAAAAAAACTCTAGGTAAAAGAATTCCTTGTTTATTTAATGCTTCTTCATACCCAATATGAACATCAGAAATTATTAATGTTTTATATTTAGGTAAGTATATTGTTAATGAAATTAAATCAATCTCATTAGATATTTTTATTTTTGACATAATAAAAGTAAAAAAATAAAAGAAATTAAAAAATGTTTGTACTAAACATCTATATCTCTATTAGTGTTGTATCTGAGGGAGGATTCATATCTCCTGGTCTTAAATTATTAAATGCAGCTGAGCTATATCTTGCAACTCTGTTTTGTCTACCTTCTGAATCTATTTCAAAAACACGATATGGTAAACTGTATAATTCATTTGCCTCTAATAAATAATTTTTATTTTGTTTTTCAAATTCAACAACTACACAACGTCTATTTTCACAACTAACAGTAGAACCTATAACAGCATTATCTAATTCTGTAATCCAATCAGATGCTAATTTCTGAGGATAATGTTTATCATAATCTATTATAGTATGCCTCCTTAAATTTGCAAGATTACAATCATTTCCATTATATCTCCTATTATTTACACAATAAGCATAAGCAGTTCCATCAATAAAATAAATAGTATTATACCTAAAAGTAGTTCCTGGAATATCAACTAAATTTCTTAACCATACTATTATAATATCATCTCTTATTTGTACTTGAAAGCCTTCTTCTTCATCATAATACTCATAAGAGGTTAATTCATTATAGTTTTCCTTAAGCTTAATGATTGCAGAATCTAGTATAATTTCTGATTCTGGACATTCAAAAAAGTTACAATTATCATCAGGATTTCTAGCAACAAAAGAACCATCAGGACATTCTTTAACATCTTGTGCACAAAAGACTATATCATCTGAAGAATCATCTATTAAATCCGATGGACCATTATCAATTATGTTATTTTGTGAACAACCTATCACAAATAGCATAACCATTAATGTTAAAGTAAGAATTAATTTTTTTTTCATTTAATACACCCCATTTTTAATTAATAATACTAATTAAATTTAATAATTTATAAGATTTTTCCAAAGAATATATATATATTAAAAGAATTTAAACTATATGAAACATTGGATAAAAATATTCCAAAAACATAGAAAACAAATTGAATTATATGGTATTTTATCTTTAATAGCTATTTTATTGTTATTTCTGTTCTTAGATATAATATTAGCTACTATTGTTGTGATTTGTTTCATAGGTGCAAATATATTATTAAGAATGTATAGAAGAATTCTTCCGGGTGTACCAATTGAATTTGAGGTTGTTATAATGGGGTCAATAGTATGCACTATTGCCTTTAATATATGGGCTGGTTTAATTGTTGCAATTTTTGGAAGTTTACTTGCAGAATTTTTAAATCAATTTATATCACCGCATAGTTTAGTAAATATGGGAATTTATTTCTTAATTCCTTTTATTGCACTTTTTTTAGATGCCAGTAACATTCAAACAATTGGGTTTATGATTGCAATAATTGCTAATATAATTATTTTCATAATCTTTATGTTTATGGGATATGATTTAGTAAAGAATTTTGCATTTAGTATAACAAATGTATTTTGGAATTATTTAATGTTTAAATATGTTGCAGGAATTTTACTTGTGATGTTGGTGTAGATGTTTATTGATACTGCTTGTTAATTAATATTTTCTTTCAATATGACTTTTAGGGGTTATTTCTATCAAAGAGAATTTTTTATTAGGATTTATTTTATTCCATTCTGCAATATTATCTTTCATAGATAATCTTTCTTGAGTAGGATAGTCTCTACCAAATGATTGATTTCCTCCCCATGCATGTGCTGCCCCATATACTGCTATTGCATATGCATTTATTTGATTTGAGATTATACTTAGTAATACATCTTCACGATCTTCTAAGACTATTTCCCAAAGTCTATCTCTTTCTTTAGGATTTAAACCACCCCTTCTTATTCTTTCTCTGGCTTGACCTGCTTCAATATTAAGTCCTGCTTCCTCAGCCGATTCAATTGAAATAAGATAATTAATCGCAATATGTCCTACTGCATTGTATTTATATTCTTCACCTATATTATTAGCTACATAAAGTTCTGTAGATTCTTTTACTTTTTCTGCTTCATCTTTAAGTGCTTCTAATTGCCTGTGTAAACTAGCTAAATATGTTGTCCTTATTTGTTCTATATTACTTGATATGGTATAGTATTCTTCAGGTATTTCCCCTTGATTTGCTAATTCTATTTCTTGTTTTGTTTCAATAATTCTTTGGTTAATTCTTGTAAGATCAATCTCAAAAATACTCTTAAAGATTCTTTCGTAAGCAATAGTACTAGTTATTACCCCCTCTGTTAGTTCTGCAACTCCTTCTTTATATATCCTAGTAAATCCTATATTATTAACCAAGTATTCTAAAATTTTATAGATATCTCTTTGAGAACTTTCAATTTTTCTTTCTACTTCTTGTGTTGGATTTTCCACCATATGAGTTTGCCTTATATGCACTAAAGTATATCTTGCACCAGGAGTAATATATTTATCAACAGATGATGCTCCAGGTATTTCAGCAGGGAAATCTAAAAGAAACTGATTTGCTTCTGTAATAGATTCCAAATTAAAACTTCTTGGAGCAACTGCATTTAAGTCATCATGAAAAACTGGTTGATTTCTCCAATTATTATAACCAAGAAAAGTAATCATTCCAGCTGCAACTAACCCCATTCCTGAAGTAATAAAACTTCTTAATCTAGTTTTTTTTACTTTAGATTCTAATGTTTCATCTTTGTTCTGGTTTGATTGTTTCATTTTCGAAATATTTTGTAGTAAATATCATTCATTTTTATTTTTCATTTGTTCAACATTTTGTTTTAATAAATTTAGTTTTTATATATATAACAAAAAAAATAAAAAAAATTATTTCATAGGAACTCTTATTGTGAATGTTACATCCCAATTTTGTCTTTCACCATCTTTATATGTAACACCTGGTCTTAAGACATATTGAATTCCATCTTTTGTATCATATCTTGCAATAGGCCTTACTGAAATTGCTGTAGAATCTGTATCAGATATAGCAACATTTTCTAAACCTAATCTTATTCTTCCAGATTGATTCTCAGCAATTTGATATGAAGGAGTAAATCTTGCTATTAACTGATCATTTCCTGATTCAACATGATTGTAACCTACTCCTGCATCAATCATTTTTTTACCTGCTCGTGTAGTTGATAATAAATAACCTCCTAATTGTTTTTGATTGCCTGTTATTTCGCCAGTAGGTAATACACCTGTTAATAATAGCATAACATCTGTTAAACTATTATCTGTTACATGTTGAGTAGAAGCTCCAGCTTCAAGATACAAATCACCAGTTCCATTATTACTTGTAGCAGTCCCTCCAACACTAACATAAGGAACTTGTCCAGCTACATAATACATTAGCTTATCAGTTATATCACCCTTAATTTTTAATGTAGGTGCAATAACTGTTCTTTCTACACCTGAAGATGTTTTAATATGTGTTACTGCTGCTTGATATTGTCCAGGTTTATTTGACCTTATTGCTTCGCCCATATCAGCATTTGTTAAAGATGGCAATAGTGTAGCAAGTCCAATTACAAGGTATTTTTTTGCACTATTTACAAACCCATTAACTTTTTTCATTTTATTTACCTCCTAGTATATCCATTCACCATCTATATAGGTGTATTCACCTTTGATTTCCAATTCATGATATTCAATCTCTTGATTACCAAGTACGCCTTTCATTCAAAACCACCCCCCATTATTTCGATTTCAATTGAAGGAATTCTTTCTTTCAAACATATAGGACAAAATTTATCCTCTTGAATTATATTGTATCCACATTTGCATTTCATATATATCACCCCAATTTTATTGTGACTAATACTACTATAAAGTAATAAATAATATATAAATGTTATCTCCCCTTTAAGGGGTTGATATAGAAAAATATTTATATACAATTAATATACAATTAATATGGATTTATCCGTACTTGAAGAAATAGGAATGACTAAAGGAGAAATTGCTGTATATTTAGCATTACTAGAGATTGGAAGTTCAACTGTTGGTCCTATTGCAGACAAAGCAAAAGTAAGTAGTTCTAAAATATATGATATTCTTGAAAGATTAATAGATAAGGGTCTTGCAAATTATGTAATAAGAGAAAATACAAAATATTTTGATGCTGCACAACCTAATAGAATTTTGGATTACATGCAAGACAAGAAAAAACAAATTGAAGATAAAGAAGAAAAAATAAAGCAAATGCTACCCGAATTAGAATTAAAACAAAACTTAAACCAAAAAAAACAAGAAGTCAATGTATATGAAGGAATTAAAGGAATAAAAACAGTTAGAGAAAAATCATTAAGAGAAATGAAGAAAGGAGAAGAGTTCTATATACTTGGTGCGTCTGCAGCATCAAATCTAAAGTTAGGAGATTATTGGATGAATTATCATAGAAGAAGATCACAGCAAAAGATAGGATTAAAGATGCTAATTAATAGAGATGCACCAAAACATCATTTAGATGAAAGAAATGTACTACCTCATACAGATGTTAAATATATGCCATTTGATGCATCAACACCAGCATGGATTGAAATATATAACGAAAGAGCAGTTGTGGGGATTGCAGAAGATGAACCTATATCTATTGAAATAAAAAGCAAAAAAGCTGCTCAAAGTTTTAGATCATATTTTGAAGCATTATGGAATCAGGATACTGGAGTGACAAAAGGATGGAAAGCATTTGAACAGTCACTAAACAATATGCTTGATGAAATTCCACAAGATGGAGAGTATCAAGTTTATGGAGCAGCAATGGGTCCTAATAATAGTATTAAAAATTATATAAATTTTTTTAGTAAATTTCACAAAAGAAGAATAAGTAAAAAAATTAATGTAAGATTATTATTTTATCAAGATGGGCTAGAACAAGTTAATAAATATAAAAAAAATATATCATGGTTTGAAAGAGGACAAATAAAATTTCTAAATTATAATCAAGAATCACCTGTACAAGTATTCACATATAATGATAAAGCCTTGTTAACTATTCATGAAAAAGAACCTACAGTTATTTACATCAATAATAAAAATATTGCAAATTCTTTTCGAAAGAATTTTGAAAATAGTTGGAATCAAGAAGTAAGAATACTAAGAGGTATAGATTCAATGAAAATACTTTTTAATGAATTTTTAGAATTTGATAAAGTTGATATGATAGCTGCAAAAGGATATTTTATTGATAAATGTCCAAAATTTATAGATCAATGGGAGAAAATAGCAATTAAAAAAAAAATTAAAATACGAAATATTGTTGATTTAAGCACAAGAGGACATCGAATTACAAAATTTAAATTTGCAGAAACTAAATATACATTAAATAATGAATTTTCAGAACTTAGTGTAATAACAATTTATGGAAATAAGGTTGTGATAAGTAATTGGACAAAAGAAGAACCAATAATAATAATAATTGAGAATAAAGAAATAAATGAAATGTATAAAAAACAATTTGAATTATTATGGAAAAAAGAAAACTTTAAGTAATCAAATTTATTAATATATAATAATATATAATACCTAAAATAAATTAAATACAAAAAACATTATTATAAAAAATGGCAAAGATAGGATTAATATTAGGAGGAGGAGGAACACGAGGATATGCACATATAGGTGTACTTAAAGTAATTGATAAACTAGGAATAAAGATTGATGCAGTTGCTGGATGCAGCGTTGGTTCCTTAATTGGTGCAGCATACTGCTCTGGAACTTCTCCTGATGAAATTGAGAAATATGCAAAAAAACTTGGATTATTAGATGTATTTGATGTTAATATATCACCTAAAGGAATCAGAACAACAAAGAAACTTGAGAAAATATTTAATGATACCGTTCAAGTAAATAAATTTGAAGATCTTAAAATTCCATTATTTATTAATGCAGTAAATTTATCAAAGACCAAAGAAGAGATTTTTAGTAAAGGAAATATTTTTGATGCGATAAGAGCAAGTGTAAGTGTACCAGGATTAGTTAGCCCTTACAAAATAGGTTCAGATTATTATGTTGATGGTGGAGTTATGAATTCAGAACCAGTTTCAATATTGCCAAATACTATTAAAAGATATATAATTGTTGACGTATCACCATTAGGTAAATTAGAAATAGAAAAAGCAAATGTTATTGATATAATAGATATTTCAATGAGGATAATGCAAAAAGAATCATGGAAATTAAGAAATATGGGTATATTAAAAAGAAAACATGTTATAATAAAACCAAATTTATATAAAAATTTATTATTAGAACCTAGAAAAAAATATACTGAGATAATAAAAGAAGGAGAGATTGCAGCATTAAGAAAACAAAAAGAATTACAAAACCTGTCAAAATCATGGTATCATTTAAAGAAATAATTCGAAGTTAATATTTTTATTCAAATTTAATATTAATACCTTGAAGCATACTTTGTTCTATGAATTCTTCCCGAATTGACATTTTTATTACTTCTGATAATACCACAATTACAAAACCTAATACAAAGACAACAGTCCAATCAATTAGATTAAGGGATATTGTTCCAAATATTTCTCTTCCAAATTCTGTATGTATTGCTAAAATTGTAACAAAAAAAGATGCAAAAAATGCTACAAATACAGACGGATTTTTCAAGAAACCATCTTTGAATACAGTATCATGAAGTCTTTTTGCATTAAAGATATGAAATAATCCAGATACTATTAAGACTGCAAAAGACATAGTCATTGCTCTTGCTAAGGAAGATTGCATAATATTTATCTCCCATAGGAAAATTCCAAATGAAGTAAATAACATAACAGGTGCAATTGTTAATATTTTAGTTATAATATATCTAGATAATAGTTTAGAATTAGAAGGTCTTGGTTTTTGAGCCATAATATTAGCATGTGATGGTTCAATACTTAATGCTAGAGCTGGAAATGTACTCGTAACAAAATTAACAAATAAAATCATTAAAGGTGATAATGGTAAATTCATACTAAATCCAAATAATACTGCTAAAAAAATAATACCTACTTGAGAAAAATTACCAGTTAAAAGATAATATATAAACCTTACAATATTGCAATATATTGTTCTTCCTTCTTTTATTGCTTGCACTATTGTAGTAAAGTTATCATCATTTAATACCATATCTGAAGCTTCTCTAGCTACATCAGTTCCTTTCTTACCCATTGCAACACCAATATCTGCTTTTTTTAATGCTGGTGCATCATTAACACCATCACCAGTCATTGCAACAATCTCACCTTTTCTTTGCAAAGAAGAAACAATTCTAAATTTATGTTCAGGGGTTGTTCTAGCAAATATACAAATATCTTCAATCATTGAATCAAGTTCTTTATCAGTCCAAGTATCAAGTTCATGCCCCTCAATAATCTTGAATCTTTGCTTGGTTACAATATTTAATTGTTTTCCAATATGCTCTGCTGTTGATTTATGGTCACCTGTAATCATAATTACTTCTACGCCAGCATCTTTACAATCTAAAATTGCTTCATAAACATCGCTTCTTATTGGATCTCTGATTCCAACAATACCCTCTAAAACAAATTTATTTTTTAATGATTTAGATATTTCTGTATCTGATTTGTAATTCTTTAATTCCTTGGTTGCAACAGCCATTACACGTAATCCTTCTGAACTATAAGAATGAATCTTTTTCAATAAAGAAGAACGTTTTTTAGAAGTAAGTTTTATAAATTTATTATTAATTCTATAATATGTACATTTATCAATAACTTTTTCAGATGCACCTTTCATATAAGCAATTACAGAACGTTTATTTTTTATTTTGTTAACAGTAATCATATATTTATCCTTTGGGTCAAAAGGAATTTCAAATATTCTTTTATTTTCTTTTTTAATTGTAGAATCATTTAATTTTAAACTTTTTGCAATTGTTAAAAAAGCACCTTCAGTTGGCTCACCGATAAGTTCCCATTCTTTATTAATCATAGATAATTCTGAATCATTACACAAAATACAAGCTGATAAAAATTTGTCATATCTTTTTAATAATGATACACTAATTTCACGGTTTTTATGAAAAAATCTATTATAAGGTTCATATGGTTTACCTTTAACTGTAAATTCTTTTTCATCTGCAAACATTATTTTCTCTGCAAACATTCTATTTTCTGTTAATGTACCTGTTTTATCACTACATATTACTGTAGTTGTGCCTAAAGTTTCAACAGAATTAAGATTTTTGATTATTGCATTATGCTTAGCCATTCGTTTAACTCCTTTTGATAACGCTAATGTCATCGATAAAGGAAAACTTTCAGGGATTCCAGCCACTATTACTGAACCTACAACAAGTATTGAAATTGGTAATGGAGTATTAAAATAATTTAATATTACAAATAATATTGCACCACATATAATTACAATCCAAGAAAGATTAGTGCTCATTTTATCAACTTTAATTTGTAAAGGAGTTTTTTTACCCTCTAAACTTTTAATTGTTGAAGTAATTTTTCCAATTTCAGTATTAAGACCAGTTTTTACAACAAGACCTATTCCTCTCCCACTAGTGATTGATGTTCCACTAAAACACATATTATCCTGATCACCAAGAACAACGTTTTTACTATGAATAGTATCAATGTGTTTATGTTTTGTTAATGATTCACCTGTTAAAATAGATTCATCGATTGTTAAACTATTACTCTCAATAACTCTTAAATCTGCTGGAATTATTACTCCTCGTTTAAGATAAATTATATCCCCTGGGACAATATCTTCTGAATTAATTGTGATTTTTTGGCCACTACGTAATACTTCAATAGTTTTTACAGATAACTTAGAAATAGCTTGCAGAGTTCTATCAGCACTATACTCTTGTATAAAACTTAGAATTATTGTTATAAATATAATAAACATAATAACATAGAATTCAATTGCATGGTCCAAAAAATATGAAATTAAACCTGCTGTAAAAAGAACATATATTAATATATTATTTACTTGTTTAAGAAACATTTTAACAACTCTAAATGAATCCTCACGAACTAAAGTGTTTTTACCATATTTTGCAAGTCTAATATCTGATTCTTCCTTAGTAATACCATTAAAATTAGAACCTAGCTGTTTTAAGGATTCATCAACAGAAATGCTATAAAAGTTCTCGGCCACCATCTTTTTAGTAACCTATAAGATACTACATTTATATTTATTTTGGATATTTTAATAGAAAATTGTGTTTTTGATAAAAAAGAAGAAAAGTCCGATTATAATCAACTTATCCATATTATTATATTAGAAAATAAAAATTATAATCTTAAACTTATTTAATTGGAACTAATTGGGTTTTATACTTGTTAAATAAGATTTTTATATCCTCTGTAAAAACTTTAGAATCTTTCTTTATCTCTTTATCTAACTCTTCTGCTGTGTACATCTGAATACCAGAACTTTCTCCATCAATAAATTGAATAGGACCATCATAATAACCAATATATACTGTTTGCATGTATGGTTGAATAAACTTTTAACCTTTTTGAGATATTCTAATTGATAAAAAATTTGACTGATAGTCTATCTCTTTAAAAAGACCAACAATCCTTAAATCAGTTTTATTCAAAGCTCGTGAAAAATCCTTTTTTGATAAAATAGATACAGGAAATCCTAATTCCTCAGAACATTCTTTAATTAATGTAAGTTCATATGAGTCGCCTTCTCCTACATGTCCACCAATTGTTTTATCAAATAAACCAGCATTTTCATTTTTAGATAAACTACGTCGTTGAAGGATTATCTTACCTTTTGAATTCATCAATATCAATAACACACGCTTAATTTGTTTTGAAATCTTATTTGTTTTTTTAAACTCTGAGCGAATCTCCTGATAGAATTCTTCTCGATCTTTAATCTCAATTAAATTTTCATTTAAGTCATATATTTCTAATTTTTCAGTCATTATATGTATTTATCTATATTGTTTAATAAATTTTTCTAAAGAATTCAATAACTTTAACTGATACTATAAACTAATCTTATTCTTAAGAATTATTTAACATATTTTGAATTTTCTTTCAAATAATTAATAAGTGATTTAGGCCATACTTTAGGGATAGGAGGTTCTAATAAATCATTTAACCATTTTTTGAATTTTCTATCAAAAATTCCCTTTGGATTTTCTATAAAACGCTCAAGTTCAAAATAAATTAATGGTTCAAGATTAACATTTCTATGAACTTCATGCATTTCTTGTAATAATTTGGAAATTTTTTGCTGGTTTGTATCATTTTCAGCTTTCAAAGAAGTATTATCATTAGTTTTATTATCTTTACTATCAGAATTATTCCATTCATCTTCATATGAGAAATATTCATCAGCTTTTTTAATCAAGAATTCTGCAAGATCTTTAGGCCATTTTCTTCTAACAAATTTTTCATATTTTTTAATTTTCTGTAAAATATCTTTATCAAAAGGTTGCTCATTTATACAACGAGCAATTTGCATTTTTGCTTCTAATGGTATTTTATCTTCTAAATCATATAACTGTTTTGCTAATTTCTTTTGAGATTTATTTCCACGATGTTTTATATGAGAAATAAAATCTTTAAATTCTCTAACTGGATTTGCTGTCAAATCAATTTTAGGAAGATTAAAATCAAAGGCCTCATTTTTTTTACCTTTATCAACTGCAATCTTTGCTAAAACAAATTCATGCATACGCTTTAGGAAATCTAGCTTGTCATCTATTTTTAGTACATCAGTATAGCCTTGTAATACTAACTGAAATGCAAAAGGTGAGGGTATTTGTGTTGTTATTTCTTCTACTTTTGTTTTTGAATCACGTAAATTATTTACTACAACTATAGTGCTTTTTATATCCATTGAATCTTCAAGAACTTCACGCCTTGCTTCTTTTAAAACAGGAAAATCAGTACTTATTCCTTTAACTGCACTCATCAATATTGTAGAAATTGATTGTTGTTTTCCTGCTCTTTTTGTTCTTCCCATATATGTACGTAAAATCATTAATGATCTTTCAGCACAATGTCTAAAACGACGTTTTAATACTTCAGTCTTATCAATTGCTAAATCCATTATTTGGTATAAATCGCTTGTTGTTAATACTTTAATGATATCTTTAAGCTTAATACTCTTCTCTGTGCCTATGTAAAACCCATTATCATTAATTCCAATCTCAACATCAGTATTTTCATACTTAGAGATAATATAACCTATAGCTCTTGAAAGACAGTCATTAACTCTTCTACCATATAATGTATGAAATATTATTTTTTTACCACGTTCATCTTTATAGTATTCTACAAGTATACGCTTAGAAGAAGGGATTAATGCATAATCATATTGTTCTTTTAAATAAATATAAATTGCCTCAGCAGCCTTTTTATTAACATATAAATATGTATTAATGAAATCTATAATTTCTTTTTTAGATTTTTTTGCTTTGAATTTATCTTCCATTAAATTACGAAATTTAAGTATATCATTTGCAAGATCAAAACTTAACGGAAGCATTTCAGATACCCAACTTGGAACAGTTGGAGGTTTTCCAATACTTACTTCAACTGTTGCAGTCATTCCTCTTGCATATCTAAACTCATATGTTGCACCACCTAAAACAAAAATATCACGCTTTCTTAACCTCTCAAGAAAAGTTTCATCAAGACTTCCAATGATTTGATTTCCTAGTTTTACTTTTACACCAGATTGACTTGGTATTGTACCTATGTTAGTCATATATAATATTCTAGTCATTTTACCACGTTTGCCAATCTTACCATCTTTACGCCATATTTTTGAATAAACACTTCTATCTTCTAATTCAGAATATTCACCTGCAAGATAACTGATTATTGCATCAAAATCTCTTCTTGGTAAATCTCTATAAGAGTAGGTATTTGTTACAAGCTCATATAATTCATTTTCATCCCAAACTTCTTGAATAGCGGCACCAAGTACTTGCTGTGAGAGTACATCTAATGCATTTCTTGGGATGTAAATTCTATCAATTTTTTTTTCTACAGCATTTTTTAAAAGAACAGAACATTCAACCAAATCATCTCTATCCATTACAATTATTCTTCCTTTGGTAGTTTCATGCAATTTATGACCACTTCTACCTATACGTTGCAATGCTCTTGCAACTGTTTTTGGACTTCCTAAACAAATAACAAGATCAATATAACCAATATCAATACCTAATTCTAATGATGTTGAACAAACAACAGCTTTAAGTTTTCCTTCACGTAATCTTCTTTCAATATTATGGCGATGTTCTTTACTTAAACTTCCATGATGAGCTCCAATACCTTTAGCATGATCGATTTCATCATCAGTTTTATCTATTGTCTCAGTATAATTTCTGGGAAACATTTCACGAAGATGATGAACAACACGTTCAGTTGCAGCCCTAGTATTTGTAAAAATTAAAGTAGTTTTATGCTTCTGAATTAATTCATCAATTAATGCATAAGTTTTTCTATGAAGATCAGAATATGTAATATCAACAAGATTATCAACTGCGGATATTACTTGTAAATCTAATTGTTTAATAAATTGTACATTAACAATTTTACATTCTCGATTATTTCCTACTAAGAATTCGGCAATCTCTTCCAAAGGAGAAACAGTAGCAGATAAACCAATTCTTGTTAAGGCACCATTGTTTAAGTGTTGCAATCTTTCAATACTTAACATAAGATGAGTTCCACGTTTGTTTTCAGCAAGTGCGTGGATTTCATCAATAATACACCATTCAACATTTTTCATATTATCAACAAACTTAATTGAAGATAAAACTATTGCAAGACTTTCAGGAGTTGTTATTAATATATGAGGTGGTTTAGCAAGCATCTTCGCTTTTTCAGAAGTTGTTGTATCACCGCCACGTACTGCTACCCTTATATCAATTTCACGATTATATTTTCTTGCTATTTCTTTTATTTCTTCTAACGGCTCAACAAGATTTACTCTAATATCTTCATTAAGTGCTTTTAATGGTGATATATATATAGCATATATTCTATTCTCTAGTATTCCCTTATCAGCAGAATCTACTAATTCATTTAATATACTGAGAAAACCTGTTAAAGTTTTAGTTGCACCAGTTGGAGCTGAAACAACTATATTATTTCTGCTATGTATTTCCATAACTGCATGTAATTGAGGCAAGGAATAATCTTTAAATTTACTATAAAACCACTCTTTCACAAAAGGATGTAAAATCTTATCTAATTCTGCTTTAGTGTTTGGTTTTTCTTTAAAGCTAATTCTTGTTTTCATACTTATATTTAGTATTTTTTTGGGCATATATACACAAATTTTAAAACGTTTATAAGCCTTATGAAGCAATGTCTTATGGTAATAATTAATATAAAGCCAAAGGCCAAATTTAAGATAATAGTCTCATTCCCAACATATTTATCGTCAATAAATAGTCCCAATTTATAATTGGGATTAAGATGATAATAACACAAAAGTTAGCTGATAATATAGGTAAGACTATGCTACATAAAATATATATACTACTTTCATTTAAAGCAAAAGATGATTAGTTTTGTTGAAGCAAATGATATATTACAGCCTTTAATTATTTTTATAGTTGGGGTTGTAATGTATGCTGTATTTATTTTTCATTTCTATAGATTTTTAGGAAAAAAAGATATAATAAAATTAGATCTTGAACAATATAATAATAGCTCATTTGCTTGGATAAGAAAATTAGTTAGGATGTTTTTTTATATTATTAAATACATCATAATGGTACCAGTTTTCATTTTTTTTTGGTTTGGTGTTTTGACATTATTACTTTCATTTCTTTCTAAGCACTCAGATGTTTCACAAATTTTACTAGTTGCAATGGCAATGATAAGTGCAATTAGAATTACTTCATATTATAATGAGGCATTATCAACAGACCTTGCAAAAATGCTTCCTTTTGCATTACTTGGAGTATATATTGTTGATGTTACATTCTTTCAAACTGGTGCTAGTTTAGAAATATTAATGCAAGTTCCAGATCAATGGAGTATGTTAATATATTACTTTGGATTTGTTGTTTCACTAGAGTTCATATTAAGATTAATACATGGGACTATAAACTTATTTGCTGGAAAAATTAAGAATGATTGATAGTTAAAAAAGTAAAATTATAGTGTGTAAAAAGTCTGCTTGCACGGCGCAATTATATTTTTTCTTAGAAAAAATATCGCCTCATTGGGCAAAGCTGACTTTTTATTTATAATTTCTTGAATATTTTGTAAAATAATAATTTTAAACGTTGAAACACTAAAATATTGCGTTCTTAGACTATTTTGATTAGATAAATTACGAAGAATGGTATATATATAAGGCATTACTTTCATATTTTTTATAAGGCAAATATGAACTTAAACAGATTAGATTAAATTCGAAAATTAATTCAATATAAAAGATAATATTGGAGGATTAACATGATTACTATAACTGAAAGGATTAAAGATATATTAAACAACAGCAAAAAATACGATATTGAAAGAAAAGTATTTTCTTATAGTATTATATTATTTTTATTAATTACGGGAATTCAAGCAATAGCATATTTTATTTTTCTGAAGAATATACCTAATTTTATTTCAATATATGGATGGTGGCTATTCTATCTTAATATAAGTATTGCAACTGGTGCAACAGCAATTTGGAATATCTTTGCTTATAAAGCTAAAATAAGTTGTATGGTTGGAATGATGATTGCTATGACCATTGGAATGCAAACTGGAATGATGATAGGAGCTGTTATTGGAGCTACAAATGGATATTTTACTGGTGCTTTAAGTGGAATGCTTATTGGAACAATAGCAGGAATAATTGGTGGAAGACTTTCTACTACAATGGGATTGATGCATGGAATGATGGCTGGAGTGATGGGTGGTACAATGGGGCCAATGATTACAGTTATGATGTTTACCAATAATGTATTATTCTTTATGCCATTTTATATTATAATTAATGTTGCTATTTTGTTTTCTATGACAATTATGCTTTATGAAGAATTTGTTGAAAACCAGCATGATGTTATAAAGAAACCAACAGATTTTACAACATTAGCATCATTAACAATTGTAGCAACAATGATTATTATGGCAATTATAATTTATACACCGAAATCTGTTTTTATAGGAGGTTAAGAAAATGAGTAACTCAGGGAATATTACAATAAATAAAAAAACATTACTAATTGGATTAGCAATATTTTCAGTATTAATATTTAGTGTGTTTGGTTTTATATCTATGAATAATGATAATAGTAATACCTTAACAGGTAATTCTATATCAAATATAGATCAAACAGGTAATTATCAAGAAGTATTACTAGAGTTTGTTGATTTTAGATATGAAATGACACCTTCACAAATTATCAAAGATGTACCTGTAAGAATGACTGTTGATCTTAACACTGCATTTGGATGTTATAGAGATATACTAATACCTGAATTTAATGTTAGAAAATATGTTAGACCCAATGATAATGTAATTACGTTTACTCCTACAAAAACAGGAACATTTACAATAATGTGTAGTATGGATATGGCTAGAGGAACATTTCAAGTTGTAGAAAGTACATCAGGAAATAGTAATAATAATAATTTAGGCAATCTTCAAAAAAGTGATTCTGAAAAAAATTCTGATGAAATCGAAGGATGTCAAGTAATAATACCGAACATGAATGAAGAAGCAAATATAGGATGTGAATTATAAAAATACAAGTAGTTGTATTATTTTGAAGGAGATAGGATGTAATATAGATGGGTAAATAAAATGGGGAAGAATTCATATGAAATTTCTGGAATGCACTGTGCAAGCTGTGCAAACAGTATTGAGAAAGGATTAAATAAAGAAAAAAAAGTTATTTCTGCAAAAGTTAATATTGCAACAAATAAATTGTTTATTGATACAACCTTAACAGAAAAAGAAATACAAGATAAGCTAAAACAAATTGGAAATTTTAAAATTCAGAGCAAAGAAAATAATAATATAACATTACAAATTGTAGGGATTACTTGCAGTTCATGTGTAAGTAAAATAGAAAAAAGTTTAAATAAATTACACGGAATAAATTCTGCAAGAGTTAATATTGCAACTTCTAAAGCTTCAATAAATTATGATGCATCAAAAATTAATTTTTTAGATATAGTAGAAGATATAAAAAAGAATGGATATAAAGTAGTAAAAAATGAAAAGAATGATGGAAAAAAAGATTTAGCGCATGAAGAATTAAAAATAGCATCAAAAAGAATGTGGTTTTCTGTTGCATTTGCTGGTCCATTAATGGTATTAATGATGATTGATATGTTTGTATTTATGGTACCATATTATTTAATTATAATTGCATTAATGGGTGCACCAGTTATATTTATTGCAGGTTTTGAAACACATAAATCAGCTTTTCGGTCAGTTATAAACCTAAGCCCTAACATGGATACCCTTGTAACTTTAGGGTCATTAATTCCATACACATTAAGTTTACTTGCATTATGGTTCCCAGTACAAGCTTTCATAGAGATGGCAACAACAATATTATCTTTACATCTTGTTGGAAGATACCTTGAAGCAAAAGCAAAAGGAAGAGCATCAAATGCTATAAAAAAATTATTTTCACTTGGAGCAAAAAAAGCAACAATACTAGTAAATAATGTAGAAAAAGAAATATCTATAGAAGCATTAAAAGTTGGAGATATTATGGTTATAAAACCTGGAGAAAAAATTCCAACCGATGGAGAAATAATTAAAGGTGAGACCAGTATTGATGAATCAATGGCCACAGGTGAATCATTACCTGTACAGAAGAAGAAAGGAGATAATGTAATTGGTTCAACTATAAATAAAAACGGAAGAATATTAGTTAAAGCTACAAAAATTGGTGATGATACATTCTTAAGCCAAATAATAAAATTAGTTGAAGAATGTCAAGGAAGTAAAGTTCCTATCCAAGAATTTGCTGACAAAGTAACAGGATATTTTGTACCAGGAGTTATATTTATTGCATTAGCTGCTTTTGGATCATGGTTATTATTCCCTGAAATTCATATAAGAATAGTTGAGTTTTTTAATTTTCCATGGACAAATCCTACAGCACCATTATTAACATTAGCAATACTTGCTTCTACTGCTGTATTAGTTATATCATGTCCTTGCGCATTAGGACTTGCAACACCGACAGCATTAATGGTTGGGTCAGGGTTAGGAGCAGAAAAAGGAATCCTGATTAGAAAAGGAGAAGCAATCCAAACAATGAAAGATCTTAAATGTATAATTTTTGATAAAACAGGAACATTAACTAATGGGAAACCAGAAGTTACTGATATATTAACATATAATAATTTTACAAAAAAAGATGTATTATATTATTCAGCAAGCTTAGAAAAATCATCAGAACATCCTTTAGCAACAGCGTTTATTGAAAAATCTAAAGAAAATAATATTGAATTAAAAGAAGCTACAAATTTTAAAGCAATATCTGGAAAAGGAATTAAAGGTAAAATAAACAAAAAAGTAGTTTTAGTAGGAAATACTAAATTAATGAAAGAATATAAGATTGATTATGAAGAATATCAAGCTGATTTAGAACAGTTAGAAAATGAAGCAAAGACATCAATGTTCATATCTATTAATAATAAAGTTGCAGGAATCATTGCTGTTGCTGACACACTTAAAGAAAATTCAGAAAAAGCAATTCTTGAAATACATAAAATGGGCATTAAAACTGCTATGATAACTGGTGATAATAATCGTACTGCAAAAGCTATTGCAGCAAAAATTGGAATTGATGATGTAATCTCAGATGTACTTCCTGAAGGTAAAGTAATAGAAGTAAAAAGATTGCAGAAAAAGTATGGTCTAGTTGGAATGGTTGGTGATGGAATTAATGATGCACCTGCTTTAAAACAAGCAAATGTCGGAATTGCTATTGGAACAGGAACAGATATAGCAATAGAAGCAGCAGATATTACCCTTGTAAGAGGAAATTTAGGATCATTGATTAGTGCCATAAAATTATCAAATGCTACATTTAGGAAGATTAAACAAAATTATTTTTGGGCTTGGTTTTATAATGCTGTAGCGATACCTGCTGCATTTTTAGGATTACTTCATCCAATGATAGGAGCTGGAGCAATGGCATTAAGCTCAGTTAATGTTGTATTAAACTCAATAAGGCTAAAATATGCTAATATAAATCCTAGATTTAAGGAATAAGGTATGTCAAGTTCTGAGATATAATTAATAAAACTTATAAGCAAATATTGAGTTATATATTCAATGAATCAGAAATATATAGGTATAATTGTACTGATAATAGGAATACTGCTAATTGGAATAGTAACTACATTAAAAATTAATGAAGATAAGATGATTAATGAAATGATACATGATACAGGATCATGTTTTCTTGATGATGGAACTTGCTTACATAGTGAAAGAGATTGGATAACTTATATTATTGGTTGGATACTATCATCTGCACTTATAATTTTAGGATTATACTTAATATTTTTTGATAAAACACAACAAGTTTTATTACAACAAAATTCAGAGATTGCAAAGTCACTTGTTGAAGCAAAGAAAAAAGAAGAGTTTAATGCTTTTCTTTCAGGATTTGATGAACAACAACAAAAAGTTCTACGTGTAATAAACAATGAAGAAGGAATATTGCAATCAACTTTAAGATATCGTGTTGAGATGTCAAAAACATCATTATCGATTCTATTAAGAGAACTTGAAGATAAAGGAATTATATTAAGAAAAACTGAAGGTAAATCAAATAAAGTATTCTTGAGAAAAAAATGGTAAGTAAAAAACAACTTACAGTATTATGGATTACTATAGTATTATTGTTTTTGATAAATATATCACTATTTACATTATTTTACTTAGATTATAGAACAAAAACTGATGAACTTAATAATTTAATTAGGATTGTAGAAAAAGATCGAATTGATGCAGATGCATTTATTATGGATCAATTAATTAGAGAGACAAATGAAAGAGCTAATTTTGAGATAATGACTTATGAAAATTTTAATAATCTTGAAAATTATATAACTAATAGAACTACAAATCTTCAATTAGATTTTGAAACAAGAATTGGTGAAGTTTCACAAGAAATTGCAGGATTTGAAAGTAGAATAGATCGAATAAGAGTTTCAAGTAATGATTTTAGTGATATTATAGAAGAAGTTGCACAAGCAGTAGTTAGTATAAGAACAAATAGAGGTATTGGAAGTGGAGTCTTTTTTCATAAAGATGGATATATTATGACAAATAGACATGTTATCGAGAATACAAGAAGTATCAATGCCATAACATATAATGGAACTGTATTCCCTGTAAGAATTATTGGAACAGCAGTAAATGCAGATTTAGCTGTTTTACAAATAACAACTGGTGGAACATTTCCTTTTTTAAGATTTGAAGAAGATTTTAGAATTGGTGAAAGAGTTATTGCAATAGGTAATCCATTAGGACTTGCATTTAGTGTAACAGAAGGTATAATAAGTGGTTCAGATAGAGTTATTGATAATACTGGAATTGGATATATTCAAACAGATGTTTCAATAAATTCAGGTAATTCTGGTGGTCCATTAGTTAACAGTGGAAAAAGAATTGTAGGAATAAATACATTTAAAATTTCTGCAACAGAAGGTTTAGGATTTGCAATCCCTGCATCAGTTGCAAGAGATATTGGCGAACAAGCATTAAGTGTTGATTAAATTCTAAAATAATTATTTAACCATATACATCATTATAAATGAATAATTAATTATAAATAATATGGACAATCCTATAAAAGAAGCAAGAATTGAACTATTATATGATATTGAAGCAATTGTTAATGAGAGTAATCCAGATAAAACTACACAAATAGTTCATAATATTAAACCAGCTAAATATCTTACATTACAGGAATCTGATAAAGTTTTTCCAAGTGAATACTTTAATGATAATACAATCATTGTTTTACCAACTGATCAAATTAGTCAGCCAACAAATGTTTTAGATTACGATGAAGATCAAATAAAACTAGATGAATTAAATATAGGAGATAAATATCCATTAACATTAATTATGTGTGCACATACTATTGAAGTAAGCACTTCACCTATGTTTGTACAAAATTCTTGTCAGAGAATTAATGTTGGAAGCTCTTTATCTGTTAGAAATATTGATGATCTTATAAGAAATTCAAAAGAACATTTTGCAAGTATTTTAGAAAGTAATGGTATTGATGTTAATAAAGATTATATTTATTTAAGAATTGCAATGTATGAAAATATTAAAGGTAGACCACAAGATTTCTAAAATTATTTATTATCTCTCCAAAAATAGTTAAAATATTTCATATAACTTTTTTTTATTTCTTTAGACTCCAAAACAAAGGCAAATGATTGTTCAGACCATAAAATTTGAGCAACCTTATCACCAAAAATTAAGATTACCATAGGTGATGATAAATTTTTAGGAAGCTGATGTAACTTATAGTAATTTTTATTGTGTAAATGCCTATTTTTTGAATTTAAATTTGCAAGTGATTTTCCATGATCAACCAGATCATACATCCAACATTTTTGCTCTACTCTTCGTTTCATCCAATGATTAAACCAATTTTTTAAAGAAGTTTTTTCAATTCCTGAGTTACCACCTATCCAGTAAATCATTTTATGGTTTATTGCCTCATCAAGTAAAGATTTAATAGATTCATTTCCACGATAGACTTCAGCATTAATGGTATTTTTCTTTTGATTAAATAAATTAATAATGTCAGGCAAAGAATTCTCAATTAAAGTTAATGACTTTTTCTTTTCTTTTATTTTTTCTAAAATATTGTTCGGGTGGGTACATTGATACACTTTTACTTTTTTCTCAACAGTATAACTAACAAAACCTTTATCAATTAATTTATTAAGAATATCATATATATTTCTTCGTTCATATCCTGTTTTTTCTTGAATACTATTTAATGAAGAACTTCCTAATTCTAACAAAGTAGAATATACTTTTGATTGACCTTCACTTAGCCCTAACTCTTTAAGATCTATTTTCATTGAATAACTAATACTATTTGAATTTATATTATTTATGGTATTATACAATACCACAACATTTTATATAGTAAGTATAATGCAATTATTTGTTCTAGCGCAGATTTAGGGTATGGCCTATCATTAGATTATAAAGGATAAAAATGATAGGAATGCATTGGGGATTTGTAAAACTTGTAACGAATTTACTATTCATATTAATCCTTGTTACATTTCCAATTTATCATACATTAAGCGTGGTTTTGCTATTTGCATTAATTGCATTTTGGAGTAGAATACCTGGTACTTCAATACCCTCTCCATTATGGGTACTATATATGATTGATTTAGTTGATCTTTTTAGCTTAATAGTTGCAATTAATATAAGTGGACCAGCTGGTGCTTTACTAGCATTTTTTGGTAATTTTGTTCCAAGAATAGGAGGAATCACACCTGCATGGAGTGATGTAATTAAAGATAGCATAATACAACCATTAATATGCTTAATCATGCCATTCATATATGCAATAGTTCAAGACATAACTGTTTGCATGGTAATATATACATTGTTAAGACAGATAGGGTTTTTTATTGCAAATTTTGTATATCCTGAATATGGTTCTTTTCCACAATATGTTATATTATTCATAGCATATACAACTACACAAACATTAATTAATTATCTTTATGGAAAGTATTTTGGAGCATTTTTTGACACAATTATAAAAGAAGGAATTAAATTCAATATTTGGTTATTTATAATCACAGTTGTAATTGTTATAATAATTAATGGAATAACGACAGCAAAGACATCAAATATAATTAATATACTAATTAAAAAAACTATAAGAAATAAAAAGAGAAATGATTATATTTCTGATCTAAATAAGAAAGATAATAGATATAGAGAGAGTGGTAATAAAGACATTAGTAAATATGATTTAGATAATAAAATAATAATGGACTTAAAAAAAGAAATTTAAAATTAATATGTTGGTTTTTTCTTATTTCTGCTCACGATATAATTTATCCAGATAATCGATTGTTGTTATTTCATCAACTGTGCGATCTTCACGTAAAGTAAGAAATCTTGGGAAACGTAGGGCATAGCCTGAAGAATATGTAGGAGATTTTTGTAACTCTTCATAACCAATTTCAATAACTATTTTTGGTTTAACAATTACTTCCTTATTTTGTTCAGATAAAATTAAGGGTTTTAATAATTCAGTAATAATATTAAAAGATGTTCCTTCTTCATCCTTTTCTTTCAATCCAGTAGACACTTTTCCAATTTCAAGCAAAGTGCCATCTTCATCCATACAAGCAACTGTAAAACTTGTTAACCAACCAGTACGTTTTCCTTCACCATATTCTGCCTTTACAATTACTAAATCTAATGATTCTTTCATTGCTTTTATTTTCATCCCATAACCAACTCTTGCACCTGGTTTGTATGGTGAATCTAATTTTTTAGCCATTAAACCTTCATTTCCAAAAGAAACAGATTTATCAAAAAAAGATTTTGCTTCTATCTCATTATCAGTTATTATTTGTTCTGCAACAAAGATTTTATTCTTAATAGGGATTATTATTTTATCTAACAACTTTCTTCTTGATAAATAATCTTCTTTAAGTAATGTTTTTCCATCACAATATAAAATATCAAACACATCTAACTCAATTGGTAATTCTTTAACTAATTTATCAATTCCATGTTTTCTTTTAATTCTTTGACTTATATCTTGAAATGGACGATATTTACCATTGCTATCAATACCTACAGCCTCTGCATCAAGAATACAATTTGTTGCTTTAACATTCTTAATCATTAAATCTTTTATTTCAGGAAATTGATCTGTTACATTATCTAGACGCCTAGTAAATATTTTTACTTCATCATTATTCTTATGAATTTGCATCCTAAACCCATCATACTTAAATTCAAAAGCACATGGTTTTCCTAATCTTTCAAAAGAATCATTTATATCAATAGCTTTAGGGAAGAGCATAACTTTTAATGGTCTACCAATTTCTAGTTTAATCTTATCAAGATCAGAAATATCGTTTTGAACATGACTAAAAACTATAGCCCAATCATTTACAATGTCATATGCATCTTGAAGTAAAGATAATATTTCATTATAATTATCTCTATTCTCAACAATAACTTCATTTTTTGCTTCATCAAAATTAATTGAATCATTTATAGACCATGCAATTGAATCGCGTATTGTTGAATCACCAATACCTATTCGCATATCTTCAAGAACTGTTCTAATTATATACTTTGCTTCTTTAGGAGATGCAGAAGTAAGAAGTTGATTAATAAGTTTAATCTTTCTATCATTACTACCATCGCCTTGTTGTGAAGGCAATTTACTTAAATTATTATAAACATCTATTACTGATAAAGAATTTGTGTATAGAGTAGATTGTTTTTTCATAGAAATTGCTTTTTCAGCTACTAAACCAAGATCACCTAACTTTTTCCACCACTGTTCTATTTGTGATTCCTTTATACCTGATGATATACTAATTGATTTAACAGCCATTCTTGCAGCAAAACCAATATTAGTATCATCCCAATCAGGAAATATTCTACCACGAAGTAAAAGAAATATAATACCTAATGCCTTTGAGTTTTTGTTATTCTTTAGAAAATTAGAGATATGATAAGTCTTTTTAATACGTTTTGAAGTAGAAAAAAGTTGTTCATAAAGGTCTACTAACTTTATATATTCCATATGTTTAAAAAAAGTGATTTCATATATATGTATTTTGGATAAAAAATAGAATTATATTAGTGTTTAAACATTATTTCTTAATTTTAGTCTTTTTTTTATTTTCGTTTTTTTAGCTTTTTTAGGTTTTGATTTAACTTCTGAACTGGATAATGAAATATAATCTTGATTTGGTAATGAATCTTGTTTTAGTTTAGCCTTCAAATAATTTGAAAGTTCTAATACTTTCAATTTAAAACTTGAGATATTTTCTTTAAAGCTTATTTTATCCTCTGTTTTCTTGAAAAAACCATTTTTAGGTTGATTAGATTTTGCAAATAGATTACCAAAAGGAGAATGGCTTTTCTTCATGGCATTATCAGCTTCAATTGTTATCAACCGTTCTTCAATTTCAACTAAACGCTCTTGATAGGTTTGCATTCTATTCTCATAAGCACGAGTATCTAATTTCTTAGTTTCAATATAATCATATTGAACTTCTTTCATTAAATTCATAATACGATCTTTTTCATGCAATAAATTATGAACTTCATTACCTAAAAATTTCAAAAGATTTTTTCGTGCAGTTTCATTTGTAATTATTTGTTGAGTAATTTTATTGATTCTATGTTCATATTGCGAAATTGTTTCCTTGTATTCTTCCATACTGATTTTATTTTGTTCAAAAAATTCGTATTGCAATTCTTTGATTAAACCTAAAACTACATGATTTTCTTTATTCAAAACTTTTAGACGTTCTTGGATAAAGAAATAACGTAAAGAAATACCAAAGACAAAAGTAAAGAATAGTAAAGCAATAAATGAAAATAATAATACAACCCAATTATTTTTTATAAAATACCATACATTAAACTTACCAACAGTTTCTAAAGCTAAAGATAATTCTGCATCAACAGCACGTTCATGAGCTAATTGGAATTCACCACGATTTAAAGCAGCATGAGCTAAAAGTAATAAACGTTCGGTCTCAGGAGTTGATAAACCTCGAGAATAAGCACGATGCATTGATTCATTTACAGAATGTAATAATTCAGAGGATTTAATTGCATAATTATATTGATCTTGAATTAAGGATTCAACACGAATTATGCTTGAATAATCACGATCACGAAGATAACCAGATAACTCACGTAATAAAGGATTTAATTTGATTGTATTAAAACCAGAAGATAATAACTTATTAACAGTTTCATTTGATTTAAGGATTAAAGATTCTGCTTTTTCACGGGAGATTGGAACTATAAATAATTCAATATTACGTTGTTCTTGGATTGGGCTATAGCGAAAATGGCTACGGTTTTCACTAACACGAGAAGTATTTATTACTCCTCGAATTACAAATAAAAGTTCATAAAAACCATCTGTAAAATATTCAGGAGCAGAAATTGTTATATTATATGTTGTTGATTCGTTTACTGCTAAATTTAAATCATAGTTTGGATAAATATCAATATACTGACTTAAAAAACCAGTAAGTTCTAATGATAAATTTAACATAGGTCCAGCAAAAGTATTCTCAACTACTAATTGAAATTGCTCACCGCTACCACGAACTAATTCATAAGTTGAATTTGTTTGGAATAACGCTTCACGTTGGAATTCAGTTAAAAAGACAGGTTCAGTAAAATCTAGAGAACCACCGCCACCGCCAGGATTACTCCAAGTTTCTGGTTCTTCTGAAGGAGTAGGAGCGACATAATCACCATCAGCACTACCACAAGCTTGAACAAGAATACCATCAGGAGTTGAAGAACAAATAAATCTTATAGGAATTATTGTCTCATAAACTTCACTCATTGCAGGGTTTCGAGCAATATCACCATCTTGATTAAAACCACCACTTGTTACTCTTAAATAAACAGTCTCATTTATCATATCAGGAAGATTTAATTCATTTAAGGAAATAGTTACAGTATTATATTGACGAGATGTATTTGATAAATTGTTCCAAAATAAATTTATTGTGTGAGACTCAATCTCAGTAATTGTTTCGCTTGCAACAACGTACTGAGTTGCAATACTATAAGAAACTGTAGAACTTGCAACAATAAAATTAGAAGGAAAAGTCCAATTAAAAGAAACATTATAAGCAGTATTTTCAATAGTATTGTCAGCACCAATATTAGCTAAAGAAGCATTTAATGTGAAGTTCTGACGATGTAAAGGAATTTGAATTATTTCATCTTGAACTGAGAGACTACCTAAACTACTTTTAATAGGATATTCATTTTGATATAAGAATTCACCAGGGACTGTAATATAAACTAAACTAGAAATGTTTTGAACACTTATACCAGATACTGTATCAGTTTTATTTGAGTTTATAGTAATTATAGGTGATTCAGTTAAAATTACATCACTTGGAACTTTGGGAATACTTAAAGTAACAGTTATACTTGCAAAATCACCAGGAGTTAATAATACATTACGCTCTGAGAACATTAAGTATCTCATGGATGATGACCATAAATCAAAATCTGAAGTTAAAGAAATATAATCAGAGCTAAATGAATTAGGAATATAACTTTGAGTAAAATTAATATGACAACCACCGAAATATTCAGAATCACCTGTATTATAAATTGTAAAACTACCAATGTTTTTATCTTCAAAGTAACCAGTTTGAGCTTCAAGTTCTAATGGCTCAACATGCCAACTACAATCCCAGAAACTTTCTAAAACTATTTCTTCACTAATACCTACAGCACCTTCATAATCAACACCAGTAAAACGATAAGTAATATTATCTTCATAAGAAGGAAGAATGAAAGATACTTCACCAGCATAAATAAAATTTTGATGAGGTAAAAAAGGAACACTGATGTTTTGTGATGAAGGAATATCAGTCCAATCTTGAGTCGAATTACGCCATTCTAAATAAGCATAAGCTAGATTACCATCAGTATCAGAAATATTTACAAAAATAGTTACTTCAACATTAGGATCTAAAGCATTCAAATCATCAACAGTAGGATTAGATATAATTGAAGGGAAAGTTGGAGCTGAATTACCTTTAATTAAAATATTTCCAGAAGAGGTTGATTCAGAAAACTTATCATATGCAATAATTTCATAATTATAATCTTCACCAAATAAAATATTTGGCTGGTAAACAACAAAATTCCAAGATTTATTTCCTAAATATCTTAAATTAGATCTTGTTAATAAATCAATCTCATCCTCATCAATATTTCTAGAATAAATACGTAAATCATCAATTGAACCATTGAAATATGTTTCTGTTGCTCCTTGTTTTAACATACCAATTCTGATTGGTTGATTTGCTGTAGTACTTAATCCACCACCACAATTAGTGTTTCTTGCAACTCTATCACCATTCAAATAAATTGCACATTCAGCACCTAAACGTCTAAAGGCAACATGATACCATTCATTATCAGAAATATTTAAATCATCTGCTATAACTTCACGTAAATTATTACCACTACGTAAACTACCATACAATGTGTCATTGGTTATTGAGATTCTGAAAACTTGTTCAGCATTTGTTGAACCCCAGCGATTTAGAATTTCGCCTGAACTATTTTCCTCACGATTTACCCAGAAAGAAATACCAAAATCAGTTGAAAAACCAATATCAGAATAACCTCTTGTAGGCATTAAATCTTGATTTGAAATATAAGGAATTTCAACAAAACTATTACCATCTAAATACAATGCTTGATCATAAACACCATCAACATATTCTGCATCTCCAGGAAGTTCTTTGTAAAACTTGATATAATCTATAAGCATATAACCAGAAACATCACTATTGTCTAACATAAAATATAATGTAGTAGTTATATCCCAACCTGTTACAGGAATAGAAACAACATGCCATTCTTCATCTGAAATAATAGTTGTAACAGGTAAAGCAATTAGATCGTTATTTTGATCATTCTGGAATACTTTTAATTCTACAGATTGATCTAAATTTGCTTTGTATCTTATTTCAATATTATCATAATAAGTTGTATCAACTGTTCTTGTTCTGAAAAAAGTTGGATTGTTTGCTGAATTAAAATTAATAAATAAACTTTCCATAGTTGAATGTGAGTTAGTTGTTGGAGAGGTTAAAGAAGTTTTAGACCACAAATCTCTATAAGTAAATTCATCATAAACAAAATATTCTCGATTTAAGTAACCATCGTTTCTTCTTTCAAAAGAATGGTCTTGGTCTGTGAATCTTGAATAATCTCTTACATATCCTGGAACATTTGAAGGAATATCAAAAGGCATAAATACTTTTAAGCTTGAGTCAAACAAAGAATAATTTTGTCCATTCCAATTAAAAATAAATTTAGAAAGTTCTGTATTGTTTGTAGTATAATTAAAAATTGCTTCATCTGTAACTCCTTCGCCTGGTAAAGGTGTTGGAGGTTGAGCTGAGATATTTAATGGAGAATCTATCTGAGAGTAGATGAAAGTTCCTGCTTGACCACGATTAGATAAACTATTTCCTAAACCACCAGCAACACTACTTTGACCAATTCCAGTAAAAGTAGATTCATTGTAGTAGACTGCTATACGACCACCACCACCACCAAGTTCAGCACCAGAAGAAGTTGCAATAAAATAACCAGTACCAGATAGATAATCAGTTGTTACATAAATTGAACCACCTGAGCCCCTACGATTTGACCCTGAAGTAGTTGATGAACTTATATAACCTTCTAAATTAAAATTTTCTGAGATAATCCGAATATGACCAGAACCTGGACCATCTAGACCACCACTACCAAAATCAGAAGGTTCTAAACTAGAACCATAAATATAATTATGATTTGATAAAGCACCAGATAAGCCACCATAAGAGCCTGCATAGTGAGTAAGATAACCAGGACCTTGTGCTGTTGGAAAACCTAAATTATTAGAAGAAATATAACTT
>JBLKOM010000010.1:0-38621 GCA_047602755.1 Candidatus Woesearchaeota archaeon
ATCCCTCGGTCACTTCGTGACGCAACTAACAAGGATTTAGAGATTCCAGAAACTTGCAGTTTCTTCCATCCAAATTTCTCGCTGCGTTCGAAACTTCTCTAAATCCTAATGTTAAGTTCAATAAAATTTGAGTTCCCTTTTCTTTTTTAGAAAAAAAGAAACAAAAAATAGGGGGTTCCTTAGGTCTTTCAGACATATTCGCTCGCAACTTTGTTGCTCGATATTTTATATTTGTAGAAGAGGGCAGTTTTCTTATTCAAGTTCTTTTAATCGTTTAGCTACATCATTTCCTAATTTTGTTTTCTGGTATATTCTTCCTGTTTTCTCTTTTGGATTTTCTGATGCATCTCTATATAATTCACTTCTTTCTCGAAGAATGTCATTAAGAATATGTGGTTGTTTTTGTATGTATATTGCATTAAAAGCTTCTACTTGTTTTTCGACATCTGAACCTGTATAAATTATGACATCTAATGAACTTAATTTTTGTTCATTTCGAATTCTTCTTAATAATTGCAATCCTTCATTGCATCCAATGTTGTTTGCTAAATGTATTAATCCTTCATTAGTGCTGTAATCATATTCAGAATCTGGTTGATTTATTGAAGGCATTGAATTATCAGATATAAGTAATTCGTAGCCGTATGGGTTTTTAGATAATTTTTTCCAAGCTTCTACAGGGGACCGGGCAATCTCACACGCAAAACCATTTGCAAGTGCTATACCTCTAACAGCACCAAGATGTATGTCTTCATCATCTACTGCTAAGATGGTGTGCATTGCTAAATGCATACTATAATCTAGATCTGTAAAATTTAAAGCCATTTTTTTGTATATTTATCTATGATTTATAAAATTTTCTCTTTGTAGTTACTTTTTAGTGACAACTATGCTGTGCTTTTTTAGAATTTATCGACATCTGGAAGGCTTACCCGTGTTGGTGATAAATCAGATAATCTTTGGTAGAGATTATTTTCATAATGACCAAAAAAATGTGCACGACCAGCAATTATAACAGCTATTCCACCATTATTTCTAGATACAATATCTCTTATTCTTGGTTCCATTGCATCATCACATTCACGTATCAATTCTAAGCAGTGAGGGTCTTTATATACATCTAAATCTTCAACTGAATAAGAATTTTCAATCCAATCATGAAGTTTTTGTGCGTCAAGACATTCTAACTCATCTAAAAATGATGCACTAAATCCTTGATTTGGATCAAAACTAGCTTCGCCTAATGCTTCTTGCCATGCTTGCTTGCTTCTTCTTACTAAAACTTCATGATTATGTACTGGATATATATTTGCTGTTTGATTTTCATGCTGCTTATGTTCATAAGTTGCCCAGATCTCATAACCTTGGTTTACCATAAAATCAAAAACTAATTGGATATTACTTTTTGGTTCCTCGATGCCTAAAGCTAAATAAAAATTTTGCATTAATTGATCAAAACTTTTTTGTTTTTCCATTACTCTTTTGTATATTTGTCTTTCTTCTAATCTTTGATTTATTAACTCTTCAGAAGCTTCTATTCCAATACTAGTTGGTCTTACAAAACCTAAGAATTTTTTAATTCTCTCTGGACCTTTCATATCCCAATGAACTGTACCAAGTAAATATAATAATGACATTTTAACTACCTAAACATTTTTGCAGATTTAATAGCTGCTATTTGATTTATATATGTTAATGCATTTGATATTCTTGCGCCTCCTACTAATCCTATTTCTTCTTCTTTTTTTCTAGTAGTGTACACAACAATACCTATTATTTCACCATTACCATTAGCAATAATTCCACCACTTTGTCCTTCTTTAGCACGTGCATCAGTTTGAAATAAGTCATGTATTGAATTACCATTAGGCTGTCTCCAAATATGACTTGGATTGGTAATTACACCCATTGTATTATACTTTTGTCCATCACGAAAACCAAGAATTCTTACTTCTTTTCCTTTATTGAGGTTACAACTCTGATCAACCTTAACTTTAATTGGTTTAGAATAAGGGCATACTTTTGTTGCTTTAATAATAGCTATATCAGTATCTTGGTTATACCATATAGTATTTTTTGGTACCGAATACATTAAACCATTTTGTGCTCTAATTTTTGCTTTTGCACCATTAGCAATCATATTTTCAACAACATGATGAGCTGTGATAACATAACCATCAGTTGTAATCATGAGACCTGAACCAACTGATTTTTCTTTATCGTTTTCAACTATTACTTCGACAAGATTATCACTTATTTGTTCAAGTGATTGTGAACTACTTAAATTTCTTGCTTCATTTGATGCATTAACAAATGCATTTAATGCAGCGATTGAATATGCTTCCTGTGGTGATATTCTTTTTTTTCCTAGAACTTTTCTAGCAACTCCATTGCCTATATTGCCAAGTACAAATGCTGTATATCCTTGAACAATTTCTGGTATTTTATATATATTAGGTAAATGCTCACTAAATTGATCTCCTAATTGTATTCCCACATAAGCAGAAATTCCGGTTGCTGAAAGAATTCCTGTGGTTCTAATTATACTAACTAATTTTGACATAGTTAAAAGAAAGAATAATTGATTTATAAATTTTTACTTTTTTACTACTATTTAGTTACATTAACTAAGAATAAACAGATTTTAAGTAAATTATTGTTAATCTTATTTTTTTATTCATTTTAGATAAATAAATCAACTTTATTATATATTTTATAATTAATTATTTTCTATGAAAAAAATTATGTTATTGTAAAATTATTATTAATTCAAGTAAAAGGTGTATATACAAAAATTAAGAAATAACTGCAAACTACAGAGAAGACATACACCTATAGTTTATATGAATAGTAATTTTGAATCAACAATAGTAGAAGAAGAATAAGTAGTGAATTGAGTAAATATAATAACTAATATTATTTAATTTTTCACATTTAAATCTTTTTTCAAAATAAGATAACTATTAAAAAGATAAGTACCACTTATCATACTAATTATACTTGTGATAAATGATAGTATAAAAGATATTACTATAAATCCATAACGAATTATTCCTTCTGAGATAAAATAATTATTAATTGCTGAGTTGGAGTAATTACTTATAATAATAGTAAAGACATTTATTAACAATATTATTAACCCAATAAGTAGTATTTTTTTTACTTTGCCTTTACTAAATTCAAAGCTTTTTTTTATTGAATCTCTAGCATTTCCTTGTTCCATAAAGATGATAGGATATATAAAGAATAGTTTTATTGATAAAAATATAATCAAAAAAGGAATTGCTAAAATAGTAATTACGATCATTATTAACCCAATTATCATACCAATTTTACCAAGTAATGAAATAACTCCTAATGATAAGAATAATAATATCAACACTGTAATAATTGCTATTACAAGTAAAAGAATTAAAACTATAGTACGAATGTATTTACTTATGATCTTGGATGTAGTATCTGATATGCTTTTTAAATTAGTTTTTTTGTTAGTTATTTCATGTACTATTGCACAATATTGCATGCAAATTAAATAAATTAGAATAGGAATTATTACTACAACACCAAAAATAGAATAAATAACTATCAAAAACATATTTAGATTTGAGATATCCATTTTATATTCTGCTTTAAAAGCTTCCTCTCGCTTAGAATCTTTAGCTAAATTTGCAAAGAAATCTTGTTCTGAACTATTAATAGCATATTCAGCATCAAATTTTGCTGAGAAAGCAACATACTCTGAATGATATTCTTTTATTAGATTACTTATTCCTGTTGTTTCAAGAAATAAGAAACTATATACACCTAGAACTAATAATGTGATTAAGATGATGATAATTATAGTTTTGCTTGTAATAACAGTTTTTACACTTTTTGAAAGGTTATCCAAATGATTCATTTTACTATATATTACAAATTAGTAATACCCATATTTATAAAGATTTTGTTAGAATTATTTTTCTCTGAGATGGTTTGGTAGTAAACTTTGATAGGACTGTATTTGTGCTTTTATCACTTCTCTTTCAAAATCATTTCCAGGATTAACACTTTTTAATTGATGATGATATTTTAAAAAACCTTTAATTGCATTCATGAATGCTTGAGAATCATGTATACCTTTTTCTCTTCCTTTTAACATTTGATATATTAAAGCTCTTGTGTCAATTATACCTTCAAGAGTATCATATTGTAATAGGCCAGAATTAGTATAATCAATAATTACACCATTAGGTAATGGAATACCATGTCTAAAATCAGTTGCATGAAAATATTCATGGTCAACAATATTATATCTAAAATCATTTTCATCTAAGTCTGTAAAAGCTCGAGAATTAACAAAAATAGTGTGGGCATGATTTTTTCCAAGCATTTCACCTGTGATTAATAAAAATGCAAAACTTGTTGATTGATAAACATTTAACCGCATAGCATCTGCCATATCTGTATCAATTAAATCTGCAAATTGCATCTCTGTTATTTTATCCAAACTTGGTTTCCTATGAATATTATAAACTAACGCAGAAACATTTCTATCAGGATTTTGCTTAAAAAAAATATCTAAATAATCTTGTCTTCGTAATTCATCATGTTTAGCTTCATCAAAAGTTATCATTTTTTATCATTCACAATTTTGTAACATTAATTTCTTATAGCAACTTTCAACTTGATATGGCAATTCTTTTTTTGCATCTTGTAATTTTTGAACAGTTTCAGTAATAATTCTTTGATGATTAGGAGTTTTATTATGTTCAATGATTCTAATTGTTTGAGCTAATACATATTTATCATCAAATTTTGGGTCTTCTTCAGCAATCATTCTTTGTGTTCTACTATTTATAGCAGAAAGTGCAAGCTTTTCAATTATTGAATTATCAAAACCAAATTGCTCTGCAATATAAAATAAATAAGTAGCATCTGTAGATTCATCACACTCTTTTAGATTCCCAGACAAAATCTCTTCTGCTGTTTTTATGAATTCAGTTTCTGTAAGTGATTCAAGTCTTATTCCATAAGCCCTATCTAAACTAGCGACAAAATAGTTTCGTGATTTAGTTTCATAATAATTTTTTGGATCAACTAACATTGGTCGATGTGTTTTAGGAATGCTTGCTGCTAATTCATATGTTTGAGAAAGTTCTTCTGAAGTTATCTCTCTTGCTCTTATTTCTGCTAATAATAATCTTGCATCTGAATAGTTACCTTCATCAATAAATTGATTTGTTCTTTGAATATTATGTGCAATTGACATTCTCAGATCTTCATATGCTCGAAGTCTTTCGCTTGAAGGACCTACAAGAATACAAGGGTCGCACCAATGTGCAAATATCTCACCATTTATGATTTTTGCAGAGATTCGTACAGTATCACCTTCTTGGAGAACTTTATACTCAATATTTTCAAGATTGCCATCTGAAAAAACTAATTTACCTGTAGGCATTTCAACATTTATTTTACGTCCATCTTCAGTCATAATTATACCATATGTCCTAACTTTATTATAATCATTAGGGACATCATCAACTTCAACGCATTCTCTTTCGCCGTTTGGTTTTAATAATATTAGTTTTACATGTGAGTGACCATTTGAGAATGAGCCAGATTCTCCTGAAATTTTTGTACCCTCAGGAAAACCCAAACTTTTAAGAAATCTGTCTTGACCTGATTCCGCATATCCAATAAATTTACCATAAATTATAGCTTGTGTTGTTTCTGAGAATGTTTGTGTGCTATCTGGATTAATCAAAGGAAGTTTAGATATATCTACTAAGGTAACATCATAGTTTTGAATGTTAGAAATCTGAACTTTTTCATCACGATATTGTAAGATTCTTACAATCGATTCTAAGGGAAAGCCATTATATTTTTTTGCAGTTTCTGGGTCAATTGGATTTTTAAGATAAAAATTATCAGCAATTCTACCATCCATATCAACATGTAATCTTAATCCATTTTCATCATATTCTATAAAACCTTTTACACGAACTAATTCATTAGGATCAAATGCTGGGTTTTTTCCTGCATTTTGTCTACTGAGTTTTTCTTCCCAATTAACTACATGCTCTAAATCATATTGTTGTCTTTGAGTAATAAAAGCATTTACTATAACTGGTAAATTTACTTGATGCATTTTTCCACCATAATGATTGTTAAATCTATTTCTAAATAATATTAATTGTTTTTATTTGAAAAATAAGTTAAAAGAAATACTCCTATATTTAAATGTTTTGTTTTTTATTACTTATTAGTAATGAATTTTTTGTTTTTTTAAAATTTGTTTCTTAGTTACTAGTGCTAAAAATAGCAACCAGCTAATTATACTTATAATATTACTAATTTTATTAATCAAAGTATTTTCATATTTTATTTCAATCTCTCCGTAGCCATAAAAAAGTATAAACGATGGTGAAACTTCATAAGTTTTAATCCTATTACCGTTTTGGTATACTTTCCAATTTGGATAATACGACATCTTAAATAATATAGGAACAAATGAGTCAGAATCTACATTAATTCTGAAATAAGTATGATTTGGTGATTTTTTAATTATAGTTATATTTTCATCCCCCTTACCTATGTAGTTTGGAATATTCTCATATACTACTAAATTATTTAAGATTTCTTTTGAAAACAAAGTAGTATGAGATATATTAAAAAAATCATCTTTATTAACTATTTTTGGTTTTTTGGTAATTATTTCAAATAATGAAGAATTTGCAACTTTATATAAATTATATATACTGACATTCGAATTATTATTAAAATCTGTATAATTATAGAATGATACATTCTCTTGTATAAGCTCCCAATATTCTTGCGACTTATTTAAACCTACAACATAATTAATATTTAATAATTTAAATTGACGTTTTGAATATTTCTCTAAGTTAGTTAAATTAATTTCAACATTATGTATGTATGGATGACCAGACCATATGAATGCTGAATCTTGTAAATATTGATATTCTAAAGAAAATACATATCGCGAATTTAAAGATGATTCAATATAGAGTCCTTTAACACCATGAACATTATTAATTAATGGGATTTGATGTTGTAATAAATGCAGGCTATTCTGGAAATAATATGGTGCAAGTATTAATACTCGCCCATCAATTTCAGTGTTAAATTCATCAATGTATGTATCTTTGATACCTTCTGGATACATACTTGATGATATTAAGATAGTAAATAATGCACCAAATATCACAAAAGAATAAAGCAATGAATTATTTTTCTTAAAAAATAAAATAATTACAACAGGGGTTAACAAAATTGGATATATAGAGAAGCGATAAAGATGAAGTGGTAAATTAATGTAAAAAGAAACAATGAAACTAAAAATAGATATAAAACTAATGAATAATAAGATAGGTATTGCATTGTTAATATTATTTTTGGTAACAACATATAATATAATTAATACTATAACTAATAAAAATAAAAATATTTTATAATTAAAACCAATGTGCATCGAAGATGTATAACCATAATTAGCTAAGAATGGCAATACCCAAAAAGCTACCATTAAAAAACTTAATATGATATGACTTATCGAAGTTTTAATTATTTTTATTATCTGTTTTTTTCTAAATAAATTTTCTATAAATAGTGATGAAAAAAGAAGTGCACCTGCAATTGCTGCAAAAATATGTGTTAAAACTAATAAACTCATGAAAAATGAAGATAACAGATATTTATTATTATCAAATGAACGAATAAGAGAGCCAAAATAAAAGAAGAAAATCATAACTCCCATTAAATTAACAATCAACCCAACAACAATTGCAGAGTAAAATGTCCCGCCAAAATGTTCACCTGGAAACATAAAAAGCAATGCAATCATAATTGTTACAAGACATAATCTTTTTTGTGAAGATAGACCTAATGATTTAAGAAAATAATTAAAAGAAAAAGGTAATAATATTATAATGGATATGAAAACAATTTTGAAAGAGGTAGTTGTAGATAAAAATAAATCTAGTATTGATACTAAATAAGAGAATAATGGTGGATAAAACTGATTTTGAGGATAGCCAAAAAAGAAAAAAGGATTCCATCCAATAATGTTAGGAAATAAATATTCACTTGTAAACCATGATGAAAAATATAGCCCCATTAGGTCCCAATTTTGTAAATTATTCTTAGCAAAAAAAGGGATTATTATTCTAAAGAATAATAATATATACAATATTGTTATTGCAATTATCCATTGAAATTTATTTACTACCTTAATATTTTTTGTAGTCCAACTAAATAAAGTATTAATTCTTTTTTCATAATTTTTATCTAAACTTTTAAGCAATGATTTTTTCATCAGATCATCTCATTCAATGGGAATAAATATTGTCTTGCATCATAATATGGTACATTATCACAAATTAATAATTGACCAATCCCACCAATATTATAAACATTTTCTATTTCAAATGATAAATTATATTCTCCTGGTCCAAACTCTTTTGCTATGATAAATAATCCACTTCCTGCAAACCAAATTTCAGTAATAATATTATCATTAATTGATACATTCTTGATATGATCATCCAAATAGTTAAATATCATATATCCTTTAGATTCTAAAAGTGTAAAATTTGTATAATAACTAACATATGAATAAGATGGTTGGTCGAAAATAGGTAATTTAATGGGGATAGTATTATTAATGTATAACTCTTTAAAATTAATACAATCATCAGGTATATCAACATGGATGGAATTTAGGTGATATCTTGGAAGATCAGAAATAACTCTAGCATTAGAGAAAATTAATAAAATAACCATAACAAATGATATTACGCGGAATAATTTGTTTTTTTCATCGAAAAAATGGGATACAATAATTACTAATAAGAAAGGCAATATTGGAAAGAAATGATGACTAAAAATAATTGTTGCAGGTAAGAATAACACAATAATGTAGAATATAGGAAACAAATAAAATAATCTTTTGTGTCCTGAAATTTTCAATCTGATTAGACATAGAAATAATAATATAAAAAAATAGATAGTTAAATAGCTTAACAATGCAATCATAGACATTAACCCCATGCCACTAATACCCCGAGAAATTGTTACTTTTTCATGTAAGAAATTAATTCCACCTATTAAAAAATATGGAATAAAAATAATAAGACTAATTAATAATGCATAAAAATATTTTAGTGAAAAAAATGTTTTAGGTGAGTTATATATTAAATATCCGGATAAAATTAAAGGAATGATTAATGCTTGAACTTTCGTCTGAATAGATAAACCAAAAAATATACCTAAATAAATGTAATCACTAATTTTTTTATTTTTTAATACCCTGAAAAAGAAATAAAATGATAACATCATAAATAAAAAAAGAAACGCTTCAGTTTGAATTGTTACAGCAAAATGGACAAATAATTTTGAAGAACCTAGCAGTAATACTGAGAAAAATGCGATTTTATTGTTAAATAACTCTTTTACTAATAAAAATAAGACATATAATCCTAAAACTGCAGCAATAGAAGATAATAATCTTAAAAAAATAATATTGTTTGTATTAAATAAGCTTAGAATTAAAGGGTAAGCTATTGGTTGAGTATTTTGGAAATTAACAAAATTGCCATCTCTTAAACTTTGTGCTTGATAATAATAAAATGGTTCATCCCATGATAAAATCGGTTTAGCATTAAAAATCAAAACGCTGTAAATTAATAAAAAAAATGTTAACAAAAAAAATATGCTAGTAATTGATTTGATAGAATATAATTTTGTTAATTTTAAAAAGTTCATTATTAACTAATAAATCAAACTTTTATTTATAAATATTTTAATTATTTAAAATAATATTAGCCTTAAAATCACATTTATTGCTAGAAGAAATAACTTAAAACTGGAATAATTATGCAACCCATACCCATCGTTCGTGTTGTTTTCTTGATTGCAGGCAAAAAACCTACAGCAGATGAGGTTATTAATATAATAATTCCTTTCCAACCTGAAAGTATGATTGTTAATGAAACAATAAACATAACTATGCATATTATTAACTTGCTATAATTTACTTTAATTATTATATTACAAAAAATTTTACTTATATTAATTGCAAGAAAAACCGAAAAGCTGCCAACGGTTATTACAACTAATAGCAATACAATTAATTGAATATTATTAATTCCATTTAACAATTCTTGTATAGCAATTATGCTTCCATTACGTGCTTTATCTAATGAATAGAATGTTACTAATGATAAAACCATATTGAAAGTTGAAATACTACCAATCATTAGCATGAAACCTATATCGCCTAATTTTCTTGTAATTTGTGATGCTATAACTGCAGCCATTCCTGAACCTAAAGCAGGTGTAACAGCTGTCAGATATCCAGAGAAACAACCTGAAAATAATGCTTTAATAAATAAGATTATAGGGATTTTGTCTGATGTATTCGTTTGCATAGGTAAATTATTTTTATCATTTAAACTGTACAATAATGTTGATACCCCATACATACCAGATAACAATGGAAATAACGGGTTTTCCATTTGTAAATTTAATGAAATTAGCCCTAGAATTCCACTAATTGTAAAAATAAAAATAGCCCATAATTTATGTCTATCTTTTAAAATCATGAAAATAACTACACAAACAATAAAGTATTTTATATAAGGTGAAATAATTGGATAAACATAATTAATGATCCATAAAAAGGCAGGAAAAAACAAAATTGAGATTATTGAAGCAAAGAAACTACCAATAATAGTTAATTTAACTGCAAATAAGCCTTGCCCTTTAAGCAAAAATCGATGACCAGGTAAAACTCCTAATGCTGTTGAAGAATCTGGAGCTCCTAAAAAAATAGAAGGGATTGTATCTAAAAATGTATGAACTATAGACATTGAGAGAATAAAAACAACTAAGGCAAATGGCGAAGTAAAACCTAGAAGAAAAGATAAGCTTGCAATAATTATTGCTGAAATTAAATTTATATGAATACCAGGGATTAAGCCTGTAAAAGTGCCTGCAATAGTACCAAGCAAAATAGCCATTAAAATCTCAATAAACATGTACTTTTAGCAGAGACCCTTATTAATATATTTATCGAGGATAAAACCGAAAATCTTGCAGATTTTTTGAAATATCTTTGGTTTTCTTATTTCTTGTTTAATTAACATCAAAATGCTTAGTTTTTGATGATTTTTAGCGGTGTCCAAACCTGACTAAACTTTTATGGTTATTGGATACCATTTTAGTAAAAAATAGCCTTGAAGTATTTAATACTTTCTTCTTACGATGTATTCTCTGATTTTTTTATGATTGATTTTATTATATAAAATTAGATTAAGAATTATTATTAGTAATTTAAAAAAATATTTTGATAATTTTATTTTGAGAACTGACATTATTTTATGATTATATCATTCCATATAATCTATAACTTTTATAAGAATTTAGTTTAGAAATTATTAATAAATTATTTTAAATCATTTATATGCAAATGTCTAGTGGTAATGAAAAAAAGAATTAATCAATTTTATCAAGAATATCTAAGGCTTCTTCATACTTTTCAAAATTTTATTTTTTTAGATTCATCAAATCTTAATAGTGCAATGAAATTTATTAAAGAACAAGAATTTGATAATGCAAGACTAAAAATAAATAATGCAAAATTTTGGAGTAATAATTCTTTAACTATATCAATAATAACCTATATATTAGTAGGAATTTGTTTATTTCTTATTTACAGAAAATATCAGGATAAACCTAAAAATATAAAAAAAATAAGACCGCATCATATATCATATAAAAAACATAAATAAAAACAATTGAATTCTTCCCACTATTCTTTTTCTGATTACGCAATTTGTTCGCTTTTATTGAACTGAACTAACCATTGCAATACACATATTAGCTCACTTCGTTTGATACTTATTAGTAAAATGGTATTTTCTTTAATTTAGTTGAGGAGTTTCTAGTATTAATTGACATCTATAGTTGAAATTTTGTTGTTTGAAAATTTATATTTCTAAATAGAAAAAATATAATTACACAGTGAAAGAGACTTTTCACATACTTTTTAAACAAACTTTTATAAATTGTATACAATTTATTATATCTGCTGAAATTAGTAATTTATTTTTTCACTTAATTTAGTTAGTATAAAATTAAGATATGAAAAAAGATTTATAATAAAGATAAATATTTGGTATAATACAATATGATTAAATGTAAGAAATGTAAAAAGGATAATCCTAATAAGGCTCATTTTTGTCAACAATGTGGCATAAGTTTAGAAGATAAAAAATTGGATTTATCAACAAAACATGCAATTTCTAATGAAGATTCCACTACAGAAAAAAGCTGGGCATTGAGTTATCAAATTAATTTAGGAATAATACTAATATGTGGAGCTATCATTTTTTTTAGTGCATCATTACTTATTTTCTCATCTATGTTTCCATTGGCCGTTCTCTTTTTTATTTTAGCTATAGTATGTTTACGATATGGAGTTAAATTCATTGTTTTATATCATAATCGAATGATGAGTATGTAGTTTTATATTTAATCCAATTTATATTTTAGTTATTCGTTTGCAATCTTAAAGAAAACATTGCTACTAATATATAACCTGCAAGTTCGGGAAGAATTTCTTTAATGTCCATTTTTATCTCATTAACTTTGTCAAAGATGATTCTTTATGCCCCTTGTCTAGTATCCTATAGTTCCGATTCTATCATAGCTTATTTGCATACCTCATCATAAAACATCGTAAAGATGTTACCTTTTAATTGGCGTGTTAAACACTTGGGTGACACATCTAAAGAACCAGATATTCTTCGAGATAATCAATCAATCTTTGCCTGTGCCACGGCGGTTACACAGACTAAAATAGCTATTAAAATCTCAATAAACATGAAATAATTCTATCATCTTATTTAAAAAAGTTTAACTTGTATAAACCAAAAGATTTGCAAGATAACCAATAATATGATTGAAGAATAATAATAATTTTCAAAGTAATTAGACAAAAAATGACAAACTTATACAAATTACGACAATTATTGTAGCAATAATATATTTTGGCTTTACAGTTTCTTTTAATAGTACTCGTGCACCAAATAACGTAATTAATGGAGCAAGATTCATTAATAAGCTTGTCAATACTAATCCTATACTTTGATAGGCCCAGAATGTTGTTACCTGAGCTAATATTGATAGAAAAGAAATAATTGCAATTCTCATATGGCTAATTGTAATATCCTCTTTTTTAAATTTAAATATAACAATAAAAAATGGAAGTAATAACAGCGTTCTTAAGAAGTATAATGTGAATGGCGACATGATATCTAATAAAATACGACTTGATAAATTATATATTCCAATAAAAAAAGCAGAGATTAATAAAATAATTTCATATTTCCTTGATGGTGTTGTTATTTTTGTAAAGCTGGCAATTATTACTGCAAAACAAGCAATAAGGGCTAAAATTACTTTGTAAGTGTTTTGAGAAGCATAAAAATAACTTAATAAAATGGTAAAAACCCAACTAGTTAAAATTATTGGTTGTGAATGTTCAATGGGGATTCTACGAACACTTTTGAAATAAAAAACATTATAGATTGCTGCAGAAATTAATAATATTATAAAGACTGAAATATAATAAGTAGTAATAATCTTTTTATCAATACTAAAAATAAAAAAAGCACCTGGTAACATAATTAAAGTTGCAAAAATAAAATGTAATAAAACATATTTTTCTGTTTTTGATTTGCCACTTCTTAACAAAAGTTTAGTAATTAATAACTCAGAACTTGCTGTAATTGTTGCTAATATGCCTGAAATCATTTTATTTTTATTGTTAAATTAAATATAAATATTTTAGTGAAAATTGATTAAATAGTTTTAATAACAGAAACTATATCTCTTTCATTTTTGCATTTCAATATTTTATTCTTCATTTGAACATTACCTTTAACTTCAACGATTGTCCACAATGCATGATCTTGTATCTCTGTAAAAGAATATCTTTGCTCACGTTCCTTATACAATCTTAACCACTCTATAAAGTCTTTTTTTGCTTGTTTTGGATTTTTATCATAAACAAATTCAGGTTTTGGAGGTTGAATTTTTGGATTACGATACCAATCTAGTAATTTTGTGAAAACTGAAGGATTATTTTTTGCACCTCTTCCAATCATAATATAATCACATTTAGAATGAGCGAATCCCATGTATGCAGTATATATATTAGTTACATCACCACTTAAAATAACAGGTATTTTAACTGATTCTTTTACTTTCCTCGCATATAACCAATCTGATTTCTTACTATAACGCTGTTCACGTGTCCTTGGATGTATTGTTATGGCATCAACACCTAATTTTTCTAAGTTTTTTGCAATATCGATAGCGTTTTTAGAGCTTTCATCCCATCCAGAACGCATTTTTATGGTAAAAGGAATCTTAATAATACTACGCAACTTTTTAGTTATATTATACAATTCCTCAGGCGATTTCATTAAATAACACCCACCTTTCTTACCAATCATGTAATCCAGAGGGCATCCTATATTCATGTCTATTAATGAAACTTTTGGGATATGCTTCTGAATTGCCTGCACGATAAAGCTTAAAGATTTAAGATTGCCTCCACCTATTTGGACAGCTAATGGCATTTCATCATCTTGCAAATTAACATATTTTTTGATGGCTTCGATCTCTGATTTTTTTTTTGCAAAATCATAAAATACATCAGCATCAATCATATCTGTATAAACTAATCCTGCTCCACGTCTTCTACATAAAACACGAAAAGATGCGCAATTGACTGCTTCCATTGGTGCCAAAAAAAAGGGATTTTCTGGAACAAAAGTACCTATTTTTTTAAAATTATCTTTTTCAATGCTCATGAAGCAATTAGTAATTACATTAATTAATAAATTAATTGTTTTAAAATATTGAAAAGATATGATTTTCATAACACATATAAACCCTTCAAAAACCATAATAGTATGAAAAAAACAATATATGCGACAATAATGGCAGTATTATTGGTATTCTTCTTAGCAGCATGTAGTGGACCATCTGAAGATATCCCACGTGCTGAAGTTGTTGAACAACCTGCTCCTCAAGCAGATCCAACACCAGCAGAAGAAGTTACTGAGCCTGCTCCATCTTCACCTGAATCTGAACCAAGCATTGATTCAGATTCCCAAATGGGCGAAGATAATAGTGTTACTGTTATAACAGATCAAAGCACTGTTAACTTTATAGGATTTGGTCCTGGTAAACACTATGTTGGAACATTTGAAGAATGGGCAGCAGTTGTTTATGTTGAAGATGAACAGATAATAGGTGTACGAGGTTCAATGGATGCTACTACTTTGACAACAAATGGTAGTGGAGGACTAGAAAATCACTTAAGATCTGCTGATTTCTTTGATGTAGCAAATCATCCAATAGTATTGTTTGAAGCAGATATCGAAGATGGAATTGCGACAGGGCCTTTAACTTTGAAAGGAGTAACCAGACAATTAAGGTTCCCAGTAGAAGTTACAGAAAACTCTGTAAAAGCTGATTTCGTTATATCATTGCAAGATTTTGATATATCTTACCCTGGTGTAAATGATGAAGCGCAATTAAAATTCGATATGAATATCTAATTTTATTTTCTTTTTTTATTTTTTCTATATATAAGTAATTATAATAACAATTCTTAGTATATTTATTATATATTAAAATATATATTAAGTTATTAGATGATAATTAATATATTTTAGTTATTAGTTAAATTTATAAAATAATAGCTTGCAAATAAATTATATGGCAGATTTAGAAAAACTTGTAAAAAATGCAAAAGTAGTTTATTATTCTATGGAATATGGGTTTAAACCCAGTGTAAGAGTATATAGTGGTGGTTTAGGAATTTTATCAGGAGATACTATGAAATCAGCTGCTGACCTTGAAATACCTCTTATCGGGATTGGATTACTTTACCAAGATGGATATTTCCAGCAAGATATAAGTGATGGTATTCAGCAAGAATATTATGATAGTTTTGATCCAAAATGGCTTATGAGTGAAGTTAAATTAAAGCACCCATTACATGTAAAAATAGAAGGAAGAACTGTTAATCTTAAAGCATGGGCTTACGAAGTAAAAGGTAATACTGGACATACTATTCCAGTATTTTTTCTTGATACATTTCACAATGAACATGATGCTGATAGGAAGATTTGCAATACTTTGTATGGTGGTGATAGACGCCATAGATGTAAACAAGAAGTTGTTTTAGGAATTGGCGGGACAAAATTAGTTCATATGCTTGGAGCAACTCCGGATACATATCATCTTAATGAAGGACATGGAGCATTTGTTGGTGTTGAACTTATTAAAAGATTTGGTTTGGAAGAAGCAAAGAATAAGATAGTATTTACTACGCATACTCCTGTTCCGGCAGGTCATGATTGGTTTTCATATAATGAAGCCTTTGGAATTATTCAAGAAGATATGCCCCATAATATCAAAGATTTAGCTGGCCATGATAAACTGAATATGACTACATTAGCGCTTAACACATCAAGATATGCTAATGCTGTTGCAAAATTACATGGAGAAGTTGCAAAAGGAATGCATGATGGCCATGAAATTGATTATATTACAAATGGAGTTCATTCATATACATGGACTGCACCAGCTATGAGAAATCTTTTTAACCGAATAAAACCTAATTGGCAACCTGAGGATCTAGATGAAATTGCAAAAAAAGTTCAATCTGAAGATTTGCTCGCAGCGCATATGCTTGTAAAAGAACGACTTATAGAATATGCAAATCAATACAATGAAACAGGTGCAGAATTAACTCCTGAGAAGCCAGTTTTTGGTTTTGCACGAAGAATGGCTGAGTATAAGCGAGCAACCTTAATCTTTGATGACATTGAGAGATTAATTGATATTTCTAATGGCAATTTACAATTAATTTTTGCAGGTAAAGCACATCCTCATGATCAACCTGCGAAAAGATTAATAGCTGAGATATTTAATCATGCAAAAGATTTACGAGGTAAAGTTGAGATTGCTTTTATTCCTGATTATGATATGCATATTGGTGAATTAATGACTGCAGGAAGTGATGTATGGTTGAATACACCTATGCCACCGCAAGAGGCTAGTGGAACTTCAGGAATGAAATCAGCACATAATGCAGTACCAACAGCATCATTCATAGATGGGTGGTGGTATGAAGCACAACCAAAAGGTGGTTGGTCTATTGGAGTTGAGCCACAAACACGTGACCTTGTTCAAACAGATAATAAGACAGATGCACAAATGTTATATGATGTTGTTCAAAATGAGATATTACCTGCTATATCTAGTGTTGATCCATATGTTATAAAAATGCGTGAAGCATTGTCTAATGCAGCATTTTTTAATACACATAGGATGGTTCGAGATTATGCAAAAAAAGCATATCACTTAAAACTAAAAGCTAAACAGTGATATTAACTATTACTTTATTTTTTTAAAGGTCTATTATTTGACACCAGTTAGTTACAATAAAAAGATTATTTCTCGTCTTGAAAACAATAATCTTTAAAAATGATTTTTTTAAATATAGTCTTATAAAGATATGTAATGATATATATCTAATTTTTTATAAATATACAGGTGATGTGAATGGCTAAAAAAAACAAATTTTACAAGACTGCTTTTTGGATAGTTCTTGTACTGGTAGTAATCCTAACAGTCTCACTTGCAAAATTAATGTATGATTATGCAAGAGCTGAAAGCGATCTGAATGAATCTGAAATAGATGAAGAGTTGATAGTTATTGATTTAGATGATTTATTAAGTTCTGAAAATCAAACAATTGAAATAGCAAATGAAACAATTCTGATTGTTGAAGAAGAAGAAGAAAAAGAGATAGAAGAACCATTATATATTGTGACAATGAACGAGGGTGATTTACTATCATTCCCAAATTTAGAGGCTGAGGACCCTGATGGTGATGAAATAGTATTTTATTTTAGTGAACCTTTAAATGAGCTAGGTGAATGGCAAACCGAAGTAGGTGATGCAGGTACATATGAAGTTTTTATTACAGTCTCCGATGGTGAATTTAATGTAAGTGAGAAAGTAACTGTGATTGTTGAATCTGTAAATCAACCACCTGTTATTGTAGTGGATGAACTAATTACTGTAAGAGAAGGTGAAGTAGTAGAACTAGATCCAATTGTTACTGATCCAGATGGAGATAATGTAGAAATAACATATTCAGGTTGGATGAATTCATCAACAAAGGAAACAACATATGGTGATTCAGGAGAGTATGAAGTAATTATTACTGCATCAGATGGAATTGATGAAACAGAAGCAACTGTAACAGTTATAGTTGAACATGTAAACAGACCTCCTGTCTTTGTCAATATAATTTAATTAGATTAAATTTGATTTTTTATTTTTTTATTTTTATTAATTCTTTAATTTATTCTTAGAAAACTAAACTTACTATTTTTTAAAAAAATTATCTACATCTTTTTTTGTAATCTTTTTTTGCTTAAGTTCGTGAGCTCTTCTAAATAAATCTTCAAGATTTTCTAAATAAATCCTAGGATTATTACTAGATAACAAGAAAATTCTTTTTGCAAGTACAGAACTAATTAATTCTTGATTAGGTAATCTGTTATTAATTATCTCAATTGCAAGATTTGCTTTAATATCATTAAGATTGTATAACTTAGTATCTGATCTAAATGCTTTATTGAATGGTACTTCTTTAAAATTGGTACCAGCAAACACAATTGATTTAACATGATCCATTATATAATACTCATAAAGAAAATCAAAATCTTTTGAATCTGCAAGATTAGCTTCGTCTATTAGAATAAGCATTTTTTTTGGTCGTAGCATTAATAATTTTTGTAAAAGATTTCTATTTTTTAAAATACTTTTATGCAATGACTTTTTTCTTGAATAGTTAAAATAGAGAATGTTGTGCCTTAATTCTTTATTTATGTATTTAAGAATTGAACTTTTTCCTGTACCATAAGAACCTTCTAGAAATATTACATTTCCTATCTTAATCTGATAAATAATTCTTTGCATAATTTTTTCATATCCAATTAGAGAATTATTATCAGTTGGTTTAATACTAAATGGATTTTTTTTAAGTCCAATTTCTTTATACCATGTCATTTTTTTAATACCTTTTGAATAATATTATCATCAATAACTTCTTTTCCTTCATTATTCATTATAAATAATGCTGAATCACATAACTCAATTATTGATTTGATCTCTTTTTCTTGTTCAGCAATATTTTTTATATATTTTAATTCAATTAAGTCTCCGAAATTTAGCTTTTCCCTTATAATATCTATTTTTTCATCAAATGTTAAGTCCCTTAATTTATATATTCTATTACCGACACGGTGACGTAAACTCTCAGGAATTTTAGTAGCACTATAGTCTATTGAAGTCATAATAATTGAAAGAATGATTCCTTGATCAAAAAAAAATTTAATCTTCTCTGCATTTGCATTAGATAAAAAAGAAACATTATCAAGAAGAATGATCATATTTTTAGGAAATTTTTCAAGTTCTTTAGAATTTATTTTTCTTCCTTTTGACAATAACAGTTTAATATCCGGTTCATTTGGAATATTTTTACAATTAACATAAGCTACTCTTCCATAGCCTTGATAGCGCTTAATTATTTTTAGCAATAATGAAGTTTTACTGGTTTTTCCCTCAATAAATATTACATTCCCTGCTTCTATTCTATATGTGAGTTCCTTTAATAAACCATCATAACCAAATAATTTATCATCAAAACTAGGTTCAATAGTAAGTGGGTTTTTTTTAAAACCCTTTTTTTTATACCAAGTTGAAGTCATAACTAAGCATTACTCATCTAATATAAAAAGATTGCTTCTCTCAAGTAGTATATCAAAGTAATTGTTAATAACTTATAGGGGACAAATAGTAAAAAAATAAAAATAATTAGAATAACCTATAGAATAAGCTTATATATTATTTTGCTCGGTCATTAAGATTAACAGAAATTTCATCTTGTTGTGCTAATTCTTTTTCTAACTGTTCAACAGTTTTGCCCATGAGTTTTGCTAAATCGGCTATCTTCACTATAATATAAATTCCATAATTGATATTTAAAAAGGTTACGCTAAGAAATAATCTATTAATTTATTGGTTCTTTAAATTTAATGCACCATTCTTTGAATTTTTGTGACTTATCTTTTCCGAATGATTCCAACTTGTCCATTATTTCAGAAACAGTTAACTTTTCTGATTTGGTCTTTGAGAAAAAATTATCAGCAAAAGCAAGAATCTCTTCTTCAACTGTGGAAGGAATCATATCTCTTTTTGGTAAAGGCAGATTTTCTTCTTCAATTTGTTTTTGTGTTATACCCACACCAATATGCCTCTCAACAGCTAAAGCATGTTGTGGGTAGCCCTCTTTTCTAAGAAGATCTGCACCAAGAATTCCATGTTCAATATATCTATGATTACCATTTGTACCAAATAAGGATGATCCAATATAGCAAATCCCTACATCATGAAGTAAAGCAATTTCCTCAATAAATTTTTTATTAGGATTTAATTCAGGAACTCTATCAGCAACTTCTAATGCTTTTTTAGCGACTAATGCTGAATGAGGAACTATTACATTATAGGCTTTACTGCCTTTTTTCAAATACTTATCTAGAATAATATATGGATCCATGAAAATTTAGAAAACTATATGTTTAAAAATATTGTTGAAAATTTTAATATTTTTAGATATTCTACAAAACCAAGATATACTCTACTATTAAGTAGTAAAAAACTAAATATTTATATATTAGTAGTATATTTTGCTACTTACAAAAAATGAGACATAAAATAAGCATAAGTATAGAACAAGAACTTATTCTAAAAATAAACCAAGCTAGAACTGAGAATCGAAGATTGAGAAGTCGAAGTCATGTTATTGAAGAAGCATTAAGAGATTATCTTGAAAAGAAGGTGAACTAAAATGAAGATGGTTTTTGATAAGCATTTACAAGTTCAAGAAATATTTGCAATAGGAGATGAAATTGCAAGATATCTTGGAGAGGATAAGGATAATGCTGGTAACCGTAGATTTCATTTCGATGATAATGAAGAGCGTCATCTTGTTACATTAATAAATCCAGTTTTAATGACAGATATTGCAAAAATTGCAAGAATTCCTGATAATAATGATAATACCTCAATACCAAGCAATTATGCAATCCAAAGAGGAATTGTTGGCACAATATTAAGAGACGTCATTGATAAATTAATTGAAATTCCAAGAAGAATAGTTGTTTACGATGGGGTAAACATGGATTTTGATCAGAGTAAATACAATGGAAAGAATCCAGCAGATAGTGTATGGGGACCTTCAATTGATACATTATTTTTATGCAGAGCATTAAGCATGCTTGAATTAGATAATGTAAAAACTGCTGCAGAGATAGGTGCAGGTTCAGGATTTATTTCAAAGTATTTAGTAGAGAAATTACCAAATCTTGAAAAAATGGTATCTGTAGATAGAATGCCATTAGCATACCAATGCATGATTGAAGCCTGTAAAGATAAGCGGTGGAAACCTGTTGCGGATGATGGAATAGAATATCTCAAAGGTAGAAAATTTGATCTTGTTGTTTGCAATCCACCATATATAAGAAGACCAAAAAGCATAGATGACAATCCTTATGAAGGTATTGGGCTATTAGTTGATTTAATTAGAAATGCAAAAGATTACTTAACTGAGAATGGAAGATTAGTTCTTAATATTTCAGATTTAGCAGGAGATATTCCTGACCATGCAATAAATAATGCAAATGCAGACAAAGCTAGCATCTTGACAATGGATGTTCCATTAAGAGTATTTGCAGTCACAAACAATCCTGAATGGAGAGAATATTTGCTAAAAAATGGGCTACAAAGATTATACAAAGAAGGGCATGACTATTGGCATACATTAAAAGCATTGGAAATCAGACCATGAAAAAAACAAGAATATTCAAGTTAGAAAATATAATAAAATATGTAGAGACACGATTATTTGGAGAGAATGTTAGATCTGAAGATGTAGAAACTATTGTACTTTATCAAGGATTTTTAAAATCACAAGTAGAAAAAGCTATAGGAAAAGATTACACTACTGTCAAACAAAAAAATCCAAGAGAACAAATAATGTTAGATTCTTTTCTAAATCTATCTATCCCTGAATGGAGTTTTTTTGATCGGGCAAGAAGATATGAAAGAATGATTAAAGTTTATTTAGAAGAAACTGGAAAAAATATCCCATTTATAACTGAATATCCTGAACAAAAGGAAAGAATTGTTATGCAAGCATATAGCAATCTTGCATATGATTTTGTAAGTGGTCTTTTTATTCCTGAAAGCAAACATGAAACAAGAAGAATTTTCCCAGAGCATGATTGCAAAGATATCTTTGATATTATAATTGGCCCACTAAAAAATGTTGCTAAGCAAGCAGATAGGGTAATTTCAACAAGTACAAACGAATATTTAGATGCACAAATAGTAGAAATTGCAGGTAAAAAAGTATTGAATATAGGTTATGTATATGGAGGACAAGCTGGTTTATTATTTGATAAAATATTACATGAAATCAACGGGTTAAATCCAGAGAAAGAAAAAACAGTTAACATCTATATGTTTGGAAGAGTTGGTTCATTATTAGATGATAGCAAAAGACATGACTTATTATACCCTATTGGAGTAATTGATCAATTAGATTTAGAGGTTGGAAATGATCATATAACACCATTTACAAATTCATTAGCTACAACTGATACAAATAATGTAATAAACTTAAATGTAGTAAGTGTTATTGATGAAACATATGAATTACTTGAATCTGCAAAATCAAGAGATTATCAAGGAACACCTGTCGGTTCAATTGACATGGAAGTTAGAAGTAGTATTGAAGCAGTGAGACAAGCAAAACACAAATACTGGGACATACAAGATCCATTAAATATTAATTATGGATTTATAGGTCATGTATCAGATGTTCCATTAATTGGAGATAAGATTGATGAAGAATTAGATTCAGATATAGGAGAAAAAAAGGCAGTACGAAGAATTGTTGAATATATCAAAGGTGGAATAAATGAATAAACTTACTATTGTAATTGATGATGTAAAATAAATTACTAAGATGATAATACAGGCATACAATCACTAATAGAAGTTTTCAAAAATATTAAGGTGTTAAAATGAAAATTGGACTAGCAATAAAAGACCCAATGTTGTCTTACAATATGCGAAGAAAACGTATGACAAAAGATGAAGTAATTGCAATAGAGAAAAGTATGGGGAAAAATATTGAACGAATTATTGCAAGCACTGAAAGACAACTTAATAATGCGCAAAAAGTGCGTGAAATATTTGATTTTGCAAGTGAAGTTGATGTGTATAAAATCTTTGATTTACATGAAATCCCACCAGACTTTGATGCTATTATCGCACTTGGTGGAGATAATCACTTTCAGAAAGTAGCACAACTTTATAAAAATGCAATAATAATAGGAGCTAATTCTGATTCTATAACAAGCCATGGAGGGATATTGCAATTTTCTGTAAATGAATTAATCACAAATGCTGACAGAATAAAACAAGGAGATATACCATTTGAGGAATGGACTATGATTGCGACATATAAAAATGAATATCGTCTTCCAGATGCTATATGCAATGTTGATTTTCCGGCATCCCATTACATGGCAAGATTCATGATTAAAGGAATTGAAGATAACAAAGAATGGTCTGAAGAACAAAAATGTTCAAGAGCAGTTATTGCTACTGGTGCTGGTTCAGCAGATGGAAGTCATTATCATAGTATTGTAGCGTTACTTAAAACGAAATATCCAGAGCAATTTCAAGGAGAGATTGAATTTCAAAGGGATGAACCTTTAATAAAAGCAGTATCTGAAACACCATTTAGATCAGGACAACCACTATATAATCATCTTAATCCTTTAGCATTATCTGGACAGGCAGTTGAGTATAAAGTTTGGCATATGAATGATTCAACTCTTGCAATTGATACTGTACATTTTTACCCATTACAAGAAGGAGATAAACTAACTTTCAAAGTATCTGAAAAAAAATTAAAAGTAGCAATAAAATAAATACGACATTGATGCTAATAATAATTATAAATTTAAAAGAATCGAAGAATTATAAAAGTAACTAATTATAAAAACAGCTATAATTTATAATTCTCAGTCATTGCTTTGAAAAGATTTAATGCACTAATTAAAGAATTTCTTTGCTGACATACATCATCACCAAGCATAAAAGTTCTATATCCCATTCGCATTAAATTATCAACATCATTTATCTCAGAACACTCTGGTTCAAGATTATATGCTAAACTAGGAAATATTCGTGATGCAACAATTGCATTCTTATCTGCTTTTATAATATCATAAGTAGCTTTAATTATTTCATGAGGTTTATTAACTTCAACAAATAAATCTCCACGAGCAGTCATTAATCGAACATCATTATTATAATTATTTTGAACGTAATCCAAACCTTTACTTGATTCAATCTTTGCAGCAAGATCAACATCACATCCTACAAAATTCCTAAAATCAACTATATCCTGATTTCCTTCAACATATGACAACATAAATTTATTCAATCCAATATTTTTTGCTGCTTCTATGTATCTTTTATCTGTATCAGTCAGAAATCCTTCAATTGTTAGTGATGAAGAAGGAATATTAATTGATTCACCTGGACCAACAACACGTTTAGGACCTTCTTGCATGATAATTTGATTACCGCATACTTCTAGAATTGTTGCAGATTCTTTTCCATCATTAAAATATGCTTCAACAGGTGTATCTACTTTAATATTATGAGATATCCTTATTTCAGTAAACGGTGGAACACCAAAATTTTCAACTCTCAACTGTCTTCCTTTTAGATCAATCCATAAATCCTTTCCATTTGCTTTATCATATAATCGCTTTAAAACATCTTCAATAGTCTCATCTTGCTTTATAGGCATAACAACATTTAACCTTAATCCTTCTACTGATGAATGAGCTACAACTTCATCTATAAATGTGGCATATGGAGGTATTGTGACAATTGTTTTCATTTTTATCATCTCTGTTCATTGATTGTATATCATATATATCAAAAAAATAAAAAACAATGTTAGGAAAATAAAAAAAATAAAATGAATGAAATTTATCACTCAATTAAAGGCATACTTTTTAAGCTTTTTAGATCTGCAATATTCTTTGCATTTTTTGTTGACATAACACTATTTGTTCCAAATGATACAATTGGGTCATATACACATAAATGCGCCAAAGTATTTAAAGTACTATAAGCAGCTTCAAGATCTGCAACAACTGCATCTTCCATATCACTTGTTTTGTCAACTTTCATTTTTGCAAGGAAATCATCTAAAGTTCCAGCATCAGCTTTTGTTTTAAGTCGTGATCTCTGAAGCTCAAGGTGAGATATAAAATGTATTACTTCACCTTTTCCTTCTGCAAAACCTACTGCAACATAAGGAGTCCCATGCTTTTCTTTCATTTCTTCACTTGTTATCAAAGGTATAACTCCTTCCTTAATTTGATACAAATGACTTGAATTTTCTAACCACCACTGCGGGTGACACTGTGAATAGTTTAATCCCAAAAACTTTCTTGCCATATCTGTATGAGCTTGAATCTCAACTACTTCATCTGCTGTAACACCAACTTTTTCAAGACGTTTTGGGAAAGATTTTGTTACTAATCCAAGTGCCCAGTCGGTAGTCACAATTCTACCACCTGATTCAACAAATTCTTTTACAGCTTTTACAGGAACACCAGTAGAATAATCTTTGCAATTAACAAACATTACTCTACCACCATTGTATTTGGCAATCTGTTCAGAATTTATAGTTTCATATGGCACCTTAATAGTATCAAGCAGTTTCTCAATATGATCATATGTTCCTCTAACAACAACAATTTCATTACCTTTAATTGCTTGAAGTTGTTCATAAATTGCTGGTTGCTGTCGCATTGATACTTGTGCAAAAATCTTTCCAGATGTTGCATATGCATTTTTCATTTTTCTTACCTCACAATCTTACTTAATATTTTTGCCTGACAATTTTACCTAACAATTTTATCAGTAATTTGCCATACTCCATTACTGACTTACTCAATCAATTTCATGCTCTTAGCACCTTTCAAAGATTTTCCAACAACAGATTTCATATCTTTGTAATCTACATCAGGTGCAGCACGAAGTGATTCCATTACTGTTGCAATACCTAATTCATCTTGTCGTGCACTAAGATTTTTCCCAAAATCACTAAAGTGGCCCCACTTCTTTGCTACAAGGCCCATTGCAATATCAACAATTCTTTGTGCGTCATATACTGGGATAATTTTTTGCTCACCTATTGCATCAGCCCATTGCTGTTTTATTTCTTCATGTCTTCCAGGATACTGTTTTTGCAAAAAATAGATATCATACTTTTGCGCCAAATTTTTCCAGACATCAACAGAAGAAAGTTCAGCTTGTACAGTATCACCAATATATACTTTTATTTGTGCTGGATTTATTTTTTCGTAAAATTTTTCATCACCCATCACAATTAAGAAAGGAGATACTGCATTTGGTGTTTTTATTTTCTGGTCAGCAAAATAAGCAAAAAGTTCATATGATTCTCTGATACCTGGTCCTCCTCCACCTTCAGCATGAACTGCCTTAAGCTTGTCATCAAGTGTTACACCTTTAGCAAACTCAGTTACTTGAAGTGGCCATTGATCAGAATTTGCATCACCAACTACATTAATGCTTAATTCAACATCATCTTTATACTGTGATAATGTTTGATAAAGTAATGGAATTCTATCAAAAATTTCAGCTGGCCATTTTTGCATTGAACCTGTACCATCAACTAAAAGCACTAATGGATTCTTTGAATCTGTAGTTAATTCTTTATTCTTTGCCAAGACTGCTTTAGATACAGGTGCAGCCTTCTTTGAGTAGACTCTAGATCCCTTAACGCTTGCTTCTTTTGCTAAAGTTTCAAGGTAAGGTGCTTTAGCGTCGTCATATTTATAACCGCCTGGTTTTTTCCAGGTATTTACGTCATCTGGTCCCCATCCATACATTTTACTCGCCTCCGGAGCTGTGCTCCAATCATTCCAAATAAATTTAATCATAATTGTAATCTTATCATTTAATTACAATCTAACCTTATCACATCATCATTATCATAACAATTTCATTCAACTGTTGACCTCCTCCCAAAAATATCATATCGCACATCAGAAAGTTTTCTGATTAAATCCTCTTTCTCCCATGATGTCCTATCATTGGGATTATATTTTACTAAGTCATCAATGTAACCCATTAATTTTTTTGGAACATGAGATGGATATTCTTTTGCAATTGGATTACCACCTAGTGCATAAATCATAGTTAACCCTAATGAATACAAATCAGATTGAGGGATAGGTGGCTTTCCTTCAGTAATTTCTGGAGCAGCAAATACAGGCGTATAACCTTCAGGTTTTGTTTTTCTTGTTGGACGAAGACTAGCTAAACCATAATCAACCAATACTGCGTTATGGACCTTAGGCTGAACAATTATATTTGGAGGTTTTACATCACCATGAATTATTCCGTGATGATGCAGATAAGATAATGCATTCAAAACTCGTTGAGATAACCAACATACATCCTCAGGATGAATAGATTTATGTTTCTTAACAGCGTCCTCTAAATTTTTACCTTCAATAAAACTCATGGCCATTATATAGCTTCCATCATTAGCCCTAAAAAAGTCCCTCATTCCCGGTAAAGAATAATGCTGAATATTCCAAAGCAACTTTGCCTCATTCTTTAGCAATTTTGCATCTGAATCTGTTATGTTGATATTTTGTTTAAGACATGCAAATTCGTCAAGATAAATATGTCTTGCTTTGTATGTTCTTCCAAATCCTCCTTCACCAATTTGTTTTATCAATTCATAATTTCCTATTTTCATTATATCACCATATTGTTTTATTTTTTGCAAATATTCTATTTCTTTTTAAGATTGGAATTTTATTTTTCGTATGTATGTACACGCTCAGCATTAACATTTTCCTTCTCACGATAATCAGTATACACTGTATTTGCAAGTGTCTCAAGACCAAATTCATTTCTGAATCTTATATCAAGTTGATTTTTTTTAATATAATCTCTAACTTCAACTGGTAACAATTTTTCCCATCCGTGATTAGTTGCTAAAGCATTTCTTACCATTGTTCCTGAAATCATTACATGTTTCTCTTTTGGTATAAATTCATATGATACAATAATATCATATCTGTCTCGTAAAAGATCGGCTGAATATGGATTTCCTGTTACAAATGCATCTATATCTCCCATTCTTGCAACAACTTCTTCAACCCATTTTTTTCCATCTTTGTGCTCTGGAATATGCGCATAATCATCAATCGCAACAACAGAAAAATTGTGATATTTAGGATTAAGATATGCTTCAATCATTTCTTTAGTCTCATCAAAAGTAAAAGGATTCCTGAAATTATATTTATTTGAACTACCAACACCTATTACAACTTCATCTGCATTTATGCACATTTCATCAAGCATTACTGCTGCACCAAGATGCAGTGGCTTGAATCTTCCAATTACACCTAACTTTTTATATTTCATATTTTTTCCCTCATTATTTGTGATGACTGTTGATGATTATATCGTGCAAAATATTTATTGAGTATATCGGAATGATCAAAAACAATTTTTTTCTGCTGAATCAATTGTTTTATCTCATCATGTGTAAGTAAGTAAACTCGTTTTGCATCATCACCTGCCTTAAGATTACCATATCCTTTTGCAGTATAAGCTACACTAATCATATGTGCACGAGGATCTCTGTCAGGATTAGATTTCACACAAAATGGTTCATCCTCATTCTCATGAATTATAAGTTCAAGTCCTGTCTCCTCACGTGCTTCTTTTCTAACATTATCTGCAAGACTAATTCCATACTCAGCAAAACCACCAGGTAATGCTAGACCATAAGGAGGATTTTTTCTCTCAATCAACACTATTCCTTTCTTTATTCCATTATCATATTCAATAATAACATCTGTTGTAGGGAATGGGTTTCTGAATTGTTTAATTTCTTCCATGTTAGGCATTTTATTCACCTCGTGGCTGATATGATTCCATAGCCAATACTTTAGTCTTCAATCTATCAAATGCTAATGTTGTTTGATAAGGCAATTGACTCTCACGAAGATCGTAACCAAAAGCAGTTTTACTTGTTATTATTGTAGGGCATGTTTGTATACGCTTGAATACATTTCGATGAAAACTTCTATCAAACCATTCTAAATCATCAACAAAAACTTTAGGATTATCAATTCCCCACCTAGTAATAAGTTCAGTATTTATACCAAGATTTTTTTCTAAGGTTCCATGTATATACCATTCCAAAATATTCTCTGCTGTTTTTTTTCTATAATCCATATAAGCATCAAGAATAGCATCATGATACCCAAACTTCATTGGATCAACTTGCTTTTCTTTTAATTCTGCACTTGGAAGTATTTGATCATCTCGAAATCTAAATAGCTCATCTGGAAGCATTGCTTCTGGAATAATTTCTTGCTTGAAAATTTTTTTATTCATATATCTTGCAAGCTCAAACACTTCTACCTTTGTAAGATCCATTATTGGAGCTATTGCACCGTTAACATCACCATATAATGTTGCATAACCTAGTGCAGCCTCTAACTTATTCCCATTATTTGTAAAAATAGCATTAAACTTCGCAGCAACATTTGAGATTAATGATGTACCTCTAATTTTTGCTTGAATATTCTCCATATCAAATTCTTTTTTTCTAAAATCATCAGTAACACCTAAATAAGTATCAATCAAAGCTTGATTCATCTCAGCAAGTTCCTCAATAGGTATTTGCACATAAGTTATTCCTAATTTATCTGCAATTTCTTTTGCTGCTTTCTTTGTTTTAGCACTATTATATTTAGTTGGCAAATTAATTGCAAGAACATTATCAGGACCAACTGCATTAGCTAACAATGCTGCAACAACTGCGCTATCAACCCCACCACTTAATCCAATTACATAACGTGGCTGAACTGGCATTCCTAAAATATCCTTAACAAGCTGTATTCCTCTAATGAGAGCATTGTACTTTTCTGAGATTTTTGTTGTAAATTTTCTTTCAATTACTTTTTCTAAACTATTACTAGTATCAATCACTAACAAATTTTCTCTATAAGCCTCATCAACCATAGCGGTAATTTCTGCATCTTTATCATATACTGTTGTACCACCATCAAATGTGACTATATTCTTTCCATTGTTTTGTGCACCTACACAATTAACATAAAAAAAAGGTTTAAAATCTAATCCTGCTTTTTCAACATCTTGTCTGACAAATTTTACTCTTCTATCTCTTGCTTGATTCTTACCATAAGTCCATGGTGAAGCTGATAAATTTACTATAGCTTCAGCTCCATTCATGATAAGATACTTTGTAGGATTAACTGCCTCACCATTTACACGATAATCTTCACACCATAAATCTTCACAAAGCTCAAAACCAATTGCTGTTTCTCTTCCATCAATTTCAATCATAAAAGGTTGTGTTGCCTGTTGTAAGCTGACATCATAGTCTTTTGCAATATCTTCTAATGATAAAAAATATCTTTCATCATCAAAAAATCTATAATTTGGAAGCAAAGTTTTAGGTTGTATACCTTGCGGTAGAAAATCTACATCATTAACTCTTTTGACAGCTTTTCCATTTTGAAAAACATAGACTGCATTATACTTCCTACTACGACCATCTTTATTAGGATGATCTTCCTTTTCATCAACAAATACATTTCCATATGCTACAGCAATCCCAGTTGACGCTAGTCGTAATTCTTCATTAAACTCCATTAAATCTTTGCAATAGTTATCATCAAGCCATTTATCTCCTAAAAGATATCCTCCTACACACATTTCTGGAAATGCAATAAGATCTACCTTTTCCTTCTTTGCTCTATCAATCATATTGAGCATAGTTTCAAGGTTTTTCTTTGGTTGACCTGGAAATACATCCATTTGAGCCAATGCAATCTTCATTTTTTTCCTCCTATTTTAAGTATTTTACAACATCATCAGTCTTAACAAACTTAACACCTGCAGCTTTCCACTTCTCAAGTGTCACTTCAAGAGGTAAATGAGGCAATTCTTTCATAGCATCAACAACTGCATAAACTTCTCTTCCACGTTCTACATTTCCCATAACTGCAAAATCATTACATACATTTGTTGCAACACCATAAACTATAACACGCTCTGGTGCAACTGCATCAACTACCCTATCAGCAACTGGGTTGCCAGTAAATATGTCAAATTTATTTTTGTATAACACTAAATTTCTTGCAGTCTTAACTTTCTCAAGATCATACTGAGGATTCCTGCAATCAACAACATAAGGATTTTCTGGATTAGTAGCAGGAATATATTGTGCCCCTTTTGTTCCAGCTTCACAATGCATTGGAAATGTATTAACGAAATCAGGATTATCATCATTTATTTCTACATCACCATACACGTGCCAGTCTGCGGTATTCACAACTTGCAAACCTTCACGTGCTGCAAGTCTTGTAAGTTTTTCCAGATTCCCTTCAATTTCTCTTGCATCTTGAACAGGTAATCTTCCCTTATGCGTTTCATCATTTCTCATAAAATCGTATTGTGTATCAACATTCCAAAATACAGTTTTCATTTTAGACTACCTCCAATTTTCTTTCTTTGTGCTGAACTATCATAGCAAAATCAAAATCACCTGCTACACCCCTAACTTTTCCTAATTGTAATCTTTCCTGTTTGAATTCCATTTTTTATTCCTCCATTTGCAGACTTCCGTCTAATATTATCTAATCAAAGCATTTTCAAAGCATACAAAAAATAAAAAAACAAAATCACAAAACAAAATAGCAATTCCAATTATTGATTACTATCTTGCAGCAACTTGGATTATATGATATTCTGCCTTAAGATAAGGAGACATAGGCAAATCTATAATCACAATCTCAAGTGCTTTATTGCCTTCATTATTCCAATGCCTCCTTTCCTGTATAAGGAAATGGAGGTATCCATCATCATCAAAATAATGAGTTGTGGCTGGTTGTGTTGTAACAACTGCATTCATTTTTTTACCTCCATTGTTTTTATGCAAACTAACTTTTGCACAAGCAATTTGTATTTTGTATAGGTGTTTATATTTGTGTGTTTTTTAAACTATCTTAATGCTGAACAAAATCTTGGGTTAATTGATTAACTAAATTGTTTAAACCAATGCTAGTTTGAACATTGTAAAATCCCTTAGCTTTTGTCAATCGTATTTCTTCAGGTAATTTTGAAACTTCTTCTAAGCAATATTGTCTAGTTTGCTCAAGAGTAGCTTTCTCTCTTACGCGTATACCATCCTTCACAACTTGCTCAAGTAAAGGAGTTCCATCAATTTCCTCACCATCAAGTGCAAGTATATCTTTTACATATTTTCCATCAAATTCTTGTCGATATATTTGTTTTTTACCAGGATAAGTTCGTTTCCCTGGAGCTAATTTTATTTTAGCACCGTCACCATCCTCAACAAGTTTGTAAACACCACTTATTGCTGCAACAGGTTTTGCTGTTATCATCTCTGTTCCTACACCATAAAGTGTTGTCTTTGTACCATCATCATTCATATTATCTATTTTATATTCATTTAAGTCATTACTTGCTGCAATCTTAACATAATTAAGTCCTTGCTCATCAAGTATTACTCGAACCTTTTTTGACAGCTCTGCCAAATCACCACTGTCAAGTCTTACTGCACCTAATTGCTTTCCTCTTTGCTCTAATTCTTTTCCTACTTTAGCAGCATTTCGTGCACCTTGCTCTGTGTCATAAGTATCTATCAATAATGTTGGCTTATTTGGAAATGTTTTTGCATATGCTCTAAACGCTTCTAATTCTGTTGGAAAACTCATTACAAAGCTATGTGCGTGAGTTCCACTGATTGGTATTCTATATTCTTTCCCAGCTTTAACATTACTTGTTGCTATTGCACCACCTATATAAGCTGCTCTTGATCCTTTCATTGCTGCATCTTCTTCTTGAGCTCTTCTTAAACCAAAATCAACAACAACTGCATCGTTATTCCCTCTTTTTGCAGCATTAACAACACGATTAGCTTTTGTTGCTATCATGGTCTGAAAATTCACCATATTTAATAATGCAGTTTCAACAAACTGAGCTTCCATTCTATTTCCAGTAACTCTTACAAGAGGAGTATTAGGGAAAACGGGTGTTCCTTCTTTTACGGCATATACATCACCAGTAAACTTAAAATTGACTAAAGTTTGAAGAAATTCTTCTTCAAATATGTTTTGCTCACGTAAATATTTTATATCATCTTCAGCAAATTCAATATTAGTAACATAATCTACTACATCTTCTATACCATTTGCTATGAAATAACCCCAATCTTTTGGTAATTTTCTTATGAATAAATCAAATGTTGCTACATCATTCTTTTGATTATCAAAATATGCGGCATTCATAGTCAATTGATACAAATCAGTTAACATTGTTTTATTTGTATTATTCATTTTTTACCTCTGTAATAGTCTATCTAACTCTTTTAATCTTGCTTCTAAATCTTTTTTTTCAATCTTTAATTTAGCACGCTCAGGTATCATACTAGGCGTTATGTGAATCACTTCAATCTTAGTCAAACGCAAATTGTAGGACTTACGATCTTCATAGTAATTCTCGATATCAACTTTATCCCCAGTTGCATAGCCTAAAGTTTCCATTGAACGTCCTTCACAATCAGCTTCAGTTGTAACCTTGTATATATCCATATCAATCACCTTTCTTAGCATTTGATGGTGGCCATGATAATAGCAATCATTGAGGGTTAATTTGGGAGGTGTTAGATGAATGACCACACAAATGCTTTTGTTTTGGATAAAGTAAGTAATCATGATCATTCGTTATTGTTTTAATCATAATTTCAGTTTTTTAGTAGTTAAAGTTATTGTCTTTTTTACACTTACTGTCTCCAAAAATAAGTCTGATGGTTTTAACATCAGACCTATAAGTGTAAATGTTACACTAATATATAAATATTATTGTAATCTAGAATATTTATTTATAAAGAAAACAAAGATTTGTTAAAATCAGAAAAATTAGTTTATAAACAAATTATAAAAATAGAATTAAATAGAATTAAATCAATCTAATTACATCATAACATAAATTTTGTCTTTCATTGTTTCATATTTTTTGGTTTTAAAGCAAAAAAGCTGCGCAGGCCTATGTGCACCTTCTGTTTTTAATTCATTTAAAGGACGTAATATTCCTAAATAATCAATTCTTTTACGAAAATTACGCTTATCAAGATTTTTATCAAGAACAATTTCATAAGCTTTTTGAAGTTCAGTAAGTGTAAATTTAGAAGGCATTAATTGATTTGCAATATTAGTAGTTTGTATTTCTAGACGTAACTGTTGTAAAGCATCTTTAATTATCGATTCATGATCAAATGCCAGTTTTGGTAATTCATATACTGAATGCCATTTAGCAAGATCTGCATCATGACTTGCATGCAATTCAATAATACTCGAATCAGTTAATGCTAAAAATGGAATTGTTAAAACTCTACCTCGTGGATCACGATCTGGTTTTGCATAAATTTTTAGTGGTTTTAAATAAATATTATTAACGCCAGTTTCATCTCTTAACTCACGCTGACATGCAGAATAAATATCTTCATCAATTTCTACAAAACCTCCTGGGAGAGCAAAACTACCTTTAAATGGAGCTTGTCCACGTTTTATCAAAAGTATTTTTAGTTGTTCTTTCATTATAGTAAAAACTACAGCATCTGCAGTTACATAAAAGATATCTTTCTTAAATCCCATCATAGTGTAAAAAACACATTAATATATAAAACTTATCAATGCAATCAAGAATATCTAGTGAAATCTATATATATTTATTAATTGAAAAAGATTTCAAAGAATATGCAATTAAATAGAATATCCAATATGTTATTAGGCATTGCTATTGGTGATACATTTGGTGCAGGTTATGAATTTGCATATCCTAAAATAACAGACTATGCTAATATTGATACAAAAGCATATCGAGAACATCCAAATAAAAATTTTAAGCATGCTGCAGGAAGGTACACTGATGATACTCAAATGAGTATTGCTGTTGCAGAGCTAATGCTTAGTAATAAACCATTTACACATTTAAATTTAGCAACAAGAATATTTGAATGTTATAAAAGGGATCCTACTATTGGGTATGCAAAAGGATTTCAAGCTTTTCTTGATAGTATTAATTCTGGTGAAGAATTTCTAGAGAAAATAAAACCTGATTCAATACGAAATGGGGCAGCAATACGTGCCTTGCCAATAGGAATTCATCCAAATATTGAAACTGTAATTGAATATGCAAGAATAAACGCAGAAATAACACATAATACACCAAAGGGTATTGCATCTTCAGTTTTTATAGCTTTATTAGCACATAAATTATTATATGACCAATCAGATATATTTTATGTTGATGAAGAAATAATTAATCCTCATATAATGAAAATAGATAATGAAACTGCTTCTTATTTAAATGAAGTATGGTTGATGAAAGAATTAGATTTAGAATTATTATTAGGAGACCATAAAAACAAAGGAGTGCCTTGTGATGGTATGAGGACATGTGGTGCAGCATTACATGCATTTACTGATTATAGTACACCTTTTGAAGTTTTAACTTATAGCGTTCTGCTTGGTGGAGATACAGATAGCACAGCGTCAGTTGCATTGGGATTAAAAATGATTGACCATAACGTTTCTGGGTTACCTTCTTTTTTATTTAATGATCTAGATAATGGTAAATATGGAAGAGATTATTTAATACAATTAGGGAAAAAATTATCAGAAAAGTATATTATCTAGTTTATGTGAATTATTAAATAAATGGTAAGTATGATACACAATAAATATATAAATCTAAAAGATATTAAGTAAATATGAAAGAATATATTGTAAAATTCAGAAACAAAATATATAGAATAAAAAGAAGAATACGTTTGTTTAGGGCTAATGAATGGTTTATTTTTTATCAGAATAAATGGTGCATTGTAGGTGGTGTAAGAAAAAATGATAAATTCATACCTGCAAAGAAGATGAAATCTGATTTATTAAATTACAAAGGATATGAATTAGTCTTTAGTAACACTACAAAAGACCAAAATTTCCCATTAGATTATTGGACAAATGGAACTTTATGTGGTTGTATTGAATTAGAAGAAATAAAAAAGAAATAAAGTCTTGCTTTGTGATTAGAAGTATAATATAATTAATATAACTTTTAATGATTATATTAATTGTTTTAACAAGTTTTATAAATATTTTTTATATATACAATATAATGTTTAATTGTAATCATAATGGAAGATGCTGTGAAGATCCTACAACTCAAATTAGTTTAACACTTGGGGATCTTAAAAGAATTTCTATGAAACATAAAAAAACAGTTGTTCAACTATATCAAGAAGGGATAATTGGAATATTTCCATTTGGTAATCCATTCAAAGATAATGAATATGAAACAGATGTTGGATTATTTGTCCCTTGTAAGCATAGGATCTATGATGAAAGAATAGGTAAAACTATTTGTTCAGTATATGAAAAAAGACCATTAAATTGTAGACTATTCCCAATATGGATATTAGCTGATGCTCCTTTAAGTGAAATTATTGATTTCTCAGAGAAACATCCATGTGGGAAGTGTTGTGGGATAGATGATGATTTTGAAGAAGATAGAAAAATATATCGTGCATATAAAAATGATTTAGTTAAAATATTAGAGACAGAAGTTCATCTTTCTGACCCATTTTATGAGAAAATAGGTTTAAAACAAAAAATTATTACTAAAAAATCAAAAACACAAAAAGATGATTTAGTAATAGTAAAGAAATTGGTAAAAAAATTACAAAAACAAAATTTTACAGATGTATTTACAAAAATAGAACAAGAAATAGCAAAACATAATTTTGTTGTTAATTTACCATCTATGGGAGATTACTTATAATGATTATTGGATTTGATCTTGATGGAACTTTAATTGATACACTTGAAAATCATATAGAAGCATTTCTAAAAGCAGCTAAAGAAATGGACATTGAAGTTACTAGAGATTTCTTAATTGATAACCAAGGAATGATTGCTGAAGAATTAATTAGTAATGTAAATCCAGACATCGATAAAAATAAAGCAGAGTCTTTTCTTAAATTATATAGAGAATATTTAAATAGTAATATTGACAACTTACAACCTTTTCCGGAGACTGTTTCTGCACTAACCAATATTAGAAAGAAAGCAGAGATAGCAATAATTTCTAATACACATTACAATATGATACTACACAGATTAGAGCAATGTGGATTAAATCCTTTATTTTTTGATTTAATTATTGGGTCAGATTTAGTCAATCACCCAAAACCATTTCCAGATGAGATCCAAATTGTAGAGAAGATTAAGAAACATAAATTAGATTTATATGTTGGTGATACACATATTGATGCGATTACTGGAAGAAGAGCAAAAGTAAAAACTGTTATTATCTCAAGAGATGATTCACAACTTAAAAAAATAAAAAAAGCAAAACCTTACAAAGTGATAAGAAATTTAAATGAGATTGAAGAAATGATATAAACCAAGTTGTATATCTAAGAATCTTTCTGAATCATTTATTGAATTCTTAATGAGGGCGCCATAAAAACAAATTGTTCCCATGAAGAAATATCAACTAATGAATCATATGAAATATCTAATGAAGGATTTGTTATTCTGGCTGCAACATAATAATTACTTTCTTTTTTAATACAGTTATATCCAACAACATTTGGTCTAAAAGAATCACAAATACCCTCAAAACCTTGGTACATTACACCATAAACACGTGAAGGACTTGAATCACCATGATTATTTTGAGTCTCATATTCAGCCATACCAAAAATACTACGTTGTCCAATTCTTGATAAATAAATTGTATTAAGGTCTAATAACTTGCGTGGGTTACCTAAGTTACCACAAATATACTGGAGATTATCTATACAACCATCACATTCAAAATCAGGTATATGATTTGACAAAGGAAAAACTAATTCAGATTGAATATATAAGTCTTCAGCCAATCTTTGAAGTATAGAATAATCATAAGCTCTAAAATCATTTTGATTTGACAAAGCATCAATTAATGCTCGCATAAAATTTGTAAATAATCTCTTAAGAATGTTATTATAAGAATCAGGTGATGATATTATCTGCTTTGAGAAGATTAAAGTATTTTTTTGAGGATTAAAATATAAATTATTACCACAACTTAGAAGATTATTAGGTTCACTAACTCCTTGTTTACAATTAGATAATGAACTACCAAAAACTTCACCTAAATCTACAGGATTACGAAGATTTACACCAGAAGTTGTAACAGGATCAACCAAATAATTTATTGAAGTA
>JBLKOM010000001.1:0-305438 GCA_047602755.1 Candidatus Woesearchaeota archaeon
ATTACAGAGAAAGCTTTACATCAGTTTGTGATGAAGAATTACAAGGATGTCCAATAGGTGATGAAACAATAACACATACATGTGATATATATCAATGTGGAGCTGAATGTGAAACAAACAATGATTGCTCTGACACAATTTGTGAATCTGGTTGTGTTGGAAATGATTGGCATGAATATAATAATGTAGCTAATACTTGTACTGATGAATGTGGATGCACAGAAAACCAATGTGGACTGCCTCATAGAATAGTATATAATGATTATAGATGTGTTGGATGTTTACATAACAACGATTGTAGACATTTAAATCAAAGATATTGTGATGATGATTCATTAATTAGAGAAATTGGAGTATGTATAAATTTCGAATGTGAAACTGTTATTAGTCATCAAGAAGATTGTAGCAATAGAGATGAATCATATAATCAATGCGGAGAAATAAAATATACTTGCGATGATACCAATGGTGCAAGATGTATTGTAGATGATATAATACCAGACAATAATGCATGTAATGATTTATGTATTGGAGAAAGTGTATATGGATCCATTTGTAATCCAATAACATTTAATTGTAATATATTTTTCGTTGAAAACTGCAATAATTATGATACCAATTATTGTGATGGAACATTGGCAATAAATGAAGATTATACATGTGTAAATGCTGAATGTGTACTACAAGATAATACGACTATAGAGTGTGATGATGGATTATTCTGTACTGGTCAAAATACATGTGAAGATGGAATCTGCTTAACTGGAACTCCTGTTGATTGTTCAGCATATGATATAGAAGGAATCTCATCATGTGATAATAATCCTGATAATAATCCATATACATGGGATTACAGAGAAAGCTTTACATCAGTTTGTGATGAAGAATTACAAGGATGCCCAATAGGTGATGAAACAATAACACATACATGTGATATGTATCAATGTGGAGCTGAATGTGAAACGAATAATGATTGCTCTGATACAATCTGCGGACAACTAAATGGATGTGTTGGACCAGATTATTATGAATACTTAGATATTAGTAATGCATGCACTGATGAATGTGGATGTGAAAACAATGAATGCACAGAATACATAATATCATACAATGATACAAGATGTGCATTCTGTGGAAACAACAGAGTTGATCCAGGAGAAGAGTGTGACGGGAACACAAGAGAATGTATTACACAAGACAATTATCGTGGAATCCAAGGATGCACTGATAGTTGTACATGGGATATTTGTGAACCTTACGAATTTTGCGGGGATGGAATAATCAATGGTAATGAAGAATGTGATTTAGGTAGTCAAAATGGACTTCCAAATAGTGAATGTACAGCTGATTGCAAACTTCGTTACTATTGCCCATACCAATGCAACCCACATCAATGTAACCCACAACAATGTAACCCACATCAATGTAACCCTCATGACTGTGACCCTTATCAATGTAATCCATACAATTGTAACCCATATCAATGCAATCCAAGACAATGTAATCCGCATCAATGTAACCCGCATCAATGTAATCCACATCAATGTAATCCACATCAATGCAATTGTAGACAAATATGCCATTTTGGAGTATGTACAACAATATGTGATACATGCTATGACACTTGTTACGACACATGCTATGATACATGCTATGATACTTGTTACGACACTTGTTATGATACTTGTTACGATACTTGTTATGGAACATGTTATGATACTTGTTACGACACATGCTATGATACATGCTATGATACATGCCATAGATGGCAAGATACACCATGTTAAAAATATTATAATAAAAAACATTTTACAATAATAAAATATCTAACAAAAAAGATTAGTATAAAAGAGTGTGAATGGAGAAAAAATGAATAACTACAGAAACACAAAAATGAAAATAGGAATAGTAGCTGGAGCAATTACTCTATCAAGTATAATCGCATCATTATTTAATGAAACATTAGGCCAAGTTCATGCTTCAGAGAATAATACTCAAAAATTAGAACAAAGATTACAACAAAATCAAGAAATAATACCACCAGAAACTATTGGGACTGTACAACATCAAGGTGAAACAATAACATACAGAATATTATCTGATACAGAAAATCACTCAACAATTGAAAATCTGATTTATTTAAGGACTTCAGATAAAATAATTCCTGCGGAGTTAATTAGCAGAGAAGCTATTTCTCCAGCCACAACATATCAAGAAACTCAAACACTAAGACCTGAAACACCACAACAAAATACTCCATCACAAAATCCATTAACACCAATAAGAAGAACAACATCAAATTTATCAGGACAAGAATTTCAACAAAGATATAATAGAAATAATGCACCAACTACTACAAGTAATATGCAAAATAACAATAATTTATGGGCAGTAGGTCCATTATTAGGTTATTCATTTGGACAAGGATTAGAATTCAAAGGAAGGCTATGGTTTGATAGTGATGAAGAAAATATTGTAAATAACGACGATACACCAAATATTCCTGTGAATGGAAGTGTTACAGATATGCCATTTATTGGACTAAATTTAACACGAAGAATCAATGATAATTGGGACATTGGAATACTAGGATTATACTCTAAAACAGATGGTTCATGGACAGGACCTGTTGAAGCATCACAAAATATTACAAATACAGGTTTTGATGATGAAGGTTTTACTACATATGATGTTGATCTAACAAGTTTAGCTATTGGAGCAGGAACTACTTATAACATACCATTAAAAGATAATCTTACATTAGGTATAAATCTTTTTTTAGATTATATCAAAATGAATGCAGACTTAGACATACATAGTGAAGTTAGAGAATTTGAAGGTGGATTAAGACTAGAAAGCATAGGTAGTACATCTTTTGATTATGATGGACAAGCAGTAAGATTAATACCTGGCATTGAAATAACATATACTCAGGGAAAAGATAATCAACATGAATTCATGATTGGAGCAAGATATGCCTTCCCTTTATGGGATAAACAAGATAATGATGTCAGATTCGAAACAGATGTCAACCAGAGTATAAGTGGAAGAGTATTTGGTCAAAATATAAATGTAAATAATCAACAAAAAGGCGATGGAATTGCACAAGGAATAAAAGCAAATCTTGAAAGCTTAGATTTATTTATTAGCTATAGATACAATTTTTAGAAATCAAACAAAAAGCATACAAAAATTATTTTTTATTTTATTATACAATTATTTCTTAGTTTAATTTCATAAAAATGATATATTCCTTAACAAACATTTTGATCTAGTTTCGTCACTTTTAGTGACAACAAACTACTTTTTCTATATCTTAAAAAAAACAAATCTTTAAATACTTGGCACAAATAACTGTTGCTGTTGTAAAGTAACAACTATAACAAACTACTCGTAGATAACAAATAATTGTGCTTTACAACAAAAAAAGAGAACAATGGCATGGGGGTGCTTTATAGATGCGTAAAATAATACTATTTACAATTATGATTTGTTTATTTACATCAATGGCTTTTGCTTTAACTGGTACATTAGGTAATGCAAGAGCAGTAATTTATCCTGAAGTTCCAGAAGGTATGGAAGTAACAATTGAGCGTTCTATCCTTGTAACAAATAGAAATGATATTGATGTAAGAATACAGCTATTACCTGATGAAAGAATGTCAATGATTTCTGAGATTATAGATAATGAATTTATTCTTATGCCTGGTGAAAGCAAAAACGCTAGATATAAAGTAACATTAAGAAGTGGAGGAGATTACGGTGACCTTTTAATGGGGGTATCATTTAATCCAGCTGACCCCAATGTTAGAGAACCTCCAGTAGGATTATCAGCAACATTAAGAATAATTGCATCCGGACCAATTAACGAATGGTATCATGAAGTTATGAATGCTAGCAGCTCAGCAGCAGAAGATGATAATATAACAAATGATGATGAAGATGAGCAATCAATAGATGAAATTATTTCACAGGATAATAATGGAGATGAAGTAGAACAAATAATTACCACAAATGTAACAACACAAACAAATGATAGAAAAACAAGAGATAGTAATCCAGTAACATTAATGTTAATTATTGTAGGAATTCTAGTGTTAGTTTCTTTAATCTTAGTATTAATTGGATTGGTGAAAAAATTAAAATGAAAAAAATATATTTATTAATGTTGTTTTTAGTATGTTTTGGAATAATCCAAGCTACTGAGATTTATGCAAAAGAAGCTGCATATTTAGTAGTAAACCCCGTAAATGCTGTACCAAAACATATTACAACACTTAATAATTTAGATTTTAATGTAACACTTATCCCAAGTAGTACTATTGCAAATACAGATTTCACAAAATATGATTTGTTGCTTATTAATAATGAAAATTTCCCACCAAATGTTGAAGAATTAATTCCTGTCCATGATTATCCTTCAATGATATTAACAAGACATAGCACTGATTTAAATGCATTTAAATGGTCTGAAGATGTGAGGGGTTTTAGCAGATCAAACTTTGTTACAGCAGATGTATACGATACTGAACATTATATTACACAAGGAATACCTATAAAATTTGAACCATATATTTTACCAAATTTACCATACTATTATCTATGGAGATCAAAAAGTGCACCAGGAATGCGATTAATTATCAATAGAGAATCCTCCTTATCTATTCCAAACCTAAACCCACTTTTAGCAACAGTAAGTAATGGAACTCTAATGAGAAACGGAGTAACATCAAGAGCAAAAAATGTATATTTTGGTTTTACTGAACATCAATATTGGTCACATTATACACAAACAATATTTGAAAGAAGCATTGTATGGCTAACAACTGATTTTGAACCACCACAAATAACAAACATATTTGTTAATAATATAACAAAAAATAGTGCTACACTAAATTGGAATACAAATAAACAAGCTAATATAACTATAAGATATGGACAAAATAATCTTGATAATATTATTATAATAGAAGAAATAAAAGAAGGGAATCAAAATATTCTATTAACTAACCTTGAAGAATATAAACAATACAATTATACTATAGAAGCATGTAATATTAATGGATATTGTAATATTAGTACTGTAAGAAATTTTATGACATTAGACCAAACACCACCAAATGCTGAAGTAATAGAAATAAAAAACATCACTAATGAATCTGCAGAAGTATATATAGAATTTAATGAACTTACAAATTACACAATTTTTTTTTACGAAGAAATTGATAATGTTCAAGAAATAAATAATCCAATCCATGTAATTAGTGCAACAGAAACAATATCTGGACTAAATGAAAAAACTACTTATTACTTTTACATTAATATTTGTGATATTTATGATAACTGTGATATAACAGAAACACTTTCATTTATAACTGATGATTATACTCCTCCAAATGCACCAAATAACTTCAAAATAGAAGCAGATAATAAAAATAACAAAGTAATTTTAACATGGGAAATACCTGAAGGTGAAATTCCTGAAAAATACAATATATACATATCTAATGATTTAAATTTTAATTTTAATGAACCAAATTATACAACTTCAGATTTAATATTTATTGATAATGAAGCTACTTCAAATGAAAATAGGTATTATATTGTAAGAGCTGTAGATTATCATAATAATGAAGAAGATAATCAAAATATTTTAATGAAAACTATACTTGAAATAAATCAAGGAATTGGATTATATTCTATCCCAATCGGACTACAAAATAATTCAATTGATTCAATATTAAACATGGAAGTTAACTTTAATCCAATAAAAGAATTAAGAATATTTAACAAAGCATCAAATACTATTGAAACATATGAATACAATAATAACACAAATGAATGGAATAACCTTACAGAAATACAAACATTAGAAGGATTTTTCTTGATTTCATATCATAATGCTGAACTAATTATTGTAGGTTATCCAATTACAACATACTCAATAGAATTAAAACAAGGAATGAACCTAATTGGTCTAACAATTGATACTAACAAAAATATCTTAGATTTAGATTATCCAACTATTAAAGAAATAAGTAAAAGAAATGTAATAACAAATTCATTTGATATTTCTACAAAATACAATTTTGGTTGGGATAATAAGAATAACATTAACATAAAACCTAAAATTGGATACTGGATTAAATCAGAACAAGATACAACTATAATGGTGAACTAAATGAAAAATAATATTTACTTAATAATAATTGGAATAACTCTTATCTTAGCAACAACAAATGTAATTGCATCACCAACAGCTAATCATGTTGTAATAAGTCAAGTAATGTTTTATCCAATGGGAACTGATGCTCATACACAATGGATTGAACTCTATAATCCAACATCTGAAATTATAAATATAAGCTCATGGTCAATAACAAAAAATTCTGGTGCAGCACCGTTTCCTCATTTCATTCCTCAAAATACATATATAGAACCATATAGTTATTTCTTAATTGGTGGTTCAGCAGTAACAGACAATACACCAGACTTAATTCAAACTAATTTACTTGGAGCAACCAACAAATTAGGACATAATGATGGAATAATTCTAATGGACTCTGAATTTAATGTTATAGACAGAGTTGGTTGGGGTTTCATAAATAATCCTGATTTTTATGAAGAAAATACTATTATCGGTGTACAGCAAGGTCAATCTATTGAAAGAAAAGAAGGTGAAGAGTGCGGAAATGGTATCGATACTAATAACAATAGTTTTGATTTTTTTATACAAAGTAATCCTTATCCAAGAAATAGTTTAAGTCCTCAAATCATTCCTTGTAACACAGCATTAGAAGAATTACCCCCAGAAATAAGTAATGTACAAATAATAGATATTACAAATAAGACTGCAATTATTGAATGGAATACAAATTTCCAAACAACTGCAAAAATAGACTATGGAATTATTGGAAATGAAAGTTCAGTAGAAAGGTTAGATCCAACATACAACTTATCACACTCAATTTTATTAGAGGGTCTAAATAATAATACACTATATACATTCACATTAGAATCATGTAATGAAGTAAATACATGCTCAAATTATTCAGGAAGTTTTACAACTGAACAAACAATTATTGATGACAATGGAGATGATAATAATATTATAATTGAATGTCATACAGATCTTGATTGTGGTTCAACAGCAATTGACAAATTCTGTGATGATTTAACACATAATATTAATACAACAATTCCCTATTGTGAAAACCCAGGGACTGAAGAAAGTTTTTGCAATTATGAAATTAATCTTGAAAAAAATCAATGTGAGAATACATGTGATCCAGAATATGGATGTGATTATGAAGAACCTATAATAGAATGTTATACTGATTTAGATTGTGGTATATTTAGTTCAAATCCATGGTGTGATGAAATAATTCATACAATTAATGAAACAACTCCAGTCTGCGAAAACCCTGGAACAATACAAAGCTTCTGTCATAATATTACAGAATACAAAACAAATTTCTGTAGTAATAGTTGTGACCCTATTGAAGGATGTATCAATGAAGATAATGGAAATGATGATGATAATAATGGGGATAATAATAACGATATTATCACATGTGAAAATAATGCAGATTGTGGTGAAGAATATATAACCTCAGAATGTGTATTTGGTAATCATGTAATATCAATTATAACACCAACATGTTTTGAAAATAATACTATAAATAGTTATTGTGAAGATATAATTATTTCCTCAACTAATGAATGCAATTATATGTGTCACAATGAATTAGGATGTGATTATGCTGATTGGAATGAACCAGAAGTAATAGACGATCTTATGGTTAATTATATTAGAGGAAAAATAATAATTGATGAAATTCATGCACCTTCAGGAGCATCATATACTGTTACAATAACTTCAGGAATTAATCAAGGATATGAATTTATAGGATATATAGATTATAACATACCTGAAGAACTACAAAATCAAGGATATTTTGATACATTAGATAATATCTACTTTAATACTGGAGACAATTTTAAAGTGACAGTAAATGAATGCAAAGGTGAATTAATTGGTACATTTGAGAACGGTGGAAATATTGATTTTGAAGATAATATATTAGAGTGTATAAAATATGAATGTGTTGTAGATAATGATTGTGTAAACTATAACCAAAGAAGATGTGATGGCAAGACAATAGTAGAAGATATAGCTTTTTGTAATGCAGAATTTGAATGTGAAATAGAAACAGAAGAAATTAATAATTGTAGCAATGAAAATCCACTTATCAATGAATGTGGAAATGCAATATGGACATGCGTAGAAATAGATGAAGGTGCTGAATGTAAACCAAATATAACACCAACAAATGTATTATGTCAAAATTACTGCAATGAAACAAGTATATACGAATCAACTTGCAATCCAGATACATTTATGTGTGATATAAATCTTATAGAAAATTGTAGTGATCTAAATGAACTTTATTGTGATGGAACTGTTTCAATAAATAAAACATACATATGTGAAAATGCAGAATGTGTTATAGATGTAGACACAACTATCAATTGTGATGATGGAATATTTTGTAATGGACAAGAAACATGTGAAGCAGGAATATGCATTCCTGGAACACCTATAGAATGCTCAATATATAATATAAATGAAATTACAGAATGTGGATATGATGATGGTAATGAAAATAAATTTTACAGCAGAGAAGAATTTATTTCAGTCTGTGATGAAAATTTACAAGGATGTCCAATAGGAGATGAAACAATAACACAAACATGTGATATAGAAATTTGTGGTGCAGAATGTGAGACTGATGAACAATGCCAAGATACAACATGCCAATCAGGATGTATTGGAAATGACTGGTATGAATATGAAAATGAAATAATATTAAATCAATGCTTTGAATGTGGTTGTGAACAAAATGAATGTACACCAACAATATCATTTAATGATTATCGATGTATTCAAGAACCATCAGATAATGATTGTAACTTCATAAATGATGCATGGGAAATATTTTATGGATTTCCTACAGACGATCCCGACTTACCATCAAAAGAAATTGATTCAGATAATGATGGAAGAAGTGATTACATTGAAGGAATACAAGGAACAAATCCTTTTGTACCAGATGAATTTGAAATAATAGATATGATTGTAAGCTCTGAAGATGTAAAACTAATAATTCCTACATTCCCTGGAAATAAATATGCAATTGAAGGAACAAATGATTTTAGCACATGGAACGAAATCATAACATTTGATGGACAACCATTACAAAACTATACAGAAGTATCAATACCAATTGAAGAATCATATATGATATTCCGAGCAAAAGGATTACCATTCTTAACTGATGAATGCATTAGCTGTAGAACTAATGTAGATTGTGAACAAGAAAACAAAATGTATTGTAACGGAACATCAATAGTACATGAAATATGGGTTTGTAATAATAACTATGAATGTGAAAAAACAACAGAAATAATTAATTGTAGCAATAATGATGGACCATATAATGAATGTGGAGAAGCAACATGGACTTGCAGAGAAGAAAATGACATAGCAGAATGTGTTACCGAAACAATAACACCAAATCAAGAAACATGTAATAACTTCTGTGATGATACAAGCTTATATCAATCAATATGTAATGATGAAACATTTGAATGTGAAGCATCATTATTAGAAAATTGCTCAGATAGAAATGAACTTTATTGCGATGGAACTACTTCAATAAATGATACATATACATGTGAAAATGCAGAATGTGTTTTAGAAAATAGAGATACAGAAGAATGTGATGATGGATTATTCTGCACAGGACAAAATACGTGTGAAGCAGGAATATGCATTCCTGGAACACCTATTGATTGTTCAGCATATAATATTGATGGCATATCAGAATGTGGATATAATGATGGCAATGAAAATAAATTTTACAGCAGAGAAGAATTTATATCTCAATGCAATGAATACCTCCAAGGATGTACAACTACAAATATTTCACAATTAGTTAGTACAATAGGTAATGCAAAAGCAATAATTCAACCTGAGATCCAAGAAGGAATGGAAATAATTATCGAACGCCAAATCCTTATAGTAAACAACAATAATATTAATGTAAAAATACAATTATTACCTAACGAGAGATTATCAGCAATGATAACAGAAATAAATGATTATGAATTCATTCTTGTGCCAGGTGAAAGCATAAATAAGTATTATTCAATCATAATAAAAAGTGGAGGAGACTATGATGAACTATTTATTGATGTTATATTTACACCAGAAAATGATAATGATATAGCAATTCCTGCAAAAACAAAAGCTTCACTAAGAATTAAGGCAACAGGGCCAATAAATAATTGGTATTATGAAATAATGAATATTACATCAAATAGTAATTATAATCCTAATTATCCAATAAGTAATCCAGATGAAACAATAACACAAACATGTGATATTGAACAATGTAGTGCTATTTGTGAGACTGATAATGATTGTCCAGATACACCTTGTGAATCTGGGTGTGGAACTGGGGATAATGCAAATAATTGGTATGAATTTGAAGATGTTGCAAATGAATGCACAGATGAATGTGGATGCACAAATTATGAATGTGGTGAACCAATTAATATAATATATAATGACTATAGATGCAGAGAATGTCAAGATGATTCAGATTGTTCAAGTCGTAATAATCTTTCATGTGATGGCACTGCAATAATAGAAAATGTATGGTTCTGCAATGAAAACTATGAATGTCAACTTGAATCAACTAGAAATGAATGTGAACAAAATGATATAATAGTTAGTGAATGTGGAACACAAAAAATAGGATGCTTTGAAGATGATGAAATAGAACCATTTTGCACAATTATTGGTATAGAACAAAATGATGAATTATGTAATAATAGTTGCATAAGCACACAAATATATACAGGAATGTGTGACGAGAATTTTGAATGTCAAATGGTATTTAACACAGAATGTAGTGATCTAAATTCACTCTACTGTGATGGAACCATTTCAGTAACTGACACATATACATGTGAAAATGCAGAATGTGTTTTAGAAAATAGAGATACAGAAGAATGTGACGATGGATTCTTCTGCACAGGACAAAATACGTGTGAAGCAGGAATATGTATACCAGGAACACCTATTGATTGTTCAGCATATAATATTGATGGAATTGCAAGCTGTGATAATAATCCTGATGGAAATCCATATACATGGGACTATAGAGAAAGCTTTACATCAATTTGTGATGAAGAATTACAAGCATGTACAACAGGTGATGAAACAATAACACATACATGTGATATGTTACAATGTGATGCACAATGTGAAAATGATAACCAATGCCCTGATACAATATGTAACTCAGGTTGTGGTATAGGAGAAAATAAAAATCATTGGTTTGAATATTCAAATGTAAATAATATATGTACAGATGAGTGTGGATGCACAAGTTATGAATGTGGTGCACCAGATATAAGTTATAATGATTACAGATGCACAGAGTGCCAAACAAATGAAGATTGTAATGAACATAATGAATTATATTGTAGTGGATCAACTGTTATAAGAAAAATTGGAATATGCAATGAAAATTATGAATGTGAAACAATTCAAGAAACTGAAAACTGTGGAGAGAAAGGTGGGTTCGAAAATGAATGTGGAGCACTTCAATGGGGATGCACAGAAACTCTAAATTCTGCAGAATGTACAATTGTTTATGCAGTTGCTGATAATAATGCATGTGACGGAGTTTGTGATGGTAATTTAGTATATGATGGAATATGTAATCCTAATAACTTTGAGTGTGAATTAGAATATAGAGAAAATTGTAGCGATAATGATGGAAGTTATTGTGATGGAACTTTATCACTTACAGATATTTATAGTTGTGAGAATGCAGAATGTGTAGTTGTTAGTAGAACAACAATAGAATGTGATGATGGAATATTCTGTAACGGACAAGAAACATGTGAAGCAGGAATATGTATACCTGGAATACAAGTAGATTGTTCAATATATAATATAGATGGAATTGCAAGCTGTGATAATAATCCAGATGGAAATCCATATACATGGGATTATAGAGAAAGCTTTACATCAGTTTGTGATGAGACTTTACAAGCATGTACCATAGGAGATGAAACAATAACACATACATGTGATATTGATCAATGTGGTGCAATTTGTGAAACTAATAATGATTGTCCAGATACTATTTGTGAATCTGGATGTGTTGGAAAACATTGGGTAGAATATAATAATGTTACAAATGCATGTACAAGTGAATGTGGATGTGAGCAAAATACCTGTGGATCACCTTCAAATATAATATATAATGATCAAAGGTGTGAAGAGCATGCATGTACAACAGATGCTGATTGCGAAATCTATAACAATATATATTGTAATGAATCTGCAATTTTAAATGATACAGGATTTTGCAATGAAAACTTTGAATGTCAAATAACAACGACAGAAATATTAGATTGTAATCAATATTCAGAGCTAAATAATGAATGTGGAGTTCAACAATGGACTTGTATTGAACAATCAGAATTACCTGAATGTATGCTACAAGAAGTAATACCATCAAATGAATTATGCCCTGACTCATGTGAAAACAATGTTGGTTTTATAGGTCTGTGCAACCCTGAAACTTATTACTGTGAATATACACCTATTGAAGAATGTGATATAAATGAAACTATTATTATTCCAGAAACTGAAGAATTATTCATTAAACAAACATTAAGCTTACAAAGAATAGCAATTGATAATGATGGATTTACAAATGCAGGGAATGAAATAATGATGTATGTTACATTAAGAAATAGTGATAATGGAGAAATGAATTTTGTAAGAATGCAAATTGGCATACCAGAATTAGGTGTAGTAAGAAGAATAGGACCTATGAACTTAGCTAGTGGACAAACTGTAACTAGAAGCGTTCCAATGTTTATACCATACGGAACTCTTCCAGGAGAATATGATGTAAGAATTAGAGCTTATAGTCCAGAACATTCAACAACACAACATAGACATTTAACTATAGTTAGATAAAAAAGCTAACTAATTTATTTTTTTACAATTTCTAAAAAGATTAATAACAATAAAATAATAATATAAAAAAAAAGGTAAAAAAAATGTGGACTGACGAAGATAAAAAAAGGTATATACCCAGAGATTATGAACCACTTGTAAATTTATACAAAGAACATAAACTTCCAATTTACAAACCTGAAGAAAGAGCTAAATTTTTAACTGAACAAGTATTATCATTAAGAGAAGTTGACATAAAACTAGTAAAAACAGTAGACAAAGAAATGGGAAAAGGTGCAGTATTAAATTTATTAGAAGACATGGTTGTTACTCTTCATGAAGAAGCAATTAATGCAGTAAAAACAAAAATTCCAATGCCACTTAAAGCAGCAAAATAAAAAAAAGAATAATTATAAATAAAATAATCATCATATATAATAAACTTTCTTAAATTATACTAAATAACAATATTAATATTTAAAATATAAATTCTCAAAAATCATAAATCTTATAAAAAAGCCTACTTTTTGCAAAACAGTAATATAATTATAGTTATATAGATTAATTATAAAAAGGAAATCTAATACATTATAATGATAAAGAGTAATAAATACAAATTAACAACATAGTAATAAAATATATATTGGAGGATAACATGGTAAATATAAATGAAGAAGCACCTGAATTTACAGAAGATGCATATATTAACGGTAAAGTTAAAAAAATAAGTCTTAAAGATTATAGAGGAAAATGGGTAATACTATTTTTCTATCCAGCAGATTTCACCTTTGTATGCCCTACTGAATTAGGGGAACTAGCAGATAAATACCAAGAGATTACAAAGTTAGGTGCTGAGGTTATTAGTATATCTGTAGATACAGCATTTGTACATAAAGCATGGCATGATCATTCTCCAACTATTAAAAAAATAAAATTCCCAATGCTTGCTGATCCTGCAAGAAGAGTATGCAAAGCTTATTGGACATTAATTGAAGAAGAAGGATTAGCACTAAGAGCAACTTATCTTATAGACCCAAATGGAGTTATAAAAGCGTTTGAATTTCATGACAATAATATAGGAAGAAGTGCAGATGAATTAATGAGAAAATTACAAGCAGCAATATATGTTTCAGAGCATAAAGGTGAAGTATGCCCTATGAGCTGGAAACCAGGAAATAAAACATTAAAACCTGAACTTGATATGATTGGAAAAATATAAGTAACATTTTTAATATAAAAAATAAACCAATAAATAATAAAATAGGAGGAAAAATGGAAATCACAAAAGAAATGAATAATGCATTAAACATACAAATTCAAGAAGAATTAAATTCATCATATATTTATCTAGCAATGGCAGCAAAAGCAGAATCAATGACATTACCTGGAATTGCAAAATGGATGAAAAAACAATCAAATGAAGAAATTGAACATGCGATGAAAATATTTGACTTCATTAATGAAAGAAGTGGAGAAGTAGAATTATTACCTATATCAAAACCAAATGCTGACTGGGAAACACCAGTAGAATTATTTGAAACAGCATATAAACATGAGCAACATATAACAAAATGTATACATGATTTAGTTGATTTAGCAAAAAAAAATAGTGATCATGCAACAGAACAAATGTTACAATGGTTTGTAGCTGAACAAGTTGAAGAAGAAACAAATACAAGCACAGTACTTGAACAACTAAAAATGGCTGGCGATAATAAAGGAGCATTATTAATGTTAGATTATGGGTTAAGCAAAAGAAAAGACTGAAAATTACGATAAAAACAATAAATTATAAAAAAACTACTATGATTAATTATACAAAGGTGAAAAAATGACTGAAAAAACAACAAATGAATTAAAAAAATTTTTAGCAGACAATTATGCATTATATATCAAACTACATAACTATCACTATAATGTAACTGGTCCACAATTTATGCCACTACATCAAGGGTTTGAAAGTGCATATACTGAATTAACAACAGCTATTGATGATGTTGCAGAAAGAATAAGACAATTAGGAGAAAAAGTAGATATAACACTTAAAAACATAGATTCATGGAAAAGTATATCTGATCCAGACCACAACAAATCTGCTGAAGATATGGTCAAAGATATAATAGTATCACTTGAAACAATGGTAAAATCTGCAAAAGATATTGAATCAACTGCATCAGAAACAGGAGATATTGCAACATCAGATTTAATGACTCAAAGAATATCTGTAATGGAAAAAAATATCTGGTTACTTAAAAGTTGCTTTTAATTTTTTTTAACAACTTTTTTTATTTAATTCTTTTAAATTAAAATAAATTATTATAATTCAGTCACTATCTCTTTAACACCTTTATCTTTTAAAAAATTCTTCATCTCATTAATAAAAGGATTAGGACCACATAAATAAAAAATTTTAGAAAAGTTATCAAGCTTTGATTCAATTAACTTTGCATCAATTCTTCCATAACAATAATCACCTAAACTTTCTTGAGTTAAAGTAAAAATAGCATTATCACCAAGATAATATTTTAATTCTTTCTCATGAATTACATCAAGACTAGATTTACAAGAATAAAACAAAACTGTATCTTTAGTTAATAACTTTTTATTTTTCATTTGACGAAGAATTGCAATAAAAGGAGTAATCCCACAACCTCCAGCAATAAATACTCCATCTCCTTTGTAAAACATTTTTCCCCATGCTTTTGATATTTCTATATAATCTCCAACTTTTAACTGAGATAATTTTACAGTGAACCCTCCACCATCATGATATATTCGGATTATAAACTCAAGAAAATTATCAGATTCTATACCAGTCATAGTAAATGGTTTTGGTTTGAGAATACCAGGTAACCAAATACTAGCAGCTTGACCGGGTAAATATTTGTATCCTTCTGGTTTTTCACATACTAAACGAATAGTATTTCTTAATATTAAATCTATTTCCAGAATTTTTACTTTGTATTTTAGCATTTTAAAAAAGAATCTTAAAGTTTAACATCACATAATATACAGTCTGTATCTTCACAAAATTCTATAGACTCATTATACTTTAATGACCATTCTTTAACATTTTTTAATATTTTTAGAAAAGCATTTCCTTTATCAGTTAAAGAATAATATGTTTTAACAGGAAATTTTGTAGCATCAACTCTCTTTTTAATTAACTTTTGCTTTTCCATTTCTTTTAATCTTGCAGATAATATCTTAGGCGTGATACCAGATAATTGACTCTTTATATTAGAATATCTTTTTGACTTCTTTTCACCCCTATATAACTCAAGAAGTATTAATAAAGTCCATTTCTTTCCCATAAATTCAATTGTATTTTTAATTGGACATTTTATTGACATAATTATAAAATAATTAAATAGTTTATAACTGTTTCTATTTTATACTAGGTATATTTAAGATACTAGTCTTGACAAAAAATAAACTTTTCAAAATAAAAATAATAACAAAAAATAAGAATAAAAAACCAAGAAAATAAAAATCAAGCAAATCTACGCTTAATTAAAACAGCTAAATAAGCAAGAGTACCACCAATAAATAAAGTATAAATTTGAACAATTGACATTGCTGTAAGAACAGGGGCAGGAATAACTCCTAAACTAAATAATAAATATGCAAAACTTGCAAGGAAAATTACTTTAAAAAAACCACCTAACAAAATGGATAATAACATTTTGCTTTGAAATTTTCTAATAATTGCCATTAAAAATATATTACTAATCCAAATAAACGGAATCATATATATCAAAAATATTGTCAAAGGACCAAATATCAACCCTCTAGTTAAAACTGCAATACTAGGTGTTAATGCTAAAGGAATAAGATTCCATTTTGATTTAGTTTCAAACGCTGCATAAATTAAGGCTGCATTAACCATAGAACCAACAAGTAACTGAGGGTGCCCTAACATAAAAGGAATTAAAAAACATATTGCATAAAATGCTATCTCAGGCAAATAATTCAAAATAGTTGTATATTTTAATTTATCATCATTTTTTAAATTATAATCAGTCATAACAATCACCCAATATATTCTCTTTTCACATAATGAGTATGCAAATATTTATGAGCTTTCTCACTACCAAATTTACCATATTCTTGGTCATATAATTTAATTAAAGTTTTATTTTGATGAGACTTTCTAATAGCTTTGGAACGGTCATCAGAATTTAATGCTTCTGCGCGTTTTTGTAATTCCAATTCACTTAAAGATACAGGAGGTTGACCACCACCTCCAACGCAACCACCATAACAAGCCATTATTTCAATAAAATCATACTTACAATTTCCTGCTTTAATTGATTCCATAACTTCTCGTGCTTTACCCAAAGTATGAATAACTGCAATATTAACTTTTTTTCCTTTAATTTCAAGTGTTGCTTCTTTTATAGTATTCATTCCTCTTACTTGTTTATATTCTATTTCCTTTATATCTTCGCCTGAAATAAAATCTGCTGCTGTCCGGAGTGCAGCTTCCATAACACCACCAGTTCTTCCAAATATACTACCAGCACCTGTACTTTCTCCTAATGGATTATCAAAATCAGAATCAGGTAAATCTTTAAAATCAATACCAAACATCTTAATAACTTTTGCAAGTTCAACCGTTGTCAATATTTCATCAACATCTCCTGCAAATTCAGGACGTTTAATTTCAAATTTTTTTGCTGTACAAGGCATAATATCTACTAAATAAATATCATCTGATTTAATATTCTGAGTTTTACTATAATAACTTCTAATTAAACTTCCCATCATTGCTTGAGGTGATTTACAAGTAGACATATGCTTTAACTGATCAAAATAAAATTGTTCACCAAACTTAATCCATGCAGGGCAACATGTAGTAATTAAAGGCAAATCTTTACCAGATGTAAATCGTTTCACAAATTCAGTTGCCTCCTCAACAATAGTCATATCTGCAGCTAAATCTGAATCAAAAACTTTGTCAAAACCTAAACGCTTCAATGCAGTAACTAATTTTCCAGTAACAGGTGTTCCAGCAGGCATCCCAAAACATTCACCAATTGTTGCACGAATTGAAGGTGCTACTTGAACAACAAGATGTTTATTACTTCTTCCGGCAAGTTTTGCGCGTATTTGATTAACAACATCTTTTATATCAGATTTCTCAGTTAAAGCAGCAACAGGACAATTTACGACACATTGCCCACAATTAATACAACTACTATCTGCTAATTTATGATGAAAAGGAGGAGCAACATTCATATAAAAACCCCTATCATGATTTTCAATTGCATATACTGTTTGAATATCATTACAAACACGAACACACCTTGCACATTTAATACATTTATTAGGATTTCTTGCAATAGAAACACTACTATCATCTCTTGGATAAGTTGCTTTTTCACCTTCAAAAGGCATTTCTCTAACCATTAGATCACTACTGTATTGCTGAAGTTTACATTGAAGATTTTTTTCACAAGTAGGACAATTTAATTCATGATTAGATAATAATAATTCTAAAACAGTTCTTCTTGCATGTAAAACTAGTTCACTATTTGTCCATATTTTCATTCCATCTTTTGCAGGAGTACTACATGATGCTTGAAGATTTCTAAAACCTTCAACTTCAACAACACAAATTCTACAAGCACCTACAATATCAAGTCTAGGATGAAAACAAAAAGTAGGTATTTCAATATCATTTTCTTGAGCAATATTCAAAATAGTCTGACCTTGTTTTCCTATTACTTCTCTATTATCAATAACAAGTTTTATTTGTTTTAGTTGATTTAATTTTTTAATTTGTTTTTCTTGCTTCATTTTTACATTTCATCTTTTAATAACTGAATCAAATGCACATACTTTTTGACACATACCACATTTTATACATTTTAACTGATCAATTAAATAAACCTCGCGTGGTTTACCTGATATGCAACTAACAGGACAATGCCTTGCACAGTTTCCACAGCCTACACAATCCTTTGTTATAAAAAATTCAATTAAATTAAGACATTGTTTTGCAGGGCAATGTTTTTTTTCAATATGCATGATATACTCTTGTTCAAATTTATCTATTGTTGATATTACTGGATTAGGAGCTGTCTGACCAAGACCACACAATGAACTATCTTTAATTACAGCAGCAAGATCACGTAAAATATAAATATCCTCTTTTTTAGCCACACCTTTAGATATTCTATCGATTATTTCTAGCATTCGTTTTGTTCCTTCTCTACAAGGTACACATTTACCACAACTTTCCTCTGCTGTAAATGTTAAAAAAAACTTAGCGACACTTACCATACAATCATCTTCATCCATAACAACTAAACCACCAGAACCCATGATTGCTCCAACTTTAGGGATATTATCAAAATCAAGAGGAGTGTCTAATTCATTTGCAGTGATACAACCACCACTTGGACCACCACTTTGAACTGCTTTAAACTGTTTATCTTTCTTAATACCACCACCAATATCATAAATCAATTCTTTAAGAGGAATACCCATTGGAATCTCAACAACACCAGAACGTTTAATTTTTCCAGCCAAACAAATACATTTTGTTCCTGAATTATTATTCGAACCTATTTGTTTATAATTATCAACACCCATAGAAAAAATATTTGCAACCTGTGCATAAGATTCAACATTATTAATATTTGTTGGATATCCATTAATCCCATGCTCAGCAGGATAAGGTGGTCTTGGAGTTGGATGTCCTCTAGCACCTTCAACAGAATGCATTAATGCAGTTTCTTCACCACAAACAAAAGCACCAGCTCCTTTCATTATAGATACATCAAAATCGAAACCCATACCTAAAATATTTTTACCAAGTAAATTATTTTTACGTAGTATTTGAATTGCTTTTTCAAGAGTTTCAATTGCTAAAGGATACTCTGCGCGTGTATAAATCACTCCTTGCTTTGAACCAGTAGCATATGCAGCAATTATAAATCCTTCAAGTATTGAATAAGGATCACTCTCCATAATTGTACGATTCATAAATGCTCCTGGATCACCTTCATCAGCATTAACAACTAAATATTTCATTTTTTCAGGATTATTTGCAAGAAATTGCCATTTCATTCCTGTAAGAAAACCTGCGCCACCTCTTCCTCTAAGCCCAGATAATTTAACAGTCTCAATAACATCAGATGGATCAACTTTCAAAGCATTAACTAAACCTAAAAAACCACCAGTAGAAATATAATGTTTTATATCAGTAGGAGTAATTAATCCACAACGTTTCATTATAATGCGTTTTTGTTTTTTATAATAATCAATTTCAGATAAATTTTCACCCTCATAATATTCATCTAATTTTCTTCCATTAGATATAGCATCAATTAATCTTGGAACAATATCAACAGTTAGCTTTGAATAAATTTGTTTAACATTATTTTTTTGAACAACAACAACTGGCTCATTAAAACACATTCCAGAACAACCAACATCAAGTATTGGAATATCATTAACAAACTTCTTTAATTCATCTAAAGTATCTTTAGCACCTGCAGAAATACCACAAGTTGCTAAACCAACTGTAATTTTATCAGAGTTTTCAATAAAATTTTTTACTTCAGTTCTTTTTTGAATACAAATATCAGTATCATGCCACAATCTTCCTTTTTCTAATTTTTCACCACAAAACATACATTTCATTTTTTATATCCTTCAATTACCTTAATCACTTTTTTTGAATCTAAATCACCATATACTTTTCCATTAATCATTATAGCAGGAGCTCTTGCACAAGCACCAATACAATTGACACATTCTAATGTGAATAAACCATCATCTGTTGTATCACCTAACTCAACTTTAAGATGTTGCTTTAGACTTTCTATTATATCAGCAGATCTATTTACATGACAAGCTGTACCATTACATATAGATATAACATATTTTCCACTTTTTTTTAATTTAAATTGTGAATAAAAAGTTATTACACCAAACATTTTTGCTAAAGGAATACCTAACTCACGAGCAATAACTTGAGTTTCTTTCTCAGGAATATAACCATATTTTCCTTGAATAGATTGCAAAACAGAAATAATATTTTTATCAGATACATGTTTTTTAACAATATCAGCTGTCATAATAAAACATTCACAAAAGTAAATATAAATGTTACTGTTTTCCGACGAGACATATTAATTTTGATTCATATGTTTTTAAGAAATACAATCTAATTTTTTACAAAAAAAAGAGTATAAAAAAATATATCAGATATAAATAATAAACTAAATAATTATATTTTTTGAAACTACCAAATATTTATACTTAAATACATTATGAGAAAATATGAGTATCCGAAGTATTATCAAAATCAATGAAGACATATGCAATGGTTGTGGAGTATGTGTTCCTAATTGCAATGAAGGAGCACTACAAATAATTGATGGGAAAGCAAGACTAATTTCTGATCTTTTTTGTGATGGCTTAGGTGCATGTATAAGTACATGTCCATTAAATGCAATAACTATTGAAGAAAGAGAAGCAGAACCATATGACGAAAGAAAAGTTATGGAAGAAAATATCATTCCAAAAGGTGAAAATACAATAAAAGCACATCTTGAACACTTACAAGTTCATCAAGCAGGAGATTATCTAAAAGAAGCATTAGATTATCTTAGAGAAAAAGGAATTGAAAATCCACTAGCTAAAAAACAAAAAGAAAAATCGCATGCAAAACACAACTCACATCCTAATTCATTTATGGGGTGCCCAGGTTCAAGAATGATGAATTTTAACAATCAAGAAAATGATAATAATATTGAAAATAATGACACTAGTAATGATACCAATACGCTGAAAACAAACAATAATACATCAGAATTAAGGCAATGGTCTGTACAATTACCTCTTGTTTCACCAAATGCACCTTATTTTCACAAAAAAGATATATTATTAGCTGCAGATTGTGTTCCATTTGCAATGCCTGATTTTCACCAAAAATATCTAAAAGGAAAAAGTTTAGCTATTGCATGCCCTAAATTAGATACTAATCAAGAGAACTATATAAAGAAATTAATAGTTATGATCAATGAAAGTAAAATAAACACATTAACAGTTATGATTATGGAAGTACCATGTTGTAGGGGATTATTACAAATTGCAAAAAAAGCAGTTGAAAATGCAAACAGAAAAATTCCATTAAAAGCTATAACAATTCAGATCCAAGGTAAAGTAAAAGAGGAAGAATGGATATAATTAATAATAATAAAATAGAGTTTCAAAACATAAATGAAATTATACAATTCCCTAATAAAGGAATATTCAGCAAGGTTATTGCAAAAGGAATAAATTATAATTATTCATTAATGTGTCTTTCTTCTGGAACAGATATTGAAGAACATACTTCAGCAAAAGCTGGCATAGTACATGTATTAAAAGGAAAAGGAACATTTATTTTATTTGATCAAAAAATTGAAATGCATGAAGGAGTAATAATTCATTTACCTGCAAATGCTCCACATTCATTAAGTTCTAAAAATAATCTAGCAATACTTCTATGTCTTACAAAACCATAACCATATTTTCATAACCTTTAAAAAGGAACAATAAATAAGACGACAATAAGAAGTGACAAATTAATCATAGTAACTAAAAAAAATAAATACAATATAACTATATACTTTTTTGTATATTTGTTGCTTTAATAATACAAAATTAAACAAATAGGAGGAGTAAAATGACAGAACACAAAAAACATGAAGATTCTGGTTCAAAAAAAACAGAAACTATTACAATAACTAAAACAACACTCTGGCAAATAGTATCAGGAGTTTTAGGATTATTATTAATTGTATCTTTATTTACTGGTGGATTTGGAATTGGAGCAAGTGACCCAACTCCAGCACAACCAGTACCACAACAACAAGTACAACCAACACAACCTACACAGCCTACACAACCACCAGCAATTGGAAGTATTACTATGGCTCAAGTTAATGATGGTGTAACACCAGTAAAAGGATCTGACGATGCACAAGTTACAATGTATAAATGGTCTGACTTTGCATGCGGTTTTTGTACACGATTTAATCAAGAAACATTTGGGAGATTAGAAACAAATTATATTGAAACTGGAAAAATGAACTATGTTCAAAGACATGGAAGAACACCAAACAGCAAACCTACTGAAGCAGTAAGATGTGCTGGAGAACAAGATAAATTCTATGAAATGAACCAAATGATTTTTGATAAAGGTTACAGTGGAGGAGTTCCAGCATTAAAACAATACGCTGAAGAACTTGGACTAAATACAGTACAATTTAATGCATGCCTTGACAATGGTGAAATGACTGATAAAGTTAATCAAGATATCCAGCAAGGACAAGCAATTGGTTTATCAGGTACACCAGGATTCATCATAACTAGCACAGTAAGTGGTGTAACTGTTGAAGATGTACAAAATGCTATACCTGCACAATTTGCAAGAAATATGTTCCCATTAAGAACAGATACAGGTGTTGGTGTAAGAGTTTCAGGTGCATTACCTTATGAAGCATTTGAAGCTGTTATCGAAGCATTACTTGGTAACTAATTAACATGAAAAAAATTATTTTTTTTCTTTTTTCAATTTCTTTACTAATTCTATTAACTGCTTGTAGTAATCAAGAACCAGGCTTATATGATGAGTTTGCAACTTGTTTAACTGAACAAGGAGTAAGAATGTATGGGACAGAATGGTGTGGTGCATGTGCTACTCAGAAAGAAATATTTGGTAATTCATTTAGAAATGTTGAATATATTGATTGTGAACGAAACAGAGATACATGCTTAAGAAATGGTGTAAGAGCATATCCTACTTGGTTAGCTCAAGGTGTACCATATGAAGGAGTACAAAATATAGAACAATTAGCAGAAATAAGCGGATGTGAGTTATAAAAAAATATTTTTTATTTTTATCTCAATAATACAATCTTAAAAATCAAATATTAACAATGAAATCACTAAAAAATTTAATTCTACAGAATGTAAACTCTAATATTAAATCCAAAATAGATAAAAGGCTTAATGATTTTAAAAAAATAAATAAAAAAACAAAAGAAGAATGGTTTTCAGAACTATGTTTTTGCATCTTAACTGCTAATTCAAAAGCATCAACAGCAATAAATATTCAAAATCAATTAGGATATCATGGATTTAGAAATTTATCACAAGAAGAATTATCAAATTTTATAAGAAACAATAAACATAGATTTCATAATAATAAATCAAAATATATTTGTGAATCAAGAAACTATGAAAATATACAAGAAATAATAATTAATATAATTAAAAATAAAAATGAGAAATTTGCAAGAGAATGGATTGCTAACAATATAAAAGGTCTTGGACTAAAAGAAGCATCACATTTTCTAAGAAATGTTGGATATACTAATTTAGCAATATTAGACAGACATGTAATAAACTTAATGTTAGAACACTCTCTAATAAAAGAAAAACCAAAAACACTATCTAAAAATACTTATTTAGAACTTGAAAACAAACTTCAAAAATTATGCAATCAATTAGAAATGTCACAAGCACAACTAGATATGCATTTATGGTATCTAAAAACAGGTGAAGTATTAAAATAAACTAAAAAAATAAGATTTAGTTAATAAAAATATAATTTATTTAAATGAAAAATAAGGTATTGTCGCCATAGTTTCAGCAACTTGTTCAGGATTACTTCGCAATAAAGCAAGTGCATCCCATGTTCCATTTAAAAAAGATTGACGCACATTCTCAGGAATATCAAATTTAAATATAGCATTTGGCTTATTAAAACTTTCATAGCTTATAGTCTTATCATTAATATCTATAGTTAATGATGTAGAAGGATTTTCTTTTACCAAATCAGCTAAAGTAATAATATCTGCTTTTGGAAGTGTAACTGCAACTAAACCAATAGAAGCACAATTTGCTTGGAAAATACCAGCATAACCTGCTGTAATTAATGCTTTAAATCCATAATCTAAATGAGCTTGAGGTGCATGTTCACGACTTGAACCACACCCATAATTATCTCCACCTATTAAAATAGTTGCACCTTTATACCTATCATCATTCAATGGATGATTAGGATTAGCAATTCTTTCATTTGCAAAAAGATCCTTACCATAACCTTTAAAAGAAATCCTATTTAATTGACCACCATAAACCATATCATCAGTATTTTGATTATCTTCAGGCTTAGGAATTGCTGTACCTACAATGGTTTTAATAATTTTTTCCAATATTATTGTGTTTGTCATTTTACAAATACTTCCTCGGGTCTGCAATAACTCCTTCAAGAGCAGTTGCAGCTGCTGTATAAGGAGACATTAAATGAGTTTTTGCACCTTTACCTTGTCTATTCATAAAATTTCTATTTGATGTACTAGCAGTTCTCTCTTGATTAACCAATGTATCAGGACTCATTGACAGACACATTGAACATCCAGAATTTCTCCATTCTGCACCAGCATCAATTAATATTTTATCATAACCTAATCTTTCAGCTTCTTGCTTCACTAATTCAGAACCTGGCACAACAATAGTTTTAACCGCTACTTTTTTACCTTCCAATATCTCTACAGCATATTCAATATCACTTAATCTACCATTAGTACAACTACCAATAAATACAACATCAACTGGTGTTCCAGCAATTTTTCTCCCTGGAACTAATCCCATATAAGCATATGAACCTAATGCATTTTCAAAGGATGTATGACCCAATCCTTTTTTATCATATGGCATTTTTTCATTTATCATTACGCTTTCATCTGATGCAGTACCCCAACTAACCATTGGTTCAAGACCTGTAACATCTATTGTTCTAACATCATCATATTCTGCATCTTTATCGGATGCAATACTTTTCCAAAACTCAACAGCTTTATCCCAATCTTGTTTTGGAGCATATGGTTTGCCTTTCAAATAATTAAAAGTTATTTCATCAGGATTAATATAAGCAACTTTAGCACCACCTTCTACTCCCATGTTACACATAGTAAAGCGTCCTTCCATAGACATTCTTTCAATAACTTCACCAGCATATTCATGAGCATAACCATTACCACCTTTAGCACCTACTTCACGAATTGCAAGCATTATCAAATCTTTTGCTGTAACTCCTTTTTGTAAAGTGCCAACAAAATTAATTTTTCTTTTTTTAAGTTTTTGATCAAGATATATTGTCTGACTTCCAAGAGCATGTCCTAATTGAGTTGAACCTACACCAAAACCAATAGCACCTAATGCACCATAAGTAGATGTATGAGAATCACCACAAATAGCAGTCATACCTGGCCAAATAATTCCTTGCTCAGGAAAAACAACATGACAAACTCCACCTTTACCAGAACCTGGAGGAAAATAAGTCACATTAAAATCTTTTACATTTTGTTCAAGTGTTTTTGCCATTAATTCATCAGTTGAATCTTTAAAAGGCATTCCAGAACAACATCTTGTATTTATAATATGATCCATAACAGCAAAAGCAGTTTCTGGATAAACTATATCTAATCCATCATCACGTAGCCTCTCGATACAAGCTGGATTGCTTGTAACTTCATGAATTACTTTTCTACCAATAACTATTTGATTATCTATTACAGTATGCATTTCAATTACTTTTTCATATAATGATTTCCCAGCCATTTTTATACCTGTTTTTGAACATACTTACATGCATCATCTACTAAATGATTTAATGTCATAGTTTTATAATTAGGATTACGTAGATTTGCTAAAGCAGCATCTTTCATTACTTTTGCTGCAACTGGCTCACCTAAATGTTCAAGCATCATTGCATATGACATAAAAGCAGCCTCAGGTTTTACTTTTTGAACTAATTCAGGAACAAATGAATCTTTAACATATTCACCAGAAGATAAAGTTTCATACCACTTATCTGGTGCACTACCATGCAAAGGCTCAAACATAGAAGGAAATCTTCTAGTTGGATCAATATTACCAGAAACACCTGCACCAATACCTCCACCTAAAATTGCTCCTATATCTGTCATAATATCTCCAAACATATTCTCAGTCGCAACAACATCAAATTGTTCAGGACATGTTATCATTTGCATACCAAAATTATCAATGTGAATATAACCTATATCTACATCATCTCGTGCTTCTTTAAATTCTTTTAATACTCTATCCCATGGAGAACAAGCATATGTCAAAACATTATTTTTAAATGCAATATGAAGTCTTGGCTTTCGACCTTTTTCTTCACCTTTTACTATTGCTCTTTCAACAGCGTACTCAATAAGTCTTTTTACACCTTTATATGAACATTGCATCTCTTGTATTGCTACTTCAGCATCAGTTCCTGGATTAGCTATTCGACCTTTTCCAACATATAATCCTTCAGTGTTTTCCCTAACTATCTCAAAATTAATATGACGATGATCTTTATATCGTAAAGGAGAATCAACACCTTCTGCAAGAACAACTGGACGCAAATTAACATACTGATCAAATTCTTGCCTTATTTTTAATAAAAGTCCAACTTCAATAACACCTGGTTTTAATTTTGTAGGATCACCAATAGCTCCCTCAAAAATAGCATCAAAACCTAACAATGTTCCAAGTTCACTTTTTCTTAATTCTTTAATTCCTTCATTAACAAAATATTCAGCATTATAAGGTAAAGTAGTATGAGAAATTGGTAATGAAAGAATTCCTGCACAATGAACTGCATGTGAAAGTTCTACTACAGCATCAGTAACAGTTTTACCGTTTAAATCTCCTGGAATTAATGCAACACTATGACTTGGTTGAACTGACATAAAAAATAGGAATTCAATGATATATATAAACCTTATGGCGTGTAACCACTAAAAAATAGATATAATACGATATATAGATTTAAAAATAATAATAATAATAATAATAATAATAATAATAATAATAATAATTAAAGAAAATTAGAATCCTTAATCTTTCTTTGAGTTATAGATACTTTCGTTAAATCTTCATTTGTAAGACTAAATCTCTTAACCCAATAAATTCCTTTATAAGAGTCTTTTCCCAAGAAATTAAAATTTACTAATTCTCTTCTAAATAGAACATAATCATCAACATTACAAGTTTTAATTAGATCACTAACTTCTTCTTCAGAATAGTTTTTATTTTTCTTAAATTTAATTATAACTTTTTTTAATATTTCAACTTTTTTAATATCATCTCTTGGTAATATTAACATTTTCTAATTGCTTTGATTATTTTATAAGGAATTCCTTGTTTATTAGCTAAATCCATTAATAACTTCTGCTCATCTTTATACATTTTTTTCAAATCATCATAACCCCTATTATTTAATTTATTATCAAGATATTCTTTCCATTGTAAATCTCTTTCTTTATGCATACTCCTTTCATTTATTCCAGAATCTTTCAAAATCGGAATTAAAATTAAAACAGGTAGTCTGGTTATTCGTGATAATAATTGATTATACATTGATAATAATTCTTTATTATCATCTATAAAAAATATTTTTAGAGTCAAATGAAATCTTTCAAGAATAAATACTGTATTATTATCTTCTAATAATTTTAATTCAATAAAATCAATTAGTTTATTAAGATAATTTAATCTTAATTCATTAATATCATTTAGAAAAACATGTTTCCATGTCATCAATAACTCTTCTTCAGTAAAAGTATAAACCTTTTTATTCTTAAAATTATTCTTAAGAATATTAATAAAAGTGCTTTTACCAGAACCAGCAATACCTTCAATAATAATTAAACGTTTATCATTTGGTATTTTCATAAAAATAAAATAATATATAGATTAATAAAACTATCTATACATTTAATATTTCTTCAGAATTCATAACTTTTCCAAAATGAGATTTAATGTTAAGTAATGTTGCATTATGTAAACCTTTATTATTAGTAAAAGTTAAATCTGAACAAAATATAACATTATAATCTTTAATCATTGATGTTCTAGCAGTAGATTCACAACATACATTAGTCATTGTACCAATAATTATTAAGGTAGATATATTATTCTCTTCCAAAATATCATCTAGATTTGTATTAAAAAAAGCATCATATCTATTCTTTTTAATAATAATATCTTTTTTTTTAACATCTATTCCACTACAAATTTCTGAACCAAAAGTATTATCTCGTAAACCTTCATCTTTCAATGATGGAAACATTTTTGATTCAATAGGATTCTTTTTAGGATCAAAAATATGACGAGTAAAAATAACCAGAGAAACTTTATCTCGCATAATATTAATAAAGCTGTTAACTTTAGAAATATTTTCATTTATTCCACTAACTTTTAATATAGAATTATCTATAATGAAATCATTCTGTAAATCTATTATTAATAATGCTAATTTATTATTCATGTTCATAACCTCCAGCAATATTTTGATTATACCAAACTAATGTTGTCAATAATTTAAATACATCATTTGTTCTAATATCATCTCCATCTACAATATTACATGAACTACTAATTGGTCTCCACTCCATTAATTTAACGCCAGCATCTTCAGCACTAAAATCATGCTCGAGCTCGTTTATTCTACGAATATAATTATTAGCAATTTTTTCAAAACTATCTTTATTAAAATAATTCCAAAAAGAGTCATTAACAAAATGAATTCTGTTAATAAACTCCCGTGCAATAACTTTATGATAATCAATATGAGACGCAGCAGGTAATGGTGCTTTTGGACGATTATAAATTTGTTCAGGCAATCTATCTTTAAAAGCCTCTCTAAGAATATATTTTTCAGTTCCATTACTAATTTGATATTCTTGAGGTATTTCTACGCAAGTTGCAATAACATCTAAATCTTGGAAAGGACATCTTACTTCAATTGAATTAGCCATAGCACATCTATCATTAGCTTTATTCAAAAAACCAAGAAAATCTACTGCATAAACACCCATCATTCTCCTTTTTGAATCATTAGTATCAAAACTGGCATAAATATCTAACAAATAATCAAAAGATTTATCAAAATTAATTTCTTCTAATTTTTGAGGATTAATTAGTTTAGAAACATATTCTTGCCTACTTAAAATTAATTCTTTCAATCTTTTCTGATCTGAACAAACTTCTTGATCACTTTTTAAACCAGGGAAATTATACCAATAGCCCCAATTAAATTCATCTGCTCCCTCACCAGTCAAAACAACTTTAACTCCATTATGCCGTAAAACTTTATAATTTTTATACATTGCTAATTGTCTTATACTATCTTGTATACCTAAAACAGCAACCATTTCTTCTAAATCATCCAAAAAACATTCAGGAGAAATATCAGCTGATACTAATTCTATATTTTGTCTAGAGTTAGCTAATAATTTAGCTGCTTCATAATCTGGATTAGAACCATCAGCGGTATATCTTATACAACTTGCTATAATATTACCATTATAATTATCAGCAGCAACAGCAGCAACTATACTTGAGTCTAATCCACCGCTTAATGCACAACCTAATGTAACTTCTTCAGGTATTCGATTTATAATAGCAGATTCTAATACATTTCGTAAATCATATACATAATCCTCTTTTAATTTACTAACTTGAAGATCTTTAATTGGCAAAGAATAATAGTTATGCCTAAACATAGCACCATCTGATAGAATTTTCATATACTCTCCTGGTTTTAAAGAATATATTCCTTTGTAAATTGAATCTCCTAAAGGCTCTTCACCAGCTGCAAAAACAGAACCATTGATCAATAAAGATACAATACTATCAATATTTGGCTCAAATCCTATATTTCTAACAATTGACCTAGGATCTGAACTAAATTGAAATCCCTCCTGTAATGAAAAATACAAAGGTTTCATAGCAGTCCTATCTCTTGCTAAAAAAATTTCTCTAGTTTTAACATTATAAACAGAGAATGCAAACTGTCCATTAATCTTATCAAGAATTTTTTCTCCCCACAATTTAAAACCTTCTAATAGCACCTCTGTATCACAATTTGTTTTAAAATTAATACCATTTTCTTTAAGTTCATTTCTTAATTTTTTGTAATTATAAATCTCACCATTAAAAGTAATGATATAATCTCCAGATTTCATAGGCTGATCTGCAGTTCTATTTTTTGAATCAACAATAGCTAATCTTGTATGTCCTATAGCACAAAAATCATCTAAAAATATTCCCTGACCATCTGGCCCTCTATTTCTAACTACACCATTCATAGAATCAATTAAATCTGTTAATTCTTGTCGTGATCTTGCTGAATTGATTATTCCATTAATACCACACATTTAATTCACCTACTCATAGTAGTAAACTTACAAATATATAAATATAGGTGTTGTTTAACAAGACTACTTTAGATAAATTTATATAAAGAAAGAATATTCTATATATATGCAACTAAATGAATTAAAAAAAATTGGACTTACAGAAGGTGAGATTAAAATATATCAAGCCCTTTTAATTCTAGGAGAAACAACAAAAACAAATCTTGCAAAACAATCAGGGATTTCACCATCAAATATTTATGATGTTACAAATAGATTAATTGAGAAAGGAATAATATCTAAAGTTAAAAAAAATGGGATTGCTCACTTTAGCCCTGCAAATCCAAAACACATATTACATTATCTTGAACAAAAAAAACAAGAAATACAAAAAGAAGAAGATGTAATAAATCAAATACTCCCATCACTATTAGCTGAATTTCAAAAAGTAAAAGAAAAAGTAAATGTTGAAGTTTTTCAAGGTTGGAAAGGCCTAAAAACTATTTTTGATGACTTAATAAACGAATGTAATAAAAATGATTATAATTATGTTTTTGGAGCAAGTAAAGGAGAATCAGAAAAACAAGCTGATATATTCTTTCTTAAATATTCAAAAATAAGAGAAAAAAAAGGGATCATAACTAATATCATATTTAATGAAGAATTAAGAAAAAGAAAAACAAGAATAGATTTCTTTCTAAAATCAAAAAATTATAAAATTAAGTTCTTACAACAAACTACACCTGCAGAAATATTAATGTATAAAAATAAATCATGTATTATTATTTTAACAAAGAATCCTTTAATTATTAGAATAACATCAAAAGAAGTCACTTCTTCATTTAAACAATATTTTGATATAATGTGGAAAATTGCAAAAAAGTAATTATAATATAATAATAGCAACAAAAAATAAATAAATAAATAAATAAATAAATAAATAAATAAAGAAAAAATAAATAAGAATCCTAGTTAATTGAAACTAATTTCAATTTAAAATTTAAAACTTTTCCAGATAATGGATGGTTTAAATCTAAAGTAATATCATCGTCACCAACAGCAATAATTTTTGCAGGCATTTGTTGCCCATTTGGCAAACCAACACCTAAAACCATTCCTTCTTTTACTTCATCTCTTTTATCTTCTGGTAACTGAGTTTTTGGAACTTTTTGAACTAAATCTTCTCTAGGAGTTCCATAAGCCTGATCTGGCTGCAAAGTAATCTCTTTTTCCTGACCAACTTCCATTCCCATCACTGCCTCATCAAAACCTTTTATCATCTGACCAGAACCTGCTTCAAATTCTAATGGATGTGCATGATCTCCATGAGTAGAAGTATCAAAAACTGTACCATCTTCTAGAGTTCCTGTATAATCAACTTTAACTTTATCGCCTTTTTTAACTGCCATAATAAAAACCTCCATAATTATAATCAAAACAAGCAAATCATACTCATAAATATGCATAAAGTATCACTTCACACAAAACAAGTAAGAAACTCATTTTTAATATAAAAAATCATTATATTATTTAAGTGTTACGGTAAAATAAGCTAATCTTTAATAGGTATTATCGTCGGAGGTAAAGAGATTATTGAATTATAAACACTATCAACATTATCAATACCAACCATAAAAATAGTATACATCCCATTATTAATTACTTTTCCATCAAAATGAGTTATCATTTTTTTATATTTTTCAATTGAAGATTCATTACTAGAACGCCAAACTACTTTATTATTCTGCAAGATAATTGACTCCAAGATTGAAGTAGCAATACCTAAACCTTCATAATTTTTATGAGTAAATAATTTGCAAACATATTCAAAATCATCAACCGGATATGTGATAGCACCGCCCTGTGGAAGACTATCTAAATAAACAGTTATATCTTTATCCTTAATAATATCAAAATAATTATCAACAAGATAATAACCGTGTTCTAAAAAAACTTCTGAAACTAATTTTTGGAGTACAACATTATCAACAGCCTCAATAGGAAATGATGTTATAACAAAAGGTGATATCAATTTAGTACCTGAACCATCCCCAATTAATTCTTCAAGTAAACCAGTTGATGCAATCCCTTCAGTTGAATATTTTAAAGTTGTAATCTGGACTGAATGGCCAGGACCAAGGTAATTAAGTAGATCATATGCTTCTTGACCATTAGTAATCATTCCACCCTTTATTATTCCATTTTTAACCATTTTATCAAACTCAATTTCTGAAAAAACTGTTTTAACAATATTACCATTAGAATCATAAATTGGTGTATCACCAAGTAAGATTAATTTTTTAGCCTGCAAAAACTTAACTAAATCTTTCGCAACTGTTGTTGCATTCACATTATAAAAATCATCATTAAATTTACCTACATGAGAAAAAATAGGAATTCTATTGTTTTGAATTGCCTGAATAATTGGTTTCGTATTAATATGAATTATATCACCAACATATCCTACATCAATATCTTCCCCATTTAAATTTTCTGGACCATGAGGTTGAACAAAAACAAAATCAGGTGGAACTAAAAATGATTCAACACCAAAATAACTTAACTGATTAGCAACATTAATTTGATTTTCTAACGAAGCTTTAACAATTTGATCAATATCTTTCTCAGAAGTTATACGGATGCCATTAACTTTTTTAGAATTCTTTAAAATACTATCATATTGAACCCCACCACCAAGAACTAAAGGTAAATATAATTCATGCTCTGCAAGATAAACCATTTCTGCACATAACTCACCAAGATTAACTCCATCAAGAAGCTTACCACTACTTTTAACAACCCCTAATTGATACATTGGAAGACTTTTTAGCATATTCAACCAATAATAAGTGGTTTTAATACCCAAATCATCAATAATCTTAGTAACATTTTCGTTTAATAATGGCATACTGAAAAAAACTGAATATAACATTAAAAACTATTGATTTATTTAAGACAAAAATATAATTTTTTGTCATAAATAGAACATAGATGAATTTAAACAAGAACAATCTAATGCTACTCAAAAGTAGTTAAAAAACGAAATATTTATATATTAGTCTTTTTTATTACCACTTATAGGTAACAAAAATGGACTGCAAAACTCAAAAAAATATATCATTGAATGACCTTGACTTTACTACAAAAGAAACTATTGAAATAGAAGCACCTGAAAAAAAACAAAGAATAGTCATAACAATAACAAAAAGACACTATTATGATCAAATCAAAAGAAAAGTTATTACTGATCAAGTTGTACATAAAGCTAGATATCAATCAAAAAAAAGAAAAAAAGACAAAGGAGAAGATTTAATATGATTGAAAAAGAAGTAAAAGTACAAGCACCACCTAAAGAAGATGGATTAACAGATTTACTTGCAACAGATAAAACACATACAACAAAAAAATTAAAAAAACATGATTATGATAAATACTTAGTTGGATTAGAATATAATAGATGAAAAAAGACTAAAAGTAAATTCTAGTGAATAAATCTAAAAATAATAATATAAAACCAGTAAATAATTACTTAAAGTCATCAACAAAAATATTATAAGAAGAAAAAGAATTATAAAAAATACTATATCAATTTCTTTGCTACATTAGCAGCTATATCAAATTTCTTTCTTATTTCAGATGAAAATTCAAGCTCAATAATTTGTTTTACTCCAATACTTCCTAATTGAACTGGCACACCTAAAAATAGATCATTATATCCATATTCACCTGAAAGATTTACTGCACAACACAATATTCTACCTGAATCATTAAGAATACTTTCAACCATTAACTTAATAGCTTGTGCAGGTGCATAATATGCAGAACCTGTTTTCAAATAACCAACTATTTCTGCACCACCATTTATAGTTTCATTGACTATTTTATCAATTAATTCTGGTTCTGCCATTGATATTAATGGAACACCACTTATTGTAGTGTACTCAGGAACAGGAACCATTTTTTCACCATGCATACCAACAACCATAGGAGTGATATCATCATAATTTACAGACAAATACTTTTTAATTTTATTTACAAATCTAAAACCATCAAGAACACCACCCATACCAATAATTTTACTTTTAGAAAACTTTAATTCATTAAATACATATGCAGTTATTGCATCCATTGGATTAGCAACATTTACTACAATTGAATCAGGTGAATTTTTTTTAATACCTTTACATATACTAGATGCAATCTTCTTATTAATTTCAAGTAATTCCTCACGTGTCATACCTGGTTTTCGTGCAACGCCTGCTGTTATAACTATAACTGAACTATCCTTAATATCAGAATAATCATCAGTACCAATTACTTTGGAATTACTTCCGCTTGCAGCTAATGCTTGAGAAATATCTAACGCTTTTCCTTTTGCAATATCACCATCAATATCAAGCAAAACAATGTCGCAAATACCACTTTCTGCTAAAACCATAGCAGCACTTGCACCAACATTTCCTGCACCTATTATAGAAACCTTTTTCATAAAAAACACCTTTTTTATTAGCTAAAATATTAATCATTACAATATGTTTTAAAATAATATTTATTAAAAAATAAAAAATAAAAGGAATTTAAAACATTTAAATTCCAACTTGTCCGTCACTTAATCCTTTTCTTTGGATTATCTGTTGAACAACTTTGGGTTGTAACTCTGCAGGTAATCTCTCAAACATTTGATCAACAAGACTTGATACTCCTCTACCAGATGTTGAAGAACGTAAATCATTACTCCAACCAATTAATTCCATAACTGGCATCTTAACTTTCATATGAGTTGTAGCACCATCTTGTTCAACATCCAATAATTGACCACGTTTACTGCTTACAAGTTTTGAAATTTCACCCATAAAATCACTAGGAGCTTCAATTTGCAAAGTTTGTATTGGTTCAAACAATACTGGGACACCACCTGACATCATAGCTCCTCTTACACCTTCTCTTATTGCAGGATAAACTTGAGCTGGTCCTCTATGGATTGCGTCTTCGTGTAATTTCATATCACGAAGCATTACTTTACATCCAAAACATGGTTCTCTTGCTAATGGACCATTTTGCATAACATCTTCAAATGTATCCATTATCATCTCTATTACTTCACCCATATGAACTTGTCCACGTGTTTCATCAACCAAAAAGTTTCCATGGAAAATTTCCTTAACTTTATCAGCTTCTTTAGTATCATAACCACATTCATCAACAAGAATCTTTCTCAATTCAAGATCTTTTCCTTTAATTCTTTGGTCATGCAATTTTCCTTCTTTAATTGCTTGTATTACAGGCTCTTCAAGAGGTTTCACAACAAAATAAAACTTATTGTGCTTATTTGGAGATTTCCCTTCATACTCTTGAGATTCTTTAGTTATACTTTCTCTAAAAATAACAATAGGTGGACTTGTAACAACTTCAAGATGTTTCTCAGTCTTAATTCTATTTTCTATGATTTCAAGATGTAACTCTCCCATTCCATGCATTAAGTTTTGCCCAGTCTCTTCATCAATCTCTATCTTTATAGATGGATCTTCTTTTTGCACGACTCTTAAAATATCAACTAATCTTGAAAGATCACCTGGATTTTTTGCTTTAATAGCTTTAGAAATTACTGGATCAAACAAATGTGATATTTCATCAAATGGATCAGATTCTTTAGTTGTAATAGTTTCTCCAACTAATGTTTTTACACCACCTATAAGAACAATATTCCCAGATGGTACACTATCAATAATTTCTCTTTTAGCACCATTCGCAATAAACACTTGTTGTATTCTAGATTTTTGCTTAGCACGATTCAAAAATACTTCTGTACCTTTTGTTACAGTTCCACTAAAACATCGTCCATATACAATTTCTCCTGCTTGAGGATCAACAACAATTTTAATCGGGACATAAAACAATGGTCCATTAGGATCACACTTAATTAAAGATTGACCTTCAGTACTCTCAATTTCACCATGCCACAACTTCGGAATTCTATACTCCTGTGCTTTTGTAGGATTTGGAAGATGTCTAATAACCATGTTTAGTACTACTTCGTGAATTGGAGCTTTCTTTGCTAATGCTTTAATATCTTCTTCATTACCAGACTGATATGCATTAATCACATCTTTAAATGTAATTCCATTCTTCTGCATGTAAGGGATACTTAAAGCCCAATTATGAAACGCTGAACCAAAAGCAACTTGTCCTAACTGTACATTACATTGCCATCTATCACCAAATTCTTTCTCAGCAATTTGCATAATTAATTTATTAACACTTGTAATAATTTTGATGAATCTTTCTTGCATATTTTCAGGTGTTAATTGTAATTCCTTAATTAATCGATCAACTTTATTAATGAATAATACCGGTTGAACTCTTTCTTTAAGTGCTTGCCGCAATACTGTTTCTGTCTGTGGCATAATACCCTCAGAAGCACAACATAATACAATTGCGCCATCAACTGCTCTCATTGCTCTAGTTACGTCACCACCAAAATCAACGTGACCTGGTGTATCGATTAAATTAATAAGATATTCATCACCATCAAAAGTATGAACCATACTTACAGATGCACTATCAATTGTAATTCCTCTTGCAGCTTCATCTTCATGAAAATCAAGTGCACAAGCTTTCCCAGCTAAATCTTCTGACATCATACCTGCTCCAGAAAGAAGATTATCGGAAAAAGTAGTTTTACCGTGATCAATATGAGCGCATATTGCAATATTTCTAATTTTTTCAGGTTGTGAAGACAAACGCTTCACACGATCGACCATTTTTTCTCCCATTTTATTACCTCAACAAATATTTTTAGTTTTTTAAATTAATATGTACTTATTTTTTTAGCTTAATTAGTATGTTTTATTCACATTTTTATTAACTTGTTACATTAAACATAAATTTAAAAATTAAATTTATGCTATTGAATGATGAAAATTAACATTAAATTAAAATATAAAAAATTAAAATACATGTTTTTCATGAACTGTTGAATATGTATGCATTTCATCTTCATTAAACCAAAGACCAATCTCAGCATTTGCTTCTTCAACATTACCTGATGCATGAATTAAATTCTTTATTGCTTTTCCTTTAGCATCTGTATATTCATAAGAGTGATGAGCAAAATCTCCTCTAATAGTACCTGGCTCAGCACTTTTAGGTTCAGTTTTACCAACCATTTTTCTGACTAATGATACAACATGTAATCCTTCTAAAACAATAGCAACAACAGGGCCTTCAGTTATCATAGATTCTAATCCTTTGTAAAAAGGTTTCTCAACATGAGCAGCATAATGCTTTTTAGAAAATTCAGAATCTATCCAAACCATTTTCATCCCAACTACTTTAATTCCTACATCTTCAAAACGTTGCAATATTCTTCCAACAATTTGTCTTTGTACACCATCTGGCTTAATAAGCACTAATGTTCTTTCAAAACTCATCTTTAATACCTCTATTCTCCTTTAACAAAATCTTTTGTCCATTTTGTTTCTCTAGGTTTTCTTTTTAATTTAAGAAAATTTTTTTCACATTTCTTATTCTTAAAATAAAGAATTTTCCCATCTTTTTTAACATACATTATTCCTGTTCCTTCAGGAATTTCTTCCCCACTAAATGAGCATTTTACCATTTTTCACACCTAATTTCCACGACCTTTTCGGTTCATTGGTCTTGCTTCAATTTCAGTTTCTCTTAACATTAATATATCTCCTATTTGAACTGGTCCTTTTACATTACGTCTAATAACTTTATTCTCATCACGACCTTCTAATATAGTACATCTAACTTGAGATGCTTCTCCTCTTGTTCCTGTTCTACCAATAACTTCTTCAACTCGAGCAGCAAAAGCTCTTGTAAACTCAACGCCTTGCTTAGTATTTCCTTCAGTTTTTTGATTTTGAGATTGGTTTCTTTGACCTTTTTTTTGATTTTTATTATCTTCTGCCATTAGAATTCACCTATTCTTCCTTAGCTTCAGATTTTTCAGTTTCTTTACTATCATCAGTTTTTACATCTTTAGATTCATTAGCAGTAGCTTCTTTTTCTTCCTTAACATCAGATTTTTGCTCTTTAACATCAGCTTTTTCTTCTTTAGAATCAACCTTTTCTTCTTTAGATTCAGCTTTTTCTTCAACAGGCTTAACTACTTTTCCTTTAAGAACTTCAGCTAATAATTTTTTAGCATTACCTTCATCAGTAACTGCAACAGCTGATGTTGGAACAACTAATCCAGCTGCTGTACCTAATTCTTCTCTACTAGGAACACCAAAACATGGGACCCCTTTATCTTTACATACTAATGGAATATGCATTACAACTTCTTGAGGATTAACATCCTTAGCATATGCAACTAACTTTGCTGTACCTTTTTCAGCAGCTTTTGTAGCTTCATTTGTACCCTTTTTAATTTTACCAGTAGACCTAGCTATTTCTATTACTTCATATATTTGATCAATCTTTTCTTTTGTTAATTCTTCTGACATTTTATTCCCTCCGGAATTATCCTTCATATGGAAATGAGAAATTATTCATTCCCTCAATCAGATCATATTAATTTTACTTTAGCAGTATAATCCAATATAATCTGCTTCATTGGTATATGAAGCAAACCCTAATCCATTTATAAATATATTGGTGAAAATAAAACTTTCTGAGCAAAAATATATAAAATTCATTAACATAGATATTGTATGTTTAATATTATTAAAAAACGAGATCTAAATGAAGAACCTATTATTTCATTATCACATGAAATGGAACATAAAAAACATCTTAAAAAACACAAAAGTCATATTGATCGAGCAATGTATAAATCTGGAATAACTATAAAACGTAACTGTATTAAAACAAAAATAATTGGAAAAGGCAAAATGCTAACATATATTTATTGGGCTGAACCTAAAGATACAACTCTCAAAGAAAAAGTAGTAGTTGCTTTTAGACCAGATAATAACTATCCAAGATGTAAGTTAAGATTAATACTAGAAGCGGGAAGTTATTTAAATATAGATTTAACATCTGATAAAGACCATACCAACTGGAGCTTATCTAGAATTCTTGAAGAGGAATTAAAAGATTTAGAACATAATTTAAAACGAGAACTTGAAAAACTAAAAAAAGCTGAATTACAAAGATTAAAAGCTGCCTAAAAATTTATAAAAAGAAAAATATACAATAAAAATATGATAATAAATTTCAGCACTAATTCTTATGAAATTATTGCTACAATTATAGCATTAAGTGTATTAATTGTTGGCTCTATCACAGATTTAAAAAAAAGGGAAGTTGCAGATTTTATTAATTATGGATTATTTTTTTCTGCTATAGCATTAAGATTAATATTTGCAACAATAACATTAGATTATATGATCATTCTTAGTGGGTTTGCAGGTTTTATATTAACATTAATTATTGCACTAACCATGTTTTATGCAGGACAATGGGGCGGTGGTGATGCAAAAATGATAATGGGACTAGGCATACTTTTTGGTTTACCTATAATACCATATGAATTATGGGCTTTATGGAATAGTCCATTAATTGCATTTATTATTAATATGATAATTGCAGGGTCAATTTTTGGTTTAATATGGAGTATTGTTGCTGCATTAAAAAACAAAGATAAATTCATAAAAACATGGAAAGATGAAAATAAAAACACTAAAAATATTAAATTAATTTCATTAGCATTATCATTAATATTATTAATTAGCAGTTTTATTATTCATGAAGCTAGAACTATAATATTACCAATAATTATGCTGCTTATACTTATACCTTATATGCATACATTTGCTAAAAGTGTTGAAAAAAGCTCTATGATTATGATACTAAATCCAAAGCAGATTACAGAAGGAGATTGGATTGAAAAAGAAATAAAACATAAAGGAAAATATATTTGCGGACCAAAAGATTTAGGAATAACAAAAAAACAAATAGCATTATTAAAAAAATTAAAAATAAATAAAATACCTGTAAAAATAGGTATTCCTTTTATTCCTGCTTTTTTATTAGGATATATTATGGTATTAATTTTTGGTAACTTTTTCACCCTTCTTTTAACCATATTAATATAAAAATAGATTTAAAACTAATATAAAAAAAAGTTCACTTCAAATCAATTTGAAATGAAAAGAAGTTATATATATACTCATTAAATTACTAAGAATATGACCAAAAAAAAATTATTAATGATAAACTTGCAAGATGAAGAGGCAAAAAAAGTTGCTCAAGTTATAACAAATGATACATGCAGAAAAATACTTGATAGCTTAGCTGATAAAGAATCAACAGAAACAGAATTATCAAAAAAACTAGAATTACCAATTTCAACAATACATTATAATCTACAACAACTTCTCAAAAGTGGATTAGTAATTGCTGATGAATATCATTATTCAAAACGAATGAAGGAAGTATTACATTATAAACTTGCAAATCAATATATAATAATAGCACCAAAAACAACTAGTGTATACGGTATAAAAGAAAAACTAAAAAGCATATTACCTGTTTTAGGAATTGGATTAATTGGAAGCAGTATGATTTATCTATATCATCAATTCATAAGTAATATCTCAACTAAAACTTCTACATTAGCTTATCCTGAGATGGCTAGAACATTTGCTGATGATAGTATAATGATAGCAACAACAGAATCAATACCTGAAACAACAGCAGTAATAACACAAAATGGAACAATTTATGCAATATGGTTTTTTATCGGATGTATTTTTATTATAATAAGTTTGTTGATTATTGATTATATAAAATACCTTAGGAGGTCAAAATGAAAAATATAACAAAAATAACAAGTATAGTATTATTAATTGTCTTTGCATTCTCAATTCTTATAGGATGCGAACAACAAATAACACCAAGAGAAGATAAAAGTCAAGGAAGATTTCAAGAATTTAGTCTTAATCTTGAAGATATTCAAGTAAAACAAATTAATAATGAAAATGAATTAAAACAATTAATACAAATAAAGGAAGTATACGATCATATGCCTATAAGAGGAGGACTCATAGCTGAGCCCTTTTTTGGTGATATACTAATGGAGGCTTCTTCTATGGACATGGCAAAAACAGCACCAACCGAATTCTCAACAACAAATATCCAAGTAGAAGGCATAGATGAAGCAGATATGCTAAAAACCGATGGAAATTACATTTACACAATTTCAAATAATATATTATATATCATAAAAGCATTTCCCGGAGAAGAAGCTGAAGTAATAGCTACAATTAAGTATGACAGTAATCCAACTAACTTATTTATATTAAATAATAAAATGGCTGTATTTGGAAATTTTAACGATAATGATTACTTCAATAAAATAGGTTATAGACCACAATCAGGTATAACATTCTTTAATATATATGATATTTCAGATAGAAAAAATCCTTCATTAGAACAAGAATACAAATTTGAAGGAAGATATTTTAATGGAAGAATGAAAGGAGATAATGTTTATTTATTAACTAGTATGAGACCAACCATAAATCATCCAATACCATATATTATTGAAAATGATTTAGCAATAAGAGTACCAATAGAATCAATCTATTATTATAACATAGACTACAGATCACCATCATACATTAACACATTCAGAATTAGTCTAGATGACTATAGTACAGATTCAACAACAGTCATTGTAGAATCTGGACAAAATATGTACATGTCTCATAATAATATTTTCATAACCTATACACAATACATAAATGAATATGACATACAAAAAGATATAGTAATGAATATGATTAAAAACAATTTATCACAAGAAGACAAAGAATTAATAGAGAGAATAAAGCAAACTGACAATGATATTTTATCACAGAATGAAAAAGAAGCAAAGATATGGCAAATATACCAGCAACATATGAACAGATTACCACCAAGAGAAAATGATTTGCTACAAGATCAGATAGAAAGTGAACTTAAAAAAAGACTTGAAGAAATAAAACACTTTGAATACACTGTTATCAATAAATTATCTATTGAAGACGGAAAAATAATACCTACTGCTAATGGAAGAGTACCAGGTAATATCATAAACCAATTTTCAATGGATGAAGACATATCTGATGAAGTCTTTAGAATAGCAACAACAATTAACAGAAGATGGTCCAGATTTAATACTGGAATGAGTGAATCATTAAATAATGTTTATGCATTAGATAAAAATCTTAATATAATTGGACAACTAGAAGGATTAGCGGAGGGAGAAAGAATATATTCTGCAAGATTTATTGGAGACAGACTTTATATGGTTACATTTAGAGAAATAGACCCATTCTTCGTAATAGATATCAGTAATCCTAGAAGAATAATTGATTTAGGTGAACTTAAAATACCTGGTTTTTCAAGATATTTACATCCATATGATGAAAATACAATAATAGGTATTGGACAAGAAGCTACTGATACTGGAAGAATAACTGGATTAAAAATATCATTATTTGATGTTAGCGACGAAAGAAATCCAATTGAAATTGCAAAATATGTAGGAGAAGATAGATACGCTCAATCGTCTGCACTATTTGAACATAAAGCATTTTTGTTCAATAAAGAAAAAGAATTACTAGTAATTCCGATATATAACTATGACTATAGAGACCAAAGCAATAACTACAATGGTGCAATGGTATTTAATATCAAAAGAGATTCAATAGAATTAAGAGGATTAATTGATCATTCAGCATCAACATCTATCTATTGGTCACCTAGTGTTGAAAGAAGCTTATACATTGAAGATTTACTTTACACAAAATCACTTAACTTGTTAAGAATAAATAGAATTGATGATTTAAGTCCAGTAAAGAATGTAGAGCTTAAAGGAGAATTAAGATTTCCTATTTATTAGATAATAATAAATAAAAAATTTTAATCAAGAAAAGATTATTTTTTATTTCTTTTTTTTATATATTTAGTTTTAGTTACTGCTTCTTAAACATTGCAGGTATAATAAAACTTAATACAATTCCTAAAACCATACTGAACATAATAAAACCAATCAACCAATATTTGTCGTAATTATTATCAAAAGAATACGAATTATCTGAAAAACTTTCATTGCTATCATAATATGTTTGCTCGATATCTGGATCATCACTAGCAATAATAGGTAAAGAATCGTCATCCATAGTCTGTCTAGGTATAATAATATTCTCACACCTTAACATTGTTTCAGGAAGATCATCAGAACCACATTTATTTAAATCTTCACAAATTCGCCTATTATATCCATTAATACAATCTGTCCAATCAGTACAATCCCAATTAGGAACACATTGTCTTTGAACTGAAGATGAACCTCCACCACCACCACTAATACGTGTAGTAGTAGAAGGTGGAGATATATATACAAATTCTTTTATACCAGAATAATTCAATCCTGTAACACGATAATATGTTGAATTAATTAAATCACACATGTACCCATTAAATAAAACGCCATTACACTCAATTAATATTTCATTATCACTATTACAATCTGAAGAAATCTCAGATAAAGAAGAAATCTCAAAATCCTTTATACATATCCTATTTGCATCTTGATTAACTCTTTCTAAATAAACAGTTTTTTTAAAATCAGATTTTGTTTTGTTTAAACCTTTTACAATTATAAAACTATTATCACTATCAACATTATTTGTAATAATCTCAATATCTAATAGATTTAAAGGATTATCAATTGAGAAATTATAAACAAATTCAATGATTGGAGTTGAAGCATCTAAAAAAATTACAGTTTGAGTACTTGTAAATATCTGAGATAAATTATTTGAACTATTTATTATAACATTTAAATTATTTATAGAAGAATTAAATATTTTTACATGATCTGAATCACCTATAAGAGTATCTAATTCATCTGGTATCCCGTCACCATCAAAATCACCTTCACAAGCATCTCCAATACCATTAGAATTGCTATCTAACTGATTAGGATTATATACTAAAGGACAATTATCTAACTCATCTGGTATTCCATCACCATCACTATCTCTTCTTACATGAATAGTTTGATTATCAATTGCAAAAGAACAACCAAAAGCGCCACAAGCCTTACAATTCCATATATAATCTCCTTCATCAATAACTAGATTAAATGTATAATTAATTCCACTTTCACCAGTTATATTGGTCTCAAACCTATTCCAACCTGAACTATTAATATATAAACTCACATTTTGCAATGAAAACCCACTATCAACAAAACAACTTAAAGAAACATTCCCTAAAATATGATAATCATTATTATCTCCTAAAAGATTTATTAATAATGAATCATGTGAAAAATAAGATAAAGCTTGGCCTATATTTATCCGAGAAAAGTTCTTATTTATCCTACCAATATTTGATATTAATTTTCCAGTATCATTTAAAATAAATTCTTTTTGTTTTGGGGACAATAATAATTCTTCATTTTCAATATATTGATTTATCAAAAGAAAAGCTGCTGCAACATGTGGTGTTGCCATAGATGTTCCTGAACAAGTCATATAATTTCCTGAACAATCACAACTTGATGAACAAACATTTGGATTTAAACGCAATGAAGTAATTAAATTCCCTGGAGCAAGTAAATTCAAGATTGGACTTAAATCAGAAGTAGAACTAATTGTATCACTTTTCGTTGAAGAACCGACAGCAGTTGCGTTCTGAATACAAGCTGGAGAGCTAATCAAATTATTACTACCAGAATTTCCTGAAGCAATAGTTACAGGTATATTATTTGCAACAGCTGAATTAATTGATTTAGCATAGGATGAATATTGTGAATCACAATAACTTGAACTACACCATTGAGGATTAAGATCACATCTTACACCAAGACTTAAAGTAATAACTGATATATTATACAAATCAGCATTTTGAACACACCAATCAATTCCAGCAAGAATATCATTATCATATGCCTTATTATCAGAACCAAACACTTTTACAGCAACAATATTAGAATCAGGAGCAACACCTTTTTTACCTCCATTTGCTGCTATTATCCCAGCAACATGAGTCCCATGTCCCATTTCATCTAAAGCATTATCATCAACTGCTTCACCATTCGGACAACAATCAAAAGAGCGATGAGGCCAAGGTTGTGAACGACAAAAACATTTTTCAGCAATAACTTTTCCTACAAGATCTGGATGAGATGAATTTACACCTGAATCAATAACACAAACAGACTGACCGTAACCAGTCATATTTATTCCATTAAGTTGCATATTCCAGGCACCTGTTGAATTAACCAATGATACGGAATCATCTAACATAATATATCTTGGATAAACTAAATCAACAGATTTAATATTAGGATTAGACCTTAAGAATTCAATTTCTTCAACTGTTAAATCCACAGAAAATCCATCAAACTCTTCAAATTTCATAAAAGATTTATCAATGATTGAATTTAAATTTGGTTCAATATCAGAACTAACAGTTGCTATCATATATGACTGATTATAGTTACTAGATTGATCACTACGCAAAACATCAACATCAAAAGACTCATCTAATATTACAATAACACGCTGAGTTTCAACTTGAACATCATTAAAATTAAATGAATCATCAACATCAGAATCTAAAGCTAAAACAGGTAAACTCATTCCATAAAATAATAAAAATAGTACTAAATTATTCATCCATCTATACATATATTCAATTTAATAATACAGATATATAAATATTATCCATATAAAAACACAAAATAACTACATTTACTAAAAGAAACTATAATTAAAAAAGGAGAAAAGCAAGAATTAGTATTAACAATAAATATGTTCTAAAGCTTTAATAACAGATTTAAAATCCAAAGAAAAAATATTTATAATTACAATTTCTAAATTATTTAATTAAAAGAACTAAGAAATAATTATTTATTAAGCAAATTAAAAATAATTATTAAAATAACAAATGCAAAACCAAAACCAACTAAACTATAAATCGAAAACCCATAATATAATGGTTCATAATGCAATAATAATAAAGATGCAATAATAAATGCAAGAAAAACAATTGATAATGTCAACAATCGAACACCATTCCACATAACTTTAATCAAATTTCGAAAAGTATTATCAATGTCAACAATGCGTTCTTCCATCATATTAAATCTTCTTATTATATTTCGTAATGTATCAGGAGCACCAGCTAATAACTCATGCAACTGCCAAGAAAAATCTTTAGCATGTTTAATTAAATTTTTAGGAGAAAGTTCTTTTTTTATCAATTTATTAACATATGGTTTAGCATTTTTTACAACATTAAAACTAGGATCTACCTGTCGGCAAAAACCTTCCATTGTTACAAGACTTTTTCCAAATAAAACTAATTGAGCTGGGATCTTAATATGTGAACGCCTAGCAACTTCTATAGAACCATAAAATATTTTACTAAAATCCATTTTACTCAACGAAGTATTATAATAATCACCAAGAACATTATATAAACCTTCACGCAGATATGCAACATCTGGATCTTTATCTCCTATATTAATTTCTAATAAAGCATTTGCTGTTCCCTCAATATTTCCATTTACAAGAGAAGAAAACAAATAAAATAATTTTCTTTCAAGAACTTTATCAATATGACCAACAATACCATAATCGAGTAAAACAATTTTTTTACCGTGAACATAAATATTCCCTGGATGAAGATCAGCGTGAAAAAAACGATCTTCAAAAAGCATTTTATATACAGAATTTGTTATTTTTCTAATTATTGTTTTATCTTTCTTCACGTTTAGTATATTATGACCTTCTTCAAAACGCATAACCAAAATATCCTTATTAGAATATTTCTCATAAACTTTAGGAATAATTATTTCTTTACTTCCTTTAAAATTTAAAGCAAAACGTCTCATATTTGAAGCTTCATGATTAAAATCCATTTCATTTAATGTATATTTTTTAAATTCTTCAACAATATTTACAGGATCAACAAAAGATGGGTTATATTTTTCTTTAATCAACTTAGCAAGAAATTCAATTATTGAAATATCTTCTTGGAATTTTTTTTCAATACCTGGACGTTTAATCTTAACAGCAACAGAATGGCCATTTAAAACAGCTTTATGGACCTGAGCAATACTTGCAGACCCTAATGGTTTAATATTAAATTTACTAAAAGGAATATGCTTAACCAATGATTTTATAATAATAGGATCTTCGGGAGGTACATTTGATAATAATTTTTCAAATTCTTTACTATATTCTTTCCCTATAAGATCAGGCCTTAATGCTAACAATTGCCCTAATTTTATAAAAGCACCACCTAATTTTTCAAATAATTGCCGTATAATCTCTGGATTCAAGTCTTTTTTAGAATCAGGCTCAAATCTTTTATGAAAAGGAAGATACTTAGTAATTCCTAAGTGAGAAGCTATATGATGCAATTCAAAATCAAATAAAGCTAAAGCTACCTCCTTTATGCGTCTAAAACTTAAATGATTATGGTGCATCTAATATAATATAAAACCTAGTTTTAAATAAGTTTATCGTAACTTCCCAGGGAAAAATATATATACTCATTAATTTAAATTATAAATGGGGAAATGGTACTGACAAAACAAGAAGCATATTTATTATTTGCATTAGGAAAATGCTATGAAATATATAATAAAAGATTTAATGATAAACCATTAGAAGTATCTATATCCAAATCAATTTTTATTGACATTTTGATATCATCAAAAAGTATTGATATTAAATCAAGAGCGATATATAAAAATCTTGAAAGCTTAGAAAAAAAGAAACTAATTAAATATTCAGATAAAGAACTAAAATTTACAAAAAAAGGATTAAATGAATTTAAAACAAAAAATAAAATTATATCAGAATATCTTATTTTACTTGAACATATAAAAGATCCAAAAACAATCAAATTACATAAAAGACTACAAACAAAATTAAAAAATTAAGAAATTATTCTAAAATATAAAATAGCCCCGCCCGGATTTGAACCGAGGTCCCAGGACATTTTCGACAAAGACTAAATCATTATTCTTCATCACCAAAATCCTGGATGATTGACCGCTACACTACGGGGCTATGAATATTATAAAATTAATTATTAGAAGTTATTTTATAAAGCTTTCTCAGAATTCAGGCTCAACTAATGTGCAATCTACTTTTTTATAAGAATTAAATTTTCTTAATAAATCATCAACAGAACCTTCCCAATTGTAAACGCAAATATCACCTGACTCATGTGTTTTTCTAACCAATTCTTCTGCAGCAAAAGCTCCTAAACCAGAACCTGAAGTATGCAAAAGTCTATTAGTTTCATAATCAATGACATAATGCTCATTACCATCCAAAATAGTAGGCATTATTATTTTTAAAATAGGACCATAATTTATTGCTAAAGAACGACCTTGTGATCGAATAAGAACAGGTCTTGATTGATCAGTTAACAAATCAACTATAGATTTATCAGAAGGTGTTTTTTTAGAATAAAGTGAAGAAAAAGAAAATAACATTTTAAAAAAAATTAAGCTTTAAAAGAAACTTTTGAGGGAGTATATCCTGCATTTTCAGCAGCAACTTTTGATTTAAAAACAACCCTATCTTTTGGTTTTATTTTTTTAATCAATAAAGAATCTTCTTCATGATATCTTTTACCATTCTTTGAGGCTATAAAGATTTTTCTTTTAGGCTTTGTTCGATATACTACTTTAGGTTTTACATCTGCTTTCTTTTTTGCTGTTTTTACCTTTTTAGTAGAAGTTTTCTTTTTACTTTGAGAACTCTGTCTTGTAGACATGTCTCTTACCATTCTTTCAAGAGCAACAATCTTAATTTCTAATGTAGCTACTTTACCAGATAAAGAAGAATTTGAAAGCTTTGAAATAGCATTGCTTAACTTATTCATTTCATCTGTAAGATGAAGTACATCTGATTTTACTCTTGTGAATGATTCATATAAATTTGTTTCTAGTGTTTTAATGTCAACCATATTTTACCACCTAAAAAGAGTAAAAATAATATAGATTTATAAATGTTTCTATTTTTAGTACTAATTAGTGGTGACTATTTACTTAAATAAAACAAACTGTTTTAATATAATCAAATCAATCTAAAGAATTCAAAAACTCTTCTTCCATAAAATGCAAAGTTCCTGGAATAATTAAACAATGTAATGGAGAACCAAAATCATAATCTATTAACTCAGAAATCTTAGCAAACCTAATCAATTGATCATTTGAACCAATTCGTGCACAGCCGACAACTTTCAGATCTGGAGAAATTAAACCTCGACCATAAATTTGCTCAAGCTCTAATAATTGTTTTAGACATTCATTTACTGTCATAAATCTATTTTGGTCAACTTTTATATCCAAAAGTACCAAAGTATGCAATCCATTCTTTTTGTTCATTTCAATTACATCATAAGGAGTAGAAGGTTTCCAATTATTATCAAAAAAAACCATAGATGTAGTTTTACCAAACTTATAAAGTTCAAGACCTGTAGAGCCAATAGCATTTAATATTGAAGCATTATGCACATACGCTATCTTAACACCCATTTTTCTTGCACGTAATACTAAATCAACATGTGTAGTAGCACCAAAAACATCGCCAACTACAAGAATAGCTATATCATTATTTTTAGCGTCAGAAAGAATTGTTTCTTCAACCTTACTTTCAACTAAATTTCTATCAGCTAAAATTATTTCTTTCCCATAAAAATTACGTAAATCATGAACTGAACACTTCATTAAAGAAGTATAATTTTCAAGATAAATTTTAGAACATCGTTTAACTACATTAAGACCCTTAACTGTAATATCTTTTTCATCATTTAAACCAATACCAACCATATATAACATTTTATCAACCAAATCTTTTTATAATTAAAAACAAAAAATTACATTCCTGGAGGCATCATTCCGTTCATCCCACCGGTCATTCCTGGATTGACTGAATCACGACCTGAAGAATTGCCAGAAATAACATCATCAATTCGAAGAATCATAATTGCAACTTCTGCAGCCGATGATACAGCTTGAGTTTTAATTTTCAAAGGTTCTATTACACCCATTTTCCAAGCATCTTTAACTTTTCCAGAAAAAACATCAATTCCAGCTGTCAATTGCTTTTGATCATGTGCAGATTTTAATGACGCAATAACATCAATAGGATCTAGTCCTGCATTTTCTGCAAGTGTTCTTGGAATTACTTCCATCGAATCAGCAAATGCTTCAACTGCTAATTGTTCTCTTCCAGATAAACTTTCAGAATATTTTTTTATTCGCATAGCTAATTCAATCTCAGGGCTACCAGCACCAGCAACAACTTTACCAATATTTAATGTTACTTCAAGATCACCTAATGCATCATCCATAGCACGTCTTACTTCTTCAGCAACATGTTCTGTTCCTCCTCTTACCAATAGAGTAACAGACTTAGGATTTTTACATTTTTGAATAAATATCATATTCTCTTCACCAACATGTACTTCATTAACAATGCCGGCAAAACCTAAATCTGACTTTGATAAATCATCAAGATTATTCACAATTTTAGCTCCTGTTGCTTTTACTAACTTAACCATATCACTCTCTTTAACACGTCTAGCTGCAAAAATACCAGCTTTTGCAAGATAATGCTGTGCTAAATCATCAATCCCTTTTTGACAAAATACGACATTAGCACCAGAATCAACAATCTTATTAACCATTTTTTTAATCATAGCTTCTTCTTGGTCTAAGAAAGCTTGCATTTGCATAGGATCTGTTATCTGAATTTTTGCATCTATTTCAGTATTTTTTATCTCTAACGGAGTATTAATTAAAGCAACTTTTGCATTTAAAACTGATTTAGGCATACCAGTATGAACTCTTTCTTTATCTAAAATAATTCCCTCAACAAGTTCACTAGATTCAATACTTCCACCTACTTTTTTCTCTATTTTAATATTTGATATATCAACTTCATTATCACTCTCAGCAACATTTAGAACAGCCTTAACAGCAAGTTCAGCAAGCATCTCTTTTGAATTTTCTGCCCCTTTTCCGGTCATTGCAGTCTCAGCAATTTTCAATAAAGTTGATCTATCTTTAACAGTAATTGGTCGTGTAATATCAGTTTGCAAAATTTCTAATGCCTTATTTGCAGCAATTCTATATCCTTTAGCAATAATTGTAGGATGAACTCCTTTTTCAAGTAAAGGTAAAGCATTTTTCAAAAATTCTCCTGCTAAAACAACAACAGTTGTTGTTCCATCGCCTACTTCATCTTCTTGAGTTTTTGCAACCTCCACAATCATTTTTGCAGAAGGATGTTCAATAGTCATTTCTTGAAGTATTGTAACACCATCATTTGTAACAATTACATCACCTAAAGAATCTACAATCATTTTATCCATACCTTTTGGACCTAATGTAGAACGAACTTGATCAGCTACTTGTTTAGCTGCTTCAATGTTTATTTTTTGTGCATTCATTCCTGAAGTTTTTGTTGTACCTTCTGGTAATATGAAAATTGGTTGAACTTGGTTATTTGTCATAAACATCCCCCTTGATTATATAGACTAATATAAAAAAACATAGTTAAAGCATGTTTAAAAATATTATGGATAAAAATATCATACTTATTTATTAAATATTATTAAAAATGTATCAAAAAATAAAAAAACATTATAAATAACTTCAACAAAAATATACAAATGATAATAACTATATCTGGGATGCCTGGAAGTGGTAAAAGTACTCTTGCTAAAATGCTAGCTGAAAAAATCAATTACAAAAGATATTATATGGGTGGTATAATGCGTGAGTTAGCAAAAAAAAATAAATTATCTATTATTGAATATCAAAAACTTGGAGAAAATAACCCTAAGATTGACAAAGAAATTGATGAATATCAAATAAAACTTGCAAAAGAAAACAAAGATGTTATTCTTGAAGGCAGAACATCAGCATTTCTAATCCCAAAATCAATAAAAATATTTATTGATGTTGATTTAAAAGAAGGAGCTAAGAGAGTTTTTAATGACTTAAAAAAAGAAGAAAGAAGTACTGAGGAAAAAGTTCAAAACATTGAACAAATGAAAGAAAAAATGCTTGAAAGAATGAAAACAGAGAATAAAAGGTACAAAAAATATTATAGTATAGACAACATCTATGATAAAAATAAATTTGATATTATTATCGACACAACTAAACTATCAATTCAAGAAGCATTTGAAAAACTTATAAAACAACTACAACAATATTTATAAACTAACTTGGACTAAACAATTAACATGGCAAACACATTAAATAAAAACGATTTTATTGAAGTTGAATATACAGGCACATTAAAAGATGAGGGTATTATATTTGACACAACAGATGAAAAAATTGCAAAAGAATCAGGTTTAGATACAAAACAAGTAAAATATGGACCTGTTAAAATATGCATAGGACAAGGACAAATAATAAAAGGAATTGACCAGCAACTAGAAGGTAAAGAAGTTGGTAAAGAATATAACATTGATGTTCTCCCTGAAAATGCATTTGGAAAAAAAGATGCACAACTAGTTCAATTAATAGCAACATCCAAATTCAAAAAAGCAAATATTCAACCTCAACCAGGTTTACAAGTAAATATTGATGATCAAATAGGAATTATTAAAACAGTAAGTGGTGGAAGAACCTTAGTTGATTTTAATCATCCATTGTCTGGAAAAGAAGTTTCATATAAAATTAAAATATTAAATAAAATAGATGATAAAATAAAACATGTTGAAATTTTGCTAAACGCAATGCTTCAAATTGAACAAACAAAAGCAAAAATTACAGATAATATTGCAGAAGCAGAATTACCAATGGAACTCCCAAAAGATGTCCAAGAAGTTTTAAAGAAAAAAGTTTTAGAAGTTACTGGATTAAAAGATTTAATATTCAAGAAGACTGAAACTCAGAAAAATTAAATATTACTAATCAAAACTTTTTGTTTAATTCTCAAAAACCTATAATAGATCTTAGAATAACTAAAAAATAAACTATATAAACTAAATCATACACAATAATACCAACAAATTTATATATCAGTTTTCATAAAAGGTTTATATGGATATGTATATTGATGATGGAAGTAATTCTGGACAGAGTCAAAAATCAAATCAACCTACTAATTCTCAAAATACTGAGAAATATGATAAATTAAATCAAACTTCTAAAATAGAAGGAATAAAAAAGGTTTCTGACAATGTATTAGATGAAGAACTTGAAGACCTTCTAAAAATGCAAAATGCTAAAATAAAAGTTGCTGGTTCTGGTGGTGGTGGAAATAATACTGTAGATAGAATTTCAGAAGTAGGAATTGCAGGAGCTGAAACCATAGCAATAAACACTGATGCACAAGATTTATTATACACTACAGCAGATAAAAAAATACTAATTGGAAAAGAAGTAACAAAAGGAATGGGTGCTGGAAGCAATCCAAAATTAGGAGAAGAAGCTGCTAAAGAAAATGAACAAGAGATAAAAAAAGCTTTTGAAGGAGCAGATATGATTTTCTTGACATGTGGACTTGGTGGTGGAACTGGTTCTGGAAGTATATCAGTACTTGCAGAAATTGCAAAAAAAGTTAATGCATTAACTATAGCAATAATAACAATGCCATTTGCTATGGAAGGAAACAGAAGATATCAAAATGCAGTATATGGATTAGAAAAACTTGCAGCTGCAACTGACACATTGATTGTTATACCTAACGATAAATTATTAGAACTTGCACCTGACTTACCAATTCATACCGCTTTTAAAATTGCTGACGAAATACTAACAAATGCAGTAAAAGGAATTGCAGAACTTGTAACCAAAGCAGGATTAGTAAATTTAGATTTTGCAGATATTAAAGCCGTAATGGGAAAAGGAGGAGTTGCATTAATTGGAGTTGGAGAAGCTGATTCTAATAATAGAGCTTTAGAGGCTGTTGAAAAAGCAATAAATAATCCTTTATTAGCAGTAGATATCAAAGAAGCAAATGGAGCATTAATAAACATATCAGGTTCATCATCTTTAACTTTAGATGAAGCAAGAAGAGTTGTAGAATCCGTAACAGAACAAATTGACTCAGATGCAAGAGTTATCTGGGGTGCACAAATTTACGAAGATATGGAACAAACACTAAGAGTAATGTTAATAATCACAGGAGTTAATTCTGAACAAATTTTTGGAACAAACAAAACTTTAACAGACAAGAAAAAGAAAGAAATTTCAGAAGAATTAGGAATAGAATTTGTATAAAAACTGAATTTAATAAGTATTTCTAATGAGAATTATCAATTATACCATTTATTCCCGTTACATTCATATTTCTAAGAGGTAATGGTAATTCATAATTAGGAATAATCTCTGAATTTCTAATATTTCTAGCAGAACAGAAACTAGAATAATGTGGAGAAGATATAGAATATTGAACAAAAGCATCTGGAACTAATAAAGATAATTTATCTACTAAAGAATAATTTTCTCCATCCAAAAAAGCCTGAAAAGAACTATTATCCTCAACAAGAAAAGGTAATGGAAAACTTCTTCTTGCACCTACAAGATAAGTTAAAGATTTAAATTTTGGATATCTATCTGGCAAAGAACAACCACAAGCAAATGCATCATCAGGATTATTAGCAAAATATTCATTATCTGCTTTTGCAAAATTAAATGCCATATTTCCAACCGGATTAAAAGGCTCATTACTTGATATAATAGTGTAATAAAAATCACCTATTCTATCTATAATTAAAATTCCTTCAGATTTATGAGAAAAAACTTGATAATCATCATCCATCATTAAAACAGTTGCAAAACCCATCTCACCTTCCTTATAAAAACAATTACTAGTATACTGAATTTGTAAGTTCGCATGCTCAAAAAAAGCTAATAACATAACTTCTCTAATAAAATCCTCAGTATTTGGATCTTTTCCCCTATTTAAAATAAAAACTGAAGACTTACTACTTGAATCACCCTCTGATGACTCAGCATTGAGATTTGGATAACCTATCAAATGCTCCAACCCATTTAATAATCCACTATTAGCCATAAGAATAAGAATATAATCAATTATAAAAAATTACTCCTAATTTATTATTAGATATTTAATTATTAAACACTCATTAAATCCAAATTATCACCGTAACCCTTATAAATGAATTAATAACAATACAATATAATTCTACTAGTTTTTTAAGCGAGCTAGTTTGGAACACGAAAATGGAAGAAGAAAACAATACAAAACTTAAAACAAGATTCAAAAACTTCTGCAAAGAATGCGGACGTGTACTTAAGATAACAAAAAAACCAACAGGACAAGAATTTAAAACTATTGTCATAGTAACTGGAATTGGAATATTAATTATAGGATTTATAGGATTTGTTATCACAATGGTTAAACAAATGATGTTTTAATAAAACAAAAAAATAAGAAAAAAATGGAAGAAGAAAAAAAAGAGCAAATACCAGAACCACCTGTTCCAGAAGATGAAAACGAACAACTAGAAGAGAATATAAGTGACGAATCAATCAAACTAGATAAAACAGAAGAAGACGAAAATATTAATGATGAAAAATTAAATGAAACTGAAAATCTTAATAGTGATAAACTTGATGAAATTAATAAAGAAATCAAAGAAGAAGAAAAAGAAATAAAAAAGATTGATCAAGAACTTGAACAAATTGATAACGAAATTGAAGAAGAAGAAAAACAAGATAATCAACTAGACGAGTCCAATTCTACAAATAATAAAGAAGATAACCCAAAAAAAGATACAAACTATGATGATATATCTGATATTGACGAAACACAAGCATTAATTAATGAACTTAAAGAAGAAAAAATAGAAGAAGTAAAAGAAGAAATAAAAGAAGAAGTAAAAGAAGTAGGTGAACTAAAAACAAGTCTTTTTGCATTAAGAACAACTGCTAATAGAGAGGACCAAGTTATGGATTTTTTGACATCTAATGCTGAAAAGAAAAAATTTAAAGTTTATTCTATAATAAGACCACATGGAATGAGAGGATATATTTTCGTAGAAGCAGAATCTAAATCAGAGGCTGAACAAGCAGCATTTGGAGTACCATATGCAAGAGGATTATTACCTAATGAAATTCAATACTCAGAAATAGAGCATATGCTTGAACAAGTTAAACGTGAAGTAAACATTCAACAAAATGATATTGTAGAAATAATATCAGGACCTTTCAAGCGAGAAAATGCTAAAATAATCAGAATTGATAAAACAAAAGAAGAAGTTGTTGTTGAATTACTTGAAGCAGCTGTACCTATCCCTATAACATTAAAATTAGATGCAGTTAAAGTAATAAGAAGAGATACAGAGGATAAAAACGCTTCTGATGACTAAAACTTTAATTATTATCAATTGAAAAATCAAAATAATAACCGGTTGCCTTCAACTACAGAAAAGCTGAGAAGAAGGAATCCAACGCTAATAAAGACAAAAAAGTCTTAAGCGGGAGAATAAAAAAATGGCTAAACAAAAATTAGATGTTCTTGTAGCAGGTGGAAAAGCTACTGCTGCACCACCACTTGGTCCAGCATTAGGACCTATGGGTGTTAATATTGGAGAAGTAATTGCAGAAATAAACAAAAAGACTGCAGCATTTGCAGGTATGCAAGTTCCTATAACTCTTGAAGTTGACGATAAAACAAAAGAATTTACAATCAGTGTAGGTACACCACCTGCATCTGAATTAATAAAAAAAGAAGCAAAAATCGAAAAAGGAGCAGGAAACCCTAAAACAGATTTAGTAGCAGACCTTAAAATGGAACAAGTAATTAAAGTTGCTCAAATGAAAGAAGATAATCTTTTAGGAAAAGATCCTGTTGCGAGAGTTAAGGAAATAATTGGAACATGCGCAGGAATGGGTGTAATGGTTGAAGGTAAACCCGCAAAAGAAGTTTTCAAAGATATTGATAAATTCAAAGATAAAATATTATCAGGTAAAACAGAATTATCTGCAGAAGAGTTAAAAGAACTTGAAGAAGAAAAGAAAAAGCTTCAAGAAGAAATTGAAAAAAGAAGACATGAATTTGAAGCTACTGCCGATAAAGTGCTTAAAGAATTGGAAGGGAAATCTAGCAAAGACATAAGAAAACGTATGGAAGAACTAGGAATACCTGAAGCAATAATTAATGAAAAAGCTCCAAAAGAAGCTGCACCTGCAGCAGGAGCAGCTAAAGCACCAGCAAAAAAATAATTAATTACTTAAGCAATTAATTTCTTTTTATTTTTTTTATTTCTTATTATTTCTACTAATAATTTTTAATTCAATTACACAAAAAAAATCAACAACAGATAAATTTAAAACTATCATACTAATAACAATAATATGAATCAAGCAAACAACCAACTAACAGAACAAGAAATAAGAGAAGCACAAAAAGTATTTCATAAGTTAGAAAAACCTGATTTAAATAATGTAAAAAAAGTAATAGAATCTGTAGATGATGTTGCAAATATGTATTATGAAGAAGGTGATATTGATTATAATTATATTGCATTTTGTAAAGATGGAAGAGTAGGATATCCCTTTTTTGCAGTTTATTTAATAGGTGGTTATTTAAATAAAGAAGGTGAGCGAAAGGACATTGATTTAATTATTGCTACAAATATGCGATGGACAAATGGCTTTACTAGGCCTGAGTTCGATGACCCAATAAGTAAAAAATACTTGGAACCTATATGGGCAAAATTAACAACTACTTTTTCTTCAGGATATTCAATAAATAAGCATAATGAGCTTCCTACAGATTATAACTTAGGAGTAACACAGGGTAAAGTTTTAATTACAATTAAACCCGAGAATGGAAAACCACTTGACATTAATTACGTTAAAAGCTGGAATCGAAAAGACTTTAAATTTATTGACGAAGAACAATTTCATAAATTAGATGTTACAAAATCAGGTGAGCCTATCCCTAAACTTGCTTTATATAGGTCTAAAACAACAGTTAATGTACCAAAATTAAGATGGTAATACAATTCTTTTTATCCATCTTTTCTTAAAACAATTTTTCTAAAAAATAGACTTATAAAAATTAATATAAAATATATTATAAATTAATTCTAATAAAAATAAGTATAAATATATATAAATATAATAACATATAAATAAGTATTAAATAACACATAAAGATTATTATTAAAAAAATAAATAACTAATAATAATAGTCGAAACATTTAAATATAAGTATAAATATAAATATTTAGATAATAATTAAAAATAATAAAAAAATAAGTAATTACAATGATTGAATTTAGAAGAAAATTATACAAAAGAGGATCTAGCTTTGAAACAACAATCCCAATGCCTTTGCTATTTTCACTTGATAGAAAAAAGAAATATGATGTTCTATTCAGATTTGATAATAAAAAAAACAAATGGAATATTGACTTTGAAGAGGTTTCAAAATGATAAAATTTCATCAAATAAGCCATTTACAATCCTACTTTACCTCCAAAATACTAGTCTCTGGCGAGACAAAAAAAGGTGATGGATGAAATAGCAATAGTTATTTCATCTTTAGGGTGCAGATTTTCTGCACCCTTTATTTTCATAAAAAAATTACTAAAAATACAAAGATTAATCAGATGATAAAATTCACGCAAAGAATTTGACCGGGTAAAACCGGTAACCGCCAGAAATGGATGAAATCGCCAAAGAGAGGGGTGCCGTCAGGCACCCTACTTTTTTCTTTAACAACAATCAAGATTTTATTATCACTCTAAAGGAGATAAAGTTATTCTAAATAATATAAATATATATAAATAATAATTTCTAAAAAAACTATGATGATGGATAAAAGATTAAGAGATGTAATTGATTCTATAGACTATTATGAACTTCTTAAAATAAAAAAAGACTTAGAAAATGGAGGATATTATTTGAAAAGTTTCATTAATAATGAAATTGAAAACAGACAAAAACAACATAGTATTTATTGTAGTTCATGTGGAAATCATATTGAACCAAATAACCCAAATTCGCAAACACTAATATTTGGCCCACATGATTTTAAAAAAAAGGCTACATTCTGTGGAAAAGATTGCCTTTCATATTTTTTAAGTAGAACTGAAGAAATGAAAAAAGGTAATATTCCTAAAACCTTCATTCAATAAAAATAAATTTAAACATAATCTTTATAAATTAACCATTAATTATTCATATATTAGTTATATCTGATTAAATTATAATCACAAATTAGATATCAAATATATAAAATTAATAGATTAGGTGGTAATTCATGGCTGAAACAAAATTCGCATCAATTGGAACATTACAAAAAGGTTCATATATAGTTATAGATGGAGTTGCATGTAAAGTAGTAAGTACAGCAACATCTAGACCTGGAAAACACGGTCACGCTAAAGTTAATCTAATGGCTGTAGGAATATTAGATGACAAAAAAAGAAATCTTACACTTCCAGGACATGATAATGTTGAAGTTCCTGTGATTGAAAAAAGAAGTGCTCAAGTATTATCAATAAATGGAAAACATGCTAATATAATGGATTCAGAAACTTTTGAAACTTTTGATCTTGAGATTCCTGAAGAATTAGTTGCTGAAGTTAAAGAAGGTGTAGAAATACTATACTGGGAAATATTAAGCAGTAGAGTTATGAAACAAGTAAAATCATAAACCATAAAATAAGATTAAAAAATAATTATAAAAACAAACAATACAGGTAATAAAAATGGCAAAATTCGCAGAAGCTGAAGCAAGATTAATGAAAAATATTTTTGTTTGTAGAAAAACAAAAAAGAAAATTCGAGCTGATCCTCTAAAAGTAATTGCTGGTAAAGTAAGAGCAAGAGGCGGTTCAAAAACATTAAGACCAAAACGTAAGAAATAAAATGGTTATTAGTGAAACAACTATTGCTATTATTTTTTTTATACTTCTTGGAATTTTTTTATATCGAAATAAAGAAAACTTAAATATCCAGAAAATATTATTTCCTTTTTTATATATGATTTTATACAGAACTAAATGGGGAATAAAATCAATGGACTCAGGTGCAAAAAAGCACCCTAAACTAGTCAAATGGATATCATATTCTGGAGTATATATCTGCTTTTTTGGTATGATTATAACAGTAGTATATTTGCTTTACATGTTATTTAAAATATTTCAACAAGGAAGCACAGTTGCATCAGTTGCAATAGCACAACCATTTGTTGAAACCCAAATAGGAAGTCCATTTTTTTACATACCATTCTCTTATTTTGTAATTGTAATATTTATAATAGCTACAGTCCATGAATTTTCACATGGAATTGTTGCAAGAAGATTTGGTGTAAAAGTAAAATCATCAGGATTTGCATTTTTTTCAGTTTTAATACCAATTCTACCTGCAGCATTTGTAGAACCTGATGAGAAACAAATACAAAAAATAAAACCAATGAAACAATTAGCAATATACGCAGCTGGACCACTTTCAAACTTGATTCTTGCAGCTTTATTTTATGTAATATTATTAATTAGCCAAGTAGGATTAGCAAATGTAACTCAAACAAATATATATGTTGCAGATTTTATACAAGACTCTGACCAAGTTTTACCTGCAGAATTATCAGGAATAGAAATTGGTGAATATATCAAACAAATAGATGAAACAGAAATAACTAATATTAATGTTTTTACAAATTTTATGGCCACAACGAAACCTGGTCAAAATATTACAATACTAACAGAAGAAAATTCATATCAATTAACACTAGTAGAATATCCTACAAAAGATATAGGATATCTTGGAATTATACCAGGTATAAATACAGAATTTCTACCTGAATTTCAAGCACGATTTGGATGGTCTATAAGTATAATATTATGGTTACTGGGATTAATGTTTTTACTATTTATTTTCAATTTAGGAGTTGCATTAATAAACCTTGCACCTATTGGACCTCTTGATGGTGGAAGAATGATTCTAACATTATTAAAAACAAAGTATAAAGAAAAAAAAGCATTAGTAATTTGGGGAAAAATAAGTTCACTAATGCTTCTAGTTTTACTTGCAAATATTTTTCTACCATTTATTCTAAGATTATTTGTATAAATTATTAAAAAAATAAATTTATTTCAATAAAATAAGTTTAACAATATATATAAATACAAAACTTTACCAAACAAACATGAAAACAGCATTAATAACTGGAGCATCATATGGGATTGGCTTAGAATTAGCTAGAGTACATGCAGAAAATAAAAATAATCTAGTCTTAGTTGCAAGAAGCAAAGATAAATTAGAAACTCTAAAAAAAGAATTAGAAAAAAAACACAATATTAAAATTCACATTATACAAAAAGATTTATCACTCCCAAACTCTGCAAAAGACATCTATCAATATACAAAAAAGAATAAAATAACTATTGACTATTTAATTAATAATGCAGGATTTGGAGGATTTGGAGAATTTAAAGATACAGATATTGATAATGAAACAAATATGATAAATCTTAATATAACTTCTTTAGTACAGCTAACTAAATATTATTTGCAAGATATGATAAAACAAAAACAAGGCAAAATTATGAATGTAGCATCAATTGCAGGTTTTATTCCAGGACCATTAATGTCAGTTTATTTTGCAACAAAATCATTTGTTGTAAGTTTCTCGCAAGCAATAAATTATGAAGTAAAAGGAACAGGAGTAACTGTAACAACATTATGCCCAGGACCAACAAAAAGTAATTTTTTCATAAATGCTAATGTAAAAGATAATAAAATGTTTAGTAATAAATCTATACCAACATCAAGAGAAGTAGCAGAATATGGTTACAAATCTATGATGAAAGGAAAATCAATAGCAATACATGGAATTAAAAATAGAATTCTTGTATCATTAACTAAATTTATACCTGTTAAATATATCTTGTATATGACAAAAAAAATGCAAGAAAATGATTAAATATATAATTACAAGAAGAATTAGATAATAATCCAATGAACACAAATAAAACTTCTAAAAGATTAAATATCTACGAAAATAGTAAGAGTACATTAATTGATAATCAAAAGAAAATTATAAATTTAAGAGATAAATTTTCAAAAAGAATTATCAATTCAGAAATACCGTTTATTGTTTATATTGTCATATTCACAGCTATAGCAATATTATGGATATTTAGATTACACATTGAAGATTTCGCATATGATTTTATTGCAGAATTATTTGGTGCTGCATTTACCTTATTTATTATTGATGTTTTACTTATTAAATCAAAAAATAAACGCTGGAAAATAGTAAGAAAAGATATTGATTACTTAATTACAAAATACATAAATAAATTACGAGATGGATTAGCATATAAAGTTTTTAAATTTAAACCGGTAATAATTCCAACTAAAACAGAAAAAGATAATTTACAGAAAATAAATGAAGAACGCTCAAAATTATTAATTTTTTTATCAGAAATAAAAAACTCTGAATTTAATAAAAAAATAAACAAAAAGGAATTATTTACAGAGGAAACATATAACTACTTCAATCAAAAAGCAGATGAAATATGGGAGATTCTAAATTTTAAATATTCTGACTATTTCCCTCCACAAATTGTTTCATATTTAATTGATTTACATGTCAATCTAAAAGATTTGTGCGGGCACATAAAATTATATTTAAGAAAATATCAAGACAATAATATTGAAAACTATTATAATAAAATAGGATTTATTGGTGCAAGCAAAAATATAAAATCTATTCTAATAATTCTTAATCAACTCAAAGAAGAAGGATATTCAGAATCAACAAATTACTAAAATATCAGATCAATAAGAATACTTAATTAAATAAAAATAAGACACATGTAGATCAAATCCCTAAACTAACATTTATCTTTTATTCTACGAAGCAAACTCATCATACCTTGACATTCACGTTTTGTTATAATAGACTTATTAATAACATTAGTCCAAATTTTTTTAGAACGAACTTTTCTTGCTTGATTAAATTCGTATTTATTTATCATCCCAAACAATAATTTTAAAACATATTTTTTATCATCAATAGAAGCCATTTGAATTTTATCACCAATCTTGTTTTTACTTCTTTTTGACAATTCATAAGCAACTATTGCAACTGCATGAGACAAATTTAATGTAGAATATTCTTTTGAAGAATTAATAGTAACAATTAGATTACATAAACTAATCTCATCATTATGCAAACCTTCACCCTCTCTACCAAACAATACTGCCACTTTTCTAGGTAATGGAAAATCAATCAATTGATTGGCAAATAAAGGTAACCTCTCAAGATTATAATCTGTATTAACCTTAGCTGTAGTACCTATGAGTAAATCATATTTAGGAATTTTTTTTACTATCTTAACAACAACTTTTGAATGCTTAGCACGCTTATAAAACTCAGAATCAAGATTACATTTAGGATTAACTAAAATCAACTTATTAAACCCAAAGTTAGCTAAAACCCTGGATACTGCACCTACATTACCTTCATGCTCTGCTTCTAATAATACAAAATCTACCAACTTATACACCCGAAATTAATATATTATATGTTATAAAATATTCAAATCAAATACTGACAAATACAAAAACAAACTGAATAATATATAGTATTTTAAAAAGATTTATTAAATAATAACATTAAAACATAACTATGGACATAATCAAAAAAATAATTGCAGTAATTATGATTATATTAGGTATTGCTATTATTCTAGAGTATTATAATTATTATACTATTTCAATTCCTCAACAATTATTAATTGCCGCTATTTTAATGATTATTTTACAAATATATTCCGCAGTCTCATTAACAATCCATAGTGGCCATATCGGAATTATTAATATAATAACTTGGATTATTTTCTGCATACCGGCGATTTGGTATTTATTACATATAATATTAAACATACAAATAACAGAAAATTTACCTTTAATACTATCAATTATGATGATTGGAGAATCACTTTATGCTCTTCATTAATCTAGGATAAATTTTATCTGCCAATGTTTCAAGATTAATTGTATCTTCTTGATTATATTCAACAAGTAAATCAAGATAATATTTATCACCAGTAGCTTTAAATGTTCTCCATAGTTTAATTGGATCACCACCTACTAAATTTTCAACTATATTATTATTACGCTTTATCCCTAAATTCTCTTCTACTTTTTTAAGACCACCATCTAACTCTAATAAATTACAACTAACACGCAAATCCCAATGTAAAATATCTGGAAAATTAAAAATACAATACTTTCGCAAAAATGGTATATCAAATACAGAACCATTAAATGAAACTATCATTTTACAATTACTTATTATTTTACTAATAACTTTAAAATCAAGATTATAATCTTTAACAAAAGTCATTATATTAATTCTGTCGTATAAAGTAATACAAGTAACATATCCATTAATACCACTTGTTTCAATATCAATAAAAATACAAGAATCCTTATAATAATCATAAAATCTGTAATGATATTTAGAAGGTATTTTACTAATAAAAAACTTAATATCATCATTAAATAATGCTTTCTTTGCATGAACTATCTGCAAATCTAATACTCTTTTACGCTTGAAAGATATTCCTTTAATTGATGAAGCAGCCAGAAAATCATTCCAATTTCTAATTCCTTGTTTCCACAATAACCTTTCTTTCCTTTCAGATTCCAGCAAGAAATAAAAAAGTATCATGTATCATAATCTGACAAATATGCACTAATATTTAAATGAAATTTCTGCAAATGTCCAATGACATAAAATAAATATAGTCGAACAATAAATAATAAAGAATTATTTTTAGAATAAATTACTATTTTTTACCAACATAAAACATTTTATCTACAGAAACATCAGATGGAGAATATTCTTTTTTTACTTCAGGAGTTACTTGAGAAGTACTAGATTTTTGCTCTGGTTGAACACCAGAATGAATTTGATTATCTTGGGTTTGTTGTTTTTTTACTTCATCTTTAAGATCATCATTTTTTTTTAATAATGTTGCCTGTATTTCTTGCTTTTCATGATTTGATAACTTAGATTCAAACTCATTTAATTTAGCAATTATTTCATTAACTTTATCACGGACTAACGATATTTGAGATTCCATTGATGATAATCTGTCGTTAACTATTTTTGAAGTCATATCGTTACTATTTGAAGGTTCCATTTTTTTATTTTTCATCTCTTCAATCTTTTCTCTTGGGACATAAAACTCATTACCTTGATCTTTCATCATATCTTCTGCTTGCTTTAATGCATCATCACTATCTTTAACTAAACCATGTTTTTTCAATTGTTCTGAGATTTCTCCCATTTTTCTTATTTTTTCATATGAATCCATAAATGTAAGAAAAAAGATATCATATATAAAAGTTACTTAAAAATACTAATTATATAGTTAATTAATAAAAAAAAGTAAATAGTAATTAACAATAAACAAATATACAATTAATATCTATTAATAAGAAAATATTTATAAAGTTATAAAAAAATAAAAAAATATGATAGACATACAAAATTTAATAGGCAAAGCAATTGAATTAAGCATAATGTATATCCCTAAATTTGTTCTTGCAATATTAACACTTATTATAGGGTTATGGATTATAAGATTAATAAGAAAGGGAATAACAAGGAAACTAAGCAAAAAAGACATTGAAGCAACATTAAAGAGCTTTATAACAAACTTAATAACGGCACTTCTAAAGATAATACTTTTTATTGCAGTAATAAGCATGATAGGGGTTGAAACAACATCATTTATAGCAGTAGTAGCTGCTATGGGTTTTGCAATTGGCTTATCCTTACAAGGAAGTTTAGCTAATTTTGCAGGAGGAGTTTTAATTATCTTATTCAAACCAATTGCTAAAGGTGAGTTTATTGAAGCACAAGGAGTTAATGGCGTAGTTGAAGGGATTGATATATTTACTACAACACTAAAATCTCCAGACAATAAAACAATAATAATACCAAATGGACCGCTTGCAAATGGAAATATTATCAATTTTTCTAGACAAAAAACAAGAAGGGTTGACATGGAATTTGGGATTGGGTATGATGATAACATCAAAAAAGCTCAAAAAATTTTACTAGATATTGTTTCTAAACACAAAAAAGTCCACAAAGATCCTGCTCCATTTGTAAGAGTTGGTGAATTAGGAGATAGTTCTGTGAATTTTAAAGTAAGAGCATGGTGTGATACTGCTGAATATTGGAATGTATTTTTTGATATAACTGAAGAAGTAAAGCTACAGTTTGATAAAGAAAAAATTACAATACCATATCCACAAAGAGATATACATTTGTATAATAAAAGATAAACTCTGTTATCTATTATTTTTTCTTTTTTTAATTAATATTTTTTAATAGATTTTAAAACAAATCTAAAAAATATTATTGAATTAATTTTACTGGATACTTACCACCAAAACAACCTGAACAAATACCAACATTATAAGTATCAGCAACAACAGAATTAAGACCCTCTAAAGATATATGAATTACTTTATCAGCTTCTGTCTCCTTAGCAATATCATCAAGATTTTTTAAACGAAATCCAATTAACTCATCAACATTTTGATGATCCATACCTAAATAACAAGGTGAAGTTATAACAGGAGATAAAAATATATTATAAACTTCTTTAACACCAGCATTACGAAGCCTCCTATTATTATTTCTAGCAGTAGTTCCTCTTACATTAGAGTCATCAACAGTTATTATAACTTTATCTCTTACTTTTTCAGTTCTTAGATCTAATTTCATATTAGCTATAATCTCTCGTGAATTTTGATTATCAGCTGTGTAAGATCTTCCACTAGAATGAGGTGCATTATGCCTTCGCATAAAATACTCTTTATAGGGGATTCCAGACGCCCTACTAAAACCAATTGCTCCCTGCTTACCTGAATCAAGTATTGGAACAACTGCAAGATTTAAACCATTCTCTCTATGCAAAACATCAAAAAAATCTTTATTCTCATAATATACTAAAGCACCACATTTTTGACGAAAATCTTCATGCATGTAATTATTAGTTTCTGAACGAGGATCTTGAAAATAAATCTGTTCAAAAACACAATTAAAATGCTTTTTTCTTTCCATAAATTTTATACTTTCAAAATCTTTACCAGATTTTATTGTATTCTTATCAAATATTACTAATTCACCTGGTTCAACATGACGGATAAATTCAGCTTCAGGGAATATCCTAAATGCAGCTGTCTCTGAAGCAATAAGATAACCACCATTCATTTTAGCAATTGACAAAGGTCTAACTCCAAAACCATCTCTAAATCCAAGAATCTTATCAGATGTTTCAATTAAAACTGAATATGAACAAGGTATTTTGGAAACTTCATTAACAATAGCATCGATAATATTATCACATCTTGAATGAGTAATCATCTGAGCCAATAATTCTGAATCAGAACGAGATTGAAAAATAGCACCATTTCTAAGTAATTTTTCTTTTATTCCCTTATTATCAACTAATTGTCCATTATGAGCAAATACAAAATTCCCAAATTTACTTTCATTAAAAATAAAAGGTTGAATATTACTTGGATAATCAGAATAACCTGTTGTAGCATACCTATTATGCCCTATTGCAATTAATCCTGGTAATCTTTGTTGAATTCTATTTATGTCAGATACTGGAAATATTTCATCTACTCTTCCCATTTCTCGTATTGCATACAATCTATCTTTTTCAGCTGAGACTATACCAACACTCTTTTCTCCTCTATGCTGTTGAACTTGAAGCATTGCCCTTACTAATATTGAAGAATCAGAAAAATTAATAGCACCAGCTAAAGCACAACTATTATTTGAAAATAAATGAAGATTATCAGCATTATCAACCATTAAATCTTGATTACTCAATAAAGATTCTAATTTTCTCATAAAACAAAAAAATAAAAAATGAATTTAAATATTTCGGTAATCTAAAATAGATTGAAAAAATAAAAATATAGTTATTTTTTTAAAATATTTATAACTTTAAGAAAATGCTGAATAAAATCACCTAAGAAAATAATCGATAAAACAAATATTATAATAGTAATAATAAAAGTTAGTAGAATTTTTAATTGTAATTCCATTATCAAATCTCACTTTAAATAATAAAAAATCCCCACCCCCGGACTTGAACCAGGAACCTTTCGGTGACGGCTGATCGTTTATCATCAAAGCACTCAGTGCACATCAAAACGATTTCTACAGCCGAACGCTCTAGCCAATTGAGCTAGGTGGGGTTGTAAATTTCATATTAAATTTAATCTTAATTAAGATTAAACATTTACATTAATAATTATATTCAATTATTAATGATTAAGAAACCGTTTATAAATATTACTAGTATTTTAAATAAATTTTACTGATTCTGGAACTTTTTAATAACTAATTTAATTTTATTAGAAATAACTTTTTTCTCTGTTCCCTTACGAGTAAAAAACTTAAGAATTGCAATGGGTAAAGTTAACCCTCCTAATATATTCAAATTACTATATAATTTATATGCAACAACTCTTTCTTCATAACTATCTAAAGATGAGATTTCCCAACGCGCAATAGTACCTTTCTTTTCATGTGACGTTATCTTTGTAGGCTTTAAAGTTCCAATCTCAAATTCTTTACCAATCTCAGTTATCTTAGGAATTCTATCTAGAACTATGATATTCTCAAAAACTTTATTTGTTCTATTCTTAACATGAATCAATACTTTTAGCTCTGACAAAGAGCCTTCTTTTGTTTTAATGCTTGAAACAGATTTTCTAATAACTAAAGGACTTCTAAATAAATAGTACAAAATAATAAAAATTATTATGATAATAATTGTATACAATACAGGCCTATAATTAACAATAATATTAAGAGTATAAGTTTCACCTGGGGTTAATTCTAAATAATATTGCTTATACAATCTACCCTGAGTAAAGGTTAATCGAGAAGGTAAATTTCCTGATATTAACAAATAATTCAAAACATTTGTTGGCTTATTATAAATAGAATCTATAATTGTATTTCCATCATTAATTATAAAAATTTCACTTTCAATTTTTAAAAAAGAACTTCGTGTTTGCTTCTCAATTGTTTGTTTTTCAACTTCAATAATTGTATACGGTATAGACCTTGATAAAATAGTCTGATTACCTATATGAAATGTCATAATCATATTTGAATCTGTTGGCTTAGCATATGAAGGAATATTAACATTAAATTGCAAAGATTTTTTCTGCAAAGGAGAAAAACTTGTTTTTATAGACTCTGAAATAACATCACTTCTCAACCTAATTTCAAGATTATCAATTTCACGTACATTTTTATTCTCAACATCTATTATAAAAACAAAATCTTGCGTTGGATCAATTGGATCAATCTCAGGTAAATCAACTGATAAAACAGGAAGATACTCTCTATTAATTTGTTCTTGAGATTTTACAAAAACATAAGCAAATTCTCTTTGAATCTCTGTAGCAAAATCAGAACGAATATTTAACTGAATCCCGTATTCATAACCTTGATCAACAGCTTTTGGTGCTACACGTAATAACAAATAACCAATTTCGTTAGGAGCTAAATACAAAGAACTTGGATTAAGAAGTACAGTCCATCGATCAATATTAGGTGAATAAACTCTTACATTGTCGTAACTATTACCTAAGTTTCTAATACTAATATTATAGCTTGCCTCATCATATATAGAAATCTCATCTTCTATTGGGTAAATTCTAATTTCAAGATTTCCTGCTAAAACTAAAGGACAAGAAACTAAAAATACAGCCAAGATTAACCATTTTACATCCATCTTATGTTTAATTTAAATATAAGTAATATATAAATATTGTTGTAAAATCAATATATATTATAATATAAGAATCAAGATTGGAAATATTTATATAACAAAAGTCAGAGTAAACAATATGCATATGGAAGATAATCAAATAAAGATTAAAGGGCAAATAATTGGTGGAAATTTTGATAAAGTATTAATCAGAGTTAAAAAAGACCAAGAACTTGAGATAGGAGAACTTTTAATATGCAAAAATAAAAATCATAAAACATTATTTCAAGTTGTAGATTTAATCCATAGTAGTCAAATATCTCAAAGTAATATAGAGTATATATCTGGAATGAAGCTTGAAGAATCAACAAACTTTAAATTAATGGATGAAAATTTACGTTATTATACAATTGCAGAATTAAAATCTATATTATCAATCGAAAATAATCAAACAAAATCAAATAAAAAATTACCTGATTTTTTCTCAGAAATTACAGAAATAACAAAACAAGACATCAATTTTCTAACCATCCCACAAAATCCTTTATATTTTGGAAAATTAAGGTCTGGCTCAAAAATAATTGAAGCAGATATTTTTCTTAATGGAAAAGATGTATTAAGCCACCATATATTAGTTGCTGCAACTACAGGTAGAGGGAAAAGCAATCTAACATCGTGCATGTTATGGAACCTACTTGAACATAATTATGCTGGTGTTCTAGTTTTAGACCCACATGATGAGTATTATGGTAGAAATAAAAAAGGATTAAAAGACCATGACAAAGGCAAAGTAATATATTATACACCTTTTAATGTTCCGCAAGGTGCTTCAACACTTAAAATAAATATAAAAAAAATAAAACCTGAACATTTTTCTGGCTCACAAAACTTTACAGATGCACAAAATGATGCATTATATACATATTACAAAAAATTTAGATCTGAATGGATCCAGAAAATATTACTAGGTGAAGAAATATTAGTAAATGGAAGAACACTAATACATGAAGTTACTTTAAATGTACTAAGAAGAAAATTAATGTCATTACTTTCTATATCAATTAACAATAACGAAATGATATGCAAGGGTATTTTTGATAATGTTTCAGGAGATAATACTATATCAGATATATGTAATTTTCTTGAACAATCAAAGATAGTAATAATTGATACTTCTAATTTTAGTGGTAATCTTGAAATTTTAGTTGGAAGCATGATTAGCTCAGAAATATTTAATAGATATAAAAAACATAAACGTGAAGGTCTCTTAGAAGAAAAACCAGTAATATCAATTGTTCTTGAAGAAGCTCCAAGAGTATTAGGAAAAGAAGTACTTGAAAGAGGTACAAACATCTTTTCAAGTATAGCAAAAGAAGGAAGAAAATTCAAAATAGGTTTATTTGCAATAACACAACTACCTTCATTAATTCCAAAAGATATTCTTGCAAACATGAACACTAAGATAATATTAGGAATAGAAATGTCATCTGAAAGACAAGCAATAATAGAAAGTGCTGCACAAGATTTATCATCAGATAATAGAAATATTGCATCTTTAGATAAAGGAGAAGCATTAATAACAAGTAATTTTACAAAATTTGCATCTCCTATAAGAATACCATTTTTCCCAGAATTAATTAAAAAAAAAGAGATAATAAAAAAAGATTTATCTGGAATTAATTTCCAGTAATTAATAATGCATATAAAGAACAAATATATATTTGCATATTAATAAAAAAAGAGGTGATAAAATGAATAAATTAATCGTATTAGTTCTATCATTATTGATGATAATGTCAGTACCTGTGCTAGCACAAAGATTCAGTATTAGAAATGACAATAATCAATTTGAACCATATATCAATAATTTAAGGATTAATATTTTTAGTAATGGTTATGAAGGAAGAGGATCAATTTCTTACAGACATTTTGACACATTATGTAGATCAAGATTAGTACAAATTGATAGAATAGATGATATCTTTTATTATGAATACAATTCAATATGCCATAACCCAAAAACCAGACATAGATGGCAAGAGAATGGAATTAGCACTATAAACATAAATGAAAATATAATGACATTAGATGGGATTAATCTAAAAGTACAACATAGAAGAACCAGATGAAGAATTTAATCAAAATATATTTAAGAAAAAAAAAGTCACAAGCTGGACTTGAATTCTTAATATTAATTGGACTTTTTTTTACTATTTTAGGAATTGTAATAATATATGCAAATTCAGATATGACTAATTTCATTGAAACACAACAAAAAGGAGATATAACTAGAACAATTGCAAATGCTGCTAATCAAATATCAGCATTAGGTCCTGGATCATCAAAAACAATAGCGATTGAAGTACCTAAAAATATAAAACAAGGATTTACAGCAAAAAAACAAATAATTATTTACAGTGCAGATAAAAATGGAATATCATCAACACATCATAAGTCTCAAGCAAATATCTTTGGATTACTAGAGATAAATAGAGGAACAAGATATTTTATATTAAAAGCAGAAGATAATAATTACATTTCAATTGCACCATTATCAAATCCGGATTTATGGAATAATATAGAAGCATACTATAGCTTTGAAATAAAAAATGATACACATACGTTAGATGCTACAGGAAGAAATATTCCTGCAACACTAATAGGAGATATAGATTGCAATTATCCTGGTTATATTGGCTCTGCATGTTTTTTTAATGGTTCAAATTATATAGAAATACAACAAATTCCTGCTCTTGAGAGCGATACAGTTACCATGATGGCATGGATTAATCTTAGTTCAATTCCCCCAGAAAACCCTTATTGGAGTCCAATAGTTGTACAGTTTAATCAAACAAGTGGGCACGACGAAGGATATTATTTGTACATAAATGACACAAATCCTGGATTTTATATTGGTTGTGGAAGCAATAAAGAAGTTTTATCTGATATAGATATTGATTTTAATAAATGGTATCATATTGCTGGAGTAAATAATGGCACTGATATTTCTATTTATATAAATGGAGTACAAACAAATAGTTTACCTATTAAATGTAATGGGCAATATATTGACACATTCTCTCATATAGGATATGACCACATCTATAATAGATATTTTAATGGAATTATTGATGAAGTTATAATATTTAGCAGAGCTCTTGATACAGAAGAAATAAATAAAATATACAGATTAGGAAGAGAACTAGAATGAAAAAAAAATCACAAGTTAGTATGGAATTTATTATGACAACAGGCATGATGCTAGCACTTTTTTTATCTATGTTTATTATTGCTGAATTTAGAAAAAGAGAAATTGTAGAATATGAAGATAACGTTGAATTTAGCTATCCATGTAACTATATCACCTCTATGATAAACAATGTTTACGCAATGGGTGATGGAGCAAGAATTAAAGGATCAATTAAACATAACTTTACGATATTTGGACAAGACAGATTAGTGTTAGTCTGGCAACAGATTGATGAAAAACAAAAAACATTCTATTGCAGTTTTATTCCATATAATGTAACTAATGCTTATAATACATCATTTACTATTCCAAGATTTAGTACATTTACTGTTGTAAATTTTTTAGGCAATGTTGAAATATATGATGATAGCTTAAATGAAGGCCTTGTCTTTTGGGCAAGAATGGACGAATATGGACAACTTGGAAAACTATACGATTGGTCTGAAAAAAACAACTATATTGAATTACATAATGAAATAAATTGTAATGCAGAAGGATTTAGAAAAAAAGGATGCTATCTAAACAAAGATAAATCTATTCCCGCAGATTATAGTAATGGTGAATATATCTCATTTAATACACAAAATTTACCATATGGCAATTCCAGCAGGACAATGTGTGCATGGGCAAAGACTGATACATTAAGCCATACTGGATATCTTCCGGGATGGAGTTGGATAGTATCATATGGAAGTCCAAGCACTTCCCGCTCTTTTTTATTGGAAGGAATGGAAGACAATTACGCGGTGGTGGATATGCTAATGATATTTATGTTAACGATTTTTGGGAAGTAGATGTATGGAATCATATTTGCTTAACATATCATAATAATAATGCTACCCTTTATGCAAATGGGACTCAAGTAGCAACTGAATCCAAAAACTGGAATACAACAGAGAATGTTGCAAGGATAGGACAACAAACAAATGAATTGAATGAATTTTGGAAAGGTAGTATAGACGATGTAAGAATTTATAACAGAGCATTATCAGAACAAGAAATAAAAAGATTATATGAATCATATTATAATTATGTAGAACTAAAAGGGTACGAATTAATAAGATGAAAAAAGGACAAATAGTCGTTTATGATTTTATTTTTGGATTTGCTATATTTATAATAATTATATCAATGGTCTCTATTTTATGGTTTGCAAACAATTCAAGAGTTATTCAAGAAATTGAACAACAAAAAAAAATGCGTGTTGCACATGATATCGCAAATATATTAATTAATAGTCCTGGATATCCCACAACATGGGACTTCAAAGAAATAACTTATTGTGAAAATAATAATTGCACGTTTGGATTAGCAGTAAGCCATAATCAATTATCATTAAATAAATTTAACGAATTTAAGAATTTTATAAGCTCAACAACTAATGGATATAATATTACTAGAAAATCTTTCAAAATATACGATACATATGATTATGAAATTGTAATTAGGAATCCTAATGGTGATATAATAGAGCAAATAGGATTAGCAAGAGATGGTAACGTTTCAGCATCAATATCAAGATTAGTATTTATAGGAGAAAGTATTAGACGATTTGAAATAATAATACATTAAAAAATGATAAATAAAAAAGCTGCAATTTACACAATGGATTCAATGATGGCAATATTTATGACCATTATAATAATTATGACAGCAGTGGGATACTTTAATAGAGCTGCATATAATGAAATACTACTTGCACAACCTAACCAAATCGCATCAGATGTATTAACAATAATGCATAAATCAAATGTACTACAACAATATTATCTTGAAAATCAAAATTTTTTCAATAGAGGCATAAAAGATAAAGCAGGCACAAGACATTGTCAGATGGAAGGAAATCCAATACTAAAAACTGAAATTGAAGATTATTATAATTTTCTATTAATTCTAGATGGCAATAATTCATATATTAACTGTGGAAATGATTTTAATATGACAGAACAAAATTTCTCAATTAGTTTTTGGTTTAAAACAAATAACTCAATTGAAGACAACAAAAAACAATGGATTATTTCAAAAATCAATGAATCTGGAGAGGGATATGGAATATTTATACAAAACTCAACAATAAGAATATATTATAAAATAAATTCAACATCAAATGAATTACCATTAAACATTAATATTAACAATAATGAATGGCATCATTTTACAGCAGTTTTTGACAGAGAAAATAATAATTTAACAGGATATATAAATACATCATATAATAGATCTATAAATATTAGTAATATTGAAGGAAAAAACTTAAGCAATGATGCAAACTTTGTTATAGGTTACATATATCATAATGAAACAAATGATGTATATTTTAATGGAACACTTGATGATATTAGAATATTTGGTAAAGCTTTAACAGAATCAGAAATTCAAAGCATTTATGAAAATATTTCTATTGCAACAACACAATTAATTTCAAGGTATGATTTTAATGTTGATGCAATTAATATAAAAGATAGAATAAATAATTATTTACCAAATCAATATCAAATGATGATTAGATTATATGACAGTAATGGAAATATTATTGCTAGTGAGCCACTAAGATATACAAGTGGTTTAATCAATCTGATCACTACTGGTGAAAGAATTATTACAATTAATAAAACTAACAATATTGAAGACGTAGTTAAAGTGAGATATTATGCTTGGACACAATAAAGGAATAGTGTATGCAGGAAGTGCAATAGTTTTCATAATGGTATTTCTATTTTTTGCAGTCTCAGTGTATGAAAATAAAGAAATAGCAAAACAAAGTGTTGAAATAAATTCCTTATCAAATAGAATAATAAATCTACAAGATTCAATAAATTTTGCAATCAAACAAATATTTTACATAAACAAGAATATAATACTTGAATTTAATACAATTACTAATCCAGAATATATAAATATAATGACAATAAAAACAACATTAAGTGAAGAAGGACCAACAAATGAAAAATTTAACAATGAATTATTATCATTCCAGAATAATTTTACATATTTTTTTCCTGAATCAGACATGAATTTAACAGAAATAATCAATAATCCAATTATTGCAAGATCAGAAGGAATTGTAATAAATAAAACATCTTATGATTTAATTACCTCATCAAGTGAAACATTACAATTATATTATAATTATTCAGGGAAAACCAAAGAAGGATTAATAGGAATAGATATATATATAGTAACTACAGAACCAGTAAGACATATAAGTTTTGCACATAATAATACACCTTTACAAAGTTATATAGAGCATAATAATATAAGACTTAATTTATCAATAAATGATATTAATTATCCTGAATTTTTTATTAACCCTGAAATAATTGAAGATAGTATTCAAATAGGTTTTTTATACAATCATGAATATATTATAGAAGTAAATAATTCAGATAATACGTCAACATATCTAAATATTTCATTAGATTCTGAAGTAATAAATATAACTTCATTAATTGGAACCCATAATATTACAGCCAAAATATCAACCAATTCATCTTCAATTTATCAGCAATGGGTAATTCCGTATAATACATATAACATATCTTTACCAGGACATTATGCACGTTCTAGTTCTATAATTAGATTCATATAGGCAATAACTACTAAATAATAAATACACATATATTTAAATGACATATTCAAAAAGGAATAATATGGATACTGTAAAGTCTAACCCAGATAATTTTGATGCAGAAAAAGCAAATATTATCAATCAAAAAAAGCAAAGATTACAAAATCTTAAAGAATTCTTAAACCTTAAAGTAAAGATTCATCAATTAATTAATCTTAAAAGAATTGAAGAAGCAAAAGAAGCATATCATAATCTATACATAATATATGAAAGAATTATACAAAACGCAGATGAAAGAGAATCTATAAAGCTACAAGCAGACATATCAACAATTTATTCAAAAATAATATCAGCAGTAAATAAAAAAACAGTAAAAAAAGCTAACGAAAAACCAAAGATAGTTAGTGAAGAAAAAGTAATTAATAGAAAAACTGAAACAAAAAAAATAATTACAACAGACTTAGATATTATAATAAAAATAGTAGAAGATAAAGGAAGAATGAGCTTAAGTGAAATTCAATCTACATTTAATATTAATAGAAAATTAGCAGAGGAATGGATACAATTACTTGCTGATTATGGATTAGTAGAAATAAGATATCTACCTGTTGGTGGAATTGAAATCACAAAAATACAAAAAATAAAACATGGCTAAAATAATTAAAGAATATCAAATACAAGCAGAAGGTGTATTAGTTAATATTGAAATAATAGAGTATGGTGCAAAACCTGTAAAATATAAGTTAATAATACAAGAAATAGGGATAGGAACAGAAGCACTACTAGATCTTATTAGACAAGAGTTGGTACTTGATGTTGATATAACTACAGCAGAAATACTTGATCCAAAAGTAATTAATTATATTAAATCTAAATTTAAAGCTAAAGCTGAAGCTTTAATATCAAAAAAACTCCCAACTGTTAATGAAGATACAAAATCTTTTTTGATTAGTAAACTATTAAATGAAATAATAGGATTAGGAGATATTGAATATTTAATGCATGATGAAAATTTAGAAGAAGTAATTATAAATTCGTCATCTGAACCTGTACGAGTATTCCACAAAAAATATGGTTGGCTAATTACAAATGTAATAATTGCAACTGAGGACCAAATCCAAAACTACTCAAATATAATAGCAAGAAGAGTAGGTAAACAAATAACAACTTTAACCCCACTTCTAGACGCACATTTAATTTCAGGAGACAGAGCGAATGCAGTATTATATCCAATCTCAAATAAAGGAAATACAATTACAATCAGAAAATTCGCAAGAGATCCATGGACTATGGTTGATTTAATCAAAGTTGGTACAATTAGTTCTGAGGTTATGGCTTTAATATGGATTGCTATGGAATATGAAATGAATATATTAATCTCAGGAGGAACAGGTTCGGGAAAAACATCATTACTTGGTACAATATTACCATTTATTCCACCTAATCAAAGAATTCTAACAATTGAAGATACTCGTGAATTACAATTACCAGAAACTCTTTATTGGTGCCCATTAACAACACGTCCACCAAATACAGAAGGAAAAGGAGAAGTATCTATGCTTGATCTTCTTGTAAATGCATTACGTATGAGACCAGATAGAATTATTCTTGGAGAAATGAGAAAGAAACAAGAAGCTGAAGTTATGTTTGAAGCAATGCATACCGGTCATTCTGTATATGCTACTGTCCACGCTGATACTGTCGCAGAAACAATAACAAGAATGACAAATCCTCCAATTTCAACTCCTGCAAATCTCTTAAGTGCAGTAAATTTGAATGTAGTACAATTTAGAGATAGAAGAAGAGGAATCAGAAGAACATATCAAGTTGGTGAATTTATAACAACTGAGACTGATAAAGGTATTGAAGTTAAATCAAATATAATGTATAGGTGGAAGCCATCAATTGACAAAATGGTCCCTCATACAGACAGTATAAGGTTTTTTGAAGAATTATCCAGACATACAGGATTTAATATGAATGAAATAAACCAAGATATAATGATGAGAAGAAACATATTAGAATGGATGGTAAGGCATAATGTAAAAGGTGTTGATAACGTTGGATCAATAATAAACCAATTTTATCTGAATAAAGATGATTTAATAAATATGGTTAACAAAAATCAAATTCCTGATGAAATATTTAATTTACCAAATCCTTTTAAGAAAAATAGTACAAATTAAAATTAATAAAAATAGAATAAAAAAATAAAATGATTAAAATACCATTTCTTTTACTACCTGTACCTTTACTTGAGAAAATATACAAGCACTTTTTAGCATTTGCACATTTCTTTGAAATGACTATTTTCTTAAATTTTGCATTAAAATTACAACAAGCAAAAATAGAAGTAAATGCAAGAAAATATATTGCATTTTGTGTTGTAAATGATTTATTTGTAGGAATTTTATTTGGTAGTTTTGCAGCATTAATGGCATCTAACACTGATAATATTACACAATCACCGATTTTAGTTGGAATTTTAACAGGATTATTCTTCTTTATTTTTTTTATGTTTCAACAGAGAGCAGCACCTGAAGTTTATATTAAAAAAAGAATTGATAGTATTGAGCAAAATACACTACCAGCATTACAAAACGCATTAATACAATTAAGGTCAGGTATTCCTCTATTTGATGTTTTAGTAAATATTGCTGCATCTGATTATGGAGAGGTATCACGAGAATTTATGATTGCAGTTAAAAGAATAAATGGAGGAATTCCACAAGTTGAGGCTCTTGAAAGAATGGCTCTAGAAAACCCATCATCATTATTTAGGAGTGCTATATGGCAAATGGTAAACGGTATGAAAACAGGTACAAATTTAAGTGATATTCTAAGAGAAATTATGAATGAATTAGCAGAAGAACAACTTTTACAAGTTGAACAATACGGTGCTAAATTATCACCATTAACCATGTTTTATATGATTATGGGAGTTATATTACCTGCTATTGGAATTAATTTTTTGATTGTAATTACATCATTTATGGGAATTGATCCAGGACCAATTCAAGCACTATTCTGGGGAGTTTTATTTTTCAATGTCATGACACAAATTGTATTTATTAACATAATCAAAACAAAAAGACCTGCATTATTGAGGACTGAATAAAATGTATGAATATTTTTCATTTTTATATCCAAAGGGGACAAGAAAAAAATTAATGCAGAATTTAGAATATTTAGCTCCAAGAGCACGTAAAGAATTCATTCTTGGTGCAATTCTTTTTTTCTCACTTGGTATTTCTTTAAGTATATCATTTCATTATGCAAAACAAGTATTACCCGATTTAAATCCTATATTAGCACTATTAACATTAGTAATTATAACATTTATTGGAATACAAGTAATAATATATTCTATATTAGGGATGATTGCTACAAATAGAGGTACATTTATAGAACTAATTTTACCTGATGCTCTACAATTAATCTCAGCAAATTTACGTGCTGGTATGACTATTGATAGAGCACTAATACAAGCAAACAGACCTGAATTTGGTTATTTTAACAAAGAATTTACAATAGTTGGGAAAGAAATCTCTACAGGAACAGAAATAAAAGATGCATTGATAAATATGACCAAGAGAGTTAAATCACAAAAATTTTCTAAAGCAATAAGTTTAATAGTTATGGGTATGAAATCAGGTGGTGAATTATCACATCTTTTAAGTGAAGTAGCACAAAACTTAGTGCAACAAAGAAATGTTGAAGAAAAGATAAAATCAAATGTAACTTCATACCTCATTTTTATAGGAGCAGCAGTAGGGTTTGCAGCACCAATGCTATATGGATTATCTACAGTAATAGTAAAAGTAATTGTAAACACATTCTCATCAATAACAGCACCACCTGCAACGGTTAATATGCCGTTAATGGTTACTATGAATCCCGAAGTAGCTGAATTTCTTCCTGATTTTATTTATGGATATGCAAGAATAAGCTTAGCAATATTAGCAATTATTTCATCCACATTATTAGGAGTAATCAAGAAAGGTTCAGCTAAATATGGATTAAATTATATTCCTATGCTTGTTGGATTTGGATTCTTATTCTTTTGGCTAGTATCAAAAGGTGCTGCAACATTATTTGATAGTATATTATAATTAACTAAAAATCAATATAATACTGGAAACATTTAAATATAATATATTTATATAATAATATATGGCATCACCATTTGATAAATTAAAATCAATAAAAGAACCAACAAACCAAGAATCACATAGCAATAAGGATAATAATAAGGATGATAATAACTTTAATTTATCAAACATAAAAACAAATAATTTAAATCAAAATAAATACCATAATGATAATAACTTTACTTCATCAAATATAAAAACAAATAATTTAAACCAAGATAAATATCACAGCAATAAGGATATTTTACAAAATAATTCTAAAAATACATCATTATCTATAGAAAAACCTAATACAGGAGAACAAAATATTAAGATTGAAGATACCACAATTAGAAGAGTAAATAATTATCAAAAACTACCAACAGGAATACCAGGGCTTGATCAAATGACTTATGGAGGATTAAAGAATAATAGTGTTAATTTATTAACAGGTGGACCAGGAACTGGAAAAACAATTTTTGGGTTACAATACATTATAAATGGGATACATCTTTATCATGAACCAGGAATATTTATTACATTTGATGAACCAAGAGAGAGTATAATTGAAGATGTTAAATCAATAGGGTGGGATTTAAGAAGATTAGAAAGAGAAGGATTATTTCACTTAGTAGAATACAGTCCTGAGCAACTGATGAAAATATTAAAAGAGGGTGGTGGTTTGTTAGATAATTTGATGTCAAAATCAAAAGCAAAAAGAATAGTTATCGATTCTATATCTACTTTTTTATTAATTAGCTCAAGTAATTTTGGGAAAAGAGAACAATTATCTGAATTTTTCAAATTATTAAAAAAATGGGGTGTAACAACATTATTAACTAATGAAGACACACCTATAAAAGGTAACCATATATATGAATCACTAACATTAGGTTTTGAAGTAGATTCAATTATTCAATTATACTATGATAATTCTGAAATAGGTAATGAAGCAAAAAGATTTATTGAAATTTACAAAATGAGAGGATCTAATCATGTAAGAAAAGCATTGCCTTATACTATAGAAAATAACGGAATAAGAATTGGGTGAAGTATATGCAAAATGAAATTCTAATATTTACATTAACTGCAATAACATGGATATTAGCTGAAATATTAAAAGTATTCACATATTACTTAAAAAGTAAGAAATTTGATCTTAAAATAGCACTAAAATACGGTGGAATGCCTTCATCCCATACAGCATTCGTTACAGGATTAGCAACAACAATATTTATTATTGAAGGATTCACAACTGCATTCTTATTAAGTCTAGCAATATGGATTTTAGTATTAAGAGATTTAGTAGTAATTAGAGGACATATTGATACTAATTCTAAGAATATAAAGAAAATAACCAAAAATAAAATGAACAACTCATTTTTAAGTCATACTAACAAAGAAATAGCTATTGGTTTTTTGATAGGAATTATAACACCATTTATTCTAATTTTTTTATTAACAATGTAAACCAATAAATATTAATCAAATGATATACAAAAAAGCCATTATATAAAAAATAAAGAAAACCAAAAAGATTTTTATAAAAACATTTAACTTTTGATTTCTATTAAAAACTGCTATTGGAATACCTAATAAAAATATTAAAAAAGCAGGATATATCAAATATTTTATTGATGTCATACCTAAAAATAAACCAATTGCAGTGTACAATAAATAATAATTATTATTTGTATTAATACTTTTAATCTTTACTCTAAATAAAAAATATGCTAATAGAATTAAAATAACAATACGAATCCATAAAATATCTAAAACAAAAATAAAGACTAGCGATAATAAAACAAAAATTACTTTTTGGAATAAAATAAGATTTCTCTTTCCAGGAAATATCTCTTCAGGTGCAATTAAAGCAAGTAATTTACCAACTAATAAACCTGAGAAAGATATTATACCAATTATTAAATATTGTAAAAATAAAACTATTTCCATCTTATAGAACCAATCTTTGTTTTGCCATACATATAAGGTTGAAGAGCTTTCGGAATTAAAATATTACCATTTTTATCTTGAAAATTTTCAAGTATTGCAACCATTGCTCTTGATGTAGCTATTGCAGTATTATTTAAAGTATGAGCAAAATATTTCTTTTTTCCATCAGTAATTTTTATTTGTAACCTTCTAGCTTGAGCTTCTTCCATATTAGTACAAGAAGTTATTTCAAAATAATCCTTTTTACGAGGAGACCAAGCTTCTAAATCTGCAGATTTTGCTTTAAGATCACCAAGATCTCCAGAACAACATTCTCGTTCTCTTATAGGTATTCCTAAACCCCTAAAAAGTTCTTTACTATGATTTAACATTTCATCATAAAACTTATATGAATCTTCTGGTTCACAAATTACCACCATTTCTTGCTTATTAAACTGATGAGTTCGATATAAACCTTTCTCATCAATACCATGACTACCTATTTCTTTCCTAAAACAAGATGAAAAACTAGTTAATTTAAGAGGAAGAATATCTTTTGATAAAGTTTTCCCAATAAACATACCAATTAATGGATGTTCACTTGTTGCAATTAAAAAAAGATCTTCACCATCTATTTTGTAAGACATTTGTTCAATTTCTGATGCAGAATATACACCCTTAAGAACATTCTCACGAATCATTAAAGGAGGTTCAACATATTCATAACCATTTTTAACCATATAATCTCTAGAATAATTAATTAAAGCTACATTCAAAAGAGCTAAATCACCTTTAAGATAATAAAAACCATTTCCAGATGTCTCAGCAGATGTATCAAAATCTGCAACATGTAAAGATTCAGCAATCTCTGCATGATTTATTACTTCAAAATTAGGAACTACTGGATCCCCAATAATTTCTCTAACAACATTCTCTGAATCATTTTTTCCAATAGGAACAGAATCATGTATAATATTAGGTATTGATAATAAAATATCATTAATTTCATTAGATAAAGCAGACAATTTTAATTCAATTGTCTTTAATTTCTCTGGTATTTTTTTTGCTTCTTCAAGAATATCAGATGGATCAACTCCATTTTTCTTAGCATCATTAATATCTTTAGATATAGTATTTCGCTTATTTCGAAGAATTTCTGTTTCTTTTAATAACAATAAATACTCTTTATCTTTAGCAATAATATCATCAACAAGAGCTACTTTTGAATCTTGAAACTTTTTCTTTATATTTTCCTTAACCTTATCTGGATTTTCACGTATGAATTTAATATCTAGCATATTAAAGAAATGATAACAATATTTAATATATAAAGCTTTCAGTTATAATCTTAAATAATATATAATTGTATTAAAATTAAAAAAAAATTATATATATAAAAAGCAATTTAATATATAATCATACAAAAAATAAAACAAATTTAATATATAGCATTAATTAAAAATAATATATTAAGAATAGATCTAATATTAAGCAAAAATAGAAACAGTATAACGATAAAACTTTCTGAAAGATAAAATGGTTTTTTGCCATATAGATAAACCTACTAGTTCCATATTAATCAAATAAGATTCACGATAAGAATTTCCTAATTCATCTTCATAATTTAAATAAAAATTTATTTGATTCTCTCCAGAATCTAAAATTTTACTATTTAAACGAAAAACAATACTTTGATCGTTAACAAATTCATCAATAAATAGAACTTCATTAAAATAATCATTCATTAATATAACATTAATTTCTCTAGGAGCTGAATTAGATTTACGACTTAATAAAAATTCAATATTAATAATTTCATCATAAAAAACATTTTCAGGATAAGAAATATTTAATAATTCAATCATAGGATCATCTTTAACTAATGTATTAATTATACTTGTTCTAGAAACATTATTATAATGCAAAATAAAAGGTGCAATATGAACACCAGACAAAGGAGATTCAATCAAAAATCTATCTCTATAACTACTACCTGGTTCTAAAGAAAAGGTTTTACATATTTCAGAAAAACAAAGTCTAAAATCATTTATCAAGAAATCCTCATTATTGATAACATCACAGATTATTACAAAATCCATCCCTTCATAAATTTCTCGAGTGTCATTTTTAATACATCCAAAATCAACATTATCATCAACTACATTTACTGCTAACGAATCTAATATTTTTTGGAAATCATGTCTAGAATACTTAAATGAAATTGGACTTATTTGGAAATTACTAGTTGCACCAGGTCCAAAAGATGAATTAATAACAAGTGGAACATTATAGGTAGCTGAAGCATCAATAAAATCAGAAATTTTAATAAGCCAATAAAAAGATTTAGTTTGATAAGGTTTTAATGTGACACTTTTTCTATTATTATCAATATTAGTTATATCTCTAATTTGAGAAATATAAAAAATTGGTGCAATATAACTATTTCTTAAATTAGTTACTTGTAATTCTATCAAATTATAAGAACCAATTCCAACAGATTCATAATAAGGCTTTACATCAATATAAATTTTATAATCAAAATTTCCTTCAAAAGACACTAAATCAGTCTCAGTAATAATTGGTTCTATATTAACAGAAGAACCACTCTCTTTCCACCTAAACAATGTACTATCATCTGTCGAATCTTTTGAATGTGACAAAATTATATGAGTAGGGTCAACATAACCATATTGCTGATATGTAACATCAAAAGGAACCCAACCAGTACCTGGGAAATATACTTCAGACCATCCATGTGGACCCCAATGACTATCTAAATAATCAGCTGTGGTATAAGATATACCTGAAACATATCTTACTGGAATACCCTGTGAACGAAGTAAAGCCATAAACAAATTAGTAATTTCATCACATACGCCATATCTATGTACTAAAACCCAAGAGGCTGGCAAAGATGCTTCTGCAGTAACTGTTGTTAAATCATATTTAACATTATTCTGTACCCATTCAGCAATTTTAACAACAACTTCGTAAAGATCATCCTCATTTTGAACCAATTCATTTGCTAATTCAATTATTCTAGGATCATCAGAATCTGCAGTCTTAGTTGGTAACAAAAAATCTCGTACATAATCTGGAACATCAACTAATGGAAAATTAATTTTATTAGGAATATCAATACTATCACTAAAAACTGTAATAGTTGAATTAACACCATAAATTATTTGATTACCAAAAAATTGATCAAAAAAGAAATATAAATTTTCATCAGTCTGCCTTCTAATATTATCTAAAGGAAATATATTTTTCTTAGTCAGAACTTGATTAGTTAAATTTCGTGGAAAATATTGTAAATTTATTTCAAAAGACTCAATATCACTAGGATTATTATAAGTAATTCTACCATATAAATCTACATTCACTGTAACTGATTCACTAAATAAATTCCAATCTGCATAAATTAATGGAATAAACAATAAAATGAATAATATAAATAAATATTTTTGCGATCTCATTATAATGAACGAAGAAGTTTAACTAATTCCTCACGAGATTTAGTAAGATAGATTAAACCTGATAAACGTTTAAGAGAAAATACATCACTAACCCATGTTGCAAAATCATTTCGATTACCAGACACATGCATGTGATAAAAAGAATCGTCTGCATTTGACAAATAATCAGCTAATTCAAATAGTGAGCAAATTTTATGACCATTATAAAAATAAAACTCTTTTCCTAATGGAGCAGTATTCTTAAATTTTAGCTTATGAAGCTTTTCTTTCATAAATTTACCAGAACTATCTTTAGAATTATCTAATTTAGAAACAGAATTAAGTATTTTTTCTTTTTTATTTTGAGTTTTTTTAGATTTTTTTATTGAGTGATTTATATCTTTTTTATTTGCAATAATTATTTTAGTTTTACCTAGATCCCTTTTTTGATTTTTTTTTTTAATTTTACTTGTAACTTTAGATTGATTTCTACTTATAATCTTTTTAGTACGTATATTATTTTTATCTTTTGTTACTGATTTAGATCTTAATTTAACACTAGATTTAGTTTTATTATTGGTTTTAGATTTTAATTTACTTTTTAACTTCTTTTCAGAAACAAGAATAGATGGCTTAGAAACATTTCTAGAAGATCTCCTTACTTTAAGATTAGGACCTATTTCAAAAGAAAAACGATCTAAATTAGAATCTCTTTTAATTGAAGATTTAAAAATATCAATAAGATGTTCACTCTCAAAATTATCAAAAAACTTATGTGATGATTCAAAACTTGAAGTTGATTTTGGTAAATTAGGCAAAATTTCCATTATTAAATTATCACGTTGTTGCATTTGAGAATGTATAGCTCTTTTATCATTTTCAATCATATTAATAATAAAATCTTTAGCACTTTTAAGATTATTTTCAATTAAATCTAATCTATGAGAGGGATGGATTTTTGAATCTAATGTAGGCTTTGAAGATGAAATATGATTCTTTGGAATTGAAACAACTTCCATTGAAGCTGTAGAAGGATTATGAATTTCTTTAAATGCATATCTTAAATCAGAAACATCTTGTTCTAATTCAGACAAACGTAATTCAATATTCTCAAGTTTAGAAATAAGTTTATTTGTAGAATACTCATCTCGTCTAATTAATTTTAACATTCCATCACCAATTACTTAAATATATTAAAACTTATATTAATATAAAATTTGTAATAAACATTTAAATACTTTTCGTATAAATATAAAAAAATAAAACATCAAAACAATGATTAAGAATAAAAGTAATAGCGGAGAGAGGATTTGAACCTCTGGCCTCAGGGTTTCTTAAACCCTTAGCAATATAAAATAAGTGCAAAAAAGGCTCTATGAGCCCTGCGAGCACTCCTGACTGCTCCACTCCGCTAAATTAAAAGAAAGAAAGCCACTTTATAAAGGTTACTGAGATTAATTTTATAAATGAAACCAAATATACAAATTAATGTACAATATGTCGAGGTCGCATAACCTGGTATTGCGCAAGATTGCTAGGAACTGGTGTTCCTCAGAAACTTACAATATCAGTACACAAATATCTTGTGTCCGCAAGGGCGTGCGGGTTCAAATCCCGTCCTCGACGTAATAACGACGAGTCGGGACCCAAAATTTGTTTATAAGTCCCGTGCTCGACGTTTTTCATAATACAAAAAATAAACAAAAAATAAATATATAATAAAAATTCTAATAGAATCAATCAATTATTCGTTATCCCATAATGATTCTAGTTCTTCAATCAAATAAACTCTATTTTTATCATATTGTATTTTAGGTTTGTTTTCATTACGATATTTTTTATTTAATTTAAAACCAGAACTATCTAGATTTAAAGATTTGTTTAAACTTATAGGGCCACAATTTTTACAAACAAAAAAAGCTCCCCATTTACTTTTCTTAATATCAAGATATTCCCCGCATGAGCACCGCTTATCTGGAAGAATTTCAGTAATGTGATCTTTACAAGCTGGCAAACCTTGAGAATTTTCACCTAATGCATGCTTAGTACAAAAATAACAATTATCTTTACGACTCTCTCCATAAATTTTCTTTCTCATACATCAAAATTGATATAACTATTTTAAAAATATTTTCAATAATAATAAAAAAAATAACAAAGAATAACAAGAAATAACTAATAATAATAATAATAATAATAATAATAATAATAATAAACATTATCAAACAATAACTATATTATCAAAACGTCATAAGGTTTTATTTCTTTTAACTTATATTTGACTATATCATCGCTAAAATTAATAACTACAATTCTATTTTTACGTTGTAACACTAAAAGACAATTATCACTTTTCAAAACCTTTTCAGAATTATAAGGATTAAAACTTTCATCACTTTTTCTAAACTCTATTAATTTTTTATAATTTAAAAGAACTTCTTTTCTATGAGACTTTAATTTCAATTCTTGTAATAATTTATTATAATTTAATTTCTCACGATTAATTCTTCTATTTATACCACTCTTTTTAACACCTTCAATCCAATTTCGAGATCCTAAAAGACTATGGATATATATTCCAGGAATACCTTTACTAAATAAGATAACAGACTGAGATGCTAAAAATTTTTTAATGTTAGACGATTTATTTTTTTCTGGACCACATAAAGCATCAAAATAATTAATATTCATTTCATAAGGTACTTTTGAACCATCTGACAAAGATTTATATGATATTAATCCTTTATTTTTTTTAATCATAGAAAATAATTTATTAAATTCCTGTTCTGTTAAATAACCTTTTGCACCTAATACTCCTACTCCATCATGAGATGCTAAAAAATTAAAAAATAAATTATTACTATTTATTTTATTCAACTTATTATACAATTTTTTAAGATAAGATGTATCGGTGCGATAAAAAGCATCTAAAACTAAAGGCGGAAAACTAAATTGATAAACCATATGTGCTTCATCACCATCACCAAAATAACTTATATTTTCATCATAAGGGACATTAGTCTCTGTAATAATGCAAGCATATGGAGCAATATATTCAGTAATATCTCTAATTAATTTAACCATTTCATGAGTTTCTTTTAAATGAAAACAATTTGTATTATGCTTTTTCCATAAAAAACCAATTGCATCTAAACGAATAATTTCAATTCCTTGTGAAAAATAAAATAATAGCACATCAATCATTTCAATAAAAACTTTAGGATTAGAAAAATTAAGATCAATCTGGTCTTCACTAAATGTTGTCCAGACATACTTTTTACCCCACTTAGTATCAAATTTAGTCAACAAAGGATGAGTTCTTGGCCGAAATACTTTAGAAGTATCTATTTCATGATCATACCAAATAAAATAATCTTTATAATTAGAATCTCCTTGAATAAATTTTTTGAACCATAATGACTTTGAAGAAATATGATTAATTACTAAATCTGCCATTAATCGATAATTTTTATCCAAACGACGAATATCTTTCCAACTACCTAATTTTGGATCAACTTTTTTATAATCTATTACAGAAAAACCATCGTCACTACTATAAGGAAAAAATGGAAGAATATGAAGACACGTTATAGTATTACCAACGTGTTTTAATAAAAATTCATTTAATGTCTTAAGAGGTTTCTCACCTTTTCTATAAATTGAATCACCATATGTTATTAATGTAACATCATTTTCTGAGAATAATTTACTATTCATTGATTTATACAAAATTCTTTTTCTACTAATTATTTTATTAGAATAATATTTATCTATTAATTTAAGTAACTCAAAACAAGTCTCATTAGAATTATTCTTGTAAAGAAATTTTAATCGTTTTTCTATTCTTGATTTAATATTCATCTTAAAAGATTTAAACATACATCCAACTAGGTTCTTTTTTAAATTTCTTACGATAATCATCAATAATTATCATTGGTGGTCTTTGTCTTTCATCAATTTTTAATTCACTAATATAATAATTACCTTTCTCATCATGAGATATTTGACGATATTTTTTCTTTGGTTCACGTACAAGAACTAATTTCCCAAGTTTATCAGCACGATTTGCAAATACTTGCAAAATTCCAAAAGACATTTTACTTAAACTTTGAAGACTTTGATTTCGATGAACACGTTTTTTAAGATCAACTTGTGCACATGCTCTTAATCCAAATTTTTGAACTATATCGATTAGCATTCCTGTTTCAACACCATAGCCTATAAAAAAAGGAATTCTTTCTGCAACCTCTCTTCTTATAGCAAACTCACCCGAAAATGGTTGAATAAAACCACTTAAACGAGGAAAGTACATATTAAATAAAGGTCTGCCTGTTAATTCAGTTACCCTACCACCACCTAAAGGCATCAACTCTTTGCCAGTTTTTATTGGTCTCTCATAAAATGCTTTTGTAAATTTTAAATCATCATGAGTTAACAGAGGACCAACTAAACCATAAACAAATCTTGGATGAATATTTTTAATATCAGCATCTACCCAAACTATAATATCACCTTCAGCAAGATAAATTGACTTCCAAAGATTCTCACCTTTGCCTCTAGCTTTACCAACAGATTTAAGATATTTTTCAGATAAAAAGAATTTTGCGCCCTTTTCTTTAACTATTTTCTCAGTATCATCAGTACTCCCTGAATCAACAATCATTATTTCATCAACAAGTTTAGCTTTAGTCATCAAAGGCTTTAATGTCTCAATAACATGACCAATATTATCAGCTTCATTAAGTGTTGGAATAACAACAGAAATCTTTAATTTTTTCTCTCTTTTTGTTTTAACTAAAGATTTTAGATCACGATAACTATCACATTTAAACTGATATTTATCAAACCATTCTTCAACATTCATGTTAAAAACAATTAAAAAAGAATGATTAATAAAGTTTTTGAATTTAAATTATGTTTAAATCTTTACAAATTGGAAACTAAGAGTACTAATAAGTACATTAAATATATTATAAACCAATAAAAACCAACAACAACAGTCTTTTTTATAGCTTAACTCACCATAACATTTAAAAAGCAAACCAAATTCTATGGAACTATGGCTAAAAAACGAAAATTTATAGCATATAGAAAACTTGAAAGACCATATACTAGAAAATCTAAATTTAGGTCTAAATCATTCGTTAGAGCTAGCCCGCAAACTAAAATAGTAAGATTTGACATGGGTAATAAATCTAAAACAGATTGGGAATATTCATTAACATTAGTTTCAAAGGATGGGCTTCAAATAAGAGATAATTCTTTAGAAAGTGCTAGACAAGTAATAAATAAATACTTCGAAACACAAATTGGTACAGAAAACTATCATTTACGATTAAAAGCATATCCACACCACATGCTTAGGGAAAACCCATTAGCATCCGGTGCAGGAGCTGACCGTATGAGTACTGGTATGAAGATGTCATTTGGTAAAGTAATAGGCATTGCTGCAAGAATAAATAGAGGAAAAGCAGTATTTGAAATCAGAACAAACAAACCTTTTCTTGAAAAAGCAAAAATCGGCTTATTAAAAGGTGTTCATAGAATGCCTGCATCATTCACAGTTAAGATTGAAAGTTTAAAGAATGAGAAACCAGTTGTTGCTTAAGTTCTTCAGTATTATATATTCCTTTTACTTCAAAACCATCAATTAATTTTGTTCCAACTATATCTGTTTTACTAAAATATACAATTATATCTTTATTAATTTTCTTTAAATCTTGATATAATTTGATTTGTTCTGTAATAGAATATGGCTCCGTAAAATCAAAAACATAAACTATAATATGAGCTACATGCTTAATGCACAGATGTGCCATTTTTTCAATATTATTCATTTTCTCAAAACGATTTAATGAACCAGGAGTATCAATGACTTGAATCTTACCATTATTAACTTTAGATACAACATCAGCATTAATAAGATCATCATCATAAATCTTACTTTTCTTTTTCTTTTTAGTACTTAATCCATCACTTTTCAAATAACCTATCATTAATCCTTTAGTTGTAAAGGCATAACTATTAATTTCTGGTTTAGAATCTGTAATTTTAGATAACAAAGTACTTTTCCCCACATTAGGAAACCCAGCAATTGCAACAGTATACATTGAAGTTTTCACATTAGGCAAATCTTTAATCCTTTTTCTAGTATATTCTAAATATTCAAATGCATTAGATATTTGATTAAGAACAGAATGAACTCTTGCTAAGTAAATATTTCTAATTTCTAATATTGACTTTGAATCAGTTTTTCTATGTAAAAGTTTATTATTTTGCTTGTATATTGCTTGAATTTGTTTAGCAGCCCAATTAAGTTTACCAAAAGAATGTTTATATTTATCTACATCAATAAAACAACTAAAAATTTCTTTATAAAAAATATCCAATTCCTCATACTTTGGAAATATCTGAACAAGCTTACCTAAATCACTCCTCAAAGTATCATTAATAACAGAAAGCCTTATACTTTCAAGAAATTTATACTTTTCATCCTTTTTCATACGTGTTTTGATCTTAGTCAATGAAACTTTATTCTTACCTCTAGCAAAAGCTTTATTTATATACCAGTCTGAACTCTCTATCTTACCAAGATCTATTTGCATAACAATGAAATGATATAGGTTATATAAAAAGAATTCCAATAATAGATCATAAAAACAATTAAAACAGTTAAACAATTATGCTATAATTTCTCAACAACACAAATTTGCCTTGTCATAGACTTATGAACATAATAATAATGTACATCAACTAAGATTAATTCAGTATTATTAAACAATTTTTTAACATTAACAGTCCCAGGAAATACAATTACTGCACGCTTTACCAAAATTTTTGAAAGATGATTAACAAAATTAACATAAAAATTATCAGACAATTTTTTTGTATTTTTTCCAAACGGTAACTCTGATACTATATACATAGTTTTTTTTAGATCAAAAAAATCTTTTACAGATAGATCTATATTTTTATATTTTCTACAATTTAATTTTGCAATAGAAATCATACTTTTAGATATATCATAACCTTTAACATTTAACCCTAACAAACTTGCTTCTATTAGAATACCTCCAGTACCTGAAAATGGATCAACAATTTTAGAACGCTTATCCTTACATCCAGATAAATTAACAAGACAACGTGCAAGATTAGGTTTTAAAGAAATAGGTATATGTTTCAATCTATTCTGAGGAGATCTAGAAATAAAATTTTCATTATTGTCTAGTATTTTCTCACAACAAAAACATTTAGACCCTATCTTTATAAAATAAATTTGATGAAATGGACTAGTCATAGATACTTTTGGATTATACAAGGATTTCCAAATAGTATTATTTACTTTAGAATTATCAAAATTATCTTTAAATCCTAAAAATGAAATTTTATAACTTTTCTTTAAAATTTTATCCCACTTATATTTCTGAACTATTTTAATAATTTGATTATATGAAAAACTAAAAAACACTTTATATATGGATTTAGTATAAGACAACCGCTTAAAATTATTTATAGGTACTTTTGAGTCAATAAGAAAAAAAGAATCATAAAAATAACCTTTACCAAATAAAGCTATAACTTCAGCTATTGAAAGAGCTATATTTTCTTTTGACAAACGTAATAAATACATAATAATGATAGCTCTTACCTATTTATCAATTTTTATAAAAAGAAACTTAACAAAAATTATATAAATTACAAATATTAGATTTCTAAGATGAAAAGGGGTAGACCAATTTTTTCAGAAATTAGGCAAAATATTATTGAAATCTTATTTTATATGCAAAAAGGATATGGATATCAAATATCAAAAATATATAAACAAATATTTCCTTCGTGCACAAGAGAAGTTATTTATTATCACCTAAAAAAAGGTGTAGACTTAGGTGAAATAGAAATAAAAGAAGTTAAAAGAGAACAAGGTGATTATTCTTGGGGTGATAATGTCCAAAAAACATATTATTGCTTAGGACCCAATGCAACACCAAAAGGAAGTGAAAGAGTAAAAAAAGAGATTGAGAAATTAAATCTATCGAGCAATAAATCTAGTGCTAGCATAAGCAATATTCCCTGAATTATCAGTGCATTTAAATTCTATTTCATAATCACCAGTATCTATATTAAAAATATTCCTACGATATTGATATGAACCTAATTGATATAATTGATAATATTCATTATTTCCATAACTAAAAACACATTGAATACCATGCTCATTTATTTCTTTATTAACAACTAAACCAAGTACAACAGAATCATCAATTACTTGATCATAAACAGGAAAATAAGAAACAATAAATAAATCAAAATCCTCAAAAAAAATCAATTGCTGACTCTCATGATTTACATTTCTATCTTCATTTATACCATCAATACACATTATAAAACCAGGATAATCACCACCTGCTAAATTATAAGAACAATTCATATACAAATTGGTTTGATCTCTGTCACAATTCAAGTCATTCATTAAATTAAAATCAAAACCACTAAAACCAATTTTACATAAATCATATTCTTCAAAAATAAAATTAACATTTGTCACTGAATTAGATTCAATATTAATTGAGTCAGTACGCAAATCATATTCTGTTAAATTATAATCAGATTGAGTTCCTTCAATCACATTAAATGGAATTTGATAAATACGATGTGGATTATCACTACAACGAATGTATGGACTAAGAATTGTAGAAAGAGTACTACACAAATAACTTCCACCAGCATATGAAGACATTCTTAATGGAGAGAATTCACAATCAAATTCATAAGGCATAGATGCATAATTTTCATCAATCTCACTGTACCGACACTCCGAAGGTCTATCTAAAAAAATAGAAAGATTAAAAGGCAATTCATATATAAAACTGCCATTATTTGGTATTGATAACAATATTTCAGGTGATTTCAAATCTGGTGTAATATCATCAATTTTAAATTTCAAATATAATGGATTAATGTTATACGTACCAGATTCATCTGAGCATCTAAAATAGACATAATAAATATTATCATCAAGACCCGAAATGGTATGACGTAATAATGAAGTCATATAATCTTTATCAGACATAAAATCAGAAAGTAATAAAATTTTATCAATAAATTCCTCATCGAAATAATCTTTTAATTTATCATTTGCTTCAACAATTAAATCAAACATTTCTTCTAAAGAAGTTATATTCAAATAATTATAAACATCTAATGGTATAGATAATGAATCTGGTAATCTAAATGAGATATTATGAGATTTAGAAAATCTAGGTTCACCTAGCCAAATTGAAGGACTTTCAGTAAAAGTAAGTTCTGGGAGAAATGTGATCTTACATTTTGTTGGAACATTAGTTTCAATTGAAAAATCAATTAATTCAAATGGACCCACAGTTTCTAATAATTCAAAACCATTTATCTGCCTACCATCAATAGTAATACTATTATAAACATATCCTTCATCGATAACTCCAATAATAATCTCATTATTAGAAATAGTTTTTGCTTCACATAATGGGAAACCATTTACTTCTGAATAAATACAATCTTGACCTAAACTATAACATCTAAACTCAGAGCAATCAGGACCACATTGATTACATCGTGAATTTCCTAATGGTGCTTCATATAAACCACAAAAACTGTAATCCAAAACTTGTCTTCTTCTAGCTGCAGCATCATCTAAATAATTAAGAACTGCACTAATCATAGTTGGAATCATTTCAAATGTACTTATTGATTCAGTAAATAAAATTTCTTTTTGTTTAGTATTTGGTAAAATAAAACCTCTATTAAGAAAAATAGGTGAAGGGCTATATTTAGGATCAGTAATTAAAAAACCAGAAGTTGTAACTGTTCCTTGAAAATTTCTATTTATTCCACAACTACCTAAATGAGTACAAAAATTACTTGATTGTTGAACCCATTCTCTTCCACAAGTCCATCCACTACACTTAGCCCATTTTGTACCAATATTACAAATATCTTGTCCTGCACCATCCCAAAATCGAAATCCTGGAGCAACTTGGGGAATGCATTGTCTAGTAGAACTCTCTTCAATTACATTATAATTTTTTGCAAGCCAACGACAATCTCTAAGCAAAGTATTCTCACAACATTCTTTAGTACTACAAGCTGCACAATCATGCCAGCGATTTATTTTACAAACGCCTTGATCTAAATTATTCTCTCTATATTCAACACAAATTTCTTCATAAAAATCACGACAATTTTCTTGATAAACTTTACCATCTAAACAATAATATCTTTTATCTCTACCACCTACACCTTCACCTGTTTCACACCATGATTCTCCATGTTTTCTAAAACCACAATTTCTAAAATTTTGAACCTGAACATTGTATATACTATTTTCACAAGAACATCTATTTGAATGATCATAACTACCACCTTTCATTCTACATATATATTCAGGTGTGTTTTTAATACATTCATTAGACAAATAACAACAACCATATACCATATCTTCAAAATAATTTTGACCAGTTATTGATGCACTATCTTCATGCTGAAGTGAAAATCTAAATTGAAAGTTATCGTCATTATAAGTTGAAATATTATAAACTATATATGGATAAGGTTTAAATTGTGATATAAAAAAAAGCATATTGTTTTCATACATCCATTTCTTAGTATTAAAACTACCAAAGGTTGTTTCCTCATTTAAAATATCAACCATTAATTTATATGCTAAACCCATTGGATGAGAAATTTTTTTATAAAAATCTGCAGAATTCACTATCATACCATGCCTGGATAAAGAAATATGATAATTTAGACTAATTCCTACTTCATTTAAGCCAATTGTTACATCAAATTTTTTATCACCTAATTCAACAACATAACCAAGATCAATAAAATATTGGAAATCAATACATTGGTCAATTATAGACATTAATTCTTCTTCAACTTCATTCTCCATTTCTTCTAAAGTTAATACTCTATTCACACAATATTTTGAACCTTGAACATGAACACAAAGCAAACGAAATTTTTCACCATTAAAAAGCTTAGAATGTAAATCAAGATCAGTTTGATTTAAAGTACCACCATTTAAACCCAATTCAGTAAGTACAACCTTTGTACTATTCTCCATACAAAATTCAATTAATTGATCCAGTGATTCTTTATCAAATTGAGTTTCAAGGTTTTTTCTATGAAATAAACTTGTATCAGGATTAATAATCCCAACAGTAACATAATAAAACAAAACAAAGGCTAAAAGTAGTGTACCAAGTATAAAAAATACTGAAATCTGTGACCTCTTTTGATCCATAGTATAATCTTGATTATATAGTTTATAAAATTTAGGGTTTGTTAGTCAAACACAGTGACGAAAATACAATTATTTTAACTAAAAATATGCTTTATAAAAAAATAAAAAACAATAACAAAAATTAAAAATACTCAGATAATAAAATAAGATTCTAAAACCGTTTTTAAATATTTTGTTTTAAATGTATATATTATAATACAACTATAACAATAATTATAATAAAAAGCGATATATTTAAATATGACTGTGACATTCTCATTTTTATAGCAATTATATTTTAAAGGGGTGAGAGGGGGTCGTTATAATGAACAATATGCTTAAAAATAAAAAAATATTCAATGTATTCTTCAGAGAAAAACCAGCAATGATGTTAGTTGGCCTTAAACAAGGTAAAATTGATGTTTATGCATCATCATTAGCAAAACAAATTGATTGTACATACTCTCATGTCGTAAAAATTCTTCAAGAAATGGAAGAAGCAGGTTTAATAACATTTGAAAAACAAGGAAGACTTAAACTTCTAACTTTAACTAAAAAAGGTGGAGATGTAGCAGATTATATCCAAAAAATAAGAGATATATTATGAAATTAAAAACAAAAAATATTGTTACAACTCTATTATTACTTCTAATTCTTTTTTTTATTATAATCACCCTGCCACAAAAAAAATATATTCTATGCGACGATGAATGTAAATTTAATATTGAAACATCAGGATATTATTCCTTTATAACTAAACATCAAGATCTAGATAGAAAGTATGATATTTATATCCCAAAGAACTTTGAAGAAAGCAAACAATACCCATTAGTATTTGTATTTCATGGAGGCGGTGGTAAACCTGAAAATGCTAAAAGAATGACTGGAATGAGTCAATTAGCTGATAAAGAAAATTTTATTGTAGTTTATCCCTCTGGAACAACAAATAGAACAATGTCTTTCTTAACATGGAATGCTGGAGATTGCTGTGGATTTGCAACATTATCTAATATTGATGATATTGGATTTATAAAAAAAATAATAAACAATACAAAAAATAATCTTAATATCGACTCTAACAAAATATTTGCAACTGGATTCTCTAATGGTGCTATGATGTCATATAAAATAGCATGTGAACTACCAGATATATTTAAAGCAGTTGGTACAGTTTCAGGAACATTAGCATATGAAGAATGCAACCCTAAGGAATCTATAAATATAATTCATTTTCATGGTGATGCAGATTATTATGCATCTTATGATGGTGGTATTGGAGAAAAACAAATAAGCAATCCTCGAGAGGATAAATCTGTAGTAGATACCATCAAATTTTGGGCTAATATTAACGAATGTATTGACTACAAAACAAATAAATTTGGAAATATTATACATGATGTATATACATGTAATAATTCAAAAATAGAACTATATACCATAAAACAAGGTGGACATGCATGGCCTGGAGGAAATCCAGGAATCAGGTATGGAAATATTGATGAGCCTAATCAAGAAATAATTGCAACAGAATTAATTTGGGAATTTTTTAAAAAATAATAAACAAAAAAAAGAAAAAAAAAGATATCTATTCTATATACATCTTAGCCCTTTCAGGATTATATTTCCATTTTTCATCAATTTTACCTGTTTGTTTATAATAAACAGTCAATCTTTTAATTTTACTTTCTGTAAGATGTAAACCACGCTTTGCAACTTTATCTTGCTTATTTTCTTCAAGATGCGCTCGCTGAGCAACAGTTCTTTTAATTAAAGCTAAAAGATCTTCAGGCAATTCTTTTTCTAATTGCTTTTCTTTTAATACTTGACTAATAGTTTTATCCAATAATACCTTAACATCAGGAATACCATAAGAATCTCTTAAAATTATTCCAATCTTTGATGCTGTATTACCTTCCTTTGCAAGTTTTGCAATAATTAATTCTATTTCTTTTGGTTTTTTATTTAACCAAAATGGTTTTTTCATCTCAGCTGGTTTCTTTGAACCAGACTTTCCTTTAGCTCCTGAATGCATTCGTGCCATTTTTTAACTCCCTAGAGAAATCATAACGTTTCTCCAGCATACACCTGCTTTCACAGTTGTATCTCTCGATAATTAAGATAAACTCAGAATGATTTATAAAGATTACTAATTATTATGGAATATGGAATAGCATCTTATTAAACAAATTGCATTAGTAAAGCGATTAAAAAGATTAAAACCACAAATAAAAAAATTTAGTAATGTAAAAATATGGTGTCATCCTAATGTATTCTACCCACACAGTGATACTATATTACTTGCTAACTCTGTAAAAACAAAAAAAACTGACAAAATATTAGAAACATGTGCTGGAACTGGTTACATTTCAATAAAATTAGCTAAAAAAGTAAAAGAAATTACTATAGCAGATATTAGCAAACATGCTGTCAAAAATATAAACAAAAATATAGAATTGCACAATCTCAAAACAAAAGCTAAAGCAATTAAATGCAATCTTATACCACAAGAAAAATATGATATTATTGTAATTAATCCACCTTATACAAATCATACTGCAAAAAACGTAGTTGAAAAATCAGTATGGGATAAAGATAATAATACTACTATAAAATTTTTAAAAATCGCAAAAACACACCTAAGAAAGAATGGAAGAATATATTTATCATGGGGAAAATTTGCAAATTATGATTTCATTGAAAAACAATCAAAGAATCATAAATACAAAATAAAAATAGTTAATGAGATAAAAAATTACAGAATATATTTACTTACACCACACCAAAAGTCAAAAAAACAAAAACCCACCAACAAGTAAAAGAAATTAACATACTTATGGTGATTTTAATCTGCAATTCTAAAGGAAGCAATACATTTTTCCCAGATAATCTATCTAATCTTGGAGAAACATAAAATGACAAAAAAGCACCATTTATTATTAAAATCGCTAACAAAATTGACTTAACTATAGTAAAAATTAAATTTTCTATAAAAAATAACATTAATATCCATGTTATTAAAACAACAATAGTACCAATCCATATTAACGGTTTTGTAACATGATGTGCTTCTATTGTTGTTTGTGTCCACTTTTTACTTTTACGTGCAATAAAACCCATGCTGTCTATAACAGTAACAGCACCTAAACCAATAATTATACCTACAAAATGAAAGAAAAAAAGTAAATTTATCTCAAATCCAAATATTACAATACCACTCATAAAATTATATGTTAAATTAGCAACTTATAAATTCTTTGCAGATTTTACAAAAAAACCATTGTAAACATATTGAAATAAAACAGCAGTAGTACTGCACAAAAATATGCCCCATAAAACATCTACAAAAACAACCAATAAAGGCCAATCACCAAGAATTGCATAATTCGTAAATTCATACAAACCATATAATATAAAACCATAAACTGCACCATAAATAAATTGTTTTTTATAAGAATCTGAGATTTTATCAACAAATAAAACAATTCCTAAAGGAATGAGTGACCAAGCAAGTAAACCTGACCATAAAGGAAATACTTCATGAGAAGCAAAAGCACTTAATTGATTATTATAAAATTCATTCATAATAACTAACAACCATAAAAAATCAAAAACTAACACTATAAATAAAGCAATAAAATATTTTTTAAAAAAAATCATTAAATTTCTAGTCATAAACAAAATAATAAAATAATAGTTTATAACCTTTATGAAAAATAAAGAATAAACCATATATAAAATACAAAACAAGCAATATATTCCATATTCATTGGACATATCTCCCAAATTAATATAAATAAAACCATTTCAACATAAAAAGAAAGAATATGAATGACATACTTTTCCCACATGACAAAATAAGAGATATCCAAGATAATTTAGTAGAAGATATTCATCATTGCATAGATAATAAAAAATCACTGATTGCTCATGCACCAACTGGACTTGGAAAAACTGCTGCATCACTTGCTCCTGCATTAACTTATGGATTAAAAAACAAAAAAACTATTTTTTTCTTAACTTCAAGACATACACAACATCAAATTGCAATTGATACATTAAAAAAAATAAAACAAAAACATAATGTTGACATAGTCATATCAGATATAATTGGAAAAAAACATATGTGTCTTCAAACAGGAGTTGAAACATTATATACAAATCAATTTTTTGAATATTGTAAATCCCTTCGAGAAGAAGGAAAATGTGAGTTTTATAACAATACATATTCATCTACAAATAAATTAAGTGTAAGAGGCAAAAAAATACTTAATGAACTACTTGTTGATGGAACTTCTACAACAAAAGAAATAATTGAAACATGTAAAAGTTCTCCTGAACCATTATGCCCTTATGAAATTGCTCAGCAATTAGCAAAATCAGCAAATGTAATAATCGCAGATTATTATTATTTATTCAATCCTAGTATAAGAAATTCATTCTTAAACAAAATAAATAAAGAATTAAATGATATAATTATAATTGTAGATGAAGCCCATAACCTTCCTGAAAGGATACGAGAACTTATGACTGTTAGAATAACAAAAAAAGCGCTTGATGGTGCAGAAAGAGAAGCAAAAAAACAAAATTATGAAGAAACAGCATCAATAATTGCAAATATCAGAAAAGCTATAATACAGTTAACAGAAGATCTTAATCAAACAAATAGTGACAAACTAATTTCTAAACAAGCATTCATGAAAAAAGTTGAACAATACAATAATTATGAAAAAATGGTTGATGATCTTTCTTATGTAGGAAAAGAAATCAGAGAACAAAAACAAAGATCATATATTGCAGCATTAGCAGAAGCATTAGAAACTTGGAAAGGAGAAGATGTTGGTTTTGTTAGATATTTAAAAAAAGAAGAAGATAATATACTACTTTGTTATAGATGCTTAGACCCAAGCATTTATACAGCAGATGTAGTAAACGCAGCACATTCTGTCATAATGATGTCTGGAACACTAAACCCTACATATATGTATAAAGATTTACTTGGATTTAATAATGCAATTGAAAGAGATTATCAAAGTCCGTTTCCTGAAGAAAACAGGTTATGTATGATTATTCCTGAAACAAGCACAAAATTTACTGCAAGAAATGAACAACAATATCGCCGAATAGCTGAAATAGCTTCAGGAATTGGAAATTCAATTAAAGGTAACATTGCATTCTTTTTTCCAAGTTACTATATTTTATCACAAGTAGAAAAACATATGAGAACACTTTATGAAAAAACACTATTTACTGAACAATCAAGATCTACTACTGAAGAAAAACATGATATGATTGAAAGATTTAAAGGATATAAAGACAAAGGAGCAGGACTACTTGCAGTAGCTACAGGAAGTTATGGTGAAGGAATAGATTTACCTGGAGATCTGCTTAAAGCAGTAGTCATAATTGGATTACCTTTACAAAAACCTGACCTTGAAACACAAGAATTAATAAATTATTACGATTTAAAATTTAAAAAAGGATGGGACTATGGATACCTATTCCCAGCATTCAATAAAACACTTCAAAATGCAGGAAGATGTATTAGAAGCAAAAATGATAGAGGAGTAATAGTATTCTTAGATGAAAGATATGCCTGGAGCAATTACTTAAGATGCTTCCCAAAAGATATGAATATCAAGATAACCAAAGACTACAAAGTTGAGATTGTTGAATTCTTCTGGAATACAAATAAAAACAATTAAGAATAAAAGATAAAAAAACCAAATTAAATTATAAAAAATCTCAACTATATCAAAAACAAAATAGAAATAACCATAAAAATACTTATAATTGCTCGATAAAAAATTCTAGGTTCTTTATATATCCACCCTCCAACAACTGTAGCAAATATTGCATTAAATTGCCGTATAGAAGCAAGAATACTTATTTGTATTAATGGAACAGCAATAGCATAAGTTAATTCTGAAATTAACGCAACTAATCCAATAAAAAATAAAAATAAAATTTCTTTAGAATTATTAATTTTCTTAATCTCCTTAGCCGAATAACTAAAAAAAATAACAACAAAAAGAAAATTATAAAACACATATGATACTGGAGAAACTTGTCCAATAATTATTTTATCAAATTGATAACCAAGCACTACAAAAATAAAAAAAAGCACTATAAATCCAAATGCTTTTGTTTTAAAAAAAGAAGGCCTATATATTTCTTTCCAAGAATTAATTGGCAACAAAAATGAAAATAAAACTATTAGCATAATTCCAACTAATTGTAATATAGTAAGAGTTTCCTTCAAAAAAATTGCACTAACAATTAATACAAAAACAGGAAGAAAGCTTGTTAAAGGAATGATTACAGAAACATCACCTAATCTTAATGCAGAATAAAGAGAATATAATATTAATAATAAAATTAACCCTTTAAGTATTACCCATACAATTAATTCTGAAGGTATTTTAAAAGTAAATCCAGGCATTAACATACTTCCTATAACAATAAATAAACTAAACCACCAAGCAACAAAATTAAGACTAAATTTCTTAAATAAACCTTTTGCAATTATCTCTCTACAACCAAGTGTTACAGCAGAAACTAATCCTAAAATTAACCAGCTCATAATACCTCTTATTTAATTCACCAATGATTTAACTTAAAAATTATAATAAAAATAATGTAAAAATAAAAAAATAAATTATTTAATCATTTTTTTAACCATATCAATCATTCTGCAAGAATAACCTCGTTCATTATCATACCATGATAATACTTTAACAAAATTACCATCCATAACAGATGTTGACCCTGCATCAAAAATGCTTGAATGATTATTACCAATGATGTCACTGCTTACTATAGGATCTTCAGTATATTCAAGTATTCCTTTTAATGGTCCTTCAGCAGCAGCTTTCATAGCAGCATTTATTTCAGCAGCAGTTGTATTTTTTTCTAATTCTACAACTAAATCTGTTGCACTACCATCAGCAGTTGGAACTCTTAAAGCAACACCATCAAGTTTTCCTTTTAATTCTGGTAAAACAAGACCAACAGCTTTTGCAGCTCCTGTAGTTGTAGGAATTATATTTGTTGCTGCATTTCTTGCTCTTCTCAAATCTTTATGAGGTGCATCAAGAATTTTCTGATCATTTGTATAAGAATGAACTGTTGTCATGTATCCTCGTTTAATACCAAAGTTTTCATGCAATACTTTTGCCATTGGTGCTAAACAATTAGTAGTACATGATGCATTACTTACAATTGTATCATCAGAAGTTATATCATCATCATTAACTCCATGAACGATTGTTTTAATAGGGTTTTCCTTATCACTACCAGGAGCAGATAATATAACCTTCTTAGCTCCAGCATCTAAATGAGGCTGACATTTTTCTCTTGATGTAAATATACCTGTACTTTCAATAACTACATCAACATCTAGATCACCCCAAGGAAGCTTACTTGGATCTCTTTCAGCATAAACTTTAACCTCTTTTCCAGCAACAATTATGGCACCTTCACCAGCTTTTACTTCAGCAGGAAATCTACCATGAACACTATCATATTTTAATAAATGCGCTAAAGTTTTTGCATCTGTTAAATCATTTATTGCAACGAATTCAATTTCAGGATCTTCAAACCCTGCTTTAAATACCATTCTACCAATTCTTCCAAAACCATTAATTGCTACTTTTACCATAATAAAAACCTCCGTTTATTTTTATAATAAATATAAAATAATAATGTAATAGTCAAAATTTAACTACAATAATTCAAGAAAAGTTGCCCTATTTTTATAGTTTGTGTAAGTAAAAATACAAAAACAACGAAATACAAAAATATTTGTTTTAGCAATAGAAATATTTAAGTAGCAATATGCTATAAAAATAGATTAACAAAAGCAGATTCAAAATAGCGATAAACTTCATAATTGGAAATATCTTCGCGAAAATTGATTCTATCCAATAATATTTATAAAAGGTAGTTGAGTTCTTTACAATAACTTCAATATAAACCTTAAATTTAATTTAACAAATATTAAAGTTTATTTGAGCCTGTAGCTTAGCCTGGTGGAGCGCCGGTCTTATATGGCCCCGTTTCATATGAAACAGTTTCCCATTGGCTCTAAGAGAGCCGGTGGTCCGGAGTTCAAATCTCCGCAGGCTCACTTTTATTTTTTCTTTAAACTATACTAGTAATTTAATCTAAGACATCAAAAGACTGTGGAGATAAGAACCATGGTCTGTTTCCCGCAGGCTCACTTTTTTCTCACATTGTTTAAAATATAAATTAAAAAAATCCAAAAATTATATATTCTAAGAAAATTAAAATCAAAATATGAACACAATAAACTCTATCTTAGACATAATTACTACTAAAGTCCCAACATGTTTATCTTCACATAAAGTAAAAGATGTAAGAGAAAAAGTTCTAGCTGATATGCCTGAAATAGAGAGTGTAAATTATATTTATGTTATAAGCAAAGGCAATAAACTAATAGGAGTTATATCTATTCGTGAATTATTCTCATGCTCAGAAGATAAAAGAGTACGAGACATAATGACAAAAAAAGTAACAAAAGCACATACAGATACAGATCCAGAAAAAGTAGCTCATAGAGCAAGACAAAAAAATATAAAATCAATCCCTATAGTGGATAGAAAGAATAATTTCTTTGGAATAATTCCATCACATAAAATACTACACATATTAGACAGTGAAGCAAAAGAAGACTTAATGCGTATTTCTGGTATAATTCCTAATAAAGATATAATGGAAGAGGAAAGAATGCCTATTTTTAAAAGTTTCTTATACCGTACACCATGGATACTAATAGGATTATTTGGAGGAATTGTTGCTGCTAAAATAATTAGTGGATTTGAGAATGTTCTCGAGAGAGAAATGATACTTGCAGCTTTTATTCCATTAGTTGCATACATAGCAAATGCAGTAGGTGTTCAAACTCAAACAATATATATTAGAGATATTGCAATAACAAAGAAAATACCAATAATAATGTATAGTATAAAACAAATGATAATATCATTATTAATTGGAGCTGCATGTTGGCTTACTATTGCAATGATATCGTATTTTCTATGGGAATCACAATTTATTGGTTTTATTGTAGGATTTGCAGTATTTTGTGCAATTCTTGTTGCAACCATTTTCTCTATTTTAATTCCATATATTTTAATGAAACTAAAAAAAGATCCTGCAATAGGTAGTGGACCATTTACAACAATAATTCAAGATATGCTTAGTATTGTAATTTATTTCTACATAGCATCTGTTCTATTATTATAAATTTAAGATTATCAATCGTAATAAGAAGCATAAAGTAGCAATTAATTAAAACAAAAAAGATTTAAATAACACAAATAAAATTTAAAAAATGACAGAGGCAATATTCACAGCAACAATTCTAAGCATATTTATAGCTTCATTCTCAGCATTATTCACAATTATGAATCCAATTTCAACAGCAAGTATATATTTAACAATAACAAAAAATAATACATTAAAAGAAAAAAGAAAAATCGCAAAAAAAGCTGCAATAGCTGCTTTCATTGTATTATTATCATTTGCATTAGCTGGAAATTTAATATTAATTTTCTTTGGTATAACTGTAGATGCTTTTAGAATTGCAGGTGGATTACTTATTACAAAAGTAGGATTTGGTATGTTAAGTTCCAAAAATGATGGTCGTGAGCAAATTACAGAAGAAAAAGATATGGAGAAAGAAGCAATACAAAAGGAAGATGTATCACTTGTACCCCTAGCAATTCCTATGTTATCTGGGCCTGGTGCAATGACAACAGCAATAGTTTTAATGAATGAAACTGGTGGATGGAAAGCAACAAGCATATGGTATGTAATAGCTTTAATAGCTGCAATACTCACGGTATGTATTGTGTCATATATAATTCTAAGACAATCAGTAGTAGTACAAAAATATATTGGAAAAAACGAACAAGCTGTAATTGACAAAATAATGGGTTTAATCGTACTAGTTGTAGGAATTCAATTCATTATAAATGGTATAATTGGAATAATAAATATGCTATAAAGCAAAAAAATTAAATAAATACAGAAACAAAAATATGGAATATAGGAAACCAAAAAGATTCAAAAAAATAAGACACTATTTAGCAGGTCCATTTATTTTTGGGATGTCTATACCTATTCTAATATTAGATGTTTGTGTTGAAATTTATCATCAAATAGCATTTAGGCTCTATGATATACCAATTGTAAAAAGATCAGATTATATTAGGATAGATAGACATAAATTAAAATATTTAGGTTTAGGAGACAAAATTAATTGTGCTTATTGTGGTTATGCAAATGGATTTGCAGCATATTTAGTAGAAATTGCAGCAAGAACAGAAAAATATTGGTGTGGCATAAAACATCAAGAAACAAAAGGATTCAAACAACCAAAACATCATAAAAATTTTGTAAAATACGGAGATAAAAAAGCTTTAGAAAAAAAGTATGGAAAACAATAAAAAATCCAAAACCTTAAAAATAGATAAAGAATTCTATATAATATGAAATATATTATTGTTTTCAGTCCATAAAAATTAATTCTTACACATTTTACTAGGTGATACTATATGACCAAACAAAACTCTAAAGGATATGTTCCTACAAAAACTGCAGATTTAAGCAAATTACCAAAGATAAAAGGATATAATTTTAATGAAAAATTTAATTTTAATAAATTCATTGAATCATACTCAACAACAGGAATACAAGCATCAAATATAGGATCAGCTATTGCAATAATAAAAGCAATGCAAAGAGAAAAAGCAACTATTTTTCTATCATATACATCAAATATGGCTAGCTCTGGGATAAGAGAAATAATTGCATACCTTGTCAAAAATAAATTAGTTGATGTACTTGTTACAAATGCTGGTGGAATTGAAGAAGATTTCTTAAAATGCTTTGATTCATTTAGGCTTGGTAATTTTGAAGCAGACGGAAAACATCTTTTTGAGAATGGAGTAAATAGAATTGGAAATATTTTTGTAACAAATGATTTTTACACTTATTTTGAAAAAGAAATGCATATAATTCTTGATGAATGCTATAAGAATCAAAAAGAAATCAAGAGACCATTATGCACCTCAGAAATAATTAATAAAATGGGAGAACATTTAGCTAAATCTAAATTAGATAAAGAAGATTCAATTCTCTACTGGGCATACAAAAACAGTATACCAATATTTTCACCTGCATTTACTGACGGAAGTATAGGTGACATGATTTATTTTAACAGAAATCGTAACAAAGATTTTTATGTAGATATTGCACAAGATATGGATAAAATAATAAAGATATCCTTAAACTCTGAAAAAACAGGAATAATCTGTTTAGGTGGTGGAAGCAGTAAACATTATATCATGAATGCACAAATATTCAAAGAAGGTGCAGATTTTGCAGTTTTAATAAATAGCCATAATGGATATGATGCATCTGATAGTGGAGCAGAGACCTCAGAAAGTATAACATGGGCAAAAATAAAAGCAAACGCACCTCAAGTAAAAATAAATGCAGATGCAAGCATTGTATTTCCAATCATAGTAGCTGGTGCATTCAAAGATTTATAATAAGTATTATAATATTTAATTAACCATAAATTAAAATTACAAAGAAAAATCAGGATTCCTTTTAAATAAATCAGTTAAAGCACCTTCTTTATTATCCATTGCTTTAAGTTCATCAAGTGTTACCCATTTAAATTCTTCGGCCTCATCAGGATCAATTATTAGCTCTTTATTTGTTTTTACATGAAAAAACATAATTAATCTCGAAGTTTCTTTCTGACCTAAAATATGAAATTGTTGATCTTGACCAAAACCAATAAATTTAGGATTTTCAAAAACAACTCCAGTCTCTTCTTGCATTTCACGAATAAGAGTTTCTTCTAATCTTTCTCCATGTTCAGTTCTTCCACCTGGAACTCTCCAAACTTTAAACCGTGGACACATTACAATAAGAAATTTATTGTCTTTTTCAATAAATGCACTACATATAACTTGATGCCCTCTGAGTTTTGATCTTTCCATAGTATATACAAAAAAGTCATTCTATAAAAATTTTTGCACTGTACTAAATCAAAACAAATCAAAGAAACCCTATCTCAACTTCATCTTTTTGATCCCTTTCATTCCTTTCATCATCTCGGCCATTCCCTTAGCATTACCCATCTTACTCATCATTTTCTCAGGATCTTTTCCTTTAAACATTTTCATCATTTTTTTACTTTGTTTATGTTGCTTAAGTAATTGTCTTACTTCATTCTCCTCAATACCTGAACCTTTAGATATTCGCTCAACTCTATCCATTGCAATTATCTCAGGATCTTCTAATTCCTCTTGTGTCATAGAATTCATAGCATAACGCCATTTTTCTAACTTTTCTTGCTGAACATTAATCATTTCTTTTGGTAATTGTAATTGACCCATACCTGGAATTAATTCCATAACTTTTGATAATGGACCCATTTTTTTCATTGCTTCCATTTGTTGATATAAATCTAAAAGACTAAAATCACCTTTTAAGAATTTAGCACCTAAATCTTTTGCTTCTTCTTCATCAATTGCAACTTTTGCTTTCTCAAGTAATTCTTCTATATCACCCATTCCAAGCAAACGACCAACAAAACCTGGTGGATTAAACTGTTCTAAATCATCCATTTTCTCCCCAACTCCTATAAACTTAATAGGAGCTTGAGTAATCGCACAAGCACTTAAAGCACCACCTGCTTTTGCAGTACCATCCATTTTTGTTGCTACAACACCTGTAATATGACAACTTTCATGGAATTGTGTTGCTTGTTTTTCAGCAGCTTGACCAATATCAGCAGATATTACAAGTAATCTTTCATCAGGATTAATATGCTTGTTAAGATTTTCAATTTCTTCAACTAAATCCATTGATAATGCATCACGTCCAGCAGTATCAACTAAAACAAGATCATAATCATTTAATTTATCAGAGATAGAATCATAAATTTTAATCGTGTCTTTAATATCACGATTTATGAATGTTTTAACATTTAATTGTTTACCAATTTGTTCAACTTGGTCCATTGCTGCTGGTCTATGAATATCAAGCCCAACTATTGCAACCTTTTTACCGCGATTCATAAAAAATTTAGCAAGTTTTCCAGCTGTCGTTGTTTTTCCTGATCCAAATAAACCAACAAGCATTATTTTGAATGGCTTTTTATCAAGAACTATTTTATGACCATCTCCACCTAAAAATTTAACAAGCTCTTCATGAACTATTTTAATTAATTGTTCTTTTTTAGAAAGCCCAGGAGGAATATCCTCTTTTAACGCTCTTTCTTTAATTGTTTTTGTTAATTCAAAAACAAGCTTAACATTTACATCACTCTGTAAAAGAGCTCTTTGTATATCTTTAATAAGTTCATTAATTAATTTTTCATCTACTACAAAGCTATTTGCAATCTTCGATAAAGTCTCTTTCAATGAACTTCCTAGCTTATCAAGTACCATATACAATAAAGATGAAAAATCATTTATAAAGGTTTGGCAGATATTTAAAAAGAAAATAAAGAAAAGTATATTAAGAAATACCCCCTAACCAAATTATGAACCTAAAAATAATAGATTCTATTGGGCCATTTTTCTTATTTAATAAAAATAAAACAATAAATTGGTCAAGGATCCATTTTGAAGATATAGAAAAAAATTGGAGACTTGATAAGAAAAAAGCAAATACAATTATTAAGGAATTTGAAAAATTTGTAATCAAAATAAAAGAAATAGGTTATAATACAATATCAATTGATGATTTAGCTCATCTTACAAATTTTAAATTCTATAATAAAAAAACAAAAATATTACTAAATGATTATTCTGTTTTTTTCAAAAAATTATTTCTGATTGCAAAAAAAGAGAATATTAAGATATTAATAAACACAGATATTATGTTCTTTAATCAAGAAATTGAGAAAATAACGAGAAATAAATTCAAAAATATAATTATTGTATTTAAAGAAGCTTTAGAATATGCTTTTAAAGATTATGATATTGATGGAATAATAACTAGGATTGGTGAATGTGATGGAATTGATGTAACTTCAAAATTTAAAAGTAAACTTACAATTAAATCACCAAGACAAGCAAATAAATTTTTAAAAGATATTCTTCCAGTAATTGAGGCTAATAATAAAATATTATTATTTAGAACATGGACTGTAGGAGCATATAATATAGGTGACCTTATCTGGAATAAAAATACATATGATAAAACTTTCAAAGATATAAAAAGTAAAAACCTAATAATTTCAATGAAGCCAGGTGATACAGATTTCTTTCGAAATATTGATGTAAATCCATTATTTTTCCATGGAAGTCATATGAAAATATTAGAATTACAGGCAAAAAGAGAACGTGAATTTAATGGTTTAATACCATATTATAATGGATGGGAATATGAACAATACATAAACAAATTAAAATCAAAAATAGTAGGAATTACTGTATGGTGCCAGACAGGAGGATGGTCAAAATATAACACAATTACATTTCTAAAAAATTCATCACAATGGAATGAACTTAATACATATGCATGTTTAAAGATATATGAAGGCCATAATCCAGACAGATGCATAACACAGATATATGACCAAAAAATGTTGATTTTCTTAAAAAAATATGATGATGCACTTCACAGCATATTATATCCTGATCAAAAATCATTATATTTCAGACGTGCAAGAATCCCTAATTTATCATGGGTACATTGGGATTATATAACAATTAATCAAATAACTGAATCTATAAATAAATTATCAAAAATAAATAATGATAATAAAAACGAAATAAAAAATAATGACACCAATATTAATTTTGAAGAATTATTTGAATTAGGAAAAAAATGCAAAATAGAGAATATAAAAATGCATATTGAATCATTAAAAATATTAACATTATCTAAACAAGCTTTACATGATAAAAACGCTAAAAAAGAATTAATAAATAGTATATCAGAATATAAAAAAAATTATCCAGATGGAATAAATTTTAATATTAATCTATCAAATAAGAATTCAATTTTAAACCCAATATTATTTAGAATATTTATAAGAACAAAATCACAGTATAGAATAATAGATCATATACTTATGCTAAGACCATTCTCTTGGCCTTTTTTAATATACTTAAAATCAAACAAAAAAAAATTACCTCACTTTATTAACAAGCAAGCAATGAAGATAGATGTTTTATTTAAGTAAGCTAAATGCAAAGCCTATCTATGCAACTAGAATTATCACCATTTGCTTTTGAGATTATAGAATAATCTTTATATGAAATCATTCGTTTTACTTTCATACTAACTGATAATACATATTCTGGCAACAAATTATCATCAACGCATAACCAACATTTAAATCCAGAAACAACATATTTCAAGTTAACAATTGAATCAGCATGATTCTGTTCATGATTAATATCTCTATTAATTCTAGAATTATCAAAATAATCTAAAGAAACAAGAAATTTACTCATTTTATCTAAATCCGGGAATAAATACAAGTCTTGTGGATAAAGACAACCTTCATAACTCTGATTTATAGCAAGTATCCTTTTACGCAAATGAGATTCAACGGATTTAGAATTTATACCTGCTTCAATTCTAGCATAATAAGTATTCTCCTGTTCTTTAATAGCTGAGAAATAATAAAACAAATCTTCTAATTTTGTTTTAGGATATACTATACCTATATCAATGAATTTTTTCTTGATATCATCTAAGCATAATTTCACTCTACGATTTGGAATAATATCTTCATCTTTATAAAAAATATCAACAAATGGATTACCTGCCTTAACACCAGGTAATGCACAATCTATAATAGGTTCATTAATATTTACTCTACGCATATTTATCAGGTATCAATATTAATTGATAGGATTAATCAAATTACTAACTCATTAAATAACTTATTTACTATTTATTTAATAACTTATTTACTATTTATTTAATAACTTATTTATTAATTTATTCACTAAATTTTTAAAATTAATATACCTAAATTCAACTTTTTTTAATCAAATCTAGGGCTATCAACAAAACTTATGTTTCTCCTATACATTGGCTTCATTTCACTTCCTTCTCCAAAATAACATTTTTGGACAGGAATTGTTACAGCATTCTCAATAAACTTATCAAGACCAGAATCACCTTTACCAAATCGTTTTATAATCTCAGGATGCTGTATTTGATGATTCATTATTTCATTTTCTGATAATGTCTCAATAGTCATAGTACCATCGCCACCTAAACGCAGATATCCAACACGTGGCTCAGAATAATATTTTCTAGCTAATTCAAAACCTGATTCACCAGCGGTTGTTGAAAACATGAAATGACATCTATTTAATTCATTTAACATTTCCCAATGATGCCAATGCCCATTAAAAGTCATATCTGCCTCAGGAAATAAATCGCCTAACCTAGTAATATATTCCATAGCACTTTTTGTAGGTGTATTTCTTCCATCTTTACCCATACCATCCATACCAAACATATGTCCGTAAACTATATTAAACCCATTTATTGATATCGTCCCATACTCTGATTTGACCAAGTCTCCATTTTTTAACATAATCAGCCCTGCTGCTGGAAAATTATAAACCATATTATGACCTGATGTTTCAACATGTTCTTGTATTGCTTGCCGAAGAGGTTCTAATAGATGATGACCTTGCTTTATTACATCAGTATTCCATTCATGATTTCCTATTGTTTCAACCCACGACTTAAACTGTGGAAGTCTAAAATAAGGCCTTGATAATTCTACTATTGCCTGCTGCATATTTTGAATAGTTATACCACCAAGCCATGCATTCTCATTTGGCATTTCTTTGTAATTCCTAAATTGACCTCTATCACCTACACCTATAAAATGTTCAGCACCACAAACAAAAGTACCATAGTCTAAAGCTTTAGTTTGTAAAGCAAGACGCTCAGTTAATGAACCTATCTGAGTATCATGACATATTATAGCCCACACATCTGGCAAAGAACCATGCTTTTGACGCTTTCTAACTTTATCTGCAACATTAGGGTTATACATCTCAATTATCATACGCTTAGAAGGATCACCTGAAATTATACTTGCAGAAGGAACATTTATTCTTTTATGCTGAGTAGTCCTTCGTTGTGTTCTACTTGAGACTTCATTTTTTGCACCAGCTGCAAAATCAGGATCATATTTTCTTCTATCATCTGCAAGACTTGATAGCATACCTATAAATTTATTATAACTTATTTTAAATAAAGATGAAACTTGCTGTGTATCAAATATTATTGACTCAGGGATTTCATCTGATAATACTCCACTTTTTGCCCATGCTGCAATTTGTTCAATCATATCCTCTGGATTTTTGTATTCCTGCTTTCCAGAATATTTTGTATTACCTATTGCACGAAAATTTCTTTCCCTTTCAGAATTAAAATTTGCAGTATCACCTGTTTGACGATGTTTCATTCCACTATAATCTGGAAAGTAAGAGAATGAAGTATCATTTTTCACTAAATCCCAATTGACTATTTCTAAATCACGTTGTGATAGTCTTGAACCTTGATCATACCTTTTGAATGCATTAACAAGTTCTACTAAAGTAACTTCTGATTTTACCTTTAAATCTGTATCTCTACCTACTTCAGTAGCAAACCCAGTTGGGTCATGACCTAGTCTTAAAAAATAAGGATAAATATAATTACGTATAAGTCTTTCAGCATCTTCATGTTCAGACATAAATGCTTCTTCTCTATGACCAATACCAAATCCTGCAAGTTCACTTTTTCCTGTTTTTTCCTCTCTAAGCTGTTTTGTATAAAGAACTTTTAAATCATCAATAATATCAAAATCATCCTGTCCTGGAACATAAACCCAATTAGTATTAGGTGTTTGTTCACGAATAGCTTTAAATTTTTTAAGCTGTGAATCAAAAGTCATATATTCAGGATCTTTTTGCTTTCGAAGCTGTTTTTTTCTATAAACGCAAGGCCCAAAAAGAGCATTGCTTGTTACTGCAAAAGTTACACCACGACCATTAATTATATCAATTAAATCATCACGAAAAACTTCATTAGCATGACTATTTCCAATCTGCAAATGCGGAAATGGCATTGTCCATTCTAGACCTTCTGCTGGAGAAATTCTTTCGAGTCCCTCAATTGGCTTACGTTCTTTATAATCTTCTTTATACTTTTGTAAACCTTGGACAGTATTTGCAGTAAAAGTTAAGTTTGAACTATCCTGAGAAACAAGAAATTTATTTGAACCACGTTTTATTCGATAAACTATTTGATCTGCCATTTCTGCAAGATAAGGCAATTCTGCATCCGATTTATCTGCATGTTGAAGAACTGCAACAGAAATTGGTCTAACACCCTCTTTTTTAGAAAGATATTTTGTTAATAGACCTTTTACAACTTCAAATCCATTAATGTCTGACATATCCTGTTTTATAGCATGAAGAGAAAATGGTTTTTTAACAATTACATCACGAAGTTCTTCAAACAAATAATCACGAGTAAGATAATGAACACCATCATGACGCAAAATAGAGTCAAAAACTCCTCTTACAAACTGTTCATACAATCCATGAGCATGGATATATCTAGTTATATCTTTAACTGATTTAGAAAAAAAATCAAGTACCTTTTCATCAACTTTACCAGCAGAATAAATTCTATCTACAATTTGATTTGCATGCATACTTGCATTATACTGATTGTTAAGAACACCAGTTAAACCATTTTTATTTCCTTTTAAAAAATCTTCTGCAAATACTTTTGATTCTTTAGACTGAGTTAAACCAAACATATCAATTAAACTTGCTACTCTATCTTTATTTGCATAAGCAAGTGCTAGACGAAAAAACATATTTTCAATATTAGCTTGTTTTCTATCAACAATAAACAATTGAGGATTACCCTTTGCAGAATGTGCAATTGAAGAATATAAGCTAAGTAATGCATCAGAGCCTCCAATGTGTCCTAAAATAAATGGATCTTTAGTATTTCCAGAAGTGCGAAGAACATCTAAAACTACAGAATTAAAATCATCTTCATCAAATAATTTTATTTCTTTACGTGTTTCATCAGAATCTTGATTAAATATACTATCTGTGACTTCAAATGAATTTTGTTCAAAAAATCTAACAGGTTCAATACTCACTAAACCTTCTAATTTTGTCTTTCTTGGCATTAATTTACACCTCTATTCGATTTATGATACATAGCAGAAACAAAATCACTCAAACGATAATTTTCCCTTCCGCGATTTCTCTCAATATGCATTGGAAGATTATTCATAAAAGCATAATTTGATATTTCAATCACGTCTTCTTCACTTATACCAAAAGTTTTAGAAAGTGAACTTTCAGTAATTTGTCTTCTTCCAAAATTCTTCATTGCGATAGCAGGATTATTTTCTGTAGAATTAAGTCGACTTTGAAGAAGAACATCAAAAACATCTTTCGCTAAATGTTGATCAACAAAATAACAAGGATGATTTGGATCTTCAGATATATCGGTAATAAACGGTTTTGCATAATCACCTATAGCTTTTATCCTACCTATAATTGTTGCAACTTTATCAGTTAAATCATCAGACTTTACATCAACCGAAAAATCTTGAACAACTTCAGTGAGAGGAATCATCCCAGAAACTTTTTGTTGTATTGTTAGCCAATCTTTGCCAAGATACCTTCCTTGTTCATTAGGCGAAATTATATTTGCAGATAATAAATAATTAATTGTTCGCTTTGAAATACCACTTGCTTTTCTTAGTTCAATCTCTTCATAATAAGCAGAAGGAAGTATTTCAGGATTAATACCTAAAAGTTCAGATTTCGGAAACAATTTTTCAAACAATTCAGCTTTTTTCTTTTGATAAGCTTCAATATCACCATTACTTCTTCTTGCAAGTTCATATGCAATACTATCAATCGTAGCATCAAATAATTTAGACCTATATTTTACAGAATTAACATCAGAAGTAACCCTTATTCCAGGATAATTTTTATTTAATAATACTACACCTGTAGAAGGATTATAAATTCCTGGTACAAAGAAAGCTTTATCCAATTCATCACTTAATTCAACAGAAATAGCTCGTGAAAAATCAAGATGTGAATTAAGTTGGTTTTCAATTGAAACAACAATTGAACTAAGACTTTTTGAGATGTTTTCAGATGACCTTTGCTTAGGTAAATTTTCAACCCATTTTTTTACAGGTTTTAAAGCTTCACGAACATATTTTGCTAAATCTTCTTGAATTTTATCATCCATAAAGCCAGTTCGACTAAAAAGAATCCTATTATTTAATTCATCAGCATATAATTTTGCAATTATCCTATGTTCAAAACCAGGTCGTATTTCAGCTAATGGAAGTAAAGATTGTGGGTCAATCTCAAGACGTCTAGAATTTACAAAGACATATACCCCTGCAAGAGGATTACTTTTATTTGTATAATAAATTTCTCCAGTTACTGTGCCAGTTCTTTTTCCATTAACTGGCTTAAATTCAAAAGATCTTGATAAATCAGGAACTTTCCATGATAATTTCTCACCATTAAGAAAAACTTGAAATGAATCATCAAGTAAAAAACCCATCTCTATATGCTGTCTTAAATCACGAATAGAATAATCTTCCCCAGGAAGAAATTTAAGATTTCGCATTATTATTTTTGTTCCATGCAAATCAGAATCAGCTTTTTTCTTTATAGCTTTAACCTTTCTACCTACCGATAAATCATCATCAAACTTCTCATTTACAACAAATTTATTACCATCTCTATGTGTTATTAAGACATATTCTGAACAAAGATGATGCAGTGCAAGTGTTGCAACACCAAACTGACCTATAACTGCTCTTCCTCCTGATGAATGCTGTTTTTGTTTTTTAGGACTATCACCTATACGCATAAAAGATTCTAAACCCTTAACATCCATTCCTGTTCCATTATCTTCAATTACAAGCTCTGCACCATCTGGAGCATGTACATCAAAATCATAAGTTATTCTAACGCTAGAAGCATCTGCATCATATGCATTTGCAATAAATTCTTTAATAGAAACATAATTATTTTTTTTAATTAGATTTGCAACAGTTTCTGGAAGATCAGAACCTAATTTACGCTCTAGTAAAATTGTTTCTAATGCCATTATTACCTCCACCCATAAAAATTTATTAGATGAGTAGCATTTATTATTTTGCTATAAATAGTATATAGCAATAAATCAAGTATATAGCATTATATTACATCATTGTAATTTTTAATATACTAAGAAAAGAAGAAGAAAAATAAGAAGGAGAATAAAAAAGAATAAGAAAAAATGAAAAGAGCAAATAATGGAAAAAAGGAATATTATTAATAAATAATAAGAAAGAATATATAACCTTTAATTATCTACTTAAAGTATAAAGAATTCATGTTAATATAAGATTGATTCTCGAGTATATCAGAAGATAAATCATAAATTGCATCAAGCAAATCTTTTTTCTCAGAATCCTTTAATAATATTTTAATTTCACTAAATTTTAATATCAAAGCATCCGAATTCTTACTATTCTGCCAAGCCTTTTCAATAAAATCAAGTAAACTCTGAAGTAAATTACAGTCTTTTTGATTTATACCAATATCAACTAATTTAACAAGAGTATCTGCAATATTCTCAATTTTCTTAAATGAATCCCATATAAAAAAAAGATCTTTTTGATTGATTATCCCATTTTGTGAACGGACATTTGAATCAATTTGTGACTTAAATATAATTCTTTTAGCAAGATGATATAATCTATCAATTGTATTCTCAACATCATTTATTGAATTTTTATCGTTTTTTTGAAGAGAATCAATTAATAATTTAGTCAGATAAATCATTCTTCGCATTATCCTATCAAGAGATATATTAATATCATTAAATAAAAAACTAATCTCAATAAGACTTTCAGATTCACTAGTAATTTCATAACCATCAAGATGTCGTAAAGCATGATTTAATTTTCTTATAGTTTCAGCATCAAATTTTTTTGAATGTATTTTTACTAAATCAATATTATTCACATAACACAACAAGATAAATCCAGATAAATTTTTTATTTCACCAATATTTATTGATACAGAATTATCTAAAGTAGATATAGTTTCAGTCCTTATAAGTAAATCATTTGAATTGGTAGGTTCAATAAATACATTATCTTGTGCTTTAAGTTTTTTTGATTCAACCCACCATTTAGGTAGTGATATAGAAAAAGATCTGTTACCCACAATTTGTAGTTTTCTGATTTCAATTTTAGACATTAATTATATAATTATCATAACTGCTATATATTTATTTCGATTTTTAGATATATTAATAATAATCTGTCGTAATTAAGAATTAGATAAATAATAACTTATTACTAATATAGTAATAACAAGTACATTTTCTAAACTTAAATTAAATTTGCTATATAATTAATAAATATGCTATATACTTAATATAGCATAGTGATTTAAGAAAATAAAATATACAAAAAGTATGATAATTCAAGAATCATCAAAAGATGAATTTCATGACCTAACAAAATCAAATAGCAGAAAAATTAGTTGGAATAAAACTCAAGAGATGAGATTACAAGGTTATAAGGCAATTGCATTACATGTACACAGTTTATATTCTGATGATGTTCCTCCAAAAGAAAAAAATAAGCCATTAAATCTAATAAAAAGAGGACAAGATAGTGGTCTTGATTATATTGTAATTACAGATCATGATAATAATCATGCATGGCAAAGTGTATCAGAAAAACCAGAAGAATGGTTACAAGGAGTTGAGATGGAAGTAAATGACGAAAGAATAGGACATCCTATTCACTTAGGAACTCATAATTTCAAATCGGATGATGACTTTTACACATTACATGAGATTGCACATGAACAAAATGATGCATATAAATATATCGAAACTGCAAAAGAAAAAGGCATGACTATAATTGCAAATCATCCATGGTGGATACCAAAAGGACATAGAATTAATCCCAAAGCAATATGGGAATTAATAAGATATTTCAAGTTGCCTGTAGAATTAAATTCTAAAAGAAGCTGCATAGAGAATATTGCTACAAGAATAATGGCAGAAAGATATAATTTACCAATCATTGCTGCAACAGATACACATACAGCATCAATAGGTCCTGCATGTACATTAGTAAAAGGAGATACAATTGATGAAATTTTTAGAAATATAGAGAAAGGAGATACATATTACGTTGCAGGTTCTGCAACACCTATGAGTATTGCAAGTATGATAACAGAATATTGCCTTGATGTTATACATTCCGAAAAGATGAAGGAGAAAGGACCAATAAATTTACAATCAGGAATAAAATTAATAGACCATTTACTAAAAAAAATTAGTCAAGGATATTTTGAAAAATATGAAGCATTAAGATATCCTGCAGGAATATTATCAAGTGCAATAACAATGTTGGGAAGTGTTCTACTATATCTACCGAGTGCATATATTAATTCAGGGATAAAAGTAGGATTAGGAATGCAATCGATAGCAAAATAAAAATAGAATAACATCAAAATGAAAAAAAATAATGAAAATTTAAAAATTTTATTAACTACAAATACATTAGGTAAATGGGGAGAAATAAATGGAGTTGCTGATTGTTATAACTATTTAATTCCTGAGTTTAAGAACCAAGATATAACACTTGACATAATAACATTTGGCCCACAAGACAAAATTGAAAAAATTGATAATATCACTATTATAACATATCGTCCAAAATTCCCGGAATTTTTTTTAGATAAAATTGAACCAGTATTAAGAATTGGTCCTGGAGTAAGATTTTCAAGAACAATAAATGATTGTTTATCAGAAAATAAATATGATGTTGTTCATATTGCATCACCATGTCCACTTGGACACCTTGCACTATCAATAGCAGAAAGAGATAATTCTGCAAAAATAGGGGTATACCATACGTTAATAGCTCAATATGTAAGTGAAAGAATAGCTAAAGCAATAAATGTTGAAAAAAATCATCCAATACCAACAAGTGCAGAAAGTATCACCAATGAAATAATTTCAAATTTTTATAACAATATGGATTTAATATTAGTACCTTCAAAATATGTAATTGAACTAATCAACAAATCAATTAGTCCACCATTAAAATTATGGACAAGAGGAGTTGATCTTGAAAAATTTAATAAAAAATATCGAACAACAGAAACAAATGAAAGGGCAAAAGCTATATATGTGGGTAGGATAGAACCTGAAAAAAATCTGGAATTATTAATTAATGTATTCAGCGATAGGGATAATTGCGATTTAGTAATTGTTGGTGAAGGAAGTTATCTTAATGAATTAAAACAAAGACTACCAAATGCAAAATATACAGGAAAACTTAGAGATAAGTTACTTGCAGAAGAATATGCAAATGCTGATTTTTTTGTTTTCCCATCAGAAACTGATACTTATGGTCAAGTTGTAATACAAGCACATTCATCTGGACTTCCAGTTATAGTTACTGATAAAGGTGGACCAAAAGAACAAATTATACATGGAGAAAATGGGTTCATAGCAACAAATATACACAGTTTTAGATATTATATAGACACTTTAATAAATAATGAAGAATTGAGAAAAAAGATGTCAGATAATGCTTACTATAATGCAATAAATAACCCCTGGCATGAAAGATGTAAAGAATTGATTGATCATTATTATCTAGCATTGAATTCTAGAACTTTCAAAACAGAAATACCCCCTACATTCATTCCCCAATTATCTTTATCATAATGCGTTTATCACGCATTCCATCAAATTCTCCATAAAAAATTTGCTCCCAAGGGCCAAAATCAAGCTCCCCATTTGTTATAGCAACAACAACTTCCCTTCCCATAATTGTTCGTTTTAAATGTGCATCCCCGTTTACTTCTCCAGTACGATGATGACGATAACCTTTTGGATATTGATAAGGTTTGTACGGAGCTAATTCTTCTAACCAATCCATAAAATCTTCCTTAAGACCAGACTCTTCGTCATTAATAAAAACACTAGAAGTAATATGCATAGAATTAACAAGACAAATACCTTCTTTAATACCAGATTTAGTTATTGTTTCTTGAACTTTATCAGTTATATTGATAAATTCATGCTCTTTTTTAGTATGCACTATTAATTTTTCCGTATATGATTTCATAAAATAAAAGAAAAAAGAAAGAAATTAAAAAATTTTCTAAAAATTACTTCTTTTTTAAACCTTCAACTGCACGCAATACCTCTAAAGGAACCCCTAAAATTACAGTGTTTGACTGATCACTTGCAAGATTGTTTATTGCTTGCAATGTTCTTAGATGTAGTGCACCATCAGCACCAGCCAACATTTTTGCTGCTTTTGCCATATTAGTTGCAGCAACAACTTCTCCTTCTGCTTTGATAATAACTGACCTTTTCTCTCTTTCAGCCTCTGCTTGTTTTCCAATAACACGTTTCATTTCTTGCGCTAGAGTAATGTCTTTTAATTCAACAGCTTCTACTTTTATACCCCATGGATCTGAAGTTTTATCTACAATTCCTTTAATTTTTTTTGCTATATCATCCCTGCTTGCAAGCAATTCATCTAATTCAACTTCACCAACAATATTTCTCATTGTTGTTTGAGCTAATTGAGATACTGCAAAATCATATTGTTCAACATTAAGAATAGCCATCTTTGAATCAATTACTTTGTAATAAATAACTGCATTTATTCCTACTGTGATATTATCTTTTGTAATACTTTCTTGATCAGGAACATCAACTACTTTTACTCTCATATCAACTCGTTGATATGTTTGTAATAATGGAATAACTAACCTTAACCCTGGAGTCATTATACTTGTAAATCTTCCAAGAGTAAATCTTACTCCTCTTTCATATTCATTAATAATTCTTATACTTGCAACTATAAGTATAATAATACCAATACCTATTGAAACTAATAAACTCATTTTATTACCTCCTAAGCTTTACCGCTACTTCCCATTACTTTCATACGATGTTTAACATATTGTAGCAAATTTTCACGTGCAGGACCAACAATTTTCCTTATATCAAAAACATCAGGTTTTTCCTGCAATACCTGCCTAACACTACCAGTCCAAATCAAACGAAGATCTGAATCAGTATTAACTTTTGAAATACCTCGCAAAACAGCTTCAGCCATTGTAGCGTCATCTACTCCAGCTGCATCATTTACTTGCCCACCATATTTATTTACACGTTCTACTGCATCTTTTGGAATACTTGAAGCACCATGTAAAACTAATGGTATCGGAATTGTTTCTCTTATTTTATCTAAAATATCAAAATTTAAATTTGATTCTCCCTTAAATTTATACGCACCATGACTAGTACCTATTGCAATAGCAAGATAATCTACTCCTGTTTTATCAACAAACTCTTTTGCTTTCTCAGGTTCAGTATAAATGATATGTTTTGATTCAACACCATCCTCTTCTCCACCAATTGTGCCAAGTTCAGCCTCAACAGTTACACCTTTTGAATGTGCATATTCAACAACTTCTTTTGTTATTCTAATGTTTTCCTCAAAATCATGATGACTAGCATCAATCATTACACTTGTAAAACCTACATCAATTACTTTTTTTATTGTATCAAGTGATAATCCATGATCTAAATGTAAAGCAACTGGAACTTCTGAAATATTATTTATAGCATCAGCAAATTCTTTCATAATAGGAAATCCAACATATTTAATTGCACCCTCAGTTGCTTGAATAATAATAGGACTTTTTTCTTCATTTGCAGCTTGAAGAAGAATTTGAAGAACTTCCATATTTACAAAATTAAATGCACCAACACCATATTTACCTTCTCTCGCTTTAACTAGAATCTCTTTACCTGTAACTAACATTAAATCACCCCTAATATAATATTTGAAGTATAAGTATTTATAATACTTGCGTTTAAAAAAAAGAAAAAATTAACTTCTAAATAGTAGTAAAAATAGAAAAATTTATATAGTCAAACATTATAGATAAGAATATGTACAACACATTAAAAGCAAAAAAATGTCCAAGATGTAATTACAAAGATATTGGAGAATCAGCATTTTGTGAGAAATGCTTATGTAATCTAATACAAAACAAATCACAAGAAATAAATTTTAATTGGACATCAAATAAACTATAAAAGAATAATATAAAAAATAATCATTTCAATAGGTTTAAATATATTTCTTGATTCTTAAAAGTATATATGTTATCAACACAAATAAACCGGAAATGCTCTAAATGCAACCATTATAATATTCATGAAAATTTATACTGTGATAATTGTATGGCATCACTAATTAAAAATAAATGCCAAGATCCTACTGCTTATTGGGTAATGCATAATCTAATAAGATAATTACAAAATCAATTCTCAAATAAATTAGTTACTCATAAGTAGTAAAAATATCATGAAATATATAAACTCCCATATAAAATATGTATAAATTATACATATATTGGGGGAAATATGAATAGCACTACAACTAAATCATATACTATAATAAAAAAAGTAGCTAAACATGGAAATCAAGCTATCGTAGTTATACCTAGAATTCTTGAAAGTGAATTAAAACCTGGAACAATTGTAAATATAAAAATAGATGTAATCAAGGAGGCAATAAAATGAATACTGAAAGCGAAACAAAAATACTCCTTGAGACAATTACTGACATTTTGCATGGAACTGGCAAATACCAAGACACAACATATTTAGATGAAGGTGGAAGTAAAAAAGCTTTTTTAACACATTGGGGACCTGCAAAACAAAAAAAAGTTGCTAAAATTGAAAGACTTAACATAACAAATCCACGAGCAATACGTTACATATATAGTGGTCATTCTACAAAAAATGAAATAAATGTTCTTGCAAGTATTGAAAACCCAGACAAACACCATCTTGTAAGATTACATGATTATTATGAATTAGAAGATGGTACAATGATAATTATAGAAGACCATTTTCCCTCTAAAAATCTTGAAAGACTTGTAAAAGAACAAGGACCACTAACTACCAAAGATTTTACAACAGTATTTAGCCAAGTAATAGATGCACATAGATATTTAGTAGCAGAAAGAAATATTTTACACCGTGATGGAAAAGCAGGAAATATTTTAGTAAATCAAGATAATGGACTTGAAGTACGACTAACAGATTTTGCAAATGCATCACTTATAGATAATATAGAAGATAAAATGTTTGCAACTGCTGGAAGCAAAAGTTACACTGATCCTTTAAGTCAAGGAACATTTACAGGAAAACCATCCAAATTCACAGAACAATCAGAAATGTATACTATTGGAATTAACATGCTTTATGCATTAACAGGAAAATTACCTTTTGAATATGACCCTGATGCAAAAACAGGTATTGCAAATAGAACAGAAAAATTAATACTTAATCCAGATGGAACAGCTAACAGAGACTTACACAACCAAGAATTAGAAGCAATATTATCAACCCTTCCAAATGGATCAAAAAAATATGCAAACATAATTAGAAAACTAGTAACACTTGATGAATCTCAAAGATATAAATCTATAAATCAACTTCACAAAGATTTCAAAAAAGCATCAAAACGTAAAATATTAGGAATGACAACAGATGCAATTAAATATGGGCTAATTGGAACCTCAATAATAGCAGCATTATTTGCAGGACTAGATTATCAATCTAGAATAAAAAAAGAGCACTTGCAAGAAATAGAAGAAAGAATTAGATTACGACCACAATGGCAAGCAAGAACACAAACTATTGAAAACCAATTCTTTGAATTAGATATACAATATATTAATGTAAAAAACTCAGATTGGGATAGTTTAGGAGCTCATTATCCAAGAGATAATCATTTGCGTGTTAATAGTACAAATGACAATGAAGAATTAAGTTTCTATATCATTGCTAAAGAAAGAATAAAAATAGGAAGTCAATTTCAAGCAAATCCAAACCTTGGATTAAGAATATACATTCCAGGTCATAAACCTTTAGAAAGAATAATCCATACAACAAGCCCAGAATGCAGTGGGTTTGATGAAGTTGCTCCTGGAATTTACATACCTAATTTCAAAATTCCAGAAAATATTAATCCTGGAACATACAAATTAATAATGGAATTATATGCTTTATCAGAAGACCAACAAATAACTGGGTATACTAATGGAGAATTAAAATTACCAGAAACTGGTACAGTTATAGAAAGGCGAAGCATACCAATTGTAATCGGTGAACCAGAACTTGAAACAATAGTAGATAGACTGCAATTTGGTTATTTCACATATCAAATAAACATGCAACCACCAGAAACTTATATGACGTTCAATAGAAGTAAAATGGAAACAAAATTAAGAAATGCAGAAGATCTTACATTAAAATATTCTGTTCCTGAGATAGGTTTTAGTTCAGTAAAAAAATATAATAGTTACATAAACATAGGAGATTTACCAAGACCTACAGATAATAATACAAATACTTTACAAATAGTAGTATATCATGATGGAGAACCTATTTCAGAAGACTTTTTTCCAATAACAAGAGGCATTCCCGAAAACTACAATCAAAATTCATGGCAACTTGCACTTTACACAGACGAATGGATAAAAGTATTAACAAATTATACAAAATCAGTCAATCATGAGCAAACCAGACAATGAACTATTTGTTTGATAAAATTCTCTCGCAGCCATGAGTAAATAAAAAACAATCACGCCTTCTTTACCTTTTGATTTCTCAAGAATTTTATAACCTAGCTCTCTTATTAATTTTTTCTCAGCATGATGGACTTTAGAAAGAGCAGACATATCTTTTTCAAGAAAAGCTTTCTTAATATTCTCATACAAACTTGATATACCATTTAACAATTCAAATATATTAGAAGATAATTTAATATCCTTACATATATGACAAGAGTGCCACAATTTTCTTTGCGCATGGTTGAGTGAAACAAGCATTCCCCATAAAAATTCTGAATTCTCAATTTTATTTTTTTGTTTAGCAATCGAACGTCTACAAAAATTATCATACTTTTGAATTCGTTCTTCAATCATATTGCATTCATTTAAATAAATAGAATAATTAGATGAAGTAGTAAATATTTTATCAACAACTAAAAAAAGCTCAGTAATGTTATAAAAAATTTTATTCAAAATATTATCAAATTGATCAGCAGCAGGTTCTGTTATATTCTCTATTATACAACATCCATCCTTTTTTTCTGTAACATCAAAACCAATAATATAATCTTTTAAAGTAGAAAGAATATGGTTATATTGGATTTCATTATCATATTCAATTATTATTTTATCATAACCGCGTCTATACGTATTTACAATCAAAGTTCTAATTGAACTCTCAATATTTCCAACCAATTTCAAAGAAATTGACATTTTAATATTAATATAATTAGAAGAAATTAACAGGCCTTCTGAGGTTTCGCTGATATCAACCTCACTTCCCTTATCAAGATTCAAAGCTTTTATCCATTTTGCTGGAAGACTAACCATCATAGTTGATGCCCCTTGTTTTACTAATTTTCGCTTCATACATATTACAAGTATTATTGAATATATAAATATTTCTAATTAATTTAAATATTTATACTAATATATATACTTTAAACATAAAGTATAAATCTTAATCTGTCTTAACTACTAATAGGTGATAACTATTACTGATCCTAAAATAAAACAGCTGATTTCAAAAGCTAAAAAAATAGAATGGGAATGTTATGGAAAAAGGAATTCAATATTTCTTTTAAAATATATATTCTATTCAAAAACCAAAGAAAGCTATCAAAAAGTTTTTGGAATAAAAAATAGTGCAGTACAATATAGAACATATAATAGAAACATTTACTATAGCAAACATGAAAACATAAGAATAATTTCTGAAATAAATAAAAACCTCAAAAAAGATCAAAATTATTTAATGAAACTTGCAAAAGCAAGTGAAAATTATTGTGAGGAAATTGACAATCTAACAAAAAAATTAATTCATGTTAATTACAATTCATATAATCATAAGAATTTAGCAAAAGAATTCAAAAAAATAATTAAAGAGATGAAATATTGCTCTTCAGTAGTACTTATAATAGTCCCACTTGAACCTTTCCTAGAAAAAGAATTAAAAAAAAGATTAAACAAAATTCTGAGGGAAAAAGATAAATTATCTGAGTTAGAATATTATGTAAACCTTTTCAAATTTCCATCAAGAATTAATCATAATATAATAGAAAGAAAAAAAATACTACAAATTGGTAGAAGAATACAAAAAAATATTTTCTTAAAGATATTATTCAAAAAAGATACAGATACTATAGTAAAGTATCTTCCAAAAAGAATACTTAATGAAATAAAATCTTATCTTCAAGATAATTCATGGATTCTAACACGTCAAGGATTTCTTACAAAAGAAATGACTATGAAAGATGCAATCTTAAGAATTAAAAATACAATAAAAAAAGATTGCAAAGAAGAAATAATTAATCTTGACAAGAATAATAAAGAACACTATCAAAAAATATTACAAGAAATAAAATACCTAAATCTCAAAACAGAGGATAAAATATTCATAGAATCATTGATGGAATGGATATACATCAGAACATTAAGAACAGATGTAATATATCGCTCTTTTGCAAGATTAAAACCAATGCTTAATAACATTGCATCACGCTTTCAAATATCATTATTAGACATTCTACACATGTCGCCTGAAGAAATTATTGATGCCCTTAATACACTCCCAGATAATAATGTCCTTGAAAGCAGAAAAAATGCCAATGAACTATTATCTTTAGATAATGAATGTTATGTACTAGATCAAAAAGAATTAGAACAATATTATGAGGAATTTAAAAACGAAAATGACTACACAAAAATAAATGAACTTAAAGGAAAAATAGGAAATAAAGGATACGCAAAAGGTAAAGCAAAAGTAATAACACATGATATTGATATAGATAAAGTAGAAGAAAATGATATTCTTATTGCATTTATGACAAATCCTAGCCATGTTCCTGCAATGGAACGTGCATCAGGATTCGTTACAAACGAAGGTGGAATTCTATCACACGCAGCAATTCTTGCAAGAGAAATGCAAAAACCTTGCATAATTGGAACAGAGATTGCTACTGAAGTATTCAAAGATGGTGACATGATAGAAGTTGACGCAGATAATGGAATAGTTAGAAAACTGGAGGAATAAAAAATGAATTATAAAATGTTAATTACAGATGTTTTTGGAACAACAACTCCAATGACAGAAACAAAAAAAGTAGGAGATTATGCAAGTAGCCCAAAAGCACTTGCAGAAATTCAAAAAAAACTAAAATATGCAACACAAGAAGAAGTTATTCAAGCAATGGAGAATGGGATTGCAGCAAAAGATAGTCCACAAGGAAAAGATCATCCTGACTTCAGACAATATCTAAGAATATGGGACATAGCAGCAGAACTTGGCTATGGTACAAATGATTTAACTATGGAAACATTCTCTGACGTTGAGAGTGCACTTGAAGGTTTGGTTAATTCAAATGTTGAAGTAAGAATTTTTTCAAGTGGATCATCTAAAGCAACAGAAGCAGCAATGAAAGGCAAAGGACTTGATAATTTAATCAAAGCATATCATTCATCTTCTGATAAAGGAATTGGAAGTAAAAATTCTAAAGAAGCATATTTAGCAATTGCAAAAATAGCAGGAATTAATCCTTCAGAAATAGCATACATCAATGACCTTGACCCAGAGTCAGAAGCAGCAATAGAAGCAGGAATAGGAACTGTATTTCAAATAAATAGAGAGGGAGAACGATGTGTAAAAAATGGAATTCACTACATCAATGATTACAACCAAGTTTTAGAATATCTTAGAAGAAGTGCAACATTTCAAACAAATGAAGAAACATCAGCAACACATCAATCAAGCACCGATGAAACAAACCTAGGTTTAGAGACTGCAGAAGCAGCAGAAACTGCATCAGCTGAGGAATAATATGAATAAAAAAATATGTCCAAGATGCAAAAGAAAACATATTGCAGAAAACTTATTTTGTGAATATTGCTTATGTTCAGTAATTTCATTAAACATACAAGAAACATTTATGCGATATGACCATGTAGCAAAATAAGAAATCATCACAATAAAGCTATGAACAAAAAATTAAGCAGAAGAATAAGAAAACATATTATTCTATTTCTTTTTATTATTCTTATAATTATTTTATGGAGATATATTTACACAGGAATAATAGTAGTTGCATTAATATTATTAGGTGGAATTGCAAAAATATACAAACAAATAACACAAATATCAATAGGCTTTGAACTTATAACACCAATAACAATACTATTTGCATATACATTTGGAATAATGTTTGCAGTAATATCAGCAGTAATTATGCTAGTTATCGGAGAAATAATATCAAGCAAAGTAAATTTTCCAGCAGCAGTTGTGCAAACAATTATTTACATAATAATATCAATGCTTGCACATGCTTTCAACAGTACTGATTTTATAATTCTTGCAATAATTCTTTTAGTAATAAGAAATATTCTTTTGTTTATACTAGGAATATTATTACTTGGAACAGACTATATACAAATAACAATATTATGTATAGGATCAATTTTTTTCAACACATTACTAATTACATGGTTAGGAGAGTTTTTTGTAAATATTCTTGGATAACATTTATTCCTCAGAAATACTCCAAAGCCAATTTGCATATTTCAAATAGTTCTCATATATTTGAACTGATTGTATTTCAATAGCAAGCATAGGCTCAAAACTTACAATTGTAACGAAACCATTATGAAGATATATAGTCATCGGTATAAACTCCATTCCTTGTGGAATATACTTAACATCCATATTAGGAAATTTCTTCTTTGTTTTAGCAGTATGATAATATAAAATCTTAGCCTTAATATTTTTTTCATTAGTACGTCTTACAAATTGTTTAGTGTATTCAGGAAGAACATCCCTCATAACACCAGTTGAACCAATGGAATAAAACATTTCACTATCGGAAAGATTCTCAATAATATTATTGTATGCAGTAATTAATCCTTTTTTTCCAATAAAATGATGAACAGATTGCTTTGATTTCTCCTGATTAAAAAGTGCATGCAAGTCTGGCATTTTAGATTGCAACTCTACTAATTTAGATTTTTTTCTATTAATCATATTATCAATTTCAGTAGGAGCAGCAGGTTCAAAATATTGCTTATTAGACTTTACAACAGAAGCGACTAAACCTTTCTCACCTAATCGCTTTAAAGCATCATATATATTTACTCTATGTACTTTAACTTTAACTGCGATATCTGATACAGAAGCAGACCCTAACCCTAACAAAGCAAGATATACTTCTGATTCATTTTTACTTAAACCTAACTCAAAAAGAAAGTCTGGATTAAATTCTTGCATTTTGTAGTATAGAAATATACAACAAGTATTTATATATATGTTATACTCATTAAGTAGTAACAGATAAATAAAATTAAAACATAATTGGGGTGATACAAATGACAAAACAACACGAAGAAATTATTCAAGCAATAAAACAGATGGTTGAGCCACAAATGGACAACTACTATCAAGAAAAATGTAATCCAAGCATAGTTGTATGCAGAATATGGTGACAAAATGAGCATAGTATATGTAATAAGGCATGCAGAAAAAAGCCAAGATGGTGGGTTAACCATACAAGGCACAAGAGAAGCATTAGACTATGGAAGAATGCTTGCTGAACAATATCAAGGATTCAAAATAATTGCAAATTCCTCTGAAATTGAAAGAGCTACATTAACAGCTGAATTAATAATGGAAGGTGCTGGAACTAAGTATAATAGATCAGATACACTTGATGAAAAACTATTCTTAGGATATACATCAGAAGAAATAGAAGCAATCAAAGCAAGTAAGGAAAAAACACTATACCAAAAAGCAGTAGATGCAGTTCCAGAAAAAACTGAAGAAAGAGCACAAGACATTAGCAAATATGTATTAGAGCATCTTGCAAATGATGAATATACAGTTTATGTTGGAGTAACACATTCACCAATAATAGAAGCATATGCAAAAAGACTAACAGATGACAAAAAAGCAGAACAAGATCCGGGTTCACTTCAAGGAATAATTGTAGAAGATAACAAAGCTGAATTAAAATATGCAGGAATAGAAGCAGAACTAACAAATAACGAAGATGAAAATGAAGAAACAGCAAACAACGAAAATAATTACAACTGTATTCAAGAAAATTATCAAACTGAACAACAAGAATCAGAAGGAGCACAAGAATGAAATCAAATGAACCTTTCAATCGACCGAGAAAATGCCCAAGATGCAAAAAGATGCATTGCACAGATGATTATAGTTGTGAACACTGCTTTTTCAGTTTATTAAATGACAGATACCTTGAACCTGGAAGATACTTTATAGGAGAATTATAATGAATTACGAAATGAATAATACAACGAATAAAACAATGAATTATAAAATTATAAACAAAATATTAAGAAAAAATATTTACATTATACTAATTCCAATTATAATAAGTATTTTAATTCTATATTCACAAAATGTGATAAAAATAGTCACACTTCTCACATTGATAATTGTAGGATCGCTTTCAAAAATTTACAAAAGATTTACATCTATCTCAATAGGTTTTGAATTAATAACGCCCATCACAATATTGATTGCGTTTAAATTTGGAATATGGAGTGCTATAATAAGCTCAATAACTATGCTATTTGCATCAGCAATAATATCTGGAAAGATAGATATGAATGTAAATGCTATAGAGATTGGAATATATTCTATACTTGCAATAATTACACATATTCTATCAGGATTACCATTTCTAACATTAGCATTATCAATGATGATACTAAGAAATTTAATGCTTCTCCCTGCAGCATTTCTACTTTTAGGAAGAAACCCAATCCAAATGCTAATAGTAGTATCAACAAATATCATATTCAACTGGATAATTATAAGCAAATTTAGCTATACATTGACAAGTATATTATAACTAATTGACATCAAAATTTATAAAAAGAAAAAAACAAAAGAAAAAAGACAAACAAAAAGACATAAAATGACAAAAAACAAAAAAGACAACAACTGGTTTTTATTAGAGGAAATACCTAATTCATTCATATTCTTATTATCTGGAACATTTAGAAGAATGACAAAAGAATTTTATCAAAATTTAAATCTTCCAATACACATGAACTTATTATACAAAAATAAAACACTATTTTTACATTTCAAAAGAAATGAATTATTAAAAACAGCAAAATCATTATTTAACAAAGCAATCAAGGAAAAAAATTTTTTAGAAAAAATAAATTTAGACAATAAAAAAGCACAAAAAAATATGTTCGCTTTTAATAGTAAGATTCAAAATATAAAATTGGATAACATTGATAACAAAGAAATATTAGAAATATACAATACATTCGCATTACTTTTTGAAAAATCTATAGTTGCTGGTTGGATAGATAATATTATTGAATTTGAAAATGAATTGTTTACAAAATATTTAATGAAATATATCGAGAAAAAAACAAAAAAGACAAAATATAATGCATCTGAGATTTTTTCATTATTAACAACACCTAGTAAAGCCACATATGGATTAAAACAAGAAAAAGATTTACATAAATTAATTAAATTCGCAAAAAAAGATAAAAATACTATAAAGCTGTTTAAAAGATCTATAAATCACATAAAAAAAGAAATAAAGAAAATAAACCCAAATCTATATCAAAAATTAGAATTACATACAAATAAATACAAATGGTATTTTTATATGTATTCAGGTCCTGAATGGAAAATTACTAATTTCATATCAGAAATAAAGAATGCTTTAAACAAAAACCAAGAAATTAGTAATTTAAAAAAATATAATATTACACAAAAAAAAAAAGAAATTATCAAAACATTAAATATAAACAAAAAACATCAAGAATTATTTAGATCTGCTGAGGAGATAATATATAATAAAGATTTAAGAAAGCATGCAATATATAATTCGTGTTATACATCACAAAAATTATTCCAAAATATTGGAAAAAGACTTAAGATCACAGCAAATCAAGCAAAGAACATAATGCCATGGGAGATGGAATTTTTCTTTAAAGAAAAAAATAATAAAGAAAATAATAAACAAATTACTAATAAAAACATAAAGAATATTTTAATATCTCGAGAAAAAGGAATATTAATGCAATTTTTCAAAGGAAAAACAGAAATTGCAAATGAACAATATACATCAGACTTTTTTAATACAATAACAAAATCAAATAATAAAATTATTAACAATAATGTAATCAAAGGTAGCTGTGCATTTCATGGTAAAGTAAAAGGAATTGTAAAAGTAATAAATGTTCCATCAGACATGAGAAAAATGAAGAATAATGACATTATAGTATCACACCAAACCAATCCAGATTTACTTCCAGCTATGAAAAAAGCTGCTGCATTTATCACTGATATTGGTGGAATTACATGTCATGCGGCAATTGTAAGTAGAGAATTAAAAAAACCATGTATAGTAGGAACTAAAATAGCAACAAAAGTTTTTAAAGACGATGACATTGTTGAAGTAGATGCTAATAAAGGAATTGTGAAAAAAATAAAATGATAAAATTAGTCATATTTGATGCATATGGAGTAACTCTCGAAGGAGGATATCCTAAAACATGTAAAGAAATTTCTAAAAAATTTAACCTAAATTATGAATATGTGTATAACATTGTATATAAAAAATATTTTAATCAAGCAGCGGAAAGAAAAATAACACAAAATCAAGCATGGAATAAAGCAATAAAAGAATTAGAAATTAATATCAGTGTAAAAGAAATAAAAAAAGTCCATTACAGTTACATAAGAATAAATAAAAAAACAGTAAATTTTGCTAAAAAGCTTAAAATAAATACATTATTATTAAGCAAGAATACAAGATCACAATTTTACGAAACAAATAAAATACTTGGGTTCCAAAAATATTTTAAGAATATTATGAATACATGGGAATATAACTTACAAAAAGCAGACAAAAAAACTTGTCTATATATTATTAAAAAATTTAATATAAAGCCTCAAGAAATAATATACACAGACGATCAAAAAGAAAATCTAATTGAGGCAAAAAAACTAGGAATAAATACAATATTATTCAAAAATTTTAAACAATTTAAATCTGAATTTGATAATATAATAAGAAATAAATATTAAAAATATATACTAAAATTAATAAATAAAACAAACGCATAATGACACAAATGGCAAATATACTTTGGTTCAAAGAAATAAAAGCAAAAGATATCCCTTTAGTAGGGGGTAAAGGTGCAAATCTAGGAGAAATGTTTAATTTAATGCCTATTCCAAACGGTTTTTGCATTACTGTAAAAGCATATGAAGAATTTTTACAAACTACAAAAATAAAAAGTCATATATTCAAAAAATTAAAAAATATAGATTTTAACAATACAAAAAGTTTAGACAAATTATCAAAAGAAATCAGAGAAAATATTAAAAAACAAATAATTCCTAAAAAAATTAAAGAAGATATAATTAAATCTTATAATGAACTAAATAATAAATATGTTGCAGTCAGGAGCAGTGCAACAGCAGAAGATCTACCAACAGCATCATTTGCGGGACAACAAGATACATATTTAAACATTTCAGGAGAAAAGAAATTACTTGAAGCAATTAAAAATTGCTGGGCATCATTATTTACATCTAGAGCAATCTATTATCGACATACAAATAAATTTAAACATGAAGATGTAAAAATTTCTGTAGTAGTTCAAGAAATGATACAAAGCGAAAAAGCTGGAGTAATGTTTACCGCAAATCCAGTAAACAATAAAAAAACAGAAATGATAATTGAAGGGAGTTATGGATTAGGTGAGAGTGTTGTATCAGGTGAAGTAACCCCTGATACTTATATTATTAATAAAAAACCATTTGAGATTATAGACATAAGTATTGGAAGTAAATCTACTCAAATAACACAAAAAGGTAAAGAAAAAGTTTCAAAAAACAAACAAGAAATACAACTTTTAAATGCAAAAGAAATAGAAGAATTCACAAAAATAGGAATTGATATAGAAAGTCATTACAAAAAACCACAAGATATAGAATGGGCAATATTCAATAATAAAATTTATATTCTTCAGTCAAGACCAATTACAACATTAAAATAAATAATAATACTTAAAAATTTACGATAAAAAATTATAATCTAAGAGAATCAAATCTTACTTATAGTCAATTTAGCAGGATTTTTTTTAATCTTCTTCTGTATTGCTTCATATGTTTGAAGATCATTCTTTGCACCTTTATGCATAATAACACATTCAGCGTTAGCTTGACCCATCTGCAAACAATAAGAAATTTCATGTCCTTTAATAAGTCCAGCAACAAATGCAGAAGCAAAACTATCCCCAGCACCAGTTGCCTCTTTGGCTTTCACTCTACCTGGCCACAAAAAGTAATATTTTTTACCATCATAACAATGACAACCTTTTCCACCATCAGTAACAACAACAATACCTTTGATTAAAGTTTTTAGTTTCTTCAAAGTCTTATAAGCATCAAATTTGAATCCTAAAAGTTCTTCAGACTCTTCTTTATTAAAGATAAGAACATCACAAGCAGAAAGTATTTTTTTAAGTTTTTTATATCCTTTTTTAGCAATATATGATGAAGGATTATATGCAATTTTTATTTTATTTTTTAAAGCATAATCAATAAGCTTAATTTGAGTTGTAAAACTCTTACCCATCATAGAAGCCATATAAAACCATTTAGTCTTTAACTTTTTTTTATCTACTTCACTCCATAACATTTCATTATTACAAGCTTTATATGTCAGTATTGTTCTATCATGGCCCGCTGCGTCTAATACAACACTAAAACCAGTATTAATTGCCGGCACAATTAATTGTGTATCAACATTTTCTTTCTTTAATTCATTAATTATTAAATCAGACTGTTGTCCACCAAATTTACCAAGATATGCAGTATTTATACCAAGCCTTGAAAATGAGACAGCTGTATTTGTTCCACCACCACCAGTAAGAAAATTAATGTCATCAATTGCAATTTTACTTCCAAAAGGAACTCGAACTATTGGTTCATCAAGATGCTTTGTAATTTGCTGAAACAAAGATTCACCAGTCTCAACAAAACAATCAATTGTTGCACTTCCTACAGTAATTACATGATACATATAATTCACTCAAATATAGCATTATATAAAGTTTACCATATTATAATAAATGACATAATTTATTTGCAGAAATAGTACTATTTATGATTTAAATTAAAATAAAATTTACAAAATATCAATTATACTACTATATCCTTAAAAACTAGATTAATAATATAAGAAATTAAGATTGAGATAATAAAGAATAATAATAATGATGAGAATAAAATTGTATAATTAGGTAATAAAATCATAAAAAGCAATGCAATACTAATAGCTAAAGTACCTTTAGGAGAATCCAATGTTAAAAATGTATGATGATGATAAAAAAATAATTTTAACAAAATAAATCTAAATAAAATATAAAATAAATACAACAGCAAAGCTATAGTTACTATAGTTAAATTAAAAGTAATCATATACCCTAATGCGATATATACAAAAATATATACAATATTCCTAACTAAAGGATCAAACTCATCCATATCTGGTATTTTTGATACAATATTATGGAAAAATAGAGATAAAACAATCACAGATAAAAAACCACTACCTCCTAATTTATTAGCTAAAAAATAACAAAAAAAAGATAATATGACAGCAGATAGCCTAAAATATGATCGTTTCAACAATTTAACAACAATAAATATAGATAATAAACCTAACACAATTCCTAAAGCAATATCAATAATGAAATAATTTAAAGTATTAAGCAATGCAACAGAAAAATTTTTTTCTAATTCTAAAATTAAAGAAATTAATAAAATACAAAAAACAATTGCAATAGGATTAGATAAATGTTCTTCAAGTTGAGTAAGATTATACAAACGATTCTTTTTAATTTTAAACATTTTTAAAATCTCAAACTGAGAACAAGTAGTTATTAAACATCCAGAAATAATTGATAGTATTACAAACTCAATACTAAACCCTATTAAAAGATAAAACAAAAAAGCTGAAATTAAAGAATTAATAATAATTGAATAAATAATAAATTCGCCCATTAAAACACTATGTGCATCAAATTTACGTGGAATAAAATGAGAACCAGCATCAAATAATAATAATATAATACATAACAATATAATTATCCCAAGATGAAGATTAACAAAAAATTTTGCAGCTATACCAAGTAATACTAAAATTAAAGGTTCAGGAAGATGAAATTTTCTAGAAACTATTAATGAAAGATAACCAATAACTAAAAAAGCTACAAAAATCAATATATCCCAATTCATAACTATATACTAATATTTACTATTTATATTTGTTATCATTAAAACATTATCCATTAAGTAAAAAAACTACTTTTTCAATTCTCTTCCATATTTATCTTCTAATCTTACAATATCATCTTCATCAAAATCTCCAAAAGAAATTTCTAAAACTTTAAGATCATCACCTTCTCCTGTTCCTGTATGAATTGTCCCCTTTGGAATAAAGAATTCATCACCTATATTTGCAGATTTCCATTCTTCACCTTGAAGAACTTTACCCTTTCCTCCAATAATTCTCCATAATTCATCTCTTTTATGATGATATTGAACAGAAGGCATTTCACCATCTTTAATTGTAAGAATTTTAACAGTACTTAGTTCATTATGTGTAAATTGTTCAAATTTACCCCATGGCCTTTCTTCAATGTAAGTCTTTTTATTTTGAGTCATAATTATCACCACAAATAAACATAATAAACTTATTTAAAACTATTTCCAAGATTATAATCATATTTAAAAAAATCAAATCATTATCACTTATTATGAGCTATAAAATTGCATTTATATCAGATTTACATGGAAATGAAATACAATTTAAGAAGATAGCTAATTATATGAAATCAAATCATATCGACTCTTTAATAATAGGTGGTGATTTATCACCAAAAAACTTTGGGAATGAAATGATTGAGCGACAAGCAGAATTCTTAGAAACAAAACTTCCAAAACTACTTGAACCATTAAGACAATTATCACCAGAATCAAAGTTATTTATAATGGGAAATGATGATTGCAAAGTAAACCTACCAATATTAGAAAAACATAATCATGACCTCTTTGAAATGATACATGGCACAAGAATAGATATAGCTGATTTTGAAATAATAGGTTATGGGTATGTTCCAATTACACCTTTTGGATTAAAAGATTGGGAAAAATATGATTTAAGTAAGCCTCCAAAGAAATATGAAGCAAGGTATGCAAATCGAAAGCAAAATACATATAGATTAAATGGAGTAATAAGTACAAATCAAGGTTTTGAATCATTTAGATTTACTTCACAAAGAGAAAAAGAAGATTCAATCCAAAAAGATTTTAATACATCATTATTCACAAAAAAACCTAAAAAAACAATTTATGTAATACATACCCCACCAGATAATACTAATCTTGATGTAGCATATGTGCATAATACCAAGGATTCAGATAGTTTAGAAACAATGGTAATTGAGCCAGAGAGTGAATTAATTTTCCCAAATAGTCAACATGTTGGAAGCATTGCCATAAGAAAATTCATAGAAGAATATCAACCTTACTTAACACTCCATGGACATATTCATGAAACAGTTGATATAACTGGTCATTTTAAACACAAAATAGGAAGCACTGTTTGTTTATCACCTGGCAACAATGATAGATCCGAAAATTTAGCAATTATAATACTTGATTTATATCACCCAAGTAGAGCAAAACGATTAATAATTTAATAAATATCAAATTAGATTCTATTATACATTAAATAATAAGAAATTGTGCAAACATTTTTATATAGAATACAAAGTAATACTAGCATGAATCTTAATCATATAACTAAAATAGTATTACAAGAAAATAATACAAATAATATTAAACAAGAAAAACAAAAAATAAATAACCTTTTAAAAAAGATTCAAGAATTGCTTAAAAAAAATAAGATTGATGCAAAACCCTTACTTGGTGGCTCAGCAGCAAAAGAAACGTTCTTAGGAAATGATTTTGATGTTGACATATTTATTCTTTTTAATTATAATAAATATAAAGATGATGATATAAGCAAGATATTGTATAAATGCATTAAATCATTAAAACCAAAGAAAGTTCATGGTTCACGTGATTATTATCAAATAGAAAAAAGATATGAAATAATACCAGTTCTAAATATCAAAAACCCAAAACAAGCAATAAATATTACAGATGCATCACCATTACATGCTGCATGGGTTAAAAAGCATATTAAAAAAAAACCTAAACTCAAAGATGAAATAAAATTAACAAAAATATTCTTTAAAAGCATAGGAGTGTATGGAGCAGAGTCATATATAAAAGGAATTTCAGGACATGTTACAGAAATATTAGTTATATATTATGGTAATTTCAAAAATTTAGTCCAAAAAATAGCTAAATGGAAAAATAATACAGAGATAGATATTGAGAAACATAAAACTGTATTAGATAAAGCAAAAATTGGACCATTAATAGTTGTTGATCCTATTCAACAAAACAGAAACGCAGCAGCTGCAGTAAATCAAGCCACTTATGATTTACTCAAAAAGAAATGTAAAGAATTTATAAAAAAACCATCCATAAAGTTTTTTAATAAAAAAACATGGAACTTGAACAAAATAAATAAAGAATATAATTTAATCCTCAAAATTGAAGTACCAAATGGTAAAATAGATATCATTGGTGCAAAACTTCTGAAATCTCACGAATATATTGCAAGAGAATTAAAACTATTTAATATAATAAAACAAGGATGGTTCTGGGATAAAAACAAAGAATGTTATTTTTACTATAAAACAGAAAAAAATAAACTACCTAATTATTTTACGCAGGAAGGTCCAACAAAAGACATGAAGGAACATTTAATTAAATTTAAGAAGAAATATGGTACAATTAAAATTGTTAAAGGAAAAGCAACAGCAAAAATAAAACGCTCAAGAGTAAAACTTGAAGAAGAAGTAAAATATATTAAAAATTCTGATTATCTCAAAAATAAAATAAAAGGATTAACTATTTTATAATTATTTAATAACAAAAAATAATTCTTACTTCAAATATAATTAATTAAGACTTATAAAATAAAATCACTATACTTTATTTTTAATCTTCTTCATATAAAAATTTGCAAAAAATACAGAAATAAAACCAAAAAAGAATAATAATAAACCAGTAATAAGATTCAAGACATTAAATGCAAAATCATAATATATATTCGACAAAGGCATAAACAATGAACCAATTACTAATCCTAAGAGAAAGTATAATGTATTACTATGGTATCTTTCCAATAAATAAGAAACAATACGCGATATCAAAAAAACACCAGAAATTGCCCCTAAAATAAAAATTATAACATCAAAAATATAATCAAGAATATTTCTCAAAGCATTAAGCATATACTCATATAATCCTAAAATCAATAAAATATAAGATCCAGATATTCCTGGTAAGAACATTGCGGATATAGCTAGTATTCCTGATAAATAAATATACAAAATAGTAGGGTCTGAATTAAAAGGAATTATATTAATAACTAAAATACCAAATAAAAAACCAAGAAAACCAAATAATAAATTTACTTTAGTATGCGTTAAGATTTTAGTATAAATATAATAACATGAAGATAAGATTAAACCTAAAAAAAACAACATTGTAAATGAATAAAAATTTTCTAATAAAAAAGGAATAATATTTGCACCTATAATTATAGCCAATAAAATGCCAAAACCTAAAGGCAAAAAGAATAAAAGATCTAAATCCTTAAATCTTTTTTTGGTTTCAATAATATAAGAATTCTTTCGAGTAAATAAATAACCTAGAAAGGCTATTACAATCTTATGATTATAATTTTTAATTTTGGTTATTAAACGCTCATAAATACCAGTAATAAATGCAATAGTACCACCTGAAATACCTGGAATAATATCACATATCCCCATAAGAATACCTTTAAGAAATACTAAAATTATCTCATACTTCAACAAAATAGTATTTTTTCTCACAATACCAAATAAATATTCAGTTTTTATATATTTAACTAATAATTATGAATATTATTAAAAAATAAAATTTCCACTAAAATTGAGAAATAAATAACTATTTTCTAAATAAATTAGTAAACTTAGGGGTAACTGTATCAATCAAATTACTATCAGTAACAATTTTAACATCTTCTATAGTATAAAAAGCATTTTTATCATACTTTAAAATAAAATCAATCAATTTAGCAATATCTTTTTTATGTATTATAACATGAATTGACTTTACCTCACCATCAGGACCATCTACACCTACACAAGTAAAAGTATAACGCTTACTTCTTAACTCATCAATAATATCTTTAGAATCTTTAGAAGTTATTATCCTAGCAATAACTTTCCCTATCAAAATCTTTTGTTCAATCATAATTCCCAAATAAGTACCTATCGCAAAACCTAATGCAAATGCAACATAGGCATAAACATTAGATAAATTATTCATAATTCGCGTTATAGCCAAAAGCCAAATTATTGTCTCAAAAAAACCAATAATAGCTGACCATAATTTCTCACCTTTAGATATAAAAATAAGCCTAATAGTACCCATGGTTACGTCAAGAATTCTTGCTATTAAAATTAGTACAGGTATTACAAAAAATGTAATAATATTCTCATTAGTAAGTGATTCAATCATATAAAATAAAAAAATATTCATACTTATATATTTTATCGAAATAAAAAAATAGATATATAATATACTAATTAAATAAATTATATAAATAAAGATATTGATATAAATAAAATGGAAGCAGTATTTAGAGGAACAAAAATAGTAAATGATAAAAAACTAGGTCCAATAATTATAGGAAAAATAATAGCTGGAACATTAAGAATTGGAATGCAAACAAAAATTGACAAAAAAATGATGGATGTATATAGTATTGAATTAAATCTTAAAACTGTGAAAGAAGCACAACAAAATGATATGGTGGCTTTACTTCTAAATGAAGGAGAACATAAAAAACTAAAAAAGATTATTGGGAATAATATCATGTTCATTGATCCTGGTCAAGATATTAAAAATACTGTAGTATATGAAAAAAAAAATATAAAAGAAGTTATTAGCGAAAAATATTATGATAAAAAAGGAAATCAAAAACAAATAAAACCAAATCATCCAAAAGGACTAATAAGTTCTATTATTGAATTATTCAAAATAAAAAAGAAGTAACAAATAATATTATTCTATATACTAAATTTTATAACTAAAATAATAAGACTAACAGTTTTCTATTCACCTAGTAGTTTTGCAAATACTTTTGCCTTTCCACCAATACTTTCAAGAATAATCTTTATACTTGCAGTTATTGGAACAGCCAATAGCATCCCAATTGGACCCCAAATATAACTCCATAAAGATAAAAATAATAAAACTGTAACAGGATAGAGTTTTAATAAATTACCAAATACTTTAGGTTCAATTATATTTGAAAAAAGTATTTGAACTAAAACCAACAATATAAGCAACCAAACAAAACTTAATGTTAAGCCAGATTGTATTATATAAACTAATAATGCAATCAATACAGCTATAAAAGATCCTATAAAAGGAATAAAATTTAAAGCAAAAAACATAACACCAAAAAATTGACTATGACCATCAACAAAAAAATACAATATAAACACACTCACAAAAGCAGTACCTATACTTATCAATATCTTAGAACCTAAATATTTTATAATACCTGACTCGATATGATGAATGATACTATTTATTTTAGCCTTCTTTGATGGACTATACAATTTAGTAACATTATTAAGAATTGTATTATAAGATAAAATCAAAAAAACAGTAAAAATCATAATTAAAAAAAGTTCAGAGATCAATGAAGCTGAAGTTCTTAATATTGGTTCAATTAAGATAGAAGTATTAGAATTCAATAATAAATCTGAAAAATTTGATTCAATCCCCCACTCAAACATAAGATCATCAACTTCAGATAAAAAAGAACCTGTTTTACCAATATAAAATACTGCATTAGGACCTATATTTTGTGCATAAAAAGATAATATTAATACGGTTAGCACAAATAATATCAATGAAGCCCATCTAACTGTATTCTTTGTAATAAATATAGGCACTTTCTTTTTTTGAATGATTTTTTGAGATGGAATAATTAAAAAGGTTAAAATAATTGCAACAACAAAAGGCCGAAGAAAAAAAGCTAATTCTTTTAATATAAATCCTGCTAAAACTATGGAAATAAAAGTTAGCAATACACCTACCAATTGTCGATCTTTCATCTAAATTAATATAAAAATTTATTATATATAAATCATTCCATTATAATATACAAAAAATAACAAATTTAAGAATTATTTAATATCTTCAAGAAACTCTTTTATATAATCTAAAGTACCAGAATCTTTGTTTAATTCATAAGATTTCTTAAGATTAGATACTGCTTGATCTTTCATAAAATTTTTCTCATTAAAATCAATACATTCAAAAGCAAACAATGATTGAGCAAAACCTAATTCATAAAGATTAAAGGCATTAGGCTCATAAGCTGCAACAGACTCAAGAATATTTATACCATTTCTGAAAATTTCTACTTTCTCATCGATAGATACATTAATATTAGACAAATCAGCATAATAAACAAAAATTCTTCCAATATAACTATCAGTCTCACCACAAAAATATAAACGAGTATCAAATAACTTTTTTGCAACATGATAAGCTTCAGTTATCAAACTATCATATCGATTAGAAGTATCAGAACGAGAATCAATACAATAACTCATGTCCAATAAACATTTCATCAATACCATATCATAATCCATATTATTAGACTTATTCGCAACAGATTTCAATCTTTTTAATGAAGATTCATAATAAGGTAAAGCCAAAGCTTGAGAATTATCTTCTAGACTAATCTCAAAACCAATAGTCCAATCTAATTTTGCAAGATTTAAATAATCCATAAAACTACCTCTATAAGCAACAGCAAATTCAAATAAAGCTCTTAACCCCTTATAAAGATCCAATGGTTGTATTAAATTAAATTCACCTTGAGCATTCATAACAAGATCAGAAGATGGTAGTTCTGATAATAACATTTCAACATTTCTAAGATTTCGGTCCAATAAAGAATGAAAATATTCATCATCATCGTTATCTTGAGAATATACTGACTTTTGTGTTATCCTTTTTTCTAAATCATCATTTGGCACTGACATAATAAATGTAAGTATTAAAATGTTTAAATATATTTATATTGAAAAATGATATAAAATAAAAGATATGACTTCAAATCAACTTAAAATGTTAGAATCATTTATATACTTACTATAATATTTAATACAATAAAATACTATAATAGACTATTTAGAATGGATTATTTGAATCAATTATTATAAATAAACGAGGTAAGTAAAATGAAAATTAAATTAACAATATACAGCATTTTTTTAGCAAGCATTTTATTACTTGCAGCATGCGTACAAGAAACTTTAGATGAACAACAAAAACCTACAATTTGTACAGCAGATTGGAAACCTGTTTGCGGTGTAGATGGGATTACATATGGAAACGAATGTGCAGCAGGAGACGTTGAAATTGCTTATATAGGAGAATGTGAAACAAACAAAGAAGTAAACATTTGCACAGAAGAAGAAAAGCAAAATGAAATGTGTACAAGAGAATATATGCCTGTATGTGGAAATAATGGTATAACATATGGTAACAAATGTACAGCATGTGCAGCAGGGATTGATTACTGGACACCAGGAGAATGCCCTGAAATAAAACATATTTGCACTGAGGAAGAAAAACAAAACGAAATATGCACAATGCATTATGATCCTGTATGCGGAAGTGATGGAATAACACATGGAAATTCATGCGCAGCATGTGCAGCAGGTATTGATTATTGGACACCAGGAGAATGCCCTGAATAAATACATTAATTTTTTATTTTTTAATTTTTTACTAAAACTAAAAACAAAAATAATTAACCATATTCTAAATTTAAAAAATAATAAATATTATCAATAACAAAATTATTTATATAAAAGTTAATAATAAGATGTATAGGATGTGATATTATGAAAAAAATACTAATTATAATTGCACAAAATGGATTTCAAGAACATGAATATGAGAATACCAAAATTAATATTGAAAAAAATAATATCAAAGTAATAACTGCATCTCCTGAGAATGGTATTGCAATAGGCAAATATAAAACACAAATAAAACCGGACATTAGTATTAAACAAGCCAATCAAGAAGAGTATGATGCAATAATAATAATTGGTGGACCAGGAGCAACTTTACTAATAAATAATAATGAATTATTAATTCTATTAAAACAATTTCAAGATAATAATAAACTAATAGCAGCAATATGTATTGCACCAACAATACTTGCAAAATCAGGAATATTATTAGGAAAAAAAGCTACAGTATGGAATGAAGATAATATGCAATCCGCAATATTGGAACAACAAGGAGGAATTTATGTAAAAGAACATATAGTTATAGATGGTAACATAATAACAGCTGATGGACCTGACGCAGCAGTAGATTTTGGAAAAGCAATTAGTAATTATTTAAAAAAATAACATAATTAAAATAACTAAATATATTAATCATTATAAAAATAGAAAAATAGATAGAATGGAAAACTTATTTGAAAAAATTTCTAAAAGAATAACTTCTATAAAATCAAGAATGCCTGATAAGATAAATAATAGTTTAAATTCTATACCTATTGAATTTAATTTGAATAACTTTAAGAAAATTAAATTAAGCAATCAAAGAATATCATTTATAGATGGTGGAAATATTGAAATTGCAGGAAATGATTCATTTACATTTCAATTAATGAGGACATTTTGGGTTACATTTGAAGAAGATAAAAAAATAATGCAAGAAAAAAAAGATTACTTTATACTAATTTTAAACAAAAAAATAGAAATATATAATGAAAATGAAAAACTAATTGAAGAAATAGCAACAACCGGAGAGAAAATTGAATCAGATATCAATGATATTAGAAGAAAATATGAGTTAGAGTGCATTAATAGCATCAAAAAAAGAGATGATAAAACAATAATTATTCTAGATGGAGCACTCCCAACACCAAAAAACAAAGAACAAAATCTAATAAAAAACTATAGCTACTATTGCAAAAAATCTGAAAATCAAGATAAAAATAATACAAATAATAATCCAGAAGATAATCAATTAATAATAGCAAGTATAGCAAAAACATGTAGTCTTAAAACAGATAATAACTCAAATCTTGTAGGTTACGTTCATTCTATATCACCTAAAGGAAAATGGAATTATTACCCTTTATGGACTAATTCAAACAAATGTATAGCAAAACTTCATGATAATAGCAATTATGCCTTTTTAATTGATATAAATAATTTCACACAAATAAATAAAGTAGTGTCAATATTAGCATCAAACTCCATGGACCCAAGTTTTTTAGGCTACCCATATGGTCTAACATTTGCAGATAAAATGGCAAGATGTACAAAAGAAGAACAATCATATTTACAAGAAAGATTTTTTAAATCCAATAATTTATTAAAAAAACTTATTAATACAAATAATGCACATACTGTATTAGATACCATAAAATGAAAAAAAAAAAAAAAAAAAAAAAAAATAAACCAAAAAATAAATCTATAAAAATAAAAATAAAAAAAAAAAATAAAGATTCAAACTCTAATAAAAATAAAATAAAAATTGCTACGCCAACAAAAAATATAATTAGAAAAAAAAATATTAATTCGATGAAAAATATTGAAACTCAAATAAAAAAAGCCTTACCAAAAAAAACTAATAATAAAAATAATGCTGAAAAAAATATTAAGAATATAATTAAGTTTGACATAAAAAATAAAGAACCAAAAAATATAATTATTCTAGATACTAACTTTTTATTTATTCCAAGTGACTTTAAAATAGACATATTTGATCAAATTACAAATTTAATAAACGCATCATCTGAAATAGTAATATTTGATAAAACTATATATGAACTTCAAAAATTGTCTACTGACAATTCAAATCAAGCAAGATCTGCAAAACTAGCATTACAATTAATTAATAAAAAACATATTAATGTAATAATAACTTCTAATAAAATAAATAATAACAGTAAAAATAGTAATTATGTTGATGACATAATAGCAAATTATAATGAATTTCTTCCTAATTATATAGGCAATGTGTATATAGCAACACAAGATAAAGAACTTAAAAATCGATTAAAACAAAAAAATTGTAAAATAATTAGTATGACAGGGAAAAAAAAGATTAGCTTAATATAAATAGTAATCAAAATGTAACCCATTTAAACCCTAAAAAATACAATTTTAACCAAAAATCACCTATTTGATACCACAACATTTAAAAAGGGCTCATAATTCTTTCAAAGTATGTTCTACAGAGCTGAAATAAAAGACCATATAAGAGTAAGTCCAAAACTTTTCAATGAAAAGATTGAGGATGCTGTAACTGAATGTATTAGAAATAAATATGAAGGTTTTATATCACAGGATATAGGATTTGTAATAGACATATCAAAAGTTAATGACATTAAAGAAGGCGTAGTAATTCCTGGTGATGGAGCAGCATATTATGAAACTAGTTTCGAATTATTAACATTTAAACCTGAATTACAAGAAATAGTAGTAGGAAAAATCAAAGATGTTGCTGAATTTGGTGCATTTATTTCATTAGGTCCTATTGAAGGAATGATTCATGTATCACAAACAATGGATGATTTTGTTTCATTTTCCAAAGAAAAAGTATTAGTAGGAAAAGAAAACAAACGAAATTTAAAAGTAAATGATGATTGTAAAGCAAGAATAATCGCTGTTTCATTTAAAGATTTAACAAATCCAAAAATAGGATTAACCATGAGGCAAACATGCCTGGGTAAAATTGATTGGATTGGTGAGGATCTCAATAAAGATAAAAAAAAATAAAGTGAATAATTATGGTAAAAAGATACGTTGACAAAAACACAAAAAGATTCTTTGATAAAGAAGAAGAATTAGGAAAATATGCAGCTAATGCTGTTAAAGCTACTTCCTGGAAAGGAAGAGTTAATATAATCAATGTTGAAAAATCAGATATTGCAAAAAGAATAGGAATAGATGAAAAAGGCGAATATGCACTAAAAGTGAGATAAAAATGGCAATAAATATAATTTCTAACAATGAAAATAAATTATTAAACAGACTAGATTTAGTTGCTGAAATTGAATTTACTGGTACAACACCTTCAAAAAATCAAGTTACTGATATGATTGCAACAAAAATAGGTTCTGAAAAAAAATTGATAGTCGTAAAAATTATTAAAACATTATACGGTGAACAAAAAGCAATAGTTGAAGCTGTTGCTTATAATTCTATTGATAATCTAAAAAAACTTGAAAAATATGAAGAGCCTGTTGAAGAAGAAAAGCCAGCTGAAGCAGAGCAACCAAAAGAAGAAACAAAAACTGAAGAAAAAACAGCTGAAGCAGAACAACCAAAAGAAAAAACAAAAACTGAAGAAAAAACAGCTGAAGCAGAACAACCAAAAGAAGAAACAAAAACTGAAGAAAAAACATCTGAAGCAGAACAACCAAAAGAAGAAACAAAAGCTGAAGAGAAAACAGCTAAAACAAGTGAATAGGTGAATATCAAATGGCTGATAAGAAAAAAGATACAAAAAAAGAAGCACCTGCTGTGAAAAGACATGTTACTTCAAAAAGGCAAAATAATTATACTAATGGGAAAGCAAAAAACAGATTTTGTCCTAAATGTGGACCTGGTGTAATGCTTGCAATACACAAAGATAGATTATATTGTGGCAAATGCCATTACATGGAAAAGTTATGATTAATTTATTCTTTTTAGAATTTATAATAATAATTAAAATATTTACTCAATATCTAATTTTATATAAAAATTATAAATGAATTCTTCTTCTAATGATTGCACGTTGTAACTTTCTTGCAATAATTCTATGTGAAAATTTAGTGCGTAAAATATCTAAATTTCGATTAACCCATATTTTTCTTTTTCTATCATTTGTTAAAATATCCATTGTTAAATCAATGGATTTAGGATCTATCTTAAACTCTGATAAACATATAGCTTTAAAATGATACTTTGCAATATCTTTAAGAAAAACAGGATAAGTATATAATACTGGAATTAACCCAGAAGCCATTACTTCAAGAAGATTATTACCAAAACCTTCTATTTCACTAAAATATGTTGAAAAACCCCCCAATTTAGCAAAAATTCTAGGATATTCTTCAAATTTAATTTTTGTCTTTTTATTTTGCTCTGCAAAACCTAATATCAAATCTTTATGACCATATTCCTTACAAAGAGATGAATAAAGTCTTTTAATTTTACGTTTAGCAACACCATTTTCAGCACTATGACCAGAAACAAAAAAATAAAGTGATTTAAACTTATTTTTTTTCTTTAATTTCGCTAACAATTCAAAAGAAAATTTTAAAGCAAAATCTATTCTCTTTCTATGAACAACTCTTGTATGCTGTAAACAAAATAAAACATCATCCAAAGACTGACCTTTTTCTTTTAAAGTATCTAAAATATTAAAATCATGCAAAAATTGTATAGTACGCTCATCAACTTTTTCAGTCACTAAATCATCATACGTTTGAATAAAGGTATCTGTAGTATTATATATTACATCATGATTTAAATGCATACAATCAAAAAAACCATTTTTATATTTATCTAATTCTAAAAAATACCGCTGTGATTGAGAAAACTGCATACTATTAATAAAAAGAATATATTCAACATATAATCCTGGAACACCTTCTAAAAGATAACGCCATACATCTTTTGCCGGTTTTTCAAACCTTGGTCTTTCTAAATGAGAATCATGCCACCATAAAATATATTTTGGGGTTTTTTTACCTTGTCGTTCTGCATCTCTATAATATCTTGATAGTGCTACACTACTAACAAAATTCTCTGGATGACTACTATTATGAGCAATAAGAACATCTATATTATGACTTGAAATAAAATTCTCAATCTCTTTTTGTGCTTTTGATAATGCTTCTTCAATTATTTGATTATACCATCCTCCATAACCATCAGAAAAGTGTCTTAACATTAATTTATTTGCATAATTTCTATGAAGTAATATCTCACGTTGAGTAACTCTTGGACTTCTAAATTTAGACTTACCTACTAAATACATAATGTTATTTTGTGGAACTTTCAATTCCTCTACTAAAACCCCTTCAATTTGTTTCATAACAATTGAAACACCATCTGAATAACCGAATAAAGTATGAATCATTGCATATCTTAATTTAGGTATGTCATTTTTACGAAATTTAATTAATTTACGAACTTTATTAACTATATCTTTATCACTTTCAGAAATATTTTTAGTTTTAGTTTTAACAACCATAACCATATACATAAATTAATCATATATATATTTAATGATTTATAAACAATTAAAAACTTAGAAATCAAAATAATAATCAAATCAAAATCATATTAATACAAACGAATTATATAAAAATATTTATGTAATAAAACTTCATGCACAATAATATAAAAAAAGCTTACTAATCATTTGAATTACTAGATTGCATAACCAACAAATCTTCAGTTGTTAATTTTTGTTTATTCTTAATTTTTAACTCAACTTCTGTTATTTTTTGTTGTAAAGATTTTTTCTTTTCTTTCTCATTAATCTTTTTTTGTTGATCTTGATATATACCTAACTGTTTTTGTATTTCAGATAATTTATCATATCTTACTTTTAATTCATCTGACTTTTGTTGATATAATGATTTAAATTCTTTAAACTTATCAAATGCTTCTTTTTCCTTTGCCTTTAACTCATCAATTTTCTTTGATTCTTCAAGCATACTGACATGCTTATGTTGTGAGTCTTTAGCAATAGACTGAACTTTAGAATTTGAAATATCACGAATTTTTTTATACATATCAAGTTCTTGAATAATTTTACGCATATCTTTACTAATTTCTGAAATTTTACTTGCATTTGCTAATACTTTTCGTTTTTGCTTAATTGTTTGCATTAATTTCTTCTCAGCATTAAAAGACATAGGCTCAGTTTCTAATTTTTGAGTTAAAGTATCAAGTTCTCGTCTTAAAAAACCATAATCTTTCTTCAGACCAAGTTTATTTGAAAGCTGCTCACGCTTAACTTTTAAATCTGACAATTGTTTCTTCAATTCAGGCAATCTTTTTTCAATTTGATCTTTTTCATGTTTTGTAACATGTACTTTAGAAGTCAAATTATTACGCTCTTCTTTAAGTCCCTTAACATCACCAATAATACGCTGAATTTCATTCTTATAACTAGTTCTCTCTGACATCCACTTTTCTTTTTCTTTATTAAGAGAAGATTGCTCTTTCCTAATAGAATCTATTTCAGCTTTAATACTATTTAACTGTTCAAACAATTCCTTTTTTTCTTGTTCTGAAACCATTTCTTATCGATACTCACAAATAATTAAATCGGAATAAAAAAAAAGCACTTATCCGAAAAGTGCACCTAATCCAGCTGCGTTTTCTTCAGCTTTTTCTTCTTTCTTTTCTTCTTTCTTTTCTTCAGCAGGAGCGCTATCTGAACTTACTGAAGCTTGTTCTGCCACAGGAGCTGCTACAGTAGCTGCTTTCTCTATAGCCTCATCAATATTAACACCTTCTAAAGAAGCAACAAGAGCTTTTATTCGTGCGTCATCTGCTTTTACACCAGCAGCATCAAGAACTTTCTTAACAGACGCTTCATCTACTTTTTGTCCTGCCTTATGTAGCAACATTGCTGCATAAACGTATTCCATTTTATTTTCCTCCATTATATACCTAACGCTGTCTTAACGCTAAGCATTTGACCATGTGCTTTACCAAGCAGATCATTTACTGTATCACTGCATGGATAATTTGCTTCCAAAGCAACAGCTTTTGTTCCTTTGAAAGCTTTAGTTATAAACACTTGAATATTATTTTTTGTTACATAATTTGTTTCAACAGACAAATTAAATGCCCATCTTGCTGCATTATCAATATCAGCCAAGAATTGGTCTTCATCAATATCAAGTACTTTTTTAGTAAATACTGTTCCATCTTCATAGATTGCAACTAAATCTAATCCTATTTCCATTGGTTCAATATTCAATCGTAAAAGCATTGATGCTAATTTATCTGTAATAACATCACCTTCTTTTGCAATTACAGTATCTTGAGTAATTGTTAATTTACCATTCTCAACTTTTGTTTTAATCCCAAAAGCTGCAAGTTCACTAATAATAGGACCAGGTGCAAAATTTGTTGGGCCTTCATTAACTAAAATATCATGTGGCGCTATTTGACCAGCTTTAGCTGGAGCTTTTGACTTATTTTTTTTCAAAATCTTAAACAATGAAAAAGGATTTTGCTTTGTAAGTAAAATAGCAGGCATACCGCTTAAATAATCTTCAAGCTGCTCAATACCTTCTTTATTAGCTTTAGTATTTTCAATTGCAAGTTTAAACAAACTTTTTTTACCCATCTTAATTAAAACATCATTTTTACGCAATTGCTTTCTCATATTATTTGCTTGCTGTGTAGGAAGATTTTGCATATTAACAATTCCTACCATAGGATAATCTTTCATTAATTTAGCATATTCTTTAACACTAGCTTTCTTTGAATCTGCTATATGAGTTTTATAACCTTCTCTCATTTTTCAGCCTCGTCAGCTCCTACTTTTATTGCAGGACCCATTGTAAGTTTTAAAAAAGTATTATTAATATTATTAGCTTCACTTGGAAGATGATGAACAATCTGATTATATAATGCTAAAGCATTATCAGCAATTACATTATCATCCATTTGTTCTTTTCCAATAGCAACCTGATATTGCAAAGATGTTTTTACCATCACTCTAACAGTTGTTTGCAATTTCTTTTTTAAAGCAGAAAGATTTGCATTAGCTGGAACTACACAACCAGACTTTGGGTTTGGCATCTTATTTTTTGGACCAAATACTCGTCCAAAAGTTTGAGCAACCTTCGCCATTAAATTTGCTTGTGCAATAAAAAAATCATATTCATCAGCAAGTTTTTTTATTTTCTTCTTATCTTTTGCATATTGTTCAAATTCATCAACATCAACTACAAAATCTAATTCTTTCTTAGCTGCTTCTTTCATCTCAGGACCAACTAAACCACAAACTTTCACAGTTTTACCAGTAGAATGATGTAATTGTGTAAAAAAATCAACTTGATTATCTGGTTTTTTTAAATCCATATCACGAAAAGTAAGAATCATATCTACTGTTTGATTAAAATTTCTTTTTCCAGCGGATTCCCTAGCTGATTTAAGTGCTAATAATAATTTTTCTGTATTCATTTTTCCTCCACCCTTCTATCATGACAGGCCAAATTATACTAATTTTTGGCATTTCTGGACACATGTCTGCATACACCCAAGATACAGGTTCTCATGCAAGATAGTCTACGGGATATAATATTAAACTAATATATCTAATAGCATTAACAAATATGCTTAGATAAATGAATATTGAACTATTTATAAATATTACTACTATACTATCATATCAACATTGGAATTGATAAGCCAATACTAAAAGCATAAGCAATTAAAACAAAACTAAATGCTCTAGGAATAACTCCAAAAAGAATAAAATCCTTCCATGTAATCCCTAAAGTTGCAAAAATAACTGGAATATAAGGAAATGGAGAAATAGCTGCAATAAAAATAGCAATCTTACCATATTTCTCTGCTAATATGAGAAACTTATCAACTTTTTTTTTACTAATAATTCGCTTAAAAAAAGATAAACCATATTTTTTTCCAATATAAAAAGCAAGTATCGCACCTAATGATGAGCCAAGAATACTAAAAAATAAAGCTTTTATTATTCCTATTCCTGAGGCAATACTAATTAACAAAAATATTTGAGGTGCAATGAATTGTGGTAAAAACTCCAATAAAAAAGAAACAAACATAAGTCCAATAACTCCATATGCAGCAAGTTCATCAACAATATCAGATTGCAAATAAAAAACACTAACTACCATTAAAAATACAAAAACAAGAACAACAAAGAAATCTGTTTGAAATAACTTTTTTCTAAGATTTAATTTTTTATACATCTAGTACAAAATATAAACGGTTTTTATAAGTGTTGTTTAGAAATCGAAAAAAATGACAATAAAAAATCAAAAAAAATTGAACAAAACCAATAATTTTATTTTGATACTACTAATGGGTAACTACAAACCGAAAGATTTAAAAAGGAAATAAAGATTAATAAATCATGAAATTAACAATTATCGGTGTATCGCATATTTGGGCTATGTTTCCAGAAGTAAAAAAATTAATCGAAACCATTAATTTTGATCATAACACCAAAATATTTCTTGAACCAAAAATAGAAATAATCAAAAAACAAGAATTTTGTACAGAGAAGGCAATACAAAAATATTTTGACAATCTTTTGAATATTCCAAAAATAAAAAAATGCAAAAAAATAGCATTAAATCCAAGCATAATGCCATCACATAATAGTCAATATTTATATCAAAAATATGCAAGCCAACTTGCTGAAGAAGAATATATGACTGAAATAATTGCAAAATATGCGAAAAATAATGACATAATAATCATTGGTAATATACACGCAAAAAGAATAGCAAAACTATTAGAAGACAAATCTATACAAACTAATTATTATAATATTGCACCAATAACACCAGATGATATCTTTGCTAATAATTGGAGAGATGCTATAGAACACCAAAAACAACAAATAATATCAATAACTTGGTTAAAAGAAATAAATGAAAATATAAGAAAAAAAATGTTACTCCCAAAAAATATTTTAGTCCAAAAATCATGTTGGAACAACAAAACATTATTTAAAAGATATTTAGCACTTGCCAAAAGACTCATGATAGAAATTAAACCATACTATGAATACTTTGATAATGAAACAATTATCAGAAGTAAACTATTGAAGAATGATTCTAAAGTATTATTACAACAAGCATTCCAAGAAGAAGAACATATTTTAGAAAGCTATTAATTAAAAAATTATATCCCATGCATTTTTTTAAAGATTAAAAATATATTCTAATTTAGAAAATCATTAATAGAATGTCTATCATTAATTTCTCCACTAATGTTAGTAAGCATTAATTTCTTAACATCTTGTGAGTCTTTTGCATGTGCAAGAACATACCCTAACTTACAATAACTTGTTTCAAGAAGCATATCCCCAACAAATATACACCCAATATCAAGAGACAATTTACGTAAATTAGTATAAACATAAGGATTAACTCTTCCATAAACTGTTTGTGATGAAATAATTATATGAACTCCTTTTTTCTTAGCACGCTTGAGAGAATCGACCAAAGAAAATTTACCGTTAACAGCTACATGGCCTAAAGCAGTTGCACCAATTACCAATCCTTTATATCCTTGATCAACATAAAAATCAATAATCTTTGGATTTAATCCAGGATGCTGAAGAATTAAACCTACTTTTTCTTCATACTTTGCATCAAGAATACATTTTTTACCTGTAACATCAGATTTTTTTATATAATTTTCATTAACTATTTCTATTTTCCCAGACGGAAATACCTTTGCTAATGCCTGCTCATTAATAGGTCTAAAAGCATCTCTTCGTGAAGTATGCATTTTACGAACTTTTGTACCTCTAATCAAAAGACAATAATCATCATTAACAGTTCCATGCATACAAGTAGCTATAACAGCACCATCAAAAGATGAAGCAGAAATAATTGCACATTTCAAATTCATAAAAGCATCAGTACTTGCTCTATCTATACTTCTTTGAGATGCAGTAAAAATAACTGGCTTATTTAAATCTCTAAGAAAAAAAGAAACAGCACTTGTTATATAGTGCATAGTATCAGTACCAACAGTTGCTACAATTCCATCAACATCATCACGTTTTATTTCTGTATGAATTGCAGTAGCTATCTTTTTCCATTCATCCCATGCAATATCTTCAGTCATAACAGACATGACTTTTTTAGCTTCAATATTTGCAAAATCCATTAACGAGGGTTCCATTGCAACAAAATCCTCTGCAGTATAATCAGCATATACTCCTCCAGTAGTATAATCTATTTTACTAGAAATAGTACCACCAAAACTAAGAATTGAAATATTAGGTAATTTAGGATTTTTTTTTAATTTCTTAAAATTTGATTTTATAACTTTATGTTTTTCAAGAACTTTCATAGAGCTAACTTCAGATTTCTTTAAACCAATATTATATCCATTGTCTAATTTAATAACTAATACATCATCATCCATCATAGAAGATCTAGGCATTAATATACCTACCATTAATTTATCTTTATACTTAAATTGAACTTTATCACCTGAATTAGCCATTATAAGAGAATTGTAAGAAACAATATATAAAAGTTATGTTAAAAAACACAAACAAATAATAAAATAATATATTGATAAAAACTAATTATTTGTAGAATATTTTTTATAACTAAATTATTTAGAATAACATTTATTTATTATAATATGATAGTTAATTTTACAAGTAAAAAGATAAATTTACTTACTATAAAGTAATTACAAGTATAAAGATTTATAAAGAATAAACAATTAATATTAGCCTGAATATGGGCGAAACAACATATATTGTCATTGACGAAGATGAAAAAATAATTGTACCATCTGGGCACTATGGAAGTTTAGATGCATTTGTAGCCAGCTTAACAACTAACCCTACAACAATTACTGAATTCAACATAAACTATCAAAAACTTACAGGTGAACGATTTTTCTATGATGGCAATAGACCTAAAGTGCCAGAGGACATATCATTACATACAATCAGAATAGTTTTAGGTATGCAAGGAGCAAGTGATAAAGAAGTATTGGCTCATTGGAAAAATTCAAGTTTATATGAAGAACCAAACTATCACTCATATAATCCTGATGAGAAAACTGATTTTGATATCCCAGAATTAAGTCAAACAATAATCAATGAATGGAAAGAAAATGATCCTGATGCTGAAGAATTCGCAACAGCAAATGATTACAGGAGATTTTTATGTAATGATGGAATTGTTATTGCAGATTTAAGAAAGAAAGAAATAAGATACATCACAAGTGCAGGATTTAATATTCCAAGAAGTAGACCAACAGATGACGATAAAATACTTAGATTAAATGTAATTGAATACAAATTACCTAATGAATGGAAGATAATAACCGAATAAATTTAAAACAGAATTTTTTCCTATACTAAAAGATATATCAAAACAATCATATATTGATCATACTCTCAAATAAATCAAAAATATCTTGTAACAATTTATCCATTTCATCACGTTTAATATCCTTACGTATTCTTAATAAAACAGAAGCTGATTCATTATGTTTAATGTAACGATTTATTGTATCAGGAATTGCATTTGGTATTTTCTCTCCTAATACATAAAGATGAGCAACAATTAAAGGTAAAATTCTCGGAATAACACTATACAAAATACGTCTAATATCCCAAGACCATTTAGTATTCAATAATTCATTACGCAAATTAACCAAAATGCGATTAGCTTCATATTTAATTTGACGTTTTATTCTTGTAGTATCAATAGTTGCATCTTTAAAAATATCATTTCCATATAAAACAACTGAAGTTAATTTAATGTTAAGAAAATCAACGCCTATATTTTTTTTAGTAACATTTTCTTTAGTAAGAACAAGTAAATTTTTTTGTTTTCGTATTCTTCTAATTAAAGGTCGAATCTTCAACAAATAATCAATATCCATTTCCTCTAATACAACTAATATATTCCTTTTACCAAAACCATATTTAATGATTGAATGTATATGATCATTAAATACATCTTTCAATTTTTTTATATCTTCTATATCATGCATTTTTATCGAATTAAATTTTTTAAAACAAAAAACTATAATTCAATCATTTCACATTGTATTTTAAACTTTTTGGTTATAGAATGAGATAACTTAATCATGCCCAATCTTTCAGTTTCATAATGACCAGCAATAATCATATTTACACCAAGATCTTTAGCGTCAACAATATCACCATATTTAGCATCACCTACAATCAAACAATCAAAATGATTTGCTGTCTCTTCAACTGCAAAACTTCCAGTTCCTGAGACTATTGCAATACTACCAACCTCATTAGGACCGTTTTGAATAATCATACTATCAGTTTTTAATTTTGAATCAATCATCTCCTTAAGACTTTCTAAACTAAGTTTTCTTCGTAAATTACCTGATATCCCAAAATAATTACCATCTATTTTACCAAATTTACTAATTCCATGCATCCCGATCTCATTTGCTATATTAACTCCATGTGAATATTTTTTATGAATATCTAAAGGTAAATGAGCAACATATACAGAGATATTATTTTTAACTAATAATTTTATTTTTCGTGATAATAAGCCAGTAATAATTTTAGGAGGTTGCCAAATTAAAGCATGATGAGCAATTATCATATTACATTCTTGTTCAATTGCTTTTTTTATTGTCTTAAGAGAAACATCAACTGCAACCCCAATTTTTTTAACTTCTTTAGAACCCTGAAACTGAAGTCCATTACAACATTTATCAGCAACACTATTAATCTCTATTTCTTTATCCAAATAATCAACAATTTCTTGAAGCTCAACCATTATATGTGATTAATAACTATAGCATTTTTATTATTTACTATATTTTATAATAAAACTTAGTATTCATAAATACAACTAATACTAAAACTAAATATTATGATAGAATTAATTTATCCAAAATAATTTGGTTTTTCTTCAATCATTTGTCGTCCAGCAGCTGATGTAAAATTCTCTTTAAGTTGCTCATAACCTTCTTTAATTTGTTGAGTAACAGATGGTCGTACTTTCTTAATTGCAGCTTCAAAATATTTCTTAGAAATTTCTTTTACATTCAAATCCTCTCTAAGTGCAAGCATCGCTGCTTCCCTACATATACTTTCAATATCTGCACCAACATATCCTTCTGTTTTTGCAGCTAATTCTTTTAAATCAACATTCTTAAGTGGCATATTCTTAGTATGAACTTTAAATATTTCAAGTCTACCTTGCTCATCAGGAGCACCTAAAAGAACAATTCTATCAATTCTTCCTGGTCGAAGTAATGCTGTATCTAATCTATCTGGCCTATTAGTTGCAGCAATAACAACTACATCACTCATTTGTTCAAGACCATCCATCTCTGTTAGTAATTGATTAACAACACTATCATGAACTTGTGAACCCCCATTATCACTCATAGCACCTCGTGCAGGAACTAAGCTATCAACTTCATCAAAAAATACAATACAAGGACTTGCTTGTCTTGCTTTCTTAAATACTTCACGAACAGCTTTCTCACTTTCTCCTACCCACTTAACTAGTAATTCAGGACCTTTAACAGATATAAAATTTGCTTCACTCTCTTTAGCTACAGCTCTTGCAAGAAGAGTCTTACCTGTACCTGGAGGCCCATAAAGTAAGATTCCCTTAGGTGGTTTTATACCTAATTTCAAAAATGAATCAGGATGTTTTAGAGGCCATTCAACAGCTTCTTTAACTTCTTGTTTAACATCTTCCAAGCCACCTACTGCTTCCCAACCAATACTTGGTTTTTCAATTAAAACTTCACGAAGTGTAGAAGGTCTTACAACTTTTAATGCATCTATAAAATCCTCACGTAGAATACGCAATTTTTCAAGATCAGCCTTTGAAATAGTTATTTCTTTTTCATCTTTTTTTATACTTTGCAAATCAGGAAATGCTTTTCTAAGACGAACCATTGCAGCTTCTTTTGCTAATGAAGCTAAATCAGCACCAACAAAACCATGTGTAACACTGGATATTTCATCAAGAAGAACACTCTTATCAAGTGGCATATTTCTTGTATGAATCTTTAAAATATTAAGACGACCTTCTTTGTTAGGAACTGCAATTTCTATTTCTCTATCAAATCTTCCAGGACGTCGTAGTGCAGGATCTAATGCATTAGGAATATTTGTAGCTGCAATTACTACAACTTTCCCACGTGACTTCAACCCATCCATTATACTAAGTAATTGAGCAACAACACGTTTCTCAACATCGCCGTGAGTTTCCTCACGTTTAGAAGCAATTGCATCTATTTCGTCAATAAAAATAATACTTGGTGCATTTTTTTCTGCATCCTCAAAAATTTTTCTTAAATTAGCCTCACTTTGTCCATAAAACTTAGACATTATTTCAGGGCCATTAATAACATGAAAATTACTATTTGTTTCGCTTGCAACTGCCTTAGCAAGTAAAGTTTTTCCTGTCCCTGGAGGACCATGAAGTAATACTCCCTTTGGAGGATCAATTCCAAGTCTTTCAAATAATTCAGGATATTTTAATGGTAATTCAATCATTTCTCTAACTTTTTTTATTTCTTCTTCAAGTCCACCAACATCTTCATAAGATAAATCAGGAATTTCTTCTTCATCTTTAACTTCAACAGCTTCAGGATTAAAAACAACTTCAGTGCTTTCTGTAATTATTACTCCACCTTTTGGAACAACATCAACTACTACAAGTTTTAAATCACCAAAACCAAAACCAGCCATACTTTCATCAAGCATTGAGAATACATCTTCAAAAAAAGGAGAATGTGACATTGCACTTTTTCTAGACCTAGTTCCACCAAGGCTAATTATATCACCTTTCAAAACTGCTCTTCCAAGAAGACCATGTTTAAAAATATAAGGGGAAGCTCGAATAATTATTTCTTTTCTTGCAGGTGCTATTATTACTTTTTTTGCTTCTTTTACATCTACAGCCTTATCAACTTTAACTATTTCACCAATACCTGTTTTAGCGTTTCTACGTATAAGGCCATCCATACGAATTATGTTTAAACCAATATCACCAGGATATGCTCTATCAACAATACCTAAAGATTTTCTTTGACCTTCAATATTAACAATATCTCCAGACTTAACATCAATTTCTTTCATGTACTTAGAATCAATTCTAACTATTCCTTTATTTACATCATCTTGTACTGCTTCGGCAACTTTAAGTGTAACAGGTTGTTTTTCTACCATTGTGATTAAAAGACATATCAGCTAAAATCAAACATTAAAACTTAATTATTCTTTTTTATTAGTTTGTATCTTAGGCAATGGAATTGGAGCAGGTAATAAAATATCCTTACTCATAATTAAAGCTTGAATAGTTGATTTATTCAAAATATGTGTCATAACTTGATGAGTTAATTCTTTATCAAGAGTTTTATTCTTTTTCCATTGAGCCAAACTATCATTTATCTTTGCTTGGTCCTCAACTATTAAAACCTCTCCATTTAAACTAATTTTACCAATTTTAGGTTCATAATCGCATATATAATTAAACTCAACTCTTAATCCTTTATTATCTTTAGAACCTAAATTAACATCTATTTCTTTAACATCACTAAGCATAATATTGTTATTTATGTTTACTTTACCTGTTACAGGTGCTAATTTTTCAGCTGAAATTTTTATAAAATTAAATCCTACAATTGTCATGATTATCCCTCCAAAATGATAATAATATGGTGATATTAGTCTTGTTTTATAAAGATTATGGATACAAAAACAAATAATAAATATAATTAAATCTAACAAATAAAATAACTAAATAAATTAATAAACAAAATAATTATTATCCATATATAAATACCTTAATTTGCTAATACAATTTATGATTCCTATTAAGAAATATTCTAAAATATAATACGATAAAAATCAAATATAGTAAATGACATTATTTATTTGTAAAGATTATTGTAATTTATTATTTAGATTAGGACATGATTTACAAAATATTAATTTCACAATCAAATATTTCAAAATTTATTTAAACTTACTACAATATACCTTTAGATATGATAATTGATGTACATATACATTTAGACCATGAACTATATAAAAACGATATAGATAATGTTATTAAAAAAGCAGAAAAAGCTGGTGTTGTTAAGATCATCTCAGCAGGGTTAGACAAAAATAGTTCTAAAGAATGCATTAAAATTTCAAAAAAATATAGCATTGTAGAAGCTGCAGCGGGGATATACCCTCCTGATGCCCTTTTTAATGAAGGATTCTATACAGAAAAAAAAGAATATATATACGACACACTTAATGAAGATATTGAATTTATTAAAAATAATTCTAAATCCATAATAGCAATAGGAGAATGTGGACTAGATTTACATTCTGGAAAAGATATAGAATTCCAAAAAAATGTGTTTAGAGAAATGATAAAATTATCAATAGAACTTGATAAGCCAATAGTAATACATTCAAGAAAAGCAGAACAGGAAGTGTTAGATGTATTAAAAGAATTTAAAGAATTAAAACCTGAAAAAGTAATAATGCATTGTTTTTCAGGGAAAAAAAAACTAATTGATGAATGCATTCAAAGAAAATATAATTTTTCTATTCCAACAAATATTGTAAGAGCAGAAAATTTTAAAGAATTAGTTAAAAAAGCCCCTATAAAAACACTATTGACAGAAACAGATGGACCATATCTATCTCCATATAAAAATCAAGACAAAAGTTTTAATAGAAATGAACCTTCGTATATTATAGAAACAATCAAACAAATATCTGAAATAAAAAAAATAACTATTGAAGATTGCAAAAATCAAATATTTCTAAATTATCAAAAAATTTTTTCATAATCATCACTTGGATTCTTTAAAACATCGTCTACTAGATTACTATCCCACCCATTATCTATAAGAGCATTTCTAATAACATCTTCTGTGTATCCAGTATTATATGATTCTCTAATATAATCTTCTAACTTAGTTCGCAAAGATTCTTGAATTTCTCGATTTTGAAAAGAAAAATGAGATGAAACTACAAAAACTGTTAATATAGCCAAAAAAATTGAAGGAATAATAACAAATATTAAGTTTTGAGTACTTGAATCATCATAAATCAATAAATTATCAGTTAATAACAAATTATTATTATTATTATCATTACCATCGAGATCAACTAAATTATCATGCATACCTTGGTTAATTATTTCTCGACTCATTTCTTGATTTATTTCCTGATTTATTTCTTGAGATAAGTTATTAGCATTATTATTATCATCAATAGTAAGAATTCTTCTAAAATTTGGAGGATTTGAAGCTTGTCTTTGTACTGAACTATCATTATCAGAAATAACATTCCCAGTTATTAATGAACCTGAAAAAGAAAAATTTGAATTAAAACTAAATAAATTATTAAGAAAATTAGAACTTGGCATTACAACAGAAAAAATTAACAATAACCCAATAAATAATACAAAAAACTCATTAGGCAATATTTCCAATTTCAGATTGTTTTTTTTCTGGAACATTTTTGACTTATTCTCTTTAAATAACAAATATCATTTATTTTATCCAATAATGTAGTTTAGCCATTCCAACATTCCTAATTCTTACTTTATTAGCACCTTTTAATTCAGCTAAAGCAATAGCTACAGTATTTCTTGATATCTTCAAAGCAGATGATATCTCCATTATTGTAAGTCCATCTGTATTTTTTTTCAAAATTTCAATGACTTTTTCTAGTTTTTTTCCCATATTCTTAAAAAATAAAATAATTAAGCAATAATGCTCAGTAATAATAATAAATATTAATGTAATTTAATAATAAATATCATCACTGCATTTATAATATATTAAGCTTTCGGTTAGATAGTACAAATAAACCACAAAAATAACAAATATTCTTAAAATTATTATATATATAGAAAAATATTTATTCTAATAGTACTACATATCAAATATGAAGATAGAAATTGATACAAAAAACGATTCTAAAGAAGAAATTAAACATGCAATTAAAATATTAATGGCTACAATAGGTGAAGAAAAAGAAATTTTTTCAAATACAGAACCTAAAAGTTTTTTCAGTAATAATAACGATAATAACAATACTAAAGATAAAGATGATTACATTAACCTATTTGCATCAAATGAAGAAATCCACGAAAAAAGTAATTATAATAATTCTGATAATAATACTAATCCATTAGCAAATTTTTTTGGAAGCAGCGAGAGTAATAATAATTTAAATCAAAATATAGAAAACAAGAGTCAAACTGAAAATAATGAAGAAGATCAATTAAGCTTTTTTAAAGAGTATGATGATGATGATAACGATAATAGCGTTGAAAGCAATGAAAAAAAGCCAAAAATTCAATTCTATTAAAATTAAATAAATTATAAACGCTTAGAAAGATATTAAACATAAAAACTATAACAAAATACAATTAATCAAAAATGGAATATAAATATTTAAAAGACTTAACCTCAGATGTAGCATTTAATGCATATGGTAATACATTTGAAGAAACATTATCAAACTCAGGTAAAGCATTACTTAATATAATGTGTGAAATCAAAAAAGTAAAAAATAAGGAAATACGAGAAATAACAGTAAAAGGTAATAATAATAAAGAGATATTGTTTAATTTTCTTCAATCTTTAATAGTAGAAGTTGAAATTGAACAAATGTTTTTTTGTGATTTTAAAATTAATATCATAAAAAAAAAAGAAATAAAAGTAATATGCTATGGTGAGGAAATAAATCCAAGAATACAAAGAACACATGTTAAAGCACTAACAAATTATTTATTTAATCTTCAAGAAAAAAATAAAAAAAACAACCAATATATAGCAACTGTTAGTGTAGATATTTAAGTAAAAAATAATAAAAGATTAAATTGAATAAAATAAAACAAAAGAATACAATAAGCTAAATTTTTCTTAATATATAATCTGAATCAGCAATTTGTTTTTGATCAAGATCATACAAAAATATCTCAAAAGTAAAATCTGAGTCGCGAGGAGGAAGTATTTTTCTAACTAAATCATTCATTAATGATATTTCTCTAGTTCCGCCACAAGGATTTATATTCATTGAAGAATAATCTGATTTAAAATTAGTAGAAGAACTACCTAACATATTAAGAACATAAACTTCACCAGAAATCTTTAATCTTAATTCAATCATAAACCCATTTAAGATTTTATTATCATTATTAGTTATTCTAACCCTCATTTGGTCAATAACATTTCTATTATCACCTGTCATTCGTATATCAAAAAGTTCAATTTTAGAATCTGAAGGAGAACAATCTGCTGAAGATTGATCACTATCTGAAGCATCACCCATTAAAAGCGCAACAGCACATTCACTCTCACTATCAAATCTATTAGGATAAAAATTTAACTCATTATTAGTTAATTCTACACATTCTTGGGAAATAATACCCCATTTACCACTCCTATTTGAAGGTGTATCCAAAACATCATCAGTAATATTTGAAACATTAGTATCAAACTCTAAATCATGTTCATCATCTAAATCAGTAGACCCAGAACTAAAACTAGGAAAAGAAAAACCTCTAAACAATAATAAAACTAAGATTAGTATTATTATAATATAGAAAATACGCTCAAAAAAGAAAGGATTTAAATGTTTATAATTAAAAGAAATTCCATAATCATTTTTTTCGATTATTCTTTTTGAATCATAAATAGGCTTAACAACATCAGGCTTTTTAGAATTATGCGCAGATTTAGAATGTGTTTTTTTAGCTGAAACTTCTTTATCAGATTTATTCTCAGAATCTTCATTACTATCTCCTTCTGATTCATGATTATGCTTAGATTTTTTAGAACCAGACTCAAAAAGTAATTCATCTCCTTCAAATTTTTTATCAGTCATAATAAATATGCAAATTAGCAACTATTTAAATATTTTCATTAAAACAGTTCAAATCATGCAGAAAATATTTAAACAAAGATAAAGATACAATAAATATGTTTAAAGAAAAACTAATCCAAATAAATGATTTTGAATGGAGATTACCAAAGGAAGTAAGACCAGGGATGAATGTTGATGGTAGAATTTTTGCTTCCAAAGAAATGCTTAATCATATTGAGGAAGAAGCAATCCAACAGTTAACAAATGTAGCTATGCTACCTGGAGTTATGGAGTCTGTGTGTGCAATGCCTGATGCACATTGGGGATATGGTTTACCAATGGGAAGTGTTGCTGCATTTGATTCAAAAAAAGGAATTATATCCTCTGGATTATGTGGATTTGATATTAATTGTGGTATAATGTTATTAAGAACAAATTTAACTTTAAAAGATATTAAACCAAAACTTTCTGAACTAATGGATGCATTATATGCAAAAATACCTGTAGGAGTAGGTACCAAAGGTGGAATTGAATTAAATTATGATAAACTTGAACAAGTAATAACCAAAGGAAATAAATGGTGTGTAGATAACGGAATTGGTTGCAAAGAAGATTTGAAGAATACTGAAGAAAACGGACATATGGCTGGCGCTGATCCAAAAAAAGTAAGTGACCTAGCAAAAAAACGTGGATTAAAACAACTAGGAACATTAGGTGCAGGAAATCATTTTATTGAAATTCAAAGAGCAAACGAAATTTTTGATAAAGATTTTGCAAAAAAATGTGGAATAACAAAAAAAGACCAAATCTGTATTATGATTCATTCTGGTAGTAGAGGGTTAGGCCATCAAATTGCTACAGACTATCTAAAAATACAAGAAGACAGTCTAAATAAGTATGGTATTAAAGTTCCTGATAAACAATTGGCTTGTAGTCCTGGTTCCTCAAAAGAAGGTAAAGATTATTATTCAGCAATGATTTGTGCAGTTAATTATTCATTTAGTAATAGGCTTGCAATGGCACATAGAGTAAGAGAAGTTTTCCAAGAAATATTCAAAAAATCATGGAAAGACATGGATATACATACTGTATACCATTTATGTCATAATGTAGTTAAAAAAGAAAAATATGTTATTGATGGTAAAGAAAAAGAACTTTACGTTCATAGAAAAGGAGCTACAAGAAGTTTTCCTAATCAACCTGTAATTATTGCTGGAAGCATGGGTACAAGTTCTTGGTTACTTCGCGGAACAAAAGATTCAATGACAAAGTGTTTTGGAAGTTCTGCGCATGGTGCAGGAAGAGCAATGTCAAGACATTCAGCTTTAAAGGAATTTAAAGGTAATAAAATCAAAAATGAATTATCAAAACAAGGCATTGAAAGTCGTGCACCAAATCCATTAAGTCTTGCTGAAGAAGCACCAAAAGCATACAAGGATGTTGATTTAGTAATTGAATCTGTACATGGTGCTAATATTTCTACAAAAGTAGTTGAATTAAAACCAGTTGGAGTTATTAAAGGATAAAATAGATATATATATAAATTTAGAAAACAACAACTCAAATATATTTTTTTAAAATCTCGCTTGCCTTCTTTCCATCAACTTTTCCTACAAATTGTTTCATAACAAGACCCATATAACCACCTATGTTTAAACCTGGTTTTTCCTTAATTAATTTTTTTACAAAAAATTCAATTTCAGAATCATCTGCTACTTGAAAATCAGAAATATTAATTTTCTCACCTAACACTTTCTTTTCAATCAAAGTAGGAATAAAATCTTTTGGAATTTTCTCAGCATAAGAAAGTATTTGTTCAAAATCATTCAACGATAAATTATCAACATCTAAACTAGTTTTCCGCTTTAACTCTTTAGGAATTTGAATAAGTATTGATGCAATAAATTTAGGATCAATTCTTTTATATTTAATTACTAATGATTCAAAATCAATATCGCGCTTAATTATTTCATTAATTAAACCTTGATCAAGACCATATTTCTCAGATAACATATTTTTTTTATCACTAATTAACTCAGGAATAGAAATATCTTCAATCATTTTATTAGTTATCCTTAAAGGTAAGATATCTGTTTCAGGATACATTCTTGCTCCACCAGGCATTGGCCGTAAAAAAGAAGTAGTCATATCTGGTTCAGCTTTCCTAACTTCTTTTTGCAATTTTACTTTCTTTTTTATACAATCAGATTGTCTATTAATTTCATATTCAATAACTTTTGGTATACTACGCAAATCTTGAAATCCTTTAATCTCAACACGAACTCCTCCCTTAATAGAAACATTTACATCTTGACGAATTGTACCAATCCCGCGTTTAACTTTGTTTGTACTTCTAAGAATCATACCTAAAATTTCTGCACATTCTTTAGCATGCTCAGGATCTTGAATAGATGCATCAGTAGCTATTTCAAGCAAGCAAACACCAAGTCTATCTAAACGATAAGTTGTTGTTTTATTATCAGAATGCACTTTTTTAGCTGCTTCTTCTTCTAAACAAAGAGTATCAATCTTAACCTTACCTTTAGAGGTTTCAATATATCCGTCCATTGCAATCAAAGCAGTTCTTTGAAAACCTGAAACATTACTTCCATCAATAACTGTTTTTCTCATCACTTGAATCTCATCAACTATATCACAATGAAGCATTTTAGAAACTTGAAGTGCTATTTTAACTGCTTCTTCATTAATTGAATGTGGTGGTTCTTCGTCCAATTCAACCAAACAATATGACCGTTCACAACCTTGATATACCATCTCTTTAGCTTTTGATTGCTCATGAGATGCAGCAATATCTATTTCACCTGTTTCACCAACGACTGCTTTTAATTTTCTACGAACTTCGATTATAGGATTTTCATCATGAACTATACTTGGACATTTACAAAATAAATTATGAGTTTCTAATTGCTGATGAATTTCAAGACCACACTTAAAACCCAATAAATTATAATCCTTTTTGACCATAGCATTATTCTTATCTTTTGTCATATCCTTTCCCATAATATAAGATAGATTAGGGTATTATAAAAACGTTACGAAAACAAAGAAATTAAGAACCAATAAAATGTCGAAAAAAACAATATGAGCAATAATTGAACAACTAACCATTGGCAAATATTTATATATTTACAAAAAATAAATTTTTATATGAAAAAAATCATCTTAGCTACTACTAATTATGGTAAAGTAAATACTATTAAAACAGCTTTATCTGAATATAATATTAAATTAAAACATGTTAAATTAAATTTACCTGAGCCTAAATCATATAACCTAAAAGAAATAACAAAAGCAAAAGTGGTTTTTGCTTTTAATCATATAAAAAAACCCTGTATTGCAATTGATTCTGGATTTTATATTCATTCAATAAATGGATTTCCAAAAACTTTTGTTAATTTTGCATTAAATACTATTGGAATTGATGGTATACTTAAACTTGTTAAAGGAAAAAAAAGAAATTGTGAATTTCGAAATTGTTTAGCATACATTGATGAAACCCTTAAAGAACCAATATATTTTGAATCAAAAACTAAAGGAATTTTATTAAAAAAACCTAGAAAACAAAAAAGACTATTGTGGGGAAAACTACATTCAATATTTGTACCAGATGGATTTTTAAAAACCCTTTCTGAAATGAATAAAGATGAATTAAATGAATATGAATCTAAAAAGAATAAAAAGAATTTTGCTAAAAAATTTGCTAAATGGATTTCTCAAAAACAATAAAAATAAACTAAAGTATATCAAATGTTAAATCAAGCTTCGTAAAACATATAAATAGGCCTAATTTCGCCAATAATAGATAAAAGCAATATAAAATAGTATTATAACACTGTTTTAAGCTAACAAATATTATATTCAAATAATTAAAAATAAAGTAAACAATATCTTTATTTTTGAATATCTATGTTACTATATAGAGATTCTATTTGAATATTAATATTGCAAAAAAAACAAAAAATGTTCATGGAGGAAAAAAACATGGCAGAAAAATATATCTATGATTTTGAAGAAGGAAAAGCAGATATGAAGTTTATAGTTGGGGGAAAAGGAGCAAATCTAAGTGAAATGACAAATATGGGTGTACCTGTTCCACCAGGATTTATAGTTTCTATCAAAGCATGTAACAAATATTATGATGATGGAGAAAAAATTGCAAAAGAAGTTGAAGACGAATGGATGCAACATCTTAAAAAACTTGAAGAAAAGATGGGTAAAAAATTAGGTGACAATGATGACCCATTACTTGTTTCTGTAAGATCAGGAGCAGCGATTTCAATGCCAGGTATGATGGATACAGTTCTAAACCTTGGATTAAATGATAAATCTGTTGAAGGTCTTTCGAAAAAAACAGGAAATGAAAGATTTGCATGGGATGCATATAGAAGATTCATGCAAATGTTTGGTAATGTTGTATTAAATGTACATGGAAAACATTTCGAACATCTTTTGGAACAAGTTAAAGAAGAAAAAGGTGTAAAATTAGATACAGAACTTGACGCATCTGACTTAAAAAAAGTAGTAGAATTATATGAAAAGATGGTCAAAGAAAAAACAGGAGAAGAATTCCCTCAAGATCCATATGAACAATTAAAGAAAAGTATTGAAGCTGTATTTGGCTCATGGAATAATGAAAGAGCAATTCTTTATAGAAAATTAAATGATGTTCCAAAAGAAATTAATGGAACAGCTGTAAATGTTCAAGTAATGGTCTTTGGAAACAAAGGAGAAACATCTGGAACAGGAGTTTGTTTCACAAGAAACCCATCAACTGGAGAAAATAAATTCTATGGTGAATACTTAATGAATGCACAAGGTGAAGATGTTGTTGCAGGAGTTAGAACACCACAAGAAATTGAAACACTAGAAAAACAAAATCCTAAAGCATACAAAGAATTATGTGATATTCGATTAGAACTTGAAAAGCACTATGCTGATATGCAAGATATGGAATTTACAATTGAAGAGGGTAAATTATACATTTTACAAACCAGGAGCGGTAAAAGAACTGCTGCTGCTGCAGTAAAAATTGCAGTAGATATGGTTAAAGAAGAATTGATTGATGAGAAAAAAGCAGTTCTTAGAGTTGCACCTAATCAATTAGACCAGCTATTACACAAACAACTTGATCCTAAAGCAAAAGAACAAGCAACAGTACTTGGAAAAGGACTTCCTGCTTCACCTGGAGCTGCAGTAGGACAAATTTGTTTTGATGCTAAAGAAGCACACGAGAAAAATGAAAACGGTGAAAAAGTAATTTTGACAAGAGTTGAAACATCACCTGAAGATCTAATAGGAATGAACGCAGCTCAAGGTATTCTTACAAGCAGAGGAGGAATGACTTCACACGCAGCAGTAGTTGCAAGAGGTATGGGTAAATGTTGTGTTGCAGGTTGTAGTGATGCTGTAATCAATGAAGATAAAGGAACCTTAACAATAGGCGAAAAAACTTTCAATGCAGGCGATTGGATTACTTTAGATGGTGCAACTGGAGAAGTAATGGAAGGTCAAATAAAAGTTATAGACCCTGAATTATCTGGTGACTTTGCACAATTAATGGAATGGGCTGATAAATACAGAAAAATCCTTGTAAAAACAAATGCTGATACTCCGCACGATGCAGAAATGGCAATTAAATTTGGAGCTGAAGGTATTGGACTTTGTAGAACAGAGCATATGTTCTTTGAAGAATCAAGAATCAAAGCTGTAAGAGAAATGATTGTTGCTAAGGAAGTTGAAGGAAGGAAAAAAGCATTAGCAAAAATTGAACCTTTCCAACAAGAAGACTTTGAAGGATTATTCAAAGTAATGGACGGAAAACCAGTTATTATAAGACTATTAGATCCTCCACTACACGAATTCTTACCTAAAGAACAAGCAGACATAAATGATGTAGCTAAAGAAATCGGTGTAACACCTGAAGCACTTAAAGAAACAATAGATTCATTACACGAATTTAATCCAATGCTTGGATTTAGAGGATGTAGACTTGGTGTAAGGTATCCTGAAATAACAGAAATGCAAGCAAGAGCAATCTTCAAAGCAGCTGCAAATGTACCGAATGCTGCTCCTTGGATAGAAGTTCCACTAGCAGGTAATGCTGCAGAATATATGGTTATAAAAAATATAATCAAAAATGTTGCAAAAGAACTAGGAGCTGATGGAAAAGTTAATTATAAAATTGGTTCCATGATTGAAGTTCCAAGAGCTGCATTAACTGCTGATGAATTTGCTCCTGAATGTGACTTCTTAAGCTTCGGAACAAATGATTTAACACAGATGACTTGCGGATTCTCAAGAGACGACGCTGGTTCATTCTTAAAAGTATATGTTGACCAAGGCATATATGAAAAAGATCCATTCCAAAGCATAGATCAAACTGGAGTAGGAAAATTAATGCAACAATGCTTAGAACTTGCTAAAAAAGTAAATCCAAAAATACATGTAGGTATTTGTGGAGAACATGGTGGGGATCCAGCATCAGTAGAATTCTGTCACAAGATTGGACTTGATGAAGTAAGCTGCTCACCATTCAGAGTACCAATTGCAAGATTAGCAGCAGCACATGCAGCATTAAAAGAAGAAAATATCTCAGCAACTAAAGGAGATGCTTAGATTATTTTTTTTATTTTCTTTTTAATTTTTAATTTTTCTTTTTAATATGTTAAATTAATTTATTCTCAAAATAAAACTTAATTTGCTGATTAACAGCCTCATGAAATGATACAACAGGACTCCAGCCAAAAGATTTTATTTTTTCATTAGATAGAACCTTATTACTAATTCCTGATAAAACAAGCTCATAAGACCTATCATTTATTAAATCACCTAATAAAAATAAAAATAAATTACCTAATTGGCGTGCACATGGAATACTAACAAAACAATTTTTAGTTTTAAGACATTCACTAAACTGCTTATACAAATCAGAAAGTAATACATTATCATCTGAAACATGATAAACTCCTACAGGAACATTTTCATGTGATAACATTTCTAAAGCAGATACACAATCAGATACTGAGACAACTGAAGTTGATCCAGGTAATAACGGAAGTACTTTATGATTTTGCAATTGACGAATCATAACTGAGTTTTGTCCTGAATAGTCACCTGCGCCATAAACACGAGACATTCTAGCTATACATACTTCAAGACTTGATGAATATCTTTGTCCTAATTTTTCTAATAATAATTTAGAATTAAGATAATGCCTCCTAGATGTAACTTCTAAAATACTATCTTCTGATAATGGTTTATCATATGTTGAAAAACCCGCACAGATTTGTGAACTTGCAAGTACTACACGTCTAACACCAGAAATTTTTGATGAAGATAAAACATTTGAAGTACCTACTGCAGAAATACTCATCATTTCCTCAGGTGAAGTAGTATTTGTCAAAGTTTTAGCAGCAAGATGAAATACTACATCTTGACCAGAACTTGCTGATTGAACTGAATCATGATCCATAACATCACCTACATAATACTTATCAACAATTCCATTAAGATGCTCATTCTCACTTCGTGATAAAACAGAAACCTCTTTACCTAATTCTTTAAGAAAAACAGCAAGATTATATCCTATAAAACCTGATCCACCTGTTATTAAAACTTTTTCAACCATATCAAAGAGATTACTAATTTATTAATAAATATAACTATGTTAGAAAAAAGAAACAAATTAACAATTATTTTTTCAAATTATGCACCCATAATTCTCTTTGAGGGAATGGGATATTAATCTTATTCTTATTTAAAGTATTATATAACTTAGTAAAAACAATCTGATGAGTTGGCCATTTATGTGATAAATCATCAACAAAAAATCTTAATGCAAAATTTAAAGAAGAATCAGCCATTTCAAGAAACATAACTGAAGGAGCAGGATCATCTAAAATATGCTCTTGCTTTTTAGTGCAAGCCAAAGCTAATTTCTTAACTTTCTCAATATCAGATCCATATGCTACACCAAATTCAATATCAACTCTAACAACATTATCTGGTTGATTAAAATTAAAAATCTTACTATCCACTAATTTTGAATTAGGAACAATTAATGTTTCTCTAGTCCAAGTAAGCAAACGTGTACTTCGAAGTCCTATATCAACAACTTTTCCAGATTCACCAGAATCTAATTTTATAACATCATCAACTTTAATAGATTTATCTAATATCAGTGAAACACCACCAAATAAATTAGCTAAAGTTGGTTGTAATGCAAACGCAATTGCAAGACCTCCAATACCTAATCCTGCTAACAAAGGACCTATTTGAATACCCCATGCAGATAAAACTAATAAAATACCGACTACCCAGCCAATAAATAATAAAAACTGATGACCTAGTTTTATTAACTGCCTATCTAACTTAGTATGTTTTGAAGCCCATTTTTTCGCAAAATAATCTATAACTAAATCAGCAATGCTAATTACAGTAGAAATTGCAAATATAATCATTAATGAATTGATAAAACTTATTAAATATACAACCCATGAATTATGTTCCCATAATGATACAAAAAATAACTTAACCCCAAATAAAAAAATAATCCAAGATAACGGCTTATTCATTATAGCTACTATATCATCGTCAAGAGTTGTCTCAGTTTTTGCTGCTAATCTCATAAAAACTTTTTCAAATACATAAATAATTAATTTTGATAAAATAAAAAATACAGCAAGATACACTATAGCTTCTAAATAAGGGTTAATACTTAAAAAATTCTTTATTCCAATAAATAAACTTTGAAAATCCATGCTTAGATTTATATGCATTAATTTATATAGTTTACGTAATAGAATAAAAAAATAATCAAAATAAAAATAAATTTAACTTAAATTAATAAAATTACTTATAGCATCAATACCTCTTGCTTCATCTAAAATACCATTATTATCTGCAATAATTAAGGTAGGAACTTTTCCAATTCCATATTTTTCAACTAACACAAAAAATTTATCATTATCAATATCACAAATATCATAAGCCCAATTTTTAAGATCTAAAAGACTAGAAGCTAAATTACATTCAGTATCATTCTTTTTTACAAATAAATACATATTATTTTCTTGCTTCATTTTTAATACTCATTAAAAAAAGATAATTTGCACACCAGCTCATTGCTTCATCTGATATATAGTACGGTAACTGATAAGGTTTACTATCAGGATTAAAAACTTCTAGAAAAGTAGAATATTTTTCAATTATCTTAGAATACTTAATAATATATTTTTGCTGTAATTTTTTATCAACTTTCCCAACTATCATAACATACAAAGGCCCCATATGCATCCAAATAGTATTACCTTCATAATTATTAGCAATAAATTCAAAACCAATAAACTTTGAATGTTTTTTCTTAAAAGTATATTTTAATGGAAACGGATAATCTAATTTTGCTAGTTTAAGTGATTGAATAACTTTCCTTAACATATTTTTATTTTTAATTGCACCAACCCAAAAAGGAAAAACATTAGCATCACCTGCAACATAGTCTTTTTTAACAATATCATCATAAAAATAATTACCATTCCAAAAATTTTGAACCAATAATTCTCTATAATCCCATTTAGCAAAAAGATGTTTTAATCCTAGTTTATCACATGAAACCTTTAACAAATACAACATAGAATTATCATAACATGAACTTTTACGCTTAGAATAATCCTTCATTGATGAGAAAAACTTATCTTGTCTAACTAATCCTGTATTTTTATCAATAACTAAATCATAAAATTTAATAATTTCATTTTCTAAAAAAGATTTATATTTTTTAACTAATTGCTTATCATTTAAACAAGACAAAGAATAAATCAAATAAGGTAAGGAATCAACTGACATGTATGGAAAATCAAATGGTTCATCATTCATACTTATTGAAGTTGTAACACAATGATTTTTTGAATAAATATTTAAAGCATAATTTAATGTTGATCTAACTTTATTTTTATACCCTAATTTCATTAAAGAATTTACTATCCAACCAAAATCTCGTATATAAAACAGAGTAAAATGACCATTACTTACTTGAAAAAAGCCTTTTTCTTTATTGTAACAATCATTAAGAATTTGCTTACATTTTTCTATAGAATTACCACTATATTGTTTAAAACCATTTTTTCTTACATACCTACTCCTCTTAAACATTCTATAAAACTCTGATAAGAAGATTAATTTACACATAAATTATAAAATAATATCAATAATTAATAAAATTATTGCTTAAATTTAAACAAGTATAAAATTAAGTTAAATTCTACAAAAATAAAAAATAAACAAATAAGTAAATAAGAATAAGAAAAAATTAAAAAACGCGTCTGCGAAGATTCCCACCTAAGGGAATGCACCCTATAGATACCTGCATTCTAACTAGGCATAAAGCCTAGTGGAATTAATATGGAAGTTAGAAAAATAAAAAACGCGTCTGCGAAGATTCGAACTCCGGACCTACAGCTTAGGAGGCTGTCGCTCTATTTACTTTACATTATGCAAATAACATAGTAAGTTATTATGTATCCAAGCTGAGCTACAGACGCATTATTATAATAAAATATCAAGTATTTTTAAACTTTTATCCTATCCAAATCTAGAAATCACTTAATTTTTTCTCAACATTTTGTGGATGAATGATAGTAGTCTTACCTTCTTTACCACCTACAATTTTCTCTGTTGAAATAAATTTGCTTTTAGAAAGTTTTTCAATCTTACGCTGAAATGTTTTATATGTCATTTGACCCCCTAAATTTTCATATATTTTAAACAATTCACCAATCTTTTGACTAGGGTTAGACCTTGCAATCTCTAATATTTTTAAACTTTCATCATCTAAATCTGTTGATTTTTTAATTGTAAATTCATCCATCTTTTTAATTGCATTTCCAACATCTTGTAACTCAATAATTTTTGATGCACGATCTTCGGCAGAATTACCTGCTTCTTTCATAATATATAACCCTGAGCGTATATCTTCAAGCTCAAAAGTTCTATTAACAACTTTCTCAAAAGCATCATCTTTCCATGAATTAGGTTGAAAAGCATATTTTTTTCTATTTTCTAAAATACCTTTAGTTTCATTAGAATTATAAGGCTTAAACTCAATTAACTCTGGAGTCATTCTTGATTTTACTCTTATGTCAAGATCTTCAATCCAAGATTTAAAATTTGTAATCATAATTATTGTTTTTCTATATATTTGCTCAAGTAAAGTATACAAAACATCCATTTCCTCACTTTTATCAACTTCATCAAAAACAAATACAGCAGACTTTTTATTAACTATATCTCTTACAATTTTAAATAAATCTTCAGTTTTTTTATTTTGAGTAAACTTATATCCAAGAATATCACAAACTTCTAATAAAACCTTATAAGTAGTATTTTTTTGCCAACAATTAACATAAATAGGTATTATATCATCTGTTTCTTCTTCCAATTCATTTAATATATGACGTATTGCCAATGTTTTTCCAATACCTGGTTTTCCATAAACAAAAACATTTTTACCATTTCTTTCTGCAAATAATGGTTTTATGCATGAAGCTATTTTAAATTGCTCATCCTCACGATAAGGAATTAATTTAGGCATATAATCATAATCTAATGCAACTGTATCTGCAAAAACACTTTCACTATCTTTTAGAATATTTGTAAAAATCCCCATAATTAAATATAAAGATAGAATTTGTTTTTATAGTTTTGTATTCTTATCCATAATTTCTACAAAAAAAACAAGTTTATTTCAAATATTCAAGAAATTCTTTTTCAGCTTCTATGCATACATCAGAATTTTCCAAGCAAGGGATAAATCTTCTCTCAAAATCAGGATATTTACCAGTATCAACTAATATTGGTTTTCCTTCAATATCAAAAAAAGTAAGAAAAGCTCCTGGAAAACTATAATGTATTTCATAAAATGATTGAACATAATCTTGAAGTCTACGACTCATATTCAAACTTAAGACTGAACCTATATTATTATCTAAAGCAATCTCATAGTCAATTTTGGCCATTTCAGAAATAACATCATTAATATGCTGTGCAAAAGAAAAAAATCGATCTATATAATCATCTCTTGAAACAATAGTTACTTCATCATTAGCATTCACTTGATATGTATCTAAAATGCCATATCTTTTTAATCGTAATAAATTTTTAGGCTGCAAACTTAATTTAAGTTCATCATATTCTGGAATATCTTGATCAATTAATCCTGTCAAAAAAAAACGTCCAAATTTTTCTTCTAATTCTGCTTCAAAAAGAATTTTATCAAGACGCTCTAATTCTTGGTCTTCTTGAGATGAAATACCTCCTGAAATTATTTTTGAATCCAAAAAAGAAACTCTATCAGATAAAGACTTCAATAAATGTATAAAAAAATCAGTTCTTTGGACTGTTGCCAAATAACAAGAATCTTTATCTTTCTTAAGTAAAACGTATTTATCAGTTGGCAGCCCAGTAATATCAATTAATTTCATACAAACTAAGAATAATATTTTATTTAAATAGTTTACTAGATTAACTACTCTTAAGTTATAAAATTAATTTTGCTTTAAACCACACCGATGACAATATATATTAATTTTTCTCATAGGAGTAGAACATTTAGGGCAATAACCTATATAACCATATAAGTCCATCTTAACTTTAGTATTATTCCTTCTATCAGAATCTAAATTTGGTGCATCAGGTATACCCTCAGAATCATCAAAAAGACGTTTATCTTTCGTAGGACTTTTTTCCTTTCGCATAATTATAGCAATAATAACTTTAGCAACACCATAAGCAATAAACAAATATCCAACATAAATAAAAACAGTTAAGCTTGTAGTTCCTTGAAGATTATTCAAATAAAAAGAAAGAAAAGAAAATAATATACCAATTATTATAAATATTGAACCTGGAATCTTTGCCATAGATTAATCCAATATTAAATGTATTTAAAACTTTGTTATTATAATAAAGTAGAATAAAGACACAAAAATCTGAAGTAAACTTTATAAAAACACTTCCAAATCCATAACTTATGAGTGAAGAACAAACACAAAATAAACCAAAGAAAGAAATATTTGGAACAGACGATATGGCTACTTTCTGTCGTTCAAAGGGATTTATATTTACAAATTCCGAAATATATGGTGGGCTTAAAGGATTTTTTGACTATGGGCCATTAGGATCTGAAATGAAAAAAAATCTAAAAGACGCATGGTGGAAATTTCATGTAACAGACAGAGAAGATGTAGTAGGAATAGATGGAAGTATACTTACCCATCCAAAAGTATGGGAAGCTTCAGGTCATGCAGCTAATTTTGCAGACATCATGGTTGAAGATTCAAAAACTGGAGAAAAACATAGAGCAGATGTTTTAATTGAGGAAGCACTTAATATTGCAGCTGATGGGCTTAATTCTGAACAATTATGGAAATTAATAGAAGAAAATAAAATTCTATCACCTGCTGGAAATCCATTATCTATGCCTGAGCAATTCAATTTAATGTTTACAACAAATGTAGGTCCTAAAACTGACAAGGAAAGTATGGCATATTTAAGGCCAGAAACCGCACAATTAATGTTTACAAATTTTAAACAAGTAGTAGAAACATCAAGATTAAAATTACCTTTTGGTATTGCACAAATGGGAAAAGCTTTTAGAAACGAGATTTCACCAAGAAACTTCCTTTTTAGATGCAGAGAATTTGAACAAATGGAGATTGAATATTTTATACATCCAAAAGATACAAATAATTGTCCATATATAGATGAAGTTCTAGAACATGAATTGTTAATATATTCAGCAGAAGAACAAGAAGCAGGAAATGACAATCAAGGAACCGTCATGAAAATGAAAGATGCTCTTGCAAAAAATATAATTAAAACACAATGGCATGCTTATTGGCTTGCAACAGAGCATAAATGGTTCACATCATTAGGTGCAAAATCAGATAATTTTAGAATAAGACAGCATGTAAGTACTGAAAAAAGCCATTATGCTTTAGATACATGGGATTTAGAATACAAGTTTCCATGGGGATGGAAAGAACTTCAAGGAATGGCAAACAGAACTGATTTTGATTTACAACAACATATTAAACATTCAAAAAAAGATTTATCTCTATTTGACGAAGAAGCAAAAGAGAGAATAATTCCTCATGTTGTAGCAGAACCATCACAAGGTGTTGATAGAGCATTCTTAGTATTTATGTTTGATGCATATAACAATGACAAAGAAAGAGGAAATATTGTACTTCACTTTTCTAATAAACTAGCTCCTATTAAAGTAGGAGTTTTTCCATTAGTCAATAAAAATATGGAATCTGCACGAGAAGTTTTCAAATCACTTCAAAAAGAATTCCCATGCATATTTGACAAATCAGGCTCAATTGGAAGACGATATGCAAGAGCAGATGAAATTGGGATTCCATATTGTGTAACAGTTGATTTTGATTATAATGAAAAAGGAACAATTACTATTAGAGATAGAGATAGTACAAATCAAATAATTGTGAAAAAAGAAGATATCAAAACCACATTATCAAAATTAATAAATAATGAAATTGATTTTAAAAATGCTGGCGAATTAAAGCAATAAATAAAATTAATTTGTGAACAATAAATAACTTTATAAAAAATTTCTAAATAAAAAATTTTTACTTTCAAAACCTATTATATTTCTAAATTAATAAAACAATAAACAAATTACCAGAATTATTTTTCTCAAAAAACAAATAAAAACTATAAAAACCTTTATAAACTTTAAGTTATATAACTATATAATAACTATAAATAATAATAAATATAACAGTTATATAACTAAGATTAAATTACACTAACCAAACTCAATTGACTTAATTCAAAAAGATGGTAAGACTTCAGCATATAATAAACAAAAAACAAAACAAAGAAGCTTTTCTAATTGGAGTACCTAAAGATATTGTCAAACTTCTCAAACTAAAAAAAGGACAAGATTTTGCTGTTAGATTTAATGAAGAAAAAAATTCTATAGAATATGTCGCTATAAAAAACGAAAAAAATAATAAATAAAATGAAAAAAATAAAAAGACTAGAACTTGAATTTATAACTGCATCATTCATTTTCCTACTTATGATTATGTTTACTTCTATTTTTATGAATCAAGCAACATTAACAGGATATGCAATATATGAAAATCCTGTAGAAGCACAATCTGCTGTACAACAATTTTTTAGAAATGAAATGTTTAATTCTTTAAAATCCGGTACAAAAATTTGTATAAATATTAAAAATGATATAGATGACTATTATAGCTATAAAATCAGAAAACCTGGTAATATCATAACTGTAGAGCCTTCAGATTTTTATTGCGAAGGAAGAAATAATGAAGATTGGGTATTCATGATAAAAAGCCATAGCCAACTTGAAATGATGAATAATTTTTTTGATATAAATATGTTTACTAAAAAAGCAACAAATGATTATTTTGAAGTATGGTTATCAAGATATATTGAAAATGAAGAATATGTAATATGTGATGATCATCTAAAAAGAACATACTGTGACTTTATTAACAAAAATTTAAAAAAATCAGAACAAAGAGCATTAGGAATTACTTGTTGCTTAGATATTGATACTGAAAACCCAGCAGGAAATATATTTATAGACTTTATAGAGCAATTTTGGTTATTAATCCTTCTTTTTATAATTGGAATAATTATAGGGACAGGAGCAATTGTAGTACTAAGTACAAAAGACAAAGAAATTCCTAGTAAAGATAATATCAAAGAAATAACAGAATATATAAAAAAAGTAAGACAACAAGGATTTGATGACCTATTAATTACAAATCAATTAAGTGATGCAGGATGGAAAAAACAAGATATAACAGAAGCATATGAAAAAATAAGAAAAGAAGATTTATATTCATTAAATGATAGATTTGAAAAAACATCACTTAAAAAATAACATTAAGTAAAAATAATTGATAAAAATATATTCAAAAAACATAACAAAAAACAAATAAAATAGAAAAACAAAAACAACTATTAAAGTATAAAAAGCTTTTTTAAATACAAAATAAAATATAAAATGAGGTAAAAAAATGAAAATCTCAGAATTAGTACCAGGACAAGGAAAAATTGAAATTGAAGCAAAAGTAAGCGAAAAAGGTGATGTACGCACTTTTGAAAAATTTGGGAAACAAGGTAAAGTATGTAACGCTAAAATAAAGGATGATACTGGAGAAATTACGTTAAGCCTTTGGAATGAACAAGTAGATAATGTAAATGTAGGAGATATTGTAAAGATAGGGAATGGATATGTATCAGAATATAAAGGACAAATGCAACTATCAACCGGTAAATTTGGAACTCTTGAAATAATTGATATGAGCACAAAAGATCATGGTGAACACATTCTAACAAATGATGAAATCGAAGAAGCAGAAGCGATTAATCAAGAGATTCCTGAACCAGAACCTGAAGATGAAGTCACTGAAGATGAAATGAATGAATCAGAGATAATTGATTCTAAAAAGTATGATGATCTAGACGTAGATATTGAAGAAGAAAAAGTTGATTAAAACAATATAAGATGAATTAAATTATTTTTATTTATTTCTAAAATATATTAAAAAGTGGGGACGCGGGAATTTGAATCCCGGACACCTACGTATCCGACATACGCTCTTCAGCGTAGTGCTCTCCCGGACTGAGCTACGTCCCCATCATTATTTTGAAGTAATGATTCATTTATAAGATTTATGTTCCAAACTAGTTTAAATATAATGAATATAAAAATATAAAGAATAAATATATTACAAAACAATTAAAATAGAAATATTAAAATAAAAAAAATAAAAAAGAAAAATTTATCGTTTTTTCTTTTTACCAGCTTTCTTAGCTGCTTTTTTCTTAGCAGGCTTTTTCTTAGCTGGTTTTTTAGTTGCTTTTTTCTTAGCTACTTTTTTCTTAGCTGTTTTTTTCTTAGCTACTTTTTTCTTAGCTACTTTTTTCTTAACAGCTTTCTTTTTCTTAGATTTTTTTCTTTTTGTGCCGCCTCTAGACATTTTAGCTCTTGAGACATCTCCATTCTTATCTATGAAATATAGGTAACCAGATTCTTTCTTAACTCCTGCTTTTGCTACTTCTTCAGGTTTTTGTTTACCCTTCTTTCCGCCGCCTCTGGACATTTTAGCCCTAGAAACATTTCCTTTTTTGTCTACAAAGTACAGATATCCTGCAACTTTTTTGACGCCAACTTTTGCAACTTTTTCAGCCATTTTTAATTTTCCTCCTCTCTTTTTAGTTGAATCATGAGTGTCATCCACCCAGAATAAAGTTATTTTAGATGAACTGGTATTTAAATGTTTCGTGGTCGATAGCCTTTATAGAGTTTTAGAAGTGATACAATTTCCCTCTCTGAGATAGCGCAACCATTCAATTTTAAGGCCCATAAAAGGGGTTTTAGTAAATCAGAGACGTTATCATATTTCAAATAATCATCAAAATATCCATGTTCTAAACCTACTAGAGCAAGTTCCACAGATCGTATAATCTTTAATGTTGAGAAATGACGATGGAATTCTTTAAGATTTTCTTTATGTATTTGAACTTTTGAATTAAATCGTTTTTCTAAGATTTTATGCAATCTAAGAGGATTTTCGAGTAAAAGCCTTGTAGTTCGTTCATCAACTACCAAAGCATCAGCATTAATGTTTTTTGCAAGCACTAAAGCATCAATCTCCCCTGCATTCAAAATAGTTAAATTTCTACCTTTAATGGAATAAATTGAATTTGTAAGTGAAGTTATTAGTTCAACCTCAGTTTGATAAATTTTAGTGTCAAAATTCTCTAAATAATTATCACCAATTAATTTTTTAATCATCATTGATTCAAAAGCAAATTTCTTTGATTTTGATGGAGTTTCAATTATTTCAATATGAACAGCATTACAAATATAAAATAATCCATCATATTTTTTACGAAGAAAAGGTATAATATCAAGCAATGAATTTAAAGCTAATGTAATCAAAGGTCCAGAATCAAACACTATCGCTTTCATATTTATATCCTCATAAACTTCAAAAAAATGATAACTAAATCAATAATCATCTGAAAAGACCTCTTGCAAAATTAATTCGTGCTTTAGCATCTACCCTTCCAAATGAATCAGCATCATCAATTTTAAAATTTCCAACATAATCTAAAATATCCCAACGAGAAACACCCATTATTTCAGAAGCCTTACCGATAGATAAGCCATGTTCATAAATCTTAAGTCCTTTTTTAACTTGTGCATGTTTTATGGTCTGAAGTATTGTAACACCTAAATCTTTATCATACTTTTTAATATGGTCAAACAATTTTTTGATTTTTATTCTAAAAACAGTTTCATCATCAATAGAATTAATAGCCTCACCTATATGTTCACATAAAGAACTTGTATCAAGTCGTGAATCTTTAGATAATATCTTATAAAGAGAATGAGTCAATACAGAAATGCTTATCGAATCACTATCATGCATAAGTGAGATATCTTCTAATAAACTATTACTTAATCTTTTTAATTCAGATACTATAACATTATTAGAACATAATATTTGCTTTACTTCTTTCAAAACAATTAATATATTATCTCTAACTTCATTTTCCATAACATATATATAAATTCAAATTTTAAAAAGTTTATCTAAATATAATAGTTAGTTATAGAACAAAAATAAAAGATACTATTTAGTTCTATTATCATTAAGTTAGAAACAGAACACCGAAAAGTATTTAAAGATTATTTCTAAGCATATACATAATAACTAAATGCGAGTGGAAGATGGATGATCAATAAAATTAAAGATTTTTTCAATGATTTCTTCAGTAAATTTATGAAGAAGAAAAAGGACATGAAAATTGGCCTTTATGGACCACCAAATGGTGGAAAAACAACTTTAGCAAATCGAATTTGTAAAGATTGGATTGGAGAAGATATGGGTTCTGTATCAAATGTTGCACATGAAACAAGAGAAATCCAAATTAAAGAACAAATCAATATAAAATCAAAAGGTAAAGAATTAACATTTAATCTTATTGACACTCCTGGAATAGCTACTAAAATAGATTATGAAGAATTTATTAAAGCAGGCATGAAAGAAAAAGAAGCAAAAAAACGTGCTAAAGAAGCAACTAAAGGAGTTATTGATTCTATTAAATGGTTAGATGATATGGATATTGTTATCGTAGTATTAGACTCAACTATTGATCCTTATAGCCAAGTAAATATAACCATAATAGGTAATTTACAAGCAAGAAAAATTCCAGTAGTTATTGCAGCTAACAAAATCGATCTTAAAAAATCAAAAATTAAAAAAATAGAAGCAGCATTCCCTCAATATCCTGTGATTGGCATTTCTGGAAAGTATGGGAAAAATATGGAAAAGTTTTATGATACACTATTTGAGGTTGCATAAATAAAATGGTTACATTACAAATATTACCCTATACTGAGATTGAACAACTTACATCTTTGGGTAGAATTAGAAAAATACTAAATATTGCAAAAGAAAATAAAATAGTTTTAATCCAAGGTAGACTCAAAAAAGAAGAAGAAGCAGAATTAATAAAAACCACAATGGAAGAAATTGACAAAAATTTCCAAGGAATAGAACTTGCTGTAATATACCCTAAAGAAAATAAAGATGAAGGAGTTATCTCGAATATTAAAAATACACTAATCAATAAATTATTAGGAGATAGACAAGGTTTAACCATTGTAGGGCCGGCAACTATTGTCAAACAAATCAAAAAAGACCCAAAAAAAATTGAATTATTAACTACTGAGAAAAAGAGCAAGAAAAACAAAAAAAGGAGATAATCATTCTAAAAAATGCCTCACCAATGTGTAAGATGTAGTGCACTTTATCCTGATGGTGCAAAAGAAATTTTAACAGGTTGTAGCAGTTGTTCAGGTAAATTATTTTTCTATATCAAAAAAGAAAAACTTGAAGAACTTAAAAAAGCAAATGAAGAAATAAAACTTTCTGATAAAGATAAAAAGCAAATTGAAAAAGATGTACGCGAACTTGTTGGTGATCAAATAAAAGAAAATGATCCTGTTGTATTAGATTTAGAGTCTATCAGAATAAAAAAACCAGGGCAATATGAATTAGACTTAGTTCACTTATTTAAGGGTGATCCTTTAGTATTCAAGTTAGAAGAAGGTAAATATATGATTGATGTAATTGAAACATTCAACAAATTTACTAAAAAGAAAAAATAATAATAAATCAAAATTCAACTCAATCACACTAAATATTATTTTTTATTAATTAGAAAATATTATTTCTTAGCCATAATTTCTATAATATCTAAATGATCTAAAATGTGTTCTTTACCCATTGGCATTTTTGTTCTAACATTTATTGCTTTAACAAAATTATTACCAAAATCAGTATGCAATCTAAACGCAAAATCTAAAGCTGTTGCCTCATGAGGAAGCAAAAAACAATCAGGCAACACATTACCATTAGAATCTTCTAATTTACTAACACCACCAGGATGTATAGCTTTATATTTTAATAGATCAAAAACAGATTTATCTAAAACTGTTTGAACGCCTGTACCATTATAATTCTTAAGTATATTATTTTTGATAAAATCTAATGCCTTATTTTGTTTATCAGTAATTTTATCCCCTAAAATAATTTCAAAGTTATTATCTCCGGGAATATAATTTACTATATTATGCTTTGCAGCCTCTTTTAATGCTAGTTCAGATTCAGCGCTACAAGCAACAAATAACCTATCTGGAAACTCTTTTTTTAATTTCTCAAAATTTTCATAAGCAACAGGAACATCCATTTTATTACATGCAATAATCATTGGCTTAGTAAGTTTTCTAAGTTCTGTTGCAAGTTGCATTCTTTGTTTATCATCCCAATCAAGTAAATTTGATGACAAACCCAGCTTTTTTAAAGTAATTTCAACCATTTCTTCAGTAACCATTAAACCAGAAAGCTGTTTAGCAATTGCCTTATGAACTTCACCATGTGACTGTTGAACAGTCCTTGCAAATTTATCCCATCCCTTATCAATAATCCCAAGATACCAATAATCTAATTCTTCTTCAAGGAATTTAACATCATTTGCTGGATCATAAGTTCCTGGATTAATTGGCTCACCTTTTTCATTAGTAGAACCACTACAATCAATTACATGAATTAAAACATGTGCCTGACGTAAATCGTCTAAAAATTGATTACCCATCCCTTTACCTTCATGAGCACCAGGAACTAATCCTGCTACATCAATCATCTGCACAGGAACAAATCTCCATTCTCCTAAAATATAACCTTCACGTGGATTAGCAGTTTTATTAAATTCTTTTGCAACATCCTTTATTTTAACATAACCTACACCAGAATTAGGTTTAATTGTAGCAAAGGGATAATTAGCTATTTCTACCTCTGCTAAAGTAGCAGACTTAAAAAAAGTACTTTTGCCAACATTTGCTTTTCCAACAACACCAATTATCATTTAATTAATGAATATTACTTCTTTTTTATATATATTTCCACTAAAATTAGATATTTCTAATAAGTTTTATAAAAACAGTAAATCAAATCAAACTTATGCTAAAAGCAGACCTTCATCTTCATGCAAAAGAAGATAAACAAGATAACATAAACTATACAGCTAAAGAATTAATTGACAAAGCTGCTGAACTAAAATATAATGTTTTATCATTTACATTCCATAGAAAGTTTTTCTGGAAAAAAGAATTATATGACTATGCAAAAAATAAAGGAATAACATTAATTCCAGGAGCAGAATTATCTATTGAAAAAAGAGATGTTTTAGTTTATAATTTATCTAAAAATGATGATAAAATAAAAACATTTGAAGAATTAAGAAAATTAAAAAAGAAGAATAAAAATTTATTTGTGATTGCACCGCATCCTTACTTTAAGCTTAAATATTGTCTTGAAGATGAACTTGAAAAAAATATCGATATTTTTGATGCTATTGAATTTTGTTGGTTTTATACTAAAACATTTAATATGAATAAAAAAGCAATTAAAATTGCAAAAAAATACAAATTGCCTTTAATAGCTACATCAGATAATCATTTATTATGGAATTTTGGAAAAAATTATACATTAATAGATACAAAAAAACCAAATGAAATATTTAAAAAAATCAAAGAAAATAAAATTAAGATTTATAGCCCACCTAGAACATTGTTTACTATAGGAATAATTACACTTCTAATGATCAATAAAGATTTAATTAAAAATATTAAGCAAATTTTCCGTAAATAATAAATAGTGCATCTACTAAATACATTAAAATTAAATAAATATCCAATAAATATCATAAAATGGCACCACCTGTAATAAAACACAAATATAGCAATTATGTAAAAAAAGAAATAATATTTGATACTAGAATCAAGCATAAAGACTATTTTGATATGAAATACCTTTACATGATGTGTCACGAATGGTTCATGGAACATAAATGGGGTCCATCAAGTGACCAGAAATGGCCAGAAACAATGTATCTTCACAGATGGTTACAATCAGGTAGCGAAGAAATATGGATATGGTGGAGATTTAGAAAACAGTTTAATAGATTTATAAGATATGATTTAGATGTAGATTGGCATATTATTGGGCTTGAAAAGGCTGAAATGGTAAAAGATGGTAAAAAGTACAAAATGAATAAAGGTGAAGCAGAATTTAAGATTTACGTTAAATTAATATTTGATGCTGGTGGTGAATTTAATAGTGGATTCTTAAAATCAGTCAAAGAAACATTTTGGCAAAGAATGTACTATAAAGACATACTTGCACACAGAAAACAATTATATCACCAAGTTTATGAATTCAAACAAGCAGTTAAAACATACTTTAATCTACAGCAATATCTTCCTGAGCCAGAATTACATAAATTTTTCAAAGATGATACTTTACATACGCCATTTGTTGATCCTGCTCCAAAAGGCCCTTCTGGTGGAAATTAGCATAAAATAGTATAATTATAAATTGTATGATTTTTTATTCTAATAAGTATAAAAAATAGTAAATCAAAAAAAATCAGATAAAAATATAAGTCACTTCTATATTATCTTAAATAATGGCAGAAAATAATAAAATAGATAAAAAAGATAATAGAAAATCACCTACTTCTGAGCGTATAGCTGAATTAGAAAAAGAAATAGCAAATACAAAATATAACAAAAGAACACAATTTGCAATTGGCCTTCTAAAAGCAAAATTAGCAAAACTAAAAGAAAAATCAGCAAACTCAGGTAAAGGACAAAAAAAAGGTGAAGGCTTTTCTGTTCGAAAAGCTGGAGATGCTACTGCAATATTACTTGGCTTTCCATCTGTAGGTAAATCAACCTTACTAAATACACTTACTAATGCAAATTCAGAAATAGGACATTATGCATTCACAACTCTTACGTGTATTCCAGGTACAATGGAATATAATGGATCAAAAATTCAAATACTTGATGTTCCAGGGATTGTAGAAGGTGCAGCAAGTGGTACTGGGCGAGGAAAAGAAGTTTTACAAGTTATCAGAAATGCTGATCTAATAATTATTGTTCTTGATGCATTTTATCCAAATCATTATAAAAAAATAATCAAAGAAGTAAGAGAAGTAGGTGTAAGAATAAATGAAAAAAAACCTGATGTTAAAATTATAAAAACTGCTAAAGGTGGAATTGATGTTGGAAGTACAGTTAAATTAACAAAACTAACAACTGATATGATTAAAAAAATGATGAATGAATTAGGTTATGTTAATGCAGGTATAGTATTACGAGAAGATATAGATGCTGATCAATTAATAGACATTGTTGAAGCTAATAAAATTTACACACCTGCAATAACAATAATCAATAAAACAGATATTGCATCAAAAGAACAATTAAAATTATTTGAGAATATTGACATAGATTTAGGAATTTCTGCAAAAAATAAAGAACATATTGATGAATTAAAAAAAGTAATTTTTGATAAATTAAGTTTCATAAGAATTTATTTAAAAGAAATTGGGAAAAAACCAGATATGAAAGAACCAATGATTATGACACAACCATGCACGTTACAAAATCTTTGTGAAAAAATACATAAAGATTTTGTCATGAAATTTAAATTTGCAAGAATTTGGGGAAAAAGTGTGAAATTTGATGGACAAAAAATTGTAAAGTTATCACATGAAATTAAAGACCAAGATATAATTGAACTACACCTTAGATAAAATATGTTGCAAAAGTATAGCAAATAACTTTATCCCAGAAACTTTTATACTAAAACAAATACTTAATCCACATGACAACCAATTGCTTATTTTGCAACATTAAAGAAGATTATATTTTTGAAAATGAACATTTCTTTGCTATATTTGACATTCATCCAATATCACCTGGACATTCATTAGTTATTCCAAAAAAACATATAATCTCATTACTAGATTTAGAAACAAAACAATGGAATAACTTACATGAAGCAATCAAAGAAACAATAAAGATAATTGAGAATAGCAATTTTCAAGAGATATATCAAAAAATAATTATAAATAAACCAAAAGAAAAATCAAGATTTTTTTGCAAAAAAATGTTATCTCATATTGGTATTAATAAAAAACCTGATGGTTATAATATTGGTAATAATGAAGGTGAAGTTGCTGGAAGAACAATACACCATTTGCATATTCAAATAATTCCTAGATACAAAAATGATGTAGAAAATCCAGTTGGAGGAATAAGAAATATTATCCCTGGATTAGGAGATTATAAAAATAATATTTTTCTAAATTAATATAATAAATAAAAAGAATTAAACAAATAATAACATAAAATTATCCTCTAATAATTAAAAAAACTATATATGCAATATATAATAAAACAAATACTATTCCTTCCCATTTATCAAGACAATGTTTTTTACCCGTAAACATAAACAAAAATAGTAAAGCAGTAGCAAATAATACTAATACAATATCAATAACAACATTTTGAGGAAAAACTAATGGATTTATAACTGCAGTTAACCCAAGAACCCACAATATGTTAAAAATATTACTTCCAATAATGTTACCAACTGCTAAATCAACATTTTTCTTTAATGCAGCAACTATTGATGTTACAAGTTCTGGTAAAGATGTTCCAATTGCAACAATAGTAGCTGATATTAAGAAATCACTAATTCCAAAAGCCTTTGCAATAAATACAGCTCCTTCAACAGTCCATTTACCACCAAAAAAAAGTCCAATTAGCCCAAAAGAAATCATAAAAAAGATAGAATAGTTAGAATGATTTTTAGTTTTAATACCTTCAATTTCACTTCTCAATATTTTATCTTGTTTAGTTAAACAAAAAATATAATACATAAAAGAACCAAATACTATTAAAAGAATTAATCCTTCTAATCTAGATAAAATAATATTTGAAGCATTAAAAATATAATCATTAAAATAAAAAACAAGCAATAGTAAAACTACAAAAAAAGAAAAAGGAATTTCTTTCCATGTTGTGTTACTCTTAACATTAAGTTTTGCAATTAAAGCGAGAATACCTAGTATTAACAATGTGTTAGACATATTACTACCAAAAATATTACCTAATGCAACTTCATAATTACCTCTCAATGAAGCAATAATATTAATAATTAACTCTGGAAGTGAAGTCCCAAAAGCAACAACTGTAATACCAATTACAAAAGTTGAAACACCTAATTTATTTGCCAAAGACGATGACCCTTCTATTAAGAAATCTGCTGATTTAATTAGTAATACAAGTCCTACAAATAATAAAATATATTCTAGCATTATTTTAATTACATATACTTAATGAATTTAAAATTCTATCGGTAATTAGTTAATAATTACAAAATATCAAAAAACAAGTAAATCTTTTAGATATCCATAATGTTTATAAAAAAACTAATATAATAATAGAATATGTCAACATGGACAAATATTTTCCAAAACATTTTAAATGAAATAATTAATAAATATTTAGTAGCAATTATTATATTACTAATTGGTTTTATTATAGCTAAGATTTCTGGAAAATTTCTTCATAAAGCACTAAAACAAATTCAATTAAATAAGATTATAAAAGAAATATCAGGAATCAAAATCTCATTTGAAGAAATAATCAGTCAATTTATTACATATTTTATTTATTTTATAACTATAGTTATGACATTACGCCATTTAGGAATTCATACAGATATTCTAAATATTTTATCTGCAGTTATAATCATATTAATAGCTATATTTATAATTCTAAGTGTTAAAGACTTTATTCCAAACATTATATCAGGAATAATATTACACCAAAAAGGCAATATTAGTAAAAATGATATCATTGTTTATAATAACATTAAAGGTAGAGTTACAGAAGTTAATTTACTAGAAACAAAACTAGAGACTAAGAATGGGGATATAATAATAATACCTAATTCAAATCTAACAAACAATCAAATAATAAAAAAGAAACGACTATAAAAAATATTTCTAAAATATAGATTAATTCATAATTATCAACATAAAAAAATAATAATTTATTATTTATTTATTTATTTATTTATTTATTTATTTATTTATTTATTTATTTATTTATTTATAAACTCTCAAGCATAGAAACAACATTCCATAACTGAGTTCTTGTAAAAGAATCAATATTTGAATCATCATTTAATTCATCAAATATATGCATAACTTTGTCAACTTTAAGAGAACTATCAATATCACATTTTAATATTTCAACAACTTCAGCAATTCTTAACTTAACATTTTTTGGTACAGATGTATCCTCTCTTAAATCATCTAAAAAATCAATAATGTCATCAATTTGTAGATCTGTCATTTTTCATCTCTTCCATGACTTCTTGCTGAAGCTTTTTCGCTTTTTCTTTCATGGAACTTTCTTGTTTTTCAACAGCTTTTATCCTAATCTCAGTGCTTTTTAATTCTTCTTCAATATCTTTTTTTAATTTATCTTTATCAATCTTAACCATAATATTCCCTATTATCTTATAAGAAGTATCAGTGCCATCAAGTTCTTCTAAAGCAGATTCATTTTCCAAGATTCTAGCTTGAAGCTGTTGTTTTTGCATATTAAAACTTTGCATACCTTGTTCTAAAAGTTGTAATTGAGAAATTTTTTCATTTGCCATTTTTTACCATATTTGAAACATTTTCGTATGTCTCAATAACCTTAATAAAACCATTTATTGTCGCTTTAAATGCAATAATATCTTTTGCTTTAATTGTAATTGTATTATCTTTAATTAATGCAGTTGATCGATCTTTTTGAAGATTATCTTCAGCTTGAAGAACCTTCACCAAATCACTATCATCTATTTTAATTGTAGCGCTAATCATATTGCCTTAACATAAGTAATCTTATCCCTTGGCTTGAATAATATTTTACTACCACAATAAGGACATCGTACACGCTTTCGTGTATATTCAATCCCCACATCTTTGTCACACACAAAGCATTTATACCTTGCCATCTGCAATCTCCTCTTTTATAACAACTCTATCAACAGTATAAGCTTTTGATGCAAATGTAAAACCACATTTTTTGCATGACCAAATACCAGTAGAGAGTCTTTTTACTTTAATAGCATGACAAGAAGGACATTTATACAATTTTCGTTGAGAATTCTCAATACTTGCAAATTTATCTCTATTCCTTCTTCCATATCTTGTTCCAAATTTATTACCTGATTTTAGGCTTTTTTCTTTTACCATTTTATACCTTCATTAAATTTAATTTAATATCTTAATTTTGAAATAAATTCTTATATATTTAGTGTCTGTATTTAAAAATGGGGCTGCCCAGACATTCGGCAACCCAATATTAAATTGGATGCTTTCGAACTGGGGTCATATGGTATTTTTGATAAGTTCAATTTAATTGAAGCTCATCTCCCAAACCACATATGATAGATTGCTCCTCTTTCGAGTCCAAGCTACACTACAGCCCCTGGAATAGTATTGTAGAATTCTAAACCATTTATAAAGATTATGGTGTCTTTATTAAAATTAAGAAAACGCATTTAGAATAACATTTAAATAATAAGTTATTAGATAAAGAATATGAATTTACACTCAACAAAAGACAAATTCAAAACAATTTTAGGGTTAACATTATCATTAGGAATTGCTGATTTTAAACTAAGAAATGAAGGAAGTTATTTAGGAATTCTATGGTATTTATTAAGTCCATTACTTTCATTTGGCTTTCTATGGTTTATTTTCTCACAAGCACTTGGTAGTGATATAGCAAAATATCCATTATATTTATTATTAGGAATAGTTATGTACAATTATTTTCAGATGTCAGTATCCGAATCTATAATGGCAATAAGAAACAATGCAGGAATAATAAAATCAATCAAATTTCCTAAACAAACTTTAATCACAGCAATAATCTTAAAATTTTTCATATCACATTTAATTGAATATATAATATTATTTGCTTTTTTAATGTATTTTAACATTCCAATCTTACAAGCCTTATTATATCTACCAATATTAATACTTTTTATTCCTTTCATAATTGGTTTATCATTAATATTTTCATCAATGACCGTTTATTTTATTGATTTCCAAAATATATGGGAATTTCTATCAAGAATTTTATTTTTTATTACACCAGTTTTTTATCAATTAACAATTCCTTCAAATCATTTTTACATTAATTTATTAAACCCATTATTTCATTTTATAACCCTTGCAAGAGAGATTGTATTGTATGGGAATTTACCACAATCATATACAATAATTGGTTGTTTAGCATTTAGTATATTAACGCCATTAATTGGAATTTGTTCTTTTAAAAGACTAGAAAAAAGTTTTGCAGAGAGGATATAAATGACTAAAATAGAAAGTAATAACATAGAAATAACAAATATAAAAAAAACATTTAATTTAACTTATCAAAACAATCAAAGTATACTTGCAAGACTTTTATCAGTATTATCAGCTAAACAACAAACAAAAAAAATTGAAGTTATAAAAAAAATATCATTTAATGTAAAAAAAGGAGAAATAGTTGGATTAATTGGAAAAAATGGTAGTGGAAAAAGTACACTTCTAAGATTAATAGCTGGAATATATCCATTAGATTCTGGGACCATAAATATAAATGGTAAAATTATTTCAATAATTGGATTAGGGCAAGGAATGAAAGAAAGATTAACAATGAAAGAAAATATATTTCTTGCTTGTTCATTATTTGGGATTAGTAGAAAAAACATCAAAAAAAAATTAAATAGTATAATTAATTTTGCAGAACTTAAAGAATATACCAATACTAAATTATTTCAATTTTCAAGTGGAATGATACAAAGATTAGCCTTCTCAATAGCAATACATAGCGACCCAGATATACTATTATTAGATGAAGTATTTGAAGTAGGGGATAAAGAATTCAGAAAAAAAAGCAGTGAAAAACTAAAAGAATTAGTAAAGCAAGGAAAATCAATAATATTAGTAAGCCATGAAATATGGATGATAGAGAAACATTGTAATAGAGTAATATGGCTAAAAGATGGTAAAATATATCAAGAAGGAGAAACAAAAGAAATATTAAAAAATTACTAAAATTGAATAATCAATAACTATTAAACAATGATTAACTAACTCATCTTACTAATTATTTTTTAACTTTATCCAGAAAATTAGTTATATATTTTTTTGGATATAAAAAATATTTTATAATAAATAATAATTCATAATACATATCTAAAAATATAATACTAAATTTAGAATATTTATTTTCACAATTATTTTTTTGTTTATTAATAAGCTTAAATTTTAAAAGATTAGAATTCCATATATGATTATAATTACTATGCTTATTCCATGGTTTCCAAATTGACCTACCTTCAAAATGTAAAGTAATAGCTTTTAATTTATTTAATTTAATCCCAGTCTTATTGTATAAATCAGAGGGTGATAATGCATATAACCGTGACAATTTTTTCCATTTATCACGAAACACTAAATTAAATATAGCTTGTTCTGGATATAAAGTATATTTCCCAACTGAGTTATAACGTTTTACAATATTATCATATAAATTAATTGAAATTATATTTGTAGAGAATGACATTAAACCAACATTAAAAGCTTTATAATCTTTATTGGAAAGAAAAGATAATTCTTGCAACTTATTAAAATTAATAATATTAAATTGACCTTTCAAATCTGTAAAATCTTCAGTTGCATAAAAACCATCATTAATCAATCCATCCAATGATGCAAGAACAATTATATCAGCATCAAGAAAAATAACATGCTCCCATTTCTTAAAATAAGAAGTAAACAAATCAAATTTAGATAATATAGTAGTAGGAAAATTAGTTTTATCTTTTTTTTTAATAGGATGACATTTTTTAACTATTATTCCTTGATTCTTAAAAGCACTTAAATCTTTATCTTTAATACCAACTGACAAAAGTAGCATATCATCTTTCCAACCACCATTATTATAAGCACTACTAAATAATTGTTTTGCCTGATTAATATAATTTGAATCAGCTAATGTAACTAAAACATTTTTTTTCATTTTTTAAAAAACTTCTTGACTTTTTTTATAAATCTATAAGTTTTAGGTGATTTTTCACGTATTTTAATACCGATTTGACCAAGCATGAAATCAAATCTAGACAAAAAGAAATAATAAGCAACAATTGGATGCCTAAATAAAACTAAATAAGAATTAGAACGATAAAAACCATTAGGACGAATAGATAAATTAATTTCATTAGCTTTTTTAAGATAATTTCTCCAATCATCATAAAATGAATTCTTAGGATGCCAAGGTTTATATTCTTTACCTACACCAATAAAATGAATAATTATACCAAATGAATTCCAAAACAATTTTTTATTACTATTTTTTATTGAAGGTTTTTTAGACATACTACTAAAAAAAGCATATGGTGTGTTATAATACAAAGTATTAAGTAATTTCCAATCATTAATAAAATAAATATTTAAAATAGCTTGCTCAGGAAAAAAAATAATTTTTTTATACTTAAAATACAAACTAACTAAATCATTAAAAGTATTTTTTTTAATAATACTAGTATTAATAACCATAAATCCAACATTAAATGAAAGTTTTCTAAGATTATAATTCTTTTTTAGTTCTAAATACAATTTAGGATTTTTCTTATATCCATCTAAAAACTGCCACTTAACAGGGTGACCATAATCCATTGAAGCAGCAAATCCTTCAATTTTTAATAATTCATCAATATTAAACCTTACTATAATATCTCCATCAAGATAAATAACATGAGACCATTTTTTAAAATATTCATTAAATAAATAGAATTTAGAAAGAATTGTTGAAGGCCAACTAGCAAATTTTACATTATCAATAGGCTTAATTTTTTTAATAATAATTCCTCTATCTCTAAACCATTTTAGCTTTTTCTCAGGTATTTGATGAGATAATAATAAATAATCGCCTTTCCAGCCTGAATTAAAATAAACACTCGAAAACATAGCTTTTACTGGGTCTAAATAATTTGAATCAGCTAATGCAACTATTACTGCTTTTTTTGTCATAATAACTCCAAAAAATATTTTTTAAATAATTTAGTTTGTGTATTTTTATTAGGCAAATATATATCTTTAATGTTAGTATTAGTATCATTTAATAAAGTTTTTTTAATAATATTATCAAAACATTTTTGAGACAAATTAGATAATATATATTCTTTAGGGACAAAATAATTTGAACCAACGCCCTTTGATAAAATAGGAATACAACCACATTTTAATGCTTCCATAACAACTACTGGGTGAGGATCATAATCTGGTAGATGAATTAAATATTTACACATATAATAATATTTATTAACATTTGTAATCTCACCTAAATATAGTATTTTATTATTTAATTTTGATAGTTTTTCAATCTTACATTTTTCTGAACCATTACCAATTACAATCAATTTTTTTATATCTTCACAACCCAAACAAAAAGAAATGATGCGAGAAATATTTTTATCAGGGTCTAAACGACCTACATAAAGAGCATAATTCTGTCGCTTAATTTTTAGTTTTTTCATATCTCTAACATAGGGTACACACACTTTTATATTACAATTTACATATTGTGAAATCATTGTTTTATTCTGATTTGATACTGAAATAACACCATTAATACATTTAGTAATTTTAAAAAGCAATTTATCTTTCATATACTGAAAAAAAGAGTTATTACCATGAACAGTTTTATAAAAAATCAAATCGCCATCTAAATAAATTAATTTTAATTTTGGATTACGTTTTTTAAGATAATAACCTATAAATAAAGAAGAACCTCCATCAAGCAATAAAATATCTGAATCAGTTTTTATTTTATAACTATAGATAAAAGAAATAAAAGGCATAAATATTCTAATAAATGCAAATTTTTTATATAAATTTACAAACCATCTCATTCCTGATTGTTTAAATTTAGCACCCACACATTTTGCATATTCAAGATGAACATTATGAGGATCATGTGAAATAAATGATACATTCATTCAATCTCACCTCTAATATTCTTAATAAAATTTTCAACATTAAACTTCTTAGCTTGCTTAATACATTCTTTTTTATATTTGATTGGATTTTTAGATATTATTCTTACTGCATCAATTAGATTATTAGAATTAATATTATCAATTAGAATTCCAGTCTTTCCATCAATAATTGATTCTGGGTAACCCCCATCATTAGGAGCAATTACTGGTTTTCCTGATGCCATTGCTTCAATTACAGTCATACCAAAATCTTCATCTTTTGATGTAGTTATAAACCCCTTACATTCTGAGTATAATCTAACAAGTTCATCAAATGAGACCCAATTTTTTATGTCAACATTACCAGGTTTAATTTTATTTATATAACTAGCATACTCTACAAAATGTTTAGCCTTTTCATAACTACCAACAATAATTAACTTTTCATCAGATAATTTTTTGAACGCTTCAGTCTGAATCTCAACACGTTTATGAGTAATAAGTCGATTAACTGAAAGCCAATAATTTTTAGTAGATGAATAATGAAATTTTTTAGTCTCAATAGGAGGATGTATTATTTTAGAATTTCTATTAAGATATTTTTTAATACGATTTTGTGTGTTCTTAGAATTACATACTATTTTTTGTATTTCTTTGATATATCTTTTCATCAAAAAACGATTCAAAAAAACCCATAAATCAAAAAAAGGTCTTTGCCAAAAAGGAACTGTATTTTTTCTAGTATAATTATAAAGATCCCAAATCTCACGTATTGGTGAATGAACATACCATAAATTAGGCTTATTATTTATGGCACCTGAATATGCCCAATCTCCAGCAATAATATAATAATCATACTTATTACCTAAATTTAAATTTCTAAATCGATATAATGATAATTGTTGCTTAAAAGGAGGATTAGTAGGAACTTTCCCAATAGAAAAGATATTAATATCAGAGAAACCCATTTTCTTTATTTTATCATTTGCAATATTAGTAGTGTAGATATCTGCATTCAATTCACGAGCAAGAGTAAGAACAACACGCTCAGCACCACCAATATTATCTAGATAATTATGAAAAATTGCTATTCTCAAATTTTTCCCCTCATATTTAATCTATCAAAAAATATCTATTTAAATGTTACGTACATCATAAACAAAAGAATGTGATTTAAACAAAATAGGCCAATTACATCCATTATCGAAGTCATCTATTATATACGAAATATTTGCACGTTTTATAATATCATACATTTCATCACAATTCTCAGCATTTACATAATCTGCCCAATTATGAGGTGTACCATAGAAATGAAAAGCAGCAGCAGGATCTTTTTTTGCTATAGGATATAATGCCATAGATCTAGAAATATCTGTTAAAACCAAACCATAAGGATAATCAGCTAATTCAGTAAACATTCTATGATCACTATCAGATATTGCATAATAAACAGTCCATGGGACATTAAAATATTGAAAAAAAGTTAGAATAAAAATAATAACAAATAATAAAGCAAATATGGCATTTTTTAATGAAGGACTAAACTTTTTCATATAACCATTAATATAATTAAAACAGTACCATAAACCTATAGCACTAAAAATAGGTACTACTAATGCAAAATAATACAGATTTCGCTTATATGGACTAAGTATTGATAAAGAAGTAGCAATATAAAACAAGATATTTCCTAAAACAACAAAAAACCAAATAACAAATAAATAATAATTTTTTTCTTTCTTATAGATTACATAAAATAACCCAATTAAAGCAAATATATAACCAATTAAACTATATAATTCTAAAGGAGAATTATAATAAATAAAACCTTCCCATTGTTGCCAAAAAAATAATTCTCTAAACAATCTTAAAAAAGCCTCAGTTACAGACTTTTCTAAAATTAATAAATAATATACAAAACCAAATAAGGGTAAAATCAACAATAATGAATAATATTTAATATTAGGTAAAATATTTTTATAATAAATACCCATTAATACTATTAATATTGGTAAACCAAATAAGACAGATATTGGATAAACAAAAACAAGAAACAACATTAAAACTAAACTATAAATTACATAATTAAATTTATTCTCTTTTAATCCATAATAAAACCAATATATATAAAGATAAATAAATGGTATAGAAAAAGATAAAGGAGTAAAAAAAATTAATCCTAGAATATTTACACTAGATTTTATAGATGCAAAAAAGAATAAAGAAGCAAGAGCAATAAAAGCAGTCTTTTTCTTGTTTTGTTTGTCAATTTTACTAATTACATAATACAAAGATAAAGCTGAAAAAATAACCCATAATGCTGGTAATAAATGATAAATTCTTACTAAATCGAATCCATAAGATAAACCTGCTAATAAAAAATGAAATCCAAAACGATAACCTATTGTACCTCCAGTATAAACACCATCACGTAATTTATATGCTTCAGTGATATGATGCCATTCATCAATTGAGAAAGGATATTTATAATCAAAATGAGGAGAATAAACTAATACTGAAGTAAAAATAAGAATTATAAACAAAACATATTTAGACATTTTAAAAAAAAGAAAAAAAAGAAGAATTAATTTGTATAACCATAACTATTTTCAGTTACTTGATTTCTTGCTGGAATACCAACATTAAGAGTACCTTCTTTAGCATGAGGCATTCTCTGACCACCAACCATAGTTTCCCATGTTACTAATAAATCTGATTGGAAATTCGAATTAGGTACTTGTGAATCACACCAAACAGTTACTCTTTCAGATTGCCCTGCACCAATATTAAGCTTTGGTGAAACACCACTATTGATAGTTCTCCATGTTTCTTCTTCTTGTACGTAACCATAAGTTGATTTTCCTTTACAATTTTCAACTTCTAATTGAAAATCATACGCTGTTGAACCTATTCCGTTTGTTACCATGAATGTAACTCCACGTAAACCTGCTGAAACTCCTGTAACTTGAAATTCTGGCCCTATATCAGCTCGTGTTGGTAAGAAAGTACTTGGACTTAACAAACCAAAAAATGCTAAAGCGGCAATTGCAATTAATACAATTAATAAAGCCCATCCATAAGTCATTAAGAATTCCATTGCTGCTTGTCCTTTTTTATTAACCATTATTTTAACACCTCATAATCTATTTAATAGTATAATACTAGATATTTAATTGTTTTGGTTTATAAATATTTCTGAAAAAACCTATTAAAATACCAAAGATAAACCCTATTACTTATGCTTAATAGCGATAATGCTCAGCATAAAAGCTGAAAATATTGTTTGAATACCTATAACTAAAAAAGTTAATGATACAATTAAATTCTTAACTTCTAGTATTGATTTAAAGCCTGAATTAATCCAATCATAAATTATTAATAATGGCAAACCAATACCAAATCCTATAAATATTAAACCAAAAGTACATGCTCGTTCTAAAGTCATAAACTCAAAAAAATGATTCATAAAAATACTTTCTTCATTAAAATGAATAATTGCATATGTTTTTGCAAATGCTGAGAATAAAATTAGTTGATATCCAATAATAATTAAGGTTGAAGACAAAAACATAGGATGAAAATATAATTGAACGCCAAATAATAAAGGAGAATCTAAATAAAACCAAATCATTGATATTATACCAAATAAAAACAAGAATATTCCTGGGAAAAAAAATAAAAATAATGGGCTATACATTAACATAAAACGCAAATGTCGCCAACCATCTTGAAAACTGCTTAATTTAGATTCACCTTTTCTAATATTGTAAGAAATAGGTATCTCTTTAATATTAAAATTAAGCTTAATTGCTTTAATTAGCATTTCAGAAGCAAATTCCATTCCAGTAGTTTGCAAATTCATTTGATCATAAGCAGATTTTTTAATTGCTCGCAATCCACAATGAGCATCTCCTACTTTACCACGAAAAAATAAACGTAAAATCCAAGACAATAATGGATTACCTACATAACGATGAAGCCATGGCATTGAATCTTTAGAAATTTTTCCTTTTAATCTATTACCAATTACAAAATCATATCCTTTATCTAAATGTTTAATCATAGCTAGAGCATAATTAAAATCATAAGTTCCATCAGCATCACCAATAATAACATAATCTCCAGTTACTGCTTTAAATCCTTCCAAATAAGCCCTACCATAACCAATTTGATCATGTTTTACCAATTTTACTCCAAATTTCTTTGCTATTTCTGGAGACTTATCAGATGAACTATCTGATACAATTATTTCAGCATCTAAATCATTTTTCTTAATAACTTCGTTTATTTGCCCAAGTACAAAAGGCAATGCTAATTCCTCATTTCTACAAGGTAATACAAAACTTATTTTCGGCATAATGTAAAAACATAAATCTAATTTATAACAATTATCCGTATTTAATATTCATTTAGAATCAAATAAATTATTATTTATATAATAATACAAATCAAGAAAAATATAAAAAAATATATTAAGTACAATCATATTATACTATAAATACATTACAGATAAAAAACAAAAAATGGACATCGATGAATATGAAGAAGGTCACATTAATGATAATGAACTAGAGATTGAACCTGAACCAGAAGATCTAGGATATGCAGATGATGACCTTGATTTAGAAAATGATGAATAATTTATAAAGGAATACCGAAAACCTTTATAAAAGATATTTGAATAATTTCTAATATATTTGTTATATAAATAATTTAAACTAATAAAATGGCAATCAATTCAAAACAAAAACATCAATTAACTAAATTTGTAAAAGAACTTAAAGATTATAGAGGAAGACATACTGAATTAGTTTCAGTTTATGTTCCTTCAGGTTATGAAATGAATAAAATAATTGCACATCTTGCGCAAGAAAAAGGTACTGCTTCTAATATAAAATCTACATCAACTCGAAAAAATGTTGAAGATGCTTTAGAAAGAATGATACAACATTTAAGATTATATACCAGAACTCCAGAACATGGCCTTGCAGCATTTTCAGGTAATGTTGCTGAAAGAGAAGGTCAAAGTGATGTCAAAGTATGGAGCATTGAACCTCCTGTAGCATTAAACTTACGTTTATATAGATGTGATAAACAATTTGTACTTGAACCGTTAATTGAATTAACAGAAGTAAAAGAAGTTTTTGGATTAGTTGTAATGGACAGAAGAGAATGTAGTATTGCATTTCTTAAAGGAAAAACAATTATTCCATTAGCGAATGAAACTTCAAATGTCCCTGGAAAAACAAGAGCAGGAGGACAATCATCTGCAAGATATATGAGATTAAGAGAAGATGCTGCAAAAGATTTCTATAAAGAAGTAGCAAGAATGATTAAAGATCATTTCTTTGAAGTACAAGATTTAAAAGGAATAATTGTGGGTGGTCCTGGCCCATCAAAATATGAATTAGTTGAAAAACATGATTATATAACTAATGAATTGAAAAAAAAAATTATAGCGATAAAAGACATATCTTATACAGATTTTTTTGGGCTTCAAGAATTAGTAGATAAAAGTGAAGATATATTAGCAAATGAAGCAGTAGTAGATGAAAAAAGATTAATGAATAGATTTTTTGAAACATTAAATAAAGATCCTGATATGGTAGCATATGGAAAAAAACACGTTAAAGAATCTATTGAAAAAGGAGCCACAGATATATTACTAATTAGTGAAACTGTCGACGATAATATTATTGAAGAATTCGAAAATATATGTGAACAATTTGGGACAAAAGTTGAAATAATATCAACTGAAACAAGAGAAGGAAAACAATTGCATGATATTGGACAATTTGCAGCATTATTAAGATATAAAATTAATTATTAAATTATAATTTTTAAAATATAAAAGTAAAATTAATCATAACAAAAAAGAATAATTAAATAATATCAATCATAACAGATTCTAAATTATTCTTCAATTATTTTATGACGCTTCTTCTTAATATATCCTTCAAGAGCAGGTATTCCATAATCTAATGGAACAGCAAAAAATGCAGCATTAATCATTCCAAGCATTACATATTTCAAAAAATAAATGAAATGTTGATTCCAATATATCTTTGAAGTTAATGATAATGAAGCAATTACAACAATAAGCATAACGCTAAATGTAAATAATCCACGTCTACTAGCAATACGTACTGATTCAAATTTAGTATTACCAGCTTTGTATACAATTAAAGAAGTAATTATTAACCAGAAACCGCCACCTAAAACTAAAATTAAATAAAGTGAATTTACACTTAATAACATAGTCCATGAATAATATAATAAATAATTATACCAAAAAATAATTCCTAACACACTACCTATTACAGCTAAAAGAAAATTTTGAAATTTATAATACAACAAAAAATCAATATTATATCTAAATACATGAGTTCTTAATGATTTTGGGTTATGTGATATATGTTTCATTTTTTTACAATTTTTCTTCTACCATTTTAAATTATATCATTATAATTTCATAATTCATTTCTTAAGAAATGAAAATGTTACAGCACCAAACATTCCAACAGATTGTGCAGCTATAAAATTTCTAAATACTTCTATATTATACAATTCATATGTTAACTTATTAACTAAAACAAGCAACAATAAAATAACCATTAATACACTAAAATAAGTAAAAAAAAATCTTTTAAATAACATTTTAATAAACCACATATTAATCTTAAAATTATCCCTAAACTCATAATTTAAAGCAAGAATAACACAAAGAATAAAAAAAAGGTGAATTAAAACCAAAAAAGAAGTTGCAACACCTGGAAGATAATCCCAAAAACTTGTATTAATGAAAGCAGGTAAACCAAAAACACAACATCCTATTGCAATTTGTGAAAAATCATTAAAAGAAAAATGCTCAACTTCCCTAAATATTTGACGTTTTTTAAAAGTATCTTTATGTATATCATAATCAATACGTTTAAGCAATAAATTTTCTTTTCTTTTAATATCATGAATCTCCTTTCGCAAAGATTCAATACTATTATCTACCATAAACTAGTAATAATCTTATTATTTTTAAAGTTAAGTTGCTCTTATATAATAACAACATATAAAACATTATATATTACCAAACAATTGCTTTATATATTCAGTAGCATAGCTTCCTTTTGGAAGAATAAAACTAAGTTTACATTTTTTCATGCCAGGATTAAGCTCATCATCATCAAAACCAACAATAACTGGTTCCTTAACATCCACATATATTTTTCTAAAACCTCCTTCAAGTCCCATACCGGGGATTTTAGAAAGTATAAAATCTCTTCTAGAAATTCCTTCATCATTCAAAACATTATTAATTATTTGATAAATAGCATCATTACAATTATCAACATCAAAACCAACTAAAGGAAATTCAAAAACATTAGATATAGGCGTAGAACTACTATTCTGCTTAATGCTAGAAATATATTTCTCAACACAAATATTCCATAAATAACTTTGATATGCTTGCAAATAAATACGCAAAATATTTTTATTTAACCTATTAAGTGCACCTAATGTATCCGTTGAATTTGCATTAATATATTCAAAAAAAAAATGATCTTCAGAAACTTTACTAATTAAATCAACAGCTTCAGCATACTTTCCTTTAATAATCCTTCTACCTATTTCTATATTTTCTGATGAAAATCTCTGTTCACCAAAAAAATTTAACATTCTTGAGATAATTTTTGGTTTATTAGTAACATTTCTTACTACAATTAAAAACCTATTTTCTTGAAGAAAACCTGGAAAAAGTCTTTCATCACGAAATCCAACTAAACGAAGTGAAACATCATCAAAATCATATTCCTCATTAAACTTTCGTTTTTTAGGAATGGATATATACTGCAAAGTAATTGCTTTTTTATCTTTTAACCCAGAATACCCAATATCTTTTCTTTTAATTTTAAAACGATTAGAAATAATATCTAAAGCTTGAAAAGTCGTTAAATCTCTTTTCAGCATAGAATAAACATAAAATTTTCCATTTTGAGAAATAGAACCATCAGTTAAAATTTCTTTAACATTAAAATCCTCAGGAATTTGCTTTATTTTGTACATTGCATATATAATTCTATTCCTATATAAAAATAATTCCCATTAGCACTGGACATTCTCAGATAGCCTATTTAAACATAAACAAATAACAATAAATTATTCCAATCTTGGCTAATGAAAACCAAGGTTTTTGTTTTGCCGCAGGATAAAATCCTGCACCCAACCTAAATCCATTCAAATAAATTATACAAAATATTCACAAAAAAACGAGGTGATAAATATGTATGCTACTGACCATGAAACAATAAAAAATCTATTCTATCAAAGATTTGCAGACTTAACAAAAAAATCAAATTCATTTGACTATCAATTTTCAGATCGATGGATTAATAAGTTATAAAAGTCCCCTTTTTCTTAGTGCACCTCTTTCCACCTCAAATGAGGTGGTTTTTTATTATATATACTTTAAGTAAATATATCTTTAGAATATAAAAAATAAAATGAATTATAAGAGTAATAAAAATAAAAAGCAACAGTAAGTATATATTTAAATATAAGATAGCAAAAAATAACGAAAATTTTACTGATTTTATTTATAAATGTGTTGCAGAACATTTATAAATCTATAAGAATTATTATATATATGCTAAATTACTCAAAAGCGGAATTTGAACTAAAAACGGATGCTATAGTTGACAAGATACTTCAAGGTTCAATATTTATACATCCAACAGATACAATTTATGGTTTAGGATGTGATGCAACTAACTCTGAATCTGTTAAGAAAATAAGAGAAATGAAAGCAAGATATACAAGACCATTTTCTATATTAGCGCCTGATAAAACATGGATTAGAGAAAATTGTGAAGTTGATGATAAAGTTATAGAATGGATAAAAAAATTACCAGGCCCATATACATTAATTTTAAAATTAAAAGATAAGAATGCAATAGCAAAAGAAGTAAACAATGGTTTAGATACAATAGGAGTAAGAATTATTGATCACTGGTTCCAGAAAGGATGCGAATTATTAGGTAAACCTATTGTTACAACATCAGCTAATGTAATCGGAAGCGATTTTATGACATCTATAGAAAACTTAGATTCTGATATAAAAAGCAAAACTGATTTCATAATATATGAGGGAGAGAAATTAGGAAGACCCTCAACAATAGTAGATTTAACAAAAGAATCTGAAAATATCAAGAAACGATAATTAAAATGAGAATTCTTGCTGCTGGTGATATACATAATGATTGTAGATTATCACAAAAACTAGCAGATAAAGCTGTAAAAGAAAAAGTTGATTTAGTTATTCTTTGTGGAGATCTAACATTAAATGACCAACCTACAAAAAACTTAGTTGCGCCTTTCGTAAAAGCAAAAAAAAAAATACTATTAATCCCTGGAAACCATGAAACAATAGCAACTGCAGATTTCTTAGCTGAAATATATGGTGCAAAAAATATTCATGGATATTCTGTGAAATATGAAGACATTGGAATATTTGGTTGCGGTGGTGCAAATATTGGTTTATTCCAATTACAAGAAGATGAAATATTTGATTTACTAAAACAAGGCCATGATAAAATTGATTATCTGAAAAAAAAGATAATGGTAAGCCATGTTCACCCTAGTGACAGTTTAATGGAAAAATTTACTGAAATATTTCCTGGTAGTACAGGAGTAACAAAAGCAATTGAAGAATTCAAACCAGATATTATGCTTTGTAGTCATGTACATGAAGCAGAAGGTATTGAAGAAATAATAGGCAAAACAAAAATAATAAATGTTGGGAAAACTGGAAAAATAATTGATATATAATCAAAGATCATATTTTAAAATAATAAAAAAAATAAAAATAATAACTTCTAAAAAAGTTTATAAAGAGTATATGTTATAATAATAAGATGCTAAAAATAGAATTAAAAAATTCAAAAATAAAAAAAACAAATTCAAAAATAAAATTAGATACACCATTATTTGCTCAGTATTCACCTAATTTTACTGAGATTGAAAATATTGCAAAAAAATACAAAAATAAAAAAAATATAATTATAATTGGCAATGGTGGTAGTATTACTTCATTTTATTATTTCTATAATGCATTATATCATCAAACAAAAAAAAAGATATACATTGTGTCCACAATGGAACCTGATTATCTATCTGATATAAAAAAACAATCAAATAAAAAAGATAGCATAGTAATAGTCATATCAAAGTCAGGTAGCACAGTTGGTGTAATAGAAAGTTTAGTTTATTTTATAGATTACACTATGGTGATTATAACTGAGAACAAAAAATCAGCAATAAAGCAAATACAAGAAAAATATAATTTTGATTATATTGAACATCCTCCTATTGGTGGAAGATATTCTGGCTTTACACCTTCAGGTTTATTACCTGCAGCTATTCTTGGTCTAGATATTAAAAAAATATGGAATGGTGCAAAAAAAACTTATAATTTATATTCTCCGACTAGAAAAAATAATATTGCATTACAAACAGCAAATATTTTTTACGAATTAGATAAGAAAGGATATTCGGAAATATTTATGCCTATTTACTCCTCAAAATTAATTGGTTCAAAAGATATTATAACTCAATTAATCCATGAATCTGTTGGAAAAGACAAAAAAGGTCAAACAATAGTTGCGTCATTTGCTCCAGAAAGTCAACACCATACCAACCAAAGATTTTTTGGTGGTAAACAGAATATGATTGGATGTTTTATTGTAGTTGATGAATTTAATAATAGATTTGAAAAAGTAACAATACCAAAAAAAATAAAAGACATTTCTCTAAGAAATGGAACACTTAACAATCTTAATGATAATTTCTATGCAAGATCATTACAATATGAATTTATAGGGACATATAAAGATACAAATAACCACAAAATACCCAATATAGTTATCCATATAAAAAAGATTACACCTGAAAGCATTGGGCAATATCTTGCATTTTGGCATTATGTTACAGTATATTTATGTGTTTTAAATAATGTTAATCCATATGACCAACCTCAAGTAGAAACATCAAAAGAAATAAGCTTCAAACTAAGAAAACAATAATAAAAATAAATATAATTAGAAAAATTAAAATCTAATAAAACCTATTATTTAATAGCATCATGGATTACTTTCTTTAATTTATCACTAGATTTAATTTTCTTAACAGATTTTGCAAGTTCTTCTTCTTTGAATACATATAAAATCCAATTATAAAAATCATTTTTCTCCTTATTTACATGAAAATTAAAAGCACGATCATCCATAATAATTAATCCTGCATAAAGATCATTAAGACAATAAAAAACACTTCCGTTACAACAATAAAAAGCTAAGTCAGCATTAACCACTTTATCCTGGATTTTGCTGTTCTTTAAAATTGCATCAAGCGACATTCTTTTTTTAGTATTACTCTTTTTGGTCATTAAATTCTTTTTAGAGTTACCTTTTAAACTTTTAGAAGTTTTTTTACTGGAGAGAGTTTTAGAATTCTTTTTAGAAGTTTTTTTAGAAATGTTCTTAGAATTTATTTTTCTCTTTACACTTATTTTTTTGGAAGTATTTTTTTTTTTCATCATCTCACCTTATATAAATATAACAATAAAAACTAATGACACAATGGACATTAATTTAATAAGTATGTTTAAACTTGGACCTGAAGTATCTTTAAAAGGATCACCTACTGTATCACCTACAATAGAAGCCTTATGAGTAACGCTACCTTTTCCACCATAATGTCCTTCTTCAATATATTTTTTTGCATTATCCCATGAACCACCTGAATTTGCCATAGATATTGCAAGTAAGATACCAGTAACCATAGCTCCGGCTAAAAGTCCACCTAATGCAGAAGGCCCTAAAACTACTCCTACAAATATTGGAACTAAAATTGCAATCATTCCTGGAAGAATCATTTCAACAAGTGAAGATTTTGTAGCAATATCAACACAACTTGTATAATCAGGCTTTTCTTTACCAGACATTAATCCTTTTTTTTGTTTAAATTGCCGTCTTACTTCATCGACTATAGCGCCAGCTGCTTTACCAACAGCATTCATAGTCAAAGCAGAAAAAATAAAAGGAAGAGTTGCACCAATTAAAAGACCAATCATAACCAATGGTTGAGTAAGATCAATAGAATTTATTCCTGCTGCTTTAATAAAAGCTGAAAACAATGCTAATGTAGTTAATGCCGCACTCCCTATTGCAAATCCTTTACCAATAGCAGCTGTTGTATTACCTGCACTATCTAACTGATCAGTTATTTTTCTAACTTTTTTAGTTAATTTACTCATTTCTGCAATACCACCAGCATTATCAGCTACTGGTCCATAAGCATCTGTTGCTAAACTGTAACCTAATGTTGATAGCATACCAACAGCAGCTAATGCAATTCCGTATAAACCTGAACCTGGAATCAAAAAATTACCAATTTGAATACCAAAAAATGAAATATATATAGCAACTGAAATTAATAGAATTGGTATAATTGTACTTTTATAACCTAAAGATAAACCATCAATTATAACAGTAGCTGGACTTATTTGTGCAGATTCTGATATTTTTTGTGTTGGATGATGGCGAGACGAAGTATAATATTCAGTAATTAAACCAATACCAGTTCCTGCTAATAAACCAGAAATTATTGAAACATATATTCCTATACTAGGAATAAAACTATAAACGATAAAATACGAAACAATAATAACAATAACTGTACTTAATAATAAACCATTTTTTAATGAATTTTCTGGATGTAATGTTTTTTTTCTACTTTTTACATAAACTGTTGCTACAATAGATGCTAAAACACCACCACAAGCTATTGCTAATGGCAAAAATACACCATTTACATCATATGTTAATAAACCAATAGTCATAGCAGCAATAATACTTCCTACATAACTTTCAAATAAATCAGCGCCCATACCTGCAACATCACCAACATTATCCCCTACATTATCTGCAATAACAGCAGGATTTCTGGGATCATCTTCAGGTATATTTTTTTCAACTTTTCCAACTAAATCAGCTCCGACATCAGCAGCTTTTGTATATATTCCACCACCAACTCTTGCAAACAAAGCAATGGAAGAAGCACCTAAACCAAAACCTGAAATGACTTTAACAATAAAAAATAAGTCAAATCGGAAAAATAAATCAAATAAAATAAACAAACTAGCTAATCCCAATAATCCCAGAGCAACAACAGACAACCCCATTATACTTCCCGAACTAAATGCAACATCTAATGCAGGATGCAATCCTTTTTTTGCAGCAGCAGCAGTTCTAACATTAGCATTAGTAGCTGTACGCATTCCAATAACACCTGCTAAAACAGAACATATTGCACCAAGGATACAAGATATAGCAATTGCAATACCTTCATGGTTATACGTATTAGGATCATTTAACATAAAAACAATAATTGCGGTTAATATAACTATAAAATATGACAAAATTCTATATTCTCGTTTTAAAAAGGTAATAGCGCCTTCACGAATAGCAGTAGAAATATTCTGCATCCTTTTAGTACCTGTTGATTTACTCATTATTGATTTATGAAGATAAGCTGAAAAGAGCAATGTAAGTAAAGAAATTAAAACAACATAGACAATACTAATATTCATTTACACACCTCATAGCAAAAATTAATAAAATGCTATATATATCTTTATTACTACTATTAAATGGATTTAGAATAAAGCAAAAATTAACTTATATTATAAATTTAATTAAGACTTGTATTTTATAATTTATTTATAAATTTTTTATAATTCTCTTTTGTTAAGATAATCACAAAATTCAAAAAGAATTTGTTTTTCTTTTTTAGGGATTTTATTATCTGCTAAAACTTTCCTCGCCTTATTAATTAACTTTTTTATTAATTTTTCTGAGTATTCTAAAGAACCAGATTGAATTAATATTTTACGTATTTTATTAAGCTCTTGTAAAGATACTTTTTTACCTAAGCGACGATTAATATATTTACTATTAGCTTTTAGTACTAATAATGTTTTTTTACCCTCACGAATGTCAGACCCAATTGGCTTACCAAGTTTTTCCTGATTACCAAAAATACCTAAAATATCATCTTTTAACTGAAAAGCAAGACCAAGATAAAGACCAAATTTATCAAAAACATTTAATATTTTATCATTAGAGCCTGCAAGAATTGCACCTAATTGTAAAGGACCTGAAATTGTATATTTAGCTGTTTTATATTCATGAACTTTTTGAATATCTTTAATAGAAGTATTATTTTTTACAGATACTACATCCATAAATTCACCATAACATGTGTTTTTAATTATCTTACCTAACTTATTTATTGCTTTAATTTTAAATGATGAATTAAAATTAGAATCAATTAAAGGCTCAAGTCCATAACACAAACAAATGTCTCCTGTAATCATTGCAAGATCAGATGAAGATTTAACAGAATATTTTTTTTGAAAAGACTTATGAACTGTATAACCATTTCTGCGTATATCATCATCATCAATTATATCATCATGGATCAATAAAAAAGAATGTACTAATTCTGGACAAATTGAAACTTTTAATATTGAATTTAAATCTTTACCACCTGCAGCTTGATAACCTAAAATCATTAATAATGCACGAATGCGTTTACCACCACGCATTGTAAAATCTTCAAGATAAGAAATAGCTTTAAAGATATCATTAGAAAAAGATTTTGCCTCCTTCTTCTTAATTCTAAAGAATAATTTCAAATTATTTTCAATTTCTTTTATATCCTTAAACATCAATAAACCTCTTTACAGTCAATTAATAAATGAAACATATTATTTCCCAAATCTTCTTTCTCGACTATAATATTGAGATATAATCTCATCAAATTCTTTTTTACTAAACTCAGGCCATAATGTATCAATAAAAAATAATTCACTATATCCTGACTGAAATAATAAAAAATTTGACAAACGTCTTTCACCACCCGTTCGTATTATAACCTCTGGCTCAGAAGAGATATAAAGATATTTCTTAATTAAATTTTCATCAATTTCCTTATTTGAAATCTTACCTTCATTTATATCATCAGATATTTTTCTAATTGCATCAACAATCTCAATTCTACCTGAGTAACCAATAGCAAAATTAACTTTATAAGACTTATAAGATTTAGTTAGATCCATAATTTCAAACATCATGTCTTGAATATCTTTTGGAAATTTTTCAAACCTGCCTATAAAATTAATACATAAATCATTTTTCTTTAAATCATCTTTATTTCTCATTAACTCAGAAAATTCTTTTCGAAATAAATCCATCAAAAAATCAAATTCTATTTTTGGTCTATTAAAATTTTCATAAGAAAATGTGTAAAGTGTTAATTCTTTTATTTCTTTTTCTTTACACCACTCCATTACTTCTTTAAGTTTTTTTGCACCATAAGTATGACCATCCCATGGCATCTGCATTAAACGCTTTGAGAATCGCCTATTTCCATCCATTACAATTGCTACATGTTTTATCATTTTTATTTATCAAACATTAATTAATTATATATTTATAAAGATATTTATTACATATTTTATTGATACATTATTTAATTGTATATCTCCATAACATTAATCTTTAATAGGCTTTAAAATTTTTGCTACAAAAAAACCCTCTGTATGATTATCCTGTGGCCATATTCGTAAACATTTAATAACATCTTTATGATATATTTCTCCTTCAAATTCAGTAATAGCAAGACTCCTATTCAAATTTAAATCAATTTCTAATAATTCAGCATCTGTATTACTAAGCAACCAACTAATTACTCCTTCATCTTCCTCTGGCTCATTTGAACAAGTCGAATAAACTAACGTTCCGCCTGGTTTCAATATTTCATATGCTGTTTTAATTAATTTTTTTTGTGTTGAAGTAAGTCTTTTAATCATTGCTGGATTCCACATTTTTAATGTTCCTGGTGATTTACTTATAGTTCCTGTCCCAGAACATGGTGCATCAACCAAAATTTTATCGAACCGGATTGATGATTTTTCATAACGCTGACCATGCATAATTGTAAGTATACAATTAGTAATACCCATCCGCTGAATATTAATTCCTAATGGAGCTAAACGAACTCCTTCAACATCATTTGCAAAAATTAATCCTTCATTATTCATCATACTTGCTATTTGAGTTGTTTTACTACCTGGAGCAGCACACATATCTAATACAATATCGCCTGGTTTTGCATCTAAAACTAAAGCAGGAATCATAGAAGAAGCCTCTTGAACATAAATATAGCCTAAAGCATGCTCTTTCAGATTACCAATATCACGTCTTCCATGAATATTTTTTATCCAAAAACCTTCTTTACACCAACTAACAGATTCCAATTTCCAATCTGAATTCAATCTTTCTTTTAATTGTTCTACTGACAATTTAAGAGTATTAACTCTAATTGCCTTACGAGGAAAAGCTAACGAATATTTTTTCCATAAATCAAAATCTGTAAGTTGAGAATATCTTTCGATAAATTTCTCTTTAAATAATATCTTATCGCTATTAGGAAATGCTTCAATTTCTGACATACTACTAAAATTACAATATTATTAATAAGGGTTTTGATTCTGATATAAGACAAATACCATTAATAGAGAATTATAACTCTCCAATAATTGATATATAAATTAAATATATCTATTAATAATCAATATTATTATAAAAAATTCAAACAAAAATAATTTAGAAATAAAATAAAAAATTTATTTATTCATCTACTTTTTTAAAAACATCATTTATTACATTTAATTTAAAACCAGCATTCAATAAACTTTTTTTTATTTTCTCCTTAGGCGTACCACGTTCTAATTTATCTGCAACAAAATTAACTAAAGCATCAGATGGATTTCTATCAATAAAATTATCTAATAATACTACATCTTTATCTAAATGATTAACATCTAATTTTTCCATTTTAATCAACTTAGATAATTTTATTATTTTCAGATAAATCATAATCAATGATATTAACATAACTAAAAAAGCTATAGCTAATAATTCTGGTAAAGGAATATCAAAACCAAAAACATACATTATTAATCACCTCTTAACTTCAATTACTTGTGTATCTATCAACGATCCTTTATAAAATATTTTAGCAACTGCTAAATAATTACCTGATTGAGGAATATTTTCATCAATTCCAATAATATAAGAACCGTTATATTTAACATTATCCATATTTGCAATAAAATCAGCATACATAGTACGTCGATCTCTATTTAGATTAACTTCAATATTAATTTTAGTTAAATCATCATCACTAAATTCTTCTAAATTTAATAAGTAAACTTCCTTATTTCCAATTCTAAAAATAAATCTATTAAATTTTTCTTGTGGTACTACAATTTCTTCAATAGTATCAGGTACATATTCTTCTATTATTTGCTCTTCAACTTCTTCTTCATAAATTTCTTCAAACTCTTCTTCTTCAATTTCTATAACTTCTGGTTCACGTAAAACACGCCAAGATGATCTTGAACTTGAACCTGGCTGTCCTGGTGATATTACAGTATTATCATCATTAAAATCACAACCTAAACTATCAGAGCAAGAGATATTACAATTAATTGAAGAAATAACAGATACATTTGTACAATAACTCATAAAATTCCCAGGATTCTCACAATAAGGTACAGTTGTATTAGTAATTAATTCTAGCCCATCACAATAATTTACTATTGATGACTGCCCACAATCGATATTAAAATTACATAAAACTGGTAAATTACTTCCTGTCTCATCATCATCATCAGGACTCTCACATCCTGGATCATCTGGATAATCAATAAAACCATCACCATCATTATCAATCCCATCTCTACATTGAGGTGTTTTCAATAACTGAATTAGTATATTACTATTTCCAGTGATATTTACAAATGTTGAATTAGGATCATATCCATCTTTAGTTGCATTAAAAGAATAATTTGAATAATACTGCATACTACCATTATTAACATACTCTGTAATATGCTCAGATAAAATATAACCTTCTAAATCTGTTACACCAAGTATTTCAATACTGCCACGAGATGAATACGCAATTACATTTGATAAAGAAAGTGGAATCCCCGTCATATTAGTAACTAAAATATCAATATACCATTTTCGAGATAAATTAGAATTATGAGAAACATTTTCTGTAGAATATGTTACATTTAAAAAAGTATTATTATATGAATTTTTAATTGAATTAATATCATAAATTTTAGAAGAACCAATTAATAAATCCCTAAATAAATTATTATTAGAACTATCAGATAAATATATTCCATAACTTGCATTAGACTCCATCAACTCATTTCGAATAATTGAATTATTTGTATTAACAAACCTAATATAATTCTCATAAGTATTAAAATAAATATTATCATAAATAATTAAATTAACACATGAATCAAAATATAAACCGTATGACAAATTAAGCATAGTATTATTATAATATTCATTATTATAACATATATTTGAATAAATGCCAATCAACTCAGAAATAAAGCCAGGATTATGAACTGAATAATGTAGTAAATTACTATGTAGAATAGAATTATTACCATAAATATTTAATGCCCGATTAAATAAATCAATATTATTATTATAAATCAATCCAGAATTATTATATAAGTTAATTCCATAAGATGAATTAGTAATATTATTATTATAAATTATTGTATTTGATGCTAAACTATAAATTCCATACTCAAAATTAAACATATTTAAATTTTTTAAAGTTATGTTCTCTACAGAAGTAATATTTACACCTAAACCAAAATTTGAGCCTGTGTAATTATACCCATTACCATCTAATACAATATTTTCTGCAGTAATTAATATACAATTTTCAGAATATGAGTAAATATTATCAACTAAATAATAAACTGTATTTGAAGTATTAAGTATTCTACAATCTGAAACAAAAGTATCTTCATAGACAAGTAATGTACGAGTTGCATTATTATTTAAAGAATCGGATTCATAAGATTTATAATTATCACCAACACTAGCATAAATTAATTTAGGACCAACAAAATCAACATTTTCTAATAATGCCTGTACATTAACAGTACCTAAAGCAGGAACTGTTGTAACTCCACTACTTAATGTTTCTGATATTGTAAAAAAGCTATATGTAACATTATGAGCAATTGCAGGATCTTTATTTCGTATAATTAAATTAACTAAAACATCATCACCAACTGTTGGTTCAGCAGGAACAAAAGTAATATCAGTGCTTAAAATTTCTAAATTAGGTTGATATACATAAAAAGTTCTAGTCATATTATTATTAGAATATGATTCTTCCTCAATATTTCTGTTATCATTAACACTAGCTTTTAGATTTACATTACCAAAATTAGTGAAATTATGATTTATCATTACTGTATGTTGCTGACCTGAATTCAATCCGTTCCAACTTTCTGAACCAATTAATTCATTATTTAAATAAAGATCAACAGTTATTTCCTCAGAAGTATTCCCATTTCCTACATTAGCAACATCAATATTTATAGTCCTAACATTTCCATGATATAATGTTGACGATCTAATATTACTTACAACAAAATCAGGTTTGTATGCATCTTGCACAATAATATAATTTGTTCTAGTATAATTATTATTAGAATATGAACTTTCCTCTTGATCTTGATTTTCATTAACTGCTACTTTAATACTATAAATACCAGGCTCAGTAAATATATGAGTAATTTGATTTGTTTGAATTGAGTTTGGATTAATAGATGGTAAAACATTTGTAGCAATTGGATCATTATTTGCACTATAATTAATGAATGTTGGTTCACTTACTAAACCTTCAAGATTACGAACATAAGCTGTAATTGTAATTTGCTCTCCAACTAATGGATTTGTGTTTGACGCTACAATACTATATGGATTTAAATCAGCAGCATTCAAAAATATCTTTCTATTAATTGAACGATTATTATTATGTATAGACTCTTCGATTATATCATTATAAGGATCAACAGCAACTCGTATATTATTTGTACCTGCGGAGAAAATCCAATCAATATATGCCATTGTATAATTTCCATATCCATCAAGATTATAAATATTATAATCACCAATAAATTCATTACCTACATAAAAATGAACAAGTGCATCAGTTATATTAGCACCAACATTTCTAACTTTTGCTAAAATTCTTACAAGATCCCCTTCTAAAGGAATAGATTCATTCAAAGTAAGATCACCAGAATATACAGCTAAATCAGGATATTGTAATTCAGTACTTATAATATCAATAAAACTAAAATTAGAACCTAAAACTGTATTATCTGATACAGTAACATTAACTAAATATGAACCAGCTGTGTTATTTGCAAAGATATTTGAAACACTAAATTGTCCCAATGAATTTGTATATGCAGTTATTACTCTGTCATCATTTATGCTATCACCTTCTAAATTAATAAGCACAGTCCCACCTGCAACAGCAGCAAAAGGGAAGAAATCATAATAAGCATTTCCCACCACATTAAAACTAGCAAGATAATTTACAGGATTAGGATTTAAAACAAAATTAACACTAATATTACCTTCCTCAACATTTCCAACTTCAATCAATCTACTTAAATTATTATCGTCATATGTTGTTTCTATGATTGAATTATCATAATTAGCAGAAACTTTAATTAAATATAATCCTTCTTCCATAAATGAATGTTGGAATGAAACCTGTGCTTCACTATCTTTTGCAATAAAAGGTATATTTAGTAAATTAATTTGGTTATCATAATTATAAAATGCAACTTTAACATTTTCAGAATTGCCATAATCTGAACCTATAACAGCCATTATAGATATTGTTTCACCTGGTAATGGATTAACTTTTGAAAAATCAAGACTTTTTACATAAAGATTAGGAACGTTATATACACGCAAAGAATGGCCATTACTATTTTCAATACTATAATCATCAGAACAAATAATATTGTAGTTATATAATCCTAAATTATAACTCGAAAGTTCAAAAATAATTTCTTGTTCAATTCCTTGAGATAGAGATTGTGAGAATTCACCTAGATCACCAGTCAAATTACAAATTAAATCCCCTAATGTATTTGTAACATTAATAGTTATATTAATTAAATCTTCGTCAGTTGGTGATTCAGGAGTATGATTTACAGAATGAATTATAAGATAGTTAGGATTTTCTCCAATACTATAATTGCCTGCAGTTGATACATTAAATATTATTTCATTTTGATTTAATTCGGTAAAATTAAAACACTCAAAACATTCAATTCCATTTTTAAAAATTATAGGATTAGTATAAGATAAAGCTTCAGAAAATAGCAATGAGATATTATAACCTGCATCTAAATCAGTTCCTGCATAATAAGACTGATTAATAAAAGCAGAATTATTAGATATTATAAAATGACCTGGAAAAGTTAAATTATAATTAAATAGATTAACAGCCAATCCTGTATCAATCAAATCAATGGAACCATATGAATTATTAAATTTCAAATAGTTTTCAGGTAAAAGATTAAGTATAGCACCAAGAATAAAAGGATTAATACTTGATAAATTGTTATTTAAAACTATATTCCCAATACTATTTCCATAGGTATAAATTCCATAACCATCATAATTATTTATTAAAATATTATTCCCATATATTATGTTGGTATTTGAATTAAGAAGATAAATAGATGAACTCCAATATCCTGCATCAATTAAAGTATTATTTTTAACAATTGAATTATTTACTGTTAAATACATACCTGATGAACCAGTATTTGAGACTGTATCAATTTTATTATTTGAAATATTAAACTCAGAACCTAAAAGATAAAAAGCACTATTTAAACTATTATAAAAACTATTATTATAAATTGTAATATTATTAACATTTTCAGAATAAATAGCACTCGCAAAATAAGAAATATTAGCAAAGTTCTTAACAACTACATTAGAAGAATTAATAAAAATTGCATAAAAATTACCTGAAGAAATAATATTATTTCCAAAACCATCCATTGTAATATTTTCTGCATAAATTGCAAAGCAATAATCCTCTCCTGGAATATTATTTATCACCCTATAATGTAAATTAGGTTGAGAAATTATACCACATTCTGTAACTTGACAAGGATTCTCTTTTGTTCCTTGACCCACCCAATCATTAGGACAAATCTGCTCTGCAGGAACAAATATTGTTACATTCCAATCAGATGTTCTATTGCTAATAGACATATTACTTGTAACATTAACAAATTCAAAAAAAGTATAATTACCAGAAGAACCTGTAGCATTAACCCATATAGTAATTAATTGTGATTCACCTTCATCTAAATTAATAGTTACTGGATTTTCTAGTGAAGTAGTATAAAAAGGAAGATCTCCCGAATTAATTGAAATTAAACCTTCTTTTTCAACATTTTTATATTTAACAATAATAATACCTGAGCCACCTTTACCTGCATTTCTTAAATTATTATTATTAGAAGAACCTTCATTATTACCGCCTCCTCCACCACCAGTATTAGGCATACCATCACGTTCCTCTTGTGTTGTCCCAAGGCCTCCCATTCCTCCACCGCCTAATGGTGGAATATTAGCTACTCGCTCTCCACCTCCTGAACCACCGCTTGCAAACCAACCACTATCTCCATAATTATCACCAAAAGTATCTCCATAATAAAGACCTAGTCCTCCTGCACCACCAACATTTTGAGGAGGAGCTTCACCAGGACTACCTGCTCCACCACCGCCTGATCCTTCATTAGTACTAATTTTAGTTCCACCATCATGTCCGAATCCACCTGACGCTGAAGTTGGCTGTAAACCAATTCCTCCAGAAGGAGATGCATGACCTCCTCCAGCACCTGATCCTCCATGCTTATTTCCTGTACCAACTCTACTTCCGCCTCCTAAAGCAACTAAATCACCAAATATGCTATTTTCTCCAGTATTACCTCGAAGACCTCCATCACCGACATAAATATCAATAACTTCTCCTGGAGTAACACTATAATAATTACCTAAGCTTGGACTTGCAGGTCCATAATAAATTAAACCACCTGCTCCACCACCTCCTCCATCACTAATATTTTCACCACCGCCACCACCAGCAACTACTAATAATTCAATTTCTGTAACACCCTGAGGAACAGTCCAAGTATGACTTCCAATATCAGTAAAAGCAATGATTTCATATTCTTCAAAAGGGTCAAAACTAACATTTACATCTCCACAATTAGCATCTAAACATGTAACGTTCACAGTAATATTAAATAATTCATTTTGATTTATAATAATATTATCTAATGGTTCAATTCTATCTAGTAATATAACAGGCAAAACTTCACTTCCCGGACAACTTCCCCATTGAGGTCTTGTCGCATCTCCTCCTTCCCAAGAATTAGCACCATCATCAAAACCATTTGGCTTAGTTGGAATTTGAGAAACACACCATCCAGATAAATCTTGATTGAAACTTCCCGCATCCATAAACATCCAATTCATATTTGTAACATTGCTTACATCCCAGTTAGAGATGTCTTGGTTGAATGAAGACCAAGCGAACATCCAGGACATGTCGGTTACTGAGGAGGTGTCCCAGTTAGAGATGTCTTGGTTGAAGGGAGAGGAATCGAACATCCCGGACATATGGGTTACTGAAGAGGTGTCCCAGTTGGAGATGTCTTGATTAAAATGAGACTCTGCGAACATCCCTAACATGTTAGTTACACTGCTAACATTCCAATCGCTGATATCGTTATTGAACTGAGAATTAAAGAACATATTCGCCATACTATTAACACTACTAACATCCCAACCACTAATATCGCCGTCAAAAGAAGAGTCCTGGAACATCGAGGACATGTCAGTTACAGAACCAGTATAAAAATCAGATAAATTCTGTTGAAAAACTTTAGAATCTGCGAACATCCAGACCATAGATTGAACTTTAGAAGTATTCCAATTAGAAATGTCTTGATTGAATGAATATGTATCTGAAAACATCGAAGCCATTGTAATTACTGAGCTTGTGTCCCAAGAAGATATATCTTGATTAAATCCTCCAGCACCGTTAAACATTGAATTCATGTAAATAACTGAAGAAGTATTCCAAAGACCTATGGGTTGATTAAAAGGACCTGCCATCATAAACATCGAGGACATGTCAGTTACAGAGCTAGTATCCCAATTAGAAATATCTTGATTAAAATTAATAGCATTATTAAACATCCGAGCCATATCCTCTACAGACGAAGTATTCCAATCACTAATATCACCATCAAAATGAGATACAACAAACATACCTCTCATGTTTGTAACACTACTAACATCCCAACTACTTATATTTGGTTGAAAACCTTCTCCAGAATTATAAAACAATCCTCCATTCCAGTCCCCACTAGGATTAAAACTATCAACCAAACTAGTACAAGCAGTCTCTAAAGCTGTTGCATTTGTTCTCACAGCATAGAGTGTTGTTGAATTGTAAGCAGTATATTCAACTCCACCAACAACTCCTGTCTCTCCTACTTCTGCATTTGGGCACATAACAGTTATTCCATTAGTGTGGAGATAGAAATTCCTATTAGGACAACTTCCCCAGACAGGTCTAGGCAAACTCCAATTACTAGCCCCATCATCAAAACCAGTCGGCTTAGAACCAATCTTCTCAACACACCATCCAGATAAATCTTGATTAAAATATTCTGCACTATAAAACATGCTATGCATATCGTTTACTGAACTTACATTCCAGTTAGAAATATCACCATTGAATTGAGAACCCATAAACATCTGAGTCATTACTTCTGCGCTGGAAACATTCCAGTTGGAAATATCACCATTGAATGGAGAATCGCGAAACATTACTTCCATATCTATTACTTTTGACACATCCCAGTTAGAGATATCTTGATCAAAAGTTGCACCAGCGAACATTCCGGCCATCATTGTTACTGAGCTTACGTTCCAATTGGATATATCTTGATTGAATTGAGAATCAGTAAACATAGAATCCATATTTATTACTTTTGATACATCCCAGTTAGAGATATTATTATTGAAGAGAGAGCCTTCGAACATCGAAGACATGCTGGTTACTAAAGAAGTGTTCCAGTTAGAGATGTCTTGGTTGAAGGAAGAGTAAGCGAACATCACAAACATGGAAGTTACCGAAGAAGTGTCCCAGTTAGAGATATCTTGGTTAAATTGAGAATTAAAAAACATATATCCCATATCTGCTATTAAGGATGTGTCCCAAATACTAATATCTCCATTAAATTGAGAACTATAAAACATTGCAAACATAGAAATTACAGAGCTAGTGTCCCAATGACTTATGTTTGGCTGAAAACCTAAAACAGAATTATAAAACAAACCAGTATTCCAATTCCCACTAGGATTAAAACTAGTTACATGACTTGTACAAGCAGTTTCAAGTAATTCTTCATTATCACGTATAGCATAAAGTCCATCATTATCATAAGCAGTATAAGTAATCCCATTAACAACACCAGTTTCACCAACTTCAGCGTCAGGGCATAATATAGTTACACCATTTTCATGAAGATAAAATAAAGGACTACCCTCTCCTCCACCTGTTCCACTTACTGAAATATTATAGAAACCATCAACTGCAATTAGATTTTCATAATAAATATTTGTACATGATTCATTTACATCTTCTAAACTTTCAGCATCTGGACAAATAAATACTCTTCCTGTACCTGCAACTTCTGGAATAAATAATATCACTTCAGAAATAACATCATCTAATTCATTAGGAATATGAATAACTGATCGACCATAATCAACTTCACCAATAGTCAAATTTCCATAATCAACAATAACATTACTAAAATTAATATTTCGACTAAAATTAATATCAAATTCAGAGATTACTTTCTCATCTTTAATTATAACTGATCGAATTACATTATTTTGTCCAACTTCGGATAAATTAATCATTCTAGAATCTTTATCTACAACAATTATATCTGAAGGTTTATTAACAATTAAATGACCAGAATCTTCTTGATAAATCATCCAAACAGCTTCATCACTTTCAGCTTGCCAAGATAAATAAGGATAACCATCATTCAAATCTTCATCAGAATAAACAATATCCCATTCAGAAAAAGTTGAGATTTGTTTCATTTCTTCTGTTGTTTTTCCTTCAGGCATGCTTCCATCACCTGAAGGTCCTGAACCAATACCTTCAACTTGTACAGAAGTTTCTGTGTTCCAGTATGAATTCTGGAATGAAATTTCTTCAGTTATAAAACCTATAAAACCACCCACATTTGAAATACCTGATACATTTCCAATAGAATAGGAGTTAAAAATTGAACCAACAAATTGAGCTCCTGCGAAACCACCCACATTTGAAATGCCAGATACATTTCCAGTAGAATAGGAGTTAAAAAATAGTCCAGATTCTGAAGAACCAAAAAGACCACCTACGTTTGAAATACCTGATACTTTTCCAGTAGAATAGGAGTTAGAAATTGAACTAACAAATCCCGCAATTCCTCCAACAAAATCTCCTGTTCCTGAAACTGTTCCTGAACTAGAAGAGTTAAAAATTATACCCAAACTATATCCTACGATTCCTCCGACCTTGCTTCCTCCTTTAATATAATTCTCCGTCAAATGAACATTCTTTATTTCTCCATTTTTAACATAACCAAAAAAACCAACTTTACTCTCGCTAGATCTATTAATAAACAATCCTTCAATAATATTCCCTTGTCCATCAAAACTTCCTGTAAATCTATTTTCATTATCTCCAATAGGTTCCCAACCTTCAGTGTTAGGATTATTGAAATCCAAATAATCATCATCTTCAGAAATCAAATCATTCATCAATACATAATGCGCAGAAAGATTCAATCTCATTGCATCTAGTTGTGTCCAAGTAGTTATCTGAAAAGGATTTGCAACAGTTCCATTTCCACCTGCAAATAGATTAAGTTCCGGACAACTTCCCCATTGAGGTCTTGTAGAATCTCCACCAGCCCAAGAAGTAGCACCAGTATCAAAATCCCCTGGCTTAGAAAGTATTTGTGTAACACACCATCCAGATAAATCCTGATTAAACGAACTGGCACCTTGAAACATCCCCCACATATTAGTAACATTACTAACATCCCAACTACTAAGATTTTGATTAAAACTAGTAGCACCATCAAACATACCTAACATAATTATAACATTAGAAACATCCCAACTACTAATATCTTGATTAAAATTACTAGCACTAAAAAACATAAAACCAGTATATAATGCATTACCAATATCCCAATGGCTAACATTTGGATTTAAATCAGAATTATAAAATAACCCACCATTCCAATTCATGGTAGGATTAAAACTAGTTATCAAACTAGTACAAGCTGTCTCAAGTAATTCCGTATTATCTCGTATAGCATACAATCCATCATTATCATAAGCAGTATAAGTAATTCCATTCACAATTCCTGTTTCACCAACTTCAGCATCAGGACATAATACAGTTATACCATTTTCATGAAGATAAAAATTATTAACTGGCTCAGGATCACGAAGACAACGGACGGGGTTGGGAGAGGCATCCTTAAAAGAATCATACATACCGTTAGAGTAAAGACCATCCTGTTCTGTGTATAAACCCCAAACCCATTGAAAAGCACTTACACCCGAAAATTCAGTAGAAGACCAATAAAAACTATCTGTAAATGTAGTTTCTCCATGAGAGGATATATATCCTTCCCATAATTGATTTTTAGCAGGCAAATACCAAGTTCCAACAGGAACATCTCCTTCTATTAAATTATAACAATGTTCAGCGGCAGGATAGCCACCAAGAGCAACTAAACCTGCTGTATTTGCTCGACCATCATCATCACTATTATATCCTGTCACATCAAATGGCCCCCAAGCTAAAACACTTGGTTCAGACCAACAATTTAAATCTGAAGGACCACCTACACAATCTTCATTCGTATCTAATATTCCAAAAACAGGTCCATCACCAAACATCACCATTCCAGAATCTTGAACAACCTCTTTTGAATAATCTTCAATAATACCATTATATTTAAACATGAAAGTTACTTCAGTAACCTCATTATTTGTTTCATAAAAAAATTCAAAATGCCCTGGAATAGTATTTGCATATACTCTTTCAGAGCCATCTCCAACTTTAAATATTTCAAAATTATTACCGCTATGAAAACCTGAGAATGAAATCCCGATGTGTTTAGTATTTACAATTGTTGAATCATAAAATATATTATCATTTGTTAAAAGTATTATTTCATCATCGCCAATTACTAAACCAGTTATTCCAACAAAAGAAGTAAAACTAAATAATAATACTCCAATTAATATTATTAAAGATAAAATAACTTTGTTCATTTATTTTGCTCCACAAACTCTTTCATAAAAAGTTCTACTTTTTTACTTCTTACTAAACCAAATTCATTACATAAAGAAGAAAATTCATCATAGACTTTTTTATCTATTAGAAAGTTGTATCGCTGTTTATTTACTGCTTTTTTTGCCATTTACGAAATACACACAAATAACTATTTTTGTATATTAGTTGTACATTTAAAATACTTATTTATATACTTTTTGATAATAATATACATAAATAATAAATAAAAATACACACAAAATAAAAAAGAAACAACTAATCATCTTAAATCAAGTCAATCAATTCCAAAATGATGCTTAAACTTTTTTTTACGTAAAAAAGAAGATAATGCTTTATCAACATCCTCAAATCCTTCAAATTCTTTCTCAGCATTCTTGAAGGTTTTAGAATGATGTAAACTTCTACCATTTGTAGTCTTAAATTTATGTACTTTATGCAACATTTCATGAAACATTACATAATCAAGTAAATATCTATCCTCCAAAGAAATCCCTATAAAAACTCTACTCATAGTAATAGTATCAGAAGCATATTCATAACTTCCCATTTTTCTAAAACTTTTCTGTCCCCATACTAAATTAGGCATCTCAACTAAACCTAAAAAATATTTTTCATTAACTCTATCAAAACTTTCCTTTAAAAAAGAATCAACTTTATCTTTTGGAACAGATATATGAACATTTTTGATAAAAGAATCATATAAATCTTGCTCAAGAGTTCGTATTTTTGTTTTAAATACCTTCTGCATAAGATGCTGTATTAGACCCATTTGAATTTCTTCACTAACATTTTTCCATGAACTACTTAAACCAAAATTATATTTCCCATAAGTATATCTAACATTTCCATTATAAAGAGAAAATTTTCCAGAATATGTTAAAGAAATTTTATAGGTATCTAAATCTTTATCAGGATACAATTTTAAAAATGCTTTTTCTGCAAGATTCATAAAGAAAAAAATAAAATAATTATTTATAATTATTTGGATAAACCAGCAACTATAGCATTAAATACTTCATCAATTGACTGTTGTCCATCTATTTCAACAACTTTATCAGCATAATGCTTCTTTATAGGCTCAGTCTGATTATGATAATCTTCTAGTCTTTTCAAAACTTTTTCAGGTTTATCATCATCTCTTTGGAATATCTCATCACCTGTTATATCATCAAAAGCATGAATACATTTTCCATCAGAATCATACTCTACTTTTTTTGGTTTAGGAGAAGTATATACATTATATGTTCTTCCACTTTCTTTATGAACATATCGTCCAGAAACACGTTGAATACAAATTTCATCAGGAACTTCAATACTTACAACAGCTTCAATTTTTGTTACAGTATCTAATGCTTCTGCTTGAGGAGTTGTTCTTGGAAATCCATCCAGAATAAAACCATTTTTACAATCATCTTTACTTAATCTATCTTTAACAATATCAATTACCAAAGAATCTGGAACAAGTTTACCATTATTTGTATATTCAACAACTTTCTTACCTAACTCAGTCCCATTTTTTATATTCTCACGAAATATATCTCCTGTAGATATATGCGGAATACTATATTTTTCAACAAGTTTTGCTGCTTGTGTACCTTTTCCGCTTGCTTGCGGACCCATTATTATCATATTCATTTTTTTACCTCCTTTATCAAATTAATATTAAATAATAAAAATACTTACATTCTATACAATCTTGAATGTAAGATTTGCTCTCTAACTTTATCAGTAGAAGCTTCACCATCAATATCAATTACAACAGGTAATGGACCATGATTCCACATTCTACCTTTCACTTTCTCACCACGCATATAATCAATAGCAGGTATTGTTTCATCAAGATAAATTGAAATTCTTCTTTCAACAGTATTCACATCTGCATCATCTGGCCTTTTTGTTAAAACTTTTCCATCAAGAGTAGCTTTTAAAGATATATCATATCCATTTACAGCATTTTTTTCTAAAACTACAATTCTATCATCAAAATAAGAATTATACAAATTACCTTCTTCATCATATAACCGTCCATAAATTCGTTTTCTTGCTGTATCAGGAGAGCAATTAAGTACTAATACATATCTAATTGGAACTAGCATCCCCTTATTGACACAATAATCAGCAAAATTTGCAGCTTGATCAATTGTTCTTGGTATTCCATCAAGTACTAATCCTGCAGAATTACCTGTTGGATCTGACTCTTCAATCCATGTCTCTAATCCTTTAAACAAAACATAATCAGGTACTAACTCACCTTTTGCCATATATTCTTTTGCTAAAAGACCAACTTCACGATTTTCCTTCAAATCACGCCTAAATCTGCCACCTGATTCTATATATATTAAACCAAAATCATCAATTAAATGTTTTGCTTGTGTTCCTTTACCAGAACCTTGTATCCCTTGTAAATTTATTATCATTTTTTTCCCTCATTTCTATTCTAATTTCATTTCTATAACTTAACTTATCTTCAAATAATATAAATCAGTTAGATTACAAAATAATATCAACCTAAATAATTTACATCTATCTTTATTTCCTCAGCATCATAAGAATTCTTTATTTTATTTATTATCGATTTAATAGTATCTAAATGTAATTCGTACAAAATTAAAGTATTATCAATCCAAATTACATCCATTTGAGTATTACTTGTTAATTCTAGAATTTGATATTCTTTCTCAAGTTTTGCAAAATCTTTAAGAATTTTAACTAATTTAATTCTTTCAGAATCATTTAAAGCTTGTGCATCATGTACTTGTACTAATGAAGAATCAGGATTAAGATAATTTGAAACTAAAGATAATAATTCTTGTATTTTATCCATCACTTTTCTTCTTACAGCTCTTGATAAAAAACTACCTTTATGCTCAATACTACTAATCTCAAAATAATTATCAATTTTTTTAATATCTTTCAACTTTAATGATGAAAATTTATCCAGTTCCATGTTAAACATGATTTGAGAATTATTTAAAAACATTATGCAAAGAAAAAACTTATGCCAAACCCAAAAGAGGCAATATTTTATACAAAACAAAGATCACCCATATGAAATTAGTTATAGTCCATGTAACATTCAAAAAATCCAAAGTTCCAAATAATTTGTGAAAGGTTAAAGACAAAGTTGCATAAGTTAAAGCAAGTACTGTTACAATAGGAACATATGCTGAAATCAAGAAAAATGAGGCTACAATAGCAACAATATAACTAGCACAAAGATCAAAAAAGATATTATTATCAACATCACCTGAATTAATTATACCAAATACTGATGCAGTACCTACAATCAAACCTGCAGGCAAACCATAAACCATAGAGGCATATACCGTAAGCAAAGTATTCATATCAAAAAAACCAAACCAAGGTATTACCCTAAGAGGCAACATAGATACAACTGAGATAATAAAAAGTGATAATATCATAAACATATCTTTGTTATACATAAAAAAAGTAGTCATAAAGAAAAAACACAAACCAAAAAGAGAATAAACTAACAAAATCTTAGAAATTCGCCCTTTAAAAAAGGACGAAAATAATTCGCTATAACCGATGTTGTAAAATGGTTTCATTCTTTTTTATTACGATAAATACCACTCCTCCGCCCTGTTAACAGGGACGATATTGGCATAAGAATAAGTAGTGCTTTTTCTATATTTAAATGTTTTTATTTTAAGAACCACTACTAAATAAAAAATAACAACTTTATCGACGATAGAATATAAAAAAATTAAAAACTAAAAAAGCAATAAAAATTTAAAACTCTAATTAACAAATCAACTATAAAAAATAAATAATCAATTACAATCATATTTATATATAGCCTACTCCACGTCTTAATTTTAATGTTTAACTATCAAAATTCTCTAATAAGTGTTAAGCAGACAATTCTATCTTGGAGGTTAAAAGATGAATCTAAAAAATATAGACCCTAGAGCACATATTATTGAAAGCCAGCAATTTGATGAAGATTTCTTAAGAGAAATGTTTGATGTAACTAAATATATGAGAAACAATGAAACACAACTAAAAGACATTATGAAAGATAGACATGTAACTTTATTATTCTATGAAACTTCAACAAGAACTCGATTTTCATTTGAAATTGCCGCACAACGATTAGGTGCTAGCACAACCATGACTGAGAGTGCAACAGAATTCTCATCAGTATCAAAAGGTGAAACTTTAGAAGATACAATACGTGTTGTCAGTGGTTATACTGATTTTATTGTAATGAGACATTTTGAAGATAATGCAGCAGAACAAGCTCACGCAATATCACAAGTACCAATAATAAATGCAGGTTCTGGAAAAAGTCAACATCCAACACAAGCATTACTTGATGTATATACTATTTATGATCATTTTAATAAGACTGAAAACCTAAATATTACTGTTGTAGGAGATTTAGCTAGAGGAAGAACAGTTAAATCATTAGTATATTTAATGGCTAAATTTCCGAATAATGTGTTTCATTTTGTTGCACCAGACAATAGCAGAATAGACCAAGGAATAAAAGATTATCTTTCTGAACATAACGCAGAATATCATGAGACTGATAACTTAAATGATACATTAAAAGTATCTGACATAGTATATATGACTCGCGTTCAAAAGGAAAGATTCGGTAAAAACCCAAAAAAATTAACAGAAGAAGAAGAAACAGAATACACAAGAGCAAGAGATATGTATAAAATAGACAAAAATAATGTTAATCTCATTCGTAAAAATGGTATATTATTACATCCATTACCAAGAGTTGTAGAAATATCATCAGAAATTGACCATGATCATAGGGCACAATATTTCAAGCAAGCTAGAAATGGACTTCATGTAAGAATGGCATTATTCAAAATGATGAATGATTATAATTATGGGACAAAATAATAGTAATAATAACAGGACTAAGAGATACTATACTATAACAGCAATATTAAAAAGATAAGTAAGAAGTTAATAACAAAATCAACTACAAAAAATACTAAAAAAACTATTTCTTTTTTTTATCTCTTTCAAATAAAACATTAGCTATTTTAGTGAGTATATTTCTAGCAGCAATACAACGTTCTTTTTTTGTATTATAACCCGTAATTGCTCTTCCAATAACTAAAATACTTGCACCAGAGATAACTGCTTCATCAGCCCTCATCACACGTTTTTGATCATTTCCAACATTATTATCAATTCCTGATATACCAGGGGTTACATACATAAAATTTTTTGGTAATTTCTTTTTAATAAAATTAAGATCTTTAGCAGAACATACAATTCCATGTAAACCACATTCAGCAGTAAGATTAGCAAGCCGTAATACATGATTATTAACATCTTCATCTATTCCTATTTCATGTAAACTATTATCATCTAAACTCGTAAGAACAGTTACTGCTATTAATTTTGTAGTTTTATTTTTTAATCCACTAACTGCTGCTTTAAGCATCTCACTCCCACCAGAAGCATGTACATTAACTATTTTAACACCTAACAAACATGCTGCAGAAACTGCACCTTTTACAGTAGCAGGTATATCATGATATTTCAAATCTAAAAAAACTTTAGAATTAAACTTATGAACAATATCTATAATACTTGGTCCAAATTTAGTAAAAGATTCTTTACCTATCTTAAATAATCCAACATATGGACTTAATTCTTTAACACGACTACGTAATTCGCTAATAGAATTTATACCATCTAGAGGAAGACATATCATATTCCTAGCCTTTTTTTCATAAGAAGATAATTTTGATAAGGTTAAACTATTATGTAATTTCATATTTTTAATACCTCACTAATAGCATCATATGTTAAACGTTTAATAGCTAATTTATCAAGTCCTAAAGAGGGTAAAAAATTTTCAACAAAATCCTTATACAAATAAAGTGTGGGATAACCTGAAGGAAAACCTTGGTGGAGTTTTTCACCGATTGTATGCGGAGCATGATCAGTTTCAATCCAATCAATTTTCCCATTAACAAGCAATTGACGAAGCTTAATAACATCTTTAAGATTGCGCAGTGGTGGATTCATCTTATAGAGTAAGCCATGCTCACCTAAAAGCTTTGAATCATCCCAAAGTAAATGATGTGGTGTAACTGCACAAGAAATTCTCATAATTTTTCGATTTTCTTCAATAATTTGAACACATTCTGGAACTGAAACATGAACCATATGAAAATGCCCTTTAAAACCTGACTTTTTAATAAATGATATTTGATCATTTAATGATTCAACTTCAGCAATATTCGGACGGGATTCTGCATGTGTTATAGGTTTTTTAGAATTAAAATGAGATTCATTCATCAAAGATTCTTTCTCACAATGAACAGCAATAACTCCTTTATAATCTAATTGAGTAAGATATTTATAAATTCTTAATTGTTCATCTTCAGTTAAAACTTGTAAATCACCAGTAGATTTACCTGCAAACATTTTAATTCCTACTACTTCTTTAAAATCATTTACTGCTTTAACAGCTTCTTTTAATTGATTAAAATCTAATGTAGCACCTATATACATATAATATCTATCTTTCATTCTTTCAGGAACTAATTTTAACCTTCGCTTAACATCACTTATTCTTAATATTGGTGGACTACAATTAGGCATATCAACAACTTTCATTACACCTTGAGATTCTGCAATCATAAGACCATGTAGAATAGTTTCCTTATATGATTGATTTTCATCACGAAAATGAACATGTGGATCAATTCTCATATTATCCTCTTTTTATGTTTAATCATAATAATTTTAATTTTCCTTTTACTTGTGAAATTGAATTATAACCCTTACGAATCATTATCTCATTAAATTCTTTTTCAATACGACTAAAACAAGAAACACCTTCTTCCATAAAAACTGTTCCAAGTTGTACAGCATCTGCTCCTGCTAAAATAAATTCAAAAACATCAACACCAGATTTTATACCACCAACTCCTATTATAGAAATAGAAGGATCAAGTAATTCTCTAAATTTATTAACGTTTGCTAAAGCTGTAGGTTTGATATAATCACCACCAAGACCCCCAAAACCATTTTTTGGTTTAATAACAACTTGCTCTTTTTCTGGATCAATAAATAGTGCATTTCCTATAGAATTTATACATGTTACAAAAGCAGGTTTATGCTTATTAAGAATAAATGCCATTTTCTCAAAATGAACAAAATCAAAATAAGGTGGCAATTTTACTCCAATAGGTTTTTTTGCAATTCTCAATACAGCTTCAAGAACTTCATCAGCCTGAGAAAAATCATAACCAACTTGTGGTTTTCCAATGATATTTGGACATGATAAATTAATTTCAAACATATCAGCATCAGTTTTATTAAATGCTTCAATCATAATTAAATTATCAGAAAGACTCATACCAGAAATACTACATATAATTGGTTTTTGAAATTTTAAAAGATTTGGAATCATAGAAATATATGCTTCATAACCTAAATTAGGAAGCCCCATAGAATTAATTGAACCACCTGGGATTGCAGTGTATCTTGGCTCAGGATTTCCCTCACGTGCAACAAGTGTACATGATTTAGTTAAAATAGCACAAGAATTTGATTTACCGATATTTTTTAATTCATCAAGAGTACTGCATATTGGACCTGACGCATTAAATATACAATTTTTAAAATCTATACTAGCAATAGTAGTTTTATAACTCATTATGAACCTCTAATGGCATAACACCATACTTATTAAATTCTTCAATTAGAGCAGAAGTCATATCAGGAGATAGTTTTTCATTTAGAATTAATTTTGGCAAGATTTCTAATGCAGAGCTCATAGCAAAAAATGGTATTCCTTCATTAATAATCACTTCAGAAACACTTAAACCATCATCTCTTTTTTCCATACGATTAGTTAAACTAATTACAGCAGAGATACTAACACCTGCTTGTTTTAAGTAAGAAATTGCTTTTAATAAAGAACCCCCTGTTGTTGTGACATCCTCTAAAACTACAGTATTACCTCTTGGAGCACCTACAAAATATTTATCCTGCAAAGCACCATGCTCTTTTACTTTAGCTCGTCCCATTGCAAGAACATGACTTCCAATAGAAAAATTTTTCGAACTTTTTGCATAATAAAGCTGTGAAAGAATACCTATCTTTGTAGCACCCTCTGGAACACCATAAAAAGTATCTACATAAATATTATGGCTTTTTGTAAATCTAACTACATACTCTGCTAACTTTTCAGCAAGAAAAACATCATAAACAACAGAGCGCCAATTTGCATAAAAATGACTCTTCCTACCTGAACTTAAGGTGATAGGAGTCTTAAAAAAACCATATACATTATTTTTTATAATAAATTGATTAAAAGAATCTTTATCAAATCCCATATAAAGTAAATAAAATAAATTATTTAAAAAATATATGCTTATAGAGAATAGAATTATAAATTTATAAATACAAATTATATTAATAAAAAAAAGCCCTTGACGAGAGTTGCACTCGCGACCTGCAGATTACGAATCTGCCGCAATAGCTACTATGCTACAAGGGCATAAAATAAATTTAATAATTAATATTTAAAAATTAAAATAATTATTAAAAAACAATGAAAAGCTTATTTAAGCTTTTCTAAAATCGTCGTTTTATCTCTTAATTTACTTTGACAAGAACTACAAACAATATGCTTCTTACCCTTTTCGTCTTTAATATGACTACCTAAAATCTTATTCAAAAAAGTTTCAGCAACTTTTTCTTTACATACTTCACATTTTGCCATATTTTAGATTAACAACTTTGATTTTATAAATTTATTCCAAATCTAGAAGTGTAGATTCTTTATGTCTTGAAGTCATAATAGAATTAACTTGTAAATCTTTTCGCTCTTTTATAAAAGAAGTAAATGTTTGATATGCTAATTCAGGAGTATTATTATTTGCAGATAAATGAGAAAGAAAAACATGCTTCAAACAAGGATTAGCATGTTCAAGAACTAGTAAGGAAGCCTGATAATTTGAAAAATGACCCATATTACCACCAATTCTTTGCTTCAAAACATATGGATAACTACTTTTAGCAAGCATTAATTCATCATAATTTGACTCAAGAAAAGCAACATTTGCTTTAGATATTGCATTTATTACATTTTGACATTTCTCCCCGATATCAGTTAATACTGCAATTTTATATTTCTCAGCTGTTAACAAAAAACTACAAGGTTCAGCAGCGTCATGATTTTTTCTAAATGAATCTACTTGAATATTACCTATTTTAACTTTATCATTAGGTTTAATAAAATTAAGAAGTCTATCATTAACCCTAAAATTACCAGCATTAAATGTTCCTTCTGTTACATAAACAGGAATATCATACTTCTTAGAAATAACTTCAACCCCTCTAATATGATCACTATGCTCATGCGATATAAATAATCCACTAAGACGCTTTACAGAGATACTAAGATTACTCATCCGATTAAGTAATTCTTTACAACTTAAACCAGCATCAATTAGTAAACTATCATTTCCACTCGCAACAAAATAACAATTACCATTACTCCCAGAAGCTATAGCAGTAGTAGATACCATAAATTAATTCTCAAATGTCTGATTTATATTTATTTTGATGACAAAAACTTTATAATAATACATAAATAAACAAAAATTATGGCAAGAATAGCTGTAGTTGATAATACAAAACTGAAAGATTTAGAATTAAAAAAACATATTGTTAGCTTATGCCCTGTTAATAGAGCTGGAAAAGAATGTATGTATATAGAAGGTGAAAAACTATTTATTAATGAAAATTTATGTATTGGTTGTGGAATATGTACAAAAAAAGCACCTGAGTCAATACATATCATAAATTTACCAGAAGAACTAGAAAAACAAGCAATACATCGTTATGGAGAAAATGAGTTTAAACTTTATAATTTACCAATTCCAATATTTGGTAAGGTTGTTGGAATTCTTGGAGTAAATGGAATTGGAAAATCTACTGCTATAAAAGTATTGGCAGGAATATTGAAACCCAACCTAGACAAATTAGGTCAAGAAGCATCATATGAAGATTTAATAAACCATTTCAAAGGTACAGAAGCACAATTATTCTTTGAAAAATTAAAATCACAAGAAATTACATTAAGCTATAAGCCACAACAAGTTGAAGCAATACCTAAAGCACATAAAGGAACTGTAAAAGAATTATTAACAAAAGCAGATCAAAAAAATCAATTAAATGAAATAGCAATTCAGTTAGATATTGCAAATATTTTAGATAATGATATTGAAAAAATATCAGGAGGAGAATTACAAAGAGTTGCTATTGCTGCAACTGTTCTAAAGAAAGCAAATCTTTACATTTTTGACGAACCAACTTCATATTTAGACATAAAACAAAGAATTAAAGTAAGTAAATTTATCAAAGAACTTGCTAATCAAGATACTGCAGTTATGGTAGTAGAACACGACTTAATTATTCTAGATTATATGACCGATTTAATTCATATGATGTATGGTAAAGAAAATGCATATGGAATAGTGGGCCAACCAAAGACTACAAAACTAGGAATAAATGTGTATCTTGGTGGATATCTTAAAGAAGAAAATATTAGATTTAGAAATTATCCTATCACATTTGAACAAAGAACTATTGAAAAATTAAAAAAAACTGCTCCATTAATTACATGGAAAAATTTAAAGAAAAAATTAGGAAAATTTCATTTAGAAACAAATGAAGGTATTCTACAGGAAGAAAAAGTAGTTGGAATTCTTGGAGAAAATGGAATAGGAAAAACATCATTTGTAAAAATACTAGCTGGGGTTATTGATAAAGATGAAGGTGAATTAGACGAAAAGATTAAAGTCTCATACAAACCACAATATATAGAATTTAAAAATGTTACAGTTGCAGAAATTCTTATTAATGCAATGAAATATAAAAGAAATTTAATAGATGATTTAAATATTGAACCACTTATGCATAAACATCTTAACGAATTATCAGGTGGACAATTACAAAGAGTTGCAATTGCAGAATGCCTATCAAAAGACGCAGATGTTTATTTATTAGACGAACCATCAGCATATCTTGATGTAGAACAACGTCTTAAAATTTCAAAAGTAATTAAAGAAATGATGATTATCAGAAAAGCATCAGCAATAGTTGTAGACCACGATTTATTATTTATTGATTATTTAAGCGATGAATTAATAGTATTTGATGGTATTCCAGCGCAATTAGGTAAAGTTAATGGACCTTTAGAAATGGAACAAGGAATGAATATTTTCTTAGAAGACTTAGGCATAACTTTTAGAAGAGATGAAGAAAACCATCGTCCAAGAGCAAATAAACCAAGTTCACAAATGGATCAAAAACAAAAAAAAGAAGGCAAATTGTATTACAGCTAAAATAGATTAAAAAACTACTTTTTATATGAATTAATAACAGATAAATAAGTTTTTTCCCACTCATCCACAATACCATTGATGTGATGCTTTTTAACATGTTTTAATGTTGCATCTTTCATTGATTCGTATAATTTTTCATTTGTTAACAAATTTATAATAGCATTTGCAAAACCTTTTTTATCACCATCTTTTAAAAGAAAACCATTTACATTATTCTTAATTAAGTCAGGAACACCTTTTTCTTTTAAACCCACACAAACAAGACCATTTTGCTGAGCTTCTAAAATTGTCATTGGTTGATTCTCTGTTTTTGAAGCTGTAACAAATAAATCACAAGCTTGAAAATATCCATAACTAATTAATATTTCATATTTTATACTACCAAGAAAAAAAACATTATCATCTAAAAGAAGATCACGAGATTTTTTTTTAATCAATTCTTCTTGAGGACCACTACCAATAATTAAAAGTTTAACATTAGAAAACTTTCTTAAAACCAAAGAAAAACATTCTAATAAATATTCTAGATTTTTTTCATAAGCTAATCGACCAACAAAAAGTATTAATTTTGAGTTTTTACCATACTTAGCTTTAATACGCTTTAAACCTTTATCATCAAAAATATCTGGATTAATTCCATTTGAAATTACTTTAATAGGAACTTTACATCCATTTTTACTTAATTCTCGTTTTGTAAAAAATGATGGAGAAGTAACTAAATTACATTTATTATAAAACATATTAGAATAACTCCAACCCAAACTTTGCATAAAAGAATAATTCAATTTAGCATGTTTAAGATACTGATCATCTGCAAAAAAAGTGTGGAATGTGCCAATTAAAGGTTTCTTTAGCAAATTTGCACTAATAATTGCTTGCATACCTAAGAACAAAGGAGTTACAAAATGAATAACATCAATTTTCTTTTTCCTTAAATAATTAAAAAAGATTGGATTAAAAGTTGGTGCAAGTTTTAAATCTGGATAAAAAAAAGCAGGCATTGATGCTTGACGAAAAATTTCAATATTCTTATAAGAAAATGTACATTTCTCAGAATATTTAGGAGCAATTATTAAAACTTCATGCCCCTTATTAGCCATTCCTTTAGCTAAATTAAGTGTAGCAGTGACAACACCATTAACTTGAGGTAAAAAATTATCTGCAAAGATTGCAATGCGCATATTAATACATTACATTGTTTAATTATAAATATTATGGTTATTACTCTGCATTTTAATAACTGTTTAAAATTAATAAACCAGATTTTAATTAAGCCAATTATATCAGAATCAAAATTTTTATTTAAGATAAATAAAAACAAAAATAATATAAATTTCTAAAATTAATTAAAAAAATGTTTGAAATATCAAAAAATAAATATCTAGATGCATTATTTAAATTAATGTTATTATCAGCATCTGTTCATATGATTATATTAATAGTATTTACAATATTAAAATTTGATTTCTCATTATTAAATTATTTTAGAATATTAGAATTAGATATAATATTTCCATCATTAAAAACAAAATTTGGAGAAATTTTAGGGTTAATAACAGCGATTGTATTATACCTTATAATTTTAGTTTTCTATACTGATAACAAAAAATCTAAAAAATAAATTTTCATGGTAACCATGTTTTTTTATCTTTCAATTTATCTGGCAAATACTTATCGATAACATAATTAAGACCCCAAGCAGCTAATGCTTGTTGCTCTGCTCTTTTCTTAAGTTTAGCCATCAAATCTAAAGCTTTACACCATTCTTTATGATGTTTGATGAAAGGATCGTTCTTAACTGCATCTTTAAGTCTTTTAATATCTACATCTTTCAAAGGATGAGTTGGTAATTTATAATCAATAATATCCTGAGGTGTTACTCCAATAAATTGTGCTTGTGGTACACAAAAATACTTATTGATATGTGCAGCATTACCTGAACCTACTTTTAATGTACGATAAATATTTGCATATCCATATGGATCACCATCAGTAAATACATATACAGGCAATTTTTTAGAATCTGATAATCGACGTATAAATCTTCTACATGCACGTGTTGGCACTCCACCTAAAGAAATTAATATACAATTATGCTTTTTCCAAAAATTATGTTTTACAAGTCTTTGAAACATACCTGCCGTTTCAATAGCAAGAATAAATTTTGCATCAGTTTCAAATTTTAATTCTTCAACTGAAGAAGGAATACTATAAGCACCTGAACCCATTTTAGTGCAATCAATTTTCAATTCTTTTCCAGTTTCTTGATCTTTGTCAATAACAATAAGTTTTCCTGCAATATCTCCACCTTTTTCTTCAGGAATAAATCCAATTTGCTCACGATTAACCATTAACATTGCTTCAACATCATCCATAACTGTATCAGATTCAGGTTGTTCATTAAACCGTGCATCACCCCAATTTTTTGATACGTAATATGCTTCTCTTTTTGTAGCAATATCATTACTTTTTATTAGACTTTTAGACAAAGCCATCATTCTTAAAGTCTGAGCAAAAGTTTTTACCGAAGAAACTGTCATAGTTCTTTCTTTAAATTTACCATCTAATTCAAAATAACCATTTTTATCGTCATAACGAACATTTGAAAGACTTCGAAGAGGAGCAGATATCTCTGGCTGTTCAACTTTCTTAATTTTCTTATAAATATTCTGAGCTATATCTTTAATTCCATCAAGAACAGTCATAAATCATCCCTCGTATTTTCATCATTAGTATCTTTTGAATTATCATTATTATCTTCCTCATCATCAAAATCATCAAAATTTTTCTTTTTACTACCTATTTTTGCAAAATTTTCATCATAATCAGTATTTTTTGCTTCATCAAATTTAATCTCTTCAATAGTTCCACGTTTTTTCTCAAGAACGATTTCTAAATTTTTACTAAGTAAATCTTTCTCAGTTTTGCTTAAATCTAAAAGTTCAATAAGAGCCTCACTAACATGTGGAATATATTTCTCAATAATACTACGCTTCTTTAATTCATCTCCTACACGCTTTTTCTTATGAATATAACTGTTTATTTTTCTACCACATTCTTGAATTGCTAGTTTTATTTCTTTTATTATTTCTGGATAGTGGGCTATAGCCTCTTTGCTCTCAGATGTAAAAGGAACCCATACTGAAGCAATATGTATTGCGATAATAATTGGACCTGATGGTAAAGCACCCCGACTTTGACTTACACCATAATTTCTCCAAGCTGTTTGAATAATTGATTTTGTTACAGCACATGCCCCTTGTTGATACAATAATGGAACACGATTAGCAAATCTCAAAACACGTGCAGTATCATCAGAACTCAAATTTCCTCCATAAGCTAAAGCACATTCAATAACAAATGGATTACCTCTATAAACAGAAGGAGGACGAGTAGCTGCACAATAAAATTCTGCATTAATTTCCTTTCGCAGTCCTTTTTCAAGAGAATCTGCTCCAATTGGTTGAATACAATCTGTAGGAGGGGCAATCAATTTTGTTTTTTTAATTCCTTCCATCAATTGCTCTACTAAATCTCGTGAAAGACCTTGTGGTTTAACATTAGGCTGTATTGAAGAATTTAAGCATATTGTTTTTGCTGTTCCTGAACCAACTCTTGAAAATTCACTTGTTAAAAAACTTTGAAGTGTCTTTGCTTCAGTAGTTTTAAGCATATCAATCAAAAAACCAAGTTCAACTCCATAAGGATGTGGTTTTATAACAACTGCTTTATCAGGCATAATATCTGTTGCTCTTGGAAAAATAATTTGTTCTGCTTTAGGATTTGTATAAATAATTGTACAATGTGGATTAACAATTGCAGTTTGTTTAAGATATTCATCAATACTTTGACTTCCACCTTGATAACTTGCTTCAAGATCAATCTCAATTCTAGTACCATGATCTTTTTCCCATTCTATGGTATCATCCTTCATTATATGAGGTGCATTTTTCTGAGTATCTATTTTTAATTCATAATAATGTGCAGGATGCCCATTACCAATCTTAGAAGTAATTCTTGAAGGTTTACCTGTAGTTAATTGTCCATACATTACAGATGCAGAAATACCTATACCTTGCTGACCACGACTTTGTTTTAATGTATGAAATTTAGATCCATATAATAATTTAGCAAAAATTTTGGGAATTTGTTTTTTAACTATACCTGGCCCATTATCTTCTACAATAACTCTAAACCTATCATTACCCATATCAATAACTTCAACTATAATTTCTGGTAAAACATCAGTCTCTTCGCAAGCATCTAGTGAATTATCAACGGCTTCTTTTATAGTTGTCATTAATGCTTTTCTTTTATTATCAAAACCAAGAAGATGCCTATTTCTTGCAAAAAACTCAGCAACACCAATATCTCTTTGAGATTTTGCTAACTGATGAGCTTTACTCTCTTTAGAATCATTAGAATTTTTATTTTCTGAAACTATTGAATCTTGATTTCCTAAAGTTTTCTGTTGATCAACCATATTTATATAAAAAACCCATACGAGTTATTTATATGTTTTTGTATTATTTTATGTATGATAATTATAAATTTAACAATAATAGTATAATAATATTACAAAATATAGCAGAAATTAGAAGTTTAACAATTAGAAATCTATTAAAAATTAACAAAAAAATCATAATTCAATATTTTCTTTAAAATCATCTTTTCCTTCAAGTTCACGCATTTTGAATAATTTTCGTTGTTTCTCAAGCCATTTATACACATTTGCATGAGTACTACCACTTAATAAACTTTCTAAAGCACGTCTAGCCAAAGCAACACTATCTCCTCTACCAATAACACTAACAGTTTTTCCATAAACTACTATATGAACCTCTAAAATATCCTCAATTACTTTTCTAGATTTTCCTTCCTTACCAATAACTCTTCCTCTTATTCTAACCATATCATTTTGTGTTTTAGCATACTCAGCAATACTTATTATTTCAAGAACATAATCTAATTTAGTCAATAATAAAGCAATTTCAGGATTAAAACCTCTTCCTATAGCTTTAACAATCTCAGCACATGTAAATAATGTTAAAGGCTCATCACCAGCAATATTTACATCACCTTCTTTAGAATCAATATTTAATTGAGATTTAGTCCGTTTTTCAATCTCATCTTTAACTTCACCATCTTTTCCAATTAAGACTGCTATTCGATCTTGAGGAATTTTTATTTGATTCATGAATTCTGTCATTTTTCTTTCCAAATAAATGTTTTTAATTAATCTTATTTAACATTTACTAATTTTTTAATTTTTGACTCATAATTCTTATTTTTTCTAAACTTTTTGATACATCTTGTTTAATATTAAATTTTTTATTAAAATAATTAACAATATTTATGACATCTCGTTCAAGTAATTCATCAACTTGTTGATTATCTGTTAAAGTAGCCTGTGAAAAATCAATAAAAACAGGCTCATCATTATTATTTAAGATATTAAAATGACTTAAATCACCATGAACTAACCCTTGCGAATATAATTTTGCTATATTCTCAATTATTTTAGAAAAAAACTTTTTAGGATTCTCTGGTTCTTTATTTTTAAGTTCAGGTGCAACATCATCATCACCAATCATTTCCATAACTAATATATTATCTTTAACTTTTAAAGGAGTTGGTACTCGTATAACTTCACGTGCTTTTAATAAATTCCTAAACTCACGCTGCGTCCATGCGAAAATAATTTCTCTTCTTTTTTTATTTAACCCTTCATAACGTGGATCTTGCTTAATGTAATCAAACATCTTATTAAAATTACAACCTTCAAGACGATAAATTTTAACAATAACAAGACGTCCGTCCTTTTTTTCAGCTGTAAAAATATTTGCTTCTTTTCCTAAAGCTACACTACTTTTTAAATCTTCAAAAAAACCTTCAGATGCTAACTTGAAAAGATTTCTATGAGTAAATTGATCAAATACATTATTATAAGTTTTATATCTCTCTCGAGTAATCTTAGCCATAATATAAAAGAATCATTTAGATTTAAATTACTTTGCATAAAAAACTTTACAAGCACTATTTTATATATTTACCAAAAACAAAACATTTAGTATCAGATAATTTACCAAGAACCTGTGCAGGTATAAAAAAGATATTATTATAACCATTTAGACCAAGTAAATATCTCATTTGATCTTTAATAGCATTATTAACAGACTCAGAACACTCAAAAAAAGTAATATATACCATACCTTTTAATGCGGCATGTTCAATATGCATCCTATTAGCATTTCCAATATATTGATGTAAATCAGTATTATTTTGCAATAAATCTGATATTTCTTGATTCATTTAAACAAAAAATCAATACCTATTATTAAATATTATCACTAAATAGTAACAAAAAAAACTGAAAAACCAAAAGTTATATAAAGTTGATAGATTTTCAGATTTTATAAAGATACACAAATGGGTCCTCTTTAGAGCTGAAGATAAACTTTGGCAGTGAGATTGGGTACATACCATGGACTTTGTATATGATACATTATCCATAGACACTCTTGTGTATTACAGCCCGGTGCGAGAGTACTCAATGGAGCACGTCAAAGACAAGCTATGAGCTTGGGAGTTAGTATTTCGGGCAACAAACACTTTACAATCATTTAATCACAGTTATTACATTTAAAATAAAACAAGTTAAGAACTGGAATTACATTTACTATTCATTCAGTCACAAATTAAATTAAAGCTTTATTTAGCATGTAGTAAAATTTTAAAGCTAATAAAGCGTAGTTAAGAGAATATAATTACTGAATTGAAGATATTTCTAGTTCTTAGATATGAGGGGATTAATATGGCCAAAATAAGCCAAGTTTCAGCAAAATACATTGTTCATGCAACCATTGAAATTGATGGAGTAGTAGATAGACCAGACGTAATAGGTGCTATCTTCGGTCAAACAGAGGGATTATTAGGTGCAGATTTAGAATTAAGAGAATTACAAAGATCAGGAAGAATTGGAAGAATCGAAGTAGAAATGAATACAAAAGGAGGAAAAACTTCAGGAACTATAGTAATTCCTTCCTCACTAGATAAAGCAGAAACATCAATAATTGCTGCATCATTAGAAATTATACAAAGAATTGGACCTTGTAACGCAAAAATAAAAGTAACAAACATTGAAGATATAAGAGTTAGTAAAAGAGACTTTGTCATAAACAGAGCTAAAGAATTACTTAAAAATATGATTTCAACAACAAGTCCTGATTCACAAGAATTATCAGATGAAGTTGCAAACTCAGTAAGAGTGATGGAAATAACAGAATATGGACCTGATAGACTCCCAGCTGGACCATCAATCGAAGAAAGTGATGAAATCATAATTGTAGAAGGAAGAGCTGATGTAATCAATTTACTAAAACAGGGATTTAAAAACGTTATTTCAACTAATGGAACAACAAGAGTTTCAGATACTATCATTGAATTAAGTAAGAAAAAAATATGTACTATTTTTACTGATGGTGATAGAGGTGGAGACCTAATTATTAAAGCATTATTAAATGTAGCTGAAATAGATTTCGTAACAAAAGCTCCAGATGGAAAAGAAGTGGAAGAAATAACAAAAAAAGAAATCCACAAAAGCTTAAGAGGAAAAATTGCAGCAGAACAAATCAAACTTGAAATCGAAACTGCACCTAAAAGTGATAAAATGCAAGAATCTTCTTTCAAAAAAGTAAAACAACAAACACAACAACAAGTTGACAAAAGACCTCAACAAAATTTTCAACAAAGATCACAAAAAACTTATGAGCGACCTGAAAGAAGAGAAGAAAAAGAAACTATAACAGAAAAAGATAAAACAGAATTTAAAAGATTACTTGAAGATTTAGTTGGAACAAATGGTGCATATATTTTAAATGATAAAAAAGAAGTATTAGGAAAAGTTCCTGTTACTGAATTAAATAGCACTATCAAAAGTTTAGGATCAGGGGTTTCAGCAATTATTCTTGACAGTAGTATTGATCATGCATTAATTCAAGTAGCAGAAAAAGCAAATGTTCAAGCTATAATTGGTATGGAATCAAAAGTAAAAAATGCTAATACAAGAATAAAATTATTTACTGTTGATGATCTATAAAATTAATTTTTAATTCTTTTATTTTCTTTCTTTATATTTTAATTTAATAAATTTAACAGATATTAGCAAATACTAGCTTACAATCATAATTCTATAGAAAAATATATATTCTTGCGATACATATGTAATGATATGGACAGATTAATTACATGTAGAAAGTGTGGGAATAAGTATCCACCAAATAAAATGAAATACCTTACTGATGTAAAGAACCTCTTATGTGTTCATTGTATAGACAAAATAAAAGGACCTACAAAAACAGAAAACAAACAAAAAACAGAAGAAAAGCAAAAAATAAGATACAAATGCCAAAAATGTAAACATATTGTACGCATAAAAGAAGGATTTCCTAAATTATGCTCATTTTGCGGTTCAAATAATTTAATCGAACAAGATTGGAATTCTGACCTTGATAATTTAATTGAAGAATCAACAAAAAAAATATATGATAATTAGTTTCTAAAAGATTAAAATAAATCAATATTTAAGATTAAGCGCATGACTTACATTGATTATATCCTTAATATCATCCTTTGTAAGCTTTTTAAATTCTTCAAAGTCTTTAACATTTTTCTTTTTTAAAACACGAAGAAATGAATCCATATGAGTACGCAAAATTGCACCTAATAGCTTATTATGTTTTTGAATACAAGAATGACATACAAAGTCCTTTCCAATTACTTCAAGAAATTGACATTCTTTCGCACATATATCACATTTCATAATTACATATCAATTTGATGCTTTTTAAACATTTCGGATAAATCATTAATATTATCGACTAAACTAATTTTATCACGTAATATTGCAGAATTAGGAATACCTTTAGTAAACCACATTGCATGAGTTTTAACATAAGAAAATTTAACATAATTATCTTTAATCAAACAAAAATTATCAACTAATGATAAATATTCCAAAAACAAATCTATTTTATTTTTTTGTTCAAGAATTTCATGAGTTTCCATAAAATGATTCAAACGTTTAAATAAGAAAGGATTACCCATTATTGCTCGTCCAATCATTCCAAATTTACAACAGGTCTCTTCAATAATTTTATTTGCTGAGAATTCATCAACAATATCTCCATTAGCTATTACAGGAATATCAACAACATCAACAATTTCTTTAATTTTACCCCAATCTGCTGTACCACTATATCCTTGACTTTGATATCTCCCATGAACAACTAAAGCATCAGCACCATTCCTCTCAATAATCTTTGCAGTTTCAAGGTAATTTGCAGACTTGGGAGTTATCCCAAGTCGAATCTTAGCAGTGATTGGTAAATCAGTAGAATCACGCATTACAGATAATATTTCACCAATTTTTTTGGGCCGCTTTAATAAAGCACTACCAGCACCTTGATTCATAATTTTACTTACAGGACAACCAAAATTAAAATCAAAACCATATGGAGTACATTTATCATATTCATTCTCTAGTATTTTAATAGACTTTTTAATAGCATCAAGTCGTGTCCCAAAAAGTTGAATAAAACATTTTTCATTTTCAAAAGTATCAGCCATTTTAAGTGTAGATTTATTCAATCTTTCAATAGCATTCACATTTATCATTTCAGAAAAATTCAATGCAGAACCATAATCGCTACACATTTTACGAAATGCAATATCATTAACACCAGCCAAAGGGGCTAATACAAATCTTCCATCAAGTTTAATATTACCAATTCTATGTTTCATCGCAGAAAAAACCAATTAATCTTTCATATAATCTTTGCTTTTATTTAATAAAAACCATTTCATTGGCTTATTAAATATAGCTTTAAAAATACCAATATTAACAAAATAAGCTATTACAAAACCAACTGAAAAAGACGAAATCACAGCTTTAAATACAAGCTTTAATTGACTAGCTTTAACTAAAGCAAAAACACTAGCAATCACAAAACCAAAAGTCAATAAAATATTTCTAAAAGTAACAGATAAAAAAGTTGGTATATCAATTGGACCTGGTGGGTGTGTTACAAAGCTTAATGTACCAAATAATGTTAATAATAATACAAATATCGGAATAAGATAACCAAATGCCATACAAAATGTTAATATTTTTTGTAAAACACTATATGATGAAAATATTACTTCTTTAGAATGCATCTTATATGCAGCAATTACTCCATATGCCCATCTCATTTGTTGTTTATATAAGTCTTTTAGTGTAGATGGCAATTCGTTTAAACATGGAAGATTATCCAAATAAACTATTTTCTTCCCATTTTTATGAAGACGCAAAGAATATTCAATATCTTCTGTTAAAGCGCCTGATTTCCAACCACCCAATTTTAAAAGAGTTGATCTTTTTACAGCTTCTCCTGAACCACAAAGAAAACCAATATATTTTTTACCCATTACTGGCAAAAATATATAATGAACCACACTTTGAATTGTTGTACCTAATGCAGTTATTAAATTTTGCTCACTATTAAGAAATTTCCACCTTGATTGAACTGCTTCTACATCTTTATCATAAATAAAAGGTGTAACAATTCTTTTAAGAAAATCTTTTTCAGGAACAAAATCACTATCAAAAATTACAATAATATCACTTTTTGTATGCTTAAGCATATTATTAAGATTACCTGGCTTAAAGCCTATATTTTTTGTACGGCGAATTATAGTAATTTGATCATGCATTGCAGCAAATCTATCTAATTCAGCAGAAACTTCTGAATCATCACTATCATCACCAATTAATATTTTAAACTTATTCTTTGGATAATCAAAACTCAAACATTTTCTTGCACAACGAAGTGCTATAATTTCATTACGTGTAGGTATTTGAATAGTCACAGTTGGAGCCAATTTAGCATTAAAATATTTTTCTTTATATCGTGGATTTACCAATAAAGAAATCATCATAAAAATAACATAAATTGCTGATATAATAGAAAAAATAAATAAAAATACATAAAATGTATTATCAAATATGATATGTAAGAAATCTAATATAACTCTTACATATGCTACCTGAATTTCTAATGAATTAATTATACCGTTTAATATATTATTGATTTGCATTCTTAAAACCGCATAAATGCTCTATTTTTATTGAATAAAATAGCTTGTCTTTAAAAACAATATCCTTATTAAGCTTATGACAATAATACTATTTAAAATTAACGTATATGGAAAGTAAAAGAACAATGCAAATAAAGTTTTAAAGTCAAATTTATCTTTAAAGACAATAATACTCCAAATAATCAATATTGCACTTATAATTCCACTCATAACTCCAAAAATACCATAAAATGAAATCCCCCATTCAGGAATCATATAAATAACATATAATGGACCTGAAAGACTAAACCATCGAAACAAATACCAAAATGTGTTTGAAAATGATTCTAAATTAAATGGTAACCAATATAATACTTGATAAACCAAAATTGGAAATAATACCAATGCATAAAATGACCACCAATATTGGTTTATAAAAAAGAAATTTACAGCAGCTGATGATTTTTTAGAAAATTGTTTTTTATGCTTAAAAACAACTTGTAGCCCACCAATCCACCATCTCATTCTTTGTCTAACTAAATCACTTACACTTTTTGGAACATTTGTAAAAGCAATAGCATCATAAGCATTTACAACTTTATATCCTTTCTTACATATCATCATTGAAGAATCCATATCTTCAGTCATTGTATCTTTACTAAAAAAACCTACATTACGAAGAACTTTTGTACGATAACAAGCAAAAGCTCCATAAAACCAAATACTAGTATTAAAAACTTTTGAAAAACTTCTTCTAATAAGATTATTATAATGATACTCAATTCTTTGAAAAATTCTCATTAACGAATCAGTATGAAATACATTCATTGAACCACTTGTTGCACCAACTTTTTTATCTTTAAATGGAGCTATTATTTTTTTTAAAGAATCATCTTTCATACAAGTATCTGCATCAATAGTAAGAATAAAATCTCCTTTTGCTAATTTACATGCATGATTCATTGCACTGGACTTTCCTTGATGCTTTAATTTTAATACACGTAAATTTAATTTACCCCTATTTTTATTTACAACTTTTAAAGTATGATCTGTTGAACCATCATCAACAACAATAACCTCAATTTTTGAGAGAGGATATTTCTGTAATTTTATGGACTCTAATGTTTTTATAATATTATCTTGCTCATTATAACAAGGTATAATAATACTAACTTTTGCTAAAAAATTATAATTTTCTTTTTTTATGAATAATGAAATAATACTAATAATTAGAATAAAACCTAAATAGATAAACAAAAAAATAAATATTACCATCCCAAAAATCATTACATAATCCATATTTCACGTCAAATATAAGTATTAATAAAGTTTTCTAGATATAAGTTACATTATTAGAATATCAAGCAAATGTTATTCTATATAATGAAATTGCACTCATTATCCAAATAATTATTGATAATAACATGAACCATACTGCTAATATAGAAATAAATCTACTTTTATATTTTCTCAAAGACTTTTTATAAAATTGTAATGAATAATAAAAAGCTAATGGAATAAACAAAATTAAATTTAAATAGGGTATAACTCCACATAGAAATAATAAATTAATACCAATTATATAATACCAAATTTCTTTTGTTGTTGCTTTCATTTTTCTAAATAATTATTTAATTTTTCCTCTCTGCCAATCTTCTAATATTTTAACTGCTGCTTTTTTAATATCAGGTAAACCACCTTTTTTAAGATATTTAAATTTAAAAGCTATTTTTTCAAGTTTATCATCTTCATCTTTTACACCATACCAATCTCTACTTGAAAATTGTTCCAGTAAATATTCAGCAGCCATATCAGGATCTTTTGCCCTATATGGATCTTTTGAACCTGTTAACAAATGCTTTATCTCATCATCTTCTTTAAATGGTAAAACACCTGGTGAATCTAACATATATAGTTTATCTGAAACACGTATTTTTTGAAGTCCTTTTGTATATCCAGGAAGTCGACCTGTTCCTGCTTTTCCTCCACCACCCGAAATTGCATTAATCACAGAAGATTTACCAACATTAGGATAACCTAAAACACCAACAGTTACAGGTTTTCCTTTTGCAACCCTCATAATCTCTGAACGTAGTATATTTGTTCCTTGATGCTTTACTGCAGACATAAATACACAATATTCAAATTCATCTTTTACAGATTCTAATTTTTCTTTATCAACAAGATCTGATTTATTTAATACATATATTATCTTTTTATTTTGTTTTTGAATTTTATATTCAATTTCTTCATTCCTAGTATATTCTATTAAACGCGAATCAAGAACAAGAAGTAATATATCTGACTTAGCAATAACATCGTTAACAACTTTCCAGAAATTAGGCATTATCTTCAGCCTCTTTTAATATTAATGTCATACATCATATTCTCTAATTTTTCAAGATTCCATTTAATCTGATCAGATTTCTTACGCAACTCACCATTACGTAAATTCATTTTTAAGAATTCATGATAAATTTCATCTACAAGATTACGTATTTTTTCTGCTTCATCAACTTTCCCTTTTATTATATGATTCACCGCTTTCCGCATAAGTTCTCCTGTAAGATCACATAAACCTAAAAGATAATCATAACTTGACACATTAAGATCATCCTTATAAACAAATTTTTTCTCTTTTAAATAATAATACAAAGTCATAGCTTCAACATATTCTTGCCTTGCAGTTTGAGTCATACCTGTATCAGCATCATTATCAGGAAGTTTTTTAACCAATTCTTTAATAGTTTTAACATACTTAGAAGCTTCTTCAATTTTATCACGGAGTAAAGCATAAATAACTAATTTAGATTCTTTAATAATCTTACGAGATAAATCTATTGCCTTTTCACGCTCATTATCAAAGTTTTCAAGTTCTTTTCGCATTTCATCGAATTTCTTTTTATTTAACATTTTAATACATAAATCAATAAGTATTTTATAAACTTTCTGAACATATCACTAATTTATTAAAAATCACTAATAAAATTTAAAAACAAATATAATAATACAACATAAATGCAATATAAAGAAAAAGGATTAACAATTAATTTAGAAAATATAATATTAATTATAGTAGCTATCAATGCAATTGCATATATTATACAATTAACAATCCCTGGATTTACAGAAATGTTTTTACTAGATAGTCAACGACTTTATTCTGAGCCATGGAGATTAATAACCCATATGTTTTTACACAGCACAACAAATACATTTCATATAATATTTAACATGATGTGGGTATTTTTTATGGGATCTATTTTAATCCAAAGAATTGGACCAAAAAGATTTTTAGCAATATACCTTATATCAGGTTTAATTGCTGCAATAATTGCAAGTCAGTTTTATGCAAGAGCTTTAGGTGCATCAGGTGCAGTTATGGGAATAATAGGTGTATGTATTATTCTAGTTCCTAAACAGATTATATACCTTAATTTTATCCCAGTACCATTATGGCTTGCTGGGATTGCATTCATTTTAATAGATACACTAGGAATATTTATACCAAATAATGTAGCAAATATTGCACATCTTGCAGGTCTTGGTTGTGGTCTAATTTATGGTGTATACCTTAAAACCAGGAAAAAAAAAGCTACTAATAAGATCTATATGAAACATCATATCGATGAAGAAGATTTAGAAGAATACATGCGCTCTGGTAGAATTTAATAATAAAAATAAAATAATAATTAAAAGTACTAAAACACAAAATAAGAAAAATAACAAAACACTTCTAAATTATTATACTGGTTGTATTTAAACGATCCATATTCTCAATTAAATATCTCCCAGCACGTCTTGTATCATCTGCAGTATAACCAGCTACAACAATTTGATAATAACCATTATTTTGGAATACTTGTATTAAACCTTCACCAGGATTTACAGGAAATCTATCTACACAATCAGGACGATTCATAGGTACATCTAATAAATATGAAGATAATTGATTAACACATGGTCCACCAATAACAATCATATTTTTAGTTAAATTATAAACATCAGTATCAAATACTACAGACTCAATTCTTGTAAAACCACTAATATCAACAGCAACAACATTATCAGAAGTTGCAGCATCTCTTCCAATTACTACATCAAAAGTATCAGGAGCTAAAGCAGCTTGATACAATACTTCAGATATAGGTGTCTCAAATACTACACAAGCCCCATCAACACAACCATTAGGGCATCTTATGTCACGATAGGAACGAATAGCAAAATCTGAATTATAAGAGAATGGGCGACAATGATATTTTATCAATGCTGGCAAAAAAGGATGTGTATCACACCCATCATAATAATAATTAACATAATCACCAGTTAAAGTATAAACACCATTATCAATTTCATAACACCATGAATATTCATCCATAGTATAATAAAATACATTATTACTTAAATTTGGAGAAACATAAAACATTTGATTTTCTAAAGGTTCATAACCTGGATGAAAGATAGATATTAAAGCAGGGCCATATGAAACATTTAACACTGTAAAAGACAATTTATTATGAATTATCTCTCTTTCTTCTCCATCAATATACACTCGTATTTTATAACTACTATTTTCATCATAAACAGGAAGACCCTGTGGAATAAAAAGAATACTTAATGAATTCTCATCAACACAAGCACCATCATAACAACCATATGGACAATCATATAACTTTGGTTCTCCTAAACCTAAGGTATTACAAAACATTTCTCTAAGCGTAATACTATCAATACACATATCATGTGCAGGTGAATCAAAACCAGATACGTAATATGATGCATTAACAAAACCTTTTTCATAATAATTAAGTCCACCATCAGAATCATAACAATATAAAACAATTAAATCAGTTGCTGAAGACAAAACTCTTTCAGACATAAACTGAGAATAAGAATTATAATTTCTTAATTTATTTAATGCTATAATAATATCTTTCTCACTACTTCCTTGAATGTTTAATCCAAAATCATTATGATTAGGACTCCAATGCCTATCAACTAATTCAATAATAGCATAATTATCAGGAACAATTCTATCATCACCATAATAATTATTATTACTAATTCGGATTAATGTATTCCAATAATAAGTCAGATCTTCATATTCTAGATAAGTTGTAGTTATACCATATCTTGCTGCAAATTCAGAGACTGCTCTTATTAATTCAGATGAAGCATTCTGAGGTATTACAATTACATAAGATGAACCACTTATAGCTACTTTATCCATAAAAGATGCAATTGAAGTAAAATTAGAAGAATAAATAACACCATTTGAGCTAGAAGAAGTAGGAATATTTTCTTCATATGTATAACCAAATCCACCAGCTTGTCCAATTAAATCTGAATATTCATAATTGTATCTACTATAACTTTGCCCAGAACCAAGAAAAATAGCTACAATACCTACAACAGAAACACATGCAACAATAGAAATAATAGTAAGTAAAAACTTATCATCCATCTTTTTCTTTACCATCTACTTAAAGGTATCAAAATAGATATTTAAAAACTTTTCGAAAAGAAAAAAGTTATTAATAACCTAATTAATAATACTTTATAATGGTATTAGAACAAGCAATAAAAATAAAATGGCTTCAAAAAAAAGAACATTCTTTTTTTATAGGATTTATTTATTCATTAATTGCTATAGGATCCGCATATCTAATCCTACCAAGTTATACTGCAATGGCTAGTATTGCATTTACAGCAGTTTTACTTTTACCATCAATAAATAAATTACTAGCAATTGAAGAAAAAATTGAAATAAAACAAAGAAAAAAATCTGTTTTACAATTGTTAAAAGATAATAAAGACATTATTAAGATATATTTATTTATGTTTTTTGGAATCTTTATAGCCTATCTTTTAGTTGCACTATCACTTCCTCAAGAAACAAGTAGATTCATTTTTGATGCACAATTAACACTAACTGGTATTATTGGTAAAGCCACAGGTGCAGATTTTTTTACAAAAATAGTTTTGAATAATTTATTGGTATTTATAGTATGTTTTATTTTATCATTATTTTATGGTGCTGGAGCTGTTCTATTTCTTACAGTAAATGCATCAGCATGGGGTAGTTATTTTGGATATGTTCTAAGAAATACAATTATAGCAACAAATGAAAGTATCATATCCACATTTTTCTTTTACATTATTAGAATAATGCCACATACAATCCTTGAAGCTTTATCTTATATTTTTGCTGCAATAGCTGGTGGAGTTATAAGTAAAGCTATACTAAAAGAAAAAATATTCTCAAAAGAATTTAATAAAATAATTATTGATTCATTAATTATCTTAAGTATTGGAATTATTATTGTAATACTTGCAGGATTAGTTGAAACTATAGCTTATAATAAAATATAAAAAAGAAAAAAAGAAAAATTAAATCAAAAGTTCAATTATATTTCTAAATTCATTTTCCTCAAAAGCTAAATCATTAGTTCCTGAATTTCCAATTCTCATATATTTACAACCAAATACATATGTTGGAACACTTCCTTGAGGATTAAATTGTTGAAATAATTGTATTTCTGATTGTGGTATTGAACCAGTAAAACTAGGATCTAAACTATTTGCTGAAGCATCTAATAACCAATTATAACCAACAACATCTCCACTATCAATATACTCTTGAACTAAATCATCAAATGTATCTTTTATCCATGTACAATGAGGACATGTAGATGTTGAAAACATTCGAATTATAGGCTTTCCATCTTCTAAACAAACTTCATCACCTACTACTAAAAAAGTTCCTTCACTAGCAGATAAATCAGAACCTGGTATTTGCTGATTTAATGAATCTTGAGAATCATCATACATTATTTCAACATTAATAGTTGTTTGAAGATTCTCTAGATAATCCATTTGTGCTTGCTGAGCTAATTGACCTTTCAAAAATTCTTCAATTTCAAAACGAATTTCTTCATATGAAGGAAGATCATCATCTGGAAAACCTAATACTTGTGCTTCATAAAACTCTAATATTTCCTCTTCTGAAACTTCTATTTTTGAATAGATTGTATCATTTAAATGTATTTGAATCTTAATTAAATCCTTAAATTCATCTAAAGTCATTCCTTGCTGCACTAATAATTCAATAATTTCATCTTCAGTAAATCCAGTATTAAATAGATAATCATTATAAACTACTTGTATTTCTGAGTCAGAAACATCTTTAGCAGCTTCTAATAAAATAATCTGAGGAATTAAAACTTGCTCAAGATAATCTCTTCGTGTAACAAATGATTTATACTCTGGTGGAAGTTTTTCGTATTCAATATTTAATTGATTAACTGTAATTACTTCACTACCTACTTTTGCTGCAATATCTGAGGAAACACTTTTTCCACCATTATTACTAAAACCTACAACAATTAACAATATAGCTATTATTGCTAATAATGCTATACCTGTGAAAACTAAATAAGATTTATTTATTTGAATCGCATCATCAGATTTCTTAGCAGCAGCCACACTGCTTTTTTTATCAACTTTAACAGGTTTAGCAACTGTTTTTTTAACACTCTTTTTTTTACCCTTAGTCTTTTTGACCATTATAAAAACCTCCTAAATAATAGTTATTATTAACTATAAATATTAACTTTTAAACATTTTTAAATATTCTTAAATATAAACATATCACCTTTCTTTATATTTAAAAAATCTACCATACCTGAATTTATTTCAAGCACATATTGTGAATTAACATTTGGGTCATATATTTTACAATCTTGATTATGACAAGGCTGAGCATTTTCTACAATTGAAACAACTTCTAAATTTTGATTTATCCATATAATATCAATTGAAAAACTCATATTATACATCCAAAAAGGCCTATTTGCTAATGTTTCATAAACAAACAACATCCCATCTTGCTCAGCAAGATAATCATGTTGCATCAAACCAATGGATTGATCTAAAGGCTGATCAACAATTTCAACATTAAAGCAATATTCATTTATACAAGCCATAGGATTATTAGCCCCACACCCTAGTAAAAAAAGCATAATAAACAAAAAAAAAGCTTTTATGTACTCCATTTTAAAATAAATAAACTATTTTTATTTAAAGTTTATGGATTTAATTAACTGAATTACTAAAAAACAAGAAATATAATATCGTTATTATAACAGAATAAAAAACTTAAAAATAATCGTTAATTTACAAATATTCATTTATTGTAATGCACCAATTCGACTATTCTTAAAATAAGGAGTAGATTGCCCTTCATTAATTGACCAAATTTTTTCAAAATCCCAACCTTGAAATGTAGACTTACTTTTTAATTGTTGAGTTGTTTTTCCTGAACTTATGAAATTAACTAAACTTTCAGCTCTTTCTAAAGTAGAACTACTAGCTTGATCAGGATAATCAACACCACTTGAAACTCGATCATAATAACTGTTACTTATACTTGATCCTACAATTCCTTGAAAAACAAGAGGCATCCCACCAAACCATTGTTGATTTTGAAAATTAATGCCTCTATGATTATATCCAATAGCATATGAATTTATTATACTACCAGAATTACTAGCAACTAAACCTGCAGAACCATCTCCATCAAAAGATGCAGTAGAATAAGAATTAAGAATTGTACCTGAATTAGAAGAAACTAACCCTGCAGCCCAATGAGTTCTTGCTTGAACTCTTCCAGAAGTAGCAACTTGCGAAACTGAACCTTCATTAAAAATTGCTAAAATTGCTGCATGTCTAAATACTTCTATATTAGCATCAGCAATATGTAAATTTCTGACTTCCCCTTTCGGACCTATTCTGCCAAATAAAGCACCATACCATCCATGCCTTGTGTTTGAATTACGTCTCCATAGTTGAATATTTAATCCTGTTATTTGATAATAATTACCATCCAATATACCATTAAAAGCTTCCAAATTAGGAGCATCATTTGAACCAGTTACAGAATTTATATTTAATCCAATGGGAATAAATCCCCTACAAGGATCAGCAGTTCTAAAATCATAACAATTCCATTCAATTGTTTGAGAACAATCAATATCATTTCCTAAAATATAATGACCACCCAGATCCTCATTAATATCTTGTAATTCCTGACAATTTGTAATTACTTTAGGATTAGAAAGAGGTTGATCATGCAAAATAGAATTATCAACCTTTAAAGAAGATTTTTTTTGAGAGCCAGAACTACTGCTCGAAGAATAAACATACCCTACAATACCTTCATAAACAAAACCTAAATTATCAACAGCATTATTTTTCTCACGTTCATTTATTGTATAAAAATGATTACCTATTTCATAATGATATAGACGATGAAACGGTAATGTACCCTGTTCCTGAACTTGATAAATATATCCAGCAATACCCTCGTAAACAAAACCTAAATTATCAACAGCATTATTTTTCTCACGTTCATTTATTGTATAAAAATGATTACCTATTTCATAATGATATAGGCGATAAAGAGGAAGTGACTCTTTTTCCTGAGTTTGATAAATATAAGCTGCAATACCTTCATAAACAAAACCTAGATTATCAACAGCATTATTTTTCTCACGTTCATTTATTGTATAAAAATGGTTACCTATTTCATAATGATATAGACGATATAAAGGCAATACCTCAGAATCAAAAACTGGACGAGTATCTATTTTTCCATGTAAACCTATTGCATCAATACAAGACGCATAACCTTTAGGAACTTTAATGTATACTCCAATAATTGATTTATCACTAGATATACTTGGTAAACTAAATATATTATTATTAAAATATTGATGATGCCTAAAAGGAGTCATAATACGGCCTGTAAGTAATTTATCACTCCATAATAGATCTGAATATTGAACCAATACTTGTTCAATTGCTAAATGCTCATTATTTCTTCCACCAAAATAAACATCTAACCTAGTTGCAAAAATAGGGTGAGCAAACGAAACATGAATATCACCATGAACTCTAACAGATTCTTTACACCAAATTGTGTTAGTTTCCCATTCACCAAAATTTGCTTTTGGACGACCCAAAACAAGTTCTGCACGATAATCAGAACTATTTTCACTTGAATAACTTATTACTTCATTAGCAAAATGAATTTCAACAACATCATCACAACTCATACACGAACCATAACCTCTTCCATCCGTATCACAACCAGGGTTAGAATCATGCCTAATACCAATTCCTTTACATTCAAGAATAAAATCATTATTAGTACCACAAAAGAATTCTTTATTATATTCTTGAGAATAAACAGAACAATCTATAAACTCTTCTTCAGATGCAGAACAGGTATAACAATGACTACCTACACCGGTATCAGATATACAATTAATATTTGGACCTGCTCTAACAATATTTCCTTGTTCATCACATTCTTCTATCCAAGAATCAAAACTACCACAAGTATAATCATCTCCATATAACTCTGAACAAACAACAAAACCATCATCAACATCAACCCATCGACCATTTCTACATAACTGATTATCAAAAATTGAACCTGATTCAAAACAACCAGAATCTGTTGCACACATTTGTGATGGACAACAATAACCATTTTCTGAACCCAATATTTGTTTACATTGAGTTCCTGGATAATCAGCACAATCTCCACCTACAATATCATAATCATTTAAACTAACTCTAAATTTTATCCATAAACCCCTATCAGAATCAAATAAAATATTATCAGCAAGTAATTCATAACTAGTCCAATACCATGTATCACCTAAAACGAACCATATATCATCAACTGCCGATCCGGGAAGAATCCAAATCCAATCACCAAATATATTACTAAAATACCATCCATCACGATATTCATCATCATATAAAACATCAAATATTTCTTTAAATAAACTATTTAAAAAACCATCATATATATTATAATTATCATCTAATAAATCAAAATGATATAAATTATCATTTAATTTAATAAATTGATCTAAGCCTTTATTATAAACTATTTTATGTTCTAATAAAGCATAATTTGTCCAATACCAATTATCACCATCTGTAAACCAAATATTTTCAGGATTAGACTGATAAGAAAACCAAATCCAAGCACTTAAATCAAAAATATAATACCATCTATCATCACCTAAATCATATTCACCAAATAATGTAATATAATCTAATATCTCAAATTCAACAAGCATATCATCATTATGATCCAAATGAGAAGGTTGAGAAGATAATACTTCTGGATAACCAGATTGATATGAAACCCAACTATTTAACCCTTTATTATACAATATTTTATGATTACTAAAATGATTTAATGTTGTCCAATACCAATTGTTACCTGATGTAAACCAAATTCCTTCATCAGAAGAATCAAGATTAAACCAAACCAACTTATCAAGTATGGATAAATAATACCACCCATCCTCATCAACACGATACTCACCAAACGAATTCAATAAATAATCAAAATAATTAGGTATTAAAATAAATTCATCTAAATTTAAATTATACAAATAACCTGTTTTTATAAGATCTAAAGAAGTCCAATACCATTCATCATTAGCCAAAAACCAAATCTCAGAAGAAGTAGAATCTTCAGAAACATAAACCCAACCATCAAATGAATCACTAATATACCAATTACTATTATCCATATTATCTTGAATACCTAAATAATTTCCAAAATACTTGATAGATGGGTTATTAGAAGAGAATGAACTAACTCTAGCATATCTAGTTTCACTATTTATAATCTCACTATCAGGAACAATATCTATTTCTGATATATCTAAAAACGTATGTTCATAATCACTTAATGATACAATACTTTCATCATCTAAATTAATCATTTGGTTCTGATTACGATTATTAATATCCATCCAATACCAAATATCATTCAACAAAAATGTTATACTCGAAGAACTAGAATCATCAGAAACATAAATCCAATCATTAAATAAATTACTATAATACCATCCTTCATTATATGACAATGCACGAATTTTTAATGCATAACCATATGACCTAACATAATCAGGAAAATGAGGGATTATATCTGAAAAACCGAGTATATAATTTCTAACTTTATACAAATTTAAATCAATCCATTTCTCATTACTAGCATTATAAATACTATTCAATTCAAGATGCTCAAGATTAGTCCAATACCAAAAACTTTCACCTAATTCATTCATTACAAACCAAACACTTTCTTTATCTGAATTTGGAACAAACCAAATCCAATTATTAAATAAATGACTATAATACCATCCATCATTTACGCTATCAAGATCAATATATAAATAATCAACAAAGGGTTTAATATCAAAATTAAGAATATTTTCTTCAAACGGATTACGTGAAGGATTATACTGACTCATACAAAAAGCCATTGAATTATCAAGATTACAACCACCTGGACTATACATTACGTAAGTATCTGAAGGACAATTGTTACCTGCAACAAAATTTTCAAAAACCCCGCCTCTAGCAATATTAGCAAGACTTCCACCACCCTTAATAGAATGAAGAGTTTCTTTTGAAAAATCTAATTCTGCAAAACAATACCATAATTCTAAATCAACATCAAAACCCCTAATATCTTTTGCAGAAGAATCCCCTCTAATTTTACGTTGTATAAAATCTTTAGGACACTTATATTCTTGAGTCAAAGGATTATTATAATCTTGAAGTGAACAAGGACCGCAAGTTATTCCTGGTTCATGATTCGGACAATGTAAACCTTTACCAAAAAAACCACCAAATTCATACAATCCAGGCAAATTAGGATTATAACAAATATAAACATCATTATCATATACTGTTGTACCTGAACCAGCAACTGCATCTGCACCTAACATTCTATAATCTTTATAATCTCGAGGGCAAGAACAACCATTTGTAGCAGGATTAGAATAAATACAATCATCAGTATTTCTTTTAACACTATACATACCTGCAAAACCTACACCATTTCTGTCTTCAGTAGAAAAATAATCTTCATCTAATATCTCATCTATAACATAATCGCTACAATATTCTTCTGGAGTAACACAAACACCGTTTTGACAATAACTTCCAGGAAGTATACATTGAGAATGATCTGAACATGAAGAAGGATTATTACAATTCATACAATACCCATATGCAAATGGTTTTCCAAGAACTTGACAACCGGGCAGAGGTTTACGAATATTGTTAAAATTGCAATCAGAAGAAAAAGTTTCAGAATCTCCACAAATAAATTGAGGACCAAAAGCTGCGCAATTTAGATAATCTCTTCCATTAGAATGAACATAATAACTTGCAATAGCAAAAGATGAAAAATGAGTTAAATTTGCATATAATACTTTATTATCAAGATCAACAATAGTATCCAATCTTTGAACAGTATTTGAAACTTCATCAACAACAAGTATGAATAAATCATTTTCATTAACAATATCTGGTAATATAAAAGAATCATATTTCACCACTAAAGAAACATTATCATCAAATGTAACTCCACTTGGTTGTATTTTATAATATAAAGCGCCTACTAAAACTTCATTAGAATTTAATAAAGCAGGATAATCAATATTATTTTTTATTTCTAGACTAATAGATTCAACAGGAGTATTATCAGATTTTAAAGCAGTTACACCTGCAGGAATAAATAAATTAAACACAGAATCAGGAGAAGAAATTGTAGTATCATATAGTATTTCACCTGTTAAAGGATCAGATAAAATATTTTGTTCCATAAACATTTTATAATTCAAATAAAACTCTGAAGCAGTAACTTCTGACCTATCAGATTTCAATTTTAAAGGCATTCTTGCTAATAATAATAAATTTGAATTATCATCTGTTAAAATAATATCTGAAGTAATATCAGAATATGAAAAAGATAAATAATCTAAAGCATCAAAAGAATCTAAACAATGATTTATATTATAAGGTATACGTTCACTTAAAAAATCAGTGTCTGAATAACCAATTTGAACTACAGTATCAGAAAAAGTATTCAAAAGACAAGTATCCATATAATTTTTCAAAAGCATTTGATTAAAAGATTCAGAAGATTGTCTTATGTTAACAGATGATTGAGAAATATTAAGTAAAGAAAGGAATAAAACAAAAACAATAACAAGAACAAGTCCTAATATTAAAAATACTGAGATTTGCGACCTATTTTTCATCTTCATTCATCATCAAATTAATAATTATATAAATTTTAAATTTTAGTATTTATAAAATTATTTATTAAAAAAGCATTTTATTTTAATGAAATAATAATAAAGAACAATTACAATAGAAATAAACATTAAAAACTAAAATCATAAAATTCGAATGGTAAATTATATATATAGAATAATTTAAAATAGAATTTATGGAAGATATAATAATAGGAAGAGATGCAGAAGATAAAAAAGCATTTGGGACTGCAGGAACTATAATTCTTGGAAAACATTATGTTAAAATGGGACAAAATAGTAGTTTAGCAAATAATGTTATGCTTGACATGGTAAGACCTCACGTAATAATGCTTTGTGGTAAACGTGGCGGAGGAAAATCTTATACTATGGGCGTAGTAGCTGAAGGACTTGCGGATATGCCTGAAGATTTAAAAAAAAATATTAGCATTATTCTTCTTGACACAATGGGTGTTTATTGGACTATGAAATATGAGAATCATAAAGAGTTTGAGTTATTAAAACCATATGGATTAGAACCTAAAGGTTTTAAAATTAAAATATTTACTCCTCACAAATTTTACAAAATCTATAAAGAACAAGGAATTCCTACTGATTATCCATTTGCAATAAAACCTTCTGAACTTGACTCTGTAGACTGGTGCTTAGCATTAGATATTGATTTATCTACAAATGTAGGCGTTCTTTTAGAAAAAACAATTATGCTTCTAAAAGAAAAAGGTGAAAATTATTCTATAAAAGATATGATTAAAGCAATAGAAAACGACAAAACATCTGATAGACTAACAAAAGATGCATTATCTAATAGATTATTAGCAACTGAAGGTTGGGGACTTTTTGATGAAAGAGGAACAAAAATGTCTGATTTAGCCAGAGGAGGAGAAGTTATAGTATTAGATGTTAGTTGTTATGCAACCATGGAAAATGGGTGGAATGTAAAATCACTTGTTGTTGGTATGGTGAGCCAAAAAATGTTTATTGAAAGATTACTTCACAGAAAAAATGAAGAATATGATGAAATAAATGCTACAAGAAATTTATTTGGGAATAAAACAGATTTAAGTGAAAAAAAACAAGATGTTCCGTTGATATGGTTAGTAATTGATGAAGCCCATGAATTTTTGCCAAGAGAAGGAAAAACAGCAGCATCTGATGCATTAATTGCAATACTAAGAGAAGGTAGACAACCTGGTATTTCATTAATTTTAGCGACACAACAACCTGGAAAAATACATACAGATGTTCTTACACAAGCAGATACTGTAATTGCACATAGAATGACTGCAAAAATTGACACAGAAGCATTAGGAATATTAATGCAATCATATATGAGAAAAGGACTTGATTTAGAACTTGATAGTCTTCCAAGATTAAAAGGAACTGCATTAATTTTTGATGATACAAATGAAAAATTATATCAAGTTAGAATAAGACCAAGAATGTCATGGCATGGTGGCTCATCCCCTACTGCACTAAAAGACAAAAAAGAGGCATTTTAATGAAAAACACAAAAATAATATGCACTATAGGACCCAACTCAAATAATCTAGATATTCTAAAAAAAATGTACAAAGCAGGAATGAATGCAATTAGAATTAACACTGCGCATGAAAGTTTTGAGACATATTCATCAATACTCAAAAAAACAAGAAAAGCAGGAAATATAACAACTATGATTGATATTAAAGGTCCTGAATTAAGAATAAGGTGTAATAAATCTTATACTTTCAAAAAAAATTCAGATATAATATTTAGTAATTCAAAAAATAATATTACATTCAACTATGATATAATTAATGATCTTAAAAAAGGTGATTTAATTTTAATAGAAGATGGAAAATATAAATTAAAAGTTAAAACAAAAAAGAAAGGAATTATTATTGCAACATCATCTGAAAATTGTATCATAGAACCAAATAAAAATGTCCATATCCCTGATAAAAAAATTAATTTACCTTCATTAACAAAAAAAGATATTAAAGCAATAAAATTTTGTATAAAAGAACAAATAGATTATATTGCACTATCATTCTGCAGAAATAAAAATGATATAATCAATTTAAGAAATAAGTTAGGTAATTCAAAAATTAAAATTATTGCAAAAATAGAGAATAATGAAGGCATAGAAAATATATTAGAAATTATAGAATATGCAGATGGCATAATGGTTGCACGTGGTGATTTAGGTGTAGTACTATCTCCTGAGAAAGTACCATTGGTACAAAAAATGTTAATAAAAGAATGCAATGAACAAGGGAAACTAGTAATAGTTGCAACACAAATGCTTGAAACTATGATTCATAGCCCAACACCTACAAGAGCTGAAATATCTGATATTGCAAATGCTATATTAGATGGTGCAGATTGCTTAATGTTATCTGCAGAAACAGCAATAGGAAAATATCCAATAAAAGCTGTAGAATATATGAACAAAGTTGCAAATACTATTGAACCAGCAGTAAGTGAACGTGACCCTATAAAAAATAGTCAAGTCAATGTCCAAGAAGCTATTGCTCATTGTGTTGAAGATTTATGTGATAAAATAAATTTTACTAAAGTTGTTTGCTTAACACATCAAGGACATTCAGCAATAAGAGTCTCAAGATTTAGAATAAATAAACCAATAATAGCAGTAACAAGTAGCAAAATGCTTGAAAGACAATTAAATTTGTATTATGGGATAACTGCAACAACAACAAAAACTAATTTTGAAGATCCATCCACCACAGAATTAATACATGAATTATATCAAAGAAATATATTAACAAAAAATGATATAATTATAATGACTGCTGGACTAAGAACAATAAACAAAAGCATATCAAACACAAACACACTTCTGGTTAGAAATGTTGAACAAGTATTAAAATATAAAGAAAAATATCGGAAAAAACGTAGAGTAAGACTTTAGAGATTTCATTATTTCTGAAAAAATAACAATAAACAATAGTTAATATTTTTATTATTAATAAAAAAACTAAAAATATGCATAATATAAAATATTTACTGATTCTAATAATAATTCTTGCACCACTTATTTTTTTTGATATTAAAACCAATCAGATTATTAGTAATAATAATTTATACCAATATCAAAAAAATAATAGAAATATCTCAGAACAAAATTTTAATATAGATATTACAATGTGTCAATTAGAAGATTGTGAAGAAATATTTATAAAAAATATTTTAAACGCAAATTACTCAATAAATTGTGCTTTTTTTGAATTAAATTTAGAAAATCTTACTCATGCCTTAGATAATGCTAAAGTTAAAAAATCCGTAATTCTTGATTCATTAAATCACATTTCTAGATCATACATTATTTATGACAATAGAAGTGCATATATGCATAATAAATTTTGTGTGATTGACAACAGAATAACAATAACAGGAAGCTTTAATCCAACATATAACTGCAAAAATAGAAATGATAACAATGTTGTAAAAATTGAATCTAGCAAAATAGCAAATATATATAATGAATATTATTATAGTATGCATGAAGAATATATAACAAGAAATAGAACAAATTCCATAAGAAACCATTATATTTTTGAAAAAAACATTGAAATTTGCTTCTCAAGGGGAGGTAACTGCCTTAGAAGAATACATCATTACATTAATCAGTCAAATCATTCAATATACATGATACTTTTTGTTGTAACTGATGATTGGCTTGGTGATTTATTAATAATAAAAAAATTACAGGGAACATATATTGAAGGAATATTTGAAAGAAGGATGATAACAAGATATTCAATATATGATAAATTAATTCATCACGGTATAGAAATACAACGTGACTGCAATCCTGCAACAATGCATCATAAGGTATTCATAATTGACGAAGAAATAGTGATAACAGGAAGTTTTAATCCAAGTAATAATGCAGAAAGAAATAATGAAGAAAATATGATAATCATAAAAAATCCAAAAATAGCACAAAAATATTTAAAAGAATTTGAAAGAATAAAACAATTATGTACGACATAATTGGAATAAGCAACTCATTAATCGATCTTTGTGTAATGGTAGATGATACTTTCTTAAAAGAAAATTCTTTAAAAAAAGGTGACGAACATTTAGTCGATAAAGAAATATTTATGTATATTCATGGGCAGATAAAAAATCCTAAAATAAGTCTAGGCGGATCTGTTTCAAATACAATATCTTCTCTTAGTTTATTAGGACAAAAAGTTGCTGAATTTGGAAAAGTAGGAATTGATGAATATGGTGATATGTTAATAAATGATAAAATAAATAATAATATTGGTAATTTTTTAAAGAAAAGTAATTATCCTACAGGTGCAGTAATCTGTTTAATAACACCAGATGCTGAAAGAACATTTGTAGTTTATCTTGGAGCAGCAGAAAAATTATTACCAGAAGAAATAGATTATGAGATATTAAGAAAAGCAAAATATTTACATATTACAGCTTATGAATACCTAAGTCTACACGAAACAGTAATGCAATCTGTTAAATTTGCTAAAAAAAATAATATAAAAATAAGTTTTGATATTGGTTCTCCTGGAATAGTACAACAAAATAGGTTAAGTTTCTTGAAATTTATTGAAGAATATGTTGATATTTTATTCGCAAATGAACAAGAATCATATAATTTAACAAAAAAAAAACCAGTAGAAGCAATCAACCAATTATATAACATTACAAATATTGCAATTATAAAACTAGGAAAAGATGGTTCATTAATTAAATATCAAGATATAATCCATGAAATACCTGCTATCAATGTTAATGCTATTGATACAACAGGTGCTGGAGATGCATATGCAGCAGGAATACTGTATGGATTGATAAACAATATTGACATTACTAAAACAGGAAAAATTGCATCATATTTAGCATCTAAAGTTATTAAGAAAATAGGAGCAAGATTGAATAATATAAATTTAAATGAAATTAAGAATATTTAGATTAAATAATTCTAAAATTTATTTTTAAAATATTTAGAATATACATCAACAGAATTATGAAAAAAATCTCCTAGATCATCTTTAACATAATTTATATTACATAACTTATAATCACTATGTTCTTGACTTAAAATAATATTTTTAGATTTAGCTTTACATAAAAAAATTATCATAGTAATAGGTTGGCCATCATCACGAACAAAATACCTCACTTCTAAAGGATAAAATATTTCAACATCAAGACCAACTTCTTCTAATATTTCTCGCTTAAGTCCAAGAAAAGGATTTTCACCCTTATCTAATCTACCACCAGGAAATTCCCACATTCCAGGTTTCTGTACATCAGCATTATGACGTTTTATTATCAGAATTTTATCATCTATAACTACTAAACCTTTAACAGCAATTCCTGCTTTAGAATTAATACTAATAGTATTATTAGAATTTAATACCATTTTTATAATTCCTCTTTAAGAGTTATAGTGCTAACCATAGTAACTGTAGCACCAATTTTATATTTTTTACGAAAATCAATAAGATAATCATTAAATTCAACAATATCTTTAAATTTAAGCTTCATCATCATATCGTATTCGCCAGTAATACCAAATACTTCCTTAACTGCTTTATGAGAAAAAGCACTTTTAGGAATTTCTTCTAAAGTTTTTATCAGAATAAAAACAATAAAATTCTGTCCTAATTTTTCATTACTTAATTTTAATGTGAATTTTTCAATTAAACCTTGTTTTATCATTTGAGTAATTCTAACATGGACAGTAGAAGGTCTCAACTTAGTTATTTTAGCAATATCCCTAATACTCAACCTTGAATTTTCATTTAACTCTTTAAGAATTGCCAGATCCTTTTCATCAATTTTCATTAAAACACCTTATACATACGTCCTATTTTCTTACATTACTTCATCTATCATCTGGCGAGAAAATTGAGTGCCTGCCTGGAATCGAAATTGAGAATTACGCAACACGGGTTTGCATAAATGTGATAGGTTATTGGGGGCGATTTCCAAGCAAACAACTCACAAGGTTAATTGTTTAGGTTATTTATATAATTTACTATATTTGTCTATAATTATTACAAAATTAATAGACAATGTCCATAATAATATAAAAAAAGTATATAAATAGTCCAATATAAACCAGATGTAGACACAAAAATGCAAAATGATAAAAGCGTTAATTTTTGATATGGATGGTACTTTGGTAGATACAGGAAAAATTGGCTTTGACGTATTGGAAACTTGGTTAAAAGAAAAGAAACTAAATTACAAAGAAGCACATGTAAAAGAGATAGCATTTAGAAGTTTTTCAGAAATACTACAAGAAATAGTTGAAGAAAACAATAAAAAATATTTACCAGAAATGCGAGAAGATCTTATTAAACGATACAAGATTAAGATTAAAAATGCAAAAGCTTTACCTTATGCAGTAGAAGTTTTAGAGAACCTGCATGACAAATTCATAATGATAATAGCAACATTATCTTTAAAAGAAATAGCATCTAGAATACTCAAAGAAAATGATTTAGAAAAATATTTTGATATGATTGTTTGCATGGACACAAAAAAAATTAAAGACAAAAAGGAAATGTTATCAAATATTTTAAAAGAAACAAAGCTAAAACCAAAAGAATGCATATTAATTGAAGATAGCCATCATGGAATTAAAAGCGGAATAAATAATGAAATATTCACTATAGGAGTAAAACATTATTTTGCTGATATTGAAGCTGATGTTGAAGTTAATAATCTTAAACAAGCTGAGAAAGTGATATTAGAAAAATGGAAATTATAAATTTAATAATACCTTTATTTATTTTAATCTTTCTAGGTTATACTCTAAAAAAAACTAATTTTCTTCCTGAAATATTTGGAGATTACCTTAACAAATTTGTATACTATATTGCATTACCTGTAATGTTATTTCTCTCTACTTCACAAAGTAATATTAAAGAAATTGAAGCTACATACATAATCTTAGCAGTAACTATAACTATAAGTATAACTGTATTATTATCATACATTGCTTCATTAAATCTAAAAAAAATACAAGGACCATTTATACAAGCAAGTTTTAGATCAAATATGGCCTATCTTGGAATACCAATAGTGGCAACTGCATTCGGTGAAGAAGCATTAGGAATTGCAGCAATTGCGATATTTACAGGTGTAATATTAAACACATTACTAAGCATATTTATTCTAAATTATTTTCAAGAGCAAAAAAAATCAATAAAGATTAAAGAACTATTTCTAAATCCATTAATGATCTCAATAGTTACTGGTTTAATCATATCATATAGTAATATCAACATACCAATAATTCTAGCTAATACATTTGAATTAATATCTAGGGTAAGTTTACCATTAATATTAATTGTAATTGGATATTCCTTATCATTTAAAGAAATAAATAAACACATTACAGCTGATTTTATTTCAGCAACAATAAAATTAACAATAATGCCAGCTATAGCATATGTAATATTAAAAATAATGAATGTTGATTTAATAACGCTAAATACTATTGTACTCCTAACAGCAATGCCTACAGCTGTAGTAAGTCAAACTTTTGCTAAAGAAATGAAATCTGATAGTAAATTTGCAGCATCAGCTGTAAATTTAAGTACATTACTTGCTATAATATCCATAACTGCTATAATTAAATTACTAAGTTAGGAAATAAACTATAATAAATAAAAAATATACTGAGGGTTAAAATGAAGAAAATACAAACAAATGATTATCAAATTAAAGATATAAAATTAGCAGAATTTGGAAGAAAAGAAATTAAAATTGCAGAAAAAGAAATGCCAGGATTAATTGCAACAAGACAAAAGTATGGAAGAACAAAACCACTTTCTGGCATAAAAATAATGGGTAGCCTGCATATGACCATACAAACAGCAGTTTTAATAGAAACATTAGTTGAACTAGGAGCTAATGTTAGATGGTGCTCATGTAATATTTTCTCAACACAAGATCATGCAGCTGCCGCAATAGCTAAAGCAGGTATTCCAGTTTTTGCATGGAAAGGTGAAACATTAGAAGAATACTGGGATTGTACATTAAAAGCATTAACTTGGCCAGATGGGTCAGGACCTGACCAAATTGTAGATGATGGAGGAGATGCAACACTACTCATTCATAGAGGACATAATGCGGAGAAGAACTCCTCCATTCTAGATGAACCTACAGATAATAAAGAACTACAAATAATTAATAATTTACTAAAAAAAATATTAAAAGAAAAACCAAATCATTGGAACACTATTGCAAAAAAGATTAAAGGAGTTTCAGAAGAAACAACAACAGGAGTACATCGATTAATACAAATGCAAGAAAAAGGTGAACTTCTATTTCAAGCAATTAATGTTAATGATAGTGTAACAAAAAGCAAATTTGATAATATTTATGGTTGTAGACATTCTCTTCCTGATGGAATAAAACGAGCAATGGATGTTTTAATATCAGGAAAAACAGTTATGGTATGCGGTTATGGTGATGTAGGGAAAGGCTCAGCTGAATCTATGAAAAATGAAAGAGCAAAAGTTCTTATTTCAGAAGTGGATCCAATATGTGCACTACAAGCGTGCATGGCAGGATTTAAAGTAGTTACAATAGAACAAGCATTACCTGAAGCAGATATTTATGTAACAACAACTGGAAATAAAGACATAATAACAATAGATCATATGAAAAAAATGAAAGATCAAGCTATTGTATGCAATATTGGACATTTTGATAATGAAATTCAAATAACAAAACTTGAAAATTATCCAGGAATAAAAAAACAAGAAATCAAAGGAAATGAATGTCCTGTTCATCGTTACACCTTTCCTGATGGTCATTCAATCTATATTCTTGCAGAAGGACGTCTTGTAAATCTCGGATGCGCTACAGGACACCCTAGTTTTGTAATGAGTAATTCATTCACTAATCAAACATTAGCACAAATAGATATTGCAAAAAATAAAGATAGAGAAATAGGTGTTTATCTTTTAGACAAAAAATTAGACGAAGAAGTTGCAAGATTACATCTTAAACACCTTGGTGCAACATTAACAACATTAACAAAAGAACAAGCAGATTATATAGGTGTTGATAAAGAAGGTCCATTTAAACCAGAAACGTATAGATATTAGCATTTCTATTTTTATATGTTAAGAATGTGAAAATAAAAACAAACACAAAAATTAATGAGAAACAGCTATCTCAGAATGAAAACATTAATTTTGGAGTCATTGAAGACTCAGAAAACTACACCCTACAGAATTTACAAAAATTATTAGAACCTATAAAAATAAACACTAAACAAAAAAAGCATGATAACCAATGGGACAATTATAATGAATATAAGCATGCAAACAAATGGTTAAAGAGAATAACTACTGAAAAAGGAAACTTTCTAACAATATATACTTACAAACAACAAAATAAACTTCTAGGAATAGCATTTACTTGCGAAGGAATTATATTACATGATTTCATTAACAAATACAAATTAAAGCCTAATAACCTTTCAAAAACAACTAAATTTGGTCCATTTCATATTATTAAATCAGCAAGAGGAGTTGGAACTAAATGGATGACAGAAATAATATTCCCATATTTAAAAAAAAGGGGGTTTAATGAAATTTTTATTGAAACCTCACATAAAAAAGCATTTTCACTGTATCAGAGACTAGGAAAAGAAGTTGCAGAATATACAAAATCGAGTGACAATGGAAAATTAATTCGTAAAGGGAAAGTATTCAAAATTATTTTGTAACAAAAAAAACACATATTAAATTTTTTTAAGAACATAATCAAACAAAATTAATCTTCCCAAAAATCTTTTTTCTTTTTTGAATGTTTTTTAAATTTCTGTCGTCCAAGAAGATAACCTAATACAAGTAGTAATACACATAAAAATAAAAATAATAAATATTCACCTAATGGAAATCTTTCTTTATTATCATCAACAATCAATTCTTTAGAATCTTCAATAATTACACTATCTTCAATGACAATAGGTTGAAAATCTTTATTTAATACATTGATAAAAGAAGTAGATAAAACATCTTCATATTGAGTAATGATATTATATTTTCCAGGTTTTAAAGTATTAACCAATTTCCATGTAAAATTTTGATTGGATAAAATTTCATCTTGAACTATTGTTTTATTATCAGGATCAACTATTGTAACCATAACATAAGAAGATTTAATTTCAATATCACTTTGATCAAGTAAGATTGGCCTAAAAACAAATTCTTCTTCAACTCTATCAGCATAATAATTAGTTCGAATAAAAGAATTATTAATTTTAGAAGGTATTTGAACAATTTGAATATTTAATTCTTCTGTTACTATATTTCCATAATCATCCCTTACTTCAAAAAATACTTTTTGCCGACCTGACGGCATATTATTAGGTAATTCATAAACTAAAGTAACCTCATTCTCAAGTAAATCTTTACTAATTAGTTTTTTATCTATAACAGCATCAAATTTCGCTTTCTTAAAATTATTATTTAACGTATTAACAAAAACATTAACAAATAAAGAATCACCAGGTTCATAAACTTCTTTTTCGACATAAATATCTAATTCAATGCCAGATACTAAATTAAAACGATTACTTCTTTTTTGAGAAATAACTCTATTATCCTGATTCATAACTTTAAGAAGAATATTACAAAAATTAGCTTTAGTTATAGAACGAGAAATAACCAATGGCTCAACTTCCACAGTTAATCGTCTATCTTTATCGAAAAATAAAGGAATTCGAAAATATTCTAATTCAACATCAGAACAAACTAAACTTGCTGCAAGAAATCCATACATATCTTCATCAATATCAATCGCCACATTAAATCTTACAGACTCACCTATATAATATGAATCTTTCATTTCTGAGATATCGATTGATGCAAAAACAGAACTAACTAAAAATAAAAACATTACTAGCAGTAGAAATCTAACCCTCATTTTTCTTTTATAATATTATGTTTTTTAAGAATTTTCTTAAATTTATCAAAATCTGAAGAATTCTTAAAAAGTTCAAATTGGTCTTTTGGTAATTTTTTAAAAGTAGCTGTAGCAATAATAGCAACATCTTTAAGATCTTGTTTAATTTCGTCAATATTAGCAGAAGCAGCAGTATTTATTTCATTCAAAGCTGAATCAACTACTTCTTGTTCAACTTCTTCTTTACCAGATCCAAAAAAAGCTAAAAAATTCTTAAAAAAACCTTTTTTACTTTTTGAAACTTTTTCAACATTATTATTATCTGCCACTTTTACCTCATCATCAGATTTATTACTATGCTCAATCTTTTCTTCCTGATCTAAATCTTCATATGTTTCATTTACTTTTGTAGAAAATATGTTAGATATCCATCCAAAAATACCCTTTTTCTCATCTTGCTTTATCTCATCATATTCCTGCTCAAACTCTTGTTCGCTTTCTTTAGACACTAAAACTTCTTCTTTCTCTTTTTCCTGGAAATCTTCCTCATCAACACCCGTAAAATTTTCAACAAATTTTTGCCAAAATGTTTTAGGCTGTTTAATAATATAAACAGAATCAGAATTTACCCCAGCAGGTACTTCATCATCCATATCATCTTCCTTTTTTCGATTAATAAATGAAAAAGGTTTTTTATCACGTCTTTGACTTATATAATCATCCATTGAAACATTAAAATCCTTAGATGCCATATCTATTTTAAAAGATAGCTTATATATATAGTTTTTGATAAGAAAAACCTAAATTTTGAATATAAAAAAAGGAAAAATATAAATAATTGAAATAATCAAAAAGAATATGAAAATATTAGTAACAGGTGGAGCAGGTTATATTGGTAGTATTGCAGTAAAAAAGCTTATAGAACAAAACTATCATGTAGTTGTAATTGATAATTTATCTAAAGGAAAAAAGGAACTTGTTGATAAAAAAGCTGATTTCTATCAAACAGATCTTACAAATATTAATGAACTTGAACAAGTTTTCAAAAAACATACATTTAATGCTGTACTACATTTTGGAGCATATAAAGCTGTTGAGGAATCAATGGAAAATGCAGTAAAATATTCTGACAATATTACAGGAACAATCAATCTTGTCAATTGTATGGTTAAATATAATATAAAAAGATTAATATTTTCATCAAGTGCAGCAGTTTATGGAATACCAAAAACTGATATAATACAAGAAGACGCAGAAACAGAACCAATAAACTTCTACGGTTTTACAAAACTTAACATGGAAATGATTATGAAATGGTATCATATTGTTCATGGTATTGAATATATTGCTTTAAGATATTTTAATGTTGCTGGTGATGGAGGACTAAATTATGTTGATCCTGACGCAAAAAATATATTCCCAATAATCATGGAAGTTTTAACAAAAAAACGTGAAAAATTAACAGTATTTGGGAATGATTACCCTACAAGAGATGGAACATGTATACGAGATTATATTGATATAAATGATTTAATTGATGCTCATATTCTTGCAATTAAAAGCAATTATTCAGGGCCATTAAATTTAAGCACAGGCACTGGAAGTTCTGTATTAGAAATAATTGAAGCTGTTAAAAAAGTATCTGGTAAAGAAGTAATATATGAAATAGGCCCAAGAAGAAAAGGAGATCCAGCATCATTAGTTTCAACAAATTCTAAAGCAAAAGAAGTATTAGGCTGGCAACCAAAAAGAAATGTAGATGAGATGGTAAAATCAACATTAGAAGCATATGGAATTAAATAAAAAAATAAAGTAATGTCATTAAAACAATTACCAGTTGAACACTTAATAAAACATAAACAATATCTTTTTCATAAACATTTTTCTTAAACATATTTACTATATAAAATGCAATATGCTCAATTCCATAAATTTTTGGTTTCTTTAAAGATCCATCTTTATTAATTAAAATAAAAGATTCCTTTTGCATTTTTCCACGAAGTTTTAAAAAAAACTGCAAGATATATAATGAAAAAAGAATAATAGCAAACTTTTCAACATTTCCTAAAATTGCCATTATACCAAATAAAGCACCTACAGAATATGTAAGAGTATCACCTGGAAATATTTTTGAAGGAAACCAATTATAAATCAAAAAAGCAAAAAGAGCTCCTACCATTAAAACACCCATAATTGCAACCCAAAAAAAACCATTCACATAACATATATAACTTAAAGTAGAAAGTATAATTATCCCCATCCCTGCTTCTAACCCATTAAATCCACCAACCATATTAAAAGCATTAGCAGTAAACATTATAGCTAAAGGAATCAACAATATAGGAAAAAATAATCCAAAATCTATTAAGCCAAAAAATGGAATATTCATTGCAAAATCTCCTGCATTTATAACCATAATAGGTATTGCAATAGAAAATGTAAGAAATGCTTTTTGAAATTGTCTAAGTCCTATCTTCCAACCTAATATGTCATCAACCATTCCAATAATTGTAGCAATAAGAATAGAAACAGCAACAGCAAATATTGTTGAAATATAAATCTCTTCTTGATAAACAAAAACCCTAAAAGCGATATAAATTAACAATCCACCTATAAAACCAGCAATTACTGGAAGACCACCAACCTCTGCTACTTTTCTGTTATCTGTTTTATGTACATCAATCCCTAAAAGATTAGCCTTTTTAGCCCTAAAAATCCACTTTGGAATAATATATAACGTAAATAAGAAACTAAATAATAAAGCAATCAACGAATACGGTGTCATTATAGATATTATCATATATAACTTTATAAAGATTATCCTATCGTTAACAATAGATATTTTTATAAATATCTTAAATTAAATATTAATTAAAAAAATGATAGAAAGATTTAATCCAAAACGAATAAAAGAAATAATCAGACTCTCATTCTCAATAGCAAAAGCAAATTTTAAAACACGAAATCAAGGAAGTTTTTTAGGAATTTTTTGGTATTTATTAGAACCATTACTATTTTTCATAATACTTATGACGATAAGATCGGCATTCAACTCTGATATAGAACATTATGGATTATATCTTTTTCTAGGATTAATAATGTTTAACCTTTTCTCAAAATCAACAAATGCAGCTGTAAACTCATTAATTGGGAATGCAAAATTCATTAAATCCATAAAAATATCATATGTCGCACTTGTTTTATCAGCATTAATACAAGTTTTATTAGGACATTTATTTGAAATAATACTATTTATATTACTAATGGTTTATTATAGTATACCAATAAGTGGAATAATTTTTTATCCAATCATTTTAGTATCATTCATACTGTTTACATTAGGAATTAGTTTATTTTTATCTGTTGTTGGAGTTCACATAAAAGACATTTCAAATATATGGAATGTTTTTACAAGAGTTGTTTGGTTCGGTACACCTATTTTTTATGTTATAAGTTCTGAAAGCATTAGGGGATTATTAAACCCTATATATTATTTCATAAAAACTGCAAGAGAAATAGTAATATATGGTACAATACCTGAAGTTAAATGGATTATAGGAATAATAATATTTCCAATAATCTCAATAATAATTGGATATATATTTTTCAATATATTTAGAAAAGGAATAGCTGAAAAAATATGAGCAAAATAATATTAGAAAATGTAAACAAAGAATTTAACCTTGGTAATAAAAGACAAGGAATAATTAGATTTATACTAGATTTTAGAGATAGAAAAAGAATATTAAAAGTATTAAATAATATCACATTTAAAGCAGAAGATGGAGAAATAGTAGGAATAATAGGTCATAACGGTTGTGGAAAGAGTACATTGCTTAGAGTAATTGCAGGGATTTATAATATAGATTCTGGAAAAATTAAATGCAAAGGAGAACCAGTTCTTATTTCTGGACTTGATAATGGAATGCAAACAATGCTTTCAACAAAAGAAAATATATATCTAGTTGGCTCAATCTTAGGATTAACTAACAAAGAAATCAAAGAAAAATATGATGAAATATTAGATTTTGCAGGACTAAAAGAATTTGAAGATGTATTACTAATGAAATTTTCATCTGGAATGAAATCTAGACTAGCATTCTCTATAACTATTAATTGTATTTCATCAAAAAAACCTGAAATACTTTTGCTTGATGAAGTTTTTGCAGGTGGTGGCGACGAAGAATTTAAACAAAAGAGCTTAAAAAGAATAGAAGAACTTATTAAAAGTAATGTCACAGTCATTCTAGTAAGCCATAGCATGGAAATAATCAAAAGATATTGCCGTAAAGTTATATGGATGGAAAAAGGAAGGATTAAAATGCAAGGAAATCCAAAAGATGTTGTCAAAAAATATTTGGAGAGTGTTAAAAAATTATAAAAAAGAATATAAAAAATATTCTTAAGATTATTTCTAATTTTAAGAAAGATAAAATATATTTATTTAATAGCAGTTTACTAATAGAAGAATCATACAAAGATAAGGTAAATATTTCTGAAATTAAAGCATTAAAAAATAAACATAAAGGTAAAATAGGTTATATATTAGGTAATGGACCTTCATTAAAAAACATCAACACTAAAAGATTAAAAAAAGAGATCACATTTGGTTGCAATGGAATATTCAATAAAAAAGATTTGGATGTAACGTATTATATGATTGAAGATAGTTTTGCAATTGAAGACAATTTAAAAGAAATAAAAAAGTACAATGCCAAAAAAAAATTTTTCCCTTCAATATATAGAAATTACTTTAAAAAAAATAATAAAAATAATATATTTTTTCTTATGAATACTGGATTTTATCAAAAGTATAGCTCTAATTATAACATACCTAGATTTTCAACAGATTGCTCTGAAAAAATATATTGTGGACAATCAGTAGTATATATGCTATTACAATTAGCATTTTACATGGGTTTTAAGGAAATTAGATTATTAGGCGTAGATTTAGAATACAAAATTCCTAAAGATGCAAAAATAAAATCTAATATGATTTATTCATATAATGATGATGAAAATCATTTTTATAAAACAAAAAATAGAAGATGGAAAAAACCAGAAATAAACAAATTTAAAAGATGCCTAAAATTTGCTGAGGAAATTTATAAATGGAACAAAAGAAAAATAAAAAGAATATAGTATTTCTAATTGAATGTGATTCACAGTTAAAATGGGTAAAATCAGTTCTTAAATATTTTAATCATGAAGAATATAATATTAAAATAGGGATTATTGCAGAAGATAATAAATTTTTAATAACATTTAAATCAGATCTTTATAAGGTTGAATATATCTTAGATTATAAACTATTTTTAAGAAAAAATGAAGATATCGATATACTTTTTTTACTTTTAAGAGGAAGTTTAGTTAGAAATATATCTCATATATTTAAATTTAAAAGCAAGAGACCTTTATTAATTTGTAGTCATGTAGGGATAATTTTAAGAAATATTGACATAGATTTACTGAACAGATGTGGAGTTGACATATTAATAACAAATTCAAAGAAAGCATTTAATGATATGTCCTATCTATCAAAGAAATATCACTTAAAGATTAAAATATTAATAACAAAAATTCCATTTATCGAAACAAGAAAAAAAAAGGTAAATAACATAATAAAGACTATTTTATTTGCTGAACAATCTGACATCCCAGAAACATTAGATGAACGGAATTATTTATGCGAAAAATTAATTGAACTTGCAGATAGACAACCAAAATGTAAAATATTAATAAAAATAAGAAGAAAAAAAAATGAAGATAATGTACACAAAACAACATACCACTTAGAAGATATTTTAAAAAATAAAAAAATTCCCAAAAATCTTATAATAACATATTCGCCAATACAAGAACTAATAAAAAAAACAGATCTAATGATAACAATTTCATCAACTGCGGCTATTGAAAGCATTGCATATGGAGTTAAAACTTACATAATAACTGATTTTGGTATAAATACTAAATATGGTACAAGTTATTTTAAAGGAAGTAATATTTTTTCAAATTTAGACAATATTTTTAATAGTACTAACAAAAATATTCCGAGCGAATGGTTAGATGAAAATGTTTGTCTAAAAGATAATTTTAATAATATAATTAATGTGATAAATAAGGAAAAAAAGCATAAAAAAATATTCTGGAATATCTTTTTATCATCAATAGTATTAAAACTAAAGAAATATAAAAAAAAATTAGAAATAATAAAAAAAATAAAAAGATATTTTTATAACCTAAGTATAAGTTTATTTTATATTTTATCAAAAATAATTAAAATTATCTTTTACAAAAATAACTTTTTAGTAGATAGCCTTAAAAATGTAGATAAAATTATCAAAGAGAATAAGAATAAAAAAAGAGTATATATATTTGGTTCTGCACCATCATTAAATATACTAAATAAAAAAGAAATTAATATTCTAAAAAAAAATAATGAAAATTTAATTATTGTACTAAACCTAGCATTTAAAAAAATAAAATCATCATCAATAATATTATGGACTGATAATGAGGTTATTAAAGAAATTTATAAAGATAATGAACTTAGAAATAATCAAATAATCAGAATCTCCAAACCTAATAAATTTAACATTAGTTTAATAGAATATAGCAAAATATGGGAAAAAGAGAAAGATTTTAGAAAAATAAAGCTAAATGGGATATATAATCTAAGAAATATTTTAACAGGTGCATTGTTTCTTGTTTATAAAATAGGAATTAAAGAAATCTATTTAAATGGAATCCAACTAGATAGAAGAGAATATTTTCAAAAACATCCAACATTAGAAGAAAATGATAGTTATGAAATGCTTGATAATGTAACATTAAAATATAAATTTAATGGATATAATACAAATAAAGCAGTTAAAGAAATTATAAGATTTATGATAAATCAAAAATTTAGCATTAAATATCTTGGAAAAAGTAAATTTTTAAAATCTATTAATCTAAAAGAAATAAGTAAATCAGAATTTATAAAATGAAAATAGTCACGTTAATACCTGCAAGAGGGGGTAGCAAAGGAATACCAAAGAAAAATATAAAATTGCTAGCTGGGCAACCATTAATCAGCTATACAATAAAAGCCTCATTAAATTCTAAAGCAAATGATACCTATGTATCAACTGATTGCCATGAAATTCATAAAATATCAAAAATATATGGTGCTAAAGTAATTAAAAGACCAAAAGAATTTGCGACAGATAGTGCAAGTACTGAGTCTGTTTTATTACATTTTGCAAAAAAAATTAATTTTGACATTCTTATCCTGCTACAATGTACATCACCATTTACTACATCAGAAGACATAAGTAATGCAATAAATATTTTTAAAAAAAATAAATATGATTCTATGCTTTCTGTTTGCGATGACCACGGTGGTTTTTTGTGTGGTGGTTTTAACTGGGATGAAAATGGAAATCCTATAAATTATAATATAAATAAAAGGCCTAGAAGGCAAGACATGAAAAAAGTGTATAGAGAAAATGGTGCAATATATATTATGACAAAAAAGGGTCTACTTAAACATAAAAATAGACTTTTTGGTAATATAGGTATATATCACATGCCAATATATAGGTCATTTGAGATTGATGAACCTGGAGATTTTGAAATTGCTGAACAGATAATGATAAACAAAAAAAAACTATTAATTGATACAAATAAAATAAAGGCTATATTTTTTGATGTTGATGGTGTATTCACTGATGGTTCTGTATACTTAGATAAAAATAATAATGAACAACTTAAATTCTCAAGAATAGATGGTAAAGGAATAGAGTTAATAAGAGACAAATATATCACAGGTGTTATTAGTGCAGAAAACTCAGAGATTGTAAGAAATAGAATGAATAAACTAAAAATAAATGAGATTCATTTAGGAATAAAAAAAAAGATTGAAATTTATAATAGACTAAAAAAGAAATATCATTTGAAAGATGATGAAATATGCTATTGTGGAGATGATATCCAAGATATGGATATACTGAAAATAGTTGGTTTACCTTGTTCACCTATTAATGCACAAAATGAAGTCAAAAACATATCAAGATATATATCAAACAAAAAAGGCGGAGAAGGCTTTGTCCGTGATATTTGCAATATCATAATGCATAATAGTAATATAAAATGAAAATAACAACATTATTAGAAAATCAATTTAAAAAAAAAGAATTTAATAGAGTAGATATTATTGTAAGATATCTATTTATAGAAAAATATTTTGGGAAAAAATTTGACATAGACGTTATTAACCTATATATTAAAATGCAAAAGAACAGATTAGGAATAAAAAAATATAATCAAAAAGATTATATTAAAAATTTTGAAGAATTAATAATAAGTTTTAAAAAAAATAATTATGATTTAAATAAACCAATTATACTAACAGGGCTAAACGAACTATTTGATGGTTCTCATAGAATAGCAGCTGCAATATTTTTCAAAATAGATGATATTCCTTGCCAATATGTTGAAAACAAAAAAGTAAAATCATACTCACTAAATTGGTTTAAAAACCAAGTAAATAAAGAAAATAATAAACTATTTACAAAAAAAGAGATTAAGCTTATAAAAGAATATTTAGAAAAAATAATTCTTAAAAAAATTAAAAATAAAGAAATTAACAATGAAATAAAGCAATTAACAAAAGAAAAAGAAGAGTTAATAAATAAAAATAAAAAAGAAAAAGAAGAACTAATAAATATAAATAAAAAAGAAAAAGAAAAATTAACAAGAGAAAATAAAATTTTAAATAATAAAATAAATATACAAAATAAATATATTAATTCTATTCTAAATTCAGAAAGTTATAAATTAGGGAATAAGATTATTAAACCATTATCAAAACTAAAAAAAAAGTTAGAGAGGAATAAAAAATGAAAGAAATAAAACTAAATAATAAAATAATATCTGATAAATCACCAATTTTTTTCATAGCGGAAATAGGCATTAATCATAATGGCTCTTTAGAAATTGCAAAAAAAATGATTGATTTAGCATATCTATGTGAAGCTGATTGCGTAAAATTTCAAAAAAGAACACCGGAATTATGTGTCCCAGAAGAGCAAAAAAATATTTTAAAAGAAACGCCATGGGGACAAATGACTTATTTTGAATATAAAAAAAGAATTGAATTTGAAAAAGAAGAGTATGATGAAATAGATAAATATTGCAAAGAAAGAAACATAATATGGACTGCATCACCTTGGGATATACCAAGCGTAGAATTCCTAGAACAATATGATGTTCCTTTTTATAAATTACCATCAGCTATGTTAACTAATAAAGAGCTTTTAACAAAAATTAAAGAACTAAAAAAACCAATAATGTTATCAACAGGCATGAGTACAGAAATTGAGATTGAAAAAGCAATAAAGTTATTAGGAGAAGAAAATTTAATATTATTACATTGTAATTCAGCATATCCAGCTAAAGAAGAAGAATTAAATTTAAATTATATATCAATACTAAAAGAAAAATATCCTAATATTATCATAGGATATAGTGGACATGAAGTTGGATTCTCAGCATCAATTGTTGCAGCAACATTAGGAGCAAAAGTGATTGAAAGACATATAACACTAGACAGAGCAATGTGGGGGACTGATCAAGCAGCAAGTTTAGGACCAGACGGACTAAGAAGACTAATAAGAGACTTGAAATCACTCCCAATATGGTTAGGTGATGGTGTAAAAATTGTAACAGATAGTGAAGAAAAGGTAAAGAAAAAACTAAGAAACATAAATTCATTATGATATCAATAATAATCCCTGTTTTTAACGAAGAAAATTATATTCAAAGAACTATAAATTCTATTCTAAAACAATCATATAAGAATTATGAAATAATAATTATAGATGACGGATCTAATGACAATACTATTAAAAATATACCAAAAAATAAGAAAATAAGAATACTAAAAAACAAAAAGAATAAAGGAATTGTTTACTCATTAAATAAAGGAATTAAACATTCAAAAGGAGAATATATTGCAAGAATAGATGCAGGAGACATATCAAATAAAAAAAGATTAGAAAAACAAATCAATGAATTTAAAAAAGATAAAAACTTAGGAATAATAGGTACATGGTGTAATTTTATTGACGAAAAGAATAAAGAAATAATAACATTAAGACCACCAACAAATTATTCTAAAATAAAAAAAGAGATTTTAAGACATAATCTAATTACACACCCCACATTAATGATAAAAAAGGAAGTAATTGAAGAAATAGGGTCTTACACTGATAAATTCAAATACAATGAAGATTATGAATTAGTTATAAAATGCATAAAAAAATACAAAGTAAAAAATATACCTGAAATACTTACCACATGCCTAATTAGAAAAAAAGGATTATCATATAAAAAAGAAAAAAAACAAAGATGGAACTCTATAAAATTAAGAATAAATGCAATTAAAAAATATAACTATCCAAAACATAATGTAATACATATTATAAAGCCTTTATTCTTATTAATAATACCTGTTGGAATGAAATATAAAATAAGAGAAATAACACAAAGATGAAGTTTTCAGTATTAATCTCAGTATATAATAAAGAGAAACCAGAGTATTTAGATCTTTGTTTAAATAGTGTAATAAAAAACCAAACATTGAAACCAACTCAAATCGTTTTAGTTGAGGATGGAATATTAACTAGTGAGTTATATAATGTAATAAATAAATGGAAAAAACACCTAACAATACATAAATTAAAAAAAAATCAAGGTCTTGGAATTTCATTAAGAAATGGATTAGAAAAATGCAAATATAACTATATCGCAAGAATGGATAGTGATGATATATGCCATAAAAACCGATTCCAAAAACAAATTAATTTTCTAGAAAAGAACAAAAAAATAGACATTCTTGGAACATCAATAAAAGAATTTGACAATATACCCAATGATCTAAAATTTATAAGAAAAGTTCCAAAAAATCACAAAAAAATAATAGAATTCTGCAAATACAGGTCACCATTTAATCATATGACTGTTATTTTTAATAAAGAAATCATAAAAAAGGCAGGAAACTATAATAATAAATTTCCATTTTTAGAAGACTATTATTTATGGTATAGAACAATAAAAAAAGGTGCAATAACAGCAAACTTACAAGAACCATTAGTATATGCACGAACTAATAATATGCATCAAAAAAGAAAAGGAATTAAATACCTCAGAAATGAAATAAGACTAAAAAAAGAAATGTACAAAAATAATTTCATAAATATATTCGAATTATCAATAAATATTTTTGCAAGAATATTAATAAGATTACTACCTACTACATATATTAAAAAAATATACATAACATTCTTAAGAAACAAATAACTAAACTTTCCAACAAATAATTATATAAACTAATTCTACATAAAATATTAAATGCAGTTCAAAGTTACAAAACAAAAAATTCCTGAAGTTCTTCTGATAGAACCAAGTATTTTTGAAGATAAAAGAGGTTTCTTTCTAGAAACATATAGAAAGTCAGAATTTCCCATAAAGGTAGAATTTAAGCAAGATAATCATTCAAAATCAAATAAAAATGTTTTAAGAGGATTACATTTTCAAAAATTACCCAAAAAACAAGGAAAATTAATAAGATGCACAAAAGGTTCTATTTTTGACGTTGCAGTAGACATAAGAAAAGAGTCACCTACATATAAAAAACATGTAGCAGCAATTTTATCAGAAGAAAACAAATATATCCTTTGGATTCCACCAGGATTTGCTCATGGATATCTTACACTAAAAGACAACACTGAAGTTCAATATAAATGCACAGAAGAATACTCAAAAGAACATGATGTAAGTATCCTCTGGAATGATAAAGAACTAAATATAGATTGGCCAATTAAAAACCCAATTCTATCAGAAAAAGATAAAAATGCACCTACATTAAAAGAGGTAATTGAAAAGTGAAAATACTTGTAACAGGGGGTTGCGGATTTATTGGCAGTAATTTCATATTACAAATTCTAAAGAAATACCCTAAATATCATATAATCAATTTAGATAAATTAACATATTCTGGAAATAAAAACAATCTTAAAGAAATAGAAAAAAATCCAAACTATAAATTTGTAAAGGGAGATATCTGTGACAAAAAACTAGTTAATAAATTAGTTAAAAAAGTTGATACAATTGTACATTTCGCAGCAGAAAGTCATGTTGATAGAAGTATTTTACATGCTGATGAATTCATAAAAACAAATATCAATGGAACACATATTTTATTAGAAGCAGCAAGAAGAAACGGAAATAAACGTTTTCATCATATATCCACTGACGAAGTTTTTGGTGCATTAGGAAAAACAGGTAAATTTAATGAAAATACCCCCTATAATCCACATTCACCATATTCAGCATCAAAGGCAGCAAGTGATCATTTAGTAAAAGCATATTATAATACATATGGATTACCAATAACGATTTCAAATTGTTCAAATAATTATGGACCATATCAATTTCCAGAAAAACTAATTCCATTATTTGTAACAAATTTAATTGACAACAAAAAAGTTCCAGTCTATGGAAAAGGATTAAATGTAAGAGACTGGGTCCATGTTCATGATCACAATGAAGCTATTGATTTAATACTACATAAAGGAAAAATAGGTGAAACTTATTGTATAGGTGGGGACGCAGAAAAAACAAATATAGAAATTACAAAAAATATACTAAGATTATTCCATAAAGGAGAAGATTTAATTGAATATGTTGAAGACAGAAAAGGACATGATTTTAGATATGCTATTGATTTCTCAAAAATTAAAAAAGAATTAGGATGGTCACCTAAACACTCATTCAAACAAGGACTAAAAGAAACAGTACAATGGTACATAAAAAATGAAAATTGGTGGAGACCTTTAAAGAAAAAAGTAATAAGTAATGTTACAAAAAAATGAAAATCTTAGTAATAGGAAGTAATGGAATGCTAGGTCATGATGTATGTGCAGCATTAAGAAATAATAACATCGAATTTCAAGCATTTAATAAAAATGATTTAGATATTACAAACAAAGACCAAATAAATGAAAAAATAAACAATTCATTCTCACATATAATTAATTGTGCAGCATATACAGATGTAGATGGTGCTGAATCAAATAATGAAGACTGTGATAAAATAAATGTATTAGGCACAAAAAACTTAGCAGATAAATCAAAACAATTAAAGATTCCCTTAATAACAATAAGCACAGATTATGTATTTAATGGAGAAAAACAAGAATATACTGAAGATGAACAAACAAATCCTATAAATTATTATGGATTAAGCAAAAAAAAAGCAGAAGATTATATAAAACAAAATTTAAAAAAATATTATATAATAAGAACATCATGGCTATTTGGAAAAAATGGTAAAAATTTTGTTAAAACAATAAAAAACTTAACCACCAAAAACCAAGAAATAAAAGTAGTAAATGATCAACATGGATGTCCTACATATACCATAGATTTAGCAAATGCAATAATTAAATTAATAAATGATAATAAAAATTATGGTATTTATCACTTAACTAATTCGAATCCATGCACGTGGTATGAATTTGCAAAAGAAATAATAAAATTAACAAATTCAAATTGTAAAGTTATACCTTGTACATCTGATGAATTTCAAAGAAAAACTAAAAGACCAAAATATAGTATATTAAGAAATAATAAAACATCAAAATTACCAGACTGGAAAGATGCATTAAAGAGATATCTGGAGGAATAAAATGAAAATATCAATAATAGGAACAGGATATGTAGGACTTGTAACAGGAACAGGACTTGCTGATTTAGGCCATGAAGTTATTTGTATAGACATCGACAAAAAAAAGATAGAAAACCTAAAAAAAGGAATTATCCCTATATATGAAGTTGGATTAAAAGAATTAGTCGATAGAAATATCAAGGAAGGAAGATTAGATTTCTCAACAAGTATCTCAAAAATAAAAGAAACAGAAGCTGTTTTTATAGCTGTAGGTACTCCTCAAGATGAAGATGGTAGTGCTGATTTAAAATATGTAATCCAAGTTTCAAAAGATATTGGGAAAAATTTAAATGATTACAAAGTAATTGTCACAAAAAGTACAGTACCTGTTGGAACTTCCGAAATTGTAAGAAAAACAGTCGAAAAAAATACAAAAATTGATTTTGATGTAGCATCTAATCCTGAATTTTTAAGAGAAGGTTCTGCAGTTAAAGATTTCTTCACACCTGATAGAATAGTTATAGGAACAGATACAGAAAAAGCAAAAGAAGTAATGAAAAAAATATATCGTGGAATTGAAAGAACTGGAAAACCAATTTTATTTACTGACATTAAAAGTTCTGAAATAATTAAATATGCATCTAATGCAATGCTTGCAACACGAATTAGCTTTGCAAATATGTTATCACAATTATGCGAAAAACAAGGTGCAGATATAACTATGGTTTCAAAAGGCATGGGTCTTGATACAAGAATTGGACCAAGATTCCTCCATGCTGGAATTGGATATGGTGGAAGTTGTTTTCCTAAAGATGTTAAAGCAATGATTAAAACATTAGACGATAATAAATGTGATTCATCAATTCTAAAAAGTGTTGATCAATTAAATAACAATCAACGTAAATTATTTGTTAATAAGATATTAAAAACAATAAATGTAAAAGGAAAAACTATTGCAATTTGGGGATTAGCATTTAAACCAAAAACAGATGATATGAGACAAGCACCTTCCATCGATATAATTAATGAATTAAAGAAAAAAGGTGCTAAAATTAAAGCATTTGACCCTGTAGCTGAAGAAAATGCTAAAAAAATGCTAAAAGACATCCAATATTGCAAAAAACCATTAGATACCTTAAAAGATGCAGATGCTTTAATAGTACTAACTGAATGGGATGAATTTAGAAGCATTGAATTTAAAGATATAAAATCAAGATTAAAATCACCAATAATATTTGATGGAAGAAATATTTATGACTCTATTTCAGCAAAAGAAGAAGGCATTAGCTATTTTTCAATAGGAAGATAGATTAAAAGAATGGATTTTTATTCCCAATTCATTTATTTTTGAAACATTTGCTACTAACTCAACAATATCAGCCTTTCGATATTTATTAGAATCTACTTCTACTTTTAAATCCTTACCACTCTCTAAAATCAATTTATTTAAAATATCTTTAAGCTTAACACCAACGCCTGAACCAACATTATAAATTTCACCTAAAACACCTTTCTCAAGTAAAATTCTATAGGCATGCACAACATCTTTAACATCTGAAAAATCTCTGATAACTTCTAAATTACCAACATAAATTGTATCACCATTTTTAGCTTCATTAATTTGATTTTTAAAAGATGGAATAACAAAAGTTGAAGGTTGTCCTTCACCAGTATGATTAAATGAGCGAGAAATAACAACATTAGAAAAATTCAAAGCAATTTTTTCTTGTTCAACCCTAGATTTACCATATGGGGATACGGGATTTAAAGGATGCTTCTCATCTATTGGTACATATTCTGGCTTACCATAAACTTCAGCAGAAGAAACTATTAATACTTTTTTAACATCTAAACAAGCCTCTAATAAATTTTTAGTGCCATCAATATTAATTTTAAAACATAAAGAAGGATTTTCAAAACTTTTAGAAACAGAACTAAAACCAGCAAGATGAAATACATAATCTGGTTTAATACTAGAAATCATAGAAAAAACCTTTTCTTTATTAGTTATATCACAATCATAATCACTATCTTTTAAATCACTAACAACAACAGAATATCCATTATTTTCTAACTCACGTTTAAGATAAGGACCTACAAAACCTTTACCACCTGTAATTAATGCTTTCATTTTATATTATTCAAATCATACTCAATCATGTCCTTAACCAATAGCTTTAAATCATATTCAGGTTGCCATCCTAATTCCTTTTTTGCTTTTGAAGGATCACCTAATAATAAATCAACTTCTGCTGGCCTATAAAATTTAGGATCAATTGTTAAAACTATTTCTCCAGTATCTTTACGAATATAAGTCTCTTCAACTCCATTCTTTCCATTACTCTCAACTTCAAGACCTACTTCAGAAAAAGCCATCTCTAAAAACTCTCTTACAGTAGTTGTAACGCCTGTTGCTAATACAAAATCATCAGGTTTTTCCTGTTGCATTATTAACCACATCCCTTTAACATAATCTTTTGCATGACCCCAATCACGTTTTGCATCAATATTACCTAGTGAAAAAGATTTTGATAGACCTTTTTTAATTTTAACAACTTCTTGTGTTATTTTCTTAGTAACAAAATTTTCTCCTCTTCTTGGTGACTCATGATTAAATAAAATTCCATTACACACAAACATATTATAACTTTCGCGATAATTTTTGCATATCCAAAATGCATAAAGTTTAGCAACACCATAAGGACTTCGTGGATAAAAAGGAGTATTTTCTGACTGAGGTATCTCTACAACTTTACCATACAGTTCTGATGTAGATGCTTGATAAAACTTAATTTTCTTACCTGTTTGATCCTGAAGTTTTCTTATTGCTTCAAGAAACCTAACTACACCTACTCCATCAACATCAGCAGTATATTCTGGGATATCAAAACTTATTCGTACATGACTTTGTGCTGCAAGATTATAAACTTCATCAGGAATGACTTCTCTTAAAATATTATTAATTGATGTAGAATCTGCCAAATCACCGTATAAAAGCTTAAAATTTGGGTTATTATGAATATGCTCAATTCTAACTCTATTAAAAGTTGACGTTCGTCTAACAATACCATAAACTTCATAACCTTTCTCAAGAAGCAATTCAGCTAAATAACTTCCATCTTGACCCGTAACACCTGTAATTAATGCTTTTTTCATTATAAAAACCTTTATAGACACATAATTTAATTTTTAACAATCTCGTTCATCTTTTTAAAATATTTTATTTAAATATAAATATAATTAAAATAATTGTGTGAAATAAAGAATTAAGAATATAATTATATTACTAAATTATCACAAAAATATTTAAAAAGATTTTAAATTATTTTATTAAAAGTTAAGAAAATTTAAAACAATTATAAAGTTAAAAAAAGAATATAATATTTTTTTATGCATTATTTAGCTATATATTAATTTTTAAAACATTTTTAGCATTTTAAAGCTTTATTTTTTGGAAAATAAGTTATTTAACCACTATTTAGCTATAAAAGTATCATTAACGTCTCATTAGAGTCTCATAAATTTCCATAGGAAATGAAGGGGTGTTAATTAGATATATTCAAAACAAGAAATTAAAAGTCTCAATAAAGTATCAATAGTGTCTGAGACATATCTCAAAAAATAAAAAACTATTTAAAGAAATAATTTTCAGATATATTTGATATGGGGGAATTACAAGAAATAAAGAGGTTGCTAGAGACTACGTTGAGTTCTATTTCTCAAAATATGGCAATGCAACAACAAATGATTTTACAATTGCAAAAAGAAAATCAAAAATTAAAACAACTTATGAAAGAAAAAGACCCATTGAAAAAAGAAATAATAACAACTTACAAAAGAAATAAAAAAAGATTAATAAAAAATAAAATTCTTGAGACTATAAAACTTAAGCAATTATCTATTCCTGAAATAAAAGATATTGTTGTTGATCAGTATAATTATTGTTCAAAAGCAACTTTCTACAGATACATTGAAGAATTAAAAAGAAAAGATTACATTCAAATAACAAATAATACCGCAAGAATAAAACCATTAGTGGAAGTGGTATAAGTGCTTAAAGTAAAAAAAAAAGTAATTTCAAAAAATCCTAAACATATTAACAATATTTTTGGAAAAGCGTTAGGTTTAATGTTTAAGAATAAAGTTAAAGAACCATTGATCTTTATATTTAAAAAAGAAACCTATGTCCCATTGCATATGTGGTTTGTTTTTACAACAATTGATGTAATTTATCTCGACAAAAATAAAAAAGTTATAGAAATTAAAAAAAACTTCAAACCGTTCACATATTATCATCCAAAAAATAAAGCAAGATATGTAATTGAATTACAAAAAAATAGCATAACTAAATTTGACATTAAATTGGGACAACAACTATCATTCTAATTATAGTCGAGATTCATAATATTTATATAATATCAATAGAATTCAAATGATACAAATTGGGGTATTAAAATGAAAACATATGGTATTTTCCTAAGCGTATTAATTGTATTCAGTCTATTTGGCAGTATAAGATTCCTGGAAGATAATGACTTTATATCTGAAGAAATTATACTACATGCAAATATCCATAATAGAAACTCAGAAAATACTATGCATAATACAAGACTAAGATTCATAGTATTAGATGACTTTGGAACAAGAGGAGTATCATCTGGAACACATGTTGATCCAGGGAAATCAACATCAAAAATAGCACATTCACAACATAATCTTGAACCAGGAGAATATTGGGTAAGAATTTATGCATATAGCGACGATGGTAGAAGAAGTATAAGGCATAGACCTATAATTATTCAATAAACTAGCAACAAAATAATATCTACAAATTAGTCCAATTTTAATAACCTTTTTAATTTATTCTTATATTTTCTATTTATGTTCCAAAAAATATTTGAGGGAAAAGCAATAATAAATGCACCTTTAGAAAAAAAAATAAGCAAAGATCTCCCTGTGTTCTATAATCCAATAATGGAGTACAATAGAACTATTTCTATTGAAATTTTAAATATTCTAAGCAAAAAAGAAATGGATATAGCACTTCCTCTTGCAGGCACTGGAGTAAGAGCAGTAAGATTCTTTAAAGAATTAAATAAAGAAATAATAAAACAAATAAATATTAATGATTATGATAAAGACGCAATAACAGTAATTAAAAAAAATCTAAAAAATAATAAAATAAAAACAAAATACAAAATTTACAATTTAGACGCTAATTTATTCTTTACACAATCAAAAGCATTTGATTATATTGATATTGATCCATTTGGTTCACCAACGCCATTTCTTAATAATTCAATAATGCATCTAAAAAGAGATTCAATATTAGCTGTGACAGCAACAGACACATCAGCGCTATGCGGAACATATGAAAATGCTTGTAAACGTAAATATTGGGCAAAACCATTACATAATGAAGAGATGCATGAAATAGGATTAAGAATCTTAATAAGAAAATGCCAACTGATAGGAGTACAATTTGAGAAAGCTCTAATCCCAATATTTAGTTATAGCAAAGATCATTACATGAGAATTTTTTTTAAATGTATAAAAGGAAAATCAGAATGTGATAAAATATTAAAAAAACATGAATACTATAAAAAGTCTGGACCATTATGGATTGGACAGCTAAAAGATAAAAAGCTAACAACTAATATTAAACTAAATGATACATTTACAAAAACATTAAAACAAGAACTAGACATTCTTGGCTTCTATGAAATTCCCTCAATATGCAAAAAAGAAAAGATAAGTCAAACAAAAAAAATAAATGAAATAATAAATGAAATAAAAAAACAAAAATATAAAGTTACAAGAACTCATTTCGCAGAGCAAGGAATAAAAACAAATATGCCATATGAAAAGTTTATCAAAATTTTAAAAAAAGAATAAACACAAAACTAATTAAGTGTTAAACATTCGATCTCCAGCATCACCTAAACCAGGAATTATAAAGAATGTATCATTAAGATGACTATCAATTGCTGCAACATAAATATCAACATCAGGAACTTCTTTAACTAACCTATCAATACCCTCTGGAGCCGCTATAATTGATAATAAATTTATTTTTGAACAACCATACTCTTGAATTAATTTAATACTTTCTAAAGCACTTCCACCTGTAGCAAGCATTGGATCAGGTATAATAGCTACAGAACAATCAACAGTAGCTGGCTTTTTATACCAAACAGGCTGAGCATCTTCCTCATTTCTATACATCCCAAGATGGTAAATAGAAGAATCTGGAAAATGTTCCATAACACCTTCAATCATACCTAAACCAGCACGTAAAACTGGAAAAACACCAATATTATCTTGAGGGATATATTTTGCATTATATTCTCCTTGCCAATGAGGAATCGTTTTCTCAGATAAAGGCATATTCTTACTTGCTTCATAAGCTAATATAGAACCTAATTGTTTTACAATCTCTCTAAAACTATGAGATTTAGTATCAGTATCACGTAATTTATCAACAAGATGTGTTGTTCGAGAATTTATAATTTTATATAACATAAAATAAACGTTTCTGACTCCTATTTAAAGATTTTTAAAAACAGAAATATATAATAGGGACGCCAGAATTGTTTTTAAGAAGACGAACAAACTGCCGAACGATAGTGAGTGCATGTTCAAATCCTAATTAATTAAACAACAAAATCGTTAGAAGCTAAAAATGGAGACGCCAGAATTGTTTTTAAGAAGACAAACAAACTGCCGAACGATAGTGAGTGCATGTTCAAATCCTAATTAATTAAACAACAACATCGTTAGAAGCTAAAAATGGGGACGCCAGGATTTGAACCCGGATCCGACGGTCTGGAGCCGACTATACTAACCAGCTTATACTACGTCCCCTTAATTAATAGAACTCAAAGTTCTTTTTTAAATGTTTTTAGAAATTCTTAAAAAAACCATCCTTATTTTTAGTATCACTAATCTCTTTATCATCAGATTCTTCATTATCAGGAATTACTAACACTTCTGGTTTCTTTCTATTATTAAAAAATATTAATAAAATTATTAAGAATAAAATTAACAATATAGCAATGATATAATAATTATAACTATCTTTCCATACAGACTCATTAGTCACTACTATTGTCATACTAGCAGTAACCATCTCACCATAAGGATCTTGTGCAGTAAAATTAGCAGCTACAATACCTCTAAAACCAGAAGCTGGAGTAATAGTTGCTCTTCCTTTCCATATCTCAATATTTACATCTGAAGAATTAATTTCTGAAGTAAAAAACAATGGATCACCATCAGGATCATAAAAATTATCAGTTAAATCAATAATTTTAGAGCCTGAATGTACAATTAAATAATGAAAAGATCTTTCAAGATCATTATCATAGATATACTGCAATAGCATATCAACAGCATCTAATTCAATAATCTCTTCTTCAATATAATCCTCTTCATCTTCATAAGCATCATCTATTTCATCAATATCCTCTAATTCTATCTCATCATAACCTACAATTGAATAAACTGTACTATTAACTTTATACACAAACTCATCAAGGATAAAATTAACCTCACATAACCAATTATCACCTGGAGAGATTTCATAAGATAATAACCTATTTGATCTTTGGTTTTCATGAATCAAAATAAAAGTATCATTTTGTTCTAAATACCATGAATATTCTAATAAATATCTATCATCACCTATCTCAATAAATTGTGTTTCAGGAAGTGTTATAACAGTACCATTATGAATAAAAGTTGAATTACATATTAGATTAGAACTAGCATTGTGAATAAAGTTATCTAAATCATTTAACTTAATAAAAGATTCTTCCTTTTCAATGTTATATATTGTATAAAAATATGCACCAATCCCAATAAGCAATAATAACAGTATTAATAATAAAACAACATCTCTCCAAATGTTTAGCATATTAGAATCTTTTTTAACATATAGAGCTTTTTTCTTTTTAGATTTCTTTTTAACTGATTTTTGTTTTGATATTTTATCAGAAGATTTATTTTTAGATAAAGCTTTTTTATTCCTAAAATTATAAAACCAGATCGGTATAAAAACAACCAACCACATAATTAATAATATGAATAAAACCAAAAATATTAACAAAACTAAACACCATATACCACTAAACCCAAATAATGTATTACAAAAACAATCATTTAATGATTCCTTTTTCAATAAAACAGTCTCATCTTCTATTAATTCAGTAACATTTAATTCAATTCCATCATAAAAATCTTGTGAAGTAAAAGTTTGATTACCTATGGTTACAATAGAACATGAACCAGGCCAATCATAGGATAAATTAGCCATTACACAAAAAACAAAAGTCATAACTAAAAAAATAAATAATAATAAAGGAATAGAGTATTTAATTAGTTTAACTAAATTTCTTTTAACAGATGACCATTTATTTTTTTCACGTATTCTAAATAAGAACAATGAACCAATAAATAAAAATAAAAATGCAATAATCAATATTAAACATGATGTACTATAATTTGTAAAAAAACCAATAAATGGATAAGATGATTGGACATCGACTCGATCAGATATATCTAAACTATCATCTATTTCATCGGTAATATCCTCTTCTTCCTCATCAATATCATCAACATCATCTATCTCTTCCAAATCATCATCAATATCATCTATTCCATCATCTAAAAAATCAGTATCAATTTCTTTACTATCAAATAAACTAGCTACATAAGGAGAAGCAAGTATAGCACCCCATACAAACAAACCAAGTAATAATAAACCAAAAACAATAATACTAACCCATAATAAACTTTTTTTTAAATTCTTCTTTTGATCTTCTGTTAATTTTTTTATTGATTTTTTTGATTTAGATTCAATTGATACAGATTTAGAAGTTATTTTTTTTGCATCTTTTTTTACTGTTTTTTCTGTTTTAATAGGTTTTCTAGATTTTTCTAAACTCACTACTTCATCTTCAGACACATAACGCCAATTATTTACAAATGTAGTACTTTGCTTCTTTTTAATTGCTTTAAAAATCAAAACAATCAAAACAAGTAGTATCAATAATATAATTAATACTATAGAAATTAAAAGTAAAATTTCCAAAGATATATCGCCAAAAATTAAAGAATCATCAACAACAGGAATAATAGTTTCATCACAATCAAAAACTGAATATGAGATTGGAACTTCAGATCTAAAACCAGATCTTGTTGCAGTGAACACAATATTAGTATTAAATGTACCTATATTTTCCAAATTTGAAATTGATAAATAAGAAACAACAGATTCACCTGGAGATAAAACATAATAAGGAAGATTAAAAATAAATAATTCATTCATATTATCAACTTTAACATTAACTTGCTCCCAAAAATCAGCTTTATTATCAAGTTTAAATCCATATAATAAACTATCCCCTATACAAACATCATAAGATGATTCTGAAACGTAAGAAATCTCAACTGCTTGACATTTTTGAACATTTAATTCAATTACATGCATCTTACTTAAACCAAAAGAGGTTCGGATAACTGTATTTAGGAAATATTGTCCAGATATCCCACATGGAACATTAATAAAGTTAGATACTAAATTAGAATCTGAAGGGTTAAGATAAAAAGAAGCAGGTACACTAATAGCCCAATCTTTTGCAGAACCCTCATAAAAAACATTATAAAATGAAACTACATCTCCTATGTTTTGTATTTCTCCTGGAATAACAAAACCAGAACATGCACAAATATTATATTGTGATGAAGCAATATACTGAAAATCTTCAGTTGCAGCAATAACACCTACTAAAGATAATATAACAAAAACAATTAAGAAAATCTTTAATATAATATGCTTATATTCCCCCATTTTAATAATACCTATATAATGATTCTATACAAATTATGTATAACTATATCTAAATACATATTTACCAATATTTAAATAATTTACTACTTTAAAATAGCTATTATATATATAAAGATTTGCATATTCTAAAATAAGAAATAAACCAATATATTAAATCAATAATAAAGAACAATTAAAAGAGAATAGAAAAATAGAAAAAAAAAGGAAAAAAAGAAAAAATTAGTAGTAAGTTTTACCTTCTACATCATCATCGTCTTCTTTTTCTTCATCCTGTTTAAGTTTTTTAATTCCTACAACTACTGCTAAGATAATTAATAGCACAACAAGGATTATTAAACCAACTTCTAGTGCATCTCTGAGGTTTACGCCAGCACCAGTTTGTTTGTCATCTCCTTTAGCTACAACTGCAGTTAATGGAATTTGTTGTAAAACTTCATTACCTGATTTAACTGTCACAGTGAATACATGTTGGCCTTCAACAGCATCAGCTACAGGTTGTAAATACAAGAATACAGCTTGGCTTTGACCACCATTTAGTATAAAAGTACTTACAGGATTTATTTGTACAGTCGCAAAATCATTTGTTCCTTCTACTGATACAGTATAAGCAACTGCTGATTTTCCATTATTAGTAATTGTTAATGGATATAATGCACCTGCTTCTCCAGGAACTAAATCTTGAGATGTTGCTCCTAATGCTATTGTAGTTTGAACTTCATCAGCATCAGCATCTGAACCGATTACACAAGCATCTGATTCAACTACTGTGATAACAAATTTCTCATAAATAGCTTCTCTAAGTCCATTATAACGAACTTCAACGATAGCATAATAATCGCCTGGTTGAGCACAAACAGGTATTCTCATGTACATTTCTTCACTAGTCTCAGAATCTGCAGATCTTACTCTATCAATGAAATCAGCAGCGCTAATTCCTAATTCTGGAATTGCAACAGAAACTTTAACACTTCTTTCATCATGTTGACCCTTATTTTCGATTCTAGCAGTTGTTAATAATGCTCTTCCTGCTTCAACAACAGTTCCTGGACTAAAGATAATATCTTCAATTTGGAAACCACGTCTAGGTGCATTCAAAAGTAAATTGTAATCATAAACAACACTTTGACCGAATCTGTCTGAGATTAAAATTCTTAATTTATAATCGTCTCTTTCGACATCAACTGGAATTCTGATATTTAATCTTTTTGTATAAGAAACATTTGGTTCCATATCAAATATATCAGATGTCATGGACATAGGTTCAAATCTGTTGAACTCAAATCCTGATATCATTGCTGTTATTTCAACATTCTTTAACTCTATTTCAGATACAAGGTTTAATCTTATATCAACTGTATCTCCTCTTACGAAGTTTTTTCTAATAACTTCATTTGGACTAACATCATCGCCATCTATCTTTGTTGTAACATCTATTACACTCCCTAAATTAACTGCAAAAGCAGATGCAAGGAATGCACAAAGCATCAATGCGACAATTGCTAATGTCTTACCCTTCATTTTGCGTAACCCCCAATTTTATTTTGATTATTATATTCGAGTATTCTCGTGAACAGCAATATGGCTGTTTTTAGAGAGAGAATACCCCTCTAGTATTTAAATCTTTCGTTTTTGTTACTATTTGTAAGTGAGTAATAAATAGTATTACTTACTAGTATTATATGATTGTAACATAACGATGTTGCACTCTTCTAACATCTTTATCATATACAATCAATCTAACTATGTATTCATCAGGAACTACATCATATGGAACCCATAAAGCCACATGAGTTGATACACGTTCACCAGGTTCTACATCAAATCGATGAATTCTTCGTGAAATACCTAACTCAGGTATAGCGGCTAATATACGTACGTTCTCTAATCTTGTATTTCCCCTATTCCTAAATGTAATTCCTAATGTAAAATCGTCACCACTATGAACCACTGCATCTTCTAATCCTACAATTTTTCCTCCATCTATAAATACAAAATTTTCGATTAAAAGATCAGCATAAGTACTTAATGCTTGCATATTATCACAACCAAAAGTATCATCACACGTATATGCACATATATCAGTTGTTGGCACAACTAAGTCAACACAATAACTACCAATTACTCCAGCATTGTAACATGTAGGAACTGTCTCAGTTGTAACATAATTACCATCAACACATGAATAACTTAAACTACTTACACCACAATCTAAATCTGTTGAACATTCAATAGGTGCATAATCACAACCTAATACATCATCGCATGCATAATCACATATTTCAACTATTGGAATCAAAACATCTTCACAATAACTATCAATTGTACCTGCAGCAAAACATGTAGGAACTGTCTCAGTTGTAACATAATTACCATCAACACATGAATAACTTAAACTACTTACACCACAATCTAAATCTGTTGAACATTGAACAGGTGCATAATCACAACCTAATGCATCATCGCATGCATAATCGCATATTTCAACTGCTGGAATCAAAACATCTTCACAATAACTATCAATTGTGCCGGCAGCAAAACATGTAGGAACTGTTTCAGTTGTAACATAATTACCATCAACACATGAATAACTTAAACTACTTACACCACAATCTAAATCTGTTGAGCATTCAATAGGAGCATAATCACAACCTAAATCAACTGAACAAATATAATTGCATGCAACTCCTTCAATATTAACATCTTCAGAGCAATAACTATTAATTGTACCTGCATCAACACACACAGGAGTAACATGTATTGTTGTAAAAATATTATTATCACAACTATATCCTATAATACTAACGCCACAATCTAAATCTGTTGAGCATTCAATAGGAGCATAATCACAACCTAATACATCATCGCATGCATAATCACATATTTCAACTGTTGGAATCAAAACATCTTCACAATAACTATCAATTGTACCTGCAGCAAAACATGTAGGAACTGTCTCAGTTGTAACATAATTACCATCAACACATGAATAACTTAAACTACTTACACCACAATCTAAATTTGTTGAACATTCAATAGGTAATACTGTTACTAAAACTGTTGTTGATGCAAAATCATTATTAAGATCAAATGCAGTTAAAGTAATAAGATTTTCACCTTGTGATAAACCTAATATATAAAGTTCATTTTCTTGAACAACTACTTCTAATATTGAATCGTCAACATTACTAGCAACCCAGATAAGTTCATCTTCAATATCATATCCATAATTATCTAAATCCAATGTTACAGACTCACCTACTCCTAAAACTTGATTAGGGATTGAAAATACTACTGGGATATTATTTCTAATAATAAGATTAACATTTGCTTGACCACCTGATGCATCACTAAAATTAAATACAAAAGTAAACACTTGACTATCTCCTAAGAATTCATGTGTAGGAGGAATTGGAGTTAATCTAAATCTATATTCACCATCTACTTGACTAACTGGATCAAGATATGCCATACCTCCTGGAGGACTAGTTAAAACTGCTAGACTAACTAAATCTATAGCCCAATCTTGTTCGATTAAATCCCATGTATTAAAACTAACATACATATCTTCTCCTCGGAAAAAGTCATAGCTTTCATTAAGATAATTATTATCACTAAAAACTTTTAAATTAAATATTTCATATCTCTCTGAGTATACCATATAGCTAAAAGGACCTATATCAGCATCAATATGGCCATCTTTAGTTACTAAAGCAAAAACTTCAGATTCACCTAAATTTTCTTCAACCCATTGAACTTGACATCCACCTGACAATAAATCAGTAATACATGTACCAATTAATACTGGTTCACCAAAAGAACCTATTTCCCGAGCATATAGTGATACCATAGCATCAGAAACTATACCATAAAAAGCATTAACAAAAACACTACAAACTTGTTCATTACCTACAACTAAATTATCAAAGCAAGATAATGAAGCTTCTAATTCAGGAACTATACAACCAAAAGTTTCATCACAACTATATTCACATATTTCAGTTGTTGAACTAAAAACATCTTCACAATAACTATCAATTGTGCCTGCAGCAAAACATGTAGGAACAGTTTCAGTTGTAACATAATTACCATCAACACATGAGTAACTTAAACTACTTAAACCACAATCTAAATCTGATGAACATTCAATAGGTGCATAATCACAACCTAATGCATCATCGCATGCATAATCACATATTTCAGTTGTTGAACTAACAATATCAAAACAGAAACTATAAACTGTTCCAGAATTAAAACAAGTTGGAACAGTTTCAGTTGTAACATAATTACCATCGACACATGAGTAACTTAAACTACTTAAACCACAATCTAAATCTGATGAACATTCAATAGGTGCATAATCACAACCTAATGCATCATCACATATATAATCACATATTTCAGTTGCTGAACTAACAACATCTTCACAATAACTACCAATAGTGCCAGGATTATAACATGTTGGAGTTGAAGTTGTTGTAACATAATTACCATCAACGCAGGAATTACTTGAAACACTTGAACCACAATCTAAATCTGATGAACATTCAATAGGTGCATAATCACAACCTAATGCATCATCACATACATAATCACAT
>JBLKOM010000007.1:0-107014 GCA_047602755.1 Candidatus Woesearchaeota archaeon
AAGAGCCTGCATAGTGAGTAAGATAACCAGGACCTTGTGCTGTTGGAAAACCTAAATTATTAGAAGAAATATAACTTGTTTTATCAATAGTTAGATTTGTTAAAATTAAACTAACATTTCCTGAACGAAGATAAGAGTTATTAAATAAATTGATTGTATGAATTCCAGTAAAAGTTAGAAGATTTTGATTTTCTATATTAAATATAAAAGAATTACTTAAATTTAAAAAACCATTATTTCCATATATATTAACGGTTAAATCTAAGTCTCTTGCATAAATCCAAGTATTATTCCAAATAGTTAAATTATTAAAACTCCAATAATTAGGATTTGAAGAATTCCAAAATGGTTTATTAGAGGTTTGAGTTTCATTAGCATTTCTAATCATACCTTGAAATCTAAAACCATCTTTCATAATAACATTATTATTAGGAATATCAACAAAAATCATAGTTCCTGCTTGACCACGATTAGATAAACTATTTCCTAAACCACCAGCAACACTACTTTGACCAATTCCAGTAAAAGTAGATTCATTGTAGTAGACTGCTATACGACCACCACCACCACCAAGTTCAGCACCAGAAGAAGTTGCAATAAAATAACCAGTACCAGATAGATAATCAGTTGTTACATAAATTGAACCACCTGAGCCCCTACGATTTGACCCTGAAGTAGTTGATGAACTTATATAACCTTCTAAATTAAAATTTTCTGAGATAATCCGAATATGACCAGAACCTGGACCATCTAGACCACCACTACCAAAATCAGAAGGTTCTAAACTAGAACCATAAATATAATTATGATTTGATAAAGCACCAGATAAGCCACCATAAGAGCCTGCATAGTGAGTAAGATAACCAGGACCTTGTGCTGTTGGAAAACCTAAATTATTAGAAGAAATATAACTTCCATCTTCAACATTTAAGTTCTCAGCAATTATTGTAACATTTCCTCCTCGGATAAATCCACCACTCTCAATAATTATAGTATTAAAATCTAAAACGACAGATTGCATGTTAACTGTATTTTGAATTCTTCCTGTTGAAGTTATAATTAATTCATTGCCTGTAATAACTTCTCCATCTGTAAAAGTATAAGTAGAACTTAATGTACATGTTCCAGATAAATCACCAGAATCACAGGGCAAAGCAAACACTGATTGAACTAAGAAAATTAGTAAAAACAATACAGTTATTAATAATAATTTATTTTTTTTCATTTCCACCATATCCATGTACCTTTTCCTGATCCAATATGTTTACCATGTATTCTACCTTCACCACGTAGATTATTCAATCGATATAATATTTTAACTCGAGAAATATTAGACAATTGAAGTTCAATTTCTTTTGTTTCTAAAGGCTCAGAAGATTTAGATAAAATACTACTAATTTTATCATCATGTATTTGCATTAAGAGAATAATTAAAGTCATCATTTAAATATTTATCGATAAATTTGTTAATAAATTTATGGAAATATTTATAGAAATATTTATGGAAATATTTATCGGTAAATAAAAATAAATATAGAAAATATAACTTTATGATTAATAATATGACGAATAAAAACACAACTTTTATATATACAATTTTTTAATAACATAATATGGATGTATATGAATGTATAAAAACACGAAGAAGTATTAAGAAATTTAAAGATATAGAAGTTCCGTGGGATGACGTTTGTAAAATTCTTGAAGCAGGCAAATCTGCTCCTAGTTCAGGTAATATTCAAAATTGGAAATTTATAGTCATACAAGATAAAGCTGCAAAAGAAGAAATAGCAGAATATTGTGGGAACCAATTATGGATTGCAAAAGCAGCTTTTCTTATTTGTGTTGTTGCAGATATTGATAAAGCAAAAAGATTTTATGGAATAAGAGGAGAAAGACTTTATTCTGGACAAAATTGTTCAGCTGCTTCAGAAAATATGTTACTTATGGCACACGCATTAGGAATAGGTGGATCATGGGTTGGTTATTTAGAAGAAGACAAAATAATACAAGCATTAACTATTCCTAAAGGAATAAGACCACAATGTGTTCTTGCATTTGGTTATCCTGCAGAAGATCCTCCTGCTCCTCCAAAATATACACTAGAAAATGTTATGTATTTTAGACAATTTGGTGGACAAGGTAATAGAGTAAAAGATATTCCTCAGTATAAAGGAGAATTTTCTTATAAGATTAAAGGTGCTATAGATAAAACAAAAGAATTAGCACAAAAAATGAATGATAAATTATTAGGAAAAGAAGATAATAAATAAAATTTCTAAAATATTTCTGTAGATTTAATTTTATGAATATTCTTATTAAATAAGTATTTAAAAAAAAAGAATGCCTATTATTGGAAACAAAACAGAGTTTTTACCCAGTAATGGGATTGAATATTGGATACAAGAAAAATTAGAAAATAAAAAAAAAGAATGCCCATTACTGGAAACAAAACAGAGTTTTTACCCAGTAATGGGATTGAATATTGGATACAAGAAAAATTAGAAAATAAAAAAAAAGAATGCCCATTACTGGGCATCACAAAAGGTTTTTTGCCTTCAGATGGGAGTATTTTGGGGGTGGTACGCACAATGAAGGCAAAGAATATCACATAAGTTGTGAACATGAGTTTTTCTTTGACTTTTGTAAATAACAATAAATAAAAAAATAGAACCATGGAAATTAATCCATGGCCCTTCATCCATCATCTAATTAATTATTTCAATGCCAAGTTCATCGCCGATTTCAACTGCTTCTTTTCGTTGCTGCTTAAAATCAACTTTTCCAAGAATCCAAGGAGACTGAACACCGGTAATAATTGTCATTACTGTAATTTTACCTTTCATGTCATCTGCTACACGTGCTCCCCATATAACATTAGCATCTTCATCAAGGCTTTCGGTTACAAGTTCACCAATTTTATTGATGTCATCTAAAGTCATATCTGGTCCACCGGCTATATGTATTAATGCACCAGTTGCTCCTTCATAACTAATGTCAAGAAGAGGATTGTTGAGAGCACCTTTAACTGCTTCATCAACTCGGCTGTTTGTATCACTACAACCAACACCTATTGCTGCTACACCACCATTAGTCATTATTGCTTTTACGTCAGCATAATCTAAGTTAACTAATGAAGGAACTGCAATTGTCTCAACTATTCCCTTGATCATTGTTGATACTAATTCATTTGCTACAGCAAATGCTTGTTGAATAGGAAGATTTCCTGCTATTTGTACTAGTCTATTATTATCAATAACGATAACAGTGTCAGATACTTGTCTTAGTTGTTGCAACCCAAATTCTGCTTTATCAACTCTTGCTCTTTCAATCTTGAAAGGCATTGTTACAGTTCCAATTACAATTGCTCCTGTATCTTTTGCAACACTAGCAACTACTGGTGCTGAACCTGTTCCTGTTCCACCACCCATACCTGCACATACAAATACCATATCTGCTTGTTTTAATGAGTCTTTGATCTCAGACATTGATTCTTGAGCTGCTTCTGCGCCTTTTTCAGGGAAACCACCACATCCAAGTCCACGTGTTACATCTTTTCCCATTAAGAACTTTTTGTCTGCATCTGTTATATTAAGATGTTGTTGATCAGTATTACATGCTATAATTTCAGCACCCTTAATACCTTTTTTATAAAGCCAGGAAACCATATTATTTCCAGCTCCACCACATCCAATTACTTTTATATTCGCTTGGCCCGTTTCCAAATCTGCGAATTTATCTTTTTGTTCGCTTTTTACAGCATTTTGCACAATAAAATCCATTTCCTTACACCCCTTTTTGTTTTGCCCCCCTACTGGATAATTAATACAGTGGAGTTTAATATAGATACTTCAAGCTATAGCTTAAAATACCACAATCTATTTAATTTAGTGCTACCTATCACACTACAGAATTCGCCAAAATTCGTTCGGTAAACGCGCCAACGTTTATCAAGTAAACTTTATTTGATGTTGAGTCTCGCCAAAGACTTAAAACATATTTCTTATATTTCTATATTAATTTGTATACTGGTATTTAAATAAGATTGTTGTAGTATATATATTTTAGACTATAGTATATTATGACTAAATTACAACCAACTCAATAGAATAAATTTACTAAAAAAAGCTTTTAAACCTAGCGATAAATTTAAATAAGATAATTTAAGCCAATTTTACCATTATAAAAAAATAAAAGCTTAAAACAAAAAACTTCTAAAGATTTATATATTATAATAATTGAAATAAGATTATGGCTGAAGAAACACAAGAAGAATTAATGGAAAGAGTAAAAAAGATGTCTCCAGAAGAGCTTCTTGAGTTCCAAAAAAGTAGATGTATATTTTGCCAAATAATACAAGGAAAAATTCAATCAAAAAAAATTTATGAAGATGATAAAATAATAGGTATTCTTGATATAAATCCGGCAAATCCAGGTCATATTTTACTAATGCCAAAAGAACATTATGCTATAATGCCTCAAGTTCCAATGGAGATAATTGAGCATTTATTTCTTGTTTCTAAAAGGTTATGCAATATTGGATTAAAAGCATTAGGATCAAAAGGTACTACAATTCTTGTACAAAATGGGCTTGCAGCTGGACAAAAAGCACAGCATTTTATGATTCATTTAATACCTAGAATGGATAATGATGGAGTTGGATTAACATTAGACAGAAAAGAAATAACCGAGAAAGATTATATTGTAATAAAAGAAAGGATACAAAAAAAAGTTAATGAAGTATTTGGTGTAGGAGTAAAAGATGCTGAAATAATAAATGAAATTAATGATATTGATAAAATTGACAAAGAAGTAAATCAGGAGAATAATGAGATTGAATCAATTCAAAAAGAATTAAATGATATTGGAAATCTTAATAAAAAAAAACAAGAAAAAGAAGTACTAGAACAGGAGAATAATCAAGATATAAATGATACTCATGAGGATAATGACATTGATGAGAAAAAAAATAATGACTCAGATGAGATTAATAAAAAGCAAATTAATACTGCTGATCTAGATGATATTGCTAAAGTTTTAGGGATAAAATGACCGAATGTAGGATTTGTACAATTATAGAAAGCAAAGAAATTGCTGAGAAAGTTAAGATTTATGAAGATGAAATCTGTATAGCATTATTAAGTACTAAACCAGCATCAATTGCTCATACCATTATATTTCCAAAAAAACATTATACAATTATAGAACAAGTACCAGATAATGAAATCAAACATATGTTTCAAATATGCAATAAAATATCAAGAGCAATGTTTGAATCATTAAATATACAAGGAACTAATATACTTGTTCAGAATGGTATTCCTGCAGGTCAAGAAGAACCTCATTTTTCAATAAATATTATTGCCAGAAGAGAAGGAGATGGCATGCAACTTGAATGGAAACCAAAGCAATTAAGCCAAGAAGAATTATCAACAATTGAATTACAATACAAAAAGTATCTTGAAGAACCTAGTGTAGAAACAATAAAAAAACAAGAGATTTTAAAAAGCGATGAAAAATCAGCTGATAATCCAATAGACAAATTAACTGAAGATGATGATGAAGAAAATTATTTAGTAAAATACTTTAATCGAATGCCATGAAACAAATAATATTCCAAGCAATACCTGTAATTGTTTTAATTACTCATATAGTTTTAATTGCATTAGGAACTTGCTTACTTAATAAAAAATTAAGAAAAATAATATTTAATTTTGCAAAAAAACAAAAAAATAAAATTTTTTTAGTTATATCAGCAACAGCAATGTCAGGTAGTCTTTTTTACTCCGAAATAATGGGTTATACTCCTTGTCCTTTATGTTGGTTACAACGAGTTGCAATATTTCCTATAGTAGTATTATCAATTGTTGCAATTAAGTACAAAGATAAAAATTCGGAAAGATATATATTACCTATGGCAGGCATAGGATTACTTTTATCAGGATATCATTATATTAGTCAATTTTTTGTTAATAATACTACTCTATGTTTAGTTGGAGCAGTTAATTGTTCACAACGGATAACAATGCATTTTAATTATATTTCAATTCCATTAATGGCATTTACAATATGTTTAATGATAATATTAACAATTATTTTTACAAGAAAATAAATTTTAAATTTTTAAAGATAATCTAATATCATAAATTATATGCTGACGTCGCATACACAAACAGAGTTTGGTCACGACGTCAGGGATGAAATTAAAGAATTAAAAAAACAACAATAAATTATATGCTGACGTCGCATAACCTGGTATTGCGCAAGCCTGGAAAGCTTGTTTCCTCTGGATATCCCGGTTCAAATCCGGGCGTCAGCGTTTTATTTTTACAAAATAGAATAAACTTTCTATGGGATTTGAACCTCCGGTTCAGGCACTCACTAACGTTCGGCAATTTATTTGTATACTCACAAACAATTTGGGCGTCAGCGTTTTTTATTTTCTAAAATAATGTTAATAAAATACCATTATATTTATAATACAGCAAATAACTGCATTTAATATGAAATATATTAACAGTAGAGGAGGACTTGAACCAATTGAATTTTCTGATACAGTGTTATGGGGACTTGGACCAAGAAATGGACTTCTTCTTCCAGAATCATTTCCGAAATATTCCAGAAAAGAATTATTAGAAATGAGTCAATTGGATTATAAACAATTAGCATTTCATATTATGAAAGATTTCATTGATGATATTCCTGATGATGATTTAAAGAAAATAATTGATGATACTTATAACACACAAAATTTTGATAGTAATGATATAACACCATTAATACAATTTGATTCTGATTTATACTTACTAGATTTATACGAAGGTCCTACTAGAGCATTTAAAGATGTTGCATTACAGTTTTTAGGAAGAACATTTGATTATATTTTAACTAAAATAGATAGTACAACAAATATTCTTACAGCTACGTCTGGAGATACTGGAAGTGCTGCAATTTATGGGATTGCAGGAAGACCAAGATTAAACATTACTGTATTAACACCAAAAGGTAAAATGAGCGCATTCCAAACTGCTCAAATGTATAGTGTATTAGAGGATAATGTACATTGTATTGCAGTAGATGGAAATTTTGATGATTGTCAATGGATGATGGAACAAGTAAATGAAGATGTTGAATTTAGAGAAAAATATAGATTAGGTTCAATGAATTCAAAAAATTGGGCAAGAATACTTGCGCAAATTGTTTATTATGGTTTTTCAGTATTACAAGTTAATAAAAATCCAGAAAGGAATATTGACGATGAAGTTGATGTTGTTGTACCTACTGGCAATTTTGGAAATATACTTGCAGGTTATTATGCACGTAAAATTGGTTTCCCAATTGGAAATTTAATCCTAGCAACAAATGAAAATAATGTATTAGATGAGTTCTTTAAAACAGGAATTTATAGACCTAGAACTGATGATAATGTTTTTGCAACAAACAGTCCTTCAATGGATATTGCAAAAGCTTCAAACTTTGAAAGATACATATACGATATTATTGGCGACCCTGAGAAAAATTATGAATTATGGGTGCAAGCAAGTAAAAATGGTTTTTTAGATTTATCTCATAATGAATATTTTAACAGAGTAACGGATAGTAGAATTACTTCAGGTATGACATTTTCAAGTAATAGAGCTGAAGTGATAAAAAGATTGCATAAAGATTATGGATTGATAATTGATACACATACTGCAAATGGTGTGTATGTTGGATTAAAAGAAAAAAGGGAAAATGTTCCTATGGTTTTTCTTGCAACTGCAGACCCGTGTAAATTTGAAGATACAATGAAAGAAATTTTAGGAAATGTTGAGGTAAAAAGTCCTGATAAGTATCTTGATCTTGAGACTAGAGAACAAAGATATGTTGAAATGAAAAAAGATGTTCCTGCATTAAAAGAGTATATTAGAAATAACTCTATTTAGTTTTTTTAAAATTCTATAATAAATAATAATTAAAGAATAATTATAGTAACAAATAAAAAGAACGAATTTATTCTAATAATATGAAATCAAGAACGTTAAGCAAGATGGAACTTAAATTCTTAAACCAAGATCTATTTCAAGAATATGGAATTGAACCATTTCATAAGAAGAGTATGGTAAAAATGGTTGATGGCGATGATTATTCATATATTAAAGTTGATGATTCTGTTGAATTCTTTTATATTGAAGAAGAATTATTTCCTACATTAAAGAATTTATTACGTGATAATTTCTTGAAGAAAATAACAGTAGACATGGGTGCTGTAAAATTTGTTGCGTCAGGTGCTGATATAATGAGACCAGGTATAGTTGACATAGAAGAAGGAATAAATAAAGATGAAGTAGTAAGTATAATAGATATTAATAATAAAAAACCTTTAGCAATAGGAAAAGTCATGTATGATACAGCTGATATGAGAGAATTAAAAGAAGGTAAATGTATACAAAACATACATTATGTTGGAGATAAAATTTGGAAATTAGATTAGGATGTAAATTTTTATAAACAATATTAAATCATTGTCTTCTAAAGCATTCAATAAATAATACATGAAATAATGCCCCTTTAGTATAGCATGGATAGAACGTAGCCTTGCGGTAATCGTTTTATGCAGAAAGGCTGAGGCCGGGGTTCAAATCCTCGAAGGGGCGTTTTTATTTTTACTTTTATTTAATAAATTGTTAAATAGTTTTATCTATAATTTCATATATATTTTTATAAATTAAATATTAATTATAAAGAATAATGCTAAAATTTGAGAATTTAAGACAGAGACCTGTATATAAAGAATACATTGAATTTAGTATTGATGGATTTAGTTATATGGTTCCAAGATCTCTTCAATTTAGATATTCTGATAGACAAGGATTTTTAGATGTAAATATATTTCAAGTTATGCAACATAGGGATATTCCTGAATTTTTTGGTAATAGTAGATTAGAAGTTCTAGTTGCAGGAGTACCATTAAACGAAAGAGAAGATTTCTTTGATTATTATCACAGTAATCCTAAAAAAACAGTAGAAGTTGATATTTTATGTCACGCTGATTTATTTATAATAAAAAATTGCAGAAACCCTAATGAATATTTATTCTTTTTTCCAGATAGTAAAAATAACATTTTTATTACGCCGTATTCAACATTAAATGATCTTGATAGATTTCATCATTGTGAATTATTTTATTTAGCAGATAATTTTGGAGACAATCTTATAGTTAATAGAATTGGAAATGATTTAGAAACAAGAGATTATCTTATCAAAGAATTAAAATATTATCTTACACATTCTCCTAATAGCAAAGTTAAAAGAGATAGTTGGTTAAATTTTGATGACATGTGGAATTAATTTACTTAGTAAATAATTTATTTATCCTGTTTATTTCATCTAACATATCAGAAGCAATGTAAAAATATCCTTTCTTTTTTTTTAGAAGTATGTCCCCTATTTTTCCAGAAATATAGGCTGATGCTTTTGAACTTTCAACTAAATTATTTGTTTTCCCTAATATTCCAGCACATAATCCTGCTAATACATCACCTGTCCCAGCCTTAGCCATACCTGGATTTCCTGTTTTATTGATATAATCTTTAGATTTTGTAATTATTTTATCATTCTTTTCTTTCAATAATATTACATTATTTCCTATTGATTTCTTTAATTGTAATTTATTTTGTATATTAGAATTTTTCATTAAAGTCTTAAATTCATTTTGATGAGGAGTTAATATTGTATTAGATAAATCTTGAATTTTTACAAATTTAATTGCATTAGCATCTATAACTTTATTTTTAGATTGAAATTTTTTATTTTTTAATAATTTTATAATTAATTTTTTTGTACTCGGTTTTTTTCCTATCCCATTACCAATTAAAATAGTATCGTACTTATTAATATCCTTTATTATTGTATTGTAATGTGACTCATCTAAATTTTTTCCATATAGTTTTAATGTTATTAAATCAGGACAATAAATATTTGCAGTCAAACCAACTTTCTCAGGACATGCTAAAGTAACTAGATCAGAACCTATTCGTAATGCTGAGACTGAAGATAAAATAGCAGCTCCTACATAATCATATGAACCTGCAATAACTAAAATATGACCCGACTTACCTTTATGCGTATTTGAATTTCTAGATAATAATTTTTTTATTGTTTTATCATTCATTTTTTGCAAGTAAACCTTTTTTCTTTGCTTCCCAAAAAGAAGTATAGAAAAATAAAGCACATAATATAAAGAATATCATACTTATAACTACTGCACTAATAATTTCAGTACTAGTTATAGAATTACCAGACATGATTGCTCGCATTCCTTCAAATACATGAGTAGATGGTAATGCTTGTGCAATTGGTTGTGCCCAATTAGGTAATGCTGATAATGGATAAAAAACACAACTAAAAGGTTGTATTAGCCAAACAATACTCCAAGCTAAAACTTGTATTCTTGAACCCCAGCGCATTATAAAAGCAGAGATAAATAATCCGATTGCCCATGCAAAAATCAATAAAACAAAAACAAAAATAGATAATGCAAAAAAGCTAATTGCGAAAATATTCATAGCATAAAGAAGATATGCAACTAATGCTAAAAACATAAAAGAAATAAATGAACGTATCAAACCTAAGATTAATAATGATATAACTAATTCTTTAAGCATTAGTGGTGAACTAAATAAATTATACAAACTTTTAGACCAAAAATCTTCTAATATATAGACTGTTATATCTTGTGAGGCTCGCCAAACAAACACCCACAAAACAATTCCACCTAATACTAAATTGAGTAAATTAATATCAGAAATTTGGACAATATATAATGTCATAAAACCCCATATGAAAATATCTAGAACTGGCCAATAAAATAAATCAAAGATTCTATCAAACCTGTTAATACTCATATAATAGTATTTCCAGAGTAGTGCTGTTATTCTATGGTATTTCATTTTTGAGCTATTTTTTAGTTTTATTTTTCTTATATTTTTTTATTATCGTTATTTTTTATTTTTTTAAATTTATTTTTTATTTAGTTATCTTTTATCTTATTAATTATTTTTTATTATTATTCTCACGTGATATTTTTATAAAAAAATCATTAAGAGATGGTTTTTTAATATGCAAATCTTTAAAATCAATTTTTTCTTTAGATAATAGATTAAGAACATATCTTAAATTATGATTATTTGTATCAATTTCAAATCTAATCAAATCATTATCTAGATTAATTGCCTCAATTTTATGGGTTTTTAGAAGGCGCATAAGGCGAGGTTTATTTTTGACACTATCAAGTTCAATAATTTGATTAGTCATTGTTTTCTGAATTTCCCTTGGAGAACCAACTTTTATTATCTTACCATCGTTCATAAAAACAATACGCTTACATAGTTCTTCAACTTCATACATATAGTGAGATGTAAATAGTATTGAGCAACCTGTATTTTTATTGTAGTCTTTTATTATCTGTCTTGTACGCTCTGCTACATCTGGGTCTAAACCTACAGTACATTCATCCATAAATATAACTTTAGGATCATTTATCATTGCTTTTGCAAGAACTAATCGTGTTTGTTCACCAGAACTAAGTTTGATTGCTTTACGATTAATTAAATGTTTTATTCCAAACATATCTAATAATTCATTTATTTTAGTATCAACCTTTTTCACTCCATAAAGCTTTCCAAATACTCTTAAGTTTTGCTTAACAGTTAATATATCTGAAAGTTTTTCATGAGCTGCTGCTACATTTACATTTGATCTAACATATTCCCAATCTTTTTTTGAATCTTTACCAAGAATACTAATATTTCCTGAATCTTTTTCAATTAAACCTGTTAACATACTTATAGTAGTTGATTTTCCTGCACCATTAGGGCCTAAGAAGCCTAAGATTTCACCTTGTTTTACATTAAATGATATACCATCTACTGCTTTAACAACCTTTCCTCTATGATAAAAAGATTTATACAAATTTTTTACTTCAATTGCATTCATAATTGAAAATATCATATATTTATTTAAAAGAATTTGGGAAAATTTATTACTATTTATCCAATTGAATTACACACTTTATTGAAGATATTAAAAAGGAATACCTATATCAACTACTTTTGTTATTTTTTTGAAATTTTCTAACCCTTTTTTCATATCATGAAATGTTACTATTAAATTAGGTCTAACATAAAGATTATTGTATGACTTCCCCGTATCTGCTTCAATACCTGTTGGAATATCAATACTAACAATTAATATTTCATCTGAATTAGAATTTATTTCACGAGTAATTACAGAATATGGATAAAGTAATTCACCTTTGTAATTTAATCCAAGCATTGCATCTATTACAATATCAAAATCAGAGACATTCAAAAAAGGAGCAGTTTCTTGGTCATAATTAAAAATCATATTATTATCAATATCATTAAGTTGTTCATAATTTATAGAAGCTTCATTTGATAATCTTGATTTTTCTCCTAAAAAAATAACTTTGACTTGACATTCATCTAAAAGATATCGTGCTATTACAAAACCATCTCCACCATTATTTCCTTGGCCACAGAAAATTAAAACTTTTTTATTTTTTAAGTCTTGTTTTAAAACATCTTTAAAGTGTTTTTCAATTTCTTCAACTACTTTTCTTCCAGCATTCTCCATAAGTTCTATTTTAGATATTCCGCATTGTTCTGCATATTCTTCTAATTCTTTCATTTCTTTTGCTGTTATCATTTAAACCACTCCACGAATTCCAGATTGGATTTTAAATCTGAACCATCAACAATTAATTTATGGTCTGCACCCTCAATGATTATTAATGTTGCTTCTGGAAAATCTTTTATTAATTCTTTTGAAAAAGATAAATCTACAGATTTATCATTTGTACCATGAAGTATTAATGTTGGTACTTTTATATTCTTTACCTTTTCTTTCATTACATAATTTTTTGCATCTTCATAAAAATAAAAATTTATTTTAAATGTTCTAGATTTTGAGTTAGTAAATTCAAAAAAACCATCTTTTTTTGCGTTTTCTATATAATCAAGCCCATATTCGTTTTTTCTTTGTGTTATTATATCTGATACAGGTGCTTTTAATCCTAATTTCTTTATTTCTGGATGATTTAAAGCAAAAGTCATTACAGGGGGACCAGCCATACTACTTCCAAAAAGACTTACTTCTGTAAAGCCTCTTGATTTTATATATGAATAAGCATGCTCAATATCATCTAATGCGCTAGATAAAGTTTGATTCTCAAAATCACCTTCACTTTCTCCACAACCATCTAAATCAATAGAAAATGTGTTTATATTATTATTACTTAGTAAACTACGTAACCTACTTATTGAAATTCCATCTTTGCTTGTTGAATAGCCATGAACAAGTATTACTATTGATTTTGAATTAGAATTAGGATAAGATATAAGACCACATAATTTTTGTTCTTTTGAATTCTTAAAAAAAACTTTTTCCAAAGAATTTAAAGAATTATTATTTTCAATATTTTTTTCAACCATTTTTCTTTCGTTCTTTTGGTAAATCAAGATTCCCTGGAGGTAATAATCTTATTATCTCATCAATATCAATCTTTAACTTACCTTTTACTTTTTTAGCTATATCACTTGGTTTTTTATCCCCTTGTTTTAAAAGAATAATATTATCACAACTTTTTTTGATACATTCTATTGGAGCACACATTACAATATCTTTATATTCTCCATGGTTTATTTGGCCAATAGCTAAATTTATTTTATTATCGACATAATTTGTTTTTCCACGAATCATAAATGCGCCTTTCGTTAAATATTCACCAGAATTTGCTTCTTTAGTAACTTGATCTGGTTTAACATAAAATACGGATGTTGAGTTTAAACCTAATTTCCAAGCCCTGCTAAAAGAGCATGTAGCATCAGCAGTCTCTTTGATAGAATTCTCATCTATAGTTTTTTTATTTGATTTAATCACAAAAAATGGAGAACCTGCCATATCTGTGTGAAATACTAAATCATTACTCTCTGTATGTTTTTTAATTATTATTTCATTAGTAGTTGCGTCTCTTCCACCTATAACTAAAAAACCTGAAGAAGTAATAAACCATCTAAATTTCTCAAACCATTGTTTTTTTCTAATTGCTTTTTTAACCGTTTGTTCTTCTTTGATTTTCAACTTAGCTAATTCTGATTCAAACCGTTCAATAGTTTCTAATGCTCCTTTATACTTTTTTTTTGCTTTTTTAGCTTTCTCATAGTAGATGGAGGCATTTTCTTCAACAGTTTTGTTAATATATATTTCAACCTTCATAAATTACAATAAACACTATTAATATAAAAGCTTTATTCACAATATTGATTAATTAAGATTGGAAAATATTTTAGAAAAAGTTTTAGAAATAACTAGAAATATACTAAAAATAATATAATTTTGAATTTTAATCAAAATATTTCAGAAATTTATTAATCACATAAATCTATGTAATTAAAATTAATAAAATCACTTTCACATAATATTAAATCATTCCCTAATTTGCGGTAAAAAGAAATTCTAGCACTTTTTATAAAGCCAATTTTAGGAAAAATATGATTAATAGAGACACTAGCATAAGGAGCAACAATAGAATCATAATTTCTTGTAACATCAATATCAATATCACCTACAAGAGTTATTCTATATCCATAAACTGGTGAATTAACATTATTTTCAATTCTAAACATAAAAGAATTATGTGTCTCATTTAAACTCGTATAACAAAAATTATTATTGTCAACTTTTACTATTACATTCTCAATAGAGTTACAAACTTTTGGATCTGTTAATATTGGAGTTAGATTTGCAACACCAAAACCTATGAATAATGCCACAAAAAATAATATCACTGTAGCAACAATAGGTGAAGCTGAATTCTTATTTTTGAGAAAATTAGTATAATTTGCTAAGATACAATTTACTTTAATTATATGTTTATCTTTCATTAAGTTATATTAATAACAGGTATTTATTAACGTTTCGTCACTAATATGGTATGAAAAAGCTTAAAAAACCATAAACTATTAAAATATTCAAAAGAAGAGAAATGTTTATAGGTATAAATAAGCAAAAAGAGGTGTAAAAGATTAAGAAAGAAATTTCTGTAATTAAGCTAATAAACTATGTATTATTACTGGTTACACCTTTAGCATTTTTTTATATAGGATCTTATTACTTTAGTGGTCTTATTGCACCTATGCTGCAAACTTCTTCATGGATTGCTACTCAGATATTAATGATTGTACTTTCTTTAATTACATTTTTTGTCTTAATTCCCTTAATTAGAATTAGAGAAACTGTTAGAGGCGTTAGATTTGCATTATTCAGTTTTGTAATAATTGGATTTGCTATAACTATTCCTTCATTAATACAAGGAAATTATGGAATTCTAATGAGTAGTTTAATAATACTTGCAAATTTTATATTTGCTACTTTTATTAATAGTCCAGATGTTATAGGTATTAGTGGTGATCCAGAAGATTGGTTTAAGCATAAAGTTCAAATTATGATTTTTTTGATTTACGTATGTATATTATTACTTTATAATTTTGGTTTTGGATGGGTCTACTATCAAATGTCTATAGACCAAGCAAATCCTGATGCATTTGGATATGATTACATTGAAAGACCATCCTATCTTACATTTGTATATTTTGGTATTACTACAATGTCAACAGTTGCATTTGGAGAAATAACTCCATTAAGTAATGCTGCAAGATTAGTTATTTCACTTCATTCGATATTTGGAATGATAATAAATGTTGTTTTCGTTGCCATTTTATTACTATATGTCTCATTTTCAGCAAATATTATGAACAATAGAAATGAGAATAAAATTGAAAGAGAAGAAAAACTGATTCAACAAAAAGTTGAAGAAATTGAAGATGAAGAAAAAAGAATAAGAGAATATAATAACAGTAATAATGACAAATATCCTAATTATATGAATGGTAATAATAATTTATAATTATTTAAATAAAAATTATATAAAAAAACTTAAAATAAAATTATTTCTTTTTAGCATCTGCCATTTTTTTGGTAATTCCTAGTTTTGCTTTACATTTTTCGCATTCAAAAACAAAAGCATCTACTCCTTGCCACTTTTTTCTTTTGTAAGGAGATACTGCATCTCCTTCATAATTGCATTCAGGACAAGTATATATTATCTTAACTTCACAAGTACTTTCATATTCTTTTTTATCAACTGAAAAACCGCAAGCAGGGCATTCATATGTTGTTGCACGTACCTTTACTTTGCCTTTTACAACAGGTTTGCCCATCTTTGCTTTACCGCACTCAGGGCAATCTTTTTTTTCAACCCAAGCTACTGCTTTTCCAGCATTACCTAAAGTTCTTCTTGTAAAATATAAACACTCATCCATTGAACCGGGAATTGTAAAACTCATATTATCACCTAAAACTAAATAAAAGGCAGGAATATTTAAGCTTTGCGCATAAAAGTTATAAATCAATAGAAAGTTGAGTAAATGTGGAAAAAATAATAACAAAAGATGGAACTTTTACATTTCATAACAAAAAATATGATGAATACTATCATAGTTTAACAGGTGCAAAAGAAGAAGCTGTTGAAAAATATGCAAAACCTGCAATTAAATTTCTAAAAGAGAATGGATTGTTAAATAAAAATATTGCAGTTTTAGATTTTTGCTTTGGATTAGGTTATAATTCATTATATTTTGTTGATGAAGTAAGAAAATTGAATGATAATATTAACATAAATATCATTGGAATAGATAATGACTTAGAAATTGTTACAATTGGAAGAAATCTTACAAAAGGATTATTAGATAAACATATTTATGGAAATGATAGTATTAGAATTGAAGTAAAAATAGGTGATGGAGAACAAGAAGTAAAAAAATTAGATAAATTTGATATTTGTTTTTTTGATCCATTTTCACCTAAAAAATGCCCAGAATTATGGGAAGAAAAAATTTTTAAGGAAATATATACACACCTAAAAAAACCAGGGATATTGCTTACATATTCTTGCGCAAGAAAAGTAAGAGAAAATTTGAAAAATGTTGGCTTTAAAGTCATTGATGGACCATGTGTTGGAAGAAATGCACCTGCTACTATTGCTATAAAAGAATTTAAAGTTTAAAAAGAAATTGCTTTTAGTAACAAAAAATGGAAAATAAAATAATATATAAAAAACCAAAATTGCAAGAATTGACAAAAGAGTATACAGTTGTTGATCCACATTTTCATAGTCGCTATTCAGATGGTATAAATACTATTCCTACAATTGTTAAACATGCAAAAAAATTAGGTATTGGGATTGCAATAACCGATCATAATGAAATAAAAGGTGCGATTGAAATAGATAAATATAAAGGATTACTAACAATACCTGGAATTGAAGTAACAGCTAAAGAAGGTTCACATATTTTAATCTATTTTTATGATGCAGAAGATTTAAAAAAATTTTACAAGGATTATATCAAGCCAAATATGGGTAATGATATAATGAGTTCAACAAAACTAAAAATGGAATTAATTATAAAATATGCAAAACGATTCAAAACTGTTATTATTTTTCCGCATCCTTATTCTGCAGCATATACAGGAGTTTGTAATCATAATTTTAATCAAGAAAGATTAAAAAAATTATTTAGTATGGTTCATGGGTTAGAAGCTATAAATTCTGAAAATTTAAATAAATGGAACATGAATTCAAGTTTATTAGCTTTTAATGTTGGTAAAGCAATAACTGGCGGAAGCGATGGGCATACATTATACCATATGGGAAAAGTAGTAACTTATGCAAAATGTAAGAGTGATAGAACTTCTTTTTTGAATGCTATTAAAAAGAAACAAACAAAAGTAATTGGTAAGGAGATTGATATGCTAAGAAAAGTAACATCTAATAGCTTTAAGTTAAGAAAAAATCTCAAAAACTATCCAGATTTAGTTGAGAAAAATATTAAATATAGCTATTCATTATTCACCCATAGAACAAAAAAAATTAAAGACTTTATAATAAAACGATAGTATAATATAACTTTATGATGACATTGACTTAAAGTACATTTTTCTATTAAATAAATCGCTTAAATATCAAAAAGCTTTAAAAAGCAAGATTGATTTATCAAATTAGATGGCGGTTTAACTCAGCCTGGTTAGAGTGTTACGCTCATATGATTTGAGCTAAGAGGCAATGCCAATGACTTGTACTCTTAAAGTTTCTGAGTGACGTAAAAGTCCGGAGTTCAAATCTCCGAACCGCCATTTTTTATATTTCTAATATTTTTGTTAATGTAATAATCAATTTCTTTATTTATATCGATTATTAATATTTCTTGGAAGAATTAATAATTCACGATGAAATTTTTCTTTTGAAGCAATAGGTAATTTTAATTTTGGTACTAATTTAATATGTCTTATATTTGTTAATTTTTTTTCTATTTCTAATGTGTCATTTAATGAAAAAATCCACTCTTTTTTTATTTTTAAAGGAATTGATCTTGAAGATAAATCAAATTCACCATCATAATTAAAATAATTATCAAAATAACTCATTGCTAATTCACGCAATGTTTTATACACTGGATTTCTTTGTTTTAATCCTAAGTATTTGCTTTGAGCAACTGCACCATATAATCCATTTTTCTTGTATACACAAATTACATGATCATCATCATTGCTATTGCACTCTAAATCCATAATAAATGAATCTTTCAGACATAATGTTGCAAAACATGCTGCTTCAAGACAATCAGCTTTATGATATTTTATTACATCAATTATTGCAATTCTATCTCCGGAATTATATTTAAGACTATCTATAAAATTTTGGACTTTTTCAGGGCTTGAAATTGTTGTTATAAAATTAATCTCTTTTTTAGACAATTTTCTTGATTTTTTTTTCATTTTTTTATGATTCTTATTTAAGATTTTATATGAAAATGGAGTGGCGGGGACTTTCAGATAAAATCAATACAATATTGTATTTATTCGTTTGAACCCCGAGCCTCACCGCTGCCAGCGGCGCGTTATAGCCGGATTTAACTACCACCCCATTATATATTAATTTACATAAAGTTTTTATAAACTTTATCAGTTTATTATATGTGGTGATAACATGAGTACCATTTTTAAAAAAATAATTGATGGAGAAATCCCATCTGTAAAATTATATGAAGATGATAAATGTATATCAATCTTAGACATTAATCCTAACAACAAAGGTCATGCACTTGTAATACCAAAAATAGAATCTGAAACAATTACTGATTGTCCAGATGATATTCTTCAACATATAATTTTAATTGCAAAAAAAATAGCAGCAAAACAAATCAAAGAATTAAATTGTCATGGATATAATATTCTTGTAAATAATAAACCAGCATCAGGACAAATTATACCTCATCTGCATATACATATTATTCCAAGATATGATAAAGATGGAAATTGGTTTGCAAATGGATTTAAGCATCATCCTTATGCTGAAGGTGAGATTGAAGAATATGGACAAAAATTAAAGCTGTGAAAATAATTATTAGTTACTTTAATATTTTCTATAGTAACATACTATAATGCCAATTATTGCATTGCAAGACGTAAGTCTTTTCCCTTGATTGTTTTTCTACCTGAATGCTTTGCAATCATAACAGCTTTTTTTGAGATTTCTAAGGCATAATCTTCAAGAACTTGCCCAAAAAAGAACATTGCTTCTTTACTAACCCTATCTGCGCCATTATTAAGAAGAATTCTTGCAGTAGGTGCTTTTGGTATTAATGATATACTTTTTGGCATATCATATCTTCAATAGAGTTCCTATTTAAAGTTTTCTATATACATTAGATTTATTTAAGACAAATTACAAAATTTTATATAATATTAAATCAATTATTAAATGATTATTAATAATATATTATGATTTTATAAGTAAAATGCTGATAAATAAAACAAAAGTTAAAGAGATTGTAGGGAATATGCAAATGACAAAAGAATTTACAGATTCATTAGATAATTATCTTGAAGAAACAATTAAAAAATCGTGTAAACGTGCTAGAGATAATGGAAGAAATACAGTTATGGGTAGAGATATTTAATTTAAATCTAAAAAGTTATTATTGTATTGTTTGTAAATTAATCAAAAATAAATATACACATTATTAATATTTTTCTAGAACAGATTTTGTATCAGTAATTTTCTTTTTGAGCTCTTTTAATTCTTTTGATTTAGTTTTTGATTTAGTTTTTATTTGTAGTTGTAAAAGATTTTTCTCCATCATCAAAAGTTTTGTTTTTAATTGTTCAATTTGTCGTCCATCTGCAACCATACGAGTACTAATTTTACGTTCTAGTTCATGAAATCTTTCCTCACGGATTCTTCTACTCTCAAGAAGCTTATTTAGTTTACTTTCTAAAAGTTGGATCTTTTCTGGAAGATATTTATCATGATCAATATGAGGAGCCCCTTTTTCAAGATTAATAAGATAACTTACCTTTCTTTTTAGATCTTCAATATCTTGATCTAATGATTTAGATTTTGGTTTTATTGTACGTATTTTTTCTAGATGTTCATGAAAATCTTTATGAGCATTTCTACGTATATCGTGTCGTTTTACAGCTTTTGCAATATAAATAAGAAACTTTTTAGCACGGTGTGGATTATATAGTATATTATTTTCTTTTACATCATCAGCGTCTGCATCTTCTTCATCATAATCATCATCATTAGCAGAGTTATCATCAGAATAATTTTGGTTACTTTGATTATCTTTATCAAAACTATTAGAACCATAAGAATTACTCAATTGTTCTGGATTTTCTTTTAAAGGCATTCTCTATTTACCAAAAAAGCTTTTTTTCTTTTGTGGTGATGGAGGAGGTGGAGGAGGCATACCTATACCACCTGGAGCTGGTTTTCTATCATTCTGCATATCAGATGGTTGTATAGATGATTGCATATCTGACGATTGCTGGTCTAAACCTGGTTGTGGACCAAAAGATTGCTGTGATTGATTTTGTTGTGGCTGCTGTGGTAATGAAAATTGGTTTTTAGGTCCATTTGAAGATGAAGCAAATTGTGGTGGTGGTGAGAATGGATCTTTTTGTTGACCCATAAAAGGGGAAGGTTGTTGCTGAGATTGAAAAGATTGTGAAGGCTGTTGAAATGGAGATTGGTTTGATTGTTGAAAAGGTGAACGCTGCATTCCTGGTTGAGATAAAGGATCCTCTTTCAATGAATCTAATGATTCTAGTTTTTCATTTTTATCTAAAGAAGATTTTTCAATTATTGGTTTATCAACTGAAGCTTGTATTGACTGCAACTTAAAATCTAGTTTTTTAATCATATCTGCTAAGGATAATATGCCTTCAGCAAGTTTTTCATTTTGATCAAGAAGGCTATCTAATTTATTAAGCATAGGATCTACTTTTTTAGCAATTAATTCTTTCTCCTCATCTTCAATCCTTAGCTCATTTTTAGCTTCTGTAAAAACAGTTAACAGTGATTTAATTGAATTTGATAACTCATCTAATGAGGGTGTCATAGCAGATTTACTTTGAGCACCTTTACTCCGTAATTCTTCAATCTCTCCTTCTATCTTCTTTAGTTCAGAATGAGGAATAAGTTCATAATCATCTTCTCCCATGAAAACACCTCTTTAATTGTGATATTATTGTAATTATATTAGGATTGTAATATATTTACCCATATAATTGTCCTATTAAGGTTATAAATATTAACCTTTAAATAGTTTTCGTATAGAATATATTAATTTTGGTCGAAATATGGTTGAGAGTTTCAATTTCAATAATATATATAAATTAAGAATACTACTGATTAAATATGGGGGATAATATACGATTACTTGATAAAAGTTTAATTGAAAAAATTGCAGCTGGTGAAGTAGTTGAAAATCCAAGTAGTGTTATTAAAGAATTAATTGAAAATAGTATTGATTCTAATGCAAAAATAATTGAAATTGAAGTAAGAGAAGGAGGTAAATCCTACATTAAAGTCAAAGACAATGGAGATGGAATGAATGAAAATGATGCAAAATTGTCTATTCAAAGACATGCAACTTCTAAAATTACTTCTGAAGATGATTTATTTAATATTGCTACATTAGGATTTAGAGGAGAGGCATTAGCATCAATTAGTGCTGTTAGTAAATTTAGTTTAGTAACAAAGAAACAGGAAGATGTTAGTGGGATTTTTTTAAGTATTGAAGATCATAATATTATTTCTAAAGAAATTGGAACAGATAAAGGAACAATTGTAACTGTAAAAGATTTATTTTATAATGTCCCAGCAAGAAAAAAATTTCTAGGAAATATGCAGACTGAATTAAATATGATATCTGATGTTATTACAAAATATGCATTAGCATATTATAATATTAGTTTTAAATTAATATCTGATGGGAAAATAATGATTAATACAAACGCTACAAATGAATGGAAAAATACTATACAATCATTATATGGAAATGCAGATGACTTTTTAGAGATAAATAAAGTAAGTGATTTAATAGAAATCAAAGGATATTTAGGAAAACCAAGTATTGCAAGGAATAATAAAACAAGACAAACATTATTCATTAACGGAAGATATGTTAAAAACAAAGAGATATCAGAAGCAATAAAAAAAGGATACCATAGTATGCTATTTTTAGACAATCAACCAGTTTATATATTAAAATTAAAAGTTAAAGAAAAAACAATTGATGTTAATGTTCATCCAAAAAAAGAAATTGTAAAAATAGATAATATTGAATTAATATGTCAAGAAATTACAAATATAATTAGTGAATTCTTTAAAAATACAAATCTTACATTAGATGCAGATTTATCAACAGGAAATGCTAAAGCCATGCATACATATAACTTATCAAACGATAAACAATCAACACTAAGTGTTCCAGATAATCAAGGTGACAAATTTTCTAAATCAAATTTTACAAATATTGAATCCCCTTCAGAATATAAAATTGAAGCTCAACATATAGGGCCAATAAAAATAATAGGGCAAATAGCAAAAACATATATTATTGCTGAGAGTGCTAGAGGAATATTAATTGTAGATCAACATGCAGCAGAAGAAAGAGTAAATTATGAAAATTTGATGAAACAACTTAATGAAAGTGCAATAAAAAAACAAACATTACTAAAACCAATTATTATTGAATTGAGTCCATTAGAGCATGGCTTAGTAACTCAATGGATTATATCGCTTAACAAATGTGGATTTGAAATAGAAGAATATGGAGATTCTAGTATCATTATAAGAACAATGCCATTCATATTTGAAAGACCATCAAAAACTTTGATTTTTGATTTAATTGAAGATTTAAAACATGATAGTTCTAAGATTCAAAAAGAAATTGAGGATAGAATAATTAGATTTTCTTGTAGGATGTCTATAAAAGCTGGTGATGAATTGTCTAACAAAGAAATGGAAAATTTATTGATTGAATTAGATAAATGTGAATTACCATTTACATGTCCTCATGGAAGACCAACAATAATTCAATTCAGTATAGCTGATTTGGAAAAGAAATTTAAGAGAACAGGTTAAAAGAGAGACTAACTCTGGGCTCTGTAGAAATGCTCACTCTTGTTCGCATTGCACCAATAAATTTTGCCAAAATTTTATTATAAATTAAAGAATTTTGGTTCCTTGTTTGTCTTACGAGGTATATATGCATAATTTATATTAATAGGTGCAATAATATTTCTACAGAGCCCTAACTCTGATTAAATTTTTAAATAATTCTTTACATAGACTCAATATGTGTGGAATAATTGGTGTTTTTAACTATAATAATAAAAATAAAGCAGATAAGATAGTTGACAAAGGCTTAATAGTTCTAAAAAATAGAGGTCTTGATGGAAGTAATAAAGTATCTGGAGATAATTTTTGTATAGGTCATAATTTACATGCAATTGTTGACATAGTTAAACAGCCAATAAAAGTAAAAAAAAGTATTATAGTTGCAAATTGTGAAATATATAATTGGAAGGAATTAAATAAGAAATATAACCTTAAGGCAAAAAATGATGCAGATATGCTTCTTAAATTTATTGAGCATAAAGGGGCAGAGAATATATTAAAAATATTAGATGAATTAGATGGAGTTTATGCTTTTTGTTACAAAAAAGGAAATGAAATTATTCTAGCTAGAGACTTAATAGGAGAAAAACCTATTTGGTTCTCAAGTGCAAATGGATTAGCATTTGCATCTGAGAAAAAAGCATTAATAGCAAATGAGATATATGATGCTATTGAATTAAACCCTAGAAAGATATTAAGATATAATTTATTAACAAATAAGATTAAGATTTTACAAAGAGAATTTTTCTCAATTAAACCTGAACATAAACAAGATATAATAATATTAAAAAGAAATGTAAGAAATTATCTTGAGCAATCTATAAAGAAAAGAATCACAGATAAAAAAATAGGTGTATTATTCTCTGGAGGGATTGACTCATTATTAATTGCATTTATGTTAAAAAAAATGAAGATAAATTTCACATGCTATACAGCAGCATTAAAGCAAGATGGGATGGAAGAAGCTGAAGACATGTTATATGCTGAAAAAGCTGCAAAATTATTTGGTTTTAGACTAAAAAAGATAGTAGTTGATTTAAACAAAACTGAGAAATATATAAAAAAAATAATTCCTTTAATTGAAAGTAGTAATGTTGTAAAAGTAGGTGTTGCATTACCATTCTTTTTATGTTGTGAACAAGCAAAAAAAGATAAAGTAAAAGTTATTTTTTCTGGACTTGGTAGCGAAGAAATATTTGCAGGATATGACAGGCATGAGAAAAGTTTAAATGTTAATCAAGAATGTATTTCAGGACTTCTTAAAATGTATGAAAGAGATCTTTATAGAGATGATATTGTAAGCATGGCAAATTCTGTTGAAATGAGAATGCCTTTTCTTGATTTAAAATTAGTTGATTATTCATTAAAAATAAATCAAATATTTAAAATAAGTAAAGAGCATAAAAAAATAATAATTAGGTTAATTGCTGAAGAAATTGGAATTGATAAAGAATTTGCATGGAGACCAAAAAAAGCTGCACAATATGGAAGTAAATTTGATAGAGCAATAGAGAAATTAGCAAAAAAGAATGGATTTAAGTATAAAGCTGATTATTTAAATTCATTAACAGCAAATAAAAATTTAAATCTAGGAGTCATGTGGAGTACTGGAAAAGATAGTTGTTATGCTGCATATTTAATGCAAAGACATAATTATAATCTTAAATGTCTAATAAGCATTAAAAGTGAAAATAAATATTCTTATATGTTCCATACACCTAATATTGATATTGCAAAATTACATTCAAAAGCTATGAATATCCCCCTCATAACTAAAAAAACAAAAGGAGATAAAGAACATGAATTAGTTGATCTAAAAAAATTATTATCTTCTGCAAAACAGAAATACAATATTGATGGGATAATAACTGGTGCAATATTCTCAAACTATCAGCGAGAACGGATTGAAAAAGTTGCTGATGAAATTGGACTTAAAATTTTCTCGCCATTATGGCATAAAAATCAAGAACAAGAAATGAGAGAGCTTATTGATTATAATTTTAAGATTATATTAAGCAGTGTTGCAGCTGAAGGATTAGATAAAAGTTGGTTAGGAAAGGAATTAACTCATAAAGATATTGATAAGCTTGCAGATTTAAACAAAAAAATAGGATTGAATGTTGCAGGTGAAGGTGGAGAATTTGAAAGTTTAGTAGTAGACTGTCCATTATTTAACAAAAAAATAGCTATTACAAAGAGTAAAATCATTGAAGAAAATCGTTATAATAGTTTTTATGTTGTTGAGAAAGCAAAGTTAGTAAAAAAAACTAACGAGTAGGAACAGTTCTACCAAAAAGATATGAAAATGGGTCTTCAGATCTATGTTTCAGTGTAAAACGATTATATGTTACTATATATTTCTCAGCTTCTTCAACTAATGGTTTTCCAAAATCACTTAATTCAAGATCAATATAAACATATGAAGATAAATAAGTTTCAATCTGTGAATCTATTGCCTTTATTTTTCGTGATTTAAACCAAGAATTTGATTTTTCAACATCAGCCTTTTGCTGCAGTAAAGTATTATATTCTTTAGTATGAAATTCTAAAATTTGAGGATTTGGTGCAGGCTTATTAAATAAACCATAATCTAAAGCAAGAGTCAAATGGAGCCAATCTCTAACAGTATTTTCTATTATATCAGGACTGTCTGCTTCTATTATTGTGCCAAATCTTATACCAGTGTTATAATGTCGAAATCTACATTGATCAAATGATTTCCAAAGATTTCTAAGAGATTCAATATAATCATCTTGTTGTAATGAACTAGGGATATTAGGAGAAATATGTTCACAAACTTTAATATATGCTTCATCAAGAAAAGCTACTAAATTTGATAGATTGTCATAATGTAAAGAAAGCTCTTGTCTTTGTTTCTCACTCTCTTTCTGAAGCTGAACTTCTAAATCATTTAAAGCAGAATCACGTTTTCTTTGTAAATTTAATATAGCATTAGTTATAGTAATATCAGGTGGGTCAATTTTAAGAGTATTAGTCATAAAGAAATAAATCAAGAATTAGTTTATAACTAGTTATATAGTAAAAAATAATTGTTAGATCATATTAAGTAAATCAATTATATTAAATAAAAAAATAAAAAAATATAGAATTATTTCTTCTTAGTTTTTTTAATACCAGCCATTATACCTGCACCAATAGCTGCACCAACTGCTGCTGCAATTGCTATTGCTCTTTCAGGATGTTTTTTAATATTACTAACAACTTTCTTTTCAGCTTCTTTTAATTTTGCTTTTGCTTTATTAAGTTCAGCACGTGCCTTTGCTACAGCTTGTTTTTCTGCTTTTTTTACTTTTGCTGAAGCTTTTTTTAATTCAGGTCTTACTTTAGAAACAATTTTCTTTTTTGCAGAAACTAATTTCTTTTTTACATCATTTTGCAATTTTGATGCATTTGGTGATTTTTTTGCTTGTTTTGTTTTTTTTGCTTTTTTAACCATAATTAACACCTCAAATTTTTTATTTGTTTTATTTATGTATTCTTTATATTGAAATAAAAATTAAAATTTCTTGTACTTACTTCTATTAATATGATCTAGTGAGATTACACTTATTATTATTAATATTAAACCCATAATTACAAAAAACAATGAAGCAGGTAAATCAATATAATAAGATAACAAAAAAGGTAAACCCAAAACAATCATAATAATACCTATTATTAATAATATCATAGCTAGTATTGATTCAAGTATTTTTTTTGTTGTATGATATATGGATTCTTGGATATCATGAATTGTTTGTTTAAACCAAGTAATTACTTGTGTAAGGACTACATTTGCAAACATGTCTTTTAATATAGATAAAATCTTATTTGACTGTGAAGAAGATTTTGATTCTTTTTCACTTTCAGATTCTTTTGATGTTCTTTTTGTGTTTTTTTTAGCCATAATTATATTTTAATATTTATTATTTATATATTTAATGGAATAATTCAATAAAAAATAAAAATTAAGAAGAAGAAATAAAAATAAAAAATAAAAATAATTATATCCTTTTAGTAACTTCAGACACTAATTCTTCGATAAATAAATCAACTGGTTTTTCACCTAATATTTCTTCATCTCGAGTTCTGACATTAATTGTTTTATTCTCGACTTCTTTATCTCCAACAATTAGAATATAATTAACCTTATCTAATTGTGCGTTACGAACTTTTTTATTTGTTGTCTCTGTTTTTGAATCAACAGTAACACGAAGTCCTTTTTTTTCCATCTTTTTCTTTACATCCATACAATAATCAACATGTCTATCTGCAATTGGAAGTAAACGAACTTGTTCAGGACTTATCCACATAGGGAATTTACCTGCATAATGCTCAATCATAAGACCCATAAATCGCTCAATTGAGCCTAATACTGCGCGATGAATCATCACACATTGATGCTTTTTACCATCTTCACCTTCATAATTACAATCAAACCTATCAGGTAAGTTAAAATCTAGTTGGACAGTTGGACATTGCCATTTTCTACCTAAGGCATCTTCTAAATCAATATCTATCTTAGGACCATAAAATGCACCATCTCCTTCTTTGATTTCATATTTTATTTTAGCCTTATCTAAAGCAGATTTTAGCATTGACTCTGCTTTATCCCATACATCTTTATCACCTAATGCTTTTTCAGGTCTTGTTGAAAGATAATAAGTTAATTTAAATTTAAAAATTCCAACCCAAACACTCTCAATAAAGTCAAGCATATCAAGAACTTCTTTTTCAACTTGATCTAATCTACAAAAAATATGAGCATCGTCTTGTGCAAATTTTCTTACTCTAGTCATACCTGATAAAGTACCAGATAACTCATTTCGATGCAAATTACAAAAATCTGCAATTCTTATAGGAAGATCTCTATAACTCTTTATTTTCCTGTTATAAATTAAACAATGACTTGGGCAATTCATTGGTTTTAAAGAATGCTCCTCACCTTCAATATTTATAACAAACATATTATCTTTATAATGTTCCCAATGTCCTGATTGCTCCCATAACTTTTTATTATAAAGTTGTGGTGTAATAACTTCTTCATATCCCCGTTTTCTATATTCTTCTCTAATAAAATCTACAAGAATATTATAAATAACTGTTCCTTTATTAAGAAAAAAAGGTGCACCTGGTGAATACTCGTGAAACATAGTTAAATCAAGATCTTTTCCAATTTTTCTATGATCACGTTTTTCTGCTTCTTCTAAGCGATGAAGATATTCACTTAAATCTTTTTTATCAGGAAATACAACACCATAAACACGTTGTAATTGTTTATTTTTAGCATCTGCTTTCCAATAAGCACCGGAAACTTTTGTAAGTTTAAATGCTTTAACCATACTTGTATTTGGTACATGTGGGCCTCGACAAAAATCAGAAAATTCAGCTTGTTCATATATTCGTATTTTTTTATCTGGAACTCCACTAATTAATTCTACCTTAAATTCATTATCTTTAAATCTTTGAAGTGCTTCATCTCTAGTTAATTCTTTTTTTGCAACAGGTATTTTTTCATTTACTATTTTTTTCATTTCTGATTCTATTTTTTCAAGATCTTCAGGAGTTAGGGGTTTATCAAGCTCAAAGTCATAATGAAAACCAGATTCTATAGGAGGACCTATTGCAATTTTAGCATGAGGATATAATCTTAATAACGCTTGTGCAAAAATATGTGCTCCAGTATGACGTAAGATTTCTTTACCTTCTTCATCTTTCCATGTTAGAAATTGTATTTTTGCATCCCTATCTATTGCATCTTTAATATCATGAACTTCATTATTTAATTTCATTCCATAACTTACTCTTGCAAGCCCTTCACTTATTTGTTGAGCTACTTCTAAACCAGTTATACCATCATGATATTCTTTTTTTGATCCATCTGGAAATTCAATGCTTATTGACATATTTACCACCTTGTTTGATTGTTTTTCGATATATTATTTTTTATGATTATTTTAATTTAAAATATTTATTTTAAAAAATTTAAATTTGAAAAAAATATTATTTTTATGATATATTCTATTGACTATTTAATCAAATAGAATTAAACCAATGGGTCGAGCTTTCCCTAGCATGTGTGAAGAACATATGTTACATATTTTTTCACGAAGCTTACAAATGTCATGTTATAAACTTGATTTAATGCTGTTTTTATAATATTTTCTAAAACTATATCATTAATATAATAAAATAATTAGAAATATTTATATATTAGTATACATATATGTATATTTATTATGGCTATAAGTTATAATGCAATTAAAAATAATTCCAGGTTAACACAATTTCATGGAACAAAAGAACTTGTATTAATTAATTCTGTTCCAAAAATAAATGTAAGAAAAGAAGCTGATAAAGCAATACAAAGTCAATTATTTCAGTTCTAGTGGATATAAATATATATAAATTATCAGTTAATGAAAATCTTATGAATAACAATATTGAAGTTCTTCTTTCTGAAAAAGAGATTAAACAAAGAGTAAGTGAACTAGCAGATGAACTAAAAGAGCACTATCCTGAAAAGATTAGATGTGCTGTTGTATTAACAGGAGCTATGGTTTTTTTCTCAGATTTGATGAGAGAATTAAATAAAAGAGAAATTAATGTTTATTTTACACCTATAAAAGTTTCAAGTTATCAAGGAATGGAAAGTACAGGAGAGGTTCATTTTGAATTACAACCTAGCTCAGATTTTATTATAAAAGATAAATCGATAGTTTTGATTGAAGATATTGTTGATACAGGTTATACAGGTAATTTTCTTAAGAATTACTTTACAAGTCAAGGTGCAAAAGAAGTTAAAATGTGTACATTATTAGATAAACCTTCAAAGAGAGCACCAGGATATGAACTTAAACCTGATTATGTTGGATTTAGAATTGAAGATAAATTTGTTATAGGTTATGGACTTGATTTTAATCAAGGGTATAGAGATTTACCGTTTGTAGGATTTTTTAAGAAATCTCCTTTGTAGAAGTTAATGACAAACAGAAAAAGAATAAAAAAATAAAGAATAAAACTTAGAATAAAAAGAATAAGCAATTATTTTATTCTTACAGCTTCTAAATTTCTTGGACAAACTGTTTCAATTCTGAATTGTTTATGAATACTACTTGCTAAATCAAGACATCTGCTTGATTCACCGTGGTTAAGTATAACTTTTCTAGGACGTGGTTGACAATTTTGAACAAAACGCATTAATTCAGTTCTATCAGAATGTCCTGAAAATCCTTCAACTGTTGCAAGTTCCATTTTTATTTGGAAAACTTCATTTTTACCGGATTTACCATATTGCATGAATTCTTTCTCACCACGCTGGATACGTTTACCTAATGAACCTTGGCCTTGATAAGAAACAAACATTAGTGTATTCTTAGAATTTTCACAAAATGCTTTCAAATATTCTACAGATGGTCCACCATTAAGCATACCTGATGTTGCAAGAACTACACAAGGTTTACCTTCATCAATTATTTGTTGCCTTTCTCTTGCAGAACCTACTCTTTTGAAAATAGGACTTAAAAAAGGATTATGATCACGGTGAAAGATTAGTTTTCTAACATTATTATTAAGATATTCAGGATAAGCTGTATGAATTGCAGTTACATCCCATACCATACCATCAATATAAACTGGAATTTCTGGTATTTTTTTCTTTTTTACCATATCTTCTACAATTAGCATTATTTCTTGCGAACGACCAACTCCTAAAGTAGGAATTAATACTTTTCCTCCACGGTTAATTGTATTTTTAATAATTTCAATTGTAGCAGTTTCACTTTCATCTCGTGTTTGAGGAACACAATCTTTTCCACCATATGTACTTTCCATCATCATTGTTTCAAGACGAGGAAATCGTGAATCTGCAGGATTTAATAACATAGTTTTACCATACTTAATATCGGCAGTATAAAGTAAATTATGTAGCCCATTACCTACATGAATATGTACCATTGCACTACCAAGGATATGACCAGCGTTATAAAAAGTAATTCTTATATCTGGAGTTATATCTGTAACTTCACCATATTCTAATGTTATAGAATGTTTTACAACTTCTTTAACTTCATCAGAAGTATATATTGGATCTTTACCTTCATTACGTGCTATTTTAACAGTATCAAGTTGAAGCAAAGACATAATATCACGTGTTGGTGAAGTACAGTAAACTGGTCCTTTATATCCATATTTGAAAAGATATGGCAAAAAACCAGTATGATCAACGTGTGCATGTGATATTATAATAGCATCTAATTCATTTATGTTAAAATCTGGAGATTCCAAATAAGGATAAGTTTCACTGCTATCTAATCCAGTAGCTGGATCAATTCCACAATCAATAAGAACCCTTGATTCTGGTGTTTGGAGTAATAAAGCACTTCTTCCTACTTGACGACCACTACCTAGATAAGTTAATCTTACCCATTCTTCTTTTTTACCACGTAACCAACCATCATAAATTCTATGACCTATTTTGTCAAGGAATTTAGTTCTGTAATCGTTATTTTGATATAGAACTGATCGGATGTTTTCAATCAATTCACTTCTTATTACAGGAGTTCTTCTTATTACTGGTACCCATAAAGTTTTCTCTTTTATATCTTGAAGATAATTACCTTGTTTTCCAATAACCATTCCTGGTTTTTCAGCCTCAATAATCACTGTAGAACGTTGTGGATCAAAAATAATATTTCCAATCTCACCCTCATCAGGAATTATTTTGCGAATCATTTGTTCAGCTTTTTCTTGTTCCATACATATACTTGGATCAGGTCTCAATTCAACACGTTTTTTAATATCATCAACTACTTTCTTTATTGTACCATCATTATTAATAAAAAAATTTTGATCTTTTGTGTATAGTACAATATTTGCCCCTTCGAAAACTGAATTACAGATTTTATTCGCTGGAAGCTGGCTTAGAATTTCTTTTAATATATCTCCCATTTATATCTCCTTAGAATATTTTTTATTTAATTATTCTCCTTAATTTTTTAATTGATATTTTATGAAACTTAGATTTTAATTTTTACAATAAATTTATTTTTTAAAATTAATTATCAATAATATATGCATAAATTATTAGTAATAAATGATATAATAATATTTTATTTAATTATATAAAAAAAATTATTCTGTGATTAAAGGTTGAATATCTTGAGTAAATATCCTTCTTGATCCATCTTTATCTATCAGCCATATATCCATTCCATTACCTGATGCACTATCACGACGAATCGCAGCATTAACACATTGTATTGCTAATTTTTTTGCTTCTTCTAATGACAGATTAGGTTTATAATTTGTTTCTAATACACCATAAGCCATAACACTTCCTGAGCCTGATGAAATATATTCAGGACATTCACTTACTGTCCCATCAGGAAATATATCATACAAATAAAAACCAGAGGAATCTACGCCTCCTAAAACAAAGTGACTTATTCCTGGCATCATACTTGGTTTTCTTAGATTATTATAAACCATTCGTGATAATAATGCTGCTGCTTCTTTAACATCTACTGCTTGATTAGTTTTAAGTGATTTAAGTCTTAATTCTGCTTTAGCTATTTTAACCAATAGTTGCCCATCAGAAGCAGTTCCTGCCATTGTAACTGCCATATTATCTGTGAGATTATGAATCTTTGCTGTATCTTTTTGTGCAATTAAATGACCTGCTGTAGCACGTTTATCAGCAGCTAATAATACACCGTCTTTAAATTTAATACCTATTGTTGTTGTACCTGTTTTTATAACATCTGCATCTGACATGTTTTTAGACCCCTCATAAATTATTAGAATGTCTTATTACTACTTGAAAAGTATGTTTTATTTTTAAATATTACGATATTATAGTAAATGACATTGACAAATAACACACTTAAATAATATTTATCAATTAAATTATGATCACAAATATAAGATGCTAATATCTATAGCATATTAGTTTATTACTAAAACTGACCACTAAATATTAACAAAAGCAATTTGATCTAAAGTAAATATTTCATCACGTAAATTTATTCTTTCTTCATCCCTTTCAATTGTAGTATATCTAAATTTTATAACTACTCTTGGTCTCAATTCACGTTCAGGCTCTGACATTGATAATAAAGAAGGATTTAGTAAAAAGCTTTTCATTGTTCCTATATCGTTAAACTCTTCTTCAACTGAAATTTCACCTAAAAGATTAGTAGATGATTCAATTAATTGAATAGACATTATTTCAATATTTCTTACTTTAGAATCTTTTTGCATTAATGTTAATTCAATTCGAAATGACTCTTTAATATTCATTGGTTGTTGAAAGAAAATACGTGCATCAAAATTAAAATCTCTTATTGAACTACTTTTAAATATTCTTGCTTGATCTTCGATGATACCTTCCTTGACTTTCGGAACACATTGATTATCAAGATTACAACCATATTGAATAAAATTACCAAATAATTCATTACATTCGCCACAATCACCTGGACAAGTACATTTGTTTTCATTTGAGTCACAAATCTTGTTTCCGCAACAAAGAGTAGTAGTATATTGATTTGTACAATATTCGTAAGGTCCTACAGCTGTGCATACATCAATTGTGCATATATTATTATCTTCACATAATTCAACTTGGCATGTACTTGAAGGCATAATTATGAAATCAATTCCTCTTGCTATTTGCCTTTCAAAAGTGCCAGGCCTAATAGTTGGATCACCACGTTCATTCCTGACTATACGATCATATATTATTTCTATTTGTAAATCTTTTTTAGTCTCTTGAGGTTCAGTTATATCTCCTATGTCCCAATGTAAAATAAAATTTTCATTAATATTTGAATTGATCGTATACAAATATTGATTTAAATCTCGCTCAGAAATTAATACTCTAGTATTTCTTGCTTGTTGATCATATATTCTAATTCGTTTAATTAAAAACTTAGTATTAGGCTCAACTTTATCTGGTTTAATGTTAATATTCATTTGGCTATACCCTAGAATAAAAGGATTGGTATAGCTTGGTATTATACTAAAATCACTATTACCTACTGAGAATTTTATAATGCTACTTTCTTCTGTTACTCTGTCTATGTCAACATTTGATACACAAACATTATCTATCATTTCGTATGCTATATAAGGTGTCTTTTCTAATTCAGCAGCACAATCTTTTTGGCATGTACATAACTCATTAGCTTCACATCTGTTATTTCCGCAACAATTGTTTAGGGTTCGACATCTACCATCAGCAGTGCATTCTCTACAATCTCCAGCACAATCAGAATCAATTTCACATTCACGCGTATCTTTACCACATCCTACTAAAAAAAGAATTCCAATACAAAACAAAAAAATTAAAAAAAAAGATAAACGCTTAATTCTATCCACCTCACTTACGAACTACTTCATATTCTTTTATAATTAAAATCATAAATAATAGTAAAACTACTATCCCTGTTATAAAATAATATATACTTGATACAAAATCACCTTGTTCGACAACTTTGTAAACACCATATATCATAATTACAGTAGCTATCCAAAGAAATTTATCTAAAACAAGTTTCATGATTTCAAATTCTTCAGACAAAGTTAGATTTTTTTTAAGCTTCTTCATTTTATCTTCTTATTGTAACCATGAATTCACGTTGATAGTAGACTGCATCATCACTATCATCACATTCATCACCGCTACCATCTGGCTTACAAAATATTACCGTTAATAATGATGGAGCAGTTGCTGCACCTGGTGAAATCATATGAACTGACCCTTCTGTTGCTTCAAGAATTAAATTCCAAGTAACAGATTGATCTTTTTCAAGTGTAAAAGGAATATTCCTATATGTTGGAACAATAGCTCCATCATAACATATAAATGTATTGCCACTTGGACAATCAACACCCAATCCATCAGAGACACGCATTATCCATTCTGTTTCAAAAGGATGTGCATTATAAAAACCAACTTGCATATCAGTTGTTCTTCGTTCACGGATTTCAAATCTTGACAAACTGAATACTATTGGTTCACTTTCAGAAGGCTGCAATTGTATATCTGCTCTTGTAACAACTTCATTAGCTTTGTTCTGAATATTACCAAACATTCCTCTAACGAATGTTAAGCCAAGACCAAGCATAACTACTGCAAGAATTAATATAACAATAGCTTCCATAGATAAAGATAGGGAACCTTTTTTATTCTTAGTAAATAATTTCATTCATTAACACCTCTTTTCCCGGAAAAAATAATTTTTTAATGTAACTTTTTATATTAATCAACGGTTATTTCATATTTAATATTGTAATTATATAGATACTAATATTATTACTTTATAAATGTTTCTTTTTTATGGACTATGATTCTAATCAAAAATATGAATCAATTAATAATAGATAAATATGCAAAAATATTTAATGATAATATATTATAGCATATTATTAAAATATGAAAGTAGCAGGAATAGATGAAGCTGGAAGAGGACCTGTGATTGGGCCTTTAGTAATGGCAGCAGTGATGATTGAAGAAAAAGATACTTTAAAATTAGAAAATATTGGATTAAAAGATTCAAAATTGCTATCACCATTACAACGTAAGAGGTTTTATGAACTGGTAACTAAATTAGACTATATTAGATATGAGATTGCAATATGCAATGAAAAAGAAATTGATAAAGCATTACTTTCACCAAATTTGAATTTAAATAGTTTTGAAGCAATGCATACTGCTATATTACTTGGAAAACTTAAACCAGATAAAGCAATTTTAGATTTACCTTCAAATAATAGAGATAAATATGAGATGGATGTTAGAAAGTTCTTAATTGAGGATATAAAAAAAATAAAATTAATATCTGAACACAAAGCAGATACAAATTATGCAATAGTGGCTGCAGCATCCATACTTGCAAAAGTTACACGTGATAAAATAATTGAAGAAATAAAACAAAAAATAGGAATTGATTTTGGATCTGGATATCCATCAGACCCAAAAACTATTGAATTTACAAAAAAATATTATAATAAATATGATATTTTTAGAAAGACATGGCAATCATACAAAAACATAATCCAAACAAAAAAACAAAAAGTTCTTGGTGAATATTAAAAAAGTTTATATAAAACTATTTTAATTTGATATATGATGGATGTAAAAAAAAAGTTTGTTCTTCTTGGATTAATTCTATTAATAAGTTATACATTCATGATTTTTCCTAATAGTAGTATAACTGGTAATTATATCTCTGAGAATTGTAATCTATATAAGAGATTATGGGGAAACCAACCATGGTTTTCAACATGGGATTGGTATAAACAAAATTGTGAGGTAAGTTATGCATTTTGTGGTAATGGAATCTTAGAACAGGGTGAGCAATGTGACACAACACAAGCTGTACCATGCACTATATTAGGATTCTCATCAGGAGTAATGACATGTAGTAATTGTCAATTTGACACTCGAAACTGTATAGGTAACAATATAGTAGATTATAATTTATTATGCAAAACAGGAGATTGTGATAAATGTCCTTCAAACTATGATCCTGTATGTGGTGTTAATGGAATAACATATCCAAATGAATGTCTTTTAAATAATGTTGGAATAGCAAAAGCGTATAATGGTGAATGCGAGGATAATAGTCAAAGAAGTTGTGAAGCTAGTGATGGTGGAATTAATTATTATGTAAAAGGAGAACTAAAATATATTGATCAAAATGGTATTGAAAATATTGTTCCAGATAGTTGTGTTATAAAACAAGGACAACAATCAAACTCAGTTAATGAATGTGAAGGAAATAATTGCTTTTTAGTTGAAGGACATTGTGCAGGAGATTTCCCTTTATTTGAAGAATATAATTGTCCATATAAATGTATAGATGGAAAATGTGTTAACCAGGACCAAAACAGTGGATGTCAATTTGATTCAGATTGTGGTGATAATCATATATGTGATGAAGGAACATGTCAAGAAACACAACAGCATGAATGTCAATTTGATTCAGATTGTGGTGATAATCATATATGTGATGAAGGAACATGTCAAGAAACACAACAGCATGAATGTCAATTTGATTCAGATTGTGGTGATAATCATATATGTGACGGAGGATTTTGTTTTGAAAAAGAAGATGAACAAGAAGAAAATATATTCTTACTTAATTCATGTAGGACAATTGAAGAACCTGGAGTATATACATTAGTCAATGATATTGATACACAAGGAAGTTGTTTTATAATTAATTCTGATGATGTAATAATAAATGGAAATGATTTAATTCTTAATAATACAAATACAAATCCTCAATTACAACAATTAAATGGCATTGAAATTATAAATAGAAATAATATCACAATTAAAGACTTTTACATGTCTGGGTTTTTTAACGCTATATTAATAACTAATTCACAGAATATAATTATAGAGGATATTGAACATTATGGTAATTATAATAGTTTAAGTTTAACTAATATAAATAATGCACAGATTACAAATAATTTCTTAGAATCACAGACTGTATTAATAATAAAAGAATCAAGCAACATAAACATATTCCAAAATTTTATCAGCGTAAATAGTATGAATTCTTTAATTGAAAATTTACCTTCAAATACAAATATTAAATGGAACGACCAAAATATTGGGAATTATTGGAGTAATTGGGAAAGAAGAGGTTATTCAGATACATGTGAAGATACTCAGCAAAATCAGAGATGTGACTATCCTTTCACTATAGCAATAAATCATATTGATGAAAAACCAGTAAGTTATGTTTTCTTTGAACAACAGTAGATTTATAAGAATAAACAAACATAGATTAATGTATATACAAAATAAAATTTATATAAATATCCCTAATTTCCAATATAAATGAAAAACATTTATATACAATTATTCTATAATCCCAATATAAATAGCACATAAAGAAGATTGGTGGATATAAATCACAAAAATAAATAGATTAGTCCTTCATGGATTCAAAAGTTTTGCGAAATTTACTGAAATAAAGTTTAGTGATACATTTAATGTAGTTTTAGGACCAAATGGGAGTGGAAAAAGTAATATAATGGATGCACTTACATTTGTATTAGGTAAATCTTCTTCTAAAGCTTTAAGAGCAGAAAAATCTGCAAATTTAATTTATAATGGTGGAAAAAAGAAAGATCCTGCTAAACAAGCAGAAGTAAGCATATATTTTGATAATTCTAATATGGATTTCCCCTCAGAAGAGAAAGAAATTAAGATTACAAGAATAGTTACTAAAAGTGGACAATCAAAATACAAAATAAATGACAAATCTAGAACAAGACAACAAATTATTGATTTAATGGCAATTGCTAAAATAAATCCGGATGGATATAACATTATATTACAAGGAGATATAATTAATTTTTGTAATATGACTACTTCTAATAGAAGAGAAATGATAGAAGAAATTTCAGGAATTTCGGTTTATGAAGAAAAAAAACAAAAAGCACTACGAGATTTAGAAAAAGTTGAGACTAATATTAGAGAAGCAGAAATAGTATTAACTGAAAGAAAGAATTATCTCAAAGAACTAAAAAAAGATAGAGACCAAGCTTTAAGATATAAAGAAATGTCTGAAAAGATGAATAGTAATAAAGCTACTTTACTCCATTTGCAAATTTCAAAAAAGACTAAAGAAAATGAAAATACTGTAAAACAAATGGAAGAATTAAAACAACAAATTACTAAATATGAAGAAGACATTACTAAACTTCGAAAAGATAATGAAGAGAAAAAATCAGAGATTGATAAAATAAATAAAGAAATTGAGTTAAAGGGAGAAAAAGAACAAGTTGAGATAAACAAAGAAGTTGAGCATCTTAAAATAGAAATTACCAAGAATAATTCAAGAATTGATCATTTACAATCCGAATTAGTTAAAATAGATAAAAGAGAGAAAGATCTTTCTATGTCACTCGATGAAATTAAAGGTAAAGTATCAGGAGTAGCTTCACGAAAAGAAGAACTTGTATCAAGAAAAAAACAATTAGAGTGTGATCATAAAGTTATTGAGGAAAAAATACATGATTTTAGGAAAAAACATAAACTAGACTCAGCTAATGAAATTGATAAAGAAATTGATGAAATTGATAAATCAACTGAAGAACTCCAAAAAAACATTCTTGCTTTAAGAGAGAATCAACAAGAATTAATAAGAAAAAAAGACAATTTAGAATTTCAAATAAATACTATTGATGAAAAAATAAACAAAGTTAAAGATATTGAAAAAGAACATAAAGAAGAACTAGATAAAATAAAAAATAAACGTGAAGAATTTAGAAAAACAACTATGCAATTAAATGAGTTGTTGAATGATGATAGTAAAACTTCTGCTGAATTGGTTAATGCAAGAAAAAAATTGATTGAAAAGAATGAAAAATTAGCAGAATTAAAAGTTAAAGAAAATTCAATCCAACAAAGTATAAATGCTGATATAGCAATAAAACGAATCCTTGAATTAAAAGATAAAAAAAAAGGAATATACAATACTGTTGCTGAATTAGGCAATGTAAGTTCAGAATATGCTACTGCACTTGAAATAGCAGCAGGAAATAGAATAAAAAGTATTGTTGTAGAAAATGAGCAGATTGCCTCAGAATGTATAAAATATCTTAGAAGTAATAAACTTGGTGTTGCAACATTTCTACCATTAAATAAAATTAAAGGTGTTGATAAAGCAGAAGATATACGAAATCTTTCAAAACTTAAAGGAGTTAAAGGATTTGCAAATGAACTTATTGAATATGATATTAAATTTAAAAAAATATTTGAGTACGTTTTTGGTAATACATTAGTGGTTGAGAATCTTGAAACTGCTAAAGAAATAGGCATTGGAAAATGTAAGATGGTTACAATTGATGGTGATTATTGTGACGTAAGCGGATCAATGCAGGGTGGATTTAGACAAAAGAAAAAGCATAGTATGGGATTCAAAGATAATGATGTTGCTAGTGAAGTTAGAGATATGGAGAATATAGTTGCTGAATTAAATTCTAATGTTAGTGTTTTTGAAAGCAGGAAGAAAGATCTTGAAGAAGAGATAATAAGACTTAGAAATTTTAAAGCTGAATTAGAAGGAGATATAATTAAAGCTGAAAGATCACTTCACATAGGAGAAGGCGATATTGAAGCAAGTATGAAGAATAGAAAAGATTTAGAAAAAGAACTTGATGAAGTTGATAAACAATACCGTGAAGTCCAGAATTCTATATCTAAAACTAATACTGAACTTGCACAAAGAAAAATTAAACGACAAACTCTAAGAGATCAAGTTGTTCAATTAAGAAGTCCAACATTAGTTGCTGAATTAAATACTTTTGAGCAGACGAGAGGACAGATAACTGAAGAGTTAATTAAAGTCAACTCTGACATAAATAATATTAATAATCAAATGGATTCTATGTTTTCAACAGAAAAAAATAACATAGATAAGTTAGTTACACAATTAGAAAAAGAAAAAAATGATTTTAAAGAAGAAATAGTCCAAATTGAAAAAATAAATAAAGATAAGAATAAACAATTACAAGAAAAAGAAGTTATTGCAAAGAAATTCTATGCACAATTTAAAGAATTGTTTAATAAAAGAACAGCTATAAGTGATAACATAAATAGTAATGATGTAAAAATAAATAGTAAACAACAAAAAAGTAGAGAGCAAGAAATTAAACTTAATACATATTCATTAAATAATGCAAAATTAGTAGCTGAATTAGCAGGACTTGAACAAGAATTTAAGCAATATGAGAATATAGCCTTACTAAAAGATTCAGATGAAGAACATCTTAAAAGAGAGATATATAGATTTGAAAAAATGCGAGAGGAGATTGGAAGTGTTAACTTAAAAGCATTAGAAATGTATGAGCATATTGAGAAAGAATATAATAATTTAATGGAGAAGAAAACTACATTAGAAAAAGAAAAATCTGATGTTGAAAATATGATTGCAGAGATTGATAAAAATAAAAAAGAATTATTTATGAAAAACTTTGATGTTATAAATGAACATTTCCAAGAAATATTTCTTAATTTATCAACAAAAGGACAAGCTTTTATGGAACTTGAAAACCCAGAAGATCCATTTGCAGAAGGTGTGCAGATCAAAGTAAGAATTACTGGAAACAAATTTCTTGACATTAAGAGTTTATCCGGTGGTGAGAAAACAATGACTGCATTAGCATTTATTTTTGCAATTCAAGAGCATGATCCAGCTGAATTCTATATTTTAGATGAAGTTGATGCTGCACTTGATAAAAAGAATTCTGAAAGACTTGCTGATTTAATAATTAAATATTCTAAAAAAGCACAATATATCGTTATAAGCCATAATGATGGAATTATTTCTAAAGCAGATACATTGTTTGGTATTTCAATGGATGAGCATGGACAAAGTAAAGCAACTAGTTTGAAAATATGATGTGATTCTTTTATATAGATTAAAAATATATTATTTATAAATCACACTGCATTCTCCTAAAATATGACTTTTCAGAAAATTGAAGGAAATAGCACATGTTGCATTGATTCATTACTCCAAAAATGTGATAATATACCTGATTTAGTAATTATAGAAGTTACAAAACCTAATGAAGAAAATCAATTTTATTGCTTAAGGTATATGGCAGTTGATTTAAGTGAAGTAGTTCAAGGAAATAACGGAGTTATAAGGGAAAGTTTTGCAGGTATACAGCCAATTAAAAAAATGTTATGTAAATCATTAAGGGAAGATTTGGCATTTTTACAGACATATAATCTTTGTGGAAAATATAATGTAGAAATTAAAATAAAAGCTAATGGTATTCTTGACCAAGAAGAAATGAATATCTGTTTAGGAAAAACAGGTTTAAAATATAAAAATTTTGGATGATAATTAAACTTATGAAATATATTTCTTTAGATTATATTTAACTTATATATTAACTCAATTGGACATCCAGTACAATAATATTTTTTAATCAATAAATATAACATTGTACATGAACTTAAATTCTAATTGTATAATATGTAAAGGAAGAGATCCTGCTAAATATTGTAATAAAACAATATGCCCTATTATTGTGAAAAATAAAGCATATGCAAAAGCAAGAGATTTTAAGGTTTCAGAGGAACTAACATCAGATAGTCCAGCTGTATTTATTGGACATTATGGATATCCACATGTAAACGTTGGTATACTTACTCCACCTGAGAAACAAAATGATACTTGGTTATATGATGCACCCACTACATGGGGTAAGAATAATTTTCAGATTCCACAAGTTATTGATTATAGAAGTGCATTAATCAACTCAAGATTCAAATCTGGAGTTAAAGATACAAACAGAATGGTAGAGATAGCACAGGAAGTAAGTCAATCTTTAAAACCAGTTGATCTTGAAATTGGTTTAGAAAGAAAACCAAAATTAAATATAAATTTTGATCCTTTTTCTGCACCAACTGGCCCTAATGCTGGTCTAAAAATGGTTAAAATAACTGCAAACACTAAAGTTGACAGACAAATTGAAAAAAGAGTATCAGATAAAGATTTGTTATCAAATCAAGCAATTATTGAATTATGGAAAAAAGGATATGATGAAAACTTTTTGTCAAAATTATTATCTGTGGGAAATTTAGGAATTGCGAAAGATAGAAAATTGGTTCCAACAAGATGGTCAATAACAGCAGTTGATGATAATGTAGGAAAAGAAATAATAGAAACAATAAAAGACTATGAAATTACGGAAAATACATTATTTTTTGGAAATTACCTAGGAAATTATTATATTATTATGATGTTTGAAGATGTATGGGAATATGAATTATTTGAGATGTATACATCACAACCAAAAAATCCATGGTCCAAGGAAGGATTTAGATATGCAACAGATTATGAAGGTTATGAAGGTAGAAAAACATATGCTGAAGAAACAGCTGGTGGTTATTATGCTGCAAGACTTCCTATTTTAAATTACTTACAAAAGGAAAAAAAACAAGCAAGTTGTCTTGTTTTTAGATTTATCACAGGAGAATACACGCTTCCACTAGGTGTGTGGGTAGTCAGAGAAGCTACAAAGAAAACAATTGATAGTAAAAAACATTTATTTGAAACAAAAGAACAAATGATTAATTATGCAAAATTTATTGCAAAAAAGAAATTTAATATTGATATTGATGATATGCTAAAAGAAAGTAAATTATATAATAAACAACGAAGTCAATTAAAATTAATGCATTTTAGTATGTAAAAAGTCCGCTTGCACGGTACATTTCATGAGGTAAATATGGATTTCAAAAAAATTGTTACGGAATTAACTGAAACAATAAATAAAATGAAGAAAAAAGAGGTTTCACTTAGTAATAAAATTGATTTTAGTGATCATAAATCTGCTCAAGCAAAATATCTTACCGAAACATACAAGAAATGCTTACAACAACTGCAAGCATTAATTAACAATCCAGAAGTACCTTCAAGAGTTAATGAATTGTTAAGAATTCTAGATTATAATGATTTAGATAAGAATTTAGCTGTTCTTAAAGAACTTGAAAAACATGATGTAAAAATTAGTAAAGATAGAATAGTTATATCTTCATCAAAACTACCTGATACAATAAGAGAAGAAGTTAATGCTGATATAAAAGAATTAAAAAAATGTTTTAATGCAGAATGCTATAGAAGTTGTGTTATTTTATGTGGAAGAATAATGGAAGTTTGCCTTCATGCAAAATATTTCAAAGTTACTGGTTTTGATATACTTGATAAAAACCCAGGGATTGGACTTGGTAAATTAATTGCAAAGATGGAAGAAAAAGGAATTAAACTTGATCCAGGATTAACTTCACAAATACATTTAATAAATAATGTTAGGATTTTTTCTGTTCATAAAAAACAAAGAACATTTATTCCTTCAAAACAACAAACTGAGGCTATAATACTTTTTACAGCAGACGTCATTGAGAAAATGTTTTAATTCTTAGAATTTCTTTTTTCGTTTAATATATAATACTCTATTTATTCAAAGATGTTAATACTCTTAAATATGTGATACTATTAATACTGCTAATAAATCAATTAATATAAAATTGGAAGCTATATTTATAGTAAAGTTTAATATTGAGGAATGAATTGGATATCTGAAAAAAAATAAACTTATTGAATGAAGAATAATATTGTAAAATACTACTAATATTTTTGCAGCTAGTGTTATTTCTAGATCTCTTAGAAATAGTGATATAGATAATAGTACTAAGTAAATTGCTCCTTGTAAGGGTAATGTCTGAGAGATTTTACCTGAAATTAATGATGAAGTTATTAGCATTAACATTGAAAGAAGAAAAGCAACAAGTAAATTATGACTAAATAAAAAAATTATAGTGCAGAAAGTTACTAATTCAAATCCTATTGAATAACCAATAAAACGCTTATATATTTTTGAGAGTGAAGCTATAATTACTAATAATATTGTAATAATAACAGATTTAAGTAAATCAAAAGCTAAGATAAATAATAATATTAGTATAATAAAAAAAGCTAAATAATACAAATATTTTTTAATTTTTTTTGATTTCATATTAATTAATAAGATCTAATCTACGTTTATTATATAAAAAATTAGATAAGAGTTTTTACTATTATCTCACTAAAATACCTAAACAGTACATAATTAAATATAATACTCCCAAAACCATAAATCATATTTTTAACAAAATCATAACCTATTACTGACATTGCAATAAATGTCATAATATTAAATAATACCACTAAAATAATTCCAAATAAAACTATTCCCACCTCTAAGAATAATAATGAGATTAAACCAATTATAATAAATACAGCTATGTTAAACAAAATATCAATTCGTAATTGACCTGATAATAATTGAGATATAGCCATCATAATTATAGCACTCATTATACCAAATGCTATTCCGTGTGTATAAAAAAATATAATTGTTGCAAAAGGAATAAATTCTATTCCAATACTTAATTCACCTGTAATTCGTTTAAACTGGCTTGAGAGGCAACCTAATATAATTAATAATATAGTAAAGAAAAATGATAAAATTTGTCTTCCATATAATGACATAATTATTATAATTAGAGTAAGAATGGATATTGTAATATAAACCATCCTTCTCCTACGTTTATTTAGAAGGATTTTTTTTATTACCATTATTTATATCATTCAGAAATTTAGTTATTGTTTTAAGAACATGTTCAGATTGTGTATTTAATATCTTAGAAGTTTCTTGCAATATCTCAGATGTCGTTCCTTTAAAAATTTCAATTGAAGTAAGTTTTGTTAAATCTGGATCAATATCTTTACCTTTTTTCATAGCTTTATTATACTTTTTCCATTTAGAGAATAATTCTAATGCTCTTGAAGGTATTTGAGATACATCACAACTCAATAATTTAGCAATATCATTAAGTATTTTTTCTTGATCTTTATCTTGCTTGTTTGCTTTATCTCCTGCTACATATGTTAACCGTACAACTCCATCACTTATTTTTGAAGATTTTAATATTTTAATATTTCCTACTTGTTCTGTATTGTCAAGATGTGTTCCTGCACAACATTCAACATCTATTAAGTTATTCTTTGATTCAATATCACCAATAATAACCATACGTAAATTATTACCAGGAATTGCACCTCCTTGATAAATGTTTAATCCATATTTTTGTTCAGCTTTGTCTCTAGTTAAGAAAAATTTATGAACTTTAATTTTAGAATTAACTATTTTATTTGCTTCATTTTCAATTTCGCGTATTTGCTCATCACTTAAACTTTCATAATGTGTTACATCTAATGTTGCTTTGTCTAGAGTTTTTTTTGCACCAATTTGGTTAATATGATTTCCAAGAACTTTTTTAGCTGCAGCATTTATTATATGAGTTGCAGTATGATGCTTTGTTAATTGTTGCCGTCTTTCTTTATCAATTATACAATTTACAACATCTCCCTCTTTAAAATCATTATTTGGAACAACATGAACAATAACATTTCCAATTTTAATTACATCTACAACATCAAATGAATTAATTTTTCCAAGATCGTTAATCTGTCCACCTGAAGTTGGATAAAAAGCTGTTTTATCTAAGATTACATAAATATTTTCTTCATCTTTTTTTCGTAAATATTTAACAGTTGCTTGAAATTCAAGATAATTAAAATCATCAAAATATAATGCTTCGGTCTTTTCATTTAAAGGAATATCAATATCTAATTCTTTTCTTGTTGCATGTATTTGCTCTTGCTGTTCATGTAATTCAGATACCATTACATAAAAATTATCAGGAATAGAAATATTTTTTCCAAGTTTTTTAGCTTCTTCTTTTATGACTTCAGGGTTAATTCCATTTGAGTCATACAATTCAAGTAAAGTTTTTGTGGTAATATCTTTTTGAATAATTTTTGCAACAATTGATTTTGCTTTTTCTTTACTTGCAAAATATTTTTGTTTTTCAACATTAATTATATTTTTAACATCTTCTAAATTATTTGATAATTCTGGAAATAATTCTTTTAATTCATCTGCATGCCATTCTGTTATTTCTGCAATATCTAACTTCCATCCAAACTGGTCAATAAAACCTTGTGCTCTTCTATATATCACACGTAAATTATAACCACCACCTACATTACTAGGTAAAGCTCCATCTGTTAATGCTACAAGTAATGTCCTTGAATGTTCTGCAATACTATATAATGCAGTCATTGGAAGAATATTTTCTCTTAATTGTTCAACAGATAAATCTAATTTTTTTGCTACATCAGACCATGCTTCTTCAATATTATCAACTTCATCAACATTTAAGAATGCACTATATGCTGAGAATTTTTTATATAAATCATAATCCATCTTCACATTTGTTATTTCGCGTAATTTTGTAAGAACTTTAGGAAATGTTGCTTCATAAATATTAGGTGTGCCTTGACTAAACCAAGCTATACGTTCCATTCCAAGACCCATATCCAATACTTTTAATTTTAGTGGTTTATCACCTTCAGGAGTTTGTTCAAACATAGTATAAACTTGGTTAAATAATTCAACACCTCTACTAAAGAATTCCATACATGGACCAAAACTTCCACCACCTGCCCAAGCATCTTCATGGATTGTCATCTCATTTTTAGGAAGACCAATACCAATTGTAAGAAATTCATAAATGTCTTTAAATAATTGTTCTTGATTCCATTCTGTCTCATCTACAAATGCATGCTGACCAATCATTACAAAACCTGTAAGATGACTTCCTGTTATTCCAACATTATCAACATCTCCAAAACGTAATGAAAATTGAGGTATAATTAACTTTTTTGCAGGAGGATTAACTTCACCTGATACAACATATGGTTGAAATGCTGCAATACTCGCCATTACAAAATCTGCAGTAGGATTCCATCTTGCAACTACAGGATATCTATTTATTGGCTTATATTCTTTAGGTTCAAGCATTTCAATTATTTTTTTCCAAACTTGAATATAGGTTAATTGGATTTTACTGGGATTATTTTTAATAACATTAAAACCACCACTACAGGTTGGGTCTCCGCAATGAAATTGTTGTTCATTCACTGTCCAGAAATTAGTATCACAAGACTGGCATTTTCTTCTAATGAAACCTTCTTTCTTCAAATAAGTAACTGGATAATATTTTTCAGGATTATTTGAAGCTTCTACCTTAAATTTCTTCTTTACTTGCTTATCTGATAGCATATTACTATGAATTTGATTTTTAGTTATAAATATTATGGGTAATTTTGCATCAGTAATAATCTAATATACATAATTACCTAATAGATATATTATGGATTATTAAGAAAATTTATACTAAATTATAAATCTTCAATTCTGATCATAATACCAGATGATTTAACAATAGAAAGCTTGTTAATCAAAGAAAATGCTTTTTTCATATTCTTTTCTTTGCACTCATGAGTTAATATTACAATTGGAACTATTTTCTTTTCAACTTCTTTCTGCCAAAACCCAGATATAGATATGTTATTTTGACCAAGAATTTTTGTTATTTCTGCTAATACTCCTGGTCTTTCAACAACATTAAAACGTAAATAATATCTAGAAACAATATTATTCATTGGTTTAAGTGATTTCTTGATAAATTTACGATAAGTAATCTTTCCTCGTGATGCCATTTCAAGAATATCGCTTACAACTACTGTAGCAGTAGGAGCTTTACCAGCACCTTTGCCTGAAATAGAAATTTCCCCTATATTATTTCCATACAATAACACAGAATTAATTTCTTCATTTACGTTTGCAAAAGTATGATTTTTAGGAATCATTGTTGGATGTGTTCGCATTTCAATATTCTTATCCTGCTTTTTTGAAATTGCAATTAACTTTATAGTATACCCTAACTGATTAGCATATTTTAAATCTGAAGAAGTTATTTTAGTAATACCTTCAACATAAGATGATTCAGTAATATAAGCGTCAAAAGCTAATGATGATAATAATAGTAATTTCTGAGATGCATCCATCCCCTCAACATCAAAAGTAGGGTCTGATTCGGCAAAGCCAAGTTCCTGAGCTTTAGATAATGCATCTGAATAAGACATTCCTTCAGACATTCTAGTTAATATATAATTTGTAGTTCCATTTAATATTCCATAAATCTTAGAAATTTTATCAGATGAAAAAGATTCTTCAATTGCTTTAACTATTGGAATACATCCTGCAATAGCTGCCTCAAATAAAATATTAACATTATTTTTTTTAGCTTCTTCAAAAATTTTATATCCGTGCTTTGCAAGAACAGCTTTATTCGCAGTTATAACATGCTTTTTTGCTTTAATTGAATCCATAATTATTTCATATGCAGGATTGTAACCACCAATTAACTCAACAATAACATCAATCAAAGGATTATTTATTATATCTGAATATTTATTGGTCCATATCTTTGATAAACCTAATTTTTTTGCTTTATCTGATGAACGAGAACATACTTGCACAACATTTATTTTAATATCAGTTCTATTTTGAAGAATACTAGAATTATTTTTTATTATTTCAATAACCCCACTTCCTACAACACCTAATCCAATAATACCTATATTTATTGTTTTCATAACAGATGAAATACTTCATTCATATATTAATGTTATTATTATTGTTGTTACTATATGGATTTTATGAAATATTTAATCTACTCAAATATAATCTTTTAACTGCCACTCTTTTCATTATATTTTTTATAAAAGAGTTATTATTAAATATATTAAATAGAATTATTTCTTTTAATAATATTATTTTATTAGAATTAAGATTTATAATGCTGTTTCCCATATTGCATTAAAGCATGATCTAGTAGAACCAAAGCAGCCCTTGCTTCTACAATAGGAGTTGCACGTAAAGCAACACAAGGATCGTGCCTTCCTTTAACTTTTTCAAGCATTGTATTGTTATAATCAGTAACATTTACACTTGGTTGATCTTGAAAAATAGTTGCAGTAGGCTTAAATGCTGCAGTAAAATAAATAGGCATTCCATTACTCATCCCACCTTGAATCCCTCCTGAATTATTTGTTTTTGTTACTGCTTGTTTAGCTTTTTCATTAGCAACAAAAATATCATTATTCTTGCTACCATACATTTGAGTGCTTTTGTAACCTAAGCCAATTTCTACACCCTTAACAGCATTAATTCCCATTATTGTATGAGCAAGATCTGCATCAAGTTTATCATACCATGGTTCTCCTAAACCTTCTGGAACATTGTCAATATAACATTCAATGACAGCACCTATTGAGTCTAATTTTTTAATAGTCTCTTCAAGTAGAGATTCCATTAATTTTGCCTTCGAATGATCTGGACAACGTACAAGATTTGGTTTATTACCAATATATTCTACTTGATCTAATGTAATTTTTGATCTATCATAATTAGTCATTTCAATATTTCCAATTGATTTAATATAAGCTAAAAATGTTGTACCAAATCTTTCCCTCATTATTTTTTTAGCTAAAGCTCCTGCTGCAACATCAATAGCCGTCATTCTTGCGCTAGATCTACCTCCTCCAGATACGTCTCTTATACCATATTTTCTTATCATAGCATAATCAGCATGGTTTGGGCGTACAATATCAGCCATATTCTTATAATGTATTGAGATAGCATCTTTATTAGCAATCATAAAACTAATGGCATGACCAGTGGTTACATAAGTACCATCTTCTTGTTTAAGAACACCAGATAATATATTTACAGAATCATCTTCTGAGCGCTGTGTTGTTAACTTGTTTTGACCAGGTTTTCTTCTTTTCATATCTGGCATTATATCTTTTTCAATATCAAAAACTATCCCAGAAGGGCAACCTGATATAATTCCACCAAGTGCAGGCCCATGAGACTCACCCCAATTAGTAACTTGGAATATTTTTCCAGTAGTATCTCCCATATTATCACAATTACGAGAATGAAATTGATGTTTTAAAGCTTTGGTTTTGGGGTATTATATAGAATTAGGTAATTGTCAAATACTATTAATACTATTGTTATGGTTATTATTGTTATGGTTATTATTGTTATGGTTATTACTTTCATTATTAGCATATGTTTGCTTGTAGCCTTCTTTCCACTTATCTATATTATCCAAGTAAATTTTTGACAAGAAATAAAGATGTTCCATTCTTCCAAGTATATCATCTCTTTCAATTTCTTTATTTGTAGCATTTGATACTTTACTTAATTCATTATCAAAATCATAAAAAATTTTCATAAAGAACATTTTAAAGAATTCATCTTCTAATGGAAGATCTTTTCTATTTTTTGTTTGAATTATAAATTTATTCCAGTCTTTTATCATTTCCTTTCTATCAGAAATTCCACAATTATCAATCCATGATTGAATTGTATGCTTTTGTTTGCTTTCAAAACCAGGGCATTTTTGTCTTGGAAGAAAATGTTCTACTGTATCATCCTCATTAAACATTCTACCAACAGGAAAAGTTCTGCATCTTACAGGCCTTGCATCATAAACAGTACATGCTTTTTGATTATCAAAAAAAACACATACAGGATTTGTTTTAAGATAACACCGAAGAATTTTTGCATTAGTGTCAAAATCAAATGTTGTATATTTATTATGAAATTCTGATGAAGAGATATTAAGAAAATTGCATAAATACATTATATCAAAAGGATATAATGCAACATCATTCATAGAACAACATAACTTGCAACCAACTACGCATTTAAATTTGAATGTATTATGAGGTTGCTTAGGTTGTAAATCTTCATCAAAATTAATATATTGTTGCATATTAAAATAAATTTAGTGTAACATTCATATAATTTATGTAATTTGCAAAGAATAATAATACTTCTAATAAAAGATAATGGCTAAAGTGATAAATAAAATAAGTGATAAATAAATATAGAATATGAAATAAGCCATTGCTCTAGAGATTACACCTTTGCCAAATCCCACATTGTATTAAAAAAAGAAAAAAAGGAATCTGCAGCCTCTTGATTAGTTATTTTAATTACAATAGGTGATTTTATCAATAAAATAATTAATACAGTATTCTTATACAAATTTATTTCTGCAAATGTATCTTGGTGAAGAAAACGCATTTCATTAGGTGCTTCATTGAAAATAGAAATTCGCTCAATATTTTGACGCATATTATCATTAAAGATTATTTTTGTTCCAAAACCCTTTTGCTTTTTTCTCAAATAATACTGATTAAAGAAAATGTCTGCTTGTTTTGAATTATACCCCTTGCTTGCACCAAAAATGTAATTAAAGTCTCCTTTTTCTAAGGATATAATAATATCATTAAAAACAGTCTTCATCCCTTCCCAACCATGAAAAACTTCAATATTTGTATCAGTTTTTGCTGAATCATATTTTGCCATTAATATAGGAAGAATTTGATTAGCTAATTGCATCTCAGTCTGTAGTTCAGACTGTTTTTTCAATATGAAATCATTAATTCTTGAAGGATTTGCTGCCTTAAAATGAATAACACCATTGATTTTAACGCTTGAAATGATGCCTTTTTCAAGCAAGCGATTAGCAACATCATATATCTTTGAAGGTGATACACCTGATACTTTTGCTAATTCAGTTCGTGTTGTTTCACCAAGCTCAAGAAGTGCTGAATATACCTTTATTTCACCAGAAGTTAAACCTATCTTTGTCAAGTCAAGCATACTTATAGTCATTTAATTATATAGAATTATATTGGATTATTTAAATCTTTCTTTAATTGCCCCTTATAGGGACATTTACATATAAATAGTTATTAAATCACTATTGTAGAGTAATGAACAATACAACTGATTGTTCAAGATATAATAAAACTTTGAGGTGAAAAAATGAGCTACAAAACAATTGAATTCATATGTACTGCAAATAATGGAAGAAGTACAATTGCTAGTGCGATAGCACAAGATTATTTAGTAAAAAATGGCTTATCTGAATACTATCAAGCTACTTCATCAGGCTCACATGCATATACAGTATTATCAGGAAATATGCCTTTAAACCTAAAAAAAACTGTAATCATAAATGGCGTAGAAGAAGGAGTGCATGAAAATAAAGAACTTGCTGATACAGTCAAAGAATTAGCTGATGATGAGTTAAAAGTAAAGTATGAACAAGATGTAGAATTCAAAAAGATTTTTGATGAATATGCAGAACAATCAAGAAAGTATTATGCTAAGCAAGAAGAAAGTCATTCTAGAGAAGTTGCAGAAGAATTAGGTATTGAAAAATATCTTGATGGAAACTTTAAACAAACAGTTGCATCAGGAAATACAATTGCAGTACTTGCAATGGGAGAAAGCAATTTAAAAGAAGCAAATAAAATATACATGGATTCAGCATATACACCTGAGATAATGGAAGTAATATCAAAATATGTAAAAGGCGAAGCTTCAACAGAAGTACCAAACACATTTGGAAAAAGTAAACAAGAATACAAAGCAATGGTTGAACAATTAAAATATTTAGTACCTTTAGCTGTTGACAAACTAATAGCTGAATATGAAAGCACACAAAAAAATGGAAGAGAATGTAGATCTGATGAAGTAGAGCAAGAATCTGAAGAAAATACAGCAGAAGCTGGTGAATAAGCATGATTAATTCAAAGAAATACAAAAATATGTTTAGATGGGATGGGGTAATCACATGCATACATAGTGAATTTTTCATGAAAGGATCCCATGGGAAAATTGATCCAATCATAATGTATGATGGAAAAGTTTGGCACACATTCCTAAATATAAAAAAAGAAAAAGAATGTAATCATGCTGGATTAAGATTATTATCAAACAAAAATAGGTATAAGAAATATAGCTCAGAATTTAGGCAATATATTAAAGATTTAACTTACATGAACAAAAAATATAGATTTGATAATAATAAAAAAGTAACAATAACAGAATTTAGAAAGATTATTAAAAATATTGGGAAATTATGGGAATATTATGGATATACTGAATATTTCTTTACAGATTTTGCTTATGAGAAAAAACAAAAAAATAAACTGTTAGATAATAATATTAAAGATTTAAATAAATTAAAGGTTGAAGGACGAAAAGCTCTGAATGAAACAATATTTGAGAAAGGTATACTTGTAAAATTATTAAAATATATTCATAAAACATATTTACAAAATGAATTTAATGAAAAATATACTAAATTTCTTTATCAAGATGACATAGAAAAAATAATAATGGGTAAGAAAGTAAATAAAAAAGCAATAATTAGCAGAGAGGAAGGATACGGCTTAATAAAAAAGGGAGATAAAATAACCAAATTGAATCAAAAAGCAGTTGATGTTCTAAAGAAAAGCTTAATTAGAAAAAAAGGAAAAAATACTAATAAAATACTCAAAGGAAAATGTGTATATCATGGAAAAGTTTATGGTAGAGCATTAATTGCCCCTATGTTAACAACAAAAAAAGATATTATTTCATTAATTAAAAAAAAAGAAAAGTTATTCAAGAAAAATGAATATTACATTCTAATTGCGCACAGTACATCGCCTGAATTAATTACATTAATAGACAGAGCAAAAGCCATAGTAACAGATCAAGGAGGAATGCTTTCACATGCTGCAGTAATCGCAAGAGAAAGAAGATTACCTTGTATGGTTGGAACAAATAATGCAACAAAAATATTTGAAGATAATGAATTAATTGAATTAGATGCAAAAAAAGAAATTGTTAAGAAGTATATAAATAATTAGTGACAAATTAATAATGAACTAATAAGAAAAAATTAACAAAAAAATAACTATCCTTCAATCATTTCGATCTCAATATTAAGATCTTTTGGAATAGGAATTCTCATAACAAGTCTTAAAGCACGTTCATTTATACCTAAATCAATAAGTCGTTTATGAATTCGCATTTCATACCTTTCCCAAGAAGCTTTACCCTCTCCATCTGGAGATTTTCGTGTGGTAAGTTTTAGCTTTTTAGTAGGTAAAGGAATAGGGCCACGAATTTCTACTCCTGTTTTTTCTGCTATATCTTTGATGTAATTACATACATCATTTACCTTATCAATATTTATGCTTGCTAATTTTATTCTTGCTTTTTGCATGTTCGTTTCCTTTTTTTATGTTCTATGATAATCTTTTTTGGTTATCATAAACCAAAATTGAATTTAAAATAATAAAAAATTGAAATGTAAATTACATTTCTTTTTTAACAACTGAAATACACATACCAGCAGCAACAGTTTGACCTGAATCTCTTATTGCGAATCTTGATAATTCTGGTATTTCTTTTTGTGGTTCAATTACTAATGGTTGAACTGGTTTGATTTTTACAATTGCAGCGTCTCCATTCTTAATAAAGTCTGGATTTTCTTGTAAAACTTCACCTGTTGCTGGATTGATTTTCTTTTCAATTGCCATTATTTGACAAGCAACTTGTGCTGTGTGAATGTGGAACACTGGTGTATATCCTACAGTCATAACACTTGGGTGGTTTAATACTACAATTTGTGCTGTAAATTCAGTAGCAACTGTTGGAGGTGCTTCAGCAGGACCCATTACATCTCCTCTAGCAATGTCCTTTTTACCCCAACCTCTTACGTTGAAACCTACATTATCACCTGGTTCAGCTTCTTGATGTTGTTCATGGTGCATTTCAATAGATTTTAATTCACCAGGAACACCTTTTCCTTCTCTTCCAGGCATTGCAGTAACTTTTGCTCCAACTTTCATGATACCTGTTTCAACTTTACCAACTGGAACAACACCAATACCTGTAATGTTATATACATCTTGGATTGGAAGTCTTAATGGTTTATCAGTAGGTTTGTTAGGAACTTGTAAATCATCTAATGTTTCAAGTAGTGTTTTACCTTTATACCATGCCATTTTATCACTCTTTTTAGCAATATTTTCACCATGTAATGATGCAACTGCAAGGAAAGGTATTTCATCAACTTTGTATCCTACAGTTTTTAATAGATTTCCAACTTCTTCTTTAACTTTGTTGTATCTATCTTCACTATAATCTACTCCAGAGATGTCCATCTTATTAATTGCAATAATTATTTGATTAACACCTAATGTTCTTGATAAGAAGATGTGTTCTTTTGTTTGTGCATTAACTCCGTCATTAGCAGCAACAACAACTACTGCTGCATCAGCTTGTGAAGCTCCTGTAATCATGTTTTTGATAAAATCTTTGTGTCCAGGTGCGTCAATAATTGTGAAATCATATTTAGGAGTGTTAAATTTCTTATGTGCTAAGTCAATTGTTACTCCTCTTTCTTGCTCTTCTTTTAGATTATCCATAACGAATGCAAATTCGAATCCGCCTTTTCCAAGTTCTTGAGCTTTATCTTTTAATTTTCTCATTTCCTGTTCTGGAATATTACCAGAATCGAATAGAAGTCTTCCTACAGTAGTTGATTTTCCGTGATCAACGTGTCCAATAAACACCAAGTTTAGGTGTAGTTTTTCTTTAGCCATTATATTACCCTCCAATATTTTTTGTGGTTTTTTGAATTTGAATATATTTGATGATTCTCAGTTTATTTATAAAGGTTTTTGTATATGCACGAGTGCTTAGGAAAAAAGAATTATTTTTAAGATTTATTAAAGACATTTTACTAAAATAATATTAGAATCTAGTACTAGTTATATTACTAGTTGTAATTTAGAATCATTAAAAGTTATTTTAATAATTGAGTTGCATTTGCTAACCAGCTATAATGAATTGGCTTAGAATGATTACGTAAAAAAACAACATAATCATTATAAGGAGCAGGTAACTCAGGTCTCATTGGTTTTCCATGTGTATGACAATGCCCAAGTTTTTCAAATTCATATAATTCAAAAGGAACTAAGTCATGATTGGGAAAATCACTTAAGAAAGCTTCTTGATGTGATGGCTCAGTAAGATCAGGATTAAATTGTAGTATATCCCCTGGTTCAAGTTTAAGTGCATCATCCAATGATAAATTATGTACGCCTTTTTTCATTTTTTTTAGTTTTAACTATTGTTTGTATTTATTATACTAGGAGTTAATAAAAAGGATAATTATCGTATTTGTATCGCTGATTACGAATATGGTGTATGTTCACACTATATTCATAATTTCTTATATGATTACTATTTGAGGTTCCTATTGGTGTATAAGATACTCTATATCCTTGATTTCTTGTATCAACTGTTCTTGAATAATAATGTGGTTGTACATATGTGTACCCATGCAAACCAGATTGTGGCTGTCCACTACCATAAGCACTACGTGTTAAAGTTTCTCCTCGCATTGAAGCTTGATTTTGGCCAGTACCATAAGCACCAGTTGTATAACGAACATTTGAATTAGTATGTCTTATTCCAGTTCCATAAGCGACAGTTACATAATTGCCTGAATGTCTTGTTGAAGAAGCAGTTGTTACACCATAAGAATTTTGTGTAAGAGATGAACCAGTATCTACATAACGAACACTGCCATATTGATCAGTAGTATAATGTGCATGATTTCTTGAATTAATTGTATTTGAAGCATCATTTACTCTTCCATACGTTGATCTTTCATATTGAACATAAGCAACAGGTTGAGTTCGTGGATATGAACCATCATAATAATCAACAATATAGTTTGTATGGCTATGCGGATTATTTTGTACTCGTATAGTTCTCCCATAATAATCATAAGTATCTGTACTACGATAATAGTTTTCCCTAGCAGTTGCATATGCAAATACAGGTGTAATTAATAGCATTCCTATCAAAATATAGATTAATTGTTTCATTTTAACTTGAGTAAAGATAACATATATTTAAATGTTTTGTTTTTGTTGTCACTCTTTAGTAATAATAAATAAAAATATTTATAAATAGAATTATTTTCATAATAGTAATGGAAAGCATAGATAATAAAGTTGAAGAGTGCAAAACAAAAAATAATACAGGATATAGATTAAGAACAACAACTTTTGATGCAAAACATACGCAAGTAATATTTCCTGCAGAATTTTTTGCAAGTAATGATTTATACAAATCTATTGAAGCTTTTACAAAATCATTTCAAGAATTCTCAATTGCATATCTGAAAACTAAAGGATTTGATGCGTATTTTACAGCTTCTGAAAAAAATGATAGTAAATCTCATTTTGCATATGACTTATTAATAGGAAATGAAAAAATAAATACATTTACAATAGGAAGATTTTGGAACCCTGATTTAGATAATACTGATTATTATGAAATGGAAATTCTTGCTAAGTATACACATAGAAGTATAATAAAAGAGAATCTGACAAGAGAATTGATTGCAAAATTCGGGGATTACATAAAATCACAATATCAACAGAGAAGAGATAGTCTTGTAAAACATATAGATGAGATTTGCTCTCCAAATGAAATTAAAAGCTTATTAGGAAATGCTATTTACGCTGGTTCTAATTAATTAGCATAGTAATTGTTTGTTTGACTTGATCCCTGGGTATTCTACCTAAATAAACATCATTTAATTTTCCAAATCCTTGCTCTTTAGAAAGTCCTAATGCCCAATTTACTAGCTTAGAGATAGAACCTTCAATTAAATCAGGTTTTAAAACTTCAACAGGAGCTATCGGTTGTTGAATTTGATCAGAAAATAAAGGCATATCATCTTCTCTGTTATTATATTGCGAAAGCTGTATTTTGTATTGCCGCATCTGAGCTTTATATTCATTATAAGACGAAAGTCTTGAAGTATAATCTGGTGTAAAACCAAATAATTTTAGTTGAAGCTCTTCTAAAGTTAATTTTTTTTCAACTTTATCTCCTTTTTTTGTTTTTAATTCTTGCATTATTTCTTTTTTCTTGCTTTTGTATTTTGCAGAATATTCATTATGATCACGTCTTGCTTCCCATGTATAAATCAAATCAGATTCAGGAATATTACCAAGAGCTAAATCATTACATTGTTCAATAAGATATTCTAAACCAGATTCTAAACCAGATTCTAAAACTAAATGAATAAAATTATTGTAGAAATCTTTTTCAAATTGACAACGCATTCCTTTATTACTCTGATAATCTGCAATCCCAAGCATAATTAACTCATCATCAATAAGACCAGCAATTTGTCTGGTTGAACCTGACAAAAATTTACCTTTTCCTAAAACAACTCCTAATTGATTATCTTCAATATATTTTAAAACATCATCAGAAGTATCAACTGGAAGAATAAAAGTACCATCATGAATATTTATTATCCCAGATGATTGAAATTGTTTTACAAGATTAGAAATAACATTGTCTATTTTTGAGCGGTAATATTCTAAATAATCTTTATCAAATCCTAATTCAAATTCTGCAGAAAATTTTTTATCGAACATTTTATCATCAATAGTTCTGAATAAAGGATATTCTGCAAATGATTCTAAACCACGAAGTAACCTTGAACGTACTTTTGGATCATCTGTTGATTGAACATAATCATATAATTGTTCCAAATCACAATCTGAACAAAGAATTTCTTTGTAAATATTTGCAAAAGGAAATAATTCAACAACAATACCTTCAAAAATACCTTTAGTTGATTTAATATCTAGTCCATGTCGTTGTAATAAAGAATGAAAATATGATGTATGCGAAAAATCATTAAATGTTTTTTGAGTTTCTGAATCAACTAAATTTTGAATGTCATCTGGATATGATTTTTTTTTCTCCCAATATTTTTTTACCCAAATATCTTCTCCGATTGTTTTTTTTGCAGTTGTATCAATTCTTGCAGGTAATGAATTTCCTGCAATAGCTAACAATAAATTTTCAGGTAAAATTTTTCTTCCCGAGATTACACTTTTCATTGAATCTTGCGCAGCATAATATATTGTTTCATATGCAGCATCTTTGTCACCTTGTTCTGCAAGTGCTGTTTTAACAGCTAGCTCATCATGTGTTTCAATAGATTTCTTAACTTTTATTCCAGTAGCATTTTGGAAAACAACATCTAATCGATTATTTCTATTTTTCATATAATTCTGTGAATAAACACTTGCATCGATATCTACTCTACCTTGAGAAACACGTTGAACAATAAAGCCTTCAGGAGTTTGAGCAACATGCAAAGCAGGTCGTCTCTCTACGCCTATACGAAGATTACCTGTTAATTCTTCTGCTTTACCAAAATCAAATTTAAGATGATTATGACCATGGACAAAAAATGGATTAATTACGTCAACAGCATAATGATTTACTTGTTCAATCAATTCATGCTGATCTTTTACTTTTATTATTTTGACTTTACAATATTCATCTGTACCTGGGATTTGTACTTCCATTTCATCATGACCACAATCAAGAGTAGTTATTACATAATTATGCTCTTTTAAAGTAATTAAGGATGCTGCCGTAATTCTTTCATTTTTGTTTTTATCAAGAATATCTTCAATAGCAGTAAGATAATGCCTTTTTCTCATCCATTGATATTTTCGTTTATCAAAATCCACTTTAAATGCATCGATAAGATTATCTAATCTTTGTTGAAGATCAGGTAAATCTTTATTGGATAATTCTTGTTTAACTCTAACTTTTTTCCAATCTTGAGTTTCAAAATCTATTGCCATATCTGTAGCATTTACAAGATGTTCTAATTTTGGACGTCTTCCTGTTGGAATATAAACTCCATCTTTTTCTTGAACTATACTAAATGGAAAATTAATTTCATATCTTACATGACGCTCATGTGAAGAATATCTTCCTGTATTAAATATTCCAGGAAGAAATAATTTTTGATATTTTTTATCTAATGGAGGAACTCTTAAAACATAAGTAGCATAACTTCCTGCTCTAACTCCTTGCTCTAATCTTATATTTTGATCAATATTCTCCAGAAATTTTTTTACTTCTTGATGTTTTTTTTGTAAATCTCGAAATATTTTAGTTCCTGTTTTTTTAGATTTTAATTTAGAGTTAAGATCATTAAATATCTCTTGATACATCTCTTTTATTTTATTTTTATAATTTTCAACACCAGCTTTTATCGATGGAAAATGAGGATTTTTGGTCAAGCGTGTAGGTACAAAATTTGGAATAGATAAAGTAACTGTGTGTGGATTATCTAAATTACCTGTTACAGCATCATAATCCCATACAATAGCCTCGAGAGTAGAATTTAGTTTACCAATAAAGGAAGAATCTGACCTTAAAAACGTTACAACTTTATCAACTGCATTTGTTACCATTATTAAGTAAAGAATATTACAAATATTTATATATTTTTGCAGTTTTCTGATATAATATGAGCAATGTAGACACTATTTTCAATATAAAAAGAGTATATTCAAATTTATTTCTAGCTAAGCCTTTTTTAGAGAGAAAAGGAGTTTATAGTGCTGAAAAATTACTTGAAGAAATAAAAAAAGCTCAAAAAAGTATGGGATTTAAAATAGGTAAAGATGAAGATGGTTTAAGCTTAACTGATATAATTCAAGATGCATTTACAGATGCAAGAGAACAACATCAATTAAGTCAAGGAGAAAGATCTAAAGTTTCAAGATTAAATAAATACCATAGTTATATAGACATTCTTTTACAAGAATTAGGGAAAGATGGGAGAGAAAATCCATTTCATGAAAAAATTCCTATTTTTATTAATGGACTTTGTATAACAGATGAGGGATTGATGCAAAAAGAAGGAATTGACCCTTATGGAAATAATCACATATTTAGTAATCTTCTTTTAGATTTACTTCCAAACTTTTTTCCTAATGAATTTCTAGATATGCTCAGATTTGTTTATGTACAACCAATTCCATATACACAAAGAACAGTAATCAGAAGAATAGAGCACGAAAAAGATGATGATAACAGAGAAGGAGATATACAATTTGGATTAGAAGATATCTTAAGGGAAAGAATTTTAAAAAAAATAAATCAAGAAGGAAGAATAGGATTTGGTACTCTTGAAAAATATGATTATACAACACCAAAAATTGGAAATTCATTCTATCACTCAGATATGTTTGATGCAAGGCAATTACATTCTAGAATAGCTAATAATCCAGATAACTATGCGGATGAAGCAATGCATAATGGAAAATTAGATTGGCAATGGTTTTTACAAAAACAACAAATAACTGCATATGTAAATAAACAAATTATGGCAATAAAATTTGCAATGATTAGAGACATGATATTTCCACATGTTATCGATACTCTTCTTGATTATCATATTGATTCTATTCCTCTTTATATGGAAAAAACCTCTTCTAGCAGTGAGATAATGCAAATAACAAATGATTATGTAGATATTCCTTTTGATTTAGAATTTATTGGAGGAAAAGATGGAATACTTGCAAATGCACCAGATAGACTTCCAAAAGCAGGAATATGTCATCCAACAGCAATAGGAAGACTTTTTGGATTTATGGAAAGTATTTACATGAAATGGACTGGTGGGAAACAAATTTTCATGCCAAAAACAAAGCAAGAGAAAAAAACAAATATATTAGTATATGAAAGTTCAGGAACATTTCCTTGGTTGCTTTTAGAAAACGATACGCATAAAGAAAATCCTAATTTACATGATCTTGCAATAGAGCATTTAAGTCAATATGAAATTGGTCTTCTTGAAGCACTTGCAAAAATACATAGAGTTGGTTTTACAAGGGTGGAACCAAGAATAGTTGCATTAAAAAATACAGATTTTAATGTATATAAAGGACTTAGGTCAATAAATAAAGAAAATATTAGATGGTTTACTGAAAGTAGAGATAAAAATTGGTTAACCCCTGATAAAATACCAGGTTTCATGAGCATGCAATCTATTAGTGAGATGGCGGGTGATTTTAGAGGATCAGAGTTATCTTATCCTATAGGACCAAAATTATCACAAAGATGGATTGAAGATTTCCATGATGGCAAAGCAGATATGGGGTGCTCTATTGCTCCTGTGCTTGGTAGAATTGAAAGAACATATGCAAGAAAACTATTAGCTGAACAATTAAAGCATGAGGATGAACATAAAGTAAAAGAATTTTTTAGACATGTAAATCCAGATACATTAGAAAGTATATATGCTGTAAGAGGAACAGCAGCACATAATTTATTCTCAATGCCATTAGAAGGACTTGTTCATTATGATACATTAAACTTAGCTGGTATTGAACCTGTTTCATCTGATAAGTATACTGAAACACCATTAGTTACAACTATTTTCTCAAAGACAAAATATGGTGGAATACAATTTCAGGCAACATTTCACCCTGATGTTTATTTATTTATGGAAAGAGGAGATAATAATTATGATTTAATTGTTATTGATAGAAAAACAAATAGAGCAACACCTTATCCGGAACATAAATATTTAATGCAAACTTTGTTTTATGGTTGGATGCTAAGCGATATTGTAAAAAAAGAATTAGGAATAGATGTTATTAACATTTATACTATGCTAGATAAAAATGCATTCTATAAAGGATTTGGTGATAATGATGTTATTACATATCCACATACAACTTATAGAACACCTAAATTTTCACCTATAACTTTGTGGACACCAGATGATCCATTACGAGAAATAATACCAGATGTTGTTGGAACAATACAAGCTGAAAAGCAAATGATAATCAATGAACCAAGCAGTATTATTGACATGAAAAAACAACATGAAGCAAAAGGTTTATGTGATAAATGTTATTCTGAAACAAGATTTCTTTGTAATTATATGAGAGATAGCCTAAAAAGAAAAGAAGATGTAGCTGTGCATTTAAATCAGACAACATAAAGTTTATTGAATACATATCGCAAAGTTTAAAAGCTCAAAGATGTTCTTACAAAATATGATATACGGAATTCATAGAAATGGTGATTGTATTCCTTGTTAGTGTAGGATATTACTTTAGTTTACAATTCAAACATTTGTTGAATAATTTCGTATGCAGAAAAAGAGGATGTTCTTTAGCAATTTTTTGCCCCAATTTAAAGTAATATTGATGCTTATAAAATAATTAGGAATATTAACTCAAATGTGTTAATAAAAATTAATACAAATTTATCAATGAAGATTGAATAAAAAATAAAATTAAAAATATTATAATACAAAGGTGAAAAAATGCTAATATATAATCAAGAATTAATACCTGTAGATTATTTTGAGATTGAAAAGAAAAATAGACAACATTTTAAGCAAGCAAGAAAGGTTGTTGTTAAAGCTGGATCAAATGTTGTTACAACAGATAGTGATTTAGATGTTGAAGTTATGAATTGTATATCAAAAGAACTTTCAGATCTAGCAAAAGGAGGATTCACACAAGGAGATCCTGTTAATGTTGTGTATGTAAGTAGTGGGGCTGAAAAAGCAGCAATGCATAGCTATGGAATGACTGAAAAAGTTCAAGAAATGGCAACAAGACGACATTTATGTGGAGTTGGCCAAACTTTACTTATGGAAAAATATCATGAGTTATTTGGAAATTGGGGGCAAAGAGTTGGGATGGCATGGCCTACATGGACAGATGTAGATAATAAATTACGAGAAACTCTTGAAATTGGATGGAAACCTGAGATGGGTAACACAATATATGTTCTTAATTATAATGACCCATTAGATGATAGAGAACTACGTGCAGAGAATAAAGGAGGAGGTAATGATGATCTTGCTGCAAGAGTAGCAAGTCTTGTTAATGCTGACTTATTAATAATATTAACAGACACTGATGGATTATATAATCAAAATCCAAAAGTAAATCCTAATTCAGAATTGATAACAAGAGTTGTAAGCATTGATCAAGGATTATTAGAAATGACTGGTGATGGAAATGGTTTTGGTGAATCTAAAGGTGGTATGCGATATAAAATTCATACACGTGATCATTATGATGGAGATATAGTAATTGCTAACGGTAGAGTAACTAAGGGAAGATATAACATTATCCATGATATTTTTAGCGGTGAATTAGTAGGAACATATATACAAAAATAAGCTCGTAAAAAACCAAAATGTTTTATATTTTCTTTATTTTTATTTGAATTATGAATCAATCAAGTGATAAAGTAAAGAATAAACATAATAATAAAATTCATTATAGAATATGGGAGATTGATGCTTTAAGAGGTATTGCGATTATTCTTATGATAGGATATCATATGCTTTTTAATCTTTATTTTTTTGCAGGAATTGGATGGAATGTTAATACAGGATTATGGAAAATTTTGCAGATAATAATTGCAGGAACTTTTCTTTTATTAGTTGGAGTTTCATTAACATTAAGTAAAAAAATAAATTTTTTTGAGTTTTTTTTAAGAGGAATAAGAATATTTGGTTTAGGCATTATAATAAGTATTGTTACTTTTATTTTTTTAAAAGAAGGATGGATTTTTTTTGGAATATTACATATGATAGGAATATCAATTATTATAAGCTATTTTTTTATTAAATACAAATGGATAAATTTAATTATTGGATTATTATTAATATTAGCAAGTATGTTGATTATTGACATAAGATTAAACTCTTACTGGTTAATATGGCTTGGTTTTCTTCCAAATACGTTCTACACAGTTGATTTTTTCCCATTAATTCCTTGGTTTGGTGTGGTTTTAATTGGGATATTCTTAGGCAAAATGCTTTACATTAATGGACAAAGAAAATTTAGTAGGTTGAACAGAAATAGTATTAAATATGATTTAGGACTTTCTTTTATTGGAAGAAATTCTTTAATTATTTATTTACTGCATCAACCTATATTGATAGGGATTATGTATTTAATTGGTTTAATGTATTAAATATAACATAAGTATAAGGATAGAATACAAGTATAAGGATAGAATACAAGTATAAGGATAGAATATAAGTATAAACATAATAATAAAATAATCAAATATTAAAAATATATTACTATTTGAATTGAAGAATACACAATATATTTAAATACAAACTTCTTGTTTTTTGAATATGATTGGTTTAGAAAGATTTTTACTTGATACATCTAAATTATGGTTTTTATTAGCTTTAGTTCCATTCATACTTTTATACTTGATAAAGCCTAAACCAAAAAAAATAATTATACCTTCGTTAATGTTTTTTATAAGAGATAAAGATAAATCTAATATTAATTCCTTTTTACAAAAATTTGTAAATGATTTTTTATTTTTTTTACAATTATTAATTATAATTTTAATAGTATTTTCTGCTGCAAAGCCGTTTATAAATGTGCCTAGTTTTACATATTCAGATAGTCTTGTTATAATAATAGATGCATCAGCATCTATGAATGCAAAAGAAGATGGCATGACTAGATTTGATAGAGCGAAAGAAATTGCAATTAATAGGCTTGATAATCGAAATACTATAATACTTGCTACAGATAGAAGTCAACTAATGCTTGAGAATAGTGGGAAAGGTAGAGCAAGAGATACCATTCGTTCATTACAAGCCAGGCATACAACATCTCAAAATTTTTATGATACAATGGTTGTTGCAGAAAATTTTGCTAATACTGATAATTCAGTTGTTTTTGTAATAAGTGACTTTGCTGATGAAAGAATGGAAGAAGATTTTTTTAGAGCAAAATTATATCTTGAATCAAAAGGAATTAGAGTTTTTTTTGAAGATGTTTCTAGAAATAAAGCAACAAATGTAGGAATAATTGACCTTGATATAAGTGAGCAAGAAGTAATTGCATGGGTTAAAAATTTTAATAATAGATCAGAAACATTTAGAATGAAATATGGAGATAGACAAGAGATAATAACTATAGATGCAAATGATGTAATTAGTTTTGCAGTTACAACTTTGCCTGGTAAATCAGTTATTGAATTAGATATTAATGATGATTTTGATGTTGATAATAAAGCATATATATCAACACCTGAATTTGGAAGTTTAGAAATCTTATTAATATCAAATGGTAACGAAAGATTTTTGCGAACAGCATTAGGTTTAATGGATAAAATTAATTTAAATATACAAAATCCACCAATAGTAAATATAGGAAATCCAGATATAGTAATATTAGGTGAGATAAATAAAGATTTATTGATTCCAGGAGATATTAATAGAATAAGACAAGCTGTTAGACAAGATGGTATTTCCTTAATAATACTTGCACAAGATAACATATTAGATTTAGGACTAGATGATTTATTACCATTTGAGTTAAATAGAAATCAACCTATTAATTTAAATCAGCAAGATGGAGCAGTTATTTCAAGTATGCCTGGTGCATATTTAACCCCTAGTGAAATGCAATTTGGTGTTGCAACTAAATTATACCAAATTACTCCTAATCAAAATAGTATTATTTTTGCTGAAACAAATATAAATTCATATCCTATAATTACATTAACACCATTTGGAAGAGGGAGAATATTATATTATGGTCTTTTTGATGAATACTCTGATTTTAGATCTGATTTATACTATCCGATTTTTTGGAGAAGAGCTATTGATACATTAATTGGTGGAAAGACATTAAGTGAACTTAATAGGAATACTGGTTATTTGCAAATTGTAACACGAGAACAAGTGATTAAAACCCCTAAAGGTGATAGAACTGGACAAGCTATCACATTAGATTATGCAGGATTTTATGAATTTGCAGGATTTACTGTTGCTGCAAATCTTTTATCTGAAAGTGAACAAAGATTAAATAAAGATGAAGTTTGGGAAGAATTTTCAGATTTACGATCATTATCTGAAATAAAATCAAAAGAGACTGCAGAAAGAGATTTAACTTATATTTTTGCAATGATTGTCCTTGTTTTATTAATATTTGAATTGTTTTATCTTAAGTTCAGAGGTGATATCTAATGTTTGTTAATATGATTTACCTTTGGGCAATAATACCTTTATTTTTTATTTTATTATTTTTATTAATGAAAGATCTCATTAAGTTAGATCATGATTTAAAAGAAAATAAACAATTTATGAAGAGAAGAAAAACATTAAAAATATTTATGTTTTTTACAAGATTTTTAATATTTACACTTTTTATTATATTATTTGCAAAACCTTTCTTAGAAACACAAACTACGCAGAGTGGAAATCCAAGAGTAACTATTTTAATTGATGAAAGTAAATCAATGGATGTATTTGATTTATCTTTTATTGATGATTTTGTTGATACAATAAAAAAAGACATATCAGTTAGAGTTAGAACAATAACTAGTGACCCATTAAGATCAAATTTAGGAGATAGTTTGGTATCACACCTAGAGAGTGATTCAAATATTATGTTAATTAGTGATTTACAATCTCATTCAGGTATTAGTCTTGAAAATGCACTATTACATGCAAATATGCTTAATTCAACAGTTTCTGCAATTAATCTTAAAACAGATGTAAAAGATTTAGCTGTTTGGATAGATGCGCCTGATAAAGCAATAAGAAACCAAGATGTTAAAATAAATGTACACATAAATAAATTAAATCTAAACGAATATAATTTACTAATAAAATTAAATGACGAAGCAATATACAATGCAAGAGATAATAGAGATGTGATTGAACTTACTAGACAATTTGATGTTGGAGAACATATAATTGAAGCTAGTCTTTTAGGAGAGGATGAATATAGTGAGAATAATATTTTTTATAAAACAATCAGTGTTGTTCCAAGACCTAAAATTCTTTATGTTACAAGAACAAATTCAAGACTGCCAGAATTACTAAGACAACATTATGATGTTAATATAATGAATAGTATTCCATCTGATCTTAATCCATACTATGCAGTAATAATTGAAGATATGAATGTACAACAAATAACCAATGTTGATTTATTATCAGAGTATGTATCAGAAGGTAATGGTTTATTTGTAATTGGTGGAATGAATTCTTATGATCGTGGTGGATATAAACAATCAAATTTTGAAACATTACTACCAGTAATCATAGGTAGAGGGGATAAAAGACAAGGTGACTCAACTATTGTTATACTTATTGATATGTCTGGAACTACACAATTTGAAGAGACAGCAGCAGGTGTTCTACCATTAGATGTTATTAAAGCACTTGCTGTAAATGTTATTGATACATTAAATAGAGGAAATAAAGTAGGAGTAATTGCTTTTGCAATTCCTGATCCATACAGTAAAGAACAAGCTGGATTTGGGGCGGTTACTATTGCAAACATGGAACCATTAGGCAATATAAGAGAAGAGGCAATTGATAGAATAAGTAGAATAGATGTACAAGGGCAAAAATTATTTGATGTTGGATTTCAAGGAGCATATAATATGCTCAGACATGAGAGTGGTTCTAGAAATGTTATTCTAATAAGTGATGGTGGTGGAAGAGTTTATCAACCTGTAAAAGATAGAGCTTTAGATATTGTAGCAAGAATGGCTCAAGAGGGAATAACAGTATATACAGTATTAATTGAAGAAGGAAGAAATAAGGATCCAGAATTTATGCAAGCAGTTGCTAGAGCTGGTAAAGGAATTTATTTTCCTGCTTCACAATTAAATAATTTAAAAATTTTATTTGGAGAACCTGAAGAAAAACAACAAGGCGATGAAATGACATTATTTATATTAAATCCAATGCATTTTATAACAACAGAATTAGAAATAGATGCAAAAGTTTATGGTTTTAATCAAGTTGTTCCTAAAACATTAGCAAGAACACTTATCACAACTGATAGTGGAGAGCCAGCATTAACTGAATGGAACTATGGATTAGGTAAAGTTTTATCATTAACTGTTTTCTCAGGTAATGCTGGTTTAGGACAATTATTATCTGGAGATAATTCAAGAATAATTACTAGAAGCATTAATTATTTAATAGGTGACCCTGAAAGAAAATTAGATTATAGTATAAATATACCTGATACATATATCAATGAGATTGTAGAAGTTCAGGTTATATCAAAAGATTACCCTATAACAGATATTAATTTAGTGAAAATAAGGGATAATGAATATTTAGGAAGAACAAGACCAGAACAACTAGGAATAAACACATTACTAAATAAACCTTATGCTGTGAATTATCCAAAAGAATTTCAAAGATTAGGAATGAATAAAAATGCTGAAGAATTAGTAGCAATAAGTGATGGAAGAATTTTTGAAATTGATAATACAGATGAAATTATTAATTATATTCAAACAGTATCTAGAAGAACCACAATAACTAAAGCATATATTACTTGGCAGATATTAGTGTTAATATTAATTATATATTTATTTGAAGTTATTATTCGGAAAATTGTAGAGAATAGGAGGAAATTATAATGGCAAATCGTTATATTGGAAGAAATATAAACATATTTCTAATTATAATAATAATTATATCTATAGGAAGCCTTGTTGTCATATCAACATACTATAATCAAAGATATCAAGTAATAAGTAAAGATTATAATAATCTTCAGCAGAATTTAAGAAGTAATGTGACTGAATTAATAAATACCAAAAATGAACTTTCAACTTTAAAAGCAAGATTAAATGAAAGTTCAATAGATATAGAAAGATATGAAGATTTATACACCAATACAAGAACTGAACTTGATACTACAGCTGAATCATTATCAAGAACAAGACAAGAATTAGATAAAACAAAAATTGAATTAATAGATTCTACGAATAAATTAAGAGAGGAACAAACCAGAGCTGTAAATTTACAATCACAACTAAATGCATGTAATGCAGCAAGAATTAAAGCAGAAAAGGAAGCAGAAGAAGCAAAAGAAGCATGTGAATAAAAAATGAATAGGCAAAAATAATACTAGAATATGGCAAGAATTAAGGAACTATTAATTGAATTGAAATATGAAGTCTTTAAGAATATATTACTTATAACTTTCTTAAAAAGTATAATTGCATTTTACATATTTTATATGATTGGTTCTTTAATTGATTTATGGTACATGTTCTCATTTATTTTTGCTGGTGCATATTTTGTATATAGTTTAATAAAAAAAATGCGAAAAATACGGATTAAAGTATTTGAAGAACATAATCCCGAGATAAAAGAAATGTTAACAACTGCAGCAGATAACATAGATAAAGACAATATTGTTATGAATGAATTGTTTAAAGATGTTATTCAGAATGTAAAAAAATTATCTTCAGGAACATTAATAGTACCTAAAAATTTATTGATTTTAATTATTATTATCCCTATATTAGCAGTTGCAAGTTTTGAAATTCAACCATTAAGAATTGATGCAATAAGTCAAGATAGAATCATTGAAGGATTGCAACAAATTAAGTTTATAGAGGGACTATTTAATAATACAGGAGTTGATATTGATATTGATACAGATGGTTTATTTGATGCTGATATATTTGGAAATAGAAGAATTGCAACATTAGGTGATCAAGAGATAGATATTAGAATGAATTTAGGAATGGAAACTGATTTAACAAAGCCAAGACCTGAAGATACTGAGCAAGTAAGATTTAGAGATTTTCCTGATACTAACAATAATCAAGAATTAATTGATGATGGTATTACTAGAAATAATCAACCAATTCAAGATTCAAGACTAGCCAGAGAGTATAATGAAAAAGTAAGAAATATGAGATAAATAAAATATAGTCAAGGCACTATAAATATATGCACAATTATTATAAATAATAAAATATTGAATGTTAATATTAACATTAATATTATAATTTATGCTAAAATCAGGGAGGAATAAAGATGGTAGAAATTAGGAATCTAGAACGTGTAAAAGAAGTTTTTGACAAAATTCAAGATGAATTATCACAAGTAATTGTTGGACAACAGGAAGTAGTAGGACAAGTATTAGTTGCAATATTGTGTAATGGAAACGCATTACTTGAAAGTCTGCCAGGTCTTGCAAAAACAACTATGATAAAAAGTATTTCACAAGTTTTAGACTTACAATTCCAACGTATACAATCTACACCTGATTTAATGCCCTCTGATGTTATTGGAACATATTTAATTGAAGAAGATAAAGGAAAAAAGAAATTTGTTTTTCAAAAAGGACCGATTTTTTCTAATATTGTACTTGTAGATGAAATTAACAGAGCTACTCCTAAAACACAGTCAGCATTACTTGAAGCAATGCAGGAGAAGCAAGTAAGTGTAGGTGGGAATACATTCAAATTAGATGAACCATTTTTTGTACTAGCTACTCAAAACCCAATAGATCAAGAAGGAACATATCCTATGCCTGAAGCACAAACAGATAGATTTTTGTTAAAAATACTTGTTGATTACCCACAAGCGAATGAAGAATTAGAAATTGTTGAAAGATATACTTCAGAAAAAGATGTTCCAACACCTAAAGTATTACTAAGTAAAAATTCTTTATTAATGCTACAAAAATTAACAAAACAAATACCTATTAGTAATGAAATGAAGAAGAGAGCTGTTGAGATAGTACTAAAAACAAGAAATAGAAAAGATATTATTGAATATGGTGCATCACCTAGAGCTTCAATAGCATTAATTATGACTGCAAAAGCAAGAGCATTAGTTGAAGGAAGAAAATTTGTATCAAAAGAAGATATAGATTATATGGCATTTCCTGTTTTAAGACATAGAATAATACTTAATTTTGAAGCTGAAAGAAAAGGAATGACAACAGATGATGCAATTAAAGAATTAATTAAATAATAAATAGATAATCAACAAAAATGATAGACTCAGCATTTCTTAACCAAATCAGTAGATTTGATTTGATTATGAAGAAGAAAGTATTAAGTCAGTATTCTGGTGAAAGAATTTCTACAAATATTGGTGAGGGATTAGTATTCAGTGATTTTAGGCAATATATCCCTGGAGATGATTTTAGACAAATAGATTGGTCTTTATATGCTAGAACAGAGAGTTATTTTATCAAAAGATTTGAAGAAGAGCGTAATATGACATTGCATATATTATTAGATGCATCAGCTTCAATGGATTTTGGAAATAAAATAACTAAATATGAATATGGTGCTATGATTGGGTTAGGATTTGGATATCTTGCCACTAAGAATAATGAAAAATTTGATTTTTCAACATTTGCTGAAAGTATGGAATACATTAAAGCAAAAAAAGGAAAAAATACTTTAATTGAAATACTTGATTTTCTAAATAAAAAAAAAGCACAAGGAAAATCTAATTTTTATGAAAGTATTTCAAGTTTCAAAAATAGACTTAAGTCTAAGTCAATGGTAATACTCATTTCAGATTTCTTATTTGATACAAAAGAATTAGAACAATCAATAAAACTCTTTAAGAAAAGTCAAGTTTATGTTATTCAAGTTTTAGATCCTGAAGAATTAAAATTTAATATGGCAGGAGATTTTATGCTAAAAGATTCAGAACATGGTAATATAATTAAAACTTTTATTAGTAATAGATTAAGAAGTGTTTATAGAAGTAAATTAGAGAATCATAATGCAGAAATTAGTAGATTATGTGGAGATATTGGTGCTAAATTTCTTACAATTACAACTGACACACCTATATTTGATACATTTTATAGATTAATGAATAGAATTTAATAATTATAATAATAATTATGTTTTGATTTTATTTAGAGCCTCTAACAAATTTAACATATAATAAAACATCATTTAATTTTGAAGAATTAATTTGTGCAGCTTTTTTAAGGTATGCTTCTTTAATATAACCAGCTTTAATTGCTACTTTTTCACTTGAAATATTTTTAGGATTCATTCTAATTTCAATCCTCTTAATTCCATGTTTAAGAAAAGCTTCTTTCTCAATTAGTTTAACTGCTAAAGTTGCAATACCTTTATTCCAATAGTTTTTATCAATAAAATATCCAACTTCACCAATAAATGTAGTGTGAGGATTAATTTTAATTCCAATTCCACCAACTATAATACTATTACCATTATCATTATAGATTATTGAATAGGCATATTCTTGCTTAAGTTTTTTCTTTTTAAGTATCTGCTTTATAATCTTTTTTTCTTCGGCTAATGATTTAACTGTAGGAAAATATTTGAACTTACCTTTACTAATTATTTCATAGAAAGCTTTTGCATCAGATAAATTCATAGGTCGAATTTTAATTAAATCTTTTTTCATTATGATTTTAGAATTTTATCTAATATTTTTTTATTGCCATTCCAGTCAATAACTTCTTTAAGAACGTCTTCTATCCTTTCAACAGATATAATATTTACTTTCTTTAGTTTTTCTGGATCTATAACTATATCATTAATATTACTTTTTGGCACAATAACATTAGGTATTCCAGCTTCTATTGCTGCTTCAATTTTGTATGAAACACCGCCAATAGGTAATACTGAACCACGTACTGTTAAGCTACCAGTTATTGCATAATTTTGTTTTATTGGAACACCTTTCATTGCAGAGATTATTGCAACAGCAATTGCTATACTTGCACTATCACCTTCAACACCTTCATATGTTTGTAAGAATTGTACATAAACATCTTTTGTATTCTTAAGATCTTCACCAAAATATTTTTTGATAATTGCAGAAACATTTTTTACAGCTTCTTTAGCAATATCACCTAATTTACCAGTTGCAATTACATCATTTTCTTTTCCACCTGGTGTTACTTCTGCTTCAATGGGTAAAATAATTCCTGAATATGCTCCACCTGAGCCCATTACAGCCATACCATTAACTCTTCCAATTTTTTTGCCTTTTGTAATTAATACTTCATATTCTTTTTTGTGTTCAATATATTTATCAGCAATTTGTTGTTCAAGAGTTCTTGCAAATTTCTTTGCTTTCATTATATGTATAACATCAACTAATTGAGCTTTTTCTTCATAAGCAATGTCTCCTGCTGCACGAACAAGACCACCTAATTCTCTTAAACGTAAAGTAAGATGATTTTTTCTATTAGCCATTCGCCTTGCTTCTTCAATTATTTTTAATACAGCACCTTTAGTAAAATGAGGAATTTTTGTATCTTTTAGAACTTCTTGTGCAATGAATTTTGCAATTTTTAATCGATTTGAAGCAGTGTCAGGCATAGTATCTTTCATAAATACCTCATACCCATATCCCCGTATTCTACTTCTTAATGCAGGATGCATATCTTTAACTGTATCAAGATTTCCAGCAGCTATAAGAACAAAATTACATGGTACTGGTTCAGTCCTTACCATAGCACCAGCACTTCTTTCAGATTGACCTGTTATAGAAAACTTTCCTTCTTGTAAAGCAGTTAAAAGTTCTTGTTGAGTTGTTGGATGAAGTGTACCTATTTCATCAATAAATAATACTCCTAAATGTGCTTTATGAATCATACCTGCAACTACACGTTCATGAGCCGGAGTTCCAAGACCGCCAGACTGAAATGGATCGTGTAATACATCACCTAATAATGCACCTGCATGTGCACCTGTTGCATCATAAAAAGGCGCTTGTTTTTGACCAAAATTATCTACAATTATTTTAGGAGATGCTACTTTACCTCCCATTTTCTTATTGAAATTTAAGAACATAACAAAACTGCCTAAAAAAACCATACCTCCTAAAAAGAAAGCTGTAAAGATAATAGCTGCTGCAGTTTCACCATAAATTGTTGAATAATAGCGCAAAGCCCACCATGGAGCAATCATTGCTAATATTAATAATATAAATATAATAAAGTTTTGACCTCTAAACATATTACCTGTTTGCAATTTAGCCCTATAAACAAATTCCCTTGCAGAACCGCCTTTCATTGTTCTAATTAAAGGCTTATTCTCATCATTAGGGTTAGGAAATGAAACAAGATCCATTAACTTTTCTTTAGGTAATAACTCAGCAAGAGCTAAACCTAGCATAGATTTGCCTGTTCCTGGTTCTCCAATTAAAAAAACGTGACGCCTTTGTTTAGCAGCTTTTCTTACAATATTAACAGCATCTTCTTGACCAATAACTTGTTCAATAATTGCTTTATCTACCTTAATATCAGCAGTTGATTTGAAATTTAAGCTATCAATTTGCTTGCTAGCTAAGGTTTTTTTAGAAGCTGCTTTTTTTTTTGCCATTCCTACCACAATAATAATTTGAGATTATTAGTATTTAAATATGTTGTGGAAAATCTTATATGTATTAAGAAGTATTAGCTAATCATCTAATAATTCATTCATATGCTTAGATTTTTTAATCGAATTTCTTGATTTAGTAGATTTTCCTTTTGCACCTTTTAAAGTGAAATCATATCCTGCATCTTTAATTTTACTTAAATGATAATCTAGAGTTTGACTGTTTAATTGTCGCTTAGTATCTATAAATTTATTTCGTAAATCAAAATATTTGATTGCTAAATAAGCTAATAATAACAATAATGTTATATTTATTGTGATTGATATAATTATACTTTGCATAAATACAATATATTTGATGCTTTTATAAATATTTTCTGAAAGATTTCCGAAAAAATGTTGGATAAGCTTATTAAATGGTTTAACTAAAAAATTTGATGAAAGATGAAATATTGCTCAAGATTTCGTTAATTGTTTGTTGTATAGGAATTATTAGCTTATTCTTTGTATTTCAATATACAGAAAAAGAAGTATATGAAGTTAAAGATCTAAAAACATTAGATGATAATTCAGCTGTACTCATTTATGCAAGAATAGATAATATAAGAGAAACAGATAGAGTTGCAAATATTAGAATAATGCAATCAGTAACAGCAGACGCATTAATATTTAAGGATAAACCTGAAAATATTTCATTAAAGAAAGGAGATATAATCAGAGCTGAAGGAAATATGTATCAAGGAAAATTAGTTATACAAAAATTTACTGTTCAATAAATTATAAAATTAATAAATGAATAAATTGTTAAAAATTATTTTTTTACTTTCTGCCAGATTTGAAAATTATTGTATAACCCGAATACCTTTGGTATTTTTTTTAATTTTTTAAAGGATTTTTTTTGAGTTTTAAAATTAAAACCATAATCTGATATTAGAAATCCTAAAGGTTTTATATTTTTAAAAATAGGATAATTAATCATTGAATTATCGGACCTAAATATTTCAAATGCTCGTTCATAATATATATCAATATTTTTTTTACAATCCGGTGGAAAAAAAGATTCGGCATCAGAAATATAATAATTTATTTTTATAGTTAAATCTTTATAATAGGCAGTAGCTGAATATTTCTCATTTAAAACATGATTAACTATCCATACTCCTGGAGCGTATGTATGAAGCTGATTAAGGATACCATCATAAAAATCACGGATATCTACAAAAACAACCTCTATTTCTTTTGAATCAGATATAGCATCTAGCACTAATAATAATGAACTTATATCACTACCACATCCAGGGTAATAAATTAATAACTTTTTCTTATTTATTTTTTTACCTTTAAACCACTCTTTTAATTTAATATAAGTATCATATTCACTAGATAATTCCTGCTTTAATAAACTATGATTTAATTTATACTTCTTTAAGAATATTTGAAATGGTTTTATTTTTTTAAATAACATATTTTACATTTTCTAAACATAATTTATAAACTTTTTATTGCTAGAGTAATTAATTCAAGTATTCTAGCAATAATTACAAGTTTAATGAAAATAAAGCGAAATAAGTGAAGTAAAGTATATAATAGATTATAATAGTAAAAAACATATGACATTTATATCAAAAATAATAATGGCAAATGCAGGTATTGTTGGATTAATAGCTGCAGGCTATTTCACATATGGTTATTATAAACCAATTGATAAAGTAGTATTTAACATGACAGAAGGCCATAGAATTGTTGATGAAAGATTTTGGCAAGACCCAAAAGGATTAAGTATTGACACAATCGTAAATAGCAATGGTTACCTTGAGGTATATATGGTTCATGAATCAGGATGGAAAAGACCAATAATGAATGATGGTTATTTTGATTCAAATGGAATGTTAAAAGTACTATATAAAAGAAATTTACAAAATAATTGATAAATGCTAAGGATTAATTAATAATGAAAAATTTTAAAAGTATTAAAGGTCCATTAATGTTTTTTGAATCTTATTTTTTTCATTCTCCGTAACTACTTTATTAAGTTTTAAATTCTTATGAATCATTTCACCAATCTCATCTTCCATTTCTAATTGAGTGATTATACGTTTAGAAGCATCAATAACATCTTGCGGAAGACCAGCTAATTTTGCAACATGAATTCCATAACTTTTATCAGTACCACCTTCAATTATTTTTCTTAAAAAAATAATTGAGTCTTCACGTTCTGACACAGCAATATTATAATTTTTTATAGTATCATATTTATCTGCCATCCTATTAAGGTGATGATAATGTGTAGCAAATAAGGTTTTAGCTTTTATTTTAGTTATTATATATTCTGCAATTGCCCAAGCTAAACTTACACCATCGTATGTAGAAGTTCCTCTACCTATTTCATCAAGTATAATAAAACTTTTTTCTGTAGCGTTAGATAATATGTTTGCAGTTTCACTCATCTCTACCATGAATGTAGAATGACCTGAGGAAATATCGTCACTTGCACCTACTCTTGAAAAAATTCTATCAACTATACCGATTGTTGCTTTTTCAGCTGAAACAAAGCAACCTATTTGAGCCATTAAAATTATTAAAGCATTTTGTTTAATATAAACACTTTTTCCAGCCATATTGGGACCTGTAATAATCATCATTAATTTATCTGAGTTAAGTGCTAAATTGTTTGATATAAAATCCTTTTCGATCTGCTCAACAATAGGATGACGGCCATTAATTATACTTAATTCAATAGAATCAGAAATAGTTGGTCTTGTATAACGATGAAGTAATGCTGATGAAGCAAAAGCTTGTATTACATCCATAGTAGCGATTTTTTGAGATACTTCTTGTAAAGATGGAGTGTATACTGATATTTTATCAAGCAACTGCATAAACAATTCATATTCTAGTTCTTTAATTCTATCGTCAGCGTTAAGGATAATATTTTCTTTCTCTTTAAGTTCATTAGTAATAAAACGTTCACAATTTACTTGAGTTTGTTTTCTGATATAATCTTCAGGTACTAATGATAGTTGTGAGTTTGAAATCTCAATAAAATAACCAAATATTTTGTTATATCTAACTTTTAGAAATTTTATGCCTGTCTTTTTTTTCTCGCGTTCTTCAAATTCTGTGAGCCATTGCTTACTATTAGTTTTTACATTACGCAATTCATCTAACTCTGTATTATAACCCTGGCGAATAATATTTCCGTCACGAAGTAATGTATTCGGCTCATCTTTGATAGATTTGTTTAAGAGATCAACAAGTTCAGAGAAAGTATCTAATTCAGATGATAATAAACTTGATTTCTTTGGGATAGAATTAATATCTGGTAATAACTTTAAAGTTGAACGTAAAGCAACCAAATCTTTAGGAGTTGCAGTCCGTAAAGAAACACGGCTTATTAGTCTATCAATATCTTGAACGTCTTTTAAAATATCTGAGATTTCATCTTTAATTATTAAATTACTAAATAATTCTTGGACTGAATCAAGACGCTGATTTATTTTATTAATATTAGTTAAAGGTTTTAAGACCCATTGTTTTAGAAGACGAGAACCCATACTTGTTTTGGTCTTATCTAAACTTTTTACTAATGAAGTATCATCCCCAATAATATTTAAATTTGATAATGTAACTTTATCTAACAACATATATTCTTCAGTATTTATGACATTGATTTTATTGATATGCTCAATTGAACTTTTTTGAGTTTCTTCAATATATGATATTAATGCTCCTGCACATGTTTGTTGCAAAAGTGTTAAAGAAGGTATGGATGTAAACTTGTTTGAGATTGTTTTAAGAGCTTTTTCTTCAAAAAAATATAAATCATCATAATAATTTACAAAATAAGAATTCAAAGATTTTGCAAATTCAGAATTTTCTAAACTCATAGGAAGAATAATTTCAGAAGGATTAAATTTATTTAATTCATTTTCAAATTTATCAATACTAGTTTGCAATACATTAAATTCACCTGTTGAGATATCAGACACTGCTATACCTATAATTGATTTATCTTTATTTATTGACATAATGTAGTTATTGCTGTCAGAAAGCATAATTTCATCAGTTAATGTTCCAGGGGTTACTATTCTAACTACATCACGTTTTACAAGTCCTTTTGCTTTCTTTGGATCTTCTATTTGTTCAACTATACAAACCTTATAACCTTTTTTAACTAATTTTGAAATATAAGGAGTGGCAGCATGATAAGGAATACCTGCTAAAGGTGCTTTTTTTTCATCTTTACCACGACTTGTTAAAGTTATATCTAACTCTCGTGCTGCAGTTTTAGCATCTTGATAAAAGGTTTCATAAAAATCACCCATTCTAAAAAGAACTATACAATCAGGATGTTTTTCCTTAACTTGCATATATTGACGCATACCTGGTGTAAGATTATCCATTTTCCCCCATTTAAGCATACTATAAGTGATTATTTAAATATATTTCTGGTGTTAAAATAGATTTATACTACTATTTTGCCAGCATAGAAAGGATATTTAATGTTAATAAATAGTTAATAAATAATATGTTTTAATATAATTTAATCTAATTATTTTTTAGAATTCTTTGTGATTATTGAAGTATTTACTTTACCATCAACTATCTTCATCACTACTCTTTCGCCAGCAGACCAGCGAAATTTAAGCTAGGTATAAAACCTAGCGAACTAAGAAAAACAAAAATATAATTAATTGTTAATAAATAATATATTTTAATATAATTTAATCTAATTATTTTTTAGAATTCTTTGTGATTATTGAAGTATTTACTTTACCATCAACTATCTTCATCATTGTTTTACATTTAGGATAATTATTACATCCTAAAAATTCACCATAGAAACTTTTTCGAAGTATCATTTTACCATCTTTACAATTAGGGCATTTCATTCCTTCTTCAGGGTATTTTTTTTCAGTAGTAGAAGTACCAACATCATCTTCATTATTGGTACCGTCATCTTTAGCGTTAACACTTACTTCCTTCCAAATTTTACCTGATTTTATTTTTATTACAGGCCACCCACCTTCACCTACTTTTTTAGTTGTTTGATATTGAACATTTTTTGGTAAACTGATTATCGTTTTACAGTCAGGATATGCGTCACAACCTATAAAATTTCCAAATTTACCTTTACGTATTTTTAAAGAGCCTTTTCCACAATTAGGACATGGACCAATAGTATCTGCCGCATCTTTGCTATCATATTGAGCTTGTTTTAATTCTTCACCAATTTTTTTTTCTTTTGTTTTAAAATCTTTTAATAGTTTTGTTAATACTTCTTGTGCTTCTTTAAGAACTTCTTCTGGAGTCATTTTTTTCTTTCTTATTTTCTCAAGTTCATCTTCAAACTTTCTAGTTAACTCTTCATCTAATATTTCAGGAGAATATTTTTGAAGAATTTCACAAGTTTTTAGACCTAAATCAGTAACTTCCATTGATTTATTATTTACATAACCACGATTGTATAAACTATCAATTATTTGTGCACGAGTAGCTTTAGTTCCAAGATTACGTTTATCCAATTCTTTAATAATCGATGCTTGTGTATAACGTTTAGGTGGTTGAGTTTCTTTATCAAGTTTATTTATACTATCTACATCAACAAGATCACCTTCATCAAACAAAGGTAATACTGTTTCATCATAAGTAGCATAAGTTCCATAAAATTCATGCCAGCCTTTTTCCTTAGTAGTTGTACCTTTACAAATAAAATCCTCTTTGTTAACATCAATTATAGCTTTAACTGTCTCACGCACAGCATGGTCACCAAAAGTTGCAAGGAATCTTCTTACAACTAAATCATAAACTTTCATTGAGCGTTCATTTATATCACCAGGAGCAATACCTGTAGGATATATTGCAGGATGTGCATCATCTTCTTTTGGTCCTTCATTTGGTTTAAGGATTTTTTTTGATAATAATTTTTTCGCCAAAGTAGAATATTTTGGATTTTGAGCTAAAGCAGATAATAATTTATTATATCCTAATTTTGCTGGAAGTTTTTGTGAAGAAGTTCTTGGATATGATATATAACCAGAAGTATAGAGTTCTTGAGCAATACTTAGTGTTTCTTTTGGTGATATTTTATGAACACGATAACATTCAACTTGAAAACTAGTAAGATCAAATGGAAATGGAGGTTGTTGTTTAAATTGTGTTACTTCCTTTTTTCTTATTTTTGCTTTAGGATTTTTTGTTTTAGAAATTATTTCATCCGCACGTTTTAAATCAAAAATTTTATCTTCAACATGCCATGCTTCAATTCCAGCACTACTTATTTTACCTAAAAGTTGTATTTGCCAGAATGGCTCTGGTTTAAATTCTTTTATTTCTAATTCCTTATCACATAATAGTTTAAGTGCAGGTCCTTGAACACGACCAGATGATAGAACTTTAAATGAACCTGCTGCTTTTACCGCTGACATTAATGCTGAAGAAAGATTTATTCCATAATACCAATCTAATTCATGACGTGTCAAACCTGCATTTGCTTGACCCCAATCTATTGATTTTTGTTTGTTTTGATATGCTTCTACTAAATCACCTTTAGTTAATGTTGAAAACTTCATTCGATTAGCATCTTTCTGTTTACAAATATGTTTTATAACATTAACTCCTATTACTTCACCTTCAATATCATAATCAGTTGCTACTGTGAATTCAGTTGCTTTTTTTGATAATTCTTTCAAAGTTTTTACATATTTCTTTGAATATGCTGCTTTTTTATCAACATTTGAGGTTTCAGTCCATTTTGTATCGAATTGAGGATAATTATATGATTTTTTTATAGGTGCAACTGTATACAAATGACCTACAGCACATGCAACAATTATACTTTTTCCATCATGACGAATAGAATAATAAGGAACACCATTTAAATTGATTTTTTCAGCTTTACCATCAGCTAAAGCTGAAGCTATATTTTTTGCAGCATTCGGTTTTTCAGCAATTATTAATTCTGACATTTTGGTTTTTGTACTTTAATTAGGTTTTTATAGTCTTGCTAATAACTATTAAATAAGCATGTAAAAGGCAATCCTTATAAAAAGATTATGCTATAATAGTAAATTACATAGTATATGGCATAATAAATTAATTATATTCGTAGTAATAATTATTTATTTTAATAAATTGTAAATAATTAAAATATAAAAAGTCTGCTTGCACTAAAAGTTATATTGATTTTGCATAGAAATAGTCTTCAAGAACAACATGATCAACATCACTTAAATTACTTACACTATAAAATCTTCCACCACTTATGCTTATTATTTTTTTAGCAAGGTCTTCTCCTTCTTCATCAAGATTAATTCCTACAAATGACGTTGTAATTTTATTGCAAGTTGCTTTTGAAATTGCTTGTAATGTATCATCTGTTGGATTTTCTCCAGTAGTTGGTATTCCATCAGATAGTATTATAAGATGTTTTGAACAATTTTTTCCAGAAAATAAATCAATTGCTTTTTCAATTGTGACTGCAAAATTAGTTTCCTGTGAAGCACGGATATTGGTAAGATTCATAATTATTTGTTTAAAATCGTTCATTGGAGAGAGTTCTTGCTTTACATCTTTACCAAAAACAATAAGTCCTACTTTATCTTTATTCTCTAATGCTTTAAATCCTAGTGCAATTCCTGCCTTTTTTGCTGTTTCTATTTTTTTACCACGCATACTTCCTGATGCATCAATTGCATAAATAATCTCAATTCTACCGTGTGATTTTCTTTCATCAACTGTCAAATCACATTTTTTAACATTTGTATGACCTCTTCGAATAGATTTTTTTAATGTTTTCTTCATATTGATATCTCGATAACGATCATGAATTTTATAAGAACGAACTTCATCTTTATCACCATAAGATGTAAAATCCTTATGCTCCTTTTTCCCAAAACCCTTAGGAACTAAATGATTTAACTCATCAACATATAACACTAATGAAGCAAGATATGTTCCAGTCTCAGAGATCATACCATCAGATTCAATTAAATTTTTTCTTTTAAGATCTTTAACTTTTTCATCAATTTCTGCTTTTATTGCACGCTGAAATTCAGGTATTTTAATATTCTTTTTTACATAACTAGGATTATAACTAGTAAGCAATTGAATAAGCCTAGGTCCATAGATTTGTTCTGCATTTGAATAATTTTGTACTAAATTCTCAAACATTAAATCAGGAGTAAAACTGGATATCCCTTGATTAAATGACTCGTTTAATAATTTACCATCGTCAACAGTATCAGAATCGTTTTCTAAAACAGAATGCAATAACTTATCTTCTTTATTTTGGCGATCAAGACTTCCCTGTTTTTCTTCTATAGCTTCTTTTTCTTTAAGATCTATTAAATCTTTATTAGGGTAAATCACCTTCCTCTTTCAATGAAGAGAAAGATTCAGAAAATAGATCAAACTCATTTCGTAATAAATCTTCTGGTTTTTGCAAGAATTTTACGGATGGTTTTAACTCAATTCTATGAGTAAGTACAGATAATACTGCATCACGAACATCTTGATATTTTACCTTTTGCCTTCCTGCAACAATAGCATTTGCTTGGCTTCTCTCATATAAACCAATTGTTGCTCTTACACTAGGTTTCTTTTGTAATTTATCGTTTTCACGAAGGTCGCGTATGAATTTTACTATCATAAATAATAAATCATCACTACAATCTGCAATTTTTTTTGAACGAAGTGTAGTAATCTGTTTTTCGTTTTCTAGTGTATCAGGATAATTCATATAAATTAAATCAAATCGATCTAAAAATACGTCACTTAAAGGTTCTGTTGAAGTATCGTCTGGATTCATTGTACCTATAAAAATAAAATCACTTGTGATGTCAACAGTGTAACTACCAATTGTAACAATACCTTCTTCTAAAACTTGTAGTAAAGAGTTTTGAAGTTTTTCACTACAACGATTAACTTCATCAAAAAATAATACTCCATTATTAGCTTTAAATATCTTACCTGGAGTAAACGCTTCTATACTTAAAGGACCAAATTCTAATGCTTTTATGGGATCAATATCGCCAATTAAATCTTCTGCAGTTAAATCCGGACTTCCTTGAATACGAATGAATCTTTTATCACCTGAAACTTTATTTTTTGATTTTTCATTTGTGATAGGATTAGTTACATAATCATCATCTAATAATTTTGCAATATTCTTAGCTAAAGTTGTTTTACCGATACCTGGAGCACCAACTAAAATAATATGTCTATTAGCTAATAAAGCTGATTTAATTTGATTTTTTTCTTGTTTTTGACCTATAATATCCTTAAATGGGTCTTCTTGTATTAATTTTTCTTTGCTTATTTCCATTATTGATATACTTTTAAGTTTCTTTATAAAAATTATGTTGAATTATATTAAAATATGTTAGAATGCTATAATAAATATCATAAAAAATAAACATTTTTATACTTAAACCTAGTAATAGAGAATATGAAATTATTATTATTTACTGATACACATTGTAACTCGACTGCTGAGCGAAAGATAATTGAGAAAGTAAAAAGAGAGAAACCAGAGATAATGTTATGTGCTGGAGATTTTAGCATATTTATGAGAAATGCAGAAGAATTTTTGGTTAAAATGAATAAACTTAATATCCCTATATATGTGATTCATGGAAATCATGAAGATGAAGAAGTAATAGAAAAAATATGTAAAAAACTAAAAAATGTTGAATTTATCCATAATAGAATTATAAAATATAAAAATGTATTAATTATGGGTTATGGAGGGGGAGGTTTTGCAGAACATGATGAAGATTTTAATGTTACAGCAAAAGAATTTGAAAAAATAATAAATACTTTTAAAGATAGTACAAAAATAATTATGATGCATCAACCTCCACATAAAAGTGGAATTGATTTTATTTACGGACAACATGCTGGTTGTAAAACAACCAAAAAATTTATTCAAAAACATAAGATTCATTTTGCAATTGCTGGACATTTGCATGAAAATTCAGGATTAGAATTTGAAATAAAAGGTACTAAATATATTAATCCAGGTCCATTGGGCATAATTATTGAAATTAATTAATGAATAAATAAAATGAAAAAACAGCAAATTATAGATGAGGCAAAAAATTTTGCTAAAAAAAGATTAGGTGAGGATTATACTGGTCATGATTATTGGCACAGTATTAGAGTTGCAAAGAATGCTTTAATCATTGCAGATGATGAAGGCGGAGATAAACATATCATTGAATTAGCTGCAATTCTTCATGATATAGCGGATCATAAATTTAATAATGATACAAAAATTATTGAAGATTGGTTAAATGAGAATGATCCTGAAGCAAAAGACCAAGTAATGCATATAATAAATAATATTTCGTTTAAAAAAGGGACAAAGATTGAAAGTAAAGAAGGTTTAATTGTACAAGATGCTGATAGATTAGATGCTATTGGTGCAATTGGTATTGCAAGAACATTTGCTACGGGTGCTTATTTTAGAAGACCACTTTATAATCCAGAAATAAAACCTAATGGAAATAATACTACAACAATAAATCATTTTTATGATAAATTATTATTAATTAGTGATAAACTTAATACAAATACTGGAAAAAAGCTTGCTAAAGAAAGAAATGAATTTATGAAGAAATTTCTTAATGAATTTTATAAAGAATGGGGATAATTTAGAAAAATCTCGCAGTGTTTTTTTATAAGTTTACTTTATTATTTATTAAACATCATTAACTTTAAAATCCATTAAATTTGTTTTTTTATCCTCTAGGATTTCACCTGTTTTTGAGCAGATTTTTATATTAATTGTAGACATTGATAATGTTATAAAAGTAATATTATATACTTGTCCTATATCAAGTGATTGAAGAATAATTATGTTTTTTGAGGGCAAATCTTTTGAATAATTTTTTGTTAAATGGTCAGTAGCTATTGTTAAAGCTTGTTCTGCAGTTATTGCTAGATCTTGTTTATTTAGCGGTAAAATCTTAGAATCTGGATGCTTAAAGACTTCTTGAGGTTGATCTATCTCAATACTTGAATCAGATACAATAAAAGTAGTTATAGAACCATCTGGATTAGAAAAACCAATATGCCATGCATCTTCATCATCTAACATTTTCAAGGAGTGACATAAATAGCTATCTGCCGATGATTTTTTCCATTCTTTAAATGACTTGTCATTATCAAGAAGTTCAAGCGCATGTTGTACAGATATCATAAGAATTAGTTATTTTGAATTCTTTAAATAATTTTTTAAGATTTTAGAAATAATTAGAATAAATTAATAATTATTATAATTGAAATTCATTTTACTATTGAAAATAAATAATCAAAAAAAAGTGACTATCATTAAATGAAGACATAGTTCTCGACGGTATATTGAATTGGTAGTAACGTCTGTTTCTTTTGGAGATTTTAGCTTAAGAAAGAATCAATCACCTTATTATCTTAAAACAAAGATTTAAAATTTGTTTTTTCTAAATGAAAAATAACCATATTAAGAATATATTTCTAAATAGGGTTTAATTTATAAACCAGCAAATTTGAGTTTAATTTCTGCGATGGAAGTAAAAATAACAAAAACAAAAGATAATGCAATAATCCCTTCATATGCTAAATCTGGCGACGCTGGAGTGGATCTTTGTTCTACAGAAAATTATATTATAAAGCCTGGAGAAAGAAAGTTGATTTCTACAGGATTAAAAATTGCTTTACCTGATGGATATGAAGCACAAGTCCGACCAAGATCTGGATTAGCAATAAAAAATGGAATTAGTATTGTAAATACTCCTGGAACAGTTGATTCTGGATATCGGGGAGAAATTTGTGTTATTCTAATTAATCATGGACAAGAAGATTTTATTATAGAGCCTGGTATGAGAATTGCTCAAATGGTAATAAATAAATTTGAACATGTTGCTTTTAATGAAGTTGATGAACTTGATGAGACTGAACGAGGAGAAGGTGGGTTTGGTCATAGTGGAGAAAAATAATAAGTATAGAATATATATCAAAGAATATATTTTTTAGAGTCAAAAAAAGAGGTGAAAAAATGGCAGTAAGTTATAATACAATTAAAAAAAATACAACATTATCTGGTTTTCTTTTAAATGAAGAAGAGGAAGAATAACCATAATTATTTATATTCTACAGTAATTACATCCTTACAATGGATGTTTATTTACATAAATTAATAACAATATCAAATAGGAAATTATTTGGTAAAATATGTTCTGAAATTCATCTTATAGGAACTAATTTAGATATTCCTTTTATTAATAAAGAAGAAAACCTAAAAATTGATAGCAAATATTCAATAAATATAAAAGAGATAAAATCTGAAATTGACATTCTTAGAAAGGTAGCAAAAACTATCATTTTTAGAAACGGTGAACCTTTTTTACAAAGAATAGCATTAAAAAATTTAGTACAATATGCTAAGCAAAAAGGAATGTATATAGCAATTGAAACATACGGTACATCACCTAATTTGATAAAAGAATTAATTGATAAGAAATTAGTTGATATGATTATATTAAAAGCATACTTTCCATTAAATGAATTATGGCTCCAAAAAATTTGTCGAAGCAGATTAATCAGTAATTACAAAGATATCATATCACAAATAAAGAACACAATAACAATATTAGAAAATAGTAAAATTAATGTACAAGCAAAAACTTGCATTGTAGATGGTATCATAGCAAATAAAAATGATGTAAGTAAAATAATCAATCCATTAAGTAAAATAAGAAATTTAAAATATGAAATAATTAATTTAAGCAATAATATCAATAATGATCAAATCGAGGAAATTAAAAACCATATTACAAATAAATTTAAAAATATAAAAATAAAAGATTAAAGTAGAGCATTCATTATTATTATACTTATTATAAATTAAATTTAGTTTATGTATTCTAAGGTAAGAATCATTTATTGTTCTATTTATATTTATCTTATTTCTTAATTATGTCTTTAATTAATGGATATACCTTATCATGTATTTGATCTATTGTTAAAGGATTATCGCCATTATTACACTTGATAATATCCCATGATTCTTTTTTTGCTACATAAAGATAAGCCTTCTCAGCATTCTTTAAATGATTAATATCAGCTTCGTGAATATCTTTTTTAGAACCACCTACGTAATCACGATGTCCTTTTTTGTCAACTAACTTTTGGCCTATTTCACAAGGCATATGAAGCATGATGATTTTATCAGGTTTAGGTATTTGAAATATTTCATATTCTAGATTGTCAAGCCATTTTAGAAAGTTATCTATTTGGTCTTTAGGTAATTTACCTGCTTGATGACCTTTATTTGCAGAAGTATAACGATTACAAATAATTATTTTACCTTGATCAAGCCAAGATTTGAGTTCATTACTTTTTGCATATCTATCGATTGCATAGAAAATTGAAGCACGATATGGACCTACTTCTTCAGCAGTTCCAAATTTACCATTAAGATATTGCTCAACCATAACAGATGAAGGATTACCATATTGAGGAAATTCAACATACTCAACATTATAGTTTTCTTTTTTTAATTTTTCAACTAATAATTTTGATTGTGTAGCTTTTCCGCTACCGTCTGTTCCTTCAATAACAATTAATTTTCCTTTCATTTTATGTTTTTTATTTAATTATTTTTATATTTTTTATGTAAGTATTTTTTATGTTTACATTTTTTGTATCTTTATTTTTACTTTTTTTAGTTTTAATTTTTTATTAACTTTGATATATGAATTATCCAGGCTAATGATAATATAAACATTACTATACTTAACAATTGACCCATAGTTAGATTAAGTATTAAATAACCTAATTGAATGTCGGGAGAACGGTAAAACTCAACAATAAATCTAAAAAATGAGTATAATAAAATAAATAATCCAAAAATTAGACCTGGTTTTTCTTTTATTTTCTTTAAATCTTTAATTGACCACAAAAATATAAAAATAATAATGTTTTTGAATGAAGCATAAAGCTGAGAAGGATGTCGGCAAACTTCTTCACCTGGGAAAATTACACACCAAGAAACATTTGTTACAGTTCCAATTAATTCAGCATTAATAAAATTAGCAATCCTGCCTAATGATAAAGCTAAAGCTAAAGGTAATATTGTAATATCTGCCATTTCTAGTAGATTAAGTTTATTTTTTTTACAAAATAGATATACAGCTACACAAGCACCTATAAAACCACCATGAAAAGATAATCCACCTTGCCAGATATAAAGAATTTCAGTCAGATTTGATAAATAATATGATGGATTATAAACCAAAGTATAAAATAATCTTGCTCCGATTATAGTACCAAGTGCAATCCAAAATATGTAGTCAAGTACTTCATCATTTGATAAATTAAGTTTTCGCTTAGAAATCATATGCTTAATTAGGAAGTAACCAATAACAAAACCTAAAAGGTATAATAAACCATAGTAACGAATTTGTAACGGCCCTAGTTCGAATAGAATAGGATTTATATTATGAGTAAACATGTATTAATAAAACATTTAAAGAATTAATAAAACTTTTGTGAATATTGTAAATAAATCAAATAAAATGGATATTCGCGATATATTAAAGAAAAGTTGGGATTTTATATGGAATAGCAATAGCGTTTGGAGTTGGCTTTTAAATATAGTTCTTGCATATTTTTTTATAGTCTATATCTTTTATCCAGGAGTAGGTGCATTATTTAAAACACCGTTCCCATTAGTAGCAGTTGTTTCTGGTAGTATGGAGCATATGATTATTAATCATGATTCAGGTGAACCCTTCTTATGTGATCAAACCTTTGATAGAACACATTTAATAGTAAGTTTTGATCAATATTGGGAAATATGTGGGGAATGGTATGAAAACAACGGAATAACAAAAGAACAGTTCAATGATTTCTCATTTAGAAGAGGATTTAATAAAGGAGATATTATGTTCATATATGGAACTAGTCCTAAAGATTTAGAGATTGGCGATGTTATAGTATTTAGAACAGATTATCAATGGGATGCAAGATATAGCTTAGAACCAATTATCCACAGAATAGTTGATATAAAAATAATAAATGAGCAATATTATTTCACTACAAAAGGTGATCATAATGAGGCTATAGGACCGATTGATATGAATATAAACGAAAATAATGTCCTTGGTAAAGCAGTTTTTAGAATTCCATTTTTAGGATGGATTAAAGTATGGTTCACAGATTTAATCAATTGGTCTGTTTTAATGATTAATCGGATATAGTAAATTTTATAATTAGGTATAATACTTTAAAAAGTAGTAAATAATATAAAATAGTAATAATAATAATAGATTTATTTAACTATAAGGTAAAGAAAATGATGTTTTGTCCAAAATGCGGTGCATTACTTGTACCAAAGAGAAATAAGAAGCAAACAAGTTGTAGTTGTGGCTATGTACATAAAGAAGCTGTTACAATAAGCCTTTCAGAACAAGTTAAAGAACAAAAAGAAATAGAAGTACTTAACGAAGAAGATAAACTTAAAACACTACCTTTAACTGAAGTTGATTGTCCTATGTGTAAACATACAAAAGCAAGATTTTGGACAGCTCAGACTAGATCAGCTGATGAGGCTGAAACAAGGTTTTTTAGATGTGAAAAATGTCATCATGTCTGGCGTGATGCAGCTTGATTTTTGAAAAAAGATTCACTGTATATATTAAACCTGGAAGTTCTAATAATAAATATATTGGATTAGATTATAAACAAAGGCATGTAATTAGTCTAAAACAAAAAGCACAAGATAATAAAGCAAATATTGCTTTAATAAAATTCTTAAAAAAAGAGTATAATATTACAGTTATAATAAAACATGGTTTAAAAAGTCAAGAAAAAGTTTTAGAGATAAAAGAAGTTTAATTGTGACATAATAATAATATAATTAATAATTAAGGTATTATATCTCATTTTTGCATAATCCATATAAAGAAAGGATTTTATGAATAATTAAAAGCAGTTAACTTGTAGGGGTGTTAAAATGTTTGAATCTATTAAATCTCAAGATCCGGTTGTATATGAAGCTTTAATTAATGAAATTAAAAGGCAAAATGAAGGTGTTGAGCTAATTGCCTCTGAAAATCTTGTAAGTAATGCTGTTTTAGAAGCTGCTGGAAGCCATTTAACAAATAAATATAGTGAGGGTTATCCAACGAAAAGATATTATGCTGGGAATGAATTTATTGATATTACTGAAAACTTAGCAATAGAGAGAGCGAAGAAATTATTTGGTGCTGAGCATGTAAATGTACAACCACATGCAGGAAGTCAAGCAAATATGGAAGTTTATTTTGCATTACTTGAATTGAAAGATAAAGTTTTAGGAATGAGTTTAGATCATGGTGGGCATCTTACACATGGAAGCCCTGTTAATTTCTCAGGGAAATTTTACAATATTGTTTCATATGGTGTAGATAAAGAAACAGGAAGATTAAATTATGACGAGATTGCTGAAATTGCTAGAAAAGAAAGACCTAAGTTAATATTAACTGGTGCATCAGCATACCCAAGAGAAATAGATTTTAAGAAATTTAGAAAAATTGCTGAAGAAGTTGAAGCATATCTTATGGCAGATATAGCACATATTGCTGGGATGGTAGCTGCAAAATTGCATCCTGACCCAGTTAATGAATGTGATGTTGTTACAACAACTACACATAAAACTTTGCGAGGTCCAAGAGGCGCAATTATAATGTCTAAAATTCAAGATAGACTCCATCCAAATGATAAAAAAAATCTTGCTAGAAAAATTGATAGTGCAGTATTTCCAGGGATGCAGGGAGGACCTTTAGATCATATAATTGCAGCAAAAGCCGTTGCATTTGGAGAAGCATTAAAACCAGAGTTCATTAATTATCAAAAACAAGTATTAAAAAATGCAAAAGCAATGGCTGAAGCATTAATGAATAAAGGACTTAAACTTGTATCAGATGGAACAGATAATCATTTAATGCTTATTGATGTTAATCAATTAGGTATGGGTGGAAAACAAGCAGAATTAGCACTTGAAAAAGTTGGAATATATTGTAATAAAAATATGATACCTTATGATACTAGAAGTCCTTTTGATCCTAGTGGTATAAGGCTTGGAACACCAGCAATAACAACAAGAGGATTTAAAGAAGAAGATGCAAAAGAAATTGGAGAGATGATTGCTGATGTACTACAAAACATAGAAAATACTAGTATTCAAAATAAAGTTAGCCTAAGAATAAAAGAGTTATGCAGTAACTACAAGATATATCAATAATTATATATTTTAGTAACTGCAAAAGTATATAAGTAAATCTTAAAATTATTTTTTAGGTGGTAACTTGCAAAATACATTAGATTCTTTAACTGAACAAAACATAACTAATATTTCTTTAGCAAATTTTTATAATAGTAATGAAAGTATAAATCAAATTGTAAAAAATCTTGTAGAGGCAATGCTTTTTGTTAGTTCTGATAGTATAAAACTTGAAGATCTTGAAAGAAAAGCATTAGAATATATAGAAACAAATATACAAAGTAAAGCAAGTACAGAGCATAATATACCAATAGATGCATATAAACGTGCATATAATGCAGTTCATTGGACTTTAACTCAAGGGGGTAATGGAGTTATATACTGTAGACATTTTTCAAAAGATGGAACATTATGGATGAGTGATGGCGGAGATATTAATTATTGGACTAAACAAGTAATAGCACAACATAAAGAGTTGTTGAAAGAAAGGTTATCATCAAAATATATAAGAGAGTAATTGATTTATTATAAAATCTTAATATATTATGAGTAAGAATTAATTTCTATTAACAAATAAAATAAGGATAATAATATTATAATTCTAATTATAGAATATAGTAAATCTTAAAAGTAGATGTTGATTATCTATTATTATGACATATACAGCTATATACGTTACATTCCCAAAAAAGGATGTTGCTGAAGAAATTATAGAGAAATTGTTACATGAAAAATTAATTGCATGTTCTAATGTATTTCCAATCAAAAGTATGTATTGGTGGAAACAAAAAATTAACAAAGATGATGAATTTGTTGGATTACTAAAAACAAGTTTTGCTAATGTTGAAAAAGTTGAAACAAGAATAAAAGATTTACACCCATTTGAAGTTCCTTGTATAATGAGATTAGATGTATCAGCAAACAAAGAATATGAAGACTGGGTAAATCATGAAGTACAATAAACTTGCAAAATTCTTATACAAAAAAAGATTTTTATTCATTATTTTATCTTCAATAATAATAATCTCCTTACTTTTTTTTAATTTATTTAAGATGGTATTCTTTTTGTTAATTTTACTTGCATTAATAATAGCATCATCCACAGTTGCTAGACAAATACCAAGATATAATACAAGTATAGAATTAATTATGTTTGGAACTGTTTTATGTGGGTTTGCTTATGGTATGAAAATTGGTGCATTATTTGGATTAATAGGTTCTATTATTTATTATTTTGGTGCAGGAAGAATGTCATATTACGTGATTGTGTTTGCACCATTATATTCAATAATAGGGATTATTGCTGGTTTTTTAGCTAAAACAACTAATAATAATGATATATTTATGCTTGGAATGATATTAACAATAAGCTATTCAATAATTTCAAGTTTACTTGTATATATAATATTTAATGCCAAATTTGATAAAGCATTTGGATTCATTCTAATAAATACCATATTTAATTTTATAATGTTTAAATATTTTGGACCAATGTTTTTAGCTTTGATGATTGTATAATAATTAAAAGAAATAATGGTAAGATTATGATATATAAATAATAATTGTAATATTAACAATAACATTAAATAATAAATTAAATATATAAAGACTAATACAAATTATAATAAAATGGATTCAATAAAAGAAAAAAAAAGAAAGTATCGTGAAAGTAATTCAGAATACTTTGAAGCAATATTGCAGTTAAGAGGATTTTCTGATAAAGATATATATGATATTGTTGATTATATCGAGGCTAATGAATGTAGAATAAGCAAAGAAGTTATAGAAAAAGATGGAGTTGATTTTTATTTATTCTCACAAAAATTTATTCAAAAATTAGCCCGATGGATAAAGGAAAGATATAATTGCATAATTAACATAACAAGTACACTACATACTAGAGATACAAAAGCAAATAAAGATTTATTCCGATTAACAGTTTATGCCAGATTTTTACCATTTAAAATAGGGGATATTATTGATTATAAAGGAGAAAGAGTAAAAATAACATCTTCAGGAGAAAAAGTATCTGGTAAGAATGAGAAAACAGGAAAAAGAATTTTTATTGATTTAAATCAAATAAATTTTAATTAGACATTATACATTAATTATTTTTCCTAGATTCTTGATATTGTTTAACTATTGCTGTAAAATCAATAGATTGCATTTTTTTATTTAGCTTTTCTTTATCAATAAAAATAATATCTCTTAAAGATTCTTGATAGTTTATATCATCTTCCCATAAAATAACTGTACAAGATAATAATTTAATAATCTTACTTGATGGTTTAGTTTTTGTTAATATTATTTTATCTTCTTTTAGATCTTTTATTGACGAAGGTAAATATATATTTACATTATCTATAAAAGAGATATTATTATTAAACAAAGGTGGTTTTTTAAAATCTAACTGTCTTGGGATTGATAGTTTATTTGATAGTGTTAAATTTCTTATTTTTAGTATATTTTTTAATAATTTCTTATTTAACTTTTTTTGATTTTTTAATTCTAAATTTAAATTAATTAATCTTTTCTCACGTTGCACAAGCATAGTCATAAGATCTTTCTCAGATTTAGTCTTTAGATTAGTTTTTTTAGCTGATGAAGAATTAGAATTATTTTTTAATAATGAGGATAATTTTTTTTGTAATTCTGAATTTTGATTACGCAAATATTGATTATCGTGTAAAAGATTACGTATTATAGAATTGTTTGAGTTAGATGCTACAGGTGATGTTAAATTTCTCTTTAAACTATTACTATTTTGTTTATTTTTAAGATTAACATTCTTAAGATTTAATGATTCTTTTTCTAATTGTTCTTTTTCTAATATACTTAATATATTTTGATATGATTTTTCTGGATTTTTAAAATAATAATGAATAAAAGCATTTATGAATGATTTATCAGAATAATATTTATTATAATTTATCTTAAGAAAATTATTAATTTCTTCAATCTTTTGGGAATATTCTTTCTTTGCATAAATTACTGCAGCAGTAGCATCACGTTCATGAGAATTTTGTGTATTAATATTTTTTGTTAAAGATATCTTTTCATTTACCGATATATCGTTTTTAGGTGAATAAACAATTGCACCTAATTTGGTTGCGGATTTTTTTACAAATGAAGGAGTAATTTTTTTATCTGTTGCTATCAAAGTAATTATTCCAAAAGAAGAAAGATGCTTTATTAAATTATCTAAAGAAAGCTCTTTTTTTGAATAAATAGAGAATTTACCGGTTACTGAATCTAATACTGAGTAAGCAACTGTTGTACCAGGGTCTATACCTACAAAAAGTACTATATTATATCACCACTGGAAATATTTATAAGGCAATTTATAATAATTTTGATGATGATAGAATTAGATGGAAGTTATGGGGAGGGTGGAGGACAAATACTAAGGACTGCTTTAGGATTAAGTATTATTACTCAAAAGCCATTTCGATTAAAGAATATAAGACAAAATAGGTCTGAACCTGGTTTAAAGCAACAACATGTAAGCTCTATAAAAGCATGTGCTGAATTTGGTAATGCAATTATAGTTGGGAATAAAATTGGTTCTAAACAGATTGAATTTGTTCCAAGAGTTATAAAAAATAGACAAATTGAAATTAATATTGGAACTGCTGGAAGTATTGGACTATTATTTCAATCTGTAATGTTACCCTTAATTTTTACAAATAGTGAAATAAAGATTAAAGGTGGAACTGATGTTAAATGGAGTATGCCTATTGATTATGTTATGAATGTTATAAAACCAATATTAGAACCTTATTGTGAAATGAAGATAATATGTGAAAAAAGAGGTTATTATCCAAGGGGTGGTGGAGAAGTTATTTTTAAAACAGTTCCAAAATTTAAAAGAATAGATTTTGATAATTTTGAAAAATTTCATCAGTTTATTTTTGGAAATCCTGCATTAAATATTTCAAATTTTAGAAAACTAATGATAATACGTGGCGTAAGTCATGCATCATTTGATCTTCAACAAAATAGCGTAGCAGAAAGGCAAGCAAAAGCTACAGAATTAATGCTAAGACAACATGGAATAGTTGAAATTGAACGGATGTATAGTAAAACAGAAAGCACAGGGAGTGGGATATTATTATATGCAGTTTTTGAGAATAATAAACGTATTGGAGCAGATGTAATTGGAGAAAAGAAAATAAAATCTGAAGAAATTGGAAGAATGTGTTATGAAAAACTTGAGAAAATTCTTCGACAAAAAATTGTTGATGAACATATGCAAGATAACCTTATACCTTTACTAGGATTATTTGGAGGGAAAATAAAAGTAGGAGAAATAACTATGCATACAAAATCAAATATTAAGGTATGTGAAGAATTTCTCGGAGTTGAATATAATATAGAAAATCAAAGTGAAGCTAATTTTATATCTGTTTTTAGTTCAAGTACTAAATAGCCTAATTGTTTCTTTTCATGAGCATTATCAATTGATTTAGTCATTTTTTCTATATCTTTTATAATTTGAGATGCACCTTGTAAGTCCCCATTATTAATTAAATGACGGCAATTATCTACAAGATTTTTTAATTCTCTTTTTAAAGAATTTTCAATATGAATTTCACGTTCAGGTTTTGAAGTTTCTTCTTCTACATAATCAGACCAAATCTTTTCTTGTTTTAGATGTTCTTCATCTTCTAATAATGCTTCTTTTTTATTAAGAAGAGCTTCTTTTCTATTTAAACGATCAATCATTTCTGAAAGTTTTCTTGCACGAATTGCAAGATTATTTTCATATTCTTTTAAGCGTTGATCTTTCATTGTTAACTCAAATACTATTTGCTTATATTTCTTATGAAGTTTCTCATAATCTTGCTTTAATTTAGTATTTTTTGAGCGTTGTAAAGAATTTTCTTTTCTTATTTTTGTAACTCCTTCTTTTAATAATTTATTTTTAAGAAGTTTTTCTTGCTGACGTTTAACCTTATGTATTTCAGATTTTAATTCTTTTTGTATAGATGCAATATTTTTCTCAAATTCATTTAATTGATTTTCTTTAATTACAAGCTTATCTTCTTTTTTAGATAAATCCATTGCAGTCTTTTTAAGATCTTTCTCAAATTTAATTAATGTTTTTCGTTTAGTTGAAAATTTAGATAATACATCTTCAACAGCTTTTTTCTGCTTTTTCATATTATCCATCCCTTCTTGTAGCATAGATAATTTTATATCTAATTCTGAATTATCATTCTCAATTACATTTCGTGAATTACGTAACATATCTTCTTTCATCTTCCAATCTTCTTCTAATTGTCTTAATTCTTGTTTACTAGTATTAACTTCATTCTGAAATATTTTTTGTTGTTTCTCCAAATCATTCAATAAATCTTTTGCTTCTGCCTCACGATTGAGCCAGGATAATTTTTCTTTTGTAAATGTTGTAGAAGCTTCTTGAATTAATTGATTTTTTCTTAAAAGTAAATCTTTCATTCTTGATATTTCTGCAGATTGATCTTTTAGTAATATTTCTTTTTGTAGCAAAAAATCTGATTTTTTTGCTGAGATTTCTGATTTCTTAAGATTCTTTGTTAAAATTTCATCTTTTGCTCGATATTCTAATTCTTTTTCATTTAATACAGACTCTTTCTTTTGTAAAGAAGATTCAAGATTTGCTAAATCATTCTCTTTCTTATCTAATATCTTTCGTTTTTCTTCTAATTCAATTTCTTTTTTTAGTATTAAATCTGCTTTTGACAACTTTTGTAAAGAATCAGCTCTAAGGGACTGAGTTTCTGAACTAATTTTTGATAATTCTTTTTCTTTTTCATCAAGATTTTTTTCAAGTAGAGATAATTCTTCTTCTTTATTATCTAATTCTTTTTCTTTATCGCTTAGCTTTTTTAATAAATCTTCTGCTTTAAGTCTTTTTGACAAAATCATTTTATCTTGTTCCTTTAATACAGAATCTTTACTCTTAATATATTCTAATTTTGTAAGAATTTTATTTTTTTCAGCTGCAAAAATTTCTTTCTTTTCATTAAACTTAAGAACATTAGCTTGTAATGTATTTTTTAGTGAGCGTAACTCTAATTGAAGCTTTTTAAGATGAGATTCTTTTATTTCTAATTCTTTTTGTTTTGTCTCAGTTAGTTTTACTAGTTTTTTATTTTTTACAGAATATTCATTTTCTAACTCTGACCTTAATTTTAATACATTCTTTTCTTTTAAAATTAAATCAGATTCTCTTTTTTTTAATTCAGCTATTTTTTGTTGTTGTTCTTCAATAAGTTTTTGAGCTTTATTAGATAATAAATTATAGTCTTTTGACATTATTTTTGATTCTTCTGTTACTTGTTTTAAATTTGATAATTCTATATCAACATTATTGAATTGTAATTGTAGTCTTTCAAGGTCTTTTTGCGTTGAGATCAAATCTGATTGGTATTTATTTAAAGTTGATTCTTTATTTACTAAATCTGATTTAAGTTTTTTATTCTCATTCTGTAATAATACTAATTCTTCTTCTGTCTTAGAGAGTTTCATTGTTAATTCTTTTCTTTTTTCAACTTCTTCTTGCATTTCTTTTTGACGTTGTTTTAATTCTTCTAATGAAATCCTTCTTGAATTCTCAAGACTAACAATTTCTTGAGTTTTTTTATCAACAGTTTTCTTTAATGAATCAATTTGAAACTTTAGAAATTTAAAGTTTTTAGCCACTTTACCTTCTTTTTCAAGCTCTTTCTCACGATCAATTAAAAGTTGTTCTTTTGCTTTTAATTCTTCTTTGCGTTTATGAAGAGTTAATGATTTAGACAATATTTCTTTATCTGAGTTTTGTAATAATTTTTCTTGTTGTTCTAACTCTTTTTCTTTTTTACGAATATGGAATTTACTTGCTTCAAGTTCTGTTACTAAATCATGAATTTTTGTTTTTAATTCTGATTCTATTTCTTTAGCTTTTTCTTTTGTAATTGTTGAGGATTCAAGAAATTTTATTTTAGAATTTAATTCTTTTATTTTTTCTTCTCGTTCGTTTATTAGTGACTTTAGACTATTTATTTGTTCTGATAATTTTGCATATCTTGAGTCACTTGGTGATTTTTGTATTTCTAATATACTTGACTTTGATTTATGAAGTTTTTCTTGTTGATCTTTTAATTGTCTTTCATATTTTTCTAATTCTTTTTGTTTTGACTTCATTTCATTTTCAAAACTAGTTTTAAAATCAATAAATTGTTTTTCTTTATTCTGTAATTCTTTAAGCTTTGTATCTATTTCATTCTGGGTTAGGTTTGCTTTTATTTGGTTTTCAGTTAAATCTTTTTGTAATTTTGAGATTTGTAATTTATATTGTTCAATTTCCTTTTGAGACAATTCATAATCTTTTTTAACTTTAGTTAAATTAAGATTGTAATCATTTATCTTATTGTCACGTTCAATTATTTTTCTTTTTAATTCTAAAATATCTTTTTGGTCAGGTAAATTTTTTGTAGAAGATACTAAAGAAGGTGATTTATCTTGTTTTAGTTTATTTTCATAATCTTGTAAAAGTTTTTTTCGTTCTTGTGTTTCTTGATCAATTTTACGCTTTAGTTCATCAAGTTGATGTTTTTCACGTTCTAGATAATTTTGTTTTTGTGTTAAACGTTTTTCTTGTAATAATAAATTAGAATTTTTTTTATTTAAATTAGATTCAAGCTTATCAAGATCTGATTGTTTCTTTTTGATTGAATCTTGAAAATCTTTTCGTAATTTAATATTGTTTAGAATTTCTTGTTTTACTGATTCAATATATATATTCTTTTCATCAAGCTCTTTCTCAAGTTTTGCAATTCGAGATTTGAGTTTATTTAAAACAGAAATATCAGTAGTATCTGCCAATGCTATTTACCCCCATAATATAGCTTCTAGATAGGATGTATTTTAAACTTTTATTACTACTATATAGGGAATTCTAACTATATCAAAATCTTTTTAAATAAATCAAGAGTTATATTAAATATGGAACAAGGAAATGTAACATTTAAATGCCCTGCATGCGGGGGAACAACAATAATTAGAACAAAGCATGAACGACAAATAGCAGCTCCATATAAATGTGAAAAGTGTGGTTTTGAAGGACCTAATTAAAATGTCACGAGCAATAATTACCTTTAAAGTAATGCCTGAAGATGCTGGCGTTGATCTTGAGTCAATTAAGGCTGAATGTAAAAAAATTGCACAAGAGGCAGGTTCTATTGGAGAAATGCTTATTGAAGAACAGCCTATTGCTTTTGGATTGAAAGCAGTTATAGTTAAAGCAATGTATGATGTTGAAGGTGGAGATTTTGATGCAATTGCACAAAAAATGTCTACTATCGATAGAGTTCAAACTGCTGACGTAGCTGGAATGGATCTTCCTTTAGGTTAAATTTATTCTATTATACTTAATGATTCTGTATTGTGAGATAGATTTATCTCTACAAAACAAATAATTTTTGTATTATTACGTAGTATTACGTAAAATGATAGCTAAAGTAAGTAAAGGAATTGCATGAGTTAATCTTTAGGAAACACAGTAATTATGAAGTGATGATGAATAGGTTTAATTGAGTTCTGAATAAAATACTTATCTAGTAAGTAAATATACTTATTTAATTCTGAAAATCAGAAAGATTTATATATAAATACTTATATAATAAGTATATAAGTATGGAAAATATTGATATTGATGCAGTTTTTGAGAAATTGTTAGCTAAAGGTCTTAGTTATTCTGAGATTTTAGAAGTATTACACAAAGATGAAGGTATTTGCATTCCAATTTCTGCTCTTAATGATAGAAGGTTAGGAATGCTTGAAGCTAGTGTAATTTATCTTAAAGAAAGAAAAAGAATGAATTATCGAGAGATAGGGATTTTACTTAATAGAGATGAAAGAACAATTTGGACTTCGTACAATAAAGGTAAGAAAAAATTGAGGGAAAATGAAAATAGTTATAAGTACGAATCATAAATTAGTTAAAAAATGACCAAAAATGGATGCAATTAAAGGACTATCAAAAATAGAAATAGAAATAATATCATCGATAGAATTTAGTGAGAGCTATTTTTTTACAATTGACCAAATTGAAAAATATTTTACAAATGAGAATCAAAGATATAACATAATTAAAAGACTTATGAAAAAGGGAAGAATTATCAAACTTAACAATCAGAAATATTATCTTATTCCAATAAAAGCAAAAAAAGGTTTTTGGTCTGAACATAATTTTATCATAATAGATGAAATAATGGATTCAAAAGATTATTACATTGGGGGTTGGTCAGCAGCATACTATTGGAAACTAACAGATCAACTGCCTATGAGAGATGATGTTTATTCAACTAAAAAATATGGAAAGAAAAAAATCATGAATAAGAATATCATATTTCATAGAATCAGAAAAGAAGCATTAGTAAAAGCTGTAAAGAGAAAAATTGCTAAGCATTCTTTTTACATACTTTCAAAAAAGGAAACAAAAAAATGGATGGAATCAAAAAAATAAATAGAAATGAATTTAGCATTATAGAAGCAAAGCATCCTTTTGATGGAAGGCTCCTTGCAAAGGATTATTTTATTACAATAATTTTGTACTTAATAAAAGAGATTAAAGGAATTTATTTTAAAGGAGGAACTGCAATACAAAAAGTAATTCTTAATCATACAAGATTAAGCGAAGATATAGATTTAACTTTAACAAGAAATATTAATGATATAAAAGAGGAGATAATAAGAATAATAAATGATTCAAATATTTTTGATAAAATCACACAAGATAAAGATGTTGAGGGGTTTACCAGATTAGTTTTACATTACAAAAATTTTTATAATGAGCAAGATGTGATTTTTATTGATTTGAATGAAAGATTAAAACTAATTCTTGAACCTGAAAATTATGAAATAAAACATTTTTATGATAATTTCATTCCTAATTTTAAGTTCCCTTGTGAGAAAATTGAAGAGATGATTGCTGGAAAGATGTCAGCGGCTATTGGAAGAAACAAGACAAGAGATCATTATGATATTTATCGTCTGATAAAAGCAGGATATACATTTAATCTTAAACTTGTTGATAAAAAATGTAAAAACTCAAATCAAGAGTTTAGTATTATTAAAATGTTTAACAATGCAAATAAACTCCATAAAAGATGGAATGAAGATATGATACCATTACTTGTTGAAGAAGTTTCATTTATAGAAGTAATGAGAACACTTGCAGATTATTTTAATCTAAAAAAGGAGAAAGAAAGTTTAAAATGTTGAATAAATTCATAGGTAGATATATGAAAAAGCGTACATAAATGTATGAAAACTTAACAATAAACGAAAGTCATGTATAAATATAACCTAAGTTGATTATAAGATGATGAAACTGATAAATAAATTGAAAAAATATTTGATTAAATATCCTAATAAGACCTATTTATAGGTTTAAGTGAACCTAAAAAAAAATGTTAAATAAAAAACAACTTGGAATTGTAATGCTTATTGCAGCGGCACCTATTTTATTACTTCCATTACTTACAATAACAGGAAATGTTGTAAGAGAATTAACTTCTTTAACAATTGCAACAAATGTTACAAATAGTTTTGTTGATGAAATAGCAACAATTAATGCAATATTATCTGGATCGAATATAGAAGGATTTGATTGTAAATTTATCTGTGAAGCTTGTGGATTAGAAAAAGATCTAGTAAATATTGGAGGAGGATATCATACTGCTACTGAAACATTCACCATTCCTGGTGAATATTATTATATAATTAATTGTACGAATGGAATTATCATTGAACCTAAAGAAAATACGTTTAATGTAGTTCATAAAACTGAAATTGAAGTTATACAAGGATTTGCTTTAAAGAATGAACCATTTTTTGTTGATGTTGATTTTAAGTATTTTGATGATAGTTATGCTGATGGAATTTGTAATATGGATGTTAATGGAGATAATTTTGAATTAAATCAAACTGGTTTAATTTATCGGGCAAATTTATCTTTTGATAATTATGGAAATTATCCTTATCAAATAAATTGTTCAGTAGATGATGCACCATTAAGAATTGTTTATGGAGATATTATTGTTAATAATACATTTGTTTTGAAGCAATCTTTAACAGGAGTTTCCTTTTCATCGTTAGCTTGGGCTGACATTAACAATAACGGCTGGTGGGATTTGATTTATAGTGGGCAGAATGTAACAAATTATGGTGGAATGACTATTGAAAAATATATAAATAATCAGGGAACATTAATTAAAGATGAAACATTTACATTAGACAAAATTTCAAGAGGTTCATTAAGTTTTGGAGATATTAATAATAATGGTTATTTGGATTTAATAATTACTGGAGCAACTTCCATAACAGATAATATATTCAAATATTACAAAAATAATAACGGACAATTTATTTTAAATCAAAGTTTTGAAGGAATACAATTTAGTTCAACAGCTTTAATTGACTTAAATAGAGATGGAAAGTTGGATTTAGTAAGTGCAGGAACAACTGGTGATGATTCAGATAATGGAATTACTAAATATCATATTCAAAATGAACAATCAAATTTTATAACATATAATCCAAGTAAAGATTATTCTTTTGGTTCTATATTAAATATTAATAATCAAGATTTATTAATAACAGGATTTCCAACAGATTATAATTTAATATCAAATATATATGATTTAGATTTTAATACTAAACAAAATATAATAGGAGTATGGCATAGTTCTGTAGCTATTGCAGATTTTACAAATAATGGAAAACCTGAAATTGTTATTGCAGGTTTTTATACATTAGATTACACAGATTATTCATTCACTATTACTAATGTTTATAGCAAAATAGATAATGAATATATAGAAAACCAACCATTAATCCCCTCTGCAAAATCATCAATGGCAGTTGGTGATTATAACAATGATGGATGGATTGATTTAGTTGTTATCGATGGTAATAATGTCATTTTTTACAAAAATCAGGAAGGTGTATTAGTCGAGGATGGAAGTTATGAGCTACCTAGTTTTGAAAGTGGAAGTATTGCATTCTTTGATTATAATAATAATGGCGCATTAGATTTAGCAATTTCTGGTGGAGGAATGACAAGGATATATGAAAATCAATATCATCATTTAAAGCCAAATGAAGCACCAGAACCACCTAAAGATCATTTCTCAAATACCTTTAATGATGTTTGGTTAAATTTAGGTTGGGGTAATGGAAGTGATGATACTACACCAGAAAATAGCTTGTATTATAACATTCGAGTTGGGACTTTACCAGAAGGTAATGATATAATCTCAGGGAAATATGGTGGAAGCAGTAATCCAACACAGGGATATCTTGGAAATATGATGCAACTACAAGAATATTCTGTTAATGTTACTGAAAACAGAACTTATTTCTGGCAAGTTCAAACTATTGATGCTGGATTAAGAGCAAGTGAATGGAGTACAATACAAATTTATGATGCTTGTCCTCATAATAGTGGAGATTGGATAATTACAAACAATTGTACAAGATATAATGAAACAAACATTTCTAATAATATTTATGTAGATAGTAATCTTACATTAATAAATACTAATTTAACAGCAAATACTTTTAGCATTAATGGAGACTTAATATTAATAAATTCAAACATAACAGCAGATAATATCATAATAAATGGAAGTATTAACAGTAATAATTCTAAATTTTATGGAGATGTTAGTATAAATACCAATTCAGAAGATTTATTTGTAGATGGGAAATTAAGATTAGATAATTCAAATTTAATTGTGAAGAATAGTATAGTAAATCAATTAGAGAATAATGGAACAAATAATTCTTTAGTGAATGTAAGTTATACAAATTTTAATATAATCTCTGGTGAATATTATAGAAAATGGTATATAGATATTTATCCTGTGGATAGTACAACTTTAAGTAATCTTACTAATGTTGAAATTATAGCATATAATAATTTAGATGAGATTACAGAACAAGTGGTAGCAAATAATAAAGCAACACTTGAATTAATTGAATACATTAATAGTGGTACAAAACAATATTATACAAATTATATGATAACTGCAAATAGACAATATTATCTCACTTCAAATAAAGAAATTAATTTTACAAATAATGATTTTTTTGTAATTGAACTTGAGCCAACTACAGAGCCAATAATAGATTATAACATATTTAATGATTCAACTAATTTTGATGGGTTAGATCATAGTAATGTTGAAGATGCGTTTATCGGAATAACAAATATCGGTAAAATAGAATGGTTAGAAAATATAACTGCAAGTGGAGTTAATTTTAGTACTGCGATTAATATTAGCAATAATAATATAACTGTTAATTCTGTTCCTGGTATAAACAAATCTGCAAGATTAACTTTATTTGGATTAAGTTATTTAGAAACTCCTTTGATACTTAAAAATAATAATATATGTAGCGAGTGTAGTAATATTAATTATGAGAATGGAATAATAAGTTTCCAAGTAAATGGATTTTCAAGTTATACAACTGTAAAAAATGCTTACTTAGATCTAATAAATATTACAAATAAAAAAAATAATAAAATTGTTCCAAATGAAAATGTATATTTTGAAGTTAGGTATAGGAATTTTACTAATAACCCAATAGCTGGTGCAGATTGTAATGTTACAATCTTTAATTCAACAGATAACTGGGTTTTTAACCTGATTGATAATGGAAATATGTATAATGCTTCAACAACTTTTACTGATTTAGATGTAAATAGTTATTTTAAGAATTATACAATTAACTGCAGTTCATTTGGAAATGAACTAAATGTACTT
>JBLKOM010000002.1:0-251548 GCA_047602755.1 Candidatus Woesearchaeota archaeon
ACCACATTCTTCATAAACAATCTCACCTGTAAAATCACTAGCTTTAAGCCAACGACCAGCGGTTGAAGGCTCAACTAAAGTAGCATTCTCACGAAAATAACAAAGATTATCTTGAACAATTAAATTACAATCATGATTAGTATATTTATGCGTAGATAAATCCATTGTACGAGGAGAACAACATGTCCCAGCTCCATCTCTACATAACAAGTAACATTCATTTAAACCCCCACAAAGACTAAAACAATATGAGCTTTCAACAACAGGAATCCAATCACCTCTACCACATGAAGGGCCTATACACCAAGGCTCATAAAGATCCCATCTTAAATAAAGAGGTGGACTAACACATTCACCATAATTACCTGCTGAAAGTTTAAAATAATAATTACCTTCTTTTCCACCGCCACTTTGACCAGCACAAATTGTATCAAGTGAAGCAGCAATAACTTCTGGAATACCATTACTAGGCAAATTCCATTTACATACAGGGTGAACAGGTCCCAAAATATCACATGAAAGACTTCCAAGATACCAAACTTCTAATGCTTCAGTATTTTCACATATTTCATGAAAATCAGGATTACAAGAAATTGATACAGGTGAACCAAAATTCCGATAATTCTCACTAGGAGCTTGAACTTGTATTTGAAGAGAACTAGGACATCCTGGTCCCTCGGGACCATAAGGGAAATCATTACATAACTGAAAAGGATAATTATAAGCTATAATTTTAGGGGAAAAAATAATAATTATAAAAAAGATAATAACTGAGTTAATAAGCAATATAAAACAATTCTCTTTTTTCATTTATATAAAATTGGATTTAATTATTTAAAATGTTTTTGGAATGATATAAAAAAGATATAATAAAAAAATAGAAATATACATTTATAAATCAGATTTAAATTCATATGTAACCACAAAGTTTATATAACTATAAAAGCTTTAATTAATTAAGCTAATGATACCTAATATCAAAAAAAAAATAAAATCCTTTCTAATGGATGAAAGTGGGAAAATTACAAAAAAAAATTTAATAAAAGGAGCACTAATTTTAACTGCAAGTACTATTTCAACTAAAAAAGTAAAATCACAATTACCTACAGGCAGCACAGTAACTGATTCTGATGGAAATGAGAGAATTGTAAGTGGAGATCAATGCATGCATACAGTACCAGAAAGTTATCTAGGTCATGCAGTATATTTTGCAAGAGGTGGGGAAATAATAGGTACATGCTGCAATGCACCGGGTCACCCATTACCTGGAGAAACTAGTAATAAAGGTAATGATAGAGCAATTTGGTGGTGCACAAGATTTGATTGTACCTGGAAATGTAAAGCTGAAAATAATAATGATGTATGCAGTAGTGGTAGACATAGCAATAGTGGTTCAATTGAAATCTCAGGAGTAGTAGAAACTGATCATATAAATAATATTCAAATGACACATGAAAGAGATACAAGAACTCTTAGAGGGACACATAATCATCATGGTTATCATTCAAATTTTAATGAAATCTGTGATCAAAGTGACCCACCACATAACAACCACTGCAGTCATGGTAGCCATACTTCTTGGTAATATTTATTAAATAGAAATATTCTTAAACTATTATGAAGAAAAAATTAAAACAAAATAATAATAACAATAAAGTAATTCTTTTCCAATCATATAAAAAAGAAATAACTTCTTCTGATTTTAATACAATAAAAGAATATTTTAGACTTATAGACATAAAAGTTGAATGGAATAAATCAATAATAAAAAATAATACAATTTTATTAAATTCAAAAGATTTTAATAAATTATTAACAAATATTAAAGATTCAAAGATAAATATAAAATATATTAATTATTTAATAAAAATTTTTCTGAAAGACATTAATATAGAGAATAAAATTTCAAAAAAAAATATTAGAAATTATGAAGAAATCAAAGATTATAACAGGAAATTTAACCTAAAAATTTTAGCTTTTGATTTTATATTAAGAATAATAACACAACTAACCTTAAATGAGTTAAAGAAAATAGGAATAACATCTGAAAAAAAACCAGATATTTTCATACCTTACTCTACTACTTTTGGAACATTAAACCTTATAAAACTAATAAAAGAAAACAAACCATTTTTATCAGATACAGATATCGACAATGAATTTATAATTAAAAATAAAAAAGATATAATAACTAATTTAAAAAAGATTAAGAGAGAGAAAAATAAAAATTATAATAATGAATTGATTGAATGTATACAAAAATTATTATGGATTTATGATAATACTAATTATTGTGCAAATGCAATCTTATTAAATTATTTTAAACTTGCAAAGAAAATTAATCCTAAAATTCAAAGAACAAATATAAATAATTCAAAAGATAAAAATAAGAATAAAAATATGAACTATAAATTAAAAGGGAAAATAGCTTACCCTGGAAATTTACAAGGAATAGCAAAACTAATTGGTAATCCACAACAAAAATTCGAAATAAATAACAAAGAAATTTTAGTAATTTCAGAAACAAATCCAAATTTATTACCTCAAATGATAATTTCAAAAGGGATTATAACTGAAAAAGGTGGCATTTTATGCCATGCTGCAATTGTTTGTAGAGAAATACAAAAGCCATGCATAATAAATGTAAAAAATTGTTTACAAAAAATAAGTAATGGTGATACAATTTCTATAAAAAATGGTATCATAACAAAAATAAAACCTCCAAAAAAGATATAAAGAAACTTATTAATAAGATAAACATGCTAGAATATTTTTTACCAATAATCATACTTTTAGGATTAATTACTAGTTATGAAGATCTTTTTTTTGGAAAAATAAGAAATAGAGATTTAATGATTGCTTTTTTTTTTGGTTTAATTATATATCTTTACATTATATTAAATCAAATTTTATATCAAGAAGCATATATAAGTATTACATTAATTATATATATATTAATTAATTTATTTATTGCATTAATGCTAGGATTTTTTCTTTGGATTATTAAATTTTGGAGCCCAGGAGATGCAAAACTATACGCTATTTATGCATTTATATTACCCCCCATAACACTAAATCCTGCATTTAATTGGTTTTACATTTTATTTAATAGTTTTATTCCTTTTTTAACATATGGTATGATAATAACAATCAGGGAAAATTTATCATATAAAACATTAGATGAGATACATAAAAAACTTAATTGGAAAAATATATTCGAGACTGCAATTAATGTTTTTGTTATTACATGGCTAGCATCAGAATTAATTTCACTAATTAATATAAATAATAATATTGTATCAATAATGATTGTTTCTGGGATATTATACTATATTGTAAGAAGGTTTATAATCGGAATATTTTTTGATCTTGCAAAAAAAAATAATGAAATTATATTTTGGATAATTGGAATAATACTTTCTTCATTAAGAATAATTATAGAAGGAAGGACAATCTTAAATTTTGGATTTATAATTCATTTTATGCTTTATTACATAATTATCGCAACATTAAGAAATCACATAACATCAGAAACAAAAACACTTTATAATAAGAAAGTACATATACTAAATTTAAAACAAGGAATGGTAATTAGTGATATTATAATAAAAAATGAAGATACGTATGAGATAGATGAAAAAGAAAAAATATTTTCAAAAATTAACTCAGAATTCGGACCTGAGTTAGATAATGAAAAAATAAAAGAAATGATAAAATTATATAAAAAAGGGAAATTTAAATTTAACAAATTAAATGTTCAAAAAACAATACCATTTGCACCATTAATGTTTGCAGGAATAATTTTAACTTTAATAGCAAATGGAATTATAATAAGTATAATATAAATACAATACTATACCAGAAAATATGAAAATATTTATAAAAAAGAAATAAATTTTATTATATAATGTTTAATACAAATAAAAAATGTAAAAAAAATAGCATTTTAATTAGTATTATTTCTATTATTATTTGATGGGCACTTGATTCATTTAGGTCAAGGCCACAACATCAACAAGGTGATTTAAATGCAAATATATGACACTACATTAAGAGATGGAACTCAAAGCAAAGAAATTAATTTTACAATAAAAGATAAAATTGAGATTTTAAAACTACTAGATGCATCACGAATAGATTATGCAGAAATTGGCTGGCCAGGTAGCAATCCAAAAGATATGGAAACATTTATTACAGCTAGTAACCTTAAATTAAAACATACAAAAATCTCAGCTTTTGGTTCAACAAGAAGAAAAAATATCAAAGCAGAAGAAGACCCTAATCTAAAGGCAATCATTAAATCAAAAGCTAAAGTAGCAAGTATATTTGGAAAAACTTGGTTACAGCATATCAAATTACAACTCAAAATAACACCTCAAGAGAATTTACAAGCAATATTTGATTCTATCAGTTATCTAAAAAAAGAACTTAATGAAGTGTTTTTTGATGCCGAACATTTTTTTGATGGATATAAAGATAATAAGAAATATACCCTAAAAGTAATTAATACCGCATTTAATGCAGGAGCAGATGCAGTAATCATGTGTGATACAAATGGAGGTTGTTTACCTCAGGAAATAAAAAAAATATTTCAAGATATAAGAAAACTATTTCCAAATAAAAAATTTGGAATACATTGTCATAATGACTCTGGTTGTGGTGTAGCAAATTCATTAATTTGTGCTAAGGAACTAACACAAATCCAAGGAACTATTAATGGATATGGTGAAAGAACAGGAAATGCTGATTTATGTCAAATAATACCTGGACTAGAATTTAAATTAAATATAAAAACAAATTTTAAATTAAAAAATTTAAAAGTTTTAAGTGACGTAATATATACACTTGCCAATTTAAAAAATAATGATTCACAACCCTATGTTGGAAATAATTCATTTGCACATAAAGGTGGGATACATGTAGATGCAATAAACAAAGGTGCAATTTATGAACACATAATACCTGAAAAGGTAGGAAATAAAAGAGAAATAATTCTTAGTGAGCTATCTGGAACAGCCAATATTGTTGAAATTCTAAAAATATATGATATTGTAGTAGACAAAAATGACGAAAGAGTTAGAAATATGTTAAATGAACTAAAAGTAATGGAAAAACAAGGATATGATATAAGAGACTTAGAAGCAGAAAAATATTTGCTTATGCAAAAATACTTTAAAGAAAACTATGAACCATTTAATATCGATATTCATAATTGGAAAATAATAACAGGAAGAAAGCATAACATTGAATTTTCAGAATGTCATATTTATAGTAAAATAAATAATAAAAACGAATTAATTAAAGTGAAAATACTAAATAATGGACCTGTTGATGCCATTTACAAAGGAATAAAAAAAGTAATTTCAAGAAAAAATAAAAAAATAAAAAATATTAAATTAAATAATTTTAAAGTAATGATTGCCGAAGACAAAGGTGCTGAATCAAGTGTTCGAGTATTTATACAATTTAAAAATCATAAAACTGAATTTGCTACAATTGGAGTTAGCACAAATATAATTGAAGCATCAATGGAAGCAGTAATAAAAGGATTCAAATATTTCATATTAAAATCTTAAAATAGCAGAAATTCCACCCACTCCATCTAAACGTTTTCCTGCATCATTTTCACTACTTATAATAATTATATCGCTTTTAATAGAATCAACTAACAAAAAAAGATTTTCTAACTTTGGATAAATACCTTCTTCTTTGTATCTTTTTATAAAATCAGTAGTAACTAATACTTTAGAAATATTCCCTTGATTTGCATTATCTAAAACATAATCAAAACCATAAGTACATTTTGAATTCTTATTTAAAGCTACAAAAAATTGATCTACTTCATCCATCTCAATTTTAAATCTTTGATTTTTTAATGCTTGTTTAACTTCATCACGTTTTAGTAACTCATGAAAAGCGTTTTCACCAACACTAGAAACAGTAGCTAAAATAATTTTCTTTTTTAAATTTTGATCATTAACTTGCTTAATTAAATCTTCTTTAAAAAAAGCCGGAGATGCAACTACAAAACAATCAACACCTTCCCTATTATCATATTCCTTTAATTTTTTTATAATTTCAGCATAAAAATTATTTTTTGAAGTTAAGTGCAAACCATCTATTTTCTTATTTACTTCACCATCAAAATTAGAAAGTAATTTATACCCTGAATTTGTTAATTTAGCAAAATAAACACTTTCACGATCAAGTACAACCAACAAAATTTTAACAATATCTTTAGCTGCATCATCTAGCTTTTCAAATTGATATTTCATCCATTTTTGCTGAATTTTTAATTCATCATTTATTTGAATAGAAAAAGAATGAGAACTATTTTTAGGTATATCATCATGCTCACTTTGAACTAAACCAGAAATTCTTAATGTATCAGTCTCAAATAAAACTTTTGAAACTGTTATTGTAACATAATATGTTTTTTTTTCAACTTTAGTCTCAGTTAATTTAACTTTTCTTGTAGTTTTAGAACTAACTAAAGATTCAATATTAATCAATTGAGTCAAAAGCCATAAATCATCATTAGTTTGTGGAACAACTTTAACAATTCCAGCCTTAATATCTTTAAATAATATTTTCATTTTATTTTCACCGTGATTTCCGCAAGATTTATATATAGTAAAGTTCAAAACTATCCTAGTAGAGATAATTCCGGAATTAAAAATGTTTCCAAAAAAAAGCCAAGTCAGAGTAGCTGCACCCAACTTAATAATAGCTATAGCAGTTCTAGTTCTTCTATATATTTTATTTCTTCCACCAGAAGATAGAGCAGCATTACTAGGCGATGAACCTACTACTGTAACAGTACCAGGAATGCCTACACAACCAAATATTGTAAGATATGCACAAAGACATTCAGTTTTAACTGAAACACCAGGAAACATTGATTTTGCAGCATTAAATCAACTTGAAATACCACTAAATAGTTTTACATTATTTATGACAACAAATGCTGAAGTAATAGAAGAATTCAATCCAATATATATAAAAAATGGTTTAGGAGATAAAACTACTAAAAATTTAACTTTTAGATTAAATAATTTACAAAATACCGAGAATGTTCAGTTAAGTTTTAGTGCTCCAAAACGAGAAGGTGTTTTACATATCAAATTAAACGGAAATACTATATATCAATATGATGTTCAAACAATAAATCCTACACCGATTAGAATTAAAAAAGAATTACTAAATATTGAAAACACATTAGAATTTAGTGTATCAGAAGTAGGATGGAGATTTTGGCAAACTAATGAATACGCAATTGAGAAAATAAAAATCATAGCTGATGTTACTGACACATCTAGACAACAAAGTATGAACACTTTTTTCTTAAGCCAAACACAAGGTGAAAATATTGAACGAGCAGTACTAAGATTTCACCCTCAATGTAGAATTTCTGATGTAGGAGTTCTTACTATAAGACTAAATGATAGAACTGTTTTTTCAGGAATTCCTGATTGTGGTTCATTAAATTTTGTGGAATTTGCACCTAATATGGTTTTTATTGGAAGAAATAAAATTGATTTCTTAACAGATAAAGGCACATATCTTATTGATTTAATTAATGTTAAATTAGATTTTAAAGATAATGAAATACCTGTTTATTATTTTGATTTAGAACCTCATATATTTAACTTAGCATTTGATTATTTCTTAACTGCAAAGTGTGGTGAAATGGATGGGATATGCCCTCCTAATTGTGATGAAGATAATGATTACGATTGTTGCATGCAAAAATATACTACTCCTTATTGGTGTGTTGGAATGCCATTAAATACAGGAGATAAATGTGTAGGATTCGTTGGTCAAGAAAATTTAGACAGGTGCCCAACTAATTATGTTGGAAGAGATGGTCGTGTTGCTGAAATCGGAAGAAATTTATGTGGAGACAATAATGATGGAAAATGCCCTCCAGGTTGTAGCCCAGAATTAGATAAAGATTGTTGTTTTGCTCAAGAAGGAGATTGGTATTGGTGTGATGTAATGCCAATAAATGGAATATCATCAAGATGTGTAAATTCAGTAAGTATTAATCAATGTGATATATGCCCTGTAGGATATAAAGGAAAAAACATAGATCCAATATGCAGACCTGTTGGACGTGGATTAGAATCAGAAAAATTAGATCCAATGTATAATGTTATTTTAAGTATGAAATTTACCAATGATGCTGAAAGAAAAGAAGCTGATATTTATATAAATGGTCATCTTACTAGACTAAGTACGAGAGATTTATCATATCAACGTGATATAAGCAACTTTGTAGAACCTGGAAGTAATTCAATTGAAATTGTGCCTTTCAGTATAATGAATATAAGAGAACTTAAAGTAGAAATAATTCAGTAAGAATATTTTTTCAGCTTCTTGAGGAATGATGATGGATGATTTACATAAATTAGCTAAAAAAGAACAAAAAGAGCTAAAAAGAATTCTGGAAGAGGAAGAAGAAATTCCCCAAAAAAGAACCTGGCAAGAATATGAAAAAGATAATTCTTATACTAATACAAAAAAAAAACTTGCTGATATAAAAGATTCTATAAGTAACTGGAAGAATCAAAAAGTACAAGGAGTAAAAGATTGGAGACAAGAAAAAGTTGATGCACTAAAAGCTACACGTGTTGGACAAGCTACAGGTAATATTGTCGGATCAGCAAAATCGATAAAAGAAGATATAACTGCAAAAAGGGAAGAAAGACTAGCTGCAGAAGCAAAAGCAAAAGCAGAAAAAGAAAACTTAGCTGCAAAAAGAGAAGAAAGACTAGCTGCAGAAGCAACAGTAGAAGCAGAAAAAGAAATAGCTAAAGCGAATTCAAATAACCAAAGTAATAACAACTCACAACCAAAAGTTACAAAATTACAAACAATCAACTCAAGAAATATATTTCAATCAATTGGCTCATTTTTCTTAGCAATAATTATTTTTGGAAGTATTATGTTTGGAGGTTATACTGCAAATGCAGGTGTATGTGACACAATTGAAGATAGAACAATACAAGGATATGAAAGAATTTTCAAAAGTTATTCTGATATTGAATTTACAAATTGCGTGATTACAAATTCTTTAGGAAGCCTTGGCGAAGTAGTAAAAGCACTTGACATAACAGACCATATCATGAGATTTATTAATCAACAAGTTTACAGAGCAACTGGTGATTATTGGTATGCTGTTGTAGATGAAAATGCAATTCCTATGGGAGTATTTATTGAAAATATTGATGCACGTGATACATATAATACACATGAATCAATTAGCATTTCAGCAACACTAAGAGTTGAAACTGTCGATCAACAAATACAAGGTATAGCATCTGGATTCATAAACGGACTTCCGTGTAGTACCATAACCCCTGAGAATGGTACATTTAATCTAGACAGGAGTCAAAAAAGAACTATTGTATGTAGATATAATCCCAATACTTTTTCAAGAAGCGAAAATACCAGATTTATACTTCGAACAATGTATGATTTTACAACATTTGCATACATGACTCCGATGTTTATTAAATCAACAGCGTGGGATAACAGAACAGAACAACAAAAAGCACAAATTGATAGAATGGCGTCTGATAACTTTTTAAAAACACAAAATGCACCAGTCTGGATTGCAGGAAACATCGATGGTGAAAGAGGAAAAAGAAGAATTGAAATAGATGACCAAACAACACATGCTAATGATATTGTTATGGGTATAACATTACATGCAGATAAACAAACACATGGATGGGATAGTGGAGGAGTAAATGAAATTAAAGATTTAGTTTTTATTTTCCATAAGTCATTATCATTAATTCCGGATAATTACACAGAACCAGGAGATGAATTTATAGCATGTGGTGGTTATACATTTAGAAGAGATAATGAAATATGCAATGAAATTGAAAAAAAAGCGGAGTTATATATAACATCAGAAACAGAAAACAAAGAAACAATATGCTCACCAGATGATAATGTTTATTCCTTTGATAGATCAGGTGATAATAAAAAATTTAGAAGCTTTAGTACATTTGAAACAATATCATGTAATTTACGTGCTGATATAAATGAATTATTTAAAACTAATGAAGGAGATTTAGGATTTAATTTTATACCAATTAAAATTTATACTTCTTACAATTACGAAGTAAGCAGAGCAACAAGAATAAATATTGTTCACAGACGACAAACTATGCAACAAGGAATCAGAACATATACATGCATTGGAAGAATTGAAGAAGATGCTAAAAAAGGAGAAAAATCTGATAACAAAGATATCTATGCAGAAAAATACCAAACGATGATTAGAAATAATTTACCGCAAGTTGCAGATATGGAAAAAATAAGATATGAAGCAATGGTTGCTGCGATTATCGAAAAATATAATAATTTTGAAATCAATCCTCAAACTGATACAGATAATAATGGAGTAATTGATTTTTTAACAGGATGTAATCGAGCAAGTAATTGGCCTAATGACAACCTACAAGATATACGGTGCCTTGTTGGAAGATTAGAGCACCATATGAGACTTAATCGAAATAATGTTGAAGAAACTATTAAATCATACTATGAAGAATATGATGAAATTTATACAGAGGAACAACAAGCGACAATCGAAATATACTATAACTGGCTAAATACATTATGTAATATACCAAAACCTGAAACAATAACTACAGCATCACCAACCGTTGAAAATAATAATAATAATAATCTGAAAGATATTGGAACACAATGCACAGAAAATAATGAATGTAAAACAGGTGCATGCGCTATTGCCGAATCAGGATCAGGATTATGTTTAGAGTGTCATCCTGAACAAAACCCTTGTGATGAAGATATGATTTGTGATGAAGGATATTGCAAAAAAAATGTATAAAAAAATAATTTTAACAATACAATCATTTTTAATAGTAGTATTTCTAATAGCATGTAGTACAAGTTCACCAAGTATTGATTATAGAACTGGTAGACAAGGCCTAGAATTAAGCATTACAGGGCCAAATAACATTATTATCTATACTGGAAGCGAATTACCATTAGAAACATACGATATCAAAATCGAAAACAAAGGAGCTACGGATATTAAAAATGATGAATTTTTTATGAGAGTAACACCAACTGGTAATTTTTTACGACCGACAGAAAATACTGTATTAATTGTTAATTCCTTAAATGAAATAACTGGTGGAAGAATAACAGAAATTGCTGGAAAAAGTTTATACAGTTCAAAAGGTGATGAAATATATCACAGTGTAATTTTTAGACCATTCCCTCAAGACATATTTCAAACTACCCTTAATGTAGATGTATGCTATACTTATAAAACAATTTTAAGTGATAGTATTTGTATAGAGACAATAAGAAATCAAGAAAATGGATGTAAAACAAATAGATACAATTACAATAGAGGTCAAGGTGCACCTATTGTAATAGAAAGCGTTGAATTAAAATATTTACCATCAACAGAAAATAGAGTTAAACCTAGATTAGAGATAGATATAGTTAATGCAGATGGTGGAATTGTAACTCTACCTGAAAATTTTAAAGAAGGGTGCCTTGCACAAAATCAAATAAATCAAGTAAAAATAGATAGTGTTAAATTAGGTGAACAAGAATTACTATGTGATGTCCCAGAAAATATTTTACAATTAGATCAAAGAAGAAAAATTATATGTAACCTTGAAAGTGAACTTGAAGAAGATCCACAAGGATATTATGATACATTACTTTATATTGAATTAAGCTATGGATTTCATGCTACAAGAAATATGAGAGTAAGCATTACAAGACAAAATTAATTCATATAAGACAAAAAAAAACAATATAATGAACCAATAACAAAATATTTATATACATAGAAGGTGAATAAAGAATGAATATGCAAAAAAACAAAAATATTAGAATTTTTTCAATAGTCACACTTATAGCAATATTTCTCTTGATTTCAGGATGTGGATCGGGTCCTAGTACTGGATTATCATCACAATATAGAACTGGAACACAAGGTTTAGAATTACAATTTACAACAAATTCACCACCTTATATTGTATATGCTGAGGATGGAGCATTTCCTGTTGGTGTTGAAATTAAAAATTTAGGAGTATATCCTGGTGAAGGAGATGGAACATTAAATGCAATGCTATACTATTTTGGCTTTGATAGAGATATAATACGTGGACTAACTAATGAACCAGTTGTATTTCAAGAATTAGAAGCTAAAACAAGATACAATCCACAAGGTGGTTTTACGGTAGTTAGTAGTGAAGCAGAAATGGACCCAGCATTCTTTCGTGATACAAGGTTAGATTCATATAGTGCAAACATTCAAGCTGTATTATGTTATCCATATAAAACATTTGCATCAATTGATGTATGTGTAGACCCTAATCCCAATAGAGCATCATCACTAGATTCATGTAGGCCTGGACTTGTTAGTGGCGGAAGTCAAGGTGCACCAATAGCAGTATCTTCTGTAGAATCAATTAGTCAAAGAGAAAAAGCTAGATTTGTAGTAACAATTGCAAATGTTGGTGGAGGAACTGTAATAAGAGACACTGAATTAGGAAGATGTAGTGATGTGAATCTTAATAGAGAAGATATGGATAAAGTATTAATAACAAATGCAAGATTATCAAATGGAATTCCACTAACATGTACACCAAGTGGACATATAAGTTTAATTAATGGTAGAGCTACAATCATATGCATGGCTGAAGGATTAGATGAAAACATGCCTGCATTTCGTACAGTATTACAAATGGAATTAAGTTATGGATATAAAAAATCCATAGAAAGAAGAATTCAAATACAAGGTGAATAAATAATAAACACCTTTTTTCCGTAACATTTATATATTATTAAAATGAGTTCTTACACTATATTAAAGTAGTAGAGGATTATAAATGAGAAGATGGATATTTAGCACAATCGTAACATTAATTCTATTAATGATGACAGGATGTTTCTCATCATCTGGATCAAGTGGTAGTACTGGCAGCTATATGACAGGAACTGAAGGAATTAGCATGAGATTTGTACATAATAATCCACCATCGGTGATATATGTTGACAGAACATTTGCAGAGGATACACCTATTGAAGTAGAAGCATTTAATAGAGGAACAGCACCATCAGCAAATGTAGAAACCTTTTTTGCAGGATTTGATAGTAGCATAGTCTCAATACCTGATTTATCAAGAATTGACTTTTCAGGAGAGGGAGCATATAGAACTAGATATAATCCTGAAGGAGGATATAGTACAGATTCAACACGAATTTCAGTAGGAAACATGCACAGTTCAGATGTATATGATTTTAATTTAAGACTAGTTTATTGTTATGATTACATGACAAGAGTAGGTATTAATATATGTGTAGATCCTAATCCAAACAGGGTAAATCGAGATGACTCGTGTTCACCTGGTACTGTATCAACAAGTGGACAAGGAGCACCAGTTGGTGTAAGTAGTATTGAAACAACTTCAATGCCTGGCTTGGTTAGATTAAAAATAAATATAAGACATTATGGACAAGGAGAGTTATTAAGAAGTAGTGCACCATGCAGAGGAGTATCACTACGTGAAGACCAAGATTATATTGATTTCACAAATCCTACTTTAGGGGGAATTCCTGGAAATTGTGTTACACCATCACCATTAAAATTACGAAATGGACAAGGATCAATAATATGCACTTTCCCTCTTGATAGAGATGGAAGCTCATATAGAACAATTTTAGAAATGGAATTATCAAATTATAAAATAAAAGATTCAATTCAAAGAAATATAAGGATAATTAATGAACAAGATACAATCTATTAAGGAGGAGATTTTAATGAAAAAAATAATTATAGGTTTACTTTTGATTGGAATAATGTTTCTTTACGGATGTGGTGAAGGGGGAGAAAGTGTAGGCCCTTCCACAACACCTTTCGTAGGTGGAACAACAGCTTTAGTTATAGGATTCGTACCAGGTGCACCACCTGATAGAGTATTAGACAATGATAAACAAGAATTCTCAATTAGCCTAAGCATAGAAAATATGGGAGAAGAAGATGTTAAAAAAGGAGATGGATATATTGAAATTGCAGGAATTGATCCAAGAGAATTTAGTTTAACAAATGCTGATATAAGACAAGATATTCCTGATGATATTTTAGGTGTAAAAACCTATCCTGGTGGGATGGTTGTAAGAAGTGGCAGAATCTTAGCCGAATTCCCTGGATTTAACTATGCAGGAAATTTACCTGGTAATTGGGAACCAAGAATAAGAGCAAATGTTTGCTATAATTATGCAACTAATGCAACTGTTGCTGCATGCATTAAAACAGATATGTTAAGTAAATTTGACAGAAAAGAAATATGTGAATTAACAGGATCAAAAAATGTGTTCAATAGTGGTGGACCATTACATGTTACTAAAGTAACACAAACACCTTTAAGCTCTGATAGAATACAATTACAATTTACTATAAGTCATGTTGGTGAAAGAAATGATCGATTCTTCAAAAGAGATACAAACTGTGAAGATAGCCAAACAAATCAAGATAAAGATAAAGTGTTTTTTGAAGTATTAACCGATATTGATGGAAATCTTGCTGAATGTACTGGTTTTGTAGAAAGATTATCTGGGTCAAGCGGATATGTAAAACTATACAATGGTGTAGAGCAAATAGTAACTTGTAATTTTGATGTTGGAGATATTGCAACTGACTTTGAAAAATTGATTAATTTAAGATTAGAATATCGATATTATCAATTTATCGAAAGAAAAATTCTAATTGAAAATATCAATTAGAGAATATATCTTTTTTTATTTTTTCTTTAATTTAAGTGTTTTTTCCAAAAGCTTTTTAAAGCAAATATTGTTTCTGAATACTATGGTAGCAGGGAAATATAAATCTAAATCAAAAAGAAAAGTATTTGTTAAAGCCCCAGGGAATACTGTAAAAGTACATTACAAAATACGGAAACCTGGTAAAGCAGTATGCGCAGAATATGGAACACCATTAGCAGGAGTAGCAAGAGCAACACCTGCAAAACTTAAAAATATGCCAAAAACTGCTAAAAGGCCTGAACGCCCATATGGTGGAGTACTTTCATCAAAAGCAATGAGAGAAAAGATGAAAGAAAAAGCCAGAAAAATATAATTAATTATAAAAAAAGAAATCTAATATTACCCAGGGTAATGGCAACATCCCTAAGGATTGGAGGTAAAAATGTTTGAAATAGGAAATGTATGTGTAAAAATAGCAGGTAGAGACGGTGGTAAAATATGCTGCGTAGTTTCTAAAATAGACTCAAAAACAGTATTAATTGATGGTGAAACCAGAAGAAGAAAATGTAACATTAACCATCTTGAAATAACTGATAAAACAGCTAAAATTAAAGAAAATGCAACTACACAGGAAATAGTAAAAGCATTAAATGATATTAACCTTAACGTAAAAGAAAAAACAAATAAGAGTAAAACAAGCAAACCAAGACCTAGAAAAATAAGAGTTAATAACAAGAAAAATATTGAAACTGAAAAAAAGCAAGAAACTAAAAATTAACAGTAAATAATTTTATTTTTTTAATATTTTTACAAAATTCTAGTACTTTATTAATATAGCACAATTCTAAAATAGAACTAATTTTTAATAATTAATTAACAATATAAAAATATAATCGTAAAATACAAAAAAATTAACCAAACATTCTCAAATAATCTTCTCCTTCTAGCATTTCTTCAAGTTTAACTTTTTCAATAGCAGAAACAAAATCATTATGTGTTATATTTGTACGATTTTTACGAATTGCAAAATATCCAGCTTCAGTACAGACAGCATGAATCTCTGCACCAGAAAAACTATCCATTAATTTAACTATTTTATCGACTTTAACATCTTGAAGTTTCATTCGTTTTGTATGTATTTTAAAAATTTCCTTTCTACCTTTTTCATTAGGTATTCCAACCTTAATTAATCTATCTAAACGACCTGGTCGAAGAATTGCCGGGTCAAGAATATCTTTTCTATTTGTACAACCAATTATCTTAACATTCTCAAGATTATCAAAACCATCAATCTCTGCTAACAATTGCATAAAAGTTCTCTGAACTTCTCTCTCACCTGAAGTTCCAACTTCAATGCGGGTAGCAGCAATAGCATCAATTTCATCAATAAAAATTATAGAAGGTGCTTTTTCTCTCGCCATTTGAAACATTTCATGAACTAGTTTTGCACCTTCACCAATAAATTTTTGTACTAACTCTGAACCCACAACTTCAATAAAAGTAGATTTAGTAGCAGAAGCAACAGCTTTTGCTAATAATGTTTTTCCAGTTCCAGGTTCACCATACAATAATACACCTTTAGGAGGACTAATTCCAATCTTTTTAAATAATTCTGGTTTTTTTAAAGGCAATTCAATAACTTCTTTTATTTCATCAACTTGTTGTTGTAAACCACCAACATCAGACCATTTGATTTCAGGCTTCTCTACAATAACAAATTGTTCAACATTAAATTTTTTATCTGTTGATGTTTTACGAATTATTGTTAAATTTTTTTGTTCAACAAGAACAGAATCACCAGATTTTATTTTTTCACAACCGCTACTTACATTAACCAAAAAAGAATTTCCATTTGGGATTCGTATAACAGCATTTTTAGCATCAATAACCTCAACTACTTCGCAAACCATTAAAGGATTGGATTTAAATCGTTGTAACTCCTCTCTCAATTGATCAACTGATTGTCTAAGTAATTTATTTTCTTCTTCTAAAGCAGAAAAATTAGCAACATATGAATAATATACTGAATTTTCTTTTTTATTTTCTTTTGATTCCATGTCATAAGAGCATAGGATAGACTATTTAAATGTTTCCATTAATAACTACCATATAATAAGTAAAATAAATTTAAAAAACAAATAATTCTAACACAAAAACTAAGCTCTTTATAACAATAATTGACTATAAAACAATTACAAATATACATTTTAAACAAATAAATAAAAATTTAATAAGATTTATAAATAAAACATTTATAGTATTATTATGGACATACGAATAAAAAAACTAGCAGAAATATTAACAAACCATTCTTTGAAAATAAAGAAAGGAGATATTATTGACATTAATTGTGGAGCAGAGGCAAAAGATTTAGCAAATGAATTATCAAAATTAATTCTACTTAAAGGTGGATTCCCAAGAATTAATTGCTCAATTCCTGGATTTGGTTATACTTATTTTAAATATGCATCTGATGAGCAATTATCTGCAAAACCTGAATTAAGAATATATGAAGCAAAAAGAATTGCCGGAACAATTAGCATTGGAACAGAATACAATACTAAAGAATTAAGCAACATTCCACCAGAGAAAATTGCCTTAAGAAGAAAAGCTACAAAACCTATAAGTGACATTATTATAAAAAAAGATAACTGGGTATTATGTGAATTACCAACAAATGCATTAGCACAAGATGCAGAAATGTCTTTAGAAGAATTTGAAGATTTTGTTTATTCTGCATGTTTACGTGATTGGAAAAAAGAAGAAAAAATTCAAGAAAATCTCAAAAAAGTTTTAGATAAAGGAAAACAAGTAAGAATTATTGGTCCGAATACAGATTTAACGTTTTCAATTAAAGGAAGACAAGGTATAAAATGCTTTGGAAAAAGAAATATGCCTGATGGAGAAGTATTTATTGCACCTGTTGAAGACACAACAGAAGGTTATATACATTATGATTTTCCTGTATGTGTTTATGGAAAAGAAATTGATAACATAAAATTAGAATTTAAAAATGGAAAAGTTGTAAAAGCAACAGCTACAAAAGGTCAAGATTTATTACAAAAAATGATAAAACTAGATGCTGGTGCATGTAAATTAGGTGAATTTGGAATAGGAACAAATTTTGGAATAAAAAAATTCATAAAAAATATATTATTTGATGAAAAAATAGGTGGAACAATACATCTTGCATTAGGAATGGCTTACCCAGAGGGTGGTGGAAGAAATAAATCTGCACTTCATTGGGATATGATTAAAGACCTAAGAAAAGGCGGTCAAATAATTATTGATGGAAAAGTAATCCAAAAGAATGGTAAATTTATCATTAAAATGGGTTGATTAAATTTTTTATTTTTTTCTAAAATTAATTAATTTACTAAAAAAGAATTATTAACAACCAGCTAATCCATAAGGATAAGATCGTCTATTAGGTGATGTAATTCTATAAGACACAGGTGCCATATCATTTGAAAAAAAGACAACAACATAAATTTCTCCATGAGCACTTAATTGCCTACCAGAAGTACCATAAAATCTCCATTTATGTCTTCCGCTATATCTTCCTGTATAACTTAAGTCTCTTATAACAGTGGTACCAGCAGGATCGTTAGCAAAAACAACTCGACTTACAATTCCCCTAGACATATTACCTGGTAATAAAACTAAATGTGTGCTTGGTTTATACAAAAAACAACCACAAACTGTCCTAGGATGATGAATATTTCTCCAACTTTCACATTCTAAAACATTTGGTGCATCTGAAGGAGGAGGCTCAAATTTATCAGACCAACCAAAATTTAACTCATAAGCTAAAATTTGCCCAGAGATTGTTTGAATAAACCAACGACCAGATGAAGAATCATAAATTGCTAAATCAGTTTTACCATCGCCATTATAATCACCAGGAATAGCAACAGTATTAGGAAATCCCCATTCACGCTCCCATAATATTACTTCACCAGAAACGGATTGAACATACCATTTACCATTATAATAAACACCTATATCAGTTTTACCATCACCATTATAATCACCTGGAACAGGTATTGCATTAGAAAAACCCCATTCACGCTCCCATAATATTACTTCACCAGAAACAGATTGAACATACCATTTACCACTATAATAAACACCTATATCAGTTTTACCATCACCATTATAATCACCTGGAACAGGTATTGCACCAGAAAATCCAAATTCTAAATCTAAAGTTCCACCTGATTTATATCTTATATGCCATTTTCCAGCTGCAGGATAATATACAGCAAAATCTGTTTTACCATCACCATTATAATCGCCTGAAACGGGTATAGACTCAAGAAACCCCCAAGAAATTATATCAACATTGTTTCCTTGTTTTATGAACCACTCTCCTAATTCAGGAGAAAAAACAGCTAAATTTGTAATACCATTTCCATTATTATCAAATAAAACAGGAATAGCACCAAAAAAACCAAACTTAACATCATTAACAATATTAACACCTGAAATTGACCATATAGACCAAACGCCACTAGGCCAATGATAAACAGCTAAATCTGTTTTACCATCACCAGTATAATCTCCTGGTAAATGAACCAATCCTGTTTCATTCGAATGAAATGTATTACTGCTGAAACCTGCAAAATTATCACTAAAAGGAGTAAAAGCATCACTAGAAATATCAGGATTTCTAATAATACCTCCTGCAGAATAAGTACCTGTAAAACCATAATTAAAAGAATTAATATTTTGTGAATCAATAGTTATAGGATTAATTTCATTATTAACAGAATTAGAAACACTACTAGTATTATGCTCTACAATTAGTCTCAAAGTATCAACTCTAAAATCATGTTCATAGCTATGAATAATTAAATTACTATTACGTAAATCATGATAAGACCAATACTCCCTTAAATCAGTCAAATCAACAAATTGTGGACTAGAAGTCAAAGGTATTGTTTTTGTATAAACTGCATCACCAATTAATATCCCTAAAGTACCTTGGCCTGATTGTTGATTAAAAGTTGCTTGTACACCTACACTAGTAATTTGATTTAAAACCCTATCTACATTCGGGATTGTTGAAAGATAATGTTCAGTATAACCACTTTTATGAGTTGATGTTCTTCCATCAGAAAAACACACATTCTGAGGATAATTCCATCCATCAACATAATTAGAAGATGAAATATAACCACAGTTATAAGGTCCTTCACCATATAAATTTGAACTTTTAACTATAGTACTCCATTGTAAATTGTTAAATCCAGCTTGTACAATATTATATGTTAATCCATATACTGAAAAATGACTAATATAACCAATTACATAATTATTATCCCAATCAATATAACTAGGAACAGAATACCACTCTCCTGAATCATAATAAGCAATACTTAAACTATCCTCATCTATATCATCAGGGAAATCTTCTACAGAAAAAGAAATCATCAAAACTACCTCGGGGTCAAATATCGCACCAGATGGTCCCATTTCATAAACTAAAGAACCTAAAATATTTCCTGGAAAATCAGAAACATCCAATATTTCAATAGAAACATAATCTAAAGCTTCACTATTATCATTTAATACAATTGAATCTTCTAATAAAACAAAAATTAAATCACGATTGTTTGAGACAAAAGAAATTTCATTTAGTATTGTGCCATCTGGCTGAATTATATTTTCATTTAATTCATATTCAGATACCAAATCATAATAAATATAGAAATTGGAGAATTGTAATTCTAATGAATCTTGTTTTGCTAAAATAGGATAAAAAAGATCAAAAAAAATAGTCTTATTATCTTCTGAAATATTAAGAGAAATAATAGGAGATTCATAAAAAAACTCAAAATGAGGGAAAGCAATAAATTCATCAAAACAAAGATCTATACTATTATAAATATAATTCTCTAGCAAACTTAAATCATTAAAACCATTTAAAAGAATACCTTTTTCTAAATTTGACTTCATACAAAATTCAATAAAATTACTTATCGATGTTGATTCTTGATTAATAAATTCAAGATTTTTTCTTGATATATTATAATCAGACGAAAGAAATAGAAAAAATACATAGAATAAAATTAACACCATTGCAAAAATTAAAAAAAAAGATATTTGTGATTTTTTTTTATCAAAAGATTGCATTTTATATATCCTATATATATCATTGTTTATATTATTTAAATAATTATCGAACAAATAGATACTTAATCTATAACTACCATTTTATTAGAACTTTTAGTAAGATTAATACAATTATTTCCTTTCAATAAGAATGTATCTTCAAATCGAATGCCATATTTCCCTGAAAAATAAATACCTGGTTCAATAGTAAAGACCATATTGTTTTCAAAAACATCCTTAGAAAAAATTGATAGATTTGGACGCTCATGAATCTCAACACCTAAGCCATGCCCTAAACTATGAAGAAAATTCTTACCAAGAATATCACGTGCAATTTTATCAACTTTCTTTACTTGTCGATTTGTACGTATATTTAAAATACATTTGCTATAAACAGTTAAAACTTGATTATATAGTTCTAAATCTCCCTTTTTAGGCTTACCGTAAAAAAATACCCGTGTCATATCGCTACAATATCCATTATATTTAACTCCAAAATCAATAATAGTAAATCCTTTAAGCTTGATATTACCTGCAATATGATGTGGTTCTGCTGAATTCTTTGATGTTGCAACAACTGGATCAAATGCAGGTTCAACACCATACTTGATAATACACAATTTAATAAAATTGTAAATATCTTTTTCAGTCCTAAATTTCTTACGCGTTAAATATAATTGTTTATATATCTTATCTGTTATTTGACATGCTTTTTTTATATTTTTTAACTCATTTGGAGATTTTTTGATTCTAATCTTTGAAAAATGCATCGAATTATTAACAAATTGAACAGATAATAACTTTTTTAATCTTTTAGAAAGATATAAAGAAATACACATATAATTAACACCCATTTTTTCTAATTTCTTAATACGAAAATAAGAAATAATTTTTGACTTTAATGTCTCACGATTAAAAGCAAAGGTCTTAATTTTACTATACATACTAACCTCAAAATCAGAAACAAACATACATTTTCGTTTTGTTATATCATCATAAATAAGAATACAAAAACCAGGATTATATCCTGAAAGATAAATAATATTCGGATCTTTTGAAGATTCTGTATTAACAAATAAATGTAGCATAAATAATAGATATAAGTTTCTTTTAAAAATATTTTTAAAAGATTAATAATAAAAAGAAATAATGATTAAAAAAGAGATAAAAAATATAAAAACAATTTACAAAAAAAAACAAACCAATTTAGTTAGTATTAATATTTCTGTACTTGTTGGAAGTTCTAATGAAAAAAAAACAAAGAAAGGAATTGCTCATTTTATGGAACATATGCTTTTTGAAGGGACTACAAAAAGGAATTGTGAAGAATTAACAAATGAAATAGAAAGATTAGGTGGTGAATTAAATGCATATACTACAACTGAAAGAACAAATTATTTCATAAAAATTCATAAAAACCATTCAGAAAAAGCATTTGAGATATTAGGTGATATGATCTGCAATCCATTATTTGATGAAAAAGCAATAAAAAAAGAAAAAACTGTTGTACTTGGTGAAATAAAGATGATAAATGATGAACCAAGACATTACCAATGGGTTCTTTTGCAAAAAAATATATTTAAAAAAAATTATTCTTGGCCAACATATGGAACAGAAAAGACTGTAAAAAGTATAACAAAAAAAGATTTAATTGACTTTCATTCAGAAAACTATACTAAAGATAACATAATAATAACTATTGTTGGAGATTGCAAAAAGTATAAAGATTACATAGAAAAAAATTTTAAAAATTTGAAATCTAATAAAAATAAAAATAATAAACTAACAAAACCTGAAAAAATACTAAAAAGTCACAAAGAAAAAAAGAAATTAAAATTAAAATATATAATACTAGGTTATCATACAGTACCGCGTAACCACAAAGACAGTTATACTCTTGATGTAATACATGCAATACTTGCTAGAGGCCAATCTGGAAAATTATTTATTGAAATAAGAACAAAAAGAGGATTAGGATACGAATTAGGCATATACCACAATGTATCAAAAAGATTTGGATATTTTGCATTTTATGCAAATGCTGAAAAAAGAAATATAAAAACAATAAAAAAAATATTTTTTAATGAAATCAAGAAATTATTAGATCCAAAACAAATTAACAATGATACACTAAGTGAAGCAAAATCTTACATACAAGGACATATAGCTATAAGAAACGAAGATACTCAAGAAGAGGCAGATATTACTAGTTTTTTTGAAGAATGTAATGATAAATTTGATAACTATTATCAAAAAATCAAAAAAATAACAAAAACAGAAATATCACAAGTAGTAAGAAAATACTTAAATAACAAGCACTGCGAAATAATAATAGAATAAGCATAAATTAAACAAATAATTTAAAAGAACAAAAGATTATAGAAAAGTTTAAAAAGACTATTACTTATCAAGTATCTATTAAGGTGTCAATAATGACTGAAGAAGAAAAAAAATTTTCAAAACAAATATTAGGAAAAACTGTTGTAAGCAAAACAGGTAAAAAATTTGGTGAAGTAGGAGACATAATATTTGAAACAAAATCTGGTGAATTAATCCATATTGTTGTAGCAAATCCAACTCCTTATTGTGATAAGCTTGAACTTGAAAAAGACAAACAAGGCAATTTATTAATCCCTTTCTCTGCAGTTATTGCTATGGGAGATTTCATGGTTATTGCTGAAGAAGATATAATCTAATTTATCATTTATGTTAAAATTTAGAAAGCTTTATTAATATATTTCTTTTTTAAATTTATATGGAATATTCTATTTGGACCGAAAAATATAGGCCTCAGAACTTTGATGAGATGGTAGGCCAAAATGAAATCAGAAAAAGAATTAAAGCATTTATAGAAAGTAAAAATATGCCCCATTTATTGTTTTCTGGACCTGCTGGTGTTGGTAAAACAACCATGTCATTAATAATTGCAAAACAATTATTTGGGAATGAGTGGAAACAGAATATGCTTGAATTAAACGCTTCTGACGAAAGAGGCATTGATGTTGTACGAATTAAAGTTAAAGATTTTGCAAGAACAAAAGCAATAGGAAATGTACCTTTTAAAATTATTTATTTAGATGAATGTGATGCATTAACTAAAGAAGCACAACAAGCTTTAAGAAGAACTATGGAAAATTATACACAAACATGTAGATTTATATTATCATGCAATTATTCAAGTAAAATTATTGACCCTATACAATCACGTTGTGCTGTTTTTAAATTCAAGCCAATTCCAAAAGAAGAAATATTTAAGATTCTAGAAAAAATAGAAAAAAGTGAGAACATAAAACTATCAGAAAATGGCAAAGAAGCACTTTTTATAGTCTCACAAGGTGATTGTAGAAAAGCTGAAAATCTACTACAAAGCTGTGCTGTATTACATAATGAAGTAGATGAAAAAACAGTATATGAAATGTCATCATATGCAAAACCTGAAGAACTAAAAGAAACATTAAATTATGCTATATCTGGTGATTTTTTGAAAGCAAAAAATAAATTATTAGATATAATGCTAAAGTATGGTCTTTCAGGGATTGATATAATAAAACAAATACAGCAAGAAATATGGACATTAGATCTAGACGATAACAGGAAAATAGAATTAATTGACAAATGTGGTGAAATAGAATTTAGATTAGTTGAAGGGAGTGATGAATTTATACAAATCGAAGCACTATTAAGTCAATTCATTAAAAAAAATTAATGTAATTTAAGCAGTTTTCTTAAACCAATACTAAATATTATAGACAAGATTATATAAGAACCTAACCATCCCAATTCCCATCCAAAAAGATTTAATACTATCTTTTTTTGATTACCTGTAGAAATTTTCTTAACTTCTTTTGAATCAAATCTTGTAAAATCTACAGTACCATATTTTTCCTCATCAATTAAAACTCTAACTGGAAACTCTAAATAATCGTTTAGAATAAAAATAACATCATACTCACCAAATTCTTCTGCGAGAAACCTAAAAGAAATCATATTAGAATTAATCATCTTAGTTTTATTTTGTTCTAAAAATAAAATACTGTTATTAAAATCAGGCGGAACAACTTCAATAAAACCATATACTCCTCGATTTAATTCAAGTGTTATATCAAATTCATCACCAGGGATTATTGGCTCATAAGCAAAATTCGAACTTAACCACCCAAAAACCAATATTATTGGAATAAAAGTAACCAAAGTCGGCTTCATACTATGGGTTAAATATTTCATATTCTTTTCCATTGCATGCTGCTGTTTCTTTAACATTGCCTCAGGATTATCTTTTAATGATTTCATCTCTTTTTGCAAAGCTTTCATATCGGCTTTAAGAGTTTTCATTAGCTCTTGGTCAGTCATGAATTTATATATAATAGTGATCATCAAAGCTAAACTAAATGAAATTAAGAAAATTGCCCAAAACGGATTCATAGATAATAATGGTCTTAATATTGCATCAAACATTTAATATAACCTCATTGAAATAAGCAAACAAGTGTAGTTTAAATAATTAACTATAATACTAAAACAAAAATAAATTATTGTATAAATATTTCAATAAAATTAAAAAAACAAAAAATAAATTAAAAAAGAAAATAAACAATTAAATAATATGCTTGGTTTTTCAAATATTAATTTCCACCCATAAATTTACGCATCATAGGGTTCATATCCATCATATGCTGTTTAGCTATCTCTTCATAAATTTTATAGATAATCATAACAGCAAGTAAGAGCCCTGTTCCACTACTCAATGAACCAAGCACATCAGCAATTGATGCTAAAAAACCAATAAGAATTGCACCCATTATTGTTAAAGGTTGAATGTATCGATTAAGCAATCTTTCTAATACACGTTGATCATTTCTAAACCCTGGTATTTGTAAACCATATGATGAAATTTGTTTCGCTTGATTTTTTGCATCAAGTCCAGATGTTTGTACCCAAAAATATGAAAATATTACTGCTCCTGCAATCATAAATGACATATAAGATAATGAATGAGCAATATCCAATAATGTTAAATTACCTAACAATAATCGTTCAACTAAATTAGTAGGATAAATCCATGAAATAAATCCTGTCTCAGGTACATTATTAATATTAAAAGTTCCTAACCATGGACGACCCCAATTTTGTAATAACCTGGCCCATAGTTGTATATTTGCCATTAATGCAGCGATTAAAATAACAGGAATAACAGAAGTATAAATAAAATTTAATGGCCATCTTACACCATGTCCACGTATTCTTCCATAAGATAAAGGAATTTCAACTTTCATTGCTTGCGCATATACAGAAATTACAAAAACAAATATTGTTGCTAATATAGCACCAAAAGGTAATAATGCTTGTGTAGGGTCACCTGTTCCTAAAAATTGAAATATTTGTGGAAGTGCACCGGCACTTACATCTGGCTGAGTAATAGAAGGAAAGGGATTTAAAGCTTGCAAAAATAATTCTTGAGAAACCCCAGCTGCAATAAATAAACTTAAACCTGAACCAATTCCCCATTTACTTACAACTTCGTCCATTAAGATAATGAGATAACCACCCATTATCAACTGAAAAACTAAAAATAATTCAAGTGAAAAATATAAAGATGTACCGACTAATTCAACAGCAGGTGCTAGACCCCCCATAAATACAAAAATGAACGATTCAAAAACTACAAAAAATATTGACATTAATTTTTGTAAAGATTGATACTGATTTTTACCTTCTGGAGTTGTTAAATCAAACTTAAGAATACCAGATCCATTAAGCAATTGTAATACGATACTACCAGTTACAATAGGACCAATACCTAAAGAGATTAAACTACCAAAACTTGCCCCTAAAATAATTGAAAGATATTCAAACTGAGATAATTGATCTTGCCCTAATCCAAAAAGAGGTATATGACCAAGAATAAAAAATATTACTAATATTATTAATGTCCATTTCAATTTTTCCTTAAAAGGTAGCCTTTTTTGAGTAGGCGCCTCTATTTCAGGAAGATAACTACTTAATGTTTCAATTAGTGTCATTTTCGTTAATAGTCTCAGAGGTATTATTATTTGAAATTATAATTACTTTACCTTTTACAGCATTAATTTTATCAATAGCCTTAGGTGAAGCTTTTTCAACTGTAACAACAAAAGGTTTCAATACTTTACCAGCACCTAATAATTTTGAAATTCCTTTTTCAGACAAATTGATTTCTAAAGAATTTGATATTTTTTCAAGATCACTAACATTTACTGCAGAATGTGAAGCTTTAGATTTAGATTTAAAACCATACATCCCAAACCAAGTAGCATCTGACCAATAAGAAGGTTTTTTTGCATCGCCTCTCTTACCAGAACCTGCATTACCTCGGCCGCCTCTATTTCCTGCTCCTCTACGCTTTTTCATAGAACCCCCACCATGAGTTTTACTTCCACGTAGTCTAGTTACTTTTTTTCGTTTTGCCATTTTTACTTAGACATCTTTAATAAAAGATTATTAATTTTTTCTCCTCTATAACCTAAAGCCCCTCCAACTGAAAAAGCTTTTTTAATACCTTTTCTTTCAAATCCTCCTCTTGGAGGATGTAAAGTATATACTTTTTCAGAGGAATACTTTTTCTCCATTTCTGAATCAAGTTCACCCCATGTAACATAATCTTTAACTTTTTTTAAAGCTCCCATATTACTTGGTGTATTATCTAATAGAACCATCATATTTTGATTAACAAGATTTAAAGAAGTCAAAGTATTATTTATAGAACAATTAACTCTTCCTCCCCTTATTCTAATTGCAGCGATTTTCATAGTTTATTACCTTTTACGATTGATAATTCTTTTTCTTTTGATGATGATATTTTCATTTTATTTAAATTTTTCAAAGCTTCAACACAAGCTAAAACTAAATTTAACTTAGTACCTGTCTGACCATTTGTTTTACTCCATATATCTTTAATTCCTGCTAATTCTAATATTTTCTTACACTCTTTTTCAATAATCAAACCTTTTCCTACAGGTGCAGGCATTAATGTGATTTCAACAGATCCACATTTTCCCTTTACTGCAAATGGGATTGAATGTGGTTCATTAGTTGAAGAAAGCCAACTTCCTGAACCCCTAATTATTGGAAACAAGCTTAATTTAGCTTTCCTTAAAGCTTTTTCTCTTGCAGGAACTGTTTCTTTTGCTTTTGCATACCCAACGCCAACATATCCATTACGATTACCAACTACTGCCATAGTTGCAAAACTTGGTTTATTACCTTCTTTTGTCTTCTTTTGTGTTTGCTTGAATATACGTCTTGCACCACCACCAAACTTTCCTTTACTTTGTCCAACAAGTAATAATTCTGATTCTAAACCTGGAAATAAATGATCTATTATCTCAACTTCAAGAATTTTTTTCCCTGTTTCATAAATCTCATCAACAGAAGTTATTTCGCCTGATTTTATTTTTCTACCTATTTCAGTTTTTGGTTTCCATGCTAATAGTTTTTCTTCTTGATGCCTTTTAATATTCTCTTGTTCAATTGCTTCTTCATCTAATTCTTTAATATTAAGAGTATCTTTTTTAGCATCTAATTTAACATCGTCATCAGCTAAATCTTCAGTGATAATATCTTCTTTTGTATCAGTCATTAATTTACACCTTCTATCTTAGATTTTATTTCATTAAAATGAGTACTCATTTCCTCAGGTTTAAAATTTCGTTTTTTATACCCTGAAAAAATCTTTTCATAATTTTCTTTTGATAATGATTTCACATAATTAACTACATGTTCTCCTTTAATTCGTTCTTCCTCTGGATACATACTTTCATCAACAGGAACTTCAAGACCAGCATCATTAGCTCCTTTAACCAATGAATAAATCTTTGAATGTGTTACAGATCTCTTAAGACCTATATCCAAAACTGCTTTCTTAACTTTTGTTTTTTTAGCAATTAACATTCCCAATAAATATGCTGCAGAAAGATTAGTTAATGAACCTTTCCAACCTAAATCTGCAATATGTTTTGTAGACACAGCAGATAATATTTTATCTCCTTCTGGTGAATACTCAACTATTTGTACTGTTATATTTTTAAGACTAACTCTAACTACTAATCTTGGTAATCCTGATTTTAAAAGATTTAATCTTTTATTATAATCAGTTTTTTCTTTCCTACGATAATTTCTATGCTGTCTTGACATTTTTCATCAGTTTATTTTCATTCAAATAAGTCTTTAGGTGTCTTTCACTTCTAAAATAACCACCTTTAGCTTTTTTTGATAATGATACATATACACTATTATCAATTTTATCTCTTGATTTTAATGATTTTAATAAACTCCTTTGCTTTCTAATCCTATTAATCCATTGCTCTTTATCACTATTACGAGCATTAGCTGTACCTTTTCTAGAACCATACCCTTTACGTAAACCTTTTCTTTTTTGAACTAAATTTTTTCTGGCCCGAGCGCGTGAACTACCAGGTGAATGTTTTTGCCCTATAACTCCTGTCCCAATCAAACCTTTAATATCAGCTTTAGTAATAGCTTCTTTTATTTCTTGCAAACTATCTACATCAAACTTAACTTTTTCAGGAGCACATTTTAATATTTGTGATGCTAATTTTCGTTGTAATTTTAAATTAACCATTTTTATATTCCTTCTTTTCTAGTTAAAACTTTATCCATTTCTTTTTTTTCAATCTCTTTTTTGTCATCATCAGAGATAGATTCTTTATCTTTATCAGTATTAGCTTCTTTTGAAGATGAACTTTGTTTTTTATCTTCTTCTTTCTTTATTTTATCTTTAATTTCTTTTTGTTTTTGCTCTTTCTTTTTAATTCTTGCTTGCTTTAACTCTTTTCTTTGCTTCAAATTAAGTTCCACTTTTGAAATATAATCACTCTTAACATTTAGTATATTAATTTTCAATTCATTTGCTTTTTTTATAATATCGACTCGTTTTCTAGTACCAAGATTAGCACTTAACAAAACATTTGAACCTGTTTTAACCAACAATAAATCATTTATATTAGTAATTAATGGTAACGGCTTTTTTGATGCCTTACCATATCCTATACTTACCTTACCTACATATCCTCTATGAGCAAGTCTAACTTTATTATGAAGTCCTTTTGGCCTTCTCCATGAAGTAGTTAATTTCTTCAATTTATGACTATTGTATCTTGGAAATTCTTTTGACATTTTTAAACAGCCCTTCCAGCTTTATTAATTATATATATACCATCCTGAAATATTCTTCGATCACGATTAGTTATTCGTGTTAGTTGCTCAATATCACCAGCTTGCTGTGATACTAATTCAAGATCTGTACCTGATACTTCAATAATATCACCTTTTACTTCAACTTTAGTGTTTTTTTTAAGATCCAAAACACGAGGTACTTTTTCACCAAGCAAGTTTTTCACAGATAATTTATTACCTTGAACTGCTACAGTCATTGGAAAATGACTTGCACAAATCTTTAATTGATAAACAAAACCTTCATTTGCACCTTGTATCATATTTTTAATATGCGCTTTAATTGTTTGAAGATTTCTTCTATCATATACACTATAATTATTACATGTTATCAAAAGATTTTTTCCTTCTTTAGCAAAAACAAAACGAGGCATTTTGTAAATTTTCACAACTTCACCTAATTTACCTTTTATAGTAATCTTTTGCCCATCTAAAACTAAATCAACCCCTTCAGGAATTTCTATTAGTTCTTTAAAATCTTTGATTTTCATAATAAATACTTTAATAGCAATACGCTATTAACTTTCCTCCAATTTTTTTACTCTTTGCATCAGCATTAGTAATCAAACCTTGTGAAGTTGATATAACTAATAAACCAAACGATTTAGCAGGAAGATATCGTTGTTCAAATTTCTCAATATCATCATATGTAACTTTAAATCGAGGCTTAATTGCTCCTACTTTATTTATTTGTGATTTTAATTTAATAATTGCTGAAATTTTATTTCGTATTTCAGCATAATCTACACCTTCGATATAATCTTCTTTTTGAAGTATTTCTAACACAGACTTTATTAGATTTGAAACTACTGAAACTTCAACATTCTTTTTTGAAACTTTTTCAGCATTATTTATTTTAGATAAACATGCCGATAGTGGATCGTTATTAACCATTTTTTATCCTCAATTATATTTTTTGAATCCTATTTTTGTTGCAACATCTCTAAAACATTGTCGACATAAATTAAGACCATATTTACTAATATGCCCTCTTATGCGGCCACATCTTTTACATTTTTTTAAACTAATACCACAACTTCTTTTTTTAGGGGAATTATGCTTTATATATTTTTCAAGAACAGGTTGTTTAACCTTTAACTGCTTGAAAACCTTTTTATGATTGCTTGTTGTCATTCGGAAATATCAACTCCATAATTTTGTTTCATAAACTCAATTGCTTCATCTTGATTAATCAAATGTTTTTTACCTATTTTTTTTCCTTTATGCTTAATTGCAAAACCTTTTCGCATTAAAGTGATACATACCTGAAATCCAATAATTCCTATTTCAGGATCATACTCTAAATCTGGTACATCAATATATTCATGTATCCCAAAACTAACATTACCAGATGAATCAAAACAAGACTTCTTTAAAGTATTATTTTTTGCTTTTAAAAATTTCTGAATTAATCCTTTTATTTGTTCTTTATTTCGTAAAGTAATCTTAGTTCCAATTGGTAAACCTGGCCTAACTCCCCAAGATGGAATTCTTTTAGTAGTAATTGTTTTGATTGGATCAATACCTGTAATATTCTTTAACAATTTCATTCCTTTATCTAGTAAAGACTGATCCTTTCCTGCTCCAACATTCAATGTCAATTTTTCTACATCTATTTCTCTCATTCTATTTTCAACTCTGATTTTCCTTTACCTAATACAAAAACAAACTTTTTCAAAGTTTGAAACAACTGATTATCATTTGTTTTAAATATAATACTATTATCCATTATTTTATCAATAACACCAGTACTACCAATGTGTTTTCCACCTAATAATAAAATAAAACTGCCTTCAGCCAACTCTAAACTTTTTTCAACTTTTTGATCAGGGACCTTTATTAACAATGAACTTGATACAACATATGAATCTTTATCAACTAATATGTTCCTTCCATCTAACGTATTTAATTGAACTTTACCTTTTTTAACTTTAGTTTTCCCAATAATTTTAGATAACCGATAATCCTTCTCTTTATTATCAATATCTAATAATTTTAATTTCCCTCGTTTATCTAAAACAATTCTTTTATTAAGTTTTAAATCGGGAAAAGATAATACATCCATGAAACCAACTGAATAATGTACATCTTTGATTATACGTCCGTTAACCAAACATTTACCTGCATTCAATATTGACTTAACTTCTTTTGTTGTTTTTGCATATTTTAATTCTTGCTTAATAAAATGATTAATTGACATACCTAATTCTAAGGAATGTGCACCAGGGTTAGGCCTAGTTGTAAAGATTGTTTCTTTACGTAATATGTTCCATGTTTTTGGTGTTGCTAAATTTTTAAGATGTTTTTTTACCATTTTTGCTCATTCTCTTTTTATCTGATAAATCTAATTCAGTTAATTGTAAATTTGAAGGCTCTAAAGGAATTAAAGTTTTAGTACCATCCTTTCTAAGCATTTCGATCCCATTAACATAAATTTTAACATATTTCAACGATATTCGGTCAATTTTACCTACTTTACCTTTGTGTTGACCACGCATTACCTTAATTTTATCTCCCTTACGTGCACGTAAAGATCTAAAAGTATATTTCTTCCGTAAATCTTTACTAAGATTTACTGATAGGAATTTACCTGAAACATGCAAAGCTGCATTATACCTATACTTTCTCTGTTTTCGAGGTTGTTTACTCGAATTCCATGAATTTACAAAACTTTTTTTCATTTTTATACCGTTAATTTAGCCAATTTTGCAATAGGTGAAAATCTTTCACATACTTCTTTTGCAACTGGTCCTTTTATCATTGTCCCTTTTGGATTCCCTTTTCTATCTTTAAGTATTATACATGAATTGTCTTCAAATTTAATTCGCATTCCATTAGGACGCCTATATTCTTTTTTCTGACGAACTATTACAGCAAAAAAAACTTGTTTTCGAACATCTTGTTTACCTGATTTAACAGATACTTGAATCAAATCTGCAACACCACCAGCAGGTTTTCTACCTTTAACAGTTTTAGCGCCAACAACAGACGTAACCTTAACAATCTTAGCACCTGAATTATCACAAGTTTCCATAACTGTTCCTAATTGGATACCCTTAGTAATTGATGCTTTTATTGATTTCATTTTTTATACACCTAAATATTGACATCAGTTTTTTCAATTTCTTTTGTACTCTTATTATCTTCATTTGAATCATGTAATTTAGTAGATTTTTTTCCATCTGCAACTTTTTTATCATCATTTATTGATTCTTGTTTAATTGCATATTCTTTTGAATGCCCTAAATTTTTGATAACAACAAAATTCTTTGTTTTGCTTAATGGTTTACATTCAGCTATAATTACTTCATCTCCCACTTGTGCGTTAATCACTTCAGGATTATGAGCTGCAACTTTAGTACGTTTAACCATAAATCGTTCATATTTTTTAACATAATGCTGTGAAGACCATGCAACTTTAACAGAACGATGTGTATCCATTGAAACAATAATACCTGTAAAGATTTTCCCTCTTAATTTAAGTCCACCTGTAAAAGGACACTTACTATCTTTTCTTTTTGGAATTACCTTAATGTTCATTTTTTGTTCTTTTAATATTTGTGCTAAAGTGTTACTCATTTTTTATCCTCATTTTAATTCGATCTTCAGGAGCTTTTAATATTTGATCTCCAGTAATAATCACTGAATTTATTTCAAAGATTATTTGATTCTTAATTATTTGGTAAATTTTATCGCCTGAATCAACTATAAGCAAATTCTTAGTTTCATCAATTATTTTACCTTTCAAACCAACCAATGATTGATTTGAACTTTTTTTGATTTGGATTCGCTCTCCAATAAAACATTTTGTCAATGTTTTTAATTTTATATTCATTTACTTTACAATAATTGTTTGTTCAGCAAATCCCTGAGCAATCAGGAATTCTTTCATTTTATGACGATGATCACCTTGAAGTTCAACTGTATCTGATTTAAATGAACCACCACAAGCAAATTTGTTTTTTAACTTTTTAGTTAATTCCTTTGCATCAATTTCTTTGTCATTTAAACCCTTAATAACTGTATATTGTTTACCAAACTTACGTTTTTCAAGCTCAACTAATATTTGCTGATCTTGCTTGGTAATGTTTTCCCAAACACTTAATTCTTTCGGTAATCCAGTTATTGGATCTATTTCAACCATTGTTCTCCTTGTTTTTTATTTCTTGCTTCAATCTAGCAATATCTCTTTTTGTATTTCTCACCAATGCAGGACTTTTAATTGTTGCACCTGATGAAATTTGAGTATTATATTTAACCATTTCCATTTCTAATTCTGAAAGCTTTTTCATAAGATCAGTTTTATTCAACTCTCGAATTTGTTTAGCTTTCATTTTAATTCTCCTTTAAATCTTTATTTTCAATATTTGTTTTTTCTACAGCATCTGAACCTTCAGGAACATCTGGAACAACATCTGATTTTTCTGAATCAACAACAGGAACTGATTCTACTTCTTTATTTTTCTTTTTTACATTGCTTTTATCTGTTGATTTAGTCTTTTTTACCGTCTTTTTCTTTGATTTTTTAGATTTAACTTCAACATCAGCAACTGTAATTTCAGTTTTTTCAATAACCTTATCTGGTAATTGTAAATCTGGAGGCATAATTCTTACTTGAATTCCTACAACACCTGTCTTTAACTTTGCTTGTGCGTATGCTTTTTTAACACCTGAAACAGCTAAATCACCTGATTTTTTAAGATATCCTTGATAAAATCTCCACCGTTTTGCTCTACTACTTGGAATTTTACCTGAAATCAATATTTCAATTCCTTGAGCACCATCACCCATAACATCAGTCAACATTTTATGACCAATTCCCTTAAATTTGCTCAAACCAAATCTTTCAAGCGAAGAAGCTATTCTCTCAGCCACTATAATTGGATTTAATAACGGTCTTTCAACTTCTACAATTTCAATTTGAGGATTCTCAAGTCTAAATTTTGACTTCATTATTTTAGTTAATTTCTGTATATTTTCACCTTTTCTACCTACAATTAATCCAGGTCGAGATGCATAAATAATTATTTTTTCCCCTAATGGAGTTTTATGTACCTCTGCATGTGAAAATCCCACATTATTTAAGCTTTCAGCTATAAATTCTGTAATTTGAAATTCTTTAACTATTTCTTGAATAAATTTTGTTTCAATCATTTTTCTTCAGGTTTATTTTTATTTTCTGGTTTTTTTACTTTATCAGTAGGTTGGTCAACAGCAATTTTTTGATCACTATTTTTTAAATCTTTTATTACTTTTTTATCATCAATAGCTGGTTCTTTACTTATTTTTTGAGTTACTGAATCATCTTTAGGTTTAATATTAGTCTTACTCTTTGATTTTGATGATGAAGCTTTTTGAATTTCTTTTAAAACAATTTCAACATGACATTTTTTCATTCTTCGTCTTGATTGCCTACCATATCTCCATGTACTTGCTGAATTTTTAACCGAGATATGAAAAACAACTAATGATTTTGAATTTAATCCTTTAAATAAAGCATTTGACTCTGCAGAATTTAATAATTTCAAAATTGCTGTGCATGCTTTAATCGGAAATCGACCTGAGGTTAAATTACCTTTTTTATGTCCAAGCCCATTTGTATATTTCTTAAAAGGAATAGGCTGCTTTTTATCTATTGCATTTTGTAATTTCTTTCGAGCTATAACTAATGTATTCCCTCTAATATAATTACTTATTTCAATTGAAGCTTTTTCAGATATAGGCAAATCTCTACCAAATGCTTTTGCCATATCATTTTCAATTTTTAATGAATAACCGATGCTCATTTTTTCTTTTTCTTTTATTATTATAATTATCTTACCGAAAGTGCTGAACTAGACTTTGTAGCCCCTACACCTGGTGAATTATGTGTAATCATTTTTCTTGTTAAAACAAACTCACCTAGAATATGACCAGCCATTTCAAATGAAACTTGAACTGGAACAAATTCTTTTCCATTATGAACTTTAATTGTTTTACCAAACATAATCGGTAATATTAATATATCCCTACAATGCGTTTCAATATTTGATTCATTCTTCTCTAATTTAGATACTAGTACTTTTTCACTAGGTGTTAAGCCACGTAATATTTTTCTGCGTAATCGTGATGGAACTATTTCTGCATATTGAGCCAATGACATATTCTTTAATTCTTCTTCTGTATGTCCTTTATACTTAAATTCTTTTTTTGCCATTTTTATTTCTTCTTCCGACCAGTTCTTCTTGCAGCAACCATACCAACCTTTCTTCCAGGTGGTGCGTTTCTAGATATTGGTCTTGCTTTTGATTTCCTTGATGAATGTTTATTACCAAATGGATGATCTACTGCGTTCATTGATGCAGCACTTGATCTAGGATACAATTTATTTCTTGCTCTCATTTTATGCATTTTATTGCCTGCTTTTAAAAATGGTTTTTCAGTTCTTCCACCACCTGAAACTAAACCTATACTAGCTCTGCAATTTGCATTAAAAACTTTTATTTTTTTTGACGGCAGCATTACACTAACGTCATTATCTTTTTTACCAATTACTTTAGCAAATGTGCCTGATGCACGAACAAATTTACCACCATCACCTGGCATTTGTTCAATATTATGAATTAAAGTACCTTCAGGAATATTTTGTAAAGGTAAAATATTTCCTGCTTTTAGTTCTGCATTTTTAGATATTGAAATTGTTTCACCAATTGCAAGACCTTCAGATGCCAATATTAACCCATCAGATAAATCTTCAAAAACAACATGCGCTAAAGGTGCTGTATGACCTGCACAATGTACTAAATTTGAAACTTTACCAGTCATATTATCTTTAGGATGTAAAGGCTTCCCAACAAATCTAAAACTAGGAGATTTATAGGTAGGAGAACCTTTACCTCTTGCTTGTGATATGATATTTTTTCCCATTGTTGATTCCTTTTTACATTAATCCTAAATTTGTAGCAATATCGATTGCTGGTGTTTCAGCACTAAATTTAATATAAGCTCTCTTTTCAGATCCTTTTATATGTGTGTTGATTTTAACAACCTTTGCTTTAAACATTTTCTCAATGGATTCTTTAATCTGAGTTTTATTAGATTTACGAGCTACTACGAAAACTAAAGTATTATCACTTTCCATCATTCTTAATGATTTTTCTGTAGATAATGGATTAATAATTATTCGTTCATCACTCATTTTTCAACCACCGATACTTTTGAATTTAATGATTTTTTCTTTGAATTTAAATCAGATACTTTTTTCGTTTTAGATTTTGATACTTTTTCCACATCTGCCTTTAAAACATTCTTATCTTCTTTCTTTTTTAAACTTAAATAAGTTTCATCTTTAATTTTATTTTGTGTGTATAACCCTGTTTTAGATAATGATTCAACTGCCCCTTTAGTCATTAATATCAATCTTCCAGGAACACCACCTGGTGCTAATAAAGAAGCATTAATATTTGAAACTGATACTGTCTCAAAACCAACAATATTAGATGAAGATTTAAATAACTTTGAATTTTGTTCTGTAACTAATAAAAGACCGCGTTTTGTTTTATAGCGTCTTCCTCGAGATTTACCTCTTCCAGCTCTAATCTTTCTCCCAGAAGTTCGATTCATCTCATCAGAAAATCCTAATTTGGTTAATATTTCTTTTAATTGTTTTGTTTTAGTTATATCATTAATTGTATCTTCAACAATAAAAGGATAATTAGAAGGTAGTTTATGCCCTCTTGCAGATACAATCTCTTTATTCATTGTAGCAGACAATGCAGACCTAATTGCTTTTTGATTTTCTTTAATATTTATTTTCTGATCATAAATTTTTTCAGATTTAGGAGGATGTGCTCTTCTTCCACCAACTACCCCTGGAACAACAGCAGCAACCCAATTAAAACGAGTACCTCTGTGTGACATAATCTTTCTTGGAACTCTAGAAATGCCATGCCCATAAGCACCTCTATAATCGTGTCTTCGACGAGATAATTTAGCAGATGCTCTCATCCCTGCATCATCTTTAGCCCCATAAGGCTGCCGGTTATTAGCTTCAATAGCCTTTACCACTTTTCTAATTAAATCTAATCTAACAGGCTCATTAAACTGAACAGGCAAATCGACATTTCCTTTTTCAGTCCCATCAATAGATAAAATTTTAATTTTCATTTTCAACCTTGCTTGCTTTCTGTACTTATATTAATTAATTTATACGAATTAGTTTTCTTTTTAGCATTAGGTCTTGAAGCATGTAATAACCTTAACATTCTTTTTTTTGGACCTAAAACACTACCTACTAGCAAAATGTAAGTAGTTTTAACTAACCCATAATTAATAAATCCATCTTTTGGATTCACTTTTGAGATATCATCAATTATTGCTAAAACTGGTTTATTATATTCTGTACGAAGAAAATAACCTGTTTGACCAGCATGAGCAACTCTATACATAATATGCTGCTGACCACACCAAGGTCCTAATGAACCTGGACCTCTTTTTGTCTTTTCTGATTTATGATTTCTTATTTGAACTCCAAATCTTTTAACTGGTCCTTGATAACCTTTGCCAGTTGTAACACCATGTACATCAACAAGTTCATTTTCTTTTAATACTTCACTAACAGCTATTTCTTTTCCTAATTTTTCTTTTGCATATGCTAATTTTTCTTCTTTAGAACCTGAAATACCTAATTCAAAAACCTCAGGCTTCTTTTTTTTCAAAGATGTTAAAGAAGGTCTAGTATATACAATCAGTCTTAAATCATCATAATCAACATCAATTATCTCTTTAAATTTTGGAACAATTATTTTTCTTGATAATTCTTTATCCAATTTATCAGCAAAAAAATCAGAAACCGCAAACAAAACACCATCTTTTTTCTTATAAAAACGAACTCCAGCAACTTTCATTGGTGGACATTCAACAATTGTTACAGGTTTAACAATCACTTCGTTTTTTGTCCGAGATGTAGCACCTGCATCTTTTACTGATACATGAGTCATCCCAACCTTATAGCCATATACACCATCAACACCTGAAACATTCACACGAGCCCTAATTCTAGGAGTTTGTGTTTTAGCCCTTTTCCTAGGCCAAAATTGCATGCTTCCATGTCTTGGTCCGTCTGTTTTTCCCATTTTGTTAGTTATTAATGAAACAAAAATTTAAACAATAACTTTTGTTATTATATAATGTATAATGTTAAGATACATACTTAGTTAGGACCTAGAAAACTCTATCAATAGTTAATTTATACTAAGGGCCTATTGATGAAGTTTTTCCTGAGAACTTTCAGATTATTATCTGAAAACTCCTTTTCAGGCCTAAATTATATGTATTTAAGCAATTTTTATGAATCTGCACCTATTTATAAATATTGTTGTTGATTTCATTTTTAGATTATTTAACCAAAATTATAAAAAATAAATTTTAATTAACTAATTTTTGCTGCTTTCCAGAACATTTTCAGCTTTAGAATTCTTTTTATTTTCTCTTTTTTTATTTTTTTTAGAATTTTTTCGGTTAGAATTTAACATTTTTGCTCTCATTTTTGCATAATTTACTGGATTTTTAAATTTACCATTAGCTTCTTCAGCTGTTAATACGCCTAAATCAGCATAATAATTAGAATTTGAATAATTAGGAGGTAAAACTTTTTTTTTTTGAAGACGATGATAATTTAATTGTGTTTTAATAACAGTCTCACGTAAGGGATCTTGATTTTTTTTATTCCATTCTTCTAATAACTCTTTAATATCTGGATAATCCCAACCAACACATGTTAAAAAATTAATTAAAACAAATAATGCACGCTTGCGACCGTCTTTCACACCGCTTAATATATTAAGAATTGAGGGAGGAAATATTTCAAGAGGTATTTTTTCTTGTGAATCTTCCCAATTTACACTAGAAATTAAATCATTCTTATGCTTATATTCAATTTCAATTTTAGGATTAAAATCTAATGCTTTCAACAAAAAATCACTTGCTTCACCCTCAACAGAATTACTATCATCAAGAAATTGATAGTTAAATTTCACAATATCAGGATTTGCTAATGATTTTTCAAATGCAAGAACAGAAAATGGATTTAATGGAATAGAAACCAATCCACTTTTTTCATGTAATGAATAAGGCATACGATATAAATGTCTTGAAGAAATTAAAATTTGATCCAATCCTAAAACTAATTTTAAATTTATTTTCTTAATTATATTCAAAGAACCACATTTTAAACATTTCTTTGAGTTAAAATCAGATATTTTTACTAAAGATTTACACTTAGGGCATGATATAAACTTTTCAGAAGTTTCTAACTCAGTTAATGTTCCACAATTGTTACATAAAAATTGTTTTTTAGGATTCTTAAAAGAATAAAAAGCGCCACAATCATCGCATATATCATGTGTTAAATCTTGCTCTTCAATTTTAAGCTTTTTTGATAATTGATGGCTATCTAATCCTTGTAGAATTTCAGAAGAATAATCTTTTTCAGCACAATAAACTAAATATTCTAATATTTTTTTTACTTTTTCAGGAAATAATAAAGAAGAAGACTTACCTTGAACTAATTTAGGAAATGATTTAAATGGAACACCTATATGAAATCCTTTATTCCCTGAAAATTTACATGAAATACTACCAATTCCATGTTTTTTTAATATTTTAATAACAACAAAAGAAATTCTTTTTGATAATTCCCAATCTGGACAATCAATATCAATTATTAAATCCCATCCTAACCTCATTTTTTGCAAATCAGATTTGCTTAAATTAGAAGATAATGCTAATGGATTACGCCAGTGTTCCTCAGAAATATGAAAAGAACTTACCCCTTGTTTAGCTAATTCCAAAACATCAGCTTTATTACTAAGCATATCAGGTCGCTTACCAAAATGTCCATTTAAATACCTAGTACCTAACTCACGCTGATTAGAAGAAGCCAATATTGCGCTTTGAATATCGTCACGCTTATAATAATTTAAACATGTCCTTAAATCTAACATATGTATCAAAATAAATTCAAGTTTTATATTTTTTGCTACCACAAATACCTAAAATGTCCAATGCAAAAAATAAAAAATACATTAGTACGAAAAAAGATAATATTCAGATAAATTTATAAACAAACTAAAATTTTAATCTAGTACAACCAAAAATATTATCCATGCTGAGATGATATAATTGCTGGGTGAGGTAATAAAAATACCAGAATAGGAGGAAATTATAATGAGTGAGCAAAAAGAACTATTAATATCCCATGATTTATATTTAAAATCTGGAATACATATTGGAACAAAATTTAGAACAAAAGCTATGGAGAAATTTATTTACAAAACTAGACCAGATGGATTAAGTGTTCTTAATTTACAAAAAATTGATGAAAGAATAGGAATAGCTGCAAAATTCTTAACACAATATCAACCAGAAGACATACTTACTATTTGTAGAAGAGAAAATGGATGGAAAGCTGTAAAAAGTTTTGGAAAAGCTACTGGTATTGATGTTTTTGCAAGAAGATATCCTCCTGGAATATTAACAAATATCGAATTAGATACATTTATAGAAAAAAAATTAATATTAGTTGTTGATGAATGGGCTGATCGAAATGCAATAAAAGATGCACTAAAAATGGGTATATCAGTTATTGCGTTATGTGATACAAATAACAACGCTAACAACATAGATTTAATTATTCCATGCAACAATAAAGGACAAAAAAGTCTAGGCCTATTATTTTACATACTTGCAAAAGAATATTTAAAAAATAAAGACATCATTAAAAAAGACGAAGAAATGAAATACAAAATTGAAGATTTTGTAAGCGAAGAATAATTACTTTATTTATTTTTTTAATATTTTTTATCTAAAATAAAATTAATTTAATTTTTATAAAAAATTAAATTGGAATTACATCTGGATTAATTACTTTAATACCATTATTGACTAATTGAAATTTTATAAATTTATCCTCTTCTAATGAACGAGATTTTCGTATTATGAAAGAACGAATACTGCTACGCAATGATTGTAATTCAATAAGAGTTTTACTACTGTATTTTAAAATATCTCCTCCTACCATATTTACTTTTTCTTTTTCTTCAAAATTTGCATATACTTGATTAGTTATTAATATTGGAATTTTCTTTTTACGACTAATTTCAGTTAAATAAGCTAATTGCATTCCTAATTTTTTATTTACTTCATAAATATCTTTAGTCTGGCCTAAAGCTAACCTATAAAGCATAGATATTGTATCAATAACAATTAAACCTATAGTATCATCAATTATTTCTTTTAATTTAAAAAAAGATTTCTGCTGCTCTTCAAAATTAGAAGGACGCAAAAAAAAAATATTCTTCATAATATTTTCATATTCTAAAGGTTCAACTTGTTTTAATCTTTCAACTGAAAAACTTGATTCAGTATCAATATAAATTACTTTTTTCTTAGTTTTAACCATATTAATTGAAGCCAACATACAAAGAGTTGTTTTTCCTGATCCAGAAGGACCATATAAAGTAGTTATGACATCATTATCATACCCTGAATTAAGAAATAAATCTAAATCAGAATTTCCTGAAGATACTTTAAATTGTTCCATATAAATAGATAATCCTACACCTTAATATAACTTTTGAATTGAAAATTGAATAAAAAACAAAAAATACGTAATATTTTTATTATAAAGTCACTTTATTATAAATATGAATCAAAAACTAAAATATAGTATACTATTTATTCTTTTCATATTATCTATCATTTTAAGAATTACAATAGGACCGTTGCAAACTTTTTCTGATGATGAGTCTTATTATACATTAAGACAGTTAGAATCAATTCAAAATACTGGAAAATTACTATACAATGATGAGTTAAGTTATTCTGGAAGACAAACAGTTATTTCACCTGCGTTTTATTATATTTTAGCTTTTTTTAGCATATTTTTAATGGATAATTATTTAATAATTATTACAGCAATTTTTGCATCATTAACAGTGTTCATTATTTATTTAATATCTCAAAAAATAACCAAAAATTCATCTATCGCAATATTAGTTTCAACTATGAGTATATTTATTCCTGTTTACTTAATAAATACTACTAACACTTTATCACCAATTACATTATCAATCCCTCTTAGTTTATATACGCTTTATTTATTTTCAAATATAAAAACAAAAAAAGATATCAGTTTTTTTATTGGATTTTTCACATTACTTTGCATAACTAGTGCATTATCATTATTAGTTACTATCACTATAATACTTTTTTTACTCACAATGAAAATAGAACAAATTAAGATTAAACCATTACAAAAAGAAATTGCTATTTTTTCAATATTTGTAGCGATATGGTCTCAAATATTAATTTATAAAAATGCATTCTTAATTCATGGTCCTGGAATTATATGGCAAAACTTACCACAAGAATTATATTTACAAAATTTTGCTGAAATAAATATCTTAAAAATTATTTATTTTGTGGGAGTTGTACCCTTTAGTGTAGCATTATACATTATCTACAAAAAAGCATTTAGCACGAAAGAAGACTATATTTATTTATATGGTAGTCTAACAGCAATAACAACCCTTATGCTGGTATTTAGATTAATTGAGCTACAAATAGGATTAATTTATTTAGGATTTTGTTTCATCATCTTTTTTGGAATATTCATTAAAAACTTTATAAAATATATAGAAAAAACTAAACTAAATAATTATAAACAAATCATAATTGGAATAATTATTTTTATATTTTTAATATCAGGTGTAATTCCATCTATTGCATTAATAAACAATCAAACAAAAATACCCCCACACATTATTGATGCAATGCAATGGATAAAAGAAAACACAAATGAAGACAGTATTATCTTAGGAACTATAAGTGAAGGACATTTAATTTCATCCATTGCTAGAAGAAAAAATGTAATAGATGGTAATTTCTTAATGATCAATGATATAGACCAAAGAATAATAGACATACGTAATATTTACATTTCACCATCGGTTGTAAAAGCTATCGAATTAGCTGAATATTATAACATTGATTATATATTATTTGATAACGCAAAAAACGATTATAGAATATCAAATTTAAGATATGAAAATGACGAATGTTTCAAAAAAGTTTACAATAATATATCACAAATATACCAAGTCCTATGTAAAGTTGAAATATTTGATTAAAAATAAAAATGAATCAACAAATAATTAAAAAAAAAATTGAAAATTGGAATAAAAAAAGATATATTATAATTATATCGATTTTATTTTTAATAACATTCACATTATTAACGTCGATCAATTACAAAATTTCTAATGATACAATTTTAAATGATAAAACATATGATATAATTAGGCAATCTAATCATAATGATAATATAGATCCACTCATAGATAAAGAATGGGAATCAAAAAGTTGGGTTATATTATCATTACTAAATCCTATTGAAATAAATATTAGATTAATTATAATACAAATTTTATCTTTAATAATATCTATTATATTAATCTACAAAATAATAGAAAAACCTACATCAATATTGATTATATTACCATTTACACCTTTCTTTATACAGACATATATAAGTTTTACAGATTTCACAATTATGATAAATTTAGTATTATTAATTACATTATTACTAAAAAAACAACTTTATAATTATAGTATAATATTAAATATAATTATTACATATTTTAACTTTTTCATAGGAATATTTATCTCGGCAATAATGTTATTTTTATATTTAAAAAAAGAAATTAAAATTTATCATTTAATTGGATTTATATTACCCTTAGGCATTTTTTTTAAATTTAAAACAGAAATAATCCCAACTATGAATACCTTCCTAGAACATTTATTAGTAGATTTTGGATCAATGTATGGAATATCATTATTTTTATTTTTAATGGCTATTGCATGGATTATTTTTAATGAAAATAACAAATTTGAAAAATATATTTATACAATAATTATAATCATTGGGTTTATTAGTTTTAGTACATTTCTATTCATATTAAATATTGCTACAATATATCTTGCATCGTTATCAATTAATTGGTTAATAAACAAAAAATGGGAAAGTAATTTATTAAAAAATTTATCACTAGTTTTAATTCTATGTAGCATTATATTCTCAGGAATCAGCTTTTACAAATATAACATTGATAATCGAATTGATATTATAGAAGGACTAGAATGGATAAAAGATAATACTAAACCTGAAACATTAATATTAACACACCCCAACTACGGCTACCAAATTAAATTTCATTCAGAAAGAAGAATTTTTTTAGACAATGATTTACACCTTATAGAAAATGGAATGGAAAAAATTAGAGAACTAGATGAATTCTTTAAAACAAGAAACAAAAATAATGCTATAGATTTTGTAAATAAGTATAATATCACAACTATTTTAATTACAAATGAAATGCTTCAAGGAATAGTATGGAGTAGGGATAATGAAGGACTAATGTTTGTAATGAACAACAATCCTGAATTTTCTAAAATATATGAAAATGAAAACTTACAAATATGGAAATTAATAAATCAGTAAGTATTAAAAACAAATTCATAAAAACTATTTTTTCACTTTCTTTATTTTAATAACATCACCAATAGTTAATTCATTGGATACTGATTTTTTTGAAAAATCTTTATACTCAGAAAATTTAATTTCTTCCAATAATTTAATATTTAAAAATTGTTCAATCTTTTTAGCTAATTTAAAGTTTGGAGTGATATGACCTGTTTCAATTTTATGGATTAAAGATTCCTTTTCATTAATTTTTTTTGCAAATTCTTCCTGAGTTATACCTTTAAGCTCACGAGATTTTTTAATAATTTCACTAAAATTATCAACAACAACTTCTTCAGAATCATTATTAACAACTGACGAAGCATCATTTAAAATAGGTTTAGAAATAACTTTCTCAGGAATAGTCTTAGATAATATTTGACCATATTTAGCACAATTCTCACATACATTTAATACAGTACCCTCAACTCTTGCTTTTACTACTAGACTGTTATCAAGATTTTTACCACACATTTCACATATCATATTAAGACATATACACAAAGAATTTAAATATATTATGATAAACAGAAATATATGATAATTATTATTACAGGAACTCCCGGAACAGGTAAAACTACTTTATCTAAAAAAATATCAAAAAAATTAAATTTTAAATACATAAGTGGAAATACTATAATAAAAAAATATTCATTAATAGAAGGATATGACACAATAAAAAAATGTAATATAGTAGATGAAATAAAATTCAGTAAATCAGTAACAAAATATTGTAAACCAAATGAAAATTATATAATTGATTCACATCTCAGCCATTATATTGATTCAACAAAAGTTAAATTATGTATTGTATGTAAATGTAACCTAAAAACACTTGAAAAAAGACTTAAAAAAAGAAAATATTCTAAACAAAAAATAAAAGATAATCTAGAATGTGAAATTTTTGAAACATGTTTGAATGAAGCAATAACTAATAAACATAAAATAATAGTATCTAATAATTTACAAGAAATTTCAAAAAAAATAAAATCAATAACCAACAAAAACTAATCTTTACAAAACAATAAATGCTTTTGGGCAGCTTCATACCTATGCCTATTTATGTTTAATAATGTTTTAGCAGCTCTATACTCAATATCACTTATTTCATTTTTTTCTTTTAAAACTTGTAAAGAATTTAATGTCCGTAAATGTGTATCTTGAAATCCTGTTAAATAACACCTTGGTAAAACAGTATAATCAAATAAATAATTAATATTATTAGGATCATGTTCAATATAAAATCTACTGCTATCTGTTGGATCGCGCTTAAGAAATGGAATTTCGCATTTACCTAATTCTGCATCATGATATTTAACTAAAAGATCAAAATATTTTGCAGCTTCTGATTTTGCTTTAAGTAAATTATTATCATTTTCAAAAATTTCAGGATTTCCTATTTGCTCTAAAATAGGATTTCCATGATTATCTGTTTCTTTACGATATGTAGTTACTTCAATTCTTCCACCAACAAAAAGTTTATCAGATGTAATATTTATTTTCTTTTCAATTTCGTGCCATACTAACAAGTAATTACCATTATACTTTTGTATAAAAGTAGATCTTTTAGATTTATTTGTATCACGTATCATTACCCTATAAGAATCAGGATAAAATAAATCAGAAGAATTATCAGTATTTGGATGGTGAGTTAATGTTTCAAAACAATGCAATTCAATACCTTCAATACCAACTAAATCAAAAACAAGATCCAGATAATCATCAAGAAATTTACTTAATTCAGATATTAAAGGATACTCCATGTATTCTCTTTTTGGAATATTGATTCGATGAATTTCAATCAAATCCTCATTTTCTACAAAATCTTCCAGTGTAGCAATCATTTTCACCTACCTCTTCAAAAGAGTATAGTTTTTAGTATACTAGTTATTAATTTACTACATAGATTTATGTGAGTATTTAAACTATTGCAACAAAAAAACATTTTTTTGTGTTTTTCAAAAAAAATATAAATAAAAATAAAATAAGAAAAAATAATGGAACGAATATTAAAAGAATTAGGAGAAAATTTTAATTTAAATGGTAAAGAATTATTAATTATAGAAGAATTATCAAAAAACAAATTAAAAGCTAATCAAATAGTAAACGCCACAAAAATACCAAAAGGAAGAATATATGATCATCTTAACAAATTAATCAAAATTAAAATAATTGAAAGAAGTGAAAAAAAGCCATTCTATTATAGTATTAAAAATTTAGATGAAAATATAATTGAATTCTTAAAATACAATTTTGATGAAATGGTACAAAAACAACATAGAATGATGCACTTAATTGAACATAGAACAAAAGGAATAGATGAGATTGAAATTGTTGAGACAAGTGATGATTTTTCATTCAGAATCATACAATTCCTAAAAGAAAGCCAAAAAATAAAGAATATTTTAAGACATGATGGAATCCCATTCATATTATACCCTGAAAATGTAAATGAATATATCAAAATACGAAAAATATACATGGAAAACAGAGAAATACCTGAACATACATTGCCTGAAATGGCATTTATGCTATATCAAGCAAACAAAGAAGCACTTGAAAAAAATAAAAATTTAAACTATATCATAGAAGGATCGGCAATAAAAAATTATCTAAATATACTTAAAAAAAGATACGGAAAAATATATATCCAAAAATTAATAAAAAATATAATATCAAGAATTAAATTATATAATATTAAATTATATATTCTGAATGAATTTTTACCAATGCAAATATTTATCACTGAAGAAAAAGTATTACTATCCATAGTTCATTTTAATAACACACATGGGATAATAATAAGAAACAAAGCTGCAGTAAGACTATATAGTGAACATTTTGATGAGATGACAAAAAAATGCAAAATATTTGAAGAATATATAAAAACAATACAATAATAAAATTAATGATAATTGACTAAATACTTTCTAACAATTCAACAGTATCAACTTTACCATCACCATCCATATCATATCCTTGCACTATTGCATAAAATGAATTTTGTGAAGAGAAATGATTAAGTATTAAATCCAATTGACGAGTTAATGCAATAACGGCTGATTTTGTACCAGAAAATCTTAAACCAGCAATAAGAATTACATTTTTATTATTTACCTTATCAACAATACGTGATATTAATCCAACATTATCATCCGAATAAGTATCTTTCTTTCCTTTAATAACCCAATTGCCATCATTGACAAATTTAACTGGAAGCATAGAATTAACCTTATCAGCTAACAAATTTGTTACTGGACCACCAACAACTATAATATTTTCGTTTAAATCCAAAGAAATATCTGTATCTAAAGAAACTGAAAAAGTTTTAGGTAAACGACATAAAGAACCAATATACAAGGCCAAATCAATAGCATAATGCCCATCACGTGACCTTGCTTTATACTGTCCATGAGGATCAGGACTACCAACTACAATCTTTGCATTTAATTCTCCATTATCAATGAAAGGAAAAAAGAAAGAATGAACTTTAGATTTAATAGAACTAAACTCTGAATCTAATTTAGAGATATCTTTAAATGATTTAGATAATGATAAACAAAAATTCATTGATTTAGGCTTAAATTTACGCGCTATAGTGCCCCTTACTTTTTTTTCTTCAACAATCTCCAAAAGATCAATAATTTGATTAACATGGTAATAAACATTTTGTTCATGAAGCTTCATTTTTTTAGCAAGTTCAGAAATAAACATAGGCTTATTCGAAAGTTCTTTTATTATTTGAATCTTAATCTTATTAAAAGAATTAAATTTTGACTCTGAAAGAATATAACAAGAATCAAATTTTCTTATTCCTTCTTCTGTTTTAATTAAATAATTAACCATTAAAAAAATAAACAAATATAACTTTATAAATCTTTTTAACATTATAAAAAATTTCATAACAATACAATCAAAATAATAATATAATTTTAATTTATAATATATTTAAATCTTAAAAAGAATAAAAAAAAGATTATAATTTATTAAAAATATATAAAAAAGAATAAAAAACTGTAAAAAGTAAAAAAAAGAATTAAAACCAAACATATAGTTAAATAATATAAAAAAAGTTTTAATCATATATATAAATAAATGAAACCAAACAAATAGTATGTGCGGAATAATAGGATACAAAGGAAAGCAAGAATCATGTGAAATAATACTAGAATGCTTAAAGAATTTAGAATATAGAGGATATGATAGTGTTGGGATGGCAATTAAAGATAAAAATATAGAAATAAAAAAAGATATAGGGAATATAGCAGAAGTTGATAAAAAAGTTAAATTTCAATTAATGAAAGGAAATTTAGGAATCGCACATACTAGATGGGCAACAAACGGAAAAGTAACAAAAATAAACAGTCACCCGCACACAAGTAATGATAATGAAGTGATAATAGTTCATAATGGCATTATTGAAAATTATCAAGAACTAAAAAAAGAATTAGAAAAAATTAACATAACATGCAAATCTGAGACGGATAGCGAAGTTATTGCTCAATTAATATCACTATATTTAAAAAAAAATAATGATATAGAGAAAGCAATTAATGATACTTTAAAAAAATTACAAGGAAGTTATGCTATTGTAGGATTACTTAAGTCTAAGAATATATTATTTTTTGCAAAAAACGAGTCTCCATTAGTTATTGGAATAAAAGAAAATCAAAACAAAATAAAAGAATTTTTTATTGCATCAGATGTACCTGCATTTCTTAAATATACCAATAAAATATACTACCTTGATGATTTAGAATATGGAATCATTGATGAAAATATAATTTTTAAAAGTTTAAAAAAAGAAGGAAAAATAATAAAAAAGTATGAAAAAATTAAATGGGATGTAGAACAAGCAAAAAAAGGAAATTTTGAACATTACATGTTAAAAGAAATCTATGAACAAATCGCAACAATTCCAAAAAGTATATTACAACCAAAAAAATTAATTAAAAATGTAACTAAAACATTAAAAAATGCATATGGCATATTTTTTGTCGCATGTGGTACAAGTTATCATGCAGCAGTATCAGCTTCATATCTTTTTACACATATAGCAAAGATGCATGTAAATGTAACACTAGCATCTGAGTTCCGAAATTATAAAGAATATTTAACAGATAAAACAATTATTATTGCAATTTCTCAATCAGGTGAAACAGCAGATTTAATTGATGCTATTAAAATTGCAAAAGAAAAAAATACTAAAATAATATCTATAGTTAATGTTATGGGATCAACTATTACAAGAATGTCTGATTATAATATAATGATGAATGCTGGACCTGAAATATGTGTCTTATCAACAAAATCATATACTAGTCAAATAGCAATTTTATTATATTTAGCATATTCAATAACCAATAAACAAGAAAAAGCAAAAAAAACTATTAAAAGCTTAGGAATAAAAATCCAAGATATAATAAACATAAACCAAAATAAAATAAAAAAAATCGCAAATAAAATAAAAAAAACAAATTCTTTATTTTTAGTTGGAAGAGATTTAGCATACCCTTCTGCATTAGAAGGAGCACTAAAAATAAAGGAAGTATCTTATATACATGCTGAAGGATTTGCAGGTGGAGAATTAAAACATGGAACAATTGCGTTAATTGAAAAAGATATACCTTGTATTGTTTTAGCAACAACTAACACAAGAAATATGATTTTAAGTAATGCATCTGAAATAAAATCAAGAGGAGGATATATTATAGGTATTGATTCAGAGCCTAACACTATTTATGACACGTTTCTCAAAGTACCTGAATTAGATACAGCAAATCCAATTTCATTAATAATACCTATTCAATTATTAGCCTATTACTTAGCAATTAATAAAAAATGCAACCCTGATAAACCAAGAAATCTAGCAAAAAGTGTTACAGTTAAATGAAAATGGAAAAAAGAAAATATTTCGGAACTGATGGAATAAGAGGAAAAGCTAATCAATATCCCATGGTACCTGAATTAATACTACAATTAGGTAAAGCATTAGGATATGTAATTAGAAATAAAACTAAAAATAATAATAACAGTAATAAAATAAAACTAAAAATAATTATTGGAAAAGACACCAGAACTAGTGGTTATATGTTTGAAGCCGCATTACAAGCAGGAATAGTAAGTTCAGGTGTAGATGTTTTATTAGTAGGTCCATTACCAACGCCTGCAATTGCACATCTTACTAAATCAATGAATGCAGATGCGGGAATAATGATTAGTGCATCACATAACCCAGCAAATGATAATGGAATTAAAATTTTTGATTCTGAAGGCTTTAAATTACCAGATAAGATGGAATATGAAATAGAAAAAATAATGGATAACTTAAAGTATAATTCAAAATATATTGGAAAAGCTAAACGTATAGATGAAGCAATGGGACGATATATTGAATTTGCTAAAGCAAGTATAAATTCAAATTCATTAAGAGGAATGAAAATCGTTATAGATTGCGCAAATGGTGCAGCATATCATGTAGCGCCTAAGATATTTGAAGAACTTGGAGCAGAAATAATAACTATAAATAACAAACCTGAAGGATATAATATTAATTTAAATTGTGGTGCACAATTTCCTAAAAATTTATCAAAAACTGTAAAAAAAGAAAAAGCACACTTAGGAATAGCTTTAGATGGAGACGCAGATAGAATAATACTAATAGATGAAAAAGGGAATATATTATCTGGAGACCATATTTTAGCATTATTATCATTACAATTTAAAAAAGAAAACAAACTAAAGAATAATAAAATAGCTATAACTGTTATGTCGAATTATGGATTAAAAAAATATTTAGAAAAACATAAAATAGATTATATAGAAACAAAAGTAGGAGATAAATATGTTATTGAAGAAATAAAAAGAAATAAACTAAATTTAGGTGGAGAACAATCAGGACACATTATTATGTCTGATTACACAACTACAGGTGATGGAATTATTTGTGGCTTACATATTGCAAATATTTTAAAAAATACAAAAATAAAATTATCAGAATTATCAAAAATAATAAAATTATACCCTCAAATATTAATAAATATAAAAGTAAAAAATAAACCTGACATAAATTCATTAAATTCATATAAAATCATTAAAAAATATGAGCAAGAAATAAATGGAAAGGGAAGAATTTTAGTTAGATACTCTGGAACAGAAAATTTATGCAGAGTAATGGTTGAACATATCAATATAAAAAAAACAAAAGAAATTGCTCAAAAAATTTCTAATGAAATAAAAAAAGAGATTGGAATATGAAAGCAATAATATTATGTGCAGGAAAAAGTACAAGAACATATCCTTTAACTATTAATACACCAAAACCGTTATTAAAAATATTAAATAAAACTATTTTAGAGCATAATTTAGAACAATTAACAGAATTAGTAGATGAAATAATTATAATAGTTGGATATCTAAAAGAACAAATAATAAGTAAAATAGGGAATAAATATAAAAATATAAAAATTAAATATATAGAACAAAAAAAACAATTAGGAACTGGCCATGCTGTTTTATTATGTGAAAATTTAAAAGGAAAGTTTATTGTTATGTGTGGTGATGATTTATATTCAAAAAAAGATATTAAAAAACTTTTAAATCATGATAATGCTGCACTTGCAAAAAAAGTACAAAACCCTTCTGAATTTGGTATTTTTTTAACAAAGAATAATAAAATGACTAATATAATTGAAAAACCAAAAAACAATATTGGGAATTTAGCAAATACCGGATGTTATATTTTAAATGATAATATATTCAAATTATTAAAAAATACTAAAAAATCAAAACGTGGTGAAATTGAAATAATTGATGTTTTCAAAAAAATTAAAGATTTTAAAATAATCGAAGTAACAGATTTTTGGATACCTATTGCATATCCCTGGAATTATTTAGAAGCTAATGTAGAATTTCTTAAAAAAATTAAAAAGGTGATCAAAGGTAAAATTGAAAAAAATAATACTATTAAAGGAGATATATTTTTAGGAAAAGGTAGTATAATCAAATCAAATTCATATATTGAAGGACCTGTTTATATAGGTGAAAATTGCACAATAGGACCAAATGCTTACATAAGAAAAGACACAATTATAATGGATAATTGTAATATTAGATCTGAAGTATATGATAGTGTTATTATGAATAGTACAACAGCAAAACATACATCATATATAGGACATTCAGTAATATGTGAGAATGTAAATATAGGTGCAGGAACAATTACCTCAGATTACAGACATGATAAAAAGGAACATATAACTATAATAAATAATAAAAAAATCGAAACAAAAAGAAAAAAATTAGGAGCATTTATCGGGCAAAATGTTAAAACAGGAATAGGAACACTAATATATCCAGGTAGAAAAATATGGCCTAATTTAGGAACATTACCTGGTGAAATTTTAATAAAAGATAAAATCAAATAAAAAAATGGAAGAAAAGATACCAGAGCAACTATCAAGCCTAGACATATATTATTTAATAAAAGAGTTTGGTGAAATCCTGGAAGCAAAAGTAGAAAATTTGTATCAAAAAGATAATATTATTTACATCCATCTATATAAAAAAAATAAAGGTAAAAAAATACTTAAAATAATGCTTCCCTCATTTATATACCTAACAGAAACAAAAGAAAAAATGCCGGTTAAACCACAAAATTTCTGTACTATAATTAGAAAATACTTAAAAAATTCAATTTTAGAAAATATTGAGCAAATAAATTTTGAAAGAATAATTAAAATAAAATTTTTAAAAAAAGAACAAGAATACAATTTAATCATTGAAATGTTTGGAGATGGAAATTGTATTCTATGTAATAAAGAAATGAAAATTATTTATCCATTAACACACCAAAAATGGAAAGATAGAACAATAAAAAGTGGAAATATATATACTGTTCCAGGTAAACGATTTAATATTCTTAAAAACCGAGAATTGATGGATGAAGCTAATAAAACAAATATGGAAACAATTGTAACTTTTTTAGCGAAAGATATAGGATTTGGGGGAATATACGCTGAAAAAATTTGTAAATTAGCCAATATTGAAAAAACAATAAATCCTAAAAAAGCAAACTTAAAAATTATTCAAAAAGTTATAGATAATTTATTCAATGAAAATATAAAATTAAATAAATTACTTGAACAAAAATTAACAAAACAAATAAATATAGAAGAACAAAATATAAAATTTAAATCAGAAAATCAAATAAAGAATAAAAAAGAAAAAATATTAACAATCCAAAAAGCAACCGTAAAAAAACAAGAGCAACAAATGAAAGAATATAATCAAAAAGGTGATTTAATTTATTCAAATTACCAAAAAATAAATTCAATAATTAATGAAATCAATCAAGCAAAAAGAAAATATTCTTGGAAATATATAAAAACAAAATTAAAAAATCACTCAGTAATTAAAGAGATTGATGAAAAAAATCAAAAAATAACACTGGAAATAAATCAATAAAAACAAAAAAAGATTAAAAAAACAAAGAATTACCAAAAAAATTCTAAAATTAACAAATTATATACATCTATATCATAAAAAAAGTAAAAATAAACGCAATAAGCTAATAAATTCAAGATAAAACCTAAATTCAGGTGATATAATGAATTTATCAGAAAAAAAAATACAACATTTAAAAAAAATGCCCCTTATTCAAACACGAATAAGAAGACTACAAGATAGCAATTTGATCTTACATCAAACAATTATTAGTGATATAAGACCAATTGAATATTATGAAGCAGTAGTTGATAAAAATAATAATCAAATGGAAACAAAAGTTGATAACTTAGTAGAAGAAATAATTATATAATAAAAAGTATCAACTAACTATTTAATGGATCTAATGCACTTTCTAACTGATGTAAAATTTGAACCATTAAATACAAATCAGAATATGCTTTTGTCTGATATAACAATTCAATTCTTTCTTTTTTAATTTCTTCAATTAAAGACATATCATATTTATAAAATAATGTACGTAAACCAATATAATAATTACCAATTTTAGAGATTAATTGAACTAAATTATTTGAAACGTTATTATTTTTTTTATTTGAATTATTATCAGAAAAAGATAAACAAAAATCCCGTAAGGCATCACCACAAATCTCTAAAGAATTTAAAACTTGATAAATATATGGTGTTTTATGAAAATTATAATATCCTTTTTTATTCAAAATTCGTAAACAAAAATCAACAAATTTATTTATAGTACTTTCCATCTCAGAAATTTCTTTTAGTTGAAATTCATTTTCTTTTAAACTGTTTTTTATATCAATAATCATTGATTCAACCATAAAAAAAATTCTTTTTAAAATTGTATCAAAATTTTCATCACTTGGAAAAGCAACAACAGAAATAATACATTTTTTTGATGTTTGTTCAATAACCTCATATCCAATTAAGCCCAAAAGAGACTCCTTAATAAGCTTTAATGGTAATATCTTGTCAGAACTAATAACTATCCTATCATACCCTAAAACATAACAACTACGGACATAACGTTTAAAAAAAGGTTTATTCTCAGATAAAATAATTTCATACTCCTTTAAATCTAATTTATCATTAGCAGATAAAACTAAATCTTGACCACTCTCTCTTATATTCAAATAATCTCCTTTTGTAAGAGAGTTTTGAGTAATCCAAGTAAAAGGTAGAGTAACAGTTAAAGCGCCATTACCTTGCTTTACTAATTTACGTTTAGACATAAAACTAAAATATATAATTATATTATAAATATTTATATTATATAAAATATATAATTATTATATTTTATATAAATAAATTATATAACTGACTAAACAAAAGAAATTCTAAAATGAGGTGTTAAAATGAATCAACAAAAAAATTTAGAAATATTAATTGAATTAAGAAAAAATGCAAGAGAACAATTAACAAAGATAAGCAAAAAGACAAAAATACCAGTATCAACAATACATGACAAAATTAGATCGAACAATAATATAATAATAAAACATGTAAGTATATTAGATTTTGAAAAATTAGGTTTTACTGGAAGAGCAACAATCTGTATAAAATGTCACAAAAAAAGCAAAGAAAATTTTTATAATATGATTAAAAAGCACCAAAATATCAACAATTTATATAAAATAAATAATGGATTTGATTATATGTTTGAAGTGATTTTTAAAAATTTTAAAGATTTAGAGGATTTTATTGAAAAAATTGAAGATGAATACTCTATTAAAACAAAACAAGTATATTATATAATTGCAGAACTAATAAAAGAAAAATTTTTATCAGACCAACTCCACATTCCAATAACAACATATTAATTTTTTCTATTTTTTAATTTAAAAAAAGCAATAAAAACCACTAACAAACAAAACATTTATATATAAGAGCTCCATTAAAGATGTTATTAAGAAGTAGTAACAAAAAAGATAAAAGTCAAATTAAACATTTAAAATTGTATAAAAAATGAAAATTAAGTTAAAAATTATTTAAAACAAAAAAATAAAAAATTTAAATCTTTTAAAAACATAAAAAAAGTTTTAAAATAGTTTTTATTTATATAAATTTACCATAAATTTTATAAGTTCGAAAGTTAAAAACTAAAGAGTGATATAATTGGGAGAAATTAAATTAACAAAAAAAGTTATTGATAGTGTAATAAGTCAGGCTGTTGGAGACGATATTATACCATTAGTTAATTACTTAAAAACTGCAAAAAATAGTTCTGAATTTCAAATATCCACTAAAATAAAAATTCCTGTTGATGTTATAAGAAACCAACTTTATAGATTATATAATCAAAATTTAGTTGATTTTATAAGAAAAAAAGACAAAAAAAAAGGTTGGTATATTTATTACTGGACAATAAACCTTGAAAGGATTAAATATTTGCATGAAGATCTAAAGAAGAAAAGATTAAATGTATTAAAAGAAAGACTAATAAGAGAAAAAGATGGGCAGTTTTTTTCATGCATAAATAGTTGTTTACGAATAGATTTTGAACAAGCCACAAATTTTGAATATAGATGTCCTGAATGTGGAGAATTATTAAATCAAGAAGATAATTCAATAAAAATTAAAAAAATAGAAGATGAAATTAAATTATTAAAAAAAGAAATTAAAGAAGAATAATTTATCGTTTTTTTCGTGATTTTTTCTTTGATAAATTTTTGATTTGACTTTCAAGTCTCTTTTCTTGTGCCTCAATCTTTATTTCTTCCTGTATAATTTTTTGTGCCATTCTTTCAATATTTAAATCCATTCTAGCAATTCTTCTTTCAAGTAAAACTAAAACACGTAAACTATACACAATTGCAAATAATGTTCCAATAATAACTGCCAGTGTTAATCTAAGCAATGTTGGTTCAAGCATAGTCATTTTAATACCTCCATAAACATTGTTATTAAACCTAGTGAATACTTTTATAAATTTTTCCATTAAAAATTATAAAATAAGAAAAAAAATGATTAAATATAATTTATTAAGCTTTCAAATGATGTTTTGCACCACATGCTTGACATTTGATATAATTAACTTGATTTTCATTTATTATTTTTGTTTCTGGTTTTCCGCACTCACTACATAAAACATAAATATTTGCATATTGTCTTATTTTTTGATTTATATTCTGTGAAGATAATTTTCTATTAAAAACTAAACTAGAATTTTTTAAATCACCTGAAGTTGCTAATTCTTTTAATAAGTATTTTAATAAATGCTGTGGTTCACGATGTAAAATATTACAAACAAGATTAAAATTACTAATAATAGTTTTATTTCCTTGTAAATGCCCTTTAACTTTTGGAATTTCAAATCTTTCCCTAACTGAAACTATTTCAGGTAAATTATTAATTGCTCTTTTTAAAAGTAAATTATAATCCATAAAAATAAAATTATTAATATCTATATAAATGTATGTATAAAAAATAACCCACCCCTCAATTTCTCATGGAAAATAAAATAAAAAAACAGAAAAAAAAGAAAAAAATTATTTTAAAAAAATTAAAAAAAGAAAAAATAAGAAAAAATAAATATATTTTTTATTATATATATATTAATATATTATTATATATTATATATATTATATTATATTATTTTTTATATTTAAATTAAAAAAATTGAATATAAATCATTTTTAAAATTTTTATTTTTTCTTTTTTTCTTTTTAATAATAATATATTTAATTATTTATTTATATTATGATATAATTAGTAATTAATTTCAATTAATTTATTATTAATTCCACAAGAAATCAAGGGGTCTGGGGTATTATTCTTATAAAACAACAAATTATTTAAAGAGTATTGTTTCCTATGGAAATATGAATAAACAATTATCTCATGTTTTTGAAAAATATATGAAATTTAAACCTATTTTTCATCAAAAACAATTTCTTCAATCAAATTACATTCCAGATACTATTGAACATCGTGATAAAGAAATTAATAGTGTTGCTGAAATTTCAGCATCAGCTTTAAGAAATGAAAAACCATCAAATATTTTTATATATGGTAAAACTGGAACAGGAAAAACATTAACTATTCAATATACAATGCAACAACTTTTAGAAACTTCAAAGGTTCACTCTATTCCTCTTAAAATAATATATATTAATTGTAAATTAAAAAAAATAGCAGATACAGAATATAGAATTATGGCACAAATGATAAGGGAATTAGGAAAAGAAGTTCCACCAACAGGTTTACCAACAGATGAAATATATAAAATTTTTATGAACATTGTTGATAAAGAAAATCAAATAATAATACTTATTCTAGATGAAATTGATCAGTTAGTAAAAAAAGCAGGAGATGAAATATTATATAATTTAACAAGATTAAATACAGAACTAAAAAAAGCACAAATTTCAATTATTGGTATTTCTAATGATTTAAGATTTTCAGATAATTTAGATCCTCGCGTTAAAAGTTCATTAAGTGAAGAAGAAATTGTTTTTCATTCATATAACGCTGTTCAATTAAAATCTATTTTAAAAAAACGTAGTTCATTAGCTTTTGTGCAGGGTGTTTTAGAACAGGGGTTAATTGAAAAATGTGCTGCTTATGCAGCAAGAGATCATGGTGATGCAAGAAGGGCATTAGAATTATTAAGAGTTTCAGGTGAGATTGCTGAACGAGAAGGAAGTAAAAAAGTAACAATACAACATTTAGATTTAGCAGAATCAAAAATTGAAAAAGACAGAATTATTGATGTTGTTATAGCACAACCAAAACAGCATCAATTAGTTTTATTTTCAATAGTTCGAATATCAGAGAAAAGATCAAAAGCAATTTTTACAGGTGAAATTTATGAATATTATAAAGTACTATGTATTGAATCATCTATTCGTCCGCTAACTCAAAGGCGTGTTTCTGATATAATAGCAGAATTTGATATGCTTGGATTAATAAATGGAAAAATAATTTCTCAAGGAAGATATGGTAGAACACGTGAAGTTATTCTTTCAATACCAGAAGAAACCAAAATAAAAATAAAACAGATTCTTAAAGAATCTTTAGAATCCTAATTTTTAGGTGTTGTCTATGGATTTTGTTAACAAAAAGAAAGAAATAATTAAATTTTTTTTAAATAATGATAGTCTTATTTCTCCAACTGAAATTTCTTTTTTTGAAAAAGAAGAGAATGTTGATATTATCTATAGTATGCTAAAAAAAAATGTTTCGATTATTGATATTCAAAAAAAAATAAAGGAAATTGATATAGTTAATAATGAAAAAAATATAATTTTAAAAAAACAAGAAAATGAAATTAAAAAAAAAGCGAATGTAATTATAAAAAAATCATATGATTTAGTTTCTATGAAGCGCGATGTTGATCATTTTGTATCTTACTTTTTTTCTCGTTATAAACAAATTGAACAAATGTTAAGAAAAAGAAAAGAATTAGAGAACATATTATCTATTATACGTCTAAAATCTAAAAAAGATCGCGAAACTGTTGCTATAATTGGTCTTGTTCGTAATAAAGAAATAACAAGAAATGACAACATAATATTAACATTAGAAGATCCTACAGGCGAAATAAAAGTATTAGCTAATAAAAATAATACTGAAATTTATAATTTTGCAAAAGAAATAGTAAATGATGAAATAATAGGTGTTGTAGGAATAAATGGTGATAATATTTTATTTGCTAATAATATTATACAACCTGACATTCCTTTAGATAAGGAATTTAAAAAATATGATAAAGATGAATATGTTGTATTTTTATCTGATATTCATGTTGGGTCTAAGTATTTCCTTGAAGATGATTTTAATAAATTTATATCATGGATTCGTCAAGAAACAGGTTCTGAAAAACAAAAATCGATAGCAAAAAAAGTAACTCATGTTATTATTGCTGGTGATATAGTTGATGGGGTTGGTATATATCCAAATCAAGAAAAGGAATTAACTATTTTAGATATTCATCAGCAATATGAAGAAGCTTTTAAGTATATAAGTAAAATACCTAAGCATATCAATGTAATCATATGTCCGGGTAATCACGACGCAGTAAGGCTTTCTGAACCCCAACCTAAGTTAAATAAAAATTATGCTAAATCTTTATATGAATTAGAAAATGTTCTTATGGTTTCTAATCCTGCTGTAATAAATATCTGCTCTAATCAAGATTTTTCAGGTTTTGATATTTTATTGTATCATGGTTACAGTTTTGATTATTATGTAGCCAATGTAGACTCGTTAAGATTAAGTGGAGGATATGACTGCCCAGATTTAATAATGAAATTTCTTCTTAAACGCCGTCATTTGGCACCTTCTTATACCTCCACATTATTTATTCCAGAAATCACTAATGATGCACTAGTTATCGAAGATATTCCTGATTTTTTTATAACTGGCCATATCCATAAAACAGCAGTATCAAATTATAGAAATATAACATTAATTTGTGGTAGTTGTTGGCAACGAACAACATCTTTTCAAATAAAAGTAGGACATCATCCAGAACCATCACGTGTTCCTGTAGTTAATTTAAGAACTAGAAAAGTAACAATTTTAAATTTTGGAAGTACTGAAGAATAACTTTAATTAATTAATGCTATTTATTTTAAAAAAGTATAAAATAAAAAATGGAATCGAAAAAAATATCAAAATATTTTGAATCTCTTGAAAATGAAACTCTTAAAGCATTAAGAATTGCAACAACAGCAAGAATGAAGGGGTTTGATCCAGAAAAAAAAGTTGACATACCTATTGCAAAAAATATGGCTGAAAGAGTTATAGGTCTTATTTCTGCTGTTGCACCACAAATACAAAATTCAAATATAATTACTCGAATTGTTGAATTAGAAAAAGAATATAATCCATTAGATTGGCGTGTTGGTTTTAAGATAGCAGCCGAGGTAGCACAAGAAAAATTTTGTAAATTTGAAGATCGAAAAGAAGCAATTGAAGTAGGAATAAGAACTGGATTTACATATCTTACAGGTGGAATTGTTTCAGCACCATTAGAAGGGTTTGTTGAAATTAAAATAAAAAAGCGTGCAGATGGTAAAGAATATTTAGTATCTTGCTATGCTGGACCAATACGAGGGGCAGGTGGTACAGCGGCTGCTTTATCAGTTGTTCTTTCAGATTATGTATCAACTGCAATGGGTTTTTCTAAATACGACCCTACTGAACAAGAAATTAATCGTGTAGTTACTGAACTATATGATTATCATGATAGAATTACTAATCTTCAATATTTACCTTCTGAAGAAGAAATTCGTTTTATGGTTAAAAATTTACCTATAGAGGTTGATGGTGATCCAACTGAAAGAATTGAAGTAACAAATTATAAAGATTTACCAAGAATAGAGACAAATTTAATAAGAGGTGGTATTTGTTTAGTTATTGGTGAAGGATTGTGTCAAAAAGCTCCTAAGCTGTGGAAACGTTTAGAGATATGGGGACAAGATTTTGGAATAAATTGGAATTTTCTAAAAGATTTTTTAGAGTTAAAGAAAAAAATGCAAGCTCATGGTAAAAAGAAAACTGAGTCAAAAGGAATAAGTCCTAATTTTACTTTTATTAATGATATTGTGGCTGGTAGACCTGTTTTAACTTATCCTATGGAATATGGTGGTTTTCGATTAAGAATGGGCCGTACTCGAACTTCAGGTTTTTCTTGTGTAAGCATAAATCCTTATACACTTTATTCATTAGATAATTTTATTGTTTATGGAACACAAATAAAAATAGAAAGACCTGGCAAAGCAGCATCTGTTACTGTTTGTGAATGTATTGATGGACCAACTGTACTTCTTAATGACGGATCAGTGGTTCAGATTACAAAAGAAACAAAAGAAAATATAAAAAAAATATCAAAAATATTATTTCTAGGTGATATATTAATTAATTATGGGGACTTTTCTGAGAATGGTCATTCATTAGTTCCTGTGGGTTATTGCGAAGAATGGTGGATACAAGATTTTGAAAAAAAAGCAATAGAAATAGTGGGCGATCTTAATTTTAAAAAATTATCTTCAGTTATTAATATTCAAGAAGAAAAAATTTCTTTAATGTTTCACAATATATTAAATTATAAAATTTCATATGATGAAGCATACAAAATATCAAAATCAATAGGTATTCCTTTGCATCCAAAATTTATTTATTATTATACAGCCATCAATAATGCAGAACTAAACCATCTTTTAACTAGTCTTCGTGGATGCAAAGTTTTGTATTCAGATAATAATCACATTAAAAGTTTAATAATCAATCATAATCCAGACCTTAAAAAAATATTAGAAAATACAGGAATACCTCATGATTTAACATCAAATGAATTTATAATTATTAAAGATGATATTGCAAAAACAATTTATAACACATTTCAAATATCTGTTCCAGGTGATATTTATAAAAATATAGTAGAAGATAATTCAGGAAAAAATGTTCTTGAAATAATTAATATAATTTCTGATGTTAAAATAAGTGATAAAGCTGGCACTTTTATTGGTGCAAGAATGGGCCGCCCTGAAAAAGCAAAAATGAGAAAGCTTCAAGGCTCTCCTCAAGTTTTATTTCCTGTAGGTGAGGAAGGGGGTCGATTAAAAAGTTTTCAATCATCGATGTCAAAAGGAGAAATAACAAGTAATTTTCCTTTATATTTTTGTGAAGATTGCAAGAAAAAAACAGTATACAATAATTGTCATATTTGTGGAAAAAAATCTAAAAAAATTCTTTTCTGTCCAAATTTAAATAAAGAAATTATGTCTGAAGAAATCCCTATACAATTAGATCCAAATGCAAAAAGATTTAATAATATAACTATAAATATTGATGAATATATAGAATCAAGTTTAAAAATATTAAAAAGTAAAGTTTATCCTGATTTAATTAAAGGGATTAAAACAACTTTGAATAAAGAACATATTCCTGAACATTTAGTAAAAGGTTTTCTTCGAGCAAAGTATGAAATTTATGTTAATAAAGATGGTACTACACGTTATGATATGTCAGAAACACCAATAACTGCATTTAAACCTAAAGAGATTGGAACATCTATTGAAAAATTAAATGAATTGGGCTATACACATGATATTGAAGGAAATAAATTAGAGTATGATAATCAATTAGTTGAAATATTTCCACAAGATTTGATTTTGCCGTCTGGTGAAAATTCAATGGAAGAACAAGCTGATGATGTAATGTTTCGAATTGGAAATTTTATAGATGAATTACTTGAGCGTTTATATAATCTTAAACCATATTATAATTTTAAATCAAAGCAAGATATAATTGGTTCAATAATAATCTGTCTTGCACCACATATTTCTTGTGGAACAATTGGAAGAGTAATAGGGTTCTCAAAAAATCAAGTTATGGCTGCTCATCCAATGATGCATGCAGCTGTCAGAAGGGATTGTGATGGTGATGAAGCATGTTTTATTATGTTAATGGATGCTTTTCTTAATTTTTCAAGACAATATTTACCTGACCGCCGTGGTACAAGAACAATGGATGCCCCTTTAGTACTTTCGACAAAGATAATCCCTTCAGAAGTTGATGATCAAGTTCATGGATTAGACGTTGTTAATAAATATCCTTTAGAATTGTATCTTGCTGCTAACGAGTACAAAATGCCATGGGAAGTAAAAATAGGCCAATTAAAAGATAGACTAAATACTGAGAAACAATATGAGTCTTTTTTAAGTACTCATCCTATTGAAAATATTAATTCTGGACCTAAAGTATCATCCTATAAATTATTACCTTCGATGAAAGAAAAATTAGAAGGTCAGATGAATTTAGCTGTTAAAATACGTGCTGTAAATGAATCTAACATTGCTGCTATGGTGATTCAAAAACATTTTCTAAAAGATATTAAAGGTAATTTACGAAAATTTTCATTACAGCAATTCCGCTGTGTACAATGTAATTCTAAATATACCCGCCCTCCATTAGTTGGAAAATGTACTAAATGTGGTGGAAAACTTTTGTTTACTATATCAGAAGGAAGCGTAATTAAGTATCTTGGTCCTTCATTAGAATTAGCTCATACTTATGATGTTCCTGCTTATTTAAAGCAAACACTTGAATTAACAAAAGACCGTGTTGATAGTCTTTTTGGTAAAGACAAGGAAAAACAAGAAGGTTTATCAAAATTCTTTTAAAAAAAATCCTAGTAATAATAGGATTTTGAAATTCATCCTTATTAGCGAATATGTTATACCTCTCCTTTTAGATTAAGAATAGGATAAGCAATCAGAGGGATGAATTTTAATTATTTAAAGAATCTTAAAATCCTTAAAATCTTGAATTTTTACTTCATTTATAATAAAATTAGTTATTAAGCTGAGTTGAGGTCCTTTTCTTATATCATTTATAAACTTATTAATTGTTTCTTTTTCACCTTGGCAATATATTTCTACACTATTTTTAATGTTTTGTACACTTCCTTTTATGTGATATTTAAGTGCTTTTGTCATTGTAAAATATCTAAATCCAACACCTTGGACACGGCCTTCAACAATAATATGATAGGTATATTTGTCATTCATTTTTTGATTAGTTTAAATATATTTGATTATTATCTAGTTATTTTGATGTGTTTTTCATTATATGCTTAAAATCGTTTTAACCATAATGCTTTTAAATGATTTTGTAAGTTAAACAATATATATTTTCCTGTCACTACTTTAAAATACTAAAAAACGAAATATTTAAATATACCCCAGCCATTTGCAATATTTAAATGGTTTTAATTATAAGAAAAAGGGGCAATAGAAGCAATATATTGTGGTGGTATTAATGATTGTTCAAAAAGAATTTTTAAATAAACTAAATGTGCTTGGGTTAAATTCATATGAAGCAAAATTATGGGCAGCTCTATTGTCCAGAGGCGTTTCTACAGCAGGTGAGTTAAGTGACATAGCAAATGTTCCACGTTCAAGATCTTATGATGTACTTGAAAGTCTTGAAAAAAAAGGATTTGTAGTAATGAAGCTAGGAAAGCCTATAAAATATATAGCTGTTAAGCCTTCTGATGTTCTTGATCGTGTTAAACAAAGAATAATGGAAGAAGCTGAAAACAGTAGTCAAACTCTTGATAATTTACGCGATAGCGAAATGTTAAATGAATTAAATCTTTTACATTCAAAAGGGATTGATATGGTTGATCCTTCAGAACTCTCAGGAAGTTTTAAAGGAAGAAATAATCTATATACTCATTTAGAATCACTTATGAAATCAGCAGAAAAATCAATCATAGTTGTAACAACACATGATGGTTTAATACGAAAAGCTGATTCATTTAGACGAGTACTTTATCGTGCTAAAGAAAATGGGGTTAAAATCCAAATAGTTGCACCAATAAATAAAGATAATATTGAGGCAGCAAGAAAACTTTCAGATTATGCAGATATTAGACATTGTCCAGATATTCTAGGTCGTTTTATTGTAGTTGATGATACACAAATAACATTCATGCTTGTTAGCGACTCAGAAGTTCATCCAAATTATGATTCTGGTGTATGGGTAAATTCACCATTTTTTGCTTCTACAATGTCAAATCTTTTTTCTTTAAATTGGAAAAAATTAACTCCATTAAATAAACTTTAAGATCACCTCTTTTTCCTGGAAAAAATCTCCTCTGGGGGTTTTTTCCAGGTTTATTGCTCTAGTTGTTAGTATGTAATTATATATGTTATTTATTCTTAAAACCAAGTTTAACTCTTAGATTTTATAGACAAAATATATAAATAACATATATGAATATTATTCAATGGTATTTGAATCATTATTAAGTCCAAAATCTGCTGAAAAGTATCCTTGGATGACTTTTTTCCTAGGCTTTTTTTGTTGTACAATTGCTATATTCCTAGGACATTTTATTTTTCCTAATCATTCATCACTAGCTATAGTTGCTTTATCAACATTATTTTTTGTTCCGTTATTTTATTTAACTATGATTTATGAAGAAGAGAAAGATACACAACCTAACCAAACAGAAAAAAAATTAATTTTTGAACATTCAAAAGCGTTCAAATTTTTTATTTTTTTATTTTTAGGAATGACTTTAGCTTTCATGTTTTGGTTTATAATTTTTTCATTTTTTCCTTTTTTAGGAATAAATAATGATATCATTTTTAGTGTTCAAGCAGAAACAATTCAAGCAATAAATGCAAAAGTTACTGCTGATCAAGCCAATTTAATGCTACAGTATGGTACTAATATTTTCCTAAATAATATCAGGGTTATGATTTTTTGTATTTTATTTTCATTTATATATGGTGCTGGTTCAATTTTTATTATTACATGGAATTCTTCAGTTATAGGGTTGGCTTTAGGAAATTATGCTATTTCTATAATTAACTCAGCAACAGGTAATACAGCAGGTGCAATAATATTAGGAACAACTTGTGCTTTTACAAGGTATATGATACATGGAATTCCTGAAATTCTTGCTTATTTTATCGCAGGACTAGGAGGAGGAATTATTTCTGTAGCTTTAGTTAAGCAAAATTATGGCACAGAAGAGTTTGAATCAATAGTTATGGATTCTGCTATTTTAATTTTAATTGCTATAGCTATACTATTTATATCAGCTATAATTGAAGTAGTTATAACGCCAATGGTTATGTGTCGGATTTAATTTTTATCTAATATAAATAATTAATACTATATTTGTATTATTTTTTTATTATTTTTATTCTAATACTTTAACCTTGCCAGGCGATATTTCAAAGATTTCTCCTTTTAGCAAAAGCTTTTCAATAGTAGCATCTGGATTATCAATATATTTACTTAATTCACTTACAAAACACCCATCTCCTTTATCCAATTCTTTTATTTTCAATATTATTGTATCCATTATATCTAGTTCAGGTTCAACTTCGTTTATCTCACTTTTTTTTTCATCTATAGAAGTTATAATGCTTGGATTATTTTTTTGTTTTAAAGATATTTGTTTTTTCCTATATTCTAACCAACCTTTATTTTCTATTTTCCTTACTATCTCTGCATTGATATAGATTTCATCATTATACTCTCTAGGTCTACCAATTATCAATACTATATCTCCTATGGTATAATTACTAAAACTAGGTCCATCTTCAAAACTTCTTACTTCAATTTTATTTGAGCCATCATCAATAAACATTGAATTTACTTTTTCTGGTACAGTGACTACAATCCCTAATATATTTACTCTTGAAATTTTTTCATTAGAAGTAGTTAATACATAATTTGGTTCCCAACCTTCTTGTTTATAATATTTTCCTTCGACTATTTCTTTTATTGACGCAATTTTCGCAGTTTGTCTCTCAGGTTTTTGTTCAGTTTCCATTTTTAAAATTTATCTAGTATTTTTTAAGATTATTCTTGTTGATTTAAATTTTTTGAATTGAACCACGTTTTGGTTCAAAAATATCTCCACTTCTTTTTAATTTATCGATTACTTCACTAATTTCTTCTTCAGACATACCTTTATCTTTTGCCATTTCATCAATATCTTCTATTTTTATGGTTTTTCCAACTTTATTTTCAAGTTCATTGATTATTTCTTTAATGATTAGTATTTTATTTCTTTGAGAGCTAGGTGTATCTGTGGCTATTCTATCAACATCAAATGTTCCAGTTTCCTCATCAAAGGCTATTAACTTTAAGCAATGATGTACAAGATTTACAGCATTTTGTGCATCAGTTTTGGTTATTTTATCTGCTAGTCGTAATCGCGCATTCGCTTCTGATAACCTAACTAATCCTTCTAATTGTCTTGCAGTAATTGGAACGCTTTTAGAATTTCCAGAATTCCTCATTTTTAAATAATATTTTTTTAATTCTTCAATCGCACTATCTGTTAATTGTGGAAAAACATTTTGTCTAACATATGCTACATATTTTCTAAGAAATTCAGTCTCAAAAGGTGTCGAATCATTATTTGTAGGATTTTGATGTACTTTAAGAATAAATGATGCTAATCTATCATCTTTTTTTTCATCAGGTAAATCTTTAACAGGAAAAATTAAATCAAATCTATTAATTAAAGTAACAGGAAGATTAATTTGTTCTGCTATTGTACTATATGGATCAAACCTTCCAAATTTAGGATTTGCGGCTGCTAATACTGTTGTTTCAGCTCGTAGTGTAGCTTGGATATTTGCTTTTGAAATTGTTACAGTCTGCTGTTCTAGTGCTTCATGCATTGCACTAGTATCTTCTTTAGTCATTTTGTCTAATTCATCAATGCAGCACATTCCTTTATTAGCTAAAACTAATGCTCCTGCTTCCAAAGCCCAGTCATTTAAGAAATCATCTTTAACGACAGAAGCAGTTAATCCAGCACCACTAGCACCCTTTCCTGATACATATTTTCCTTTAGGAGATACTTTTTGTATTCTTCTAATCATTTGAGATTTACCACTTCCTGGGTCCCCTACAAGTAATATATGAATATCTCCTCTTGTAGTAACTCCGTCATTTCTTACTTTTCGTACTCCTCCCATTAATTGAAGAACTAAAGCCTCTTTTATTAATTCATGTCCATATATACTTGGAGCAATTGATGTAATTATTTTCTTATGTAATTGGGCATCTTTTGCTGCTTTCTTTATTTCTTCTATATCTTTTTTTGATATTTTAATATCAGTATAATCTTCTTGAATTGCTTCAGTATTATTTGCTTCAATTAAGAGATCAAAAACTGTACTTTTTGTTCCTGATTTTGTAATAGTTGGTATTTCTTTTACGACTCCAATTATTCTTACTGAACTACCAGGACTTGTTTTTTTTTCATTTAATGGAGATACTAAATCATTTTTCAAAAATATATTCATTCTTTTTGGTTGTCCACCACCTTCAAGATCTTCACTTAACTCTTCTAATTTTAGATGCTGTGCATCAATTAATTCTTTAGATAATAAATTAAACTTACCTTTTCTTCCACAACCACATTTACTTGGTTCTTTGAATTGTTTATCTAATTGTAATATTGGTATAATATTACCACAGCTAGGGCATTCAAATCTTGCAACAGTTACTTGCGGTCTTACATCTGATTTTTGCCTAACAACTCCTTCAAACCACAATAATTTTCCAAGATGTTCACTTCTTATATCTCTTAATAATATTCGCTGACTTCTTGGAAGATTATCAATTCTGACTGTAAAATTTTTGATTATATTTGGTAAATCAAACTGTTCTACAGCAATCTCAAACGCTTTTAATAATTCTTCAGGTTCATCAAGTAATAAATCAGCTATTTCAGGATTAAACTTAGCTAATAAACTAAAATCAATTTTTAGAGCTTTTTCTCCTTTTCCAATAACTTCTAATAATTTAGAATAATAGTGTCTTTCAAGAAATTCTTGTAATGTTTTTATTTGTGCTTGGACTTCCATGTTTATGCTCTTATTTAAGTTTATTTTTGTTTATTTTTTAAAATATAGCTAACACTAGTGTTAAAATATTTTACTTAAAAATGTCCAGTGTTATTGGAAAAGTTTATTTATTTCTTATTTACTTTTTTTAAGTTTTCAATAAGCTTTTCAACAGCAATTCCTATTGCATCATCAGATTTTGTTCCTGTGCATACAATTTTTCCATTACTGAACAACAAAAAGGTAGCTTGACAATCTCTAAGTTTATAAACTAATCCTGGAAACTGTTCTGGTTCATATTCAGTGTTCTCCAGTTTCATAGCAAGTTCATTTAGATTCAAAATAATTCCAATTTCACCAGAAGCGACTATATTTTGAATAGTTATTTCAGGTTTTACTGTTATTTTAACATTAATTTTTTCTAAACTTTTAATTATTTGTTTAATACTTTCATCAACTTCTTGCATTGTACGTGCACCAGTGCATACTATTTTCCCTGATGAAAAAATTAATGCAGATGTTTTTGGTTCTTTTATTCTGATAACTAGTCCAGGAAACTGTTCTGGATTATATTCAGTATTAGATAATGTAGCTGCCATTTTTTCTAATGGTATTGCTTTTTCGAATGATGTAGAAACAACAATATTTACAATTCTGATATTTTTTGGTTCAGGCTTTGCCATTTGAGTAACCCCCGAAGATTATATTATATATTTATTTATAAATAAAAAGGAGAGCCTATATTTAAATACTTCGTTTTGAAAATAACCATTTTAAGATATATATTTTTAAATGATGCTGCCCCCATCATTTCAGATGTAATTTTAATATAAATTTATTTTTTTATTTATACTTATTTACGATATTCGTATTTATTTTAAATATGAAAATAAATGTTATTATGTTGCGTTATATTTCTAAATTTATTTTTTATGCTTGGACTTTTTTAGCATCTTTAAATGCTTTTTCTGTTTCATTATATGCCATTTCTTCATATGAAATAAGTACTTTAACAGATAAAACAATTTCATCTAATATCTTTGTTTTTCGATGCAATTTTTTTGCTATTTTTTTTACGATATCTTGTTCAACAGCAGTCTTATCAGAATGTGATTTTGCAAATTTTATTATATTTAAATTTAAATGTGATATCTCTCTACAACGCATTCTTGTTTCTTGGAGTTCATGCAATATCTTTTTCTCAATTGTCATTATTTTTTCAAGCTCTAATTCTTCTTCTCGTATCTCTCTGTCCTGATATTTAGCAGCTTTCTTTTGTGTTTTACTTAAGCCGCCTTCAGCTTTTAGTTCTCGTTCAAATGAATCAAAACTATGAATATCACGATGTAATAATCTATCTTCTTTAGTAACAAATTCAAGAATACGTTCACTTATATTTTCAGGTTTTAGTAATAATTTCCAAATTTGGTCAATTAATTCATTTTCTTCTAAACATATCTTTTCAATTTCTCCTGATTGAGGAATACCTACTCCTGTTTTTTCAATATGCTCTCTTCTTTCTCTTCGTAATAATTTTTCAATGAATGGAACTATTTTTATTTTTTCTAATTTAATTTTATGTTCTAACTCACTTATCTTATGCATAATTTCATATGAAATTTTTTGTTCTTGTTTTTCTACATATTCAATTTTAGGAATAGTTTCGATTAATTTTGCTTCTTCTTTCATTATGTTTTCTCTTTCTTCTTCCATTCGTCTTTCATACTTAATTCTATTTTTCTCTGCATGTCTTCCATGTCCTCTTCTAATAAACTTCCATGTTAGAAATAAAATTAAGACAACTAATACTAAATCTGCAATTCCAATTATACTTTCGATATCCATTTTATTTAATTTCCTTTAATATTGAGGTATAATCCTAATGGTATTAATATGAATAGTCCTGTAATTAAGATTAAAAATGCACTACTTGTTCTTCCCATATTATACATAAGGTAAAAATATAATCCTCCTGCAATTGTTAATGAAAATAAAAGCCTAGTGATATTATCACTGTTTTGCATTCCTGAGTAGATACTCCATGCTAAGAATGCACAAGTAGCAAAAATAATTAATACTCCCCAAGGCCCAGTTATTGCTGAAATAAATGCATCTACGGAACTCCCAGGTTCTTTTATAAAACCCCATCCAATTGAAATAACTGATAATAATGAAATGCACCAAGCAACAATATTTCCTTGGGAATTAACAGTATTTTGCTCACTACCTTTGAAAACAGGAACTCTGCTTAATAATATCCTAACAAGGTTCCATATCATTATTGTTAATATTGTAAGAAGAACAAAGAATAATGCCATTTCATTTTGAAATATGCCCTTTACAAATTCTCCAAGAATCCTAATTCCTTCGATAAGGTCATTTATTGCAGGATCTGATACCATATTTTTATATTTCAAGTTCAAGCATATATAAAATTATTTCTTTTTCTTAATGAAGTATATAGATAGTTAGCGTTTTTTAATAAAAATAATTTATTTACATTACTATCAAATTAGAATGGTTATAAGTCTTTTTTTGGAATAAACTTTATTATAGCTTATTGCTATACTATTTTTTAACATTTATGATTTAACATTCTAAATTGAATAATCTAAATTTTTATAAATCTAATTCACAGTATAGTTTAGTATTGTCACATTGTTGGAGTTAAAAAAAGTATAATTATAATTCGTAGTAACTGTTACATAGATAAAAACCGTAACATATTAATAGTAGTACACTTTTTTTATTGTTGTGTTGGGACAACAACCCAATAAAAAAAGAGGGGGAAGGTATAAAATGATTGTCAAAGAGGAATTTTTAAACAAATTAAGACGTTTTTTTTCATTAAATCTCTATGAGGTTAAAATTTGGGCAGCTTTATTGTCTAGAGGAGTTTCTACAGCTGGTGAGTTAAGTGATATTGCAAATGTTCCGCGTTCAAGATCTTATGATGTTCTTGAAAGTTTAGAAAAGAAGGGTTTTGTCGTTATGAAATTAGGAAAACCTATCAAATATATTGCTATTTCTCCTTCTGAAGTTGTTGAGCGCGTTAAGAAAAATATGAAAATAGAAGCTGACGAAAAGATAAAACGACTTGAAGATTTAAAAGATAATGAACTTCTTGAAGAATTAAATACATTGCATTCACAAGGAGTTGAATTAGTTGAACCTACTGATTTATCAGGTAGTTTGAAAGGTAGACATAATTTATACAATCATCTTGAATTAACAATCAGAAATGCAGAAGATACTGTCGAAATAATGACAACATCACAGGGCTTAATGCGTAAAATCGAAGGTCTTAAACCTGTTTTTGAAAAACTCAAAAAACGTGGTGTTAAAATTAGAATTGCAGCACCTATAACCAAGCAAAACATGTCAGCAGTAAAAGACATTTCATCAGTAGCTGAAGTAAAGCATACAGATGCAAAAGCAAGATTTACTATTGTTGATGGAAAAGAACTTATCTTTATGGTAATGGACGATGAAGAAGTTCATCCTACATATGATATTGGTATATGGGTAAATACTCCTTTTTTTGCATCTGCTCTTCAAACATTATTTGAAGTTGCTTGGAAAGGACTAAAAAAAGTTGATGTTAAAGCAAAATAATTTAACTTGTTGCTTTATCCAATAAAATTAATGCATATTACTGCATTGATTATTTTTATTTTTCTACACAATTTTTATAAAGATTTTACTAATTTAATTAAATAATGGTAATTGACAAACTTCACCCGTTAGAGCGAAAGATTCTTCCTTTACTTGAAGATGGGATTTCATTTGAAGATTTAATCAAGAAATCTAATCTTAAAGATGTAGAAGTAATGCGTGCATTGCAATGGCTTTCTAACAAAGAAATTCTTGAAATAAAAAAGAAACATTTCGATTATATTAATCTTGATGTTAATGGAAAAATTTATAGTAAAAAAGGATTACCTGAAATATGCTTTCTTAAAGCATTATCTGATGAATTTACGTTATTAGATGAAGTTCAAGTAAACGCTGATATTTCACAGCAAGAAGCTGGTGTTTCAATAGGTGTTCTAAAAAGTAAAGTAGGAATTATAACTGAAAACCGAGATAAAAAATTATTTGTTAAAATAACTCCGCAAGGTAAAAAGTTAATTGAAAAACCAAGTCTTGAAGAAATTTTTCTTAAAAAGAAATTTCCATTAAATCTTAGTTTATTAAATGATGAAGAAAAATTTGCTTTTAATAATTTAGTAAAACGAAAACAAATTATCAAAATTGATAATGTCACTCAAGTAACAATTAAATTAACTTCTACAGGTGTTTCTTTGTTAAAGGATAAAAGTGCTTTAGATATAAAATATAATGATACTTTAACGCATGAAATGCTTAAGTCAGGCTCATGGAAAAATAGTAAATTTAGACATTATGATATTAAAATAAATGTTCCAAAAATCTATGGGGGAAAAAGACATTTTGTAAAACAGTCAATGGATTACATTAAAAAAGTGTGGTTAGAATTAGGTTTTAAAGAGATGGAAGGTAATTTAATTCAATCAGCTTTTTGGGATTTAGATGCTTTATTTGTTCCACAAGATCATCCAGCAAGAACAGAACAAGACACTTTTTACATAAAAGACCCTGCAAAAGCTAAACTCCCTTTAAAACTTAAAAATAAAATAAAAGATGCCCATGAATCTGGCGGAGATACAGGAAGTAAAGGTTGGGGAGGTAAATGGAGTGAACAAGAAGCCTCTATTAATTTGTTAAGAACTCATACAACAGTATTATCAGCAAAAACAATAGCTTCATTAAAGAAAGAAGATTTGCCAGCTAAATTTTTTTCAGTAAATAAAGTTTTTAGAAACGAATCACTTACATGGAAACATCTTTTTGAATTCCATCAAGTTGAAGGAATTGTAATTGATCCTGATGCAACTTTACAGCATCTTAAAGGTTATCTTAAGGAGTTTTATACAAAATTAGGTTTTGAGAAAGTACGTATGCGTCCAGGTCATTTTCCATATACTGAACCATCTTTAGAAGTTGATGTGTGGCACCCAGTAAAAAAAGAATGGATTGAATTGGGGGGAGCAGGTATATTTAGACCGGAACTTGTAAAACCATTACTTGGTTTTGAATGCCCAGTTTTAGCTTGGGGGCAAGGCTTAGAACGTGGAATTATGCAATATTATGGATTTGATGATATTCGTAAATTATATGATAATGATATTAAAACTATAAAAGAAGTAAAAATTTGGAAGTAATTAAAATAAAAAATAAAAAAATAGTACATTAAATATATATCAAAAAAACAAATAAAAAAATTAAACTAAATAAATTGAAATAAAATGCCAACTGTAACATTAAACAAAAATGTATTTGAGAAATTAGTAGGTAAAAAACTACCATTAGATGAACTAAAGGATCGTATAAGTATGTTAGGTACTGATTTAGAGAGTATTGAAGGAGATCAAATTAATGTGGAAATATTTCCTAATAGACCTGATATGTTATCTGAACAAGGTTTTGCGAGAGCATTTTCATCTTTTATAGGTGCTAATAAAGGATTAAAAAAATATAATGTATTAAAATCTAAAGAGTCCATTATTATTGATAAATCTGTTTCTAAAGTTCGTCCTTATACAGCTTGTGCTATTGTAAAAAATTTAAAATTTGATGATGAAAAAATTCGTGAAGTTATTCAAATTCAAGAAAAATTACATGTTAGTTATGGAAGAAATAGAAAAAAAGTTGCAATAGGAGTATATCCTATGGAAAAAATAACTTTTCCAGTAACTTATTTTGCAGAGGATCCAACCAAGATCAAATTTTTACCGTTAGAATCAAAACATGAAATGACAGGATTACAAATATTAAGTCAGCATCCTACTGGTAGAGATTATGGACATTTATTAGAAGGATTTTCTAAATTTCCTTTTTTCAAGGATGCAAATAATAAAATATTATCCATGCCACCTATTATTAATTCACATGATGTTGGTAAAGTTTCTTTAGAGACAAAAGATGTGTTTATTGAATGTTCTGGGTTTGATTATGATGTTCTTGCAAAATGTCTTAATATGATTGTTACAGCTTTAGCTGATATGGATGGTGAAATTTATTCATTAAACTTAAAATATCCAGATAAAAATATTATTTCACCTATTCTAGAACCTGAAAAAATAAAGTTAGATACAGAATATGCTAATAAACGATTAGGATTAAATTTATCACAAAAACAAGCAATATCATTACTTGAAAAAATGGGTTATGGATGGGATGGTAAAAATATATTAGTTCCATGTTATAGATCGGATGTCTTGCATCAAATTGATTTAGTAGAAGATATAGCAATTGCTTATGGATATGAAAACTTCAAGGAAGTTATTCCTAAAGTAGCAACTGTTGGTAGTGAGAATAATTTATCAATTTTTGTAAAAATTATTTCTGATTTATTGATAGGTCTTAAATTTACAGAATTATACACTTATAATATCTCCAGTAGTGATATTATTAAAAGCAAATTTGATTATGATGAACCTATTATGCTCTCAAATTCTTTATCTGAAGGATTTGATTGCGTTAGAAATAGTATTATGTGTTCTTTGCTTGATGTTTTATCAAAAAATAAGCATAATGAATACCCTCAAAATATTTTTGATTCAGGAATTGTATTTACAAAATCTTCATCTGAAGAAACAGGTATTCTTGAAGAGTTAAATCTTTCTGTTGCAATTTGTGAAGACAAAACTGACTTTACCAAGATAAAACAAGTTTTAGATTACATTTTCTCAAACCTCGAAATTAAATATGATTTACAAGAATTTAATAGTAATCAATTTATTGATGGAAGAGCAGGTTTAATAAAAATAAATGGAAAAAATATAGGGATAATAGGTGAAATGAATCCAAAGATATTATCTAATTTCTCTATAGATTACCCAGTTGCATCTTTTGAATTAAACATTAGCAAATTATTTGAAATGTCAAATAATAATTTTAAATAATAATTTCAAATAATAACTGTAACTAAGAATTAAAAATGAAAAAAGTAATTATCACAGGTGGAAGCAGTGGATTGGGATACTCTTTATCTAAATTATTTCTAGAAAACGATATTAAAGTTGTAAATTTATCAAGAACCAAGCCAAATTTAAAAGGGATCATTCATATAAAAACAGATTTATCAAAAGAATTAAGCCTAAAGAATTCTATAAGAATATTAAAATTAAAACATAGTGATGCCGATGTCTTAATATTAAATTCAGGTCTTGCTCATTGGGCTGAATCTGGCAAAATAAAAGAATCTGAAATAGATAATGATTTTTCTGTTAATATTATTTCTCATATTAAACTTACCAATTCCTTAACTCGAATAATTGAAAAAAATTCAGGAGACATAATTTTCATAGGCTCAACAGCATCTTTTCAAGGTGGTTTTGATAGTTCTGTTTATGCTTCAACAAAACATGCAGTATTAGGATTTATCCGTTCTTTACAACTCCAAATGAAACAAAAAAAAGTAAGAGTTCTAGGAGTTCATCCTGGAGGTTTTCAATCAAATTTTCACATTAAAGCTAAAACTAATTTAAAACAAGAAGATTTAATGCCTGCAAATGAGATTGCAAATTTAATTTTTTCATTCCTAAAATTACCTAAATCAATGGAAATTTCTGAAATAATTATAAATAGAAAAAAATTAGTGAATTAAAACATAGATCACACATGATGCAATGAAGATGTGAACACCATGAGAGGCGAAAGCCAATGACCGCAAAGAGTAACTTCTGAGCATGTGAATTGATCTTTAGAACAATAATTTTTTAAATATTTTTCTTGGTTTATTTCGCTATGCTTTATGCATAGCTTAAATGCTAGTATGTATAGCGTGCACTCGCTTACAGATGTAACCTATGAGCATGTGAATTGATCTATTGAAATCTTATATTTAATTTTAAGAATAAGAATATTATCTTATATATTGTTTCATAGTTTTAATAATCTCTTGAGTAGAAACTTTACAACCAGTCCATATTCTAAAACTTTCTGCCGCTTGTTCAACAAGCATTCCTAATCCATCAATTGATTTTTTAGCTTTATTTTGTTCACTCCAAGTACAGAATTTTGTGCGACTATATGAATATGCTAAGTCATAACATAAACTCCCTTCAACTACTTCACTATTTATTCCAGGTAATTCGTCATTAAGACTAGTAGGTGTAGCATTAACAACTAAATCATAATCTTTACCTAAGTTATGAATATCATGAACTGTAACTATATCTGATCCAATTCTTCTAGCAAAATCACTTAAACGTGCTATATTTCTATTTGTTATAACTATTTGCTCAGGATTTTGTTGAATCAATGAAGTTACTATACTCCTCGCAGAACCACCAGCCCCAATTATTAAAATTCTTTTATTTTCTGAATAAAAATCATTATTCTCTAAATCTTTGACAAAGCCTTTACCATCTGTAGTATAACCTATTATTTTACTATCAAAGTGAATGGTATTAACACTATTAGCTTTTTTAGCATCTTCACTTAATATGTCACAGTATTCAAAAGCTTCTTCTTTGAAAGGAATAGTAACATTTAATCCATCATAATTTTCTCTTTTTAATTCATTTGCATAACTTTTAAAATCATGAGCAGGGATTTTTGTATATACTAATTTAATTCCAGTTTGTTTTGCAAATAATTCAAATATCTCAGGAGATCTACTATGGCTAATGGGGTTTCCTATCACAGCAAATTTATAATTATTATTCATACTATTTGAAAATCAACACAGATTCTAAAAACTTTTGGTGAGAATTGACCGCATTTTACAATTCCTAATATTTTTATTTTAAAACCATTATTTTTACATATCTGAATAATTTTTACTTTATATTCCTCAAATTCATTTTCATTCAAGAATCCATATAAATGGATTAATGTCCCTTTTTTTGCAACAACTAACGCACTATCTAGGAATTCTTCTGCTGTTCTTGGTAGTGGCATAATAATTCTGTTATATTTTTTTTTTAGATTAAAAACTTCTTTTCTTACATCACCATTAATTAGAGTTGTATTTTTTATTTTATTTTGTATCACATTTTCTAATGCATATTTATGTGCTACAGGATTAAGTTCTATTCCAGTCATAGCATTATATTTTGAATTTTTCCCAATGACACAAATAAACGGAGCAACGCCTGAGAACATTACTAAAATATCTTCATTTGATTTTATTAATGATGCTATTCTTAATCTTTCTGTTCCAGATCTTACTGAGAAATAACATTTTTCAACATGTAATTTTATTCTACATCCACTTTCTTTATGAATTGTCTCTTTTGTTCTTTTACCTGCGATAATTTTTAATTTTTGTGTTCTATATTTACCAGAATGAAGCCCAGCTCGCTTACATACGGTTGTAATATTTTTATGCATTAGTAATATTGCTTCACCAATTATTTTTTCTTTTTTTAATAATTCTTGCTTTATTTCAATTATTACAATATCTCCTACTATATCAAAACTACTTGTAAGAAATTCCATTTCTTTTTTAGTTAATTTCTTTGCTAAGATTTCTTTTAATTTTAATGGTTTCATTTTAGTATTTTTCAACAATATCTACAATTTCTTTGAAATCATCAACCATATAATCAGCATCTAATTTATCATAATTTGTTTTAACACCAATTGTTATTAGTCCATTTGCTTTTCCACTTTCAATATCACTAGGTGTATCTCCAACAACAAATCCAATAGTACCGCCTAAATTTTCAGCTCTTTTTTTACCTTTAGCAAATACTTCTTTTCTTGTAAATCCATCATCACCAAAACCTCCAAATGAAAAATATTTTTCAAGTTTAGGTATTGCTAATTTGGCAAAAGCAATTTTCTTAACATTACCAGTTGATAGCCCTAATAAATAATTCTTTTTTAAGATTTCTAAAGTTTTTTTAACACTAGGGTATGTCGGAACAATCTTTTTCACATTCTTATATTCAATTATTGCATAATTTATAATTTTATTAATTTTCTTTAATATTTCATCCTTACAAATTCTTTTTTTTATTAATGCTTTATAGATAATTTCTTTATCGACCATCCCAGGGACTGAAGTTTTTCTTACATCTATTTTTATATTAAACACTTTCTCAATTGCAATATTAAAAGATTCAGCATGTCCTGACTTCCAACCATCAACTAATGTTCCATCAATATCAAATAATATATATTTCATATAAATTCTCCTAAACTTTTTTGCTTTTTAGATTCTGCTTGTTCATTTAATTGCTCAAGCACTTTATTTACTCGCTCTTCTGAGAAATTATGTTTTTCGACTAGAATTTGATATACTTTTTTTGGATCAGGTTTTTTCCATTCAAGTTTATAATTATTAGTAACTGGCACATTTTTTATAGTTTGATATACTTCTTCAAAGTCAAATTCAATCTTCTCTTTTAATTCTTCAATAAGTTTATCTTTTGTTTTGTTTTCTTTAACTAATTTTAATGCATTTTTTGGACCTATCCCTTTTATTCCACCTGGATTAAAGTCAGTTCCAATTAAAATTGATAAAAGAATAAATTGCTCTTGATCAATTCCTAAATGATTTAATACTTCACTAATCTCAATAATTTCAGGTTTATATGTCTGATAATCAAGTTTATTATTTTTTTTATGTTTTCCAACCAATGATAAATTCCTTATTACTTTATTGCAACCAAACATTAATGTGTCTGCATCTTGTGTAGCTACGGCATATGCATCTCCTTTTTTAACCATATAACTAGACTGGGCTTCTGCTTCACTAGGGGCATCAATAACTGGAATTCCAAATGCTTCAACTAATTCCTTTGTTTCACTTATAATTTCAGTAGTTACTCTTACATTTCGTGCAGCATATTTTCTCATAGCGCTAAAATCTTTAGTTTCCATAGCTATTTTATATTTAGCTTCAGCTTCTTTTTTTGCATCTTTTCGTTTTTGTTGTTCTTTATATTTTAATTCAGGTGATTTCCCATCAAAAACAAATATTAACTTAAGACCATATTGCAGCAATTTTCCAATTCTAGAATTGATTCCAATTAAATGTGATGTAACTCTCCCTTCTTGATCTGTAAAGTAATTACCATCTGCTTGTCTTATGGTTGTTAGAAATTGATATAGTATCATAGGCGCATCAATACATATAATTTTTCCACTGAGTGATTTAATGTCAATCTCTTTTCCAGTAATTAATTCTTTTAATGCAATTCCCATTTTAACATTTTATTGGTATTTATTATTATATCATTTACTCTCTATAATTTTATACTAAATATTAATAACAGATAAATCCTTAAATATTATTTCTTTTTGTTCTTTTGCTTTTTTACTTAATTCGCCATTTGTTACGAGTAATGAAGGTAGTTTATTATGTTGTCCTTCAATTAGTGATAATGCAAGTTCACTCTCTGTTATTCTTTTTTTATCTATAATTCTGCAATAATATTTAGATTCACCTATACTTGATGGAACACTTGTTATTAAAGAATACTCTTTATTCTTTTTAATTTGTTCATAGCGTATTATTTTTATATTTTTATTACTAAAATATTCAATTACTTTCTTTCCAAAATTTGTTTTGCATATGGTTAAAAACTCTTGATTTTTATCACTTATTTCACTATTATTAAAATCAGTTATCTTTGAATCTGATTTTATAATTTTAGTTTTATTTTTGAGATCTTCATTCTTTGTTTTGGTTACGTTATCAATTTTCTGTTTATTTTCATTTAATGCTTCTTGTTTTTCTTGTACTTCTTGTTTTTTTACTTCTTCTTTAATTTCATTCTTTTGCTCTTTGTCAACACTCGTATTTATCTCATTATTTTGTCTATTATTATTAATTTCACCGATATTTTCACTTTCAAAAATACTTTTTATTATTTGCTCAGCTTCTTTATCACTTAAAAGATACCACTTCCAAAATATTTCTTTATTATTATTTCTAATAATATTTAATGGAACAGCAAAATCTTTTATTGCTCTAAGAGAGATTCTTGTTATTGGTGTTTGTTTAGAATCCCTTAATACTTTTTTTTCTTTTAATAAATCATATGCTTGCCTATCTTTAGAATTAAGATTATTTGCAAAATTCTGTAGTTTTTCTTGATCTTCAATAAGATAATATAATGGAGAACCTCCTCCTATTTTTAAAGCACTTATTTTAATTTTTTTAGTTGAAGATAATTCTCCTAACATTGCTGATGCGAATAATTGTGTAATTCCCATAAATTTACCAAACTGAGCAGGAGTACTCGGACCATTCTGTTTTAGAAAAGATATTATTTGTTGTTCTGACATTATATTTAATAAAAAAAGATAGTTTATATTTTTATTGCTTTAGTAGTTATATATATTGAGTCTATATCTTATTTATTTGCAAATCCTTGATCTGTAGCACTAAATGATTCACCTAGCTCTAATGATAATTTCTCTAGTTCTTCTGGCAATACTAATTTTCCGTCTTTAACATCATATTCTGTAGCCAATGCAGCAAGAAGATCAAGATTATAATTTATTGGATCATTCATTTGTTTATAATTAACAAAAAATTGTAATTTATTAAAATTAGCATTATTTTTAATTATTGTCGGAAAATTAAATTTAAATTTTGTTACAATCTCTTCTTTAGTTGAATAATTATTTATTAATATTTTTAAATCATCTTTTGTAAAATCTTCATTTTCTAATGTTATTTCTATTGCAGGATATTTAATATTAAAATCTTGTATGAATTTATTGAATGCAGGCCACGCTTTTTCTAAATTATCATTATCATGTGAATACATATCAATAAATTTTAAGAATATCTTAACTAGTACTTTTATGTTTTTTTTAAATTCATTAATTAAGGCCTGATCCATTTTATTTCATAGTATGTTACTGAATTTTCCTCATCAACAACACCAATTAATAATCTTTTTTTTGTTGAATGCGCTACACGATTTTTAGCAGCAAATCCATACCATGTCAACGAATCTGTTTCTTTTACTGGATAAATAATCCATCTAGCATGATCCTCTCCTGGTTTTACTCCTTTGTCATACACTCTAAAATCAGCACCAAATTTTAATGCTGTCTTGATGATGTAACCTCTATTTCTAAAATCATTAAAAACTACATATCTTATCCAGAAATTTTTTTCAAGCTTTATGCATTTTCTTAAAAATTCATCTAATTTTAATATTTTTTTATTTTGTATAAGTATTATTTTTTCTTTTTCTAAAAGATAATATCCTTCAATAAGTGTCAATTGGACTCTTCCATCATCTAAAAGTGTACCATATCTTGACTTTTCATATAGATTTCTAGCTTCATTAGAACATTCAGTTATTATGCTATCTCTTAAGAAAAATGCTTCTATCTTATCATTTTTTTTCCTTGCTTCTCCAACTTTTTCTTTACTTTTACTATCTTTTTTATTAGAAGTTTTCTTTTTAGGCATTTTATTCAAAGTGTTAACACGATTTATAAAAGTTTTTAAATAAGTTTATGTTAAGATATTATATGATTCAAGTAACATTATTAGGTACATCTTGCATGGTACCAACTAAAGAAAGAAATGTAACTAGCTTTTATTTAGAATATAATGGGGAAGGTATCTTAATTGATTGTGGTGAAGGAACACAACGTCAAATGAATATTTCTGGAATAAACCGTAATAAAGTGAAAAAAATTTTGATTAGTCATTGGCATGGTGATCATGTGGGTGGACTTTTAGGCTTAATCCAAACAATTTCAAACAACACAGAAGGTTCAACAATTGAAATTTATGGACCAGTTGAAACTAAAAAAAGATTTGAAATGCTTATGAATTCTACATATTTTGGAAATATTTCTAAGCTAAACATAAAGGTTATTGAAATCTCACCTAAATCACTTGAAACATTTTATGAATGTGAGGATTATTATCTTCAAGCAATATATTTAGAACATGGAATCCCTACTTTAGGTTATCGTTTTGTTGAAAAAGATCGATTGCGCATATCTCTATCTAAAACGCAGAAATTAGGAATTCCTAATGGACCTTTATTGGGTAAGCTACAAAATGGGGAAAATATAAAACTTAATGGGAAAACTTATTTAGCTAAAGATTTAACATATAAAGTTACAGGTAAAATTATTTCTTTTATCATGGATACTTCTTATATTAAGAACTGCTTATTGTTAGCAAATAATTCTGATTTATTAATATGCGAAGCAACCTATCTTGATAAACATATTGAAAAAAGTGAATTACATAATCATATGACTGTTAAGCAAGCTGCCCAGATCGCTCATCAAGCAAATGTTAAAAAATTAGTTATGATGCATTTTAGTCAACGCTATAAAGATTCTTCAGAACTTGAAGAAGAAGCAAAAGATATTTTTCCAGAAAGTTATGCTGGATATGATTTCATGAAAATAAAAGTATGAATTTATTTGTCGTAAGAATTATGTAATTTTTATAATTATTTCTTTAAAGCAAGTTTGATGTCATCACTTTTAATTGTTTTTCTTCCTGCATGTTTTGCATAATTTATAGATTTTTTCGCAATTTCTAATGCATAATCCTCTAAAATTCGTTTTAATTCTTTTTTTGCATCTTCACTTACTCTTTGTGCTCCAGCCTCTACCATAATATTTTCCATAGTTGCAAGCGGCAATACTCTTGAAGATTTCGATATTGACATATTTCATTATTTATTTCTTTTCTTTTTAAATATTTTCATTGGACATATATTCTAGAAACTTTAATAAATGCAAATAACTAGTATTTAAGAATGAATAAAAAACAAAAGGGAACAACTGCTGAGCGAGAGCTTATTCATAAATTTCATTCTTCAGGATGGGCTTCTTTTCGTGCAGCAGGCTCAGGTTCAAGCAAATATCCGTGCCCTGATTTAATAGCTGGTAATTCTTTACGTAAAATAGCTATTGAAGTTAAATCTTTTAATGGTGAGCGAAAATATTTTTCTAAACAAGAAATTGATGATCTTAGAACTTTTTGCTTTCAATTTGGTTGTGAGGGATGGGTAGGAATAAAATTCCAGGGAAAGGGGTGGTATTTTTTTTCCCTGGAAGATTTAAAAGAGACAATAGGTGGGTTTTCTATTGGTCTAAAAGATGCTGAATTAAAGGGTTTTTTATTTAATGAAATGATAAAATGCTAATTAACTATGCCTTTAGTTACATTTTATAAAATTTATATCTTATATATGATATTAATATTATTAAAAATGAATAATAATTAAATGCTGCTCCATTCTTCATCAATGTGTATTCCTAGATCTTCAATTTCCCAAGCTGATAATTCATCAACTTCTTCAGGCACTAAAATGTTTCCTAGTTTATCTTTGAATAACATATAAATCACCTCGTGCTTGCTATTATTTTATATAAATAATCTTTGACTAATATTACATTCATATTCTTTTATTAATACCTTATTCATATCAATTCTAGAAAATAAATCCATAATATTTAAATAGTTTAGATAATGTATATAATAAATGTATAATGTTCCGTCATGGTTTTTAGGGTATGATGCACTTGCAGAATCTATATTCGCATTAGTTACTATATTATTAAGTGTGTTAGCGTTTAAAATATATAAATTAACTAAGTCTTCAACATCAAAAATGCTTGGTTTTGGATTTCTATTTATTGCATTTTCATATATTATTTTAGCAATCTTTAATATCGGTAACTGTTTTAATTTACATGAACCTTTATGCGAGATCACAAACTGGGACCCTTTGGCTTGGTATTCATTCCAAGTTTCTTTGCACTTAATGCTATATCTTTTAGGTCTTATTACATTAGTTTACATGACTTTTAAAGTAAAAAGTTTTAAGTTATATTCATTGCTTATTTTATTAGGTTCAATTCCTTTTTTGTTTAATCACAGCTTCCCTCGTGTCTATTTTATACTTTCATCTATTTTAATTGTATATATTTTTGCATTTTATTTTAAGAATTATTTAAATAATAAAAATTATCATACAGCATCAATATCTATTGCTTTTGCATTGCTTTTTATTGGTGACTTGCTTATATTATTCACTATGGAATCAGATATTTCAGCTATTATATATGTAATTTGGCATAGTCTAAAATTGGTTGCTTATCTTTTAATTTTATCAAATCTAATTCCTATACTAAAAAAATGAGAAAACGAAATCGGCTAGAAATAATATATGATATTCTAAAGGCTATCTCAAATAAGAATGGTACTATTAAGCCAACGCATATATTGTATAAATCAAATTTATCACATAAAATGATGAATGAATACCTTGATGAATTAATCACTAATGGATTTATTACAGAATCAAATACTCCTAACGGTAAAACATACAGCATAACTCCTCAAGGTTTTGAATACTTAAACAAATATAAAATGATTATTGAATTCACAGATTCATTTGGATTAAATTAATAATCTATTATTTTCAAAATGCTTTTATTAGTAATTATTTTCCTTTTGCATTAATTTTAATGTTTTTTTTAGGAATAACATTTATAAATAGTCCATGTTTCTTCGTTACCATAGGGGGATGAGTTAGCTTTCGGTAAACTGAGGAAAGTCCACCCACTAAGTTAGGTTGCTTATCGTAAGATAAGTTCCAGAAATGGAAGGCAACCGCCCAGAAACGTACTGCCTTATTTAATGGAATGAAAACTGTAAAATAATGGTGACATTATATAAACAGTCGACGTCAATAAGGTAAGTTGAAACGGCGAGCCCCTGCCAGTGCAACTCATATGAGGCTAAGTTAAATGCTAGCAAGGATGATCAGCATTAATGTGCAAAAAGCATCCTACAGAAGGTGGCTTATCACTCCCTATATTTTTTATGTTTAATAAGAGAAAAAAATGGCAAAAGACAATAAAATCAATATGCCTATGTCAGGCGCTGGTATTACACGTTATTTTGATGAATCTAAAAGTAAGTTTAAAATTAAACCTGCAAGTGTTTTAATAATTATAGCAATTGTTGTTATGATTGTAATTGGTTTGCATTTGTTTGGGTATTCAATTTTAGGGCTTAATTAATAATGGAGTTTTAAAAAAATGTTACCAGGTGTAAATCCACGTCAAATGAAGCAAATGATGAAACGTATGGGTGTTTCACAGAATGATTTAGATGCTGTACAAGTTATAATTAAAACAAGTGATAAAATGTTAATATTTGAAAACCCGCAAGTTTCAAAAGTCAATATGATGGGGCAAGAAAGTTATCAAGTTACAGGTGAACCTATTGAGCAACCATTAGATACTAAACCTTCAATTAATGAAGAAGATATAAAAACAGTAATGGAACAAGCTTCTGTTGATTATGAAACAGCAAAAAAATCAATTGAAAATTCAAATGGAGATTTAGCTGAGGCTATATTATCTTTACAAAATGACTAAAAGAGCAGAAAAAAGATTGAAAAAGAAAAAAACTTCAGTTTTTACAAATAACACAAATCAAGATAAAACAACTGAAGCAGTTATTAAAAAAAAAATAACAAATCCCTTTCAAAAATTATATTTAGAGCATTATAAAATTATATTAATAATACCTTTCATATTCTTGTTATTGGCCATTGCTCAAATATCTTATCAAACTGCTACAACTGGTGACTTCATAAATAAAGATATTACACTTAAAGGTGGGATTTCATTAACAATTGAAATAGGTGAAATTGATATTATTGACTTGCAATCTCATTTGGCCTTAGAAGGACATATAACAAATGTACGTAACATATATTCAGGTGCAAGAGTTATAGGCACTATTATCGAGTCAGATTTAGACATAAGTGATGATGAAGGTATAGACTCACTAAAAGAGTCTGTTAGAAGTTATGTCCCTTTTGAAAATTATTCATTAGAAGGTGTAGGTGCAGCAATTAGTCAATCTTTTTTTAATCAAGCAATGATTGCATTAGTATTTTCATTTTTACTAATGGGGTTAATTGTTACTATAACATTTAAATCATTTATTCCAAGTTTAGCAGTAATTGCTGCAGCGTTTTCTGATATCATAATAACTATAGCTATAGTTAATTTGTTTGGTTTAACTTTTTCAACTGCAAGTCTTGCAGCTTTGTTAATGCTTATTGGATATTCAGTTGATACAAATATTTTACTAACAACACGTGTACTTAAAAGAACTGAAGGGACAGTACTTGATAGAATTGCCTCTGCTTTTAAAACAGGTATTTTAATGAGTTGTACTACTTTAGTTGCAATAAGTATAGCATTATTTGTTGCTTCATCAGGCGTTATTCAGCAAATTATGTTAATTTTATTTATAGGAATTTTAGTTGATCAAATGAATACATGGGCACAAAATACAGGAATCTTAAGATGGTATTTAGAGAAAAAAGGTAATAAAGAATGAATCAAAAATTAAAAAAATTATTAACAAATTGGAAAGTAATTCTGTTACTTGTTTTTCTAGTATTTTCTATTGCTGCTATTAATCCTAGCTTTAATGCAAAAGGTGTTTCAATATCTCATATAGCTATTAATAGTTCTGCACATATTGCAGGTATGAATTCACCAGATCCAAATACTGCACCCAGAAATAGAGAAGTTATTACTTCAATGTTGGGTAAAAAAATAAATGACTTAGATGATTTTGCATCTATACTTGATGAAATTAATTTAATGGAACCTTATGATACAGTTAGAATAGTAACGAATAAACAAACTTATATTTTAGATTTATTACCTGAAATTGATATAATCACATTACCTGAGTTAGAAACAATATTATCTAATGTGACTGAAGAAGTTTATGATGAAGCTTCTGAAACGCTTGTAAATGTAACTGTAGAAAGGGAAATAACTGTCAATAAGACTGTTGAAAACATAATAGGTGTACAAGAGATTGGAATACAAGTCAGAGAGGTTGCAGGTTCAAATATTAGAAAAGGACTAGATCTTGCAGGTGGAACTAGAGTTATTCTTAAACCTACTGAAGAAATTTCTTTTGAAGATTTTGATATTCTTTTGTTGAGTTTAAAGCAACGCCTAAATATTTATGGTTTATCAGATATAAAAGTAACAGAAACAATAGATTTAGCAGGTGTTCGTTATATATTAGTAGAAATACCTGGTGCAAACCAAGAAGAAGTTAAGTCATTAGTCTCACAACAGGGAAAATTTGAAGCAAAAATAGGTAATGATATTGTTTTCTCTGGTGGACAAGATATTCGTACTGTAATGCGAACAGCTGATCGTTCAGGAATTGATCCAAGACATGGATGTAATTCACAACAAAATGGCACATGGGTATGTAGATTTTATTTTGGTATAGTTTTATCTACTGAAGCAGCAGAAAGACAAGCAAGAGTAACTGACAGATTAACAGTCTTAACAGTAGATGAGCAAGGAAATCCTCTTCCAAGGGACAATCAATATCTTAGTGAGCAATTAGATTTCTATCTTGATGATTCTTTTATTGAATCATTAAATATAGGGGCAGATTTAAAAGGTAGGGCAGTTACTGATATACAGATAACAGGTTCTGGAAGCGGAAGAAATCAAGAAGAAGCAAGACTTGATGCATTAAATGAAATGAAAAGATTGCAAACTATACTAATAACAGGTTCATTGCCGGTTACATTAGAAATAATTAAAACAGATACAATTTCTCCTTCATTAGGACAAGAATTCTTAAACAATGCTATATTGGTTGGTATTGTAGCATTAGTAGCTGTTATGCTTATAATATTTCTTGTTTTCAAAAAATTAATTGTAGTTTTGTCAATTGGTTTTACTTTAATAGCAGAATTAATTCTTATATTAGGATTTGCAGCAATTATTGGATGGAACTTAGATTTAGCATCTATTGCAGGTATTATTATAGCAATTGGTACTGGGGTAGATCATCTTATTATTATTTCTGATGAAACTCTTAAAAAAGGTGTTGATTCTTTAACTTGGCTTCAAAAAATAAAACGTGCATTTTCAATAATAATGGTTGCTTTTTTTACAACAGCAGCTGCGATGATACCTTTGATTTTTGCAGGTGCAGGATTACTAATGGGTTTCGCAATAACAACTTTATCTGGCTTAATGTTAGGGGTTTTCATAGCAAGACCTGCATATTCTGCTGCACTTGAGATTTTAATGAAATAATTTACATTATTATTTTAGTAATTTTATAAAATTCAGATTATTAATACTAATATATTATTATTAAATTAATAATAATAATTATTACTATAGTTATTAATATTAGTGCTAATAATATTTAATTATCATGATTAAAAACAAACAAAATACTTTTGTAAATAAAGTAAGAATACCAAAAAGAAAATATGGAACATGTGGTGTTTTAATTGAAAACAGTTCTAAGAAAATATTATTGCAATTACGTGATAAAAATGTTTTATTTGCAAATTGCTGGGGAACTTTTGGTGGTTCTATTGAAAAAAATGAAACACCACTACAAGCAATATTACGAGAATTAAAAGAAGAGTTAAATTATAATACTGATATAACCAATATTCAATATTACGGTAATTTTCCTTATGGTGGTTATGATGTTCATATGTTTAGAATTATTGATTTATCCTTTGACATATCTAACTATCCTATTTTAGAAGGTGTAAAAGCAAAATTTTTCTCATTAGAAGAGGTTAAATCAATTAAAACTGCTTTTCACGCAAAAGAGCTAGTTGTTGATTACTATAATCGCTTCCATAAAACTATTAAATGATGTTTATTTTTCTTTAAAATATGAAATTCACTCATATGGCTGATGTACATTTAGGAGGCTGGCGTGAACCAGCTATGTCTGAATTAGGAATGAAATCTTTTGAAAAAGTAATTGATAACTCTATTACTGAAAATGTAGATTTTGTGATTATTGCTGGTGATTTATTTAATACATCTTTACCTAATATAGATTATATTAAAGAAACAGTAAAACAATTAAAAAATCTTAAAATAGCTAAAATTCCAGTATATATTATTCCAGGAAGTCATGATTTCTCACCAACAGGAAAAACAATGCTTGATGTACTTGAACAAGCTGATTTATTGATTAATGTGGTTAAAGCAAAAAAATTACCAGAAGGTAAAATACAACTTCAATTTACTATTGACCCAAAGACTAATGTTATGTTAACAGGAATGCTTGGTAAAAAAAATATGCTAGAAAAAAGCTACTATGAACAACTTGACTTTTCTAATTTGGATGTTGAAGGTTTTAAAATTTTTTTATTTCATTCTGCTTTAGATGAATTAAAACCATCTGATATGCAAAAAATGGAATCTTCACCAATCTCTTTATTACCTAAGAATTTTGATTATTATGCAGGGGGTCATGTACATATTGTTGAACATAAAAATATTGAAGGATATAAAAATGTAATATACCCTGGCCCAGTATTTCCTAACTCTTTTTCAGAACTTCAAAAATTAAAACATGGTTCTTATTATATTTATGATAATGGTAAAATAATACCACATAAAATTCAATTAAAATCAATTGAGAATATTGAAGTAGATTGCAATAATTTTACACCTGAACAAATAAATAATGAATTAAGACATACGATTTCTAATAAAGATTTCTCTGATAAAATTGTTTTATTAAGATTATCTGGAAAATTAAAATTAGGGAAAATAACTGATATTGACTTAAAAACAATCATTTCTTTTATTTATCAAAAAGGAGCCTATTTTGTAATGAAAAATACTTCAACTGTAACATCTTCTGATTTCCAAGAAATTAAAAAAGCTTATTCCTCAGATTTAATTGAAGATGAAATAATCAATGAACATCTTGGTCAAATAAAAATAGAAAATATTAATCTTGATCAAGAAAGAAATTTAATTAAGGAATTAATTCATACTTTATCTATAGAAAAAATCGAAGGTGAAACAACAACAACTTTTGAAGAGCGCATACTTAAAGATATAAATTTAATAAAATAATTAAGAATTGTGATTAATAATATTATATTAGCTTCATAAAAATTTCTTTAATCTTTCCAGGATTAGCTTTTCCATTACTTTTCCGCATAACTTGTCCAACTAAAAAGTTAATAATTTTATCTTCTCCAGATTTATATTTTTCAACATTATCGCTCTGCTCACTAATTACTTCTTTAACAAATGTTTCAATTTGATTATCATCACCAATACTTTTGTTTTTATTTATTTCATTTTCAATATCAAAATCTTCATTTTCAACAATATTTGATGTTAATAAAAATGATATTTTTGGTGTTATTTCTTGTGATAATTCTGATTTTAAAACTTTAATAAATTTAGGTGCAATTTTATCAACATTTAAGCTAGAAATATCTTTCTTGTGATAATTAACAGCCTTCATTAAATCTCTTCTTGCCCATTTTGAAACTTTTGTTGCATCAACTTCTTTTACAATTATTTCATATATTTTTGCTAAATCTTTATTTTTAGAAATAATTTCTGCATTATCATCTGCAATTCCATGTTCTTTAAATTTTTCTAATTTCTCATCAGCAAGTTCAGGCATATTATTCTTTATATCATTAATCATGTTCTCAGTAATGTCTGTAATTACTAAATCAGGATCTATAATGTACCCATAATCATCTTCAGTTTCTTTTGTTCGTAATCGTGTACTTATTCCTTTATCAGCATCCCAACTTCTTGTATCTTGTATTAATTTTTCACCATTTAAAACTACATTTTTTTGTCTTTGTATCTCATAATTTAATGCTCTTTCAATCTCTTTAAAGCCAGTTATGTTCTTTATTTCACTTCTAATATATCCTGAATCTTTAATCGAAACATTTGCATCAGCTTTAATTATAGCATTAATATCAAAAATTTCTAAATATTCTAAAATTGTTATTAATTTATTCATGAATTCTCGTGCTTCTTCAGCTGAAGTCATATCGGGTTCTGTAACAATTTCACATAAAGGATTACCTGATCTATTATAATCGATAAGAACATAATTACTTCCATGAATGCTATTGGGATGAACTAATGCTGCTGGATCTTCTTCTATATGTATTCTTGTAATTCCTATTTTCTTATTATTTTTTAATTTTACTTCTCCATTTTTACATAATGGTTTTTCATATTGTGTAATTTGATAATTTTTAGCTAAATCAGGATAAAAATAACTTTTTCTAGAAAAAATTAGTTCTTTATTAATTTCACAATTTAGTGCTAATCCTAATTTAATAGCATATTCAACAACTTTTTTGTTTAAAACTGGTTTACTTCCTGGATGTCCTAAACATATTGGGCAAACTCTTGTATTTGGTTCTTCAGATCCCTTAGTAGCACAGGCACAAAATAGCTTTGTATTTGTATTTAATTCTATATGAATCTCAAGTCCAATAACAACATCACTTGTAAATTTTGTCATTTTTAGTTTTTATTTGATTTATTTTCAATATCATTAATTTTACTTTGCAACTTTATTTTTTTAATTTATTTTTTTTAATCCAGTCGTTTCTTAAAACACCATATAATACATGATCTTTATATTTTCCATCAGAAGTTAATACAGCTTTAGGCTCTATTCCTATATATTTAGCTCCCATCTTTTTAATTACCTGCTCTGAGGCTTTATTACCTTTAACATGATTAATATTAATAAAATTCAGTTTTAGTTTTTTAAATCCAAATTCAAGCAAGCCATAGCATGCTTCACTCATATAACCTTTATTTCGATATTTTTTATTCAGAAAATATCCAACATTACCTCTATTATCTCTTTTATCAATTCCAACAAAGCTACAATTTCCTATAACTTCTTTATTATCCTTTAATACAATCATAAATTTGTAATTTATTTTACCAAATTCTTTTATATTCTTTTTCAGCCATTCACTAGCTTTTTTTGTTGTATAAGGATAAAGAACATGCGTAAATTGAGTAGCACTTTTATCATTAAATATATCCACAAAATAGTTAGAATCACTCATTTTTGGTTTTCTAAGTATCAATCTCTTCGTTTTTATTTCAGTTTGTATCATCTTCTAGTTCTTTTGCTATTTGTATTATTTTTCCTTCATTAAAATGATTACCAATGATCATTGTACCAATAGGCATATTATCTATTTTACCAGTGGGAATTGTAATATGTGGAAGACCTGCAAGATTAGGTCCTACTGTAAGTACATCCATCATATAATTTTCTAACGGAGTCATTTTTTCTATTTCTGTAAATTTAGGTGCAATTATTGGCATAGTGGGTGAAATAAGTGCATCATATTTCTTAAACAATTCTTTATATTCATCAATAATTTTTGTTCGAATTTTTGCAGCTTTAATGTAATAAGCATCCCTAAAACCAGCCATCCTCGCAAATGTTCCGATAATAATTCTTCTTTTACTTTCTTCATTTAACGATTCACTTCTAATTTCAGAGAAATATTCATTAAAACCTTTTCCAGTAGGTTCTTTCATTTTACCATATCTTAATCCACAATATTTTGCAAGATTAGTAGATGCTTCACACATTGCAATAATATAATAAACAGCTAATCCATATTCTGAAGTAATAGGTAAAGAAACTTCTTCAAATTCAATACCTTTACTTTTAAGCTTTTCAATCGAATCATTCACATTTTTCACAATCTCTTCATTAACACCTTTGGAAAAACATTCTCTTACTATTCCTATTTTCATTCCTTTTAGATCTTTCTTTAAATATTCTGTATATTTTTCAGTTTTTACATCTGAAGAGGTACTTTCATTTTCATCAAATCCTGAAATAATTTCAAGTAATAATGCAGCATCATAAACACTTTTTGCCATAGGTCCTATTTTATCAAGTGAATTTCCATAATCTAAAAGTCCATATCTTGATACTCTTCCATATGTAGGGCATAAACCAACAACTCCACAAAAACTAGCAGGGCATACAATACTTCCTCCAGTACTTTCTGCAAGACTAATATGTTTAAATTTTGTTTTTTGTGTAAATCCTGCACATCCACCTGAACTTCCTCCACATGCTCTTTCTTTGTCAAATGGGTTTAATGGTATTTTTTTTCCTATTCCAACATTAACATTTAATCCACCAAATCCAAATGCATCTTGGGAAGTTTTTCCTAAAATAATTCCCCCTTCTTGTTTTATTTTTCGGATAACTGTAGCATCAAAAACAGGTGTATATCCGTCAAGAATAGCACTTCCTCCTGTTGTTTCTATATCTTTAACACATATAGCATCTTTTACACTTATTGTATAACCACTTAATTTTCCTTTTGTAATGTTTTCTTCAAGAGGTTGTTCGATAAGTGTATTAAAATAGAAATATTCATTACTAATTTCATTTGCTTCACTAAGAATAATTTTAATATCTTCAATATTTCCTAATTTATCATTATTTGCTTTATTCATTTTTCTGTTTAAACTGCTTTTGGTCCTTTAAAATAACCATCTTTATTTAATGGTGAATTTTTTAATGCTAATTCCTGTAATAAAGATTCCTTAACTATATCTTCTCTTAATCTGTTTCTAAGAGCTACAGGTTGGAAACTCGGTTTAATATCAGTTGTATCAATTTTATTTAATTTTTCAAAAAAAGAAAGTATTTCCTTAACTTGGGGAATAAATTTATTTATTTCTTGCTCAGTAAGATTTAATCTAGCAGTATTTCCTACTTTTAACAACAATTCCCTATTAACTTCCATATCAAAAGAAATCAATATTACATTTATATAGTTTGTTGCATTTATCCTTTATAATTGCTATGTAAACTAGCTATAAGATCCACAGCAGATCTCATTTTTTTTATTTTCTCTAAAGAAAAAATATTGTGATAATTCTCCTCAATGATTTGTTGTGCAAAAATGGCATTACTAATAAAAGAATCACGTAAATGTTGAGTCCCTTTTTTATCTTTTGAAAAGCTACAATATCCAAATGCTTTAACTGAAACTGATGCATAATAATGAGCATATATCAATTCTGGTTCTAAGTTAAAACCATTTAACTTGGCAAATCTATCAATCCATCTATTCCTAGTCCCAAAATCCTCTTCATTTCTTTCAAGTAAATCTTGTGATTCAAGTAATCTTACAAGCATATATATTGGGTCAGAATTAGGTCTAGCTTCATGATCGATAAAATAAATTCTTCCTTTTAAAATCAAATCATTTCTTATTACAGGTTTTTTTGTTATTATAAAATTATTTGGATTAGCATCAACATCATAAACTTGTTGAAAGTGAGTAGCAAGTGTTAAACATTCACTTAAACCATCATATAATATTTGTTTTTGTGATGGATTAAAATTATCACAACTTGAAATATATTTTTTTATCATATCATCAAGATTAGTGTTGCTATTATTAATTCCATATCTAGATATGTGAGTTAACCCAGTTATAATACTATCAAAAATAGTTTCCTTTTGCCCTTCAAATTTTTCTTTATCACTTTTACTCATTAAAAGTTCTAACAATTCCTTTAAATTACATCCATTCTCATAATCAAAGCAAATTAATACTTCATCATCAAGTGTACTTACTTTTTTATTATCTAAAACAGCAACTATCTCAGGAAACCTCCATTCAAAAAAATTATCACCTGTGATTTTATGCTCATCAAATAGTTTAATTAAGTGTCTAGTTTGCCTTATTTCAAGTTCTGCGTCTATACTTTTTTTTCTTTTTAAAATTAATTGATTTGTTATATATCCAAAATCAATAGTATAGGTTTTATTATTTGTTTCTAATGTTGTCAAAAATTGTTCAGGGTTCCTTTGAAGATTATTAAAAGCTTGGCATAAGTATTCTTCACGCTGTTCTTGTGTTGCAGCTGTCTCAAACCTAAAAAAGAAGCTTTCTAATTCTAATCCTCTTTGTTCAATCTCTTCAATCCAAAAATCCATTTTTTCTGGATAAAAAAACATTACGTCTTGTAAATTTTTTAGTATATTTGTTAGATCTGGTTGTTCAAATGCTTGATGTGTAATTCTTAAATTTTTTACAAGTGATTTGTAAAAAAACGAAAAAAAGTTTTTTTCATATTTAGTTAAACGTCTATTCTCTTTTGCAAGTTCTGCACATAAATCTATTATTACATCTATATCTGTTTCATTATGTATTTTATAATTTATATCAAAAATATTTGCCAATCTATATATGGGTTGTTTATAATCACCTTTTGCCAAGTATTTATCTAGTTTTTTGAGTGATGATTTTTGATAGTATTTTATACTTAAATACCAACCAGCACTCAATCCTGCTGCATATACACCTATAAGGTTTTGATGTTCTAAATTAACTTTATTAGCATTATAAATCATAATTGCTGGAGGTGCTACTTGAATAGTCCTATAAACTAAATTCTCTAATAAGCTTAATTCTATTTTAAAAGGATTTTTTTTATTGTAAAAATAGTATGCACCAAAAAGTACTAATGCAATTATGTTCATACCATATGTAAAATTTTGATATCTTCTTGAAAGATCAGAAAATGTAACAATTTCATCATTTTCATCAATATAATAAATTGCAAAATTATTAAATCTTGGAACTTTTGCATCAGGGGATCTTCTATATACTTCTCTTTCTATTGCAGTCTCTCTTACTAATTTAGTTTGATTTACTACATGGTTATATTCAATTAAACCAATAATTAAGGTACCTGTAAATATTGAGAAATTAAAGATTTGTCTAGAATAATATGAAAAATATTTTTTACTTTTATCTATTATCTCTGTTAGTTTCAAAAATATACACCTTCATGAGTTCTTTACCTTGCATCACCTCTCTTTGATGTATTAACTTGTAATCATTTTGTTCTGCAATTTCTAATGCCGCATCAATATTATTCCCTATACAAATTATTTTTCCGTCTTTTTTTAATATTTTTTTTGTTACTTCAAAGAAATATCTGTAGATCTTAATAACTTTTTGCTTTGTTTCTTTACCAATCACAGGTAATTGTGTAATTATTTTATCAATATTTTCATATTTTAAATCTAAATCTTCGGTTTGTATTCTTGAAAAATTTAAAAATTTATTAATTCCTGCAATTTTAGCATTTTTTTCAGATGCTTTAATATTCGGCATTGAGCTATCTGCAAGATTTATTTCACAATCAACTTTCTTATCATTATCACTTAATTCTATATTCCAGCCAATTTTATTAAATGTAAATTTATCTTTAGCATAATGATGTACCGATTTACCCAAAAAATAATGTATTAATTCAATTCCTATTTCTCCACTTCTGCAAAAAGGATCTAATATTTTATCTTTTTTTTTTACATCTGCTATTCTTGTTACTGAATATGCTATTGTACCTCGTAATGAGTTCTTATTTGCAAATACTTTGTAATCACGATTATATAATTCTTTTGAACTTAAATTTATTGTTAGATAAAATTTTTTCCCAATAATTTCAATATTATATAAAATTCCTGGATTCTTATATACTGCTTTCTTTTTTGTTTTTTTAATTATTTGATTAGAAACATATAACTGTACATCATTACTTTTGAAAGGTTTTATACCATTAATACTACAATCTAGAAAAAATGTATTATTTATTTCAAATTCAACATCAGATATATCAATTTCAGGAATATCATTTATGATCCCTTCTTTTAATAATACACCTATTTTTTCAATAGATTGGGATACAAAAGCAAATTTTGCTATTTTTTCTTTTGTAGCTTCAAAAATACAGCATCCAGTTTCTTTTTTAGCTTTTATATTCAAAATTTCTTGAATATCATTAAGAAGTATATCCTCAAAGCCTAATGCACAAAACGCAATACATTTCATTCTTTATCCACAAAATCCATGTCTTTTACTAATTCTGAATTATCTTGTTCAATTTTTTCACTTATTTTCTCTCTAATTTCTCTTTTTTCTACTTCTCCTTTAACAATAGCTTGCTCTTCATCTTTATCCGATATTATTTTTGTTGCACCCACTACTTTATCATCACCATTTAATCTCATTAATCGCATTCCTTGTGTGTTTCGTCCTATTACAGAAATTCCATTTGCAGGTATCCTAATAGCAATTCCATTCTTTGATATTAACAATATATCATGGTCATCATTTACTTCTTTTACACTTACAACATTTCCATTTCTTTCATTTGTTATTATATTTATTACTCCACTTCCTCCTCGATTAATTAATCTATAATCTTTAATACTAGTTCTTTTTCCATAACCGTTTTCTGTAATAGTTAATAATGATAGATGATCTCCTGCAATTACTGCTCCTACAACACAATCATCTTGTTTAAGTTTTATACCTTTTACTCCTATTGAATTTCTTCCTACTGCTCTTACATCATTTTCATTAAATTTTACGGCCATCCCTTTTTTTGTAGCAATTAATATTTGCTTGTTTCCGTCTGTTAAAAGAACATCAATTAATTCATCTCCTTCTGTTAAATTTATTGCAATAATACCTCCTTTTCGCGGTTTTGAATATGCAGAAAGGCTTGTCTTTTTTATAATTCCTTGCTTTGTAACCATAACTAAATAATGATCATCTTTAAATTCACTTATAGGGATATATGCTGATATCTTTGAATTTTTTTCTAACTCAAGAATATTAGCAATAGAATTTCCTTTAGCAGTTCTTGATGCTTCTGGCATTTGATATACTTTTTTCCATTGAACATCTCCTTTATCTGTAAAAAACAAAATGTAATCATGTGTATTTGCCACAAAAATATCATTTACCTCATCTTCTGCTTTTGTACCTGTAGCAATAATACCTCTTCCACCACGTCTTTGTTGTTTATAGGTATCTAATGATATTCTTTTAATGTAACCACTATTAGTAATTGTAATTATCATTTCTTCTTTGTCTATCAAATCTTCAATATCAATATCTTCATCATCTTCTAAAGCTTTGTTAATCTCAGTCCTTCGCTCATCACCATATTTTGTTTTTATATATTCTAATTCTTTTATTATAATATCTAATATTTTTTGTTCACTTGCAAGTATTCCTTTTAATTCTTCAATCAATTTCATTAGATTTGTGTGTTCTTCCTTGATTTTATCTTGTTCTAATGATGTTAATCGTTGAAGTTTCATATCAAGTATTGCTAATGCTTGTTTTTCACTAATATTATATTTCTCAATAAGCTTTTCTTTTGCATCTTGTGTAGAGTTTGCTTTTTTGATCAATTCAATGGCATTATCAATATCATTCAATGCAACTATTAAACCCTCAAGAATATGTGCTCTATCTTGTGCTTTTTGTAAATTAAATTCTGTACGTTTTGTTACAATTAATTTTCTATGTTTAATGAAATAACCTATCATACTTTTTAAGCTTAAAACTTTAGGTTCATTATCAACTATCGCTAAATTAATTATTCCAAATGTAACTTGTAAATTGCTATATTTATATAACTGATTTTTTATTACTTCTTCATTTGCATCTTTTTTTAATTCAATAACTATACGCATTCCTTTTTTATCAGATTCATCTCTTAAATCATCAATTCCTAATATCTTCTTTTCTTTTACAAGATTAGCAATTTGTTCAAGAAGCATAGATTTATTAACTTGATACGGTATTTCTGTTACAATTAATGCTCTATCTTTATTTTTTTCTTCAAGTTCAAATTTAGCTCTAACTTTAACTTTTCCTCTACCATAATGATATGCATTTTTAATTCCATTTTCTCCTAATATACTACCACCTGTAGGAAAATCAGGCCCTTTTACATGTACCATAAGTTCATTAACATCTACATCTGGTTTTTTTATTGTAAGGATTGTAGCATCACATATTTCATTGATATTATGTGGTGGAATGTTTGTTGCCATTCCAACAGCAATTCCTGTACTTCCATTAACTAATAAATTAGGTATAGCACTAGGTAATACTACCGGTTCTTTTAAACTAGAATCAAAATTATCTTTATAATCTACAGTTTTTTTATCAATGTCATTTAGAAGTTCTTCACCAACGTTCTTCATTCGAGCTTCAGTATATCTCATAGCTGCAGCATTATCACCATCAATACTGCCAAAATTACCTTGCCCATCAATTAAAGGATATCTAAGTGCAAAATTCTGTACCATCCTAACCATACTTTCATAAACAGCTGCATCACCATGTGGATGATATTTACCTAATACTTCTCCTACTATTCTTGCAGATTTTCTATATGGCTTATTATGCACTATTCCCATATCATACATAGCATATAATATACGCCTATGTACTGGTTTTAATCCATCTCTTACATCGGGTAAAGCTCTACCAATAATAGAAGACATAGCATAATTTAAGTATGCCTCTTTCATATCCTCTTCTATTTCTTTAGGGATTATTTCTGCATCAGGTTTTTCCAAAATTTCTTCGCTCATATTTCCTATTGTTAAATTATTTTTATATAATTTATTCCCTCAGAAAAAGGGGATTTATCGTCTATAAAACAAGATGTTAACCCCTTTATATATGTTTTGGTATATTTAGTATAATTCAAGATTATTTTAATAAATTTTAGTAGTTTTTTATATCATAAAGCTTTAAGAATTGCTTCAGATATTTTAAAATTATAGCCGCAATAAACACATTTCTTGGTTTTTTTTGATAATGTCTCTTTTGGTTGAGAAGTCATATATTTCATAGTATTATTACATTTCTTACATTTTACTAAATAGTATTTAACTGTCATTTTTTTCTTTATCAGAAGGGCTGAAAAACTCTTTTTCCTCTCCATCCATTATTTCCTCAACTTTTTTTTCAATCTTATCCATTATATTTTTGGGTATTCCTTCCATATTAAATATATTTTCTTCATTAAGATTAATATCAGTTTCTTCTTTAGTAAGTTCTTCTTTTTTGTTTTGTTCATCTGTCTTTTCATCCGCTTTTTCCAGATTATCTTCTTCATCATCTTGTTTCAATATACCATTTATTTCTTCATTTTTATTCTTATCTTCTAAATTATCTTGCTCATTATTTGGATCAATATCTTGATTTTCATTAATGTTGTTTGATGAAGATTCGTTTTCATTATTATTTGAATCCTCATTTATTTCTTGTTCGTTATTTGTACTACCTGAATCTATTAAATCTGTATCTAGGTTATTATTATCTGGAATCTCTTGCTCGTTATTTTTATCATTTTTTTCAACCATTTCCTGCTCATTTGTTTGATTATTATTAATATCGGCTTGATCTAAAATATCATTGTCATTACTATTATCACTATCAGAAATGGGCTCTATTATTTCATCATTACTCATGTTATTAGCATGTTCTTTATTCAATTCATCACCCATCATTTCTAGATTTATATCTTTATTATCAGGTTCTGAATTATCATTTTGGTCTATAAACTCTGGATTATTTTCTATATCTTGTGAATTTTGTTCTTGCATTAAATTATTATTAACATCATCAAAAATTTCTATATCTTTTCTTTTATTCTCACTATCATTCTCTATTTGACTATTATTATCACTATCATAATCTTCAAATATTTCTAATTCACCTAATTTTTCTCCTTCAATAATATCAATTCCATTTTCTTGATGTTGTATTATCTCTCTTGGGGTCATATAAATATTCTTAGACTCCATGCGCTTTGATTCTTTTTCTTGTTCTTCAATCATTTCCTTTTTCTTTTGGTTAATTTCATGTATTTGATTTTCTTTTTCAGAAATTACTTTTTCCATTTCTTTGACATTATGAAATGTTTCTTTTAGTTTGTCCGGTGGGAGATCAAAATAATCAAAAAATTTTTGAGTTAATTTAATCTGCTTTGTTCTTCCATATCTTTCACGTTGAATATACCCTAATGTTTCTAATTCACTTAAGTGATCATATGCTTTATTTGTTCTTATTTTAATTACATCACTTTGTAAAATAGGGTATTTATATGCAATCACTGCTAATGTTTCCATTACAGTCTTAGTTAATTCAGTCTCTACACCAATTTCTTTAGCTACATCAATATATTGATCTTTAATTGTTAATTTCCAAAAATCACCATCTTGAAGTATCATTAAAGAATTATTATCATCATTATTATATTTTTGTTTTAACTCAATCAATCCAGCTATAACTTTTGCTTTGTCTTTTTCTTTAATCATCTTTAGAAGTTCATCTATATGAATCTTCCTACCAATAGAAAAAAGTATTGCTTCTATCTTTTTTTTTAGTTCTTCATCCATTTCACAAAGAATAAATGTTATCTTTATTAGTTATTATTTTTCTTTCAACAAGATCATTAAGTATTTTCTGAACTTTTTCTTGTTCAATACCAGTTATTTCTGAAATGTCTTTTGCATTATTTTTTCCATTCTTTAGGCAATAACCTATAAAATTTTCAGTTAATGTTTTAAAAATAACAGAAGCAGTTGTTTTTTGTGCATTATGCTCTTTTAAACTCATATCTAAATGATGTAATTTGGCTTGTAAATCATTTAATAATCCTGAAAAATCATTAGAATGAAACTTAAACACTTCAGGTTCTATAATTTCTATACTTGAAGGAAGGCTATCAAAGCAAAAACCCATAAGATGCTCTGGTTTTTTAAACCAGATTTCAAGTTCTGCATATAAAGAAAATAGTTTTTTGTCTTTTTGTTCCTCACTATCTGATATATGCTCATTTACTATTTCATATTCAGTTTTTCCTTTTAAACTATCAACATAATCTTTCATAGTTTTTTCAATATGTGCTTTTGGAGCTCCTAGCATTTCAAGGATAACTCTTGCCAATATTTGTCCTTCTTCAATTCGTTCAGAATCGCTTTTTTTATCTGTACTGCTCATAATATGGTTTACTATTCTTTCATTTATATATATTTTCATATCTTTTTACCATTTATGTATAATGTTTCACCTTCGGTTCATGACGACAAGCAAATATTTATATAGCATAATGTTTAAAAATTAAACAGAGGTGATTTAGATGACAAAATTTATTTTATTATTACTCTTTTTTTTATCAGTATTCTCAGTTATAGGTTTTTCATTAGAAAAATATCCAAGCAACGAAATAACTGTATATACTATAACGCATTCTGTTAATCAACAAGATTTTGTAGAATCTATCAATATTCAGCCATCAATCACTACTAATATGGACCGAAAATATGATATATCACAACAATTAGGAAAATATTTAGATAAAAATCCATTTCAATATGAAGGATGTCGAACTGTAGTTTTACGAAAAGGTATTACTACAAAAGATATTACAAATGCACAGGCATATTATCGTGATTGTAGTCCTCCTCAACCATATCATACAATTCATTCACAACAGTATATTACTTATGAAAATTTAGGTCTTCCTTGGTTCAATGCACGCAGAAGTCGGTAATCAGGTAGTGTATTATTTAGATTAATTTGCTAAATATTTATAAATTTAAATTTTCTTATTTTTATAATGGGGGAAAAAATAGCATTGCTTACTCCTACTTTTTGTCATTATTCTGGTATAGACAGAGTAGTTGAGTTACAAGCAAAAGAATTTGCAAAGAAAGGGCATAAAGTTACCATTTTTTGTTTAGAGGCTTCTATTAAATCAAAATATGCTAAAGTAGTAGAAATAGGAATGCCTAAAAGCCAGATATTTGAACGAATTTATAGATTATTTATGTTTTTAGATTTTATTAAAATAAATAAGTTTTCTAAAATGTTAAAAGATTATGATATAGTTATAAGTCATTTTTATCCTATGAATTTAATTGCAAAAAGAGCTAAGAAAAAATATAATATCAAATATATTTATCGAGATTATGGTATTGCTAGTTCTAATTTATTTAATTTTTATGAAGCCTTATATCTTAAATTTTTTAAAATATTAGTATACAATTCAGTAAATAATGCTGACGAAGTAGTTAGTATAAGTAATTATTTATCTAAAGTATTTTATGAAGAATCTCAAATAAAACCAAAAGTAGAATATATTCCTATAGATAATAATCGGTTTAATAAGAATGTAAAAGTTAATTCAAAAATAAAAAATAAATATAAATATATAAAAGGTCCAATCTTTTTATATGTAGGTAGGATTTCTCCACATAAAGGAATTCATCTATTAATTAAAGTATTTAATAATATTAAGCAAAAATTACCTGATTCTTATTTATTAGTAATAGGAAAACCAACTTTCAATAGTTATTTTAAGAAATTAAAAAAAATGTCTAATAAAAATATTAAATTTATAGGTTTTGTAGATGATAAAGATTTACCTTCATATTATGCCTTATGTGATGTTTATACAACTTGTACATTATGGGAGGGTTATGATATGCCTATCGCAGAAGCCCAAGCATGTGGGAAACCTGTTGTTTGCTTTGATATCGGACCTCATAAAGAAGTTTTAAAAAATGGTAAATTGGTTAAAGTTAAGGATGTCTTAGATATTAGCGAAAAAGAAATTTGTGATTTTGCCGATAAGGTGAGGGTTGTATTATGAAAATTGGCATAATTTCAACATTTATTGGGCAGAAAACTTCGGGTGCTGAAATTAGTGCAATTCACTTATGTGAAAAACTAAAAAGAAAAAATGACGTCTTTATAATTTGTCCTAAAATTAATTATAAAATGCCTTGCAGATCATATAATTTAAATTTAGATTTGATTCCAAACATGATTCTTCATATTAGTACTTTTTTGACTGATTTAATACTCAGATATAAAATATTAGAAATATTGAAAAAAGAAAAACCTGACTATATTCATATACAGGATTTTTCAATATTAAATGCTTCATTGTATCCAGCGAAAAAACTTAATATAAAGACCAAATTAACAGTCAGAGATTATAGATTTAATTCAAACTTAACAATCGACCTGCAGCAAAATAAGATTATTAGAAACTATAATTGCTTAACTTATTTCAAATGGCTTTTTTTGGAATTACAAAAAAGTAAGAGTCTTGGTTTTTTAACACCTTTCTTATTTCCTTTTTTTTATTGGGCTAACAATAAAAATCGGCACAATATTAAACGAGTTGATAAGATTGAAACAGTATCCAACTTTGTAAAAAATGAATTAATTAAAAATGGTATTGATTCTAGTAAAATTAAAACCGTATATAACTTACCTCCTAAATGGAAGAAAGAACCGTTACCTAACAATAAAATCAAGAGATATTTTGCAGCTGGATCATTAGTTAAGTCAAAAGGATTTAGAGATTTAATTGAATCTTTTATTAAAGCACATAAATCAAATAAAAATATAATTCTATATATAGCTGGTGATGGAAGCGAAAGAAAAAATCTAGAAAAAATAGTAAATGATAATAAACTTAATAAAAAAATTATATTTACTGGTAGGTTAACCCAACAAAAAATAAAAGAACAATACAAGATGTGTGATTATGTTGTTATTCCTTCATTGTGGCCAGAACCACTTAGTAGAATAATATATGAAGCTCATGCAATTGGCAGACCTGTTATCGCAACAGATGTAGGTGGAAACAAAGAAAAGCTTAAAAAAGGGGACATATTAGTTAAAAACGGAGATTTTTTTATAAATAAAAATGGCAGAAATATTTAAAGACGACTATATAATTAAAAAATGTAAAAACAAGAAAGTTCTACATATTGGAGCATGCGATTCTCCTTATCATATTAAAAAAGCAAAAAATGGTGAATTACTTCATCAAAAATTGAATAATTCTACAAAGGAACTTGTTGGTATTGACTTTGATAAAAAATCCATAAAAGAATTAAAAAAATTTAACATAAATAATATTTTTTTCTCAGACATCACAAAACCACTAAATTTGAAGGATAGTAATTTTGATATTATTATTTTTGGTGATGTATTAGAACACTTATCAAATCCAGGGCTTGCTCTTAAAAATTTATCAAGCATTATGAAGAAAACCACAAGATTAATCATTACTGTACCAAATTGTTATTGCTATTTTAACATATTTAATATATTCGCCCAGAAAGAAAATGTTCATCCTGATCATGTTTTCTGGACATCTAAACAAACTATGGTTAATTTACTGCAACGATACTGTTTCGACATTCAAAAAATAAAATATTTAAATTTTGGAAGCAAACAAGATAAAATTACATTAAAAGGTCGAGTTTTTAGATCTGTTATTTTAAATCATATACCAAAAATAAGAAATGTACTCTATTTTGAAGTTAAAATAAGGAAATAAAATATTTTTATTATAAATTTAAAGTCACCAAACCTATTAAACCTTGATTATCTGAGAATAAAATCATTTACTATTAAAAAAATAATTTTAATAATTATATCTGCTTAAAGCAAATTACGAATTCTAAAATCTTAATTGTTTTTATTTGTTTAGATTTTTATTCTAATTATTAGATGAAGAAATACAAGTTATATTATATTATTTTTTCAAATCCTTCTTTTAAAATATTGTAATCTGAATTTATTGGTAATTTTGAAATAAATAGTACTTTTTCTTTTATTTAACTCATTTTTAATATGCTCTTATTTTCTTCTGCTTTTATTTTTTACTTTCTATTATTTAATTAATAACAAAGATATTCTCTTTTTTAAATAATTTTTAAGTGATAGATTATATATTTTTCTTGTGTTTTAAATCTTTTATCTTAATTATTCTTTTTATACTTCTCAAAAAATTATCATAAAATAAATGACCTAATAATAAATATACTAGTCCTGATATTAAAGCAACTATTATTCCTTTTATATAAATATTTGTATTAATTATATATTTTAAAAAATAAACCACAAAATAGAACATAATATTTATTAAAATAAGATTTATTACTTTCTTAAAATTCATTTTTACTTTAATACATTTTTTCAACAATACCAAAAGCGACAATAACCATATTATTGCAAAAGAAAACATTGTTGCAAAAGAAACACCAACTATCCCATAATTTTTAACTAATGACAAATTTAATATTAGATTTATTATTGAACCAATATACAATATTATTGTTCTTTGTTTTACTAATCCCAATCCTGCCATTATCTTTGAATTAAAATAATTTAATAATACAAAGAATGAAGATATTGTCAATAAGATTAATGATTTATGTGCTATAGCATATTCATAACCATATAATAAAATCAAGATTTCTTTAGGAAATGATAAAAAAATAATTAAGCAAGGTAAAGCAATAAATGTACCCCATTTGTACATTTTATTAAAAATTATTGAGATTTGTTTATGATTATTCTTTACTGTTAATTTTGAAGTTAATGGAAAAAATATATTTAATATAGGACTTAGTGAAATAAATAATATTGAGGCTAAGCTGTATGCTACACTATAATAAGCAACTTCTTTTAAATCTAAAAAATATGTTATGATTATAATATCTATTTTTGAGAGTATAACAATTGCGCCAATTCCTCCTACTATAATCAAAGAATATTTCAATAGTTTTTTATATAAAATAAAGCTTAAATCTGATTTTGAATTTATAATTTTGGGATAATATTTATTTAGTAATATTATGTATACAAAAAATAAAATAAAATATGATATGCCCCATACTAATGCAATTAGTATAATATTATTGTAGTAAAATATTATTAGAAATGAAATAGTAAATATAAGTATTGATCTTATGAACTCAGATAAAGGTAAAAATAAATAATTATGTGTAGCTACATAAAATTGAATTAAAGGATTACTCAGATTAAAAAAAAAGAAATACATTATAAATGCTCGTAAAACATTAATTGCTACTTCTGACTTAAAATAATTTTCCGCAAGCCATGGTGCTAAAACCCAAAAAAGAATCCCCAATAAAATACCTGTCCCCGCCTGCATCATTAAAGCAAAAATAAAGCTTCCTTTAACTTTTCCATATTGCTTTTTCTCATAAAAACGTGTTGCATAATAGTTTAAAGTTTCAGAAAATCCTAAATCATTGAAAATACTAATTAATGCAATGAAACCGATAATTGAGTAGATTAACCCAAATTCTTCAACACTTAGTGTTCTAGCATATAATATTCTAATTAAATATCCTAAAGGCGCAGCTAAAAATGTAAATAGATAAATCCATAATCCTTGCCTTATAAGATATTTTTGAGTTAATTCTACCATGACTTATAGAATTCCTTTTTTTAATTTTTCAATATCAACATCTTCTTCGCCAAAGGCTTCTTTTGCTTCTTTTAAGCTTTCAAAACCACCAACATCATACCATGGTTCAGTATAAGTTTCAGCATATACTTCGTCATTTTTAACAAGCCATGCAGGTAAATTTCCCGGTGCATCAGGATTATTTCCTTCATCAAGATATTTCTTTATTACTTTAATATATTCTTTTGGATAAAAATAAACACATATAGCACAAAAAGTAGATCTTGGTTCTGATGGTTTTTCAATAAAACTTAGAACTTTCTTATGATTGTCTACTTCAATAACTCCATATTTTTTTGCAAGTTCTATATTTTTTACATCATGTCCTACAATAGTTGGTTTATTTTGAGTAGTAAATAAAAATTTAGCATTGTCCAAACTAAACTTAAATAAATTATCTCCTCCGATAATTAAAAGATCAGTATCTAGATTAGCTTTATCTATTGTAAAATTAATGTCACCTATAGCACCAAGTCTGTCATCGTTTGATGTTGTTCCATCATTTATTATTTCAATGTTTATTTCTTTATTTGGATAATTATTTGCCCATTCTTCAAATTGCTTTGTAAATATTTCATTAGTTACAATATAAATATCATTAATATCAATTTCTAATATCTTTTCTAAAACATGCTCAATCATTAATTTATTTCCAATCTTAATTAATGGTTTTGGAATCTTTTTAGTTAATGGAAATAATCTTGTAGCATATCCTGCTGCTAATATTATTGCTTTCATTTTTATACCTCTTGCTATTTATTTTATAAATTTCTTAAGTTTATTCTTTAAATAACTTACTTAATTTTATAAAAAATAGGTTTTGTTACTACTTTTATGTCCTAAAGAGCGAAAGATTTATAAATAAATATGAGTTATTTCTATATGGACGGTCATAGCGGATTGGTCCTACCTGGTCTCATTTCGAACCCAGAAGTAAAACAATCCTGCGTTTTCCTGCGTACTGTTCTTACGAACGGGAGATGGAATTCGCTGTCCTCTTTTCTTTGTATTTACTAAAAAATATGTAATCTAGAAAAATTATAATTCTTTCAATTCCTGATTTAATTTAGTCATTGCTTCTTTTGCATCCTCAAATAACATCAATGCATTTTCTTTTTCAAACAGTGGATTTTTTATACCAGCAAATCCAGGACTTAAACTTCTTTTAACAACAATTACTGTTTTTGCTTCGTGCACATTAAGTATTGGCATTCCATAGATTGGACTTGATTTATCTTCATTTGCTGCTGGATTTACAACATCATTTGCTCCAAGAATAATTACAACATCTGTTTGTTTGAATGAATCATTTATAGATTCTAAATCTTTTAATTTGTCGTAAGGTATATCAGCTTCTGCTAATAAAACATTCATATGTCCTGGCATTCTTCCTGCTACAGGATGAATTGCAAACTCAACATTTATTCCTTTTTTTTCAAGATTATTAAAAACATCTCTTACTGCATTTTGTGCTTGTGAAACAGCCATCCCATATCCTGGAACAATTATTACTTTTTGTGCAGCATCTAAAATACCTGCAACTTCTTCAGGTGTTGTGGACTTTATATTTTCATAACCTGAATTATCTGCTTTAGTTTCTTGTTGTCCAAATCCACCAAATAATACATTTGTTAATGACCTATTCATTGCTTTGCACATTATTTTTGTAAGAATAAGTCCAGATGCTCCTACTAATGATCCTGCAATAATTAAAAGCATATTATTAATAACGAACCCAGACATTGCAGCTGCAAGTCCACTATATGCATTTAATAGGGCAATTACAACAGGCATATCAGCTCCACCAATAGGTGTCACTAACAAAATTCCTAGAATTAATGCTATACCAATTAATATCAATAAATATAAAACTCCTAAGCTAAAGGTAATTTGTGATGTGACTGTAAGATATCCAAATAAAACTATACTTAATAACAAAATAATATTTAAGAAATTATTTCCAAAAAATTTTATAGGCTGTCCATTAATTATTCCTTGCAATTTTCCAAAAGCAACCATACTTCCACTAAATGTAATAATTCCAATAGCACAGCTTAATATAATTGTAATCATATCTAAATTTGATAATATAATCTCTCCTTTGAATAAAAAATAAGATAATGATACAAAAACTGATGCTCCTCCTCCAAATCCATTAAAAACAGCTACTAATTGAGGCATTGCTGTCATTTTTATTTTAACAGCTAGTATCCATCCAATAATTCCTCCAATAATTATACCTGATATAATAAAAGGCCATTGTAGTAATTCTGAATTTATTATATTCAATCTAATTATAGTAATTACTATTGCTATTGTCATACCAATTGACGAAATAATGTTGCCAAAAGCGGCTGTTTTCACCTTTGATAATAATTTTATACCTAAAATAAAAAGAATTGCTGACACTAAATAAAATATCCATGAAATTATTTCAATATTTTGGATTATAGTTTCTTTCATTTTTTAAACATCCTAAGCATTCTATTTGTAACCATAAAACCACCGACTACATTAATTGTTGCCATTATTAGTGCTAGTATTCCTATAATACTTGCTAATGGATTATTTACATATGATAATGAGGCAAGTGCCCCTATAATGATTATACCTGATATAGCATTAGTTCCTGACATTAAAGGAGTATGTAATGTAGGCGGTACTTTTGTAATCATTTCATATCCTAAAAAGGATGCAAGAACAAATGCAGTGAGTAAGTATATTTCTATCATTTTTTTATTCTTTTTATTTTTATCTTTATTTATGTTTTTATATATTATTTACTTTTTTTATTTTCCTTCAATAATCTTTTTAGTAATTATATTTGTAATTTTACCTTGTTGCAATATCATTGTTGATTTGATTATCTCATCATCAAAATTTATTTTTCTGGTTTTTATATCTTGAATTAATAATTTTAGGAAATTAAAAATATTTGCTGAAAACATTTCAGTAGAATGTATTGCAACACTTCCAGGATAATTCGTATGTCCTGCAATTTTAACTCCGTATTTTGTTAAAATCTTACCCGGCTCAGTTAAAGCACAATTTCCACCTTGAACAGCTGCCATATCTATGATAACACTACCTTGTTTCATTTTCTTAACCATTTCTTCATTTATTAAAATTGGTGCTTTTTTTCCTGCAACCAGTGCAGTTGTTATTACAATATCAGCATTTTCAAGCCGTTTTGCAACTTCAGCAGCTTGTTTTTTCAAGAATTCTTTAGAAACTTCTTTAGCATAACCATTTTTATCGCTAACATTATGTTTATTATTTTTATCATTTTCAACTTCAATATATTTTGCTCCTAAACTTTCAACTTGTTCTTTTACTTCTGGCCTTACATCTGATACTTCAACTAATGCACCTAATCTTTTTGCAGTTGCTATTGCTTGTAAGCCTGCAACACCAGCTCCTAAAATAACTACTTTAACTGGATTTATTGTTCCAGCTGCAGTCATCATTAATGGAAATATTTTAGGTGATAAATATGCAGCCATAATAACTGCTTTATATCCTGCGATATTACTTTGACTACTTAAAACATCCATTGATTGTGCTCTTGTTATTCTTGGAATAAGATTTAATGAATAAACATCAATTTTTTTTTTAATACATTTTTTTATAGTTTCAATATCTGTAGGATCAAATAAAGAGACCCATATTGTTTTTTGAATTCTGTCAATTTGATCTCTTGCAGGTTGATTTACTGCTAATATTATATCTGCACCTTCTAATGTGGTCTTTTGATTTGGAGCAATTTCTGCTCCTGCTTGCTTAAAATCTAAATCAGAAATGTTACTTAACTCACCCGCTTTAGATTGAATTCTAACTTTAAAACCTAAATCTTTCATTAACTTTACAGTTTTAGGAGTAACAGCAACTCTTGGATCCTCTTTTTCTTTAGGTATTGCTATAATCATCTTTTTTGCTTTAATCCGTTTTAATTATAAATTATATCATTATTCAATGTATACTATAAATATTATAAAATAAATATTAATAAAGCTAAAAGTTAATTTGATATTTCCTATATTTATCCTATATTTCTATCTATTTAGGAATGTCTGTTTTAATGTGAAGCTCTTTTAATTGTTCAGGTTCAACAGAACTGGGGCTTCCATCCATAGGGCATTGTGCAGACTTATTTTTTGGGAATGCAATAACATCTCTAATATCATTAAATCCACAAAGCATTGCAACTAATCTATCAAAACCAAGCCCAAAACCTCCATGAGGTGGTGCACCAAATTTAAATGCTTCAAGCAAAAAACCAAATCTTTCCTCTGCTTTTTCTTTTGGAAATCCTACAATATCCATTATTTTTTGTTGAATATCAGGTCTATGAACTCTAATACTTCCAGATGCAAGTTCAACACCATTTAATACTAAATCATAACATGTTGCATATACTTTTTCAGGATGAAAATTATCTTTTTCTAAGTATTGCAAACATTCTTTTTTAGGCATTGTAAACATATGATGCGCAGGCAACCATTTTCCACTTTCTTCGTCTTTTTCAAATAGCGGGAAATCTAAAACCCATAAAAATTTGTAATTATTATTTCCTTGATTATTATTGCTATATAATCCTAAATCTTCACCTAATTTATTTCTTAATTTAGAAAGAATTTCATTACATTTATTCTCTTTATCAGCTATAAACATCAAAATGCTTCCAGGTTTAGCTTTAGTTTTTTCTATTAATTCTTTTTGTACATTTTCAGGGAAATATTTTGCAATATTACTATCTAAACCAGACTCAGTAACTCTCATCCATGCCATCCCCTTTGCACCATTTTCTTGACAAAATGTAATATATCCATCTATATCTTTTCTTCCTAAGTCTTTTTCAGGGTTTATACATTTAACAATTCCACCATTTTTTTGTACATCTTTAAAAACACTAAAATCAGACTTAACAACAATTTCAGTAACTTCTGTTAATTCAAGTGCAAATCTTAGATCTGGTTTATCACACCCATATTTATCCATTACATCTTTGTAGGAACATCTTAAGAATGGTATCTCCAGATTAATATTTTTTGTTTTTTTAAGAATATGTTTTATCATATTTTCGCATGCAGTAAAAACATCATCTTGTTCAACAAAACTCATTTCTGCATCTATTTGTGTAAATTCAGGTTGTCTGTCTGCTCTTAAATCTTCATCACGTAAACATTTTGCTAGTTGAAAATATCTATCAAATCCACTTACCATAAGTAATTGTTTGTAAAGTTGTGGAGATTGTGGTAAAGCATAAAATTTTCCTGGATTTACTCTGCTTGGAACAACATAATCTCTTGCACCCTCTGGAGTGGCTTTCATTAGTAAAGGTGTCTCAATTTCAATAAATCCTTGTTTACATAAACTTTCTCTTGCAGCCATTGCGGCTTCATGTCTTATTTGAAAATATCCTTGCATTGAAGGTCTTCGTAAATCTAAATACCTATATTTTAATCTCATATCTTCATTTGCTATCTTTTTATCATCAACTTCAATAGGCGGTGTTTCTGATTTATTTAAAATCTCTAATTCAGAAATAAAAACTTCAATCTCTCCAGTTTTAAGCCTAGGATTTGCCATCCCTTCTGCCCTGGATTTAACTATCCCTTTAACACATATAGTATCTTCTCTTCGTAATTGATCAGCACTAGCATGAACTTCTTTGTTAAATTCAGGATTAAATACAATTTGAGTAATACCATATCTATCTCTTAAATCTATAAAAATTACTCCACCATGATCTCTTCTGGTATCTACCCAACCTGAAAGTTTAACTTCATTATCTGTATTTTTTGAATTCAATTCTCCACAGGTATGTGTTCTTAAGCTAGTTTTCATAATATAAGAGAAAACCCAAAACAATTTAAAAACATTATGCCTGCTCTATTCTATAAATTACTAAATTAGGAATTATAATGTTCAAAATAACTAATAAAAATAAAAAAGCAAGAACTGGTATTTTGACCACAAAATCTGGTAAAATAGAAACTCCTTTTTTTATGCCTGTAGCTACAAAGGGAAGTGTCAAATATATTAGTAGTGATGATCTTAAATTGATGAAGAACACAGCAGTAATTTCAAATGCTTTTGTTTTATATCTTAAACCAGGAGATGATTTTGTTAAGAAAGTAGGCGGAATTAAAAATTTCATGAATTATCATGGTATAAATGCTACTGATTCAGGTGGTTTTCAGATGTATAAAGATACTTTTCTAATTAATACTACAAAAGATGGTGTTAACTTTAAAAGTCCATTTGATGGGACAAAGCATTTTGTAACTCCTGAAAAAGATATGGAAATTCAAATGAATATAGGTAGTGATATTGCAATGTGTCTTGATAGTATGCCTTTAGTTGAGCATTCAAAAGAGCGTATCTCAGAAGCAGTTGATAGAACTACAGAATGGGCAATTCGTTGCAAAAAACATCATGATTTTTTAAACAAAAAATTTTCAAAAAATAAACGTCAACTCTTATTTGGGATTTCTCAAGGCGGTACATATCCAGATTTACGAAAGAAAAGTTGTACCGATTTAAGTAAAATTGATTTTGATGGATATTCTGCAGGTGGCTTAGCTTTAGGTGAACCAAAAGAGAAACTTATCAAAATGATTAAAATTCATAAATCAATAATGCCAGAGGACAAACCCTGTTATCTAATGGGACTTGGAAGTCCTATTGAATTATTAGATGCTATTGAATTAGGAGCAGATATGTTTGATTCAAGATTTCCTACTCAAAATGCAAGACGAGGAACTATATTTACCTCTAAAGGAAAATTACGTTTAATGCGGAAAGAATTTGAACATGATTTATCTCCTTTAGATGAAAATTGTGATTGTTTTGTTTGTAAAAAATATTCAAGATCATTTATTCGTTATCAATTATCCCAGTCTGAAGGAACAGGTTATAGACTTGCAACATATCATCAATTATATTATTTAACAAAACTAATGGAACAAGCACGTTTAGCGATTAAGAAAAAGAAATTTTCAAAATTTAGAAAAGAAATAAAGAACATTTATGAGAAAGCTGATAAACTTAATAACGAACAAAATAAAAAATCTAAAAGAAGAAAAACGAAGGTAAAAAAATTAAGTAAAAAATTTAAGAAGAATTAAAGTTTATTATTTTTTATTATATCTTTTTCGATTATAAAAAAATTTAAAATTAATTATCATATCAAAAACTTTCCTTCTTTCATAATTATTTTATCATCAAAATAAATAGTTGGACTTTTAATTATTCCATCTAAATGTATTGGAACATTTACTTTACCCCCTAATCCATAGTTATTACCTATTGCAATATGACAAGTTCCTTTTACTTTCTCATCCTCAAGAATACTTCCAATTATCTTTGCTTTTGGATTAGTACCTATTCCAAGTTCTGCAATATTATATGCTTTCTTATTTTTTACTTTCTTTAAAATTTCTGCTAATTTATTTGCCTCTTTTCCGCCACCTATTTTTGTAATCATTCCTTTTTCAACTTTTATTGCTATTGGTTTTTTAAGAATACCAATTCCTGCTTGACTTGCATCAACAACATAAACACCTTCTGCAGTATTTTCTAATGGTGATACATAAACTTCACCTATTGGTATATTATGTAAATCTCCTTTTTTATTCATTGATGTTTTGTACCATATTTTATTATTATATATTTTGAATTTAATATCTGTTCCGATCTTGGTTGTAACTCTAACAAATTTTACTTTTTTCATATTTTTGTAAATCTTATTATGTAATTTTTGTAATTCCTTGTAATTAATATCTACGCATCTTTCTAATGTGTCTTTTTTAATTCCAGGCATAGTTACAATTCTTGCACCTTTTTTAGCAGCTTTTTTTACAGCATTAGTATGTGTTAATGATTTTGTTGTTATTAATAGTAATATGTCAAATTGTAAGAATAATTTTGCTATCTCTGGAGCTGGTTCCTCGCCATTCTGTTTTCCTTCCGGTATTTCAAAACATAAACTTTTATTACCGTAATTAAAGCCATTCTCAAAAAATATTTCAGCAATATTTTTAGTTCTTTTGTCACATATAATCAGAATGCTTTCACTTTTTTTAATTTGTAACAAATCACCATATATTTTATTAACAATTTTCATTTTATATTCCTCATATAATCTGTTTCTAATTTAAATATAATACTTATATTATTTAAATTTAGTATTATTACTTTTTTTGTATTAATTTATTATATAATTTTTCATAGTCTTCGATACAATCATCCCATAAAAATTTCTTTAATTTTGTTTTTTTAGATTTTCCATTATACATATCAATTATTCCTTTTGCAATATCTTTTGAATCTCCAGGTTTTACAAGTTTATAATTGCCTGATATAACTTCAGGTATTGAAGTAGTATTACTTGCAACTACTTTTTTTCCTAGAGCACAACTTTCAGCTACACTAAAACCAAATCCTTCTGTTAAAGATGGTACAACAACACAATCAGCCATAACTACATAATTTGGTAAATTATCCCATTTTACAGGTTCTAAGATCATAACACTTTTTTCTATTTTCTGCCTTTTAATTTCTTTTATTATATTTTTATATCTTTTTTGATATGCTTTATCTTTGCTCAATATTGCAACTAATTTACTATTTGGAATTTCTTTAGAGACATATTTAACTGCATTTAATAAATTTTCAAACCCTTTACTTGGTCCTGGGCGTCCATAAAAAAGATAAATAAATTCATTTTCTAATCCTATTTTTTTCCTAATTACATTACCATTATATTTCTTTTTATTCCAAAAATGATAATCAATTCCACAATAAATTATATCATAATTTTTACTTTTATTTATTTTTTTAAAATTATTAGCTGTTGATTTAGAAATAAATACATATCGTGTAAATTTCAATTTAACTATGATTCTCTCTAATATTTGATGTAACTTTGCTGAAATTATTTTTTTCTCAAACAATTTCATCCAATCATTACCAATAACTTCATGAATGTTGATTAAACATGGTTTTTTTAAGAATCTACTTACTAAATATGCAGGTGGTGCGCCATTATATGTTGTCGTGTGTATTAAATCTGCATTTTTTGCTTCTTTTAATATTGTAGGAATAGCCAAAAAAGTAAAAAAATATCTTGAACCTATTTTTGGCACATTAACACGTATTATTCTAACATTGTTTATTATTTCTTGTTTTTTGGTTCCAGGTAATCTATGAGTTATTACTACAACTTTATGTTTTTTTGCAATATTTTCACAAATATGTTTAAATAAAATTTCAACGCCACCAATATGTGGTAGATAATTTTCAAGAACATAAACTATTTTCATTTTGTTTGTTTTCAATTTTTTGATTGCATTATTTATTTCCTATTTGTTTTTGATTTATCTAATGCAATATTTCGGACTAATTTCTCAACCTTATTTTTCGTTTTTTTAGTTATTATAAATATATAAAAGACAATTCCAAATAAGAACATAAAACTAATTATTATCAAGAAATCTAATGTTCTACTAATATTTAATATATCATTTACTATAAAATTAAGCATATCTGGGAAAATTGAAGTTAGAATTAGTCCAATCCATAAAATGCACCAAAATAAGCCTTCTTGTTCATTTAATTCTTCACGTTTATAATTTAAGTATGTCAAATAAAGAAATACCATTCCAAAAAAAATTCCTGCTAATTGAATTCCTAATAAATTCATTTTATCACCTTCTAAATCTAAATATTATCATATCAAACATAATTTTTATTCCATCTAGTACTGTAGTTCCTTTATGCTTATTTGCATAAATTGTGCTTATTGGTATTTCAATATATTTTAGTCTTCTTTTACCTGCATTAGCAATCATTTCACTTTCTACAGTGTAACTAGTTGATTTCCATTTAATTTTTTTATATGTTTCTGAAGTTATTGCTCTATATCCTGATTGTGTATCTCTTAAATTCATTCCAAATAATAAATAAATTCCTGTGTTAAGTAATTTGTTACCTATTCTAAATATTATCGGCATTTTTTTATTGAGTCTCCGATATCCAAAAACTATATCATATTTATTTAATAACTCTAAAAATTTAGGTATTTCTTTTGGTTGATGTTGCCCATCAGAATCAATGAAAACTAATTTTCTCCCACCGTTATTTATTGCATATTCTATTCCAGTCTTAAGTGCTGCACCTTTTCCAAGATTAATAATATGTTTTAGCTTATGAATTCCTTTAGTTTTCTCTATTATCTGAAAGGTGTTATCTTTGCTTCCATCATCGACAACAACTAAATTTTTTGCATATTTTAATGTTTCATTTATGGATTTAGAAATATTTTTACTCTCATTATAACACGGCATTATTACCCAGTCATTATTTTTCATTGTTTAATTTAAGATACAGTTTCAGTAGCTGTATCAAATAAATTTGGTAATGTTTCTGTATTAACACCATAAATATTAATTTTGTTAGTGCCTTCCCAATCCACTTTCCATGTATATATAACAGTTCCTAAAGGTGATCTTTGCTCATCAAACTTATCAAAGAATCTTAATCCATGTCCTTGCATCCAATAAAGTCTTGCGAACATACTACCTACTAATTTAGGATGCATCATTGAAATTCTCATAGTAAAAGGGTCTTCAGGCCAGAACATAACACCCATCTCTAAATTATCTATAACCAATATGTTATCGTTATATTCATTTATTTTAACATCACTTCCATCTACATAACTACATATTCTTGGGTATCTAATCCCTAATGAAGTATTTACATAACATTCATTATTAATAGTATCAAAAACAAAACCATTATCGCATAAATAAATATCACCTGATACTTGACATCTACCTTCTCCATAAAAACTTGGCCATGGCGCTATCCATGCATTTAATGCTTCATCTGTTGTTTGCCTCATTAATTGTTCATATAAATTAATAACTTCTCTTTCAGTCGTATTTCTATGCGGTCTATTTGTTAAATTTTCTATAATTTCATTTCTAGACATTCTAACTAAATTCATTTGTGCAATTTCTGCTCTATAGAAATCCCATGCACCAAAATGAGACCAAACTCCAGCTTTACCAATCATATCATTGCTTGTTATAACAAAATTTTCAGGAGGATCACAATGGCTGTATTGTAATACATTATCTACATTTTCTTGATCAAAGCCATACTCATTTAAAATATTTGTAATTTCTTGTCTATCATCTAAAATCATAATTTCGTTAAGAATATCAACTGCAACTGGTGTATCTTCAGTCACATTTACAATCGCATCAAAAGCAGTATTTGATCCACATGCCATCATTCGAAGTATTCCTACAGATAATTTTTCATCATTTGTCATTAACATTTTACCAAGCCAATGTAGTACTGGCGCATTTTGTGTTGCTCCATCTAATGTTATTCCTCTTTCAGTTGTAAATTTAAACCAGTGTCCAAAATCCCACCATGAATTGATAATTGCATCAGGTTGTGAATTATCTCTAATATTAATTAATGCAGTATGCCAAGCAACATTATAATTAGGTATGTAACTCTCTGAGACTGTATATGCTACATGTATTGTTCCTAATGGTGCAATTAATAAAAAAAGTAAAATGATAATTTTAGTAACAGTAAGAATATATTTATTATCATAATTATCAGATAAATAATTACTTATTTGAGTAAATAAAAATTGTATTCCAATTGCAGCCATAATTGCAAGTGGCGCTCCAACAAGCAACGCAAATCTTACTCCTTTTGTTGTTGCATATATACTTGCTATGAACCATAAAGCAAGCACAATTCCCATAATAATATAATGCTGTTGTGTTTTATCAATTTTTATTTTTTTCAAAAGAATAAAACCCATGAAGCTAAATGTTGCAATCCCTAATAATATTAAATAGACTAATGGATTTAAATCTTGTAATATTTTTGGAAGTGAAAATAATCCAGCAATACATATAGAACCAAAAATAATCCATAACTTATTTCTTTCATTAAGCAATGGTTTTGCCATAAGGATGAATAATCCAAAAATACCTGCAAAAAATATTAATCCACCATAATTTCCAAATATTTGAGCTGGTATACGTGCTAATGGTAACGGATTAAATTCAGCAACTGTAGTTATTACATTTGGCCACATATTCATATTTACTGGTGCTTTTTGAAATAATGCAAATTGTAAAGGGCCAAATACTGCATTTATGTATTCTTTAATAGAATCTCCTACTGTTATTGATGTTCTAATAAATGAAATTAGGTAGAACATAATTAAACCAGTAACATAAAACGTTCCAAAAATGGTTAAAGTTTCTTTGAATTGTTGATGTTTAAATACTGCAAATATTTTTTTATGAATTAAAAATTGATGAACTATTAAGTAGCCTAAGTAGATTATTAATCCATAAACTATCATAACATATATGTTCCACCATCCACCAGACCATGAAAGTTTAAATAAAACAACTGAGAAAGCAGCCAAAACAGAATTAATAATTCTAGCCTTATTATCTTTAGCATTAATTGCAAGATATATAAATATTAATATTATTAAAGGAAAAAGTAACTGATAACTATCATCATCTGCTCCCAGTGTTCTTTGTATATGCATTATATTTGTATTAACAAGTAATGCAACCACTATTCCAGCAATTTTTCCAGCTAAAAGATTTCCTAATATGAATGCAGGGATTACCATTATTATTGCAAGTATTGTAGCTGCAATTTTAGCTGCATGCATTAAAGGTATATCAAAACCTAATTTTTGTGCACCCATATATGTCCATGCAAGCATATAATGGTGCAAATCTGGATTATCTGGTCTTCCAAGTGGTGCAAGTGCAAATGCGTCATAACAAATACCATCTCTTATTTCATCACAAATATGTCCTTTTTCGACAATATTTCTTGCAAACCTTAACCAATAATATGAGTCAATATCACCCAAAAAAATGTAACGCTTGCCATTATATTCATAACTAATTGCATCTCTATATTGATTTGCTAATGCTTGTATTTGTGCTTCAATTGCAGCTCGTTCTGTTCTTAAAACATCACTAAATTGCTGTGATAATAATAATTCTTTTTGTTGTGCTGGTAAATTAGGATTTTGTTGTTCAATTTGCAAAAGGATTTGTTCTTGCACAAAGTTATAATAAGTACTTCTTGCCCATTCTTCAGTTATTGGTGCTTCAGTAACTTTCATTCGCATATCAACAATAAATATTACTAACAAAAGTAATACAATAATATGCCAATATTTTTTTGTCCAATTAATTATAATACTAAAATCCACAGATATGCTATCATCTATATCTTCTGTTTTAGAATTTGTACTTTTTTCTTCTACAATATTTTCATGGTTTTTTTTATTATGGGTAACATCTTTATGACTATCTTTAGATTGCTCTTTTTCTTCAGTTTTATTTTGCTTTTTTTTCTTAAATAAATTAGAAAAATCAATCTTTATTTCGTCATCTGCCATTAAAATCCCTCATGATTAGAAATCTAAAACAGCATCTTATTAAAAAGTTTTCTTTTAAATTTTTAGAAAAAGTCCAATATTTTCTTTAATCAAACGAAAGATTTATATATTAAATATCTCTAAATTTATCTGATTTTCAGATAATTTAAGCTAATAATATGAAATTAATGCTTAATTTTTTATTTTAGGGGAAATAAAAAATAAAGAATGCTTAAAATCATAAGGTTAATAATAACTTATGATAAAAATTCTGAAAATCAGAAAGAGGCAAGTTATGTCAGTACCAAAAATAGTTCAAGTTGACAAGCGTGGGCAAATAGTAATTCCTAAAGACGTAAGGAATGAATTAGGTATTACTGACAAGACTAGTTTTTGGGTTTATTCAGTAACTGATGAAGGCATTTTGCTGAAAAAAGAGTAATTTGATAGGTAAAGAATTAAACAATGAAGAAGTGTATTCAAAGTGATAGGGGTAGGGGCATACTGTTAGCTTTAGCAATCTTATTCTTATTTACAGTAATTCCCTCTGTATATTCTCAAAATATAATAAATCTTAATTGTGAAGAAAAAAATTTCAAAATTGCTGATTCAGGATATAATTTACCAGTTACTTGTACATGGGATTATCCTACGCAATTTGGAATTGATACTGATGGTGATGGAAATGAAGTAGTTGTGGAACTAGATTGCGAATATGGTAATCGGGAAATATCAGTTACTTATCAAGACGGTTGTTTTAGCGGTTCTGCTTTTGCTTTTTCTACTACTCAAAAAGCAACTGATTTTTTTTTAACTCCTGATACTATTTCTAGTCCAAGTGCTGCTTGTTCATATACTGTATTAGTTACAGCAGATAATCCTGGTGATTCAAGATGTGAAGAAGAGTTAGTATCGCAACAAACTGTAACAGGAACAATATTTAATAGTGTAATTGGTGTAGATGTAGGTGCAGAAGCAGAAAGAGCAGATGATCCTTTTGACCCACAAATTAAATCTATTGACTCTCGTCTTATACGTGTTTTTGCACGTGCCCCTCAAGCAGGCTTTTGTAGGTATTTATTAACAAAATGGCCTCCTAATAATTTTTTTTCTTATTTAAATTATGTTTTTACTGGTATTCCTACAACTACTCTTTCTGGTTGTGTAAATAATGCATATGGTCTACAGTGTCGTGGAGATATGGAATTCAATCCAAGCAAAAATGAGTTTGAAGTAATTGTTGATTTTAGGGACAGAGGAATATATCAGGATAACATATGGGAAAGAGATATGAATAATGAGGTTTACCTTACATATGGTGTTTATTGTACTGCTACTGATGGGTATCCTCCTGGTGTTTTTGGACGTGGTTCTGTAAGTTTTTATATTGATACTCTCCCACCTAATGTTACTTCTACTTCAGGTTCATCAACAGGAACTCCAAATATAATTTTTGCAGATCAAAATAGTATTAATACAAGAAACACTGCTGGAACTATGACTATTAATTCACGTAATATTAGTATGTCATTTGAAACAAATGAACTTGCAATGTGTAAATTTCAAGAAACCAGTAATTGGGAAGGTGTTACGGGATATGATGGTATGACGAGAGATGTAAGTACAGATTTTGCTGAAACTCATCAAGTTTACTTTAATCCTTTAATAGGAATTAGGCGTACATTCCATATTGCATGTATGGACGTTTTAGGTAATAGAGATGGTGATCAACGTGTTGGCGGGTTAGTTCAAACACAAACTGCTTTCACACAATCTCGTACTGGTACTTTTTCTAATGCTACTCACACCATTCTTTTTCTTCTTGAAGATCCAGATCCTGTAACAAATATAACTGTTAACGATACTCCAAATGACCATGGGCATTCTATAACTGTAAGTTGGAAAAGAAGCCCACAAGATGGCCTTGGTGAAGATTATGTAACACGATATGAAATTTATCGTGTTCGTAGTAATTTTACGGATGCAAATTCTCTTAATAAGGTACAATTGGTAGAAGCAGCAGATGATCCAGATAATAAAAGTGTTGTCAGATTAAATGAAATTGTTCCAGCAAGGCGTGATCCTAATGATGATGGAATATATACTATTATAGATTCATCAATGGATATTGTAAATGAGGAAGATTATTATTATTACATTATGGCAAGATATTATAATGATACTTTTCCTCAAATAATGCAGAATGTAATGTATAATTCTTCATCAATTGCAGTAAGCGAAGCTGTACAAGCTATTGATAATAATGCTCCCCCACCACCAACTAATTTAAGGTTTGATTTTGCAATGGGTGATATTGAAGGAACAAAATTAAAACTACTTTGGGATTTATCAACTGATGATGGAAATAATTCAAATGATGTAACGCATTATACAGTATGGCGTGCAAGACAAGGAAGCCAAGAATACATACAAGAAATTTTCACACCTATTGCAAATTTAACAAATGGAACATCGTTTTATTTAGATATTAATGGTACATTAACTAATTTCTCAACTATTGATGATGATGTTGAAGACCACATAGTTTATCGTAATGAAACATATTGTTATTTCGTACAAGTTACTGATAATGATGGATTAACAAGTAATTCAACTGAAATATGCGGTTCGCCAAATGCACGTCCATTTTTTCATAATATGTCTTTAACTCCTGAAGATCCTAATAAATTAACACCTAGTTTATTATGTGAAGTTTTCATAAGTGACCATGATGGCAGTCCAGATTTACTTAATAATGTGAATATAACATGGGAAATTCTTCATATTGCAACATTTGAAAGAACAGTGATCAATGTTACACCTACATGTTCTCCTTTTTTTAAAGGTGATTTCCAGAATAGAGATTATGAAAACCTAACAACAGAATGTATTGCAGGTTTAACTAATGAATCTTACAATAAAGGTGATAAGGTATGGTGTAGAGTTACAGCATTTGATGGATATGAATTTGCAATTAATCTATCAGATAATTCTTCATTTAGTGAAAGAATTGTTTATATTAACAATAGCCCTCCTATTGCTAGAAATGTAAGAATTTTTCCAAATGATGCAGATCTTCCTCTAGGTTCTTCAAACTTGTTATGTGAATATGACTATTATGATATTGATGGTGATCCTGAAGATACTACTCAAGTTTCTTTTAAGTGGTATATTAATAATGATGGAATGAACCAATTCTTAGAAGTATTAGGCCAAGTAGGTCAAATTCTTCCACACCAATTTATTGACCAAAACGATGAAGTTATTTGTGCAGTTCAACCAAGAGATATTGATAACAGTTGGTTACAAAATCCATTAACTTCTCCTGTATTTTTTAATTCATCAGCTGTAAGAGTTAAAGATAATTCAATTCCACAAATTATCAATTATTTTGTTACATATCCTTCGGGATTAGCAGCTATACCTGGTGAGGAAATAACATTTCATGTTCAATGGCGCGATATTGACCCTGACGATACTGTAAAAACTTATATATGTGATGGATTTACAAGTAAAGAATTTCAATTCTCAAATGGTGATGACCACATTTCTTTTGGTGATAATGGGTCACAAAGTATTAATTCTACTTTTTACACAAATAAAACTGGAAAATATGTTAGTACAATTTCAATAAAACCCTATAAATTTCAACGTTCAGGAAATTGGGTATATGCAGCAAGAACTGAAGTTGAATTAGGTGATGCTGATTATGGTCAAGCGATCGAATCGCCTCCTGACTCTTTTTATTTCTTCGATACAGATTTTTCAGGAATCTATACACCGGGTGAACCAATTGTAAATTTAACTAATACTAGTATTCCAAGTCCTCAAGTATTCCATCCAAAAACACATGATGTTTTAAGGGGTCCTCCTCCACCTTTCCTTGCAACTTTAACTCCATTAAACACTAGTAATCAAAAAGTAAATGGAACACCAACAGATTATGACCCAAGAAATTCCTCATTTCGATTATATCGTAGCACAGGGACTAATACTAATTTTGCTGGTACAACTCGTCTAGAAGTTGTTGCAGAAGATGGAATGCATCATATTGATTTTACAATGCCTATATATGATATGTATGTTTATGAAGTTGCAACTCCTGGTGCACAAATCACAAAAGATTCAATTTTAATAGCTAGGGATTTGAATAATATTTTCCAGCTTGGAAGATATAATCATTTTAGTCCTGAATATAACGCACAACCTTTACCAAATATGCATTTGGCATTTGTTCTTTGTATTGATTCAGATGATAATGGAAAATGTGATGTTCATCCTTCAAATGGTGCCGACAGAGTTTATGTAAGGGCTGAAACAGATCCTGGGGATTATAGAGTGGAATATTACAATCCTGATAATGAAACACTTTACAATCCAGATATAATCATTAATTATGATTTTGGATTAGAAGGTGGTTGTTTTGGAAAATTATATTGTGAAACAAGTGGTTTTTCACCAAATACTATTCAAACTTGTACTTATACAGTACAAGAATCTGATTTAGCAAATACTATTTATTATGTTAGAGTTTGTGATAATAGGGGTGCATGCAGTTTAGCAAGACAAGGCGATTTTAATGTTAGTGCTAGACCTTATTTCATAGCTTCTGAAACACCAATTATTCTACCAGAAGATAAAACCGATAGATCATTTCCTTTTAATTATTCAACAACATTAAATTTAACTTGTAATGCAAGTTATTTTGCTCCTGATACAAAAATAAAATATGAACTACAATCAGACGGAACATGGGGTAATGGAACTTTTGGTGGAAATAATAATACAGCACCTACAAATTTAACTTATACATGGTATAATAATAGAACTGGTACTATTCAAAAAACAAATTTCACATCTTCAACAATTCCTTATTACGAAACATCATTAGGGGAGTTATGGGTATGTGAAGCTGAAGGTTTCAATCATTATAATATATCTACTGGGAAAGTAAATAGTTCAGCAGTTATTATAGGCTCAATTGTTGATCCACAAACAGCACCAGTCATTACACTAGTAACAACTAATAGTAATATTTCTCATCCTGTAAATGAGGGTGAAGAATTTACTTGGACTGTTCATTGGAATAATATGGGTAGTGATCTTGGATTTGTTTATGTATGTAACAGTAGTAATGCTACATTTTATGGTTGTAATGGTGTGGAATTAACAAGAGCAGAATTTGTTTCATCTCCTACAACTTTGTCTTGGATAGTTGATCCATCATTATTAGGTAATTTTACAACTGTTGGGGATTACAACCTTAATTATACAATTGTTGTTACAGATACCTTTGGAAAGTTTGTAACATATAGTAATAATATAACACCTGACAGAAAAGATAATAATTTCTCAATCAATCATTTACCAGTAACAAGTATTCCTATTATTGATAAAAACAGTGGTTATTTTAATTGTACATATGATATATGGGATTCAGATAATTCTACTACTAATTATTCAGTTTATAATACATCTAATGCTTCATTCTTTACAGATTCAGCACCTAAACCAATAATTAAATGGTATCATCTTCAAAATAATACTTGGGTAAAACATAATTTTTCATTTAATGATAACATAATTCCTGAAGGTTTAATAAAAAGTGGAGATACCTGGAGATGTGAAGTAACTCCATTTGATGGTTATGCATATGGTATCCCAAGAAACTCATCTATCGAAGTTTTTGAATTTACTGGTCCACGTATTCTTGATTGGACCGTAGGATATATGAATTCACCATTAGTTGCTATAACTCCAAGTTCGCCAGTTACATTAGGAGAAAAAATTTATGTTTCTGTAGATTGGCTTGATGCTAATGATGATACTGTAACTTTATATGTTACAAGTAGTGAAGATTTTAATATAGCTCATTTTTATGCAGTTAATACTTCTTCAATAAGTCCAATTATAGCTTCATTTAATTCATCTGACTTATTAAACCTAGGAAACAGTTATAATTTTAGTGATCTAACATTCTTTTTATCAAATAGTGAGAATGTTACACAATTAAATAATAGTAATTTTAGAAATTTTTCAGTTTATGTAAATAGAAGACCAACTATTACAGCTTCAAACATCAATCTTCATGTAAACACTTCATTTAATGCATTCTTTTGTGATGTAACTATTCTTCTGGATGATTATTTCGAAGATTACCAATATAAAAATGAATCTACAAAATATCTATGGTATGTTGATTCAGGAAATGGTTATGTAGCAATGCCTCAGTACAATGTTTCGTTAATTCCTTTTGCTATTGCAAAACCAAATGAAAGATGGTTATGTCAAGTAACTCCTTGTGATAATTATGTGTGTGGTAATCCTGTTAATGCTTCAAAACATGTGACTATTGACCCAATTCATTTTGATAAAATGAATGCAACAATTTTTAGAAATTTACAAGATTCACCTATTATTGTTTCTGCAAGTTCTCCTGCAACTCTAGGTGAATTAATCCAATTTTCAGTTACTACAACTGATCCTATTTTTGCAAGTTCATCAGCATCATTTACTATGTATGTATGTGAAACAAATGCTTCAAATTTATTAGGTTGTCTTAATCAAACTGAATATTGTAGAGCATCTACTACAACAAACACTGCTTCTTGTACATTTAATACTAGCAATATTAATCTTAGCAAATATGATCTTCAAAATCAATATCCTAGATTAAACGAAATTAATTACACTATTATATTGTATAATCAAGATGGTGTCTCATCAAATTATTTTAATTCAGAAAAACTAGGTATTGGAACTTTTAATATAAATCATGTTCCAAAAATTGATTCAATTAATGTTGATATAAATACTACTGAAGGTTCATTTTATTGTAATGTTGCTATAAGTGATAAAGATGGAAATACAGTTGGTTCAAATAATCCATATGGTGCTAATGAATTATTAACTAAATATTCATGGTTAGTTGATAGCGGTGATGGAAATGGTTTTGTTCTACGTCCGATACATGATGGACTTGATAGGATTTCATTTGCATCAACTGCACCAGGAGAAAAATGGAAATGTCAAGCAACACCTTGTGATAATTTTGTTTGTGGAGTATCAAATATATCAGAAAATCATCAATCTTCAATTAACCAAACACCTGGAATTGTAAATATACGTTTATTTAGTGTTGTTGATGGTATAGCTACTATATTAAATGAATCAAATCCAGCAATATATGGTGAGAATGTAAGAATTGAAGTAGATTGGGTAGATAGTGATCTTTATACAGACTCTGAAACAATAAGGATGTATGTTTGTGAAATGAATAATTCTAACCCTTCTGGTTGTTTTAATACAACAACTTATTGTAGTGTAACATCTTCTTCCACATCTGGCTCTTGTACATTTAATACTAGTATAATTAATTTGTCAAAATATACTAATCAAAATAGAATAAATTATTCAATTGTTTTATATGACTCAGAAAATAAAAAATCAGGTCATTATTATTTGAATGATTCTGATGAAATAGAATCTGGTTTAGGTAATTTTTATTTAAACAGAAGACCTGTTGTTAATTGGACTAATATCACTCCTACATACCCGACTAATGATCAACAATTAATTTGTAATTATGATATATACGATCCTGATCAAGAAAATTCAAATAATACTTATAATTCTTCTGCAAATAATACTGTTTCCATTAGATGGTATCTTGATAGAAACAATTCAGGATTTCAGCCTACACTTTATACAACAGCAACTATTACTCCAGATGTAACTCAAAAATTAGATAGGTGGATGTGTGAAGTTACAGCATTTGATGGTTTTGCATATAGCTTTCCAAAAATGTCTTCTAACTGGGTAACAGTAGGTAATCTTTATAATTATACCGAATATCCAAATATAACAAAAATATTAGTTTCAGCAAATTCTTCAAATCGAGCAACTGTTGGTGATAAAGTATTCTTTAGTATAGAATATACTCATGAAAATCTTCCTAATCAATTTGCAAGAGCATTTATTTGTAATTCAACAGAGTTCATTAATAATACTGGTTGTGTGAATCAAAGTTTTGTTAACTTTATGAATTTTACAAAATCAAATCCAATCTTAGCAGAGTACACAGTAAAACCATCAGATATTGCAACTTATGCTTCTTCAGGTGTTGTAAATTTTTATGTAATGGTTTGTGATGATTTTGGTCGTTGTTCAAATATTTCAAATAAAACTGGGCCATCTTATACATTTTATATTAATGACAAACCTACTTTTTATGAATCTCCTAACATAAATAAAGATGAAAACAGCGATAATTTAATATGTGAATTTCTTGTAAATCCTGGAGATATTGGTTCAGAGCAAAATTATTCAATATCTTGGTACAAACGAAATGCTTCCGTATCATTCTGTGGTGATGGTGTAATCGATTATCATCTTGGTGAAGAATGTGATGTTGGTGCTATGGACTTTACAACATGCTCAGGTTATAATGCAGCATTTAGACCAGGTGAGGGAACTTTACTATGTGACTATAATACCTGTCAATATGATACAAGATATTGTATTCCAATAAACCCTGAAGGAAATTATTGTGGTGATGGAATAAGAGCTGATTGGGAACAATGTGATGGAAATGACCCAGGTGAATGGTTATATCAATCATGTTCTGAGATTGGTAGTTTTACAGGGGGTTCATTATCTTGTAATGAAGATTGTACTTTAGATATCTCACAGTGTACAGGTGGAGCTGTGTCATTTTGTGGTAATGGGATTGTTGAAGAATTTGGTGGTGAAGAATGTGATGTTATAGATGGTCAAATTGTTGGTAAATATACTTCATGTTCTGACTTTCCTAATTTCTTGGGTGGTAATTTAAGATGTGATCCTTACACATGTAAATATGATGTCTCTGAATGTATTACAAGTGCAAATTTATATGTTGATTTACAAGTTTATGATGTAGCAACTTTACCAGCATTAGCATATAGTCCTGGTGATGTTGTAGTTTGTAAAGTTACCCCATATGATGGATATAATTATGGACTACCTGTTTTCTCACCAGAATATAATAGTGGAATAAGTTCAACTCCTATGATTACAAATATTACTGCATTCTTTAGAGATTCTAATAATACTGTAGTAATAAATACTCCAAGTTCTCCTGTGGAATATGGTAAAATGATTAATATTAGTATAACTTGGCAAGATTTTGAACAATTTACTCCTGCAGGCGAAACTGCAAAATTCTTTATATGTGATTCAAGTATTTCAACATTTCAAGGTTGTTTAGGAGAAACTTATTGTAGCACTACTTTATCTCCTTCAAATCCTGCAATCTGTCAATTTAATACTAGCTTGCTTAACACAAATTTAACTAATTTCACTTATCATGTACATGTATATGACTCAACTTTAAATCATTCAAATCAATCAGCACAATTATATTTGAATAGATTACCTGTACTATTAGAATATAATATTACTCCGTCTGTCCCGTACACAACTGATAATTTAATTTGTGCTATTGAAACCGATAGCTATGATGATATATCAAGTCCTAATCAAACTACATTATCAAATTACAATGATACATATGATCACTTTAGGTGGTTCTATCGTCGTAGTGGTGTATGGAATGAATTTAATTCAGGTGGAAATCCTAATATAACAAATTACTTTACACAACCTGGCGATGAATGGATTTGTCAAATCACTTTAAGTGATCCTTATGGTTCAACATCTCCTGTAAACACAACAAGTGTTTTCATTGTTGAATCAACTAATATATCCCAACCAAAGATTACTGAATTATATTTAATAAGTGATAATCCGCATTTAGGCGATATCGATATAACATCATCAGGCACTGTAACAATATACAAACATGATAATACTACTAACGTAGGAAAAAATGTAAACTTTATTATAAATTGGGTTGATGCAGATCAATACACCCCAGGTTCAGAAAGTGTTAGATTATGGATTTGTGATAATAATAATTTTATACCTAATTCAGGCTGTGTTAATCGAACACTATATTACCAAGATTATACATCTAATAAATCATTGCAGATACAATATACTGCACAAGAAATTGATAATAGCATACAAAATTTTTCAATCTTTATATGTGATAGCACATTAAATTGTTCAACAGCAATATCAAATAATTTCACAGTTAATCACCCATTTGATAAATCTGTAAAACCTAATCTTATTGTCTCTACAAATATCCGTGGACAAGATTATTTGATTTGTGATTATGATACACCTTATACTTATAGCGGAGGTAATGGTGAAGATGAAGGTGTGGATATTGGAGACTATTTGCATTCTATCACTTATAATTGGTATCTTGATACTGGTAGCGGTTATCAAAGTTTAAATCTTAACTCACCATTCTATGATGACGAACTTAATTCAACGGACAAAATTAAATGTCAAATTTTTGCAACTGATGTATTTGGTTTTAATTCTGGTTTTATTAATTCAACAGTTCTAGACATGCAATCAGTTCCAATATTATGGCATCCAGTAAGTAATATTACTTCAAATGGGTATTATATTATGTATGATGATGGACCACATGTCCCTTCCCCTAATAATATTACATTAATTGGTTATGTTCCATCAAATATTCGTCCTGACGAAATAGTTTCAAAAACATATCATGGATTCAATGTTCCTTATGATTCATCAACAAATACTCTAGAACCACTTTCAACTAAATTAGGTACTGCTGAAATAGTTGTATCAACACCAGCTAATGCTAATTTCATACTTGTTAATGATTATACTGGTATTAAAAACCATTTTAATAGTAGTACATTTTTAGAATTAGAAAACAACGATCGTGATTATTTTGAACGATTTGAAATTACTGGTGCTTATTCAACTTTACCTGGTGTTTACAGAATTGATATTTCTCCAAATATTACAAATGCAACTATAGTAGGTAATGTAGTAACTGCATATAATAGTTCAAAACCATCATCATGGTTTAATTTAACAGTTGATGTTTCTGATGGAATTAATTATGTATTTGTAAGATCAAATACTTCTAACGCTCCTTTAAGTCAAGCAAGAAGAGTTAACATTGGTTATGATGTTACAAGTCCAACGATTAATATTGAGAAAATACAAATACCTACTACAAACACTACACCAATCTTAAGATTTAATTTAACTGATGATACAGCAATCAACTTATCTTCATTAATGGTAAATGTTTCAAATGGTACCCACTATAGATATCATTTTAAATCAAACACTCAATTACCTGTAACACAATTAACTCTTCCTTCAAATATTAAAGAAGGACAAAAAATAACTTGCAATGAAATAAATCAAACTGACCATGAATGCTTTGTAACTTTAAATGTAACTGAAATAATCAATCAATCAGATTATTATTATGTTAATATTACTGTATCTGATTTAATTCCTAGAACCACAAGTAATAACACTACATTTAGAGTTAATTCAGGAGATTTACCAAAACCAGTTTCATTTGCAAGACCAGTACAAAATACACAAAGTCTTACATTTGGTTTATTCTTTGATTACATTAATGCTACTGAGATTCAGTACGCGGTAGGAACTGCCCCTTACCCAGATAGTAGATGGAATATTACAAGAAGTGCAACAAATTATTCAGGAAAGGATGGTGGATTTACCATTTCCGATTTCACCAGCCTTTCCAAATTTGTTGACTATAATTACAACATCTACTACGATAATACTGAACCAATAATAAATAGTACTAATTTATACCTAGAAAATATTTCAACTACAACAGTATTAAATAACGGAACAGGATTAAAAGCATTTACAGCAAATGAAAAAACAAATTGTACTCCTCCTTCTTTTGATCATACATGTGCAATTATACGCACAAATCTAAATGGAACAGTTGAAGTATTATATAATAATTCACCAATAAATACTCCTTTAACTTTATATGATATCGATCTGACAATAAAATATTTCGACGCTAATAATAATAGTAGATACGACCCAGGTGAACCTGTTTTCCGCACAGACTCAGCTAATAATTTCTCAATCACTAATATAACTGAACAATTAATAATTAACTCAAAACGAGCAGTTTTAACATTAAATTTACAAACTGATCCATTACCTTTACTAGAAAATGTTCCTTATAGAGTTGCTGTTAGATATTATGTTGCTTCTGAGGATTTGTGGTCAGATTGGACATTTACAAACCCTATTATATATAGCCCAAATTTTACTGCTCCTGACTTCTTTAAACCATCTGCACCTAAAGTTTATGATCGAAATATGACTCATAGTGAACCAAATGATCAAGTTGATTTAGCAATCGATAATAAATTAAGATGGTACTGGACAGAATCTATTGCTCAAAATACACAGCATGGTGAAGAGATATTATACTATGAGTATGCGATAGGTTATCAACCTTATCCATTTGATGGATGGAATTCAGTATTGGATTGGACAAACGCTGAAAAAACAAGAGATATTTCTGCAGCAAACCCACTTAATGCTCCATATAATATACTTCCATTAATAGTAAATCAGCAAACTTATTACTTAAGTGTAAGAGCCCGTAGTAGCTTTGGAATATATAGTGAAATTAGCTCTTCTGATGGTATTGTTTATTATGACTTAACTCCACCAGAAATAAAAATTACGCAAGTTGCTAATATAACAAGTCCTTCAAATTACTTTACTATAAGGGAAGAAACTGCTAGTTTTATTGCAGAAATTTATTCACCAAATGAAAATATATCACAATGTGGTTTTTCAACATTTAGAGTTCCTTTTGATTCTAACTATAAAATTATGAATCAATGTAATAATTCAAATGATCGTGAAGATAGAACTATAATTGAATGTAATTTAACAAATATGGATGGCACTCCATTACAAGAAGGAATACATTATTTCTATATTGCATGTTTAGATGAAAATGGAAATGCGAATACATTATCTAGTTCACTTCCAGACTCCCAAAAAACACAAATGATTACAATTGATTATTCATTCCCTAAATTTCCTGAAGTAATTAATGCTTCAGTATTTATTAGCAGTGATCGTGTTTTACCATCTCCACGAAATTATTCATTCTCTAATGAAATAGTTTATTGTAACTATACTGCAATAGATTACAATGGTGGTGGAATTGTCGATGCTACATTTAGATGGTATATTAATGGAACAGAATTACCTGTTTATGAAAACACCCCTTACCTTAATCTTTCAAAGTATTCAGTAAAACCAAATTATAATATTAGTTGTGAAGCTAGAGTACAAGATGCTACAGGAAGATGGAGCCAATATACCCAATCTAATAATTTACCTGTAAACTACTCACGTCCATTCCAGTTTTCATTAGTATCACCTAATAATTTATATTCTAAAGCAACAGCAACATTAAGATGGAATTACTCCGGAACAATAAATAATGATGAATTAAGTTATTATCTTATAATATATAATAAAACAAGCTATGGTAGTGTTGAAACATTAAATAATACTTTTGTTGCAAATATCAGTGGCATTAACAATAATTATACCTTACCATTAGATACAACACATAATATTAGTATTGATGGTGAATACATTTGGACAATTAAAGCATGTATTGATATTGATAATAAATACAATTGTACTTATGCAAATAATAATATGTCTTTTGTAAAAGATACTACAGGTCCATTAGCGCAAATTCTAGTACCTGATAATCAATCAACTGTAGGTTCCAACTTTAATATAATTGCAAAAGTGAATGATTCAAATCAGCCTAATGTAAATGTATCAGAAGTTATTGCCATGTTCTTTAATACTACAACAAATGATAATATCTTAAATGTAACAATGAATTTAGGAAATGATGGTTTTTATCATGCTACAATAGATGAAACGAATAATGAAAATATTACAAACGGAACATATGAATTATTTATTTATTCAAAAGATACATTAGGTAATGATAATAACACAGGTAATGTCAATTTTACCATAAATATAAATACATTCTTCCCAATACTACAAATAGACTATCCGCCTTGGGTGTTTAGAGAACAATTTTTGAATCATGATTTTGAATTAAATTTATCTGCATATAATGCAACCTGGGTAAGTTATACTATTATGAATAATAAAACAGAAACAATAGTTATGAGTGACTATAAACAGTTTGTTAGTGAACGAAATTATAGTTTTAAAGATTTATTTAATATATCAGGATTAGCTGATGGTTTTTATATAATAAATCTAAGTGGTGGAGATAAATTAGAAAATACTAAATCAAAATATTCTTGGTTTGTTATAGATACAACTCCTCCAAAAGTTTATTCATTAAAACAAAATTCTTCAGTTGCAATAGCAGCATCTGAAACAATTTGGATACATTGGGACAATAATTTGTTCAATGAATCTGATAATAGATTTGGAATCAAAAATGTATCATTTTATTATAATGTATCAGATAGATGGGATAAAAATATTACTCAAGATAATTATTTAACTACACACAATCAATTTTTCGAAATTGCTTCTGACACTGTAGATATAACAATAAATAATTCAAATTATAGTTTTGTTTTACCTGCTAATTTAAATGAAAAATATAAAATTATTTATTGGTTTGGTTGTGCACAAGATTATGCAGGTAATGCAAATTGTTCTTCATTACAAAATGTTACTGTTATATCAGAATCCCCTATAATAAATCAATCTATTCAAGATATAATAATGCAAGTACAATATGGGAATAATACTATACAATCAGATAATTATATTATGAATCCTAATAATACATCATTAAATCACTATTACGCTATAACTTTGCCTAATGGTACTTTGCTTTATGATCCATTAAATAATGAAAGTTATACACGAGCATTACATGCTAAGTTTGATGGACTTTTGTTTTATGATGGAATGGATAATAATTCTGTATTAATTGAACGAGCTCATCAAAATTTATTAATTAATCCAAGTTTACATCATAATGAAACATTTAATGATTCAAATGGAACATATATTACAATTAAACCAATTGGATGGAAATTAGTTAATAATGCTAATTGGACTAAATCTGATAGCTATGAATTACATGGTGAACCAAATGCAAGTGTTAATGTTAGTGCCAAAGGATATTTCTATCAAGATGTTAATGTATCTAATAGTACTGTATATTCTTTAAGTATGTATATGAAATCTGCTCACAATGATTCAACTCAAGTAACAGGTCGTTTACATATCAACTGGTATAATGCTCAAGGTCAATATCTTGAAAGTACTTTAAATTTAACATCTAATTTATCACGCCCAATTTTAACAAATGAATGGAAACGTTATAATCTTACAACTACTTCTCCTCCAAATGCAAGAACAGCAAGAATATATCTAGATACAGATAGTAATGAAACTTGGGCATTGATTGATAATGTAGTATTTGAAAAAACAGATTATCCTACATATTATAATAAAGAAAATCATGATGATGGATATTTATCTTATCCAATTTTCCCATTCGCTGATTTCCCTGGAAGTAGACCATACTTAAATGCAACTCAAGGTACTTTACACATTCGTGTAAATGCAACATGGAATAATTCAGATTTTAGAACACGATATTTATTTGATGTGAATAATAGTTTAGGAAATTTTGCTGCAACAATAGCTAGAAACTACAACACAAGTAGTGAGACTGCAAATTTAATTTTCTCATATGGAAATGCTTCAGTTTCAACAGATATTAATTGGTCAAAAGACAAATTTGTAAATCTATCATTTACATGGAATGCTACCAACATTAGTATTTTTGAAAATGGTAATCTTTCAAACTTTACAAATGGTACATTTAGTATTCCTAATTTTGTTAACTCTAATTATTTATTCATAGGATCAGATAAAAGTAAACAAAGGCAAATTGATGCATTGCTTGATGAGCTTGTTATTTTTGATTATGCAAAACCTAGTTACGAAATTGCATCAGATGTTTTAACAGTACCAATTAATCTTGAACGAGAGAATGAGTTTAAACTAATTACTTATATTAATTCTACAGTAAATGACTCAACATCAATTGTTACAATACAAGTAAATTCAACAAAAGTTCCTAAATTAACCTTACCAGATCTTAGCTATGATCAGCGTCTTCAATTATTTGGAAGCGATGGTGTAGAGCATATTGCAGCGAATGTAATTAATGTAAAAATACTAACTAATTATAGTTATTTCACTCCACAAAGTAATGTTTCATATTTTAATTATACTACTAATTATCCTATTTACACAGAATTAAAATTAAATAGTTCTCGAGATTATTCTCCGTTTAATATAACTTTTATTACTAATATGAGTAATACACATATGTATAATTCTGCTAGTCCTGTTGTTTATAATTTTGCATCTGATCTTGCTACATTTGGTTTTAAAAATGTATCATCCAATTATTTAGTTGCAACTGATTCAATAGTAATGGATTCTAAATTAGTTAGAGCAGAAGTTGCTTCTTCCACAATTAAAAACACTGACATTATTGATGCAAAAGTTGCTTCTTCCACAATTAAAAATACTAATATTTATGGTATTTCATCAGAACCTGCAATTATTAATAATTCAATATTGATTAATTCATCAGTAAATATATCAAATGTAAATAATTCAGAATTAATTAATTCTATTGTTTCATTAAATTCATCAGTAAATGGCTCATTCTTAATCGACTCTATTGTAAGTGATTATTCAAAGTTACTTGACAATGTAAATTTGACAAACTCAATTATTACAAATAACACTATACTAAAAAATGTAAATATTACAGATGCTTTTGTTGATCCTAGCTATATTGAAAACTCAACAATCTCCGAAGATTCTACAATTTTTGACTCTTATATTAAAGATTCAATTATTATAAATTCAACTATAAAATATGCGGCTAGTCCTGTATCAGATATCGAATTTAGTGCATTTGGTATATTTAATTCAACTGTAAAAGAATGTGTAATTGGTACATATACTCATAATGGTAATAAGACAAATATCTCACTTCATAATGCAAATGTAAGTTCATTAGATAATGATCCGAATGATTGTAGACTAATTTCAGGTATTGCAAAAGTAAATCAATCAGGAACAAATTTTACTTATGAAGTTAGTAGTGGTACTGCTCAACCTTTACTACGAGACATATGGAATTACACTCCCGAAATAACTCCAAGAAAACCTAATAATGCAGAATTAAAAGATAATGATTATATTGTTGGCCCATTCATTAAACTTAGTGCTCTTATTGTAGACCCTAGTATTGCTTCATCAATGGAGAAAGTTGTTACAGTAACTTGGAATTATACATATTTCCATGCTCAAATACCTACACCTCCAGATTCAATTGTAAGATCTAATATAACTAATGGTACTTCTCCTGGGGTAGTTAGTTATGAGACTGAACATAGTACTAGTTTCAATAACAGTATACTTAACATAACTTATACTGCTACAGATAAATTTGGCAATAATGAAACAAAAACAATCTATAATGTAACATATATCTACTCTGAAACATATGGTGAGCATCAATTTAATAATTGCCCAGTAGGTGGTGTAACTGTATTGCATGGTGATTCAAGAACTTTCTTTAGTACTTCATCGTCTGCAAATTGTAATCAATTTTCACAATCTAGAACTTGTAATGATGGGGTTTTATCTGGTGATTCGCAGTATCAATTTGCAACTTGTTCTGCGCCTGGTAGCGGAGGAAGCGGTGGAAGTAATATTCAAGGAAATGTAATTGTTGATAATAACAGATCAATAAGTGGAAGAGGAAATTATACTCCACAACCGCAGCCTCCACAACCACAACCTCCGCAACCACAGCCTCCACAGCCACAACCTCCAGAACCACAACCTCCTCAGCCTCCACAAGAACCTGCTCAATTAGAGCCACAACCTATTGGTTTCATATGGTGGTTGATAATATTCATATTAATTGCATTATTAGTTTTTATGGGCTTTTTAGTCGCAAAAGAAAGAAAGAAAGAACAAGAGTTAGAAAGGCAATTACAATCAAATGCAACATCCCAAGTATCAAGTGGACATTCAATAGCAGAAGCAGCTACTGCTGGATTATATGCTAAGCAACCAGTTCGCTCAAATGGACCAGTTTCTGATTCTATAATTAATCTTGAAAAATATATTATTGCAAGTCTTGATTCAGGTGTTAAGCCTACAAGAATAAAAGAAAACTTAGCTTCTTCAGGCTGGGAGTCCTCAGTTGTTGAAGTAGTATTACATAAAATAATGTTATCAGGTGATAAATTAGAAGAAGTTGAAAAATATATTAAGAATCAAATTAAAAAAGGACTTTCTGATGATGAGATAAAAACTAAATTAGTTAACTCTCATTGGAATTCTGAAATTGCTGACTTAATAATTGCTGATGTACATAAAATATCAAAGAATAACCAACGTTTAACTCAATATATATCAGCAAAATTGAATCAAGGAAAATCTATCGATGAAATACTTCAAATCTTAGTTAGTATTGGATGGAATGAGTACTACATTAGTAAAATATTGGAAAAGTATCAAAAATGAAGAAATACCCAAAAAGCATAAGCTGCGATGAACGCGGACAATTAGTAATTCCACGTGATATTCGCTCTGACTTAAATATTGAAGAAGGAACAGGCTTTTTGCTTTATTCAATTACAAATGAAGGTATTCTTCTAAAAAAGATTGAACCTGCTCCACTTGACATACACCATGACATATTGAATGAAATTGAAGCTAAGTCAGATAAACTTGGAATTAAAAAAGATAATTTGAAAAAATCAATTAAAGAATATCAAAAAGTTAAACAAGGTAATTTAGAATTAATTTAGCTTAATAAAATAAATTAATTCTGAAAATCAGAAAAAAAATCATATTATAGTTATTAATAGATTAAATTAGGTACTTAATTAACATGAAAAATACAAAAATAAACTATTTTTCAGATATTAATTCTGAAAATCAGAAAAAACATATTTGAAATATATACCAATCTTTTTAAATAATATTAAAACTACTTGATTAGGTGTTCTAAAGTATTAATAGGTACAAAACATGAGTGAAATATATGAAAATATTGTTGGAAGTTATTCTGGTAAAGATGATTTACATCTAAGTCCGGAATTTCTAGATGATTTTATTCCTTGGGTAGTTTTTGAAGCTGTATCAGGAAGAAAAGATGTTCTTCAAATATTATCTGATTTTGGTGAGGAAAATGTTCTTCCTTATGCAAAAGAGTTTTCTGCACTTCCAGGATATTCTAATATTACTGGGCTTTTTGGGAAAAAACCAGAGATCAAAAAATTTAAGAAAACTTCTTCTAGTTCAAAATTAGAAGATAAATCATCTTTAGAAATATTACTTGACAAGCTTCGTTACGAAGATGCAAAAGAAACAACTTATCAACAAATTTTAAAATTTGACTATAGAGAAAGACTTAGTCAAATTGCAGAATACATAGGTTTTTCTGATGAAGCTAGACATTTTCCAACAAGCCGTTCAGCACACATTATTGCTGATGAATATTTTAAAAATCCTAATTTTGAATTTAATCATTATGTAATACGTCTTCTTTTTGAGAACAGTTCTATACAAAAAGAAGTTATTCTGGGATTATCAAACCCATTATTTAGGGATCATATTTCTTCATTAATAATTGAAAAAGCAGATAATAAATCAATATGGCATAATCTTGAAGAATTGTTACAAAATAAAAATGTAAGTCCTATTGTAGAAAATCTTTTCATTCAATCACCTAGTACTATGCATAAATTAGAAGTATTAAAAAGTATACTCACAACTGATAGATATCAATTTGCAATTGATGTTCTTGCTAATGCAGAATATTCATCTCATACAGCAGGACTATTAATAAGAGATTTACGAGATGAAAAACGACGTAAAGGAATACTAGAAGTAATTTCTAAACAAAATACTAATCCTGTAATTATTGAGACTATGTATAAACAGCTCTCACAAGAATATGGTGCTTTTGTCGCTGAAGCATTTAAACTAATTTCTCCAAATGATAAAGTAATTAAACGTCTTTCTGAGCTAAAAAAGGATTATTCTAAGAAAGGTGGTCATTATACTAAAACTTCAATGATAATAGCTGATATCTTATCATACTACAGTTTCCAATCATTAAAACGATAGTTATCTATCTAGATTATACTATATAACTTATTAATATTAATTGCAAAATAATATAAATTAATGTGGTTTCATGAATATAATGAAAATTATAATCGATAAAGATAACAAGTATCTATTAAAAGATACAACTAAAGATTTCCATACAAAAGATGGTTTTATTAAATGTGACGATTTAAAGAAGTCAAAGGTAATAACCAATAAAGGTAAGGAATTTTCAGTTATCGACCCAACATTCTTAGATATCTATGAAAAACTAAAAAGACAAGCCCAAATAATAACATTAAAAGATATAGGCACTATAATTACTGAAACTGGAATTGGAAAAGATTCAAAAGTTTTAGATGCAGGTTCAGGTTCTGGTGCCCTATGTTGTTTTTTAGCCAATATTTGTAAAAAAGTTGTAAGTTATGAAATTCGTGAAGACCATAAAAAAACAGTTGAATTCAATAAAGAGTTATTAAAAATTAAAAATTTAACTCTCAAATCAGGAGATATCAGAGAAAAAATATCTGAAAAAGATTTTGATGTGATTATTCTAGATATGCCTGATCCATGGAATGCATTAGATAACTCATTAAATGCAATAAAAAAAGGAGGGTATATAGTAATTTACTCTCCTACTATTCCTCAAGTAATGGATACGCAGCAGAATGTAGCAAAACGTAGTGATATTATTTATATAAAAACTGTTGAGAATATTCAACGGCCTTGGGAAATTAATGAAAGAAAAGTACGACCTGTTTCATCATATATTAATCATACAGCATTCTTAACTTTTTTAAGAAAAATCTAGATCATCTTTTTTCTTGTCAAATTAAAATTACATCCTCAGAATAAAAGTCTAAAATGTTTTCTATTCATTTCATATAATGCAACTACGCATAAACTCTCTGCCCATCCTAATGGGTTATTTTCATTAGGTTTTTCAGTATTTGAATAATACAATTCAGGAACACCTTTTTTTGTAAATGTATCTATTGCTTTATCTAACATTTCTTTTTCTTTTTTCTTATTTCCAAGCATTCCATAAATTATTGATAACCAACTTAAACCAAATGTCCATTCAGCTTCTTCACTATATCCATCTGGATTTTTGTTATAGTAATGATCATTTTTATATCGAATAACTCCTTTTTTTCTTAAAAGATGATACTCAACGTTGTCTAATATCTGTTTTGTTTGTTTTTTATTAACAACATTATAAGGATAGATTAATGATAATAATGATAGATCAACAAATTTCTTTTTTGATTCTCTAGGTAAGAGTTTATCTAATGCATCTTTACCATTTTGGATTGTATCTTCTTCAATAATTATTTCTGTATTCTTTTTAAGCATTTCAAGCCCAGCAACACATGCACCAATACTAGAAGCATGTATCTCTTCATCTTCTTCCCACATTCCACTATCTTTATCTTTCCAATATTCAATTGATTCTAAGTACCATACAAGTTTTTGAACTATTCTGATATCATTTTCATTTTCAAGAATAAAACCTTTTTTAACTCCTTCTAATTCTCCAACTTTAAATAAAATAGCACCTATACTATCATTTTGTTTATTTCCCCATTCTTCCCAAAATTCATCAAAAGTATCAGGGTTAAACCTTGCATGTATATACTCATGTTTATGCTCTGGCTTTTTCTCAATTGCCCAATCAATCTTATACTCATGTTTCAGAAAAATATCTAATAATGCCCTATATGTTCTTTTAACAGTATTCCAATCACGCATAACTTCAAAAGCTATACATTCATAAAAATTATCTCTTAACCATGCTTTATCATATCCTGTACCAACTTGTTTATGAGATGCTGCAAAAAGGCCGGACTTATATTGCAATCCTTTCAAAATTTTAATATGCTGATTTATTAGCCTATTATAATTTAATGGATGTTTTTTTATTTTTCCGTTCATTATTTACTAAAACAAACGAAATCATATAAAAATTTTATTCACTATATAAGAATGCCGAATTCTACGTTTTTTCTTCGTTTTTCTAATAAAAACAGATTTTAATAACCTTTCATCATAGAATTTCATGAAAAAAAAGAAAGTTGGCAAAAATAAGTTTTTGAATAAAAATAAAATGTTTGAAAAAAACAAAATGTTAATTCAGACAAAAAGACTTAACGAAAAGATTTCTGGCTTCCTCATAATAGCCAGCTTTCTTTTATTATTCATAGTGTCATCAGTAGATGCCGATATATACATAACCCAAGTGCTTTATCGTCCTATGATGACAACATCCGGAGGCGAAGCTGTGGAGTTGTATAATTCTGGTAATGAGGCTGTAAACCTTTCAGGTTATACACTTGCCACAGCTTCGAATATCCGTGATGCCACCTTAACAGATTCTGCAATAATATATCCTAGGGGATATTTTCTTATAGCAGATGCAGGATGGAGTGAAAAAAAAGATTCTCCAGTTTTTCCTTTAGCAGATCATGAACAAGCAATAACTATGCGTAGTACAAATGGTGGAGTATCTTTACGTGATAGAGATGGAAATATAATTGATTCTGTAGGTTGGGGTAATACTGATGGAATCCCTGAGGGTTTAGTATCAGGTTCAGCAGCTAACTATACAAAGCAAGGTGAGTCACTTGTAAGAATTAATTTTACGGGAAACAATGCTTTAGATTTCATTTCACATTATCCTAATTTCACTAATTCGTTAGGATTAACGAGAGATATTTCAAATTATGCAGTCTCATTAACTGTTAATATTGAAGATACATCAAATTATATTACTAATATTTCTTTACCTTTTGATTTTGAGAATAAGATAATATTAAATCCTGGAGATATAAGAAATATTAATTTAACATTTCAATCTATTCATGAGCTAGAGAATCTTTATATTGAATTTATGGGTAATTTTTTATCATATGAAAAAGAAGGGTATGATTATGTTTCAAGCTTTTCTTTGGATTTTACAACCATCCCTGGTGAATACTCTATAATAATAACTGCTCGTTCCGGTGAATACGATTTATTTCATAATATTACTTTTATAGTATTACCTTTAATATCATTTAGTATTGATATCTCTGAAATAAATTGTCAAAGCAAAAACTGTATAATCTCAGAAGATTATTCGGCATCAAATCAAATACCTTCTGTAAAAAATACTGGTAATGTCCCTCTTAATTTCCAAGTTTATGCTGACAATTTGACAGATTCATCTAAATCCATTAATATTGAAAATGTAAAATTTTCATTAGGTGATTCTGAATTGAGGCAGTTAACTAATTCTCCACAATTATACCCAATAAATCTACAACCTAATTCAATTATTCCATTATCATTACAAGTTGATATCCCAGGAGATATAATACCTGGCAGATATACAACAAAAATGATATTTATGGGTGTTGCTAATGTTGAATAATATACATTTAAATAAGAATAACAAAAAATTAAATTCTAATTTTTTCATTTTGATTTTTTTCTTATTTATTTTGATTAAACCCATTTTTGCTTTTAATATAGGTGTTTCACCTGGTTCAATAATTATACTAAATGAAGAAAAATTATTTTTAATAAATTCAAATAATTATGATATAAATTATGAAATTAAAGGGTGTGATTATGATTTTGTTGAAATTATTAGAAAAGGAACTATTTCTAAATTATCAACACGTGACTTAACTTTACGAGTTAAGAATGTAAATAATAAAGTTGATTCTTGTAATCTTAATTTATTCTTTTCAAATGATTTTTATGCTACAGCTATATCTATCCCTGTTCTTATTTCTTCTATACATAATGATAATTTTTTTGAGTTTAACTCGCCAGATAGTATTAATGAAAAAAGAAATTATATTCCAATTATAATAGGAGTTGTTTTATTTCTAATATCGTTAGCAGTTATTCTTTTTTATTTTTAAAATCACTAAATGTAATTACTAAAATAATTTTTCTAAAAAGTTTAATTTAAGAAATAATTTACTTATTGCATATACTATTACTTTTGTATAGTACATTTAAGTTATATTTTATTTTGTCGCATATCAAATGAAGAAATGATAAGGAGACGGAGGGATTTGAACCCCCGAATATCCGCTCTGCAGGCGGACGCCTTAACCACTTGGCCACGTCTCCTTTTAATTTTAATATGTTTTATATTAAATTCAATTAACCCTAATTAATTTAGTTTTATATGCTACTTACAATATCAATATGGCTAATTTATATTTATATATAAAGCGGCTCTGACGAGATTCGAACTCGCGGCCTACAGCTCTCCTCATACAATAGAAGGCTGTCGCTCTATCCAAACTGAGCTACAGAGCCATAAATAAACTAGTTTAGTTTTGCTTTATAAATATTCTGCCCAATTTATTAATAATTTAATATATTTAAACAAAGAAAGCCCCTGAAGGGAGTTGCACCCTCGACCTTGGGATCTTTTAACAAACCAGTTTGTTTAAGGCACAAACTTTGTTTGGTGTACAAATCCCACGCAATAGCTACTATGCTACAGGGGCATAGTAAAATAATTTTATCGCTATACTTTTTTTAAAGTATAGCTTATACGCATTTCCCCAGGCTTTATGCTAAAGGCTGTGCAGCAGGGGCATAGTAAAATTATTCTTATTTATATAAGAAATTAAAAGTTCATTTAAAAATATTACCTCAATATTGTAAATGGCAGAATAAATTCATAAATTTTAATGTCCCAATCTAATACCTTATTTCAGCTGCATTTGTAGGTGTAGACATATTTAATACTTCTTTAACTACTCTATGTAATTTATACATTCTGTAATAAACTTCGTCCTCCCAACCGCCTGTAATTTGTTTATACCATACATGCTTATGTAAAAAATTTTGTATTTTTACTGCTGTTGCTGTATTAAATTTATTATTATAATCTAATGTTACTTCCATGGAAAATACTATCTTTATTCGTCCTTTAGCCATTTTTTTTTTTTTTATATCAATAAAATATTTAACTTTTTTTATTTCCCAAATATGTTCCTTTAATCTAATCCAATACATTACATATTCTGTAACTTTTCTCCATCCTTCAAAACCAAACTCCTGTTCACTTCCCGCAGGGGAAGGAACTTTATGTTTAAACATATTCTCATGAAATTCATATCCTTGGTTAGCATACCATCCTGCAATAGTTTTTATCAATTTTTGATAATCAAAAATACCTACATAATATATTATTGGAGTGTATGCATCACCCAATTTATCCTTTTTTACTACCATTTTAATATTTGTGCAAATTAAGATATGCTCTTATTTCATTAACAAATGCTTTAAAATCTTTCATAACATAACCTTGATAATCTGTTGTGAAAGGCTTAAATATATATTTATCAAATAATACTCTTACAAAGAAAAAACCTGGTTTATTTTCCCATCTATGCTCAAAATCATTTTCTAAATAGACATCAAAAATAAACTTAACTTTTCCTTGATTGACATTCATTTTTATTCCTTGTTTTTTGATTTCAAGGTCTCTTACATTCTCTAAAATCATTTGAACTTTAAAAACACTTTTTGCATAATCACTTAACTGTTTCCATGGTTCATAAACTTGTGTTATAAATCTTCCATTCTTTTTTACAACTTCTACATCTTTAATTTCTCTTTTTTGATATCCATGTTTATCATAAAAATTATCAATTAATTCATATAATTCTTTTACTGTAAATAATCCTTCATAATCTAATTTTTGTTTATCAACTAAAACTAATCTTTCTACCATTATACTTATTTAGAACTTGTTATATTTAAAGGTTGCTACTGTTTATGCATATTCAAATATGATTTAATTTGATAACTAAGCATGCGATAGTCATCTAACGCTTCAGCATAATATTGCTGTGTATATTGCTTAAAAAAATATCTGTCGAATAGTATTCTTATGAAACCATATGTTCCTTTATTTCCCCATTTTCCACCCCATCTTCCTTCATAATCTGTATCAACATATACATCAAAAACAAAACTTAAAGAGCCATGATGCGCATTTACTTTTATTCCTTCTTTTTCAATCTCAACATCTTTAACATTATCCATTATCATCCTTAGTTTTATAACTGATTTTGCATAATCTGTTATTTTTTTCCAAGGCTCAAAAATAATCTCAATAAACCTCATTCCATCATCTCTTACAATTTCTGCATTCTTAAATTCTCTCTTATCATAACCTTTTTCTTCATAGTACTCATCAATTAATTTATACAAATCTTGAATTACAAAAAGTCCCTCATAATTCATCCTATGCTTATCAACCAAATATGTTCTTTGTGAATCATCACTCTCTCCAGTTGCTTTATCATCTACCATAACATTATATTAGAACATCTAGTATTTAAAGGTTTTTTGTTAATGCAAGTAAAAAGTCAGCTTTGCCTATCAAGCCGATATTTTTTTATTTAGAAAAAATATATTTGCACCTTACAAACATACTTTTTAGATATTTATTACTTAGTTCACAATTGAAAAATCTATTAAAATTTGTGTTTCTTTAGCATCTAACTGCCTAAATTTAACTCCTGACATATCAAACATCATTTTTGATGCTTTTACACTATCTGTATCTTTATATTTATCTGATAAATATACTATTTCTTTTATTCCTGATTGTATTATAAGCTTTGCACATTCGTTGCAAGGAAACATTGCAACATACATTTTTGCATTTGTTAATTTTTTTGTAGAATTAAGTATTGCATTAGCCTCAGCATGAACAACAAAAGGATATTTTGTTTTTAACCAATTTTCTCCTTCTCTATCCCATGGCAAAATATCATCAGAACATCCTGCTGGAAATCCATTATATCCAATACCTATTATTCGATTCTCTTGATTCACAATGCATGCTCCTACTTGTGTATTTGGATCTTTACTTCTTTTAGCTGACAATATTGCTATACCCATAAAATATTTATCCCATGAAATTGCTTTATTTTTAGCCATAACTTAAAAATTTCTAAGAAATTTATAAATTCATTGTATATTAAGTAGGATTTTATCAATTAATTCATGAAGCTCTTTTAGTGTTCCATTATTCATTATTTTAAAATCTGAGCTATCCATACATTTTGAAATATTTTGCTTATTGATATCATTACTTTTCATTTCAATATCTTCTTGCTCTTTAAATTTTTTAAAATTAACTTTATCTGTTTCACTTCCTCTTTTTAAAATTCTTTCATATCTTAATTTTATATCTGCATCTACACCTAATAAAATAAAATTTTCATTATTTTTTAATATTTCTACTTCACCTATACTTCTTATACTCTCAATCACGCAATTTTTCCCAGTATTTTTAGCTTTTTCAAGTAATTTTCTTGCAATATAATCAGAACCATTCTTTGTTCGTAATTCATTTGCTACAACAATCATATTATCTCTGTTTATCTCAAGATTTTGTTTTTTAATTTCTTCGATAATAAAATTACGTACTGAAAAATGTAAAAATTCTTTACTTAATAGGTAATTAACAACTTCTCCTTTGCCTGCACCAGCAGGCCCTGTAATTCCTATTATCATTTTTTTATATCAATTCGATTTTTAATTTTTTTTTGTTAATTTCATTAATTCTTCTTTAAAAGATTCAAGATCCGTAAACTCTCTATAAACAGATGCAAATCTAATATATGCAACTTTATCTTTTCTTTTAAGATATTTCATTATTTTCTCACCAATGACATTACTTTTTACTTCATTGCCATCGCTTCTTCGAAGTTCAGTTTCAATTTTATTACCCATTTCTTCAATTTCCTCGGCACTTATCGGTCTTTTTTCACATGCTTTAAATAGTCCTCCCATCATTTTCTGCCTATTAAAAGCTTCTCTATTTCCATTCTTTTTTACAACATATAAAGTAGTTAGTTCTGGACGCTCATATGTAGAAAATCTTTTACCACATTTTAAGCATTCTCGTCTTCTTCTTATAGAAGTTTCATCAGTAGTTGCACGTTTATCTACTACTTTTGTATCAAGATTATAACAGAATGGACATCTCATGTTTTAATAATTATAAGAATGATATTTAAAACTTTATATTTAGAATAGTAATAAAAAATAAAACAACTACATAACTTCTAATGCTTTTTGCATAATAGGTATAACCTTTTCAAGCTCTTCTTTTGTCATTCTACCTAACTTTGCAAAGCTTGTTTGACCATCAGCATTAACTCTTTCTCTTGAAAGTTGTAATTTTGATTGCCCTTCATTATATGAATAGACTCCAATCTTAATATTAGAACCATCCATCTCAACTATTTCTTCAAATTTTTGTACATCTAAATTAGGATCAAATCCTGCCATTTTAATACCTCCATATATATAAAATATTAAGCATAAAAAATACGCTGGCCGGGACTTTCGTTGAAAGATTACATTATTTCGTTAGGTTGAGTCTTATTAACACATGCTTAAATGCCAGTATGTGTAGAGTGCAGTCTTTCATTTTCGAACCCGGATCAACGGCTCTCATCACTAAATATATTTTTAGTATGGAAGGCCGCTATCTTAGCCGTTAGACTACCAGCGTATAAGTTAAAAGAACTATAAGCAATTTATAAAGTTAACGTCCTTGCTTCCTTAGCTTTGATAATAATCTCTCAAGCGAATCAATTCTCCTCAATAATTCCAATTTCTCTCGATCATTTTTCTCTAATTCTTTAGCATATTTGCTTAATTCAAAATCTTCTTTTTTTATTGATTTGCTTATTTGATTAAGATAATCTATGCTTTGTACTACTTTTCCAGTATTTGAAGAGATTTGTTTTATCTCTTGGCATGTATTATTTAAAGATTCAACATGATGCTTGACATTCATAATATAAACATTTAATTCTTTTTTTATGTCATTCGATACTTGATTGGCTATTGTAGTTTGTAATCTTGTCCGCATTGTTTTGAATTCATTCAATTCTTTTTCAAATTCGATAGATGTTTTATTTATTTTATTGTTTAGTTCATCTTGTAATTTTATTTTTTCATCTAATAATATATTTTTATCATTTAGCGATTTAATTGATTCTTGATTAAATTTTTTAATAAAACTTAATGTAGAATTTAATTCTTTTTTTATATCAACTATTTCGTTTTTTATAGCTTCAATATCGTTTACAGAATTGAATGTTTTTTTTATTTTATCTATCATGATAATCCCAATATTAATCCTTGTGCAAAAAGTAATGTTAATCCTAAAACAACCATACCAATATATATCGCTTTATTCCAATGCAATATCTTTTTTCCGTCAAATAACCAAAAAGGAATTAAATTAAAAAGTCCAATCCACGCATTAATTAAATATCCAAAAGTAAAAAGACTAACAATTATTGGAATTTTTACATACATTAGTAAAATTGCAAAAATAATTGCTAATGCAAAATTTGATGCTGGTCCTGCTATTGATATTATCCCGTTTCTTCTTCTTCCAACGGGACCTGCTATCATTACAGCACCAGGCGCAAAAAAAATAAAACCAGTAAATGACATAATTATTGCTAAAAACAACATAAAATCATTACTCCTAAACTCAGCAAAACACCCATAATACTGTGCTGCAATCTTATGTGCTAATTCATGGACTATAAAAGCAATTCCAACAGTAATACTAGCAAATAATAATTTCTCAAAAAAACTTAATGCTAAACTTGGAACTATCCCTGCTATAGCAACTGCAATTGAAATTGCAATCCAAGATTTAATAATATCTTTTATTTCAAGTCTACTCGTAGTATATGGACCAATTTTTATTTGTCTAGGGTCATATTTCATACTTAATCTCATATTAAATCAGTGCTCTTAAATTATTAATAAATTTATCCCATTCATAATCTTTTATTAATCCACCACAAGCATTTAGATGACCACCTACTCTTCCCTCAATACCTTCTACAGCTTTCTCAAGAATTCCTTTTATGTTCTTGCTACCTCGAAATGAAGTTTTCATTTCACCATTATGATGCCTTGCAACAATTATTATTTTGCCAGGATATTTAAATAAAAGTTCATTAGATATCTCACCTGATAATGATGTTTTATTTTCTTCATATGTAAAAATTAATAATGGATCATCATTTTTTACTTGACTTTCAGCCTTTTTTATTAATGAATCATATTCTTTAGTAATTTTTTTATATCTTTTCATAAGATATCTTCCTTGTTCGGAAGTTTCATGTAATAATTCTTCAGGTTCATTAATTCTAGATAATATTTTAAAAGCTTGATTAACATCTTTCATATTTCCTTTTAAAACAAAATTAAATATTTTTGATAATTCTCCTACTTTTGTTTTAAATAATGCATCTTGTGGTCTTAAAATATCTTTACCTAAATAACCAGGCATTTTTTCAATAATTTCTTTTCGTAAATCTTCTGGTAATTGCCAATCTCCAACAGTGCCAGCAGCTGCAATCCATAAGTAATCTCCAAATATATCATAACTTAGTTTAGCAATACATGTATTATCTCCTTCAATATTTTGTTTAGGGTTATAATACTTGACACCTTTAATTTTATTATCTCCAATATCTGCTCTATCATGATGATCTAGCCAATATATTGGTACACTCATTTCATCTACAAAATCTTGTTCAAGTATTGCTAAATCTAAAATAAATATTTTATCAGGCCCATAATTTTTTACAGTATCTATAAATCTATGATCAACTTTAGGTGTGGACTTAACAACAATTCCCTTTCCAGTGTTGATTTGCTTATAAAACTGTAAAAAACTAGCTACTCCATCAGCATCATCATGAAAGAATATGATGGGTCTTTCAGAACTGAGTAAAGCGTCTTTTAATTCTTTTTTTTGTTCATTAGTTAGCATATAAAGGATAACTTAACTTATTTTTATAAAGGTTATTACTTATATTTTATTTAATTTAGAATTATATATAGTTAAATACCTATTATTAAAATATCAAAGTTATGCTTGCTTACAACTTGTCATAATATTTTTTCAAAAGTAATGCATCTTGTTCTATATTCGGGCTTTCACAAATTACTATTCCTTTAGCTTTAAATTCCTTAAAAACCTTCAATAAGTCTTTGTAATTAAAATCACTATTTTCTAAAATTAAATGATGTCTTTCTCCTTTTTCACCATACGCAATCCCAGATATATGGCAATGCATTTTTTGTAATGCTTCCTTCCCAAGGCCATTCTCAACTCTGCCAAAAATATCCCTAAATTCATCAATAGTATTCCATTTTCCATTAGTTCTTGCGTGTATATGACTAAAATCAATACAAGGTAAAACTTGTTCTAATTCTTGAGATAGTTTTATTATTTCATCAAGTTCTCCCCATTGTGTGCCTTTACCAGTAGTTTCCGGTCTCACATAAATGGGGTTTCCTTGTTCTTTCAGCTGTTTTATTATTTGCTTCATACCTTTTAAGATAATTGGATAAACTTCTTTTGGACTTCTTTTCATATAAAATCCAGCATGAAAAACACAACTTTTTGCACCACATAAATTAGCTATTTTTGCAGCATTTAATACTCGATTTATAGATGCATCAATTTTATCATTTTCAAGCGAACTTAAATTAATATAATATTGTCCATGACATGTTAACTCTATATTATTCTTTTTTGCAACTTCAAAAACTGCTTTTGTTTTCTCTTCTTTGATATTAACACTATGTACAAATTCTAACTCCATCCCAGAAAGTCCTAAATTAGCGACGTGGCTTATTCCCGCAATAGTCCCAGTCTCAGGTGTTGATAATGGTATTCCCGCAGTCCCAAAATGGAGTTTATCATATTTTATATTTGTCATTTTTAATATTACACTTTTTTATATCTTAAGTTTTGTTTTAATAAGTTATAATTAATAATTAATATGTAATTAATCAATAATCAAGTAAACTATTTTGTTTATGTGCTTTTATTAAATCATCAAATTCAGCATTAAAAAAACATAATACTGAATCAGCAATAGGTTTTAATTGTTTTTCAATATAATGCTCATAATCTATTTTATTTTTAATATGATCAGCTTCTTCAGGACCATCTAGTGTCATTACATAATCTATTATTCCAACATCATTTCTTCCTATTTTTCTTGCTGCTTGTATATGCGGGGGGGTTGTTTTAGTGTAACTATCAACAGATTTTCTTATCTGTTTTCTATATATTAATTTATCATCAAATTTTCCTTTTCTTAAATCTTTTATGAAATCTCTTACATAATCTACAACTTGCTCTTGATTAAATACTTTATTAAGTAGTTCAAGTTGAAATGTTTTTGCAATTTCGGTCCAATCGCTTCTAACAAATTCTAATCCTACAAAATCGATTTTATTTTTTCCTTCTTTTTCAAGAATACCGGCATATCTTTTCTTTGCTCCAACTTCACTTCCTCTAACTTTAGGCATAAAAAATTTTTTATACACTTTCTCAAACTCAATTTCCATCTTACTTTTTCTGTTATACTCTTTTTCTATGAATTCAGTAAAAAATTTATTTATCCATTCACACAATTCATTACCTTTTTCATTTGCTTTTTTGTAATCATTTTCATTAATGTCAATAAATATACTATCAGTATCACCATATATTACTTTGAATCCTTTCTTTTCTACTTCATCAGCAGTCATTTTAATCAAATATTGCCCAAATAAAGTTATTGCATTACCCATTTCAATTGAATAAAACCTGCATGTGGGATTTGCTAATACTCCAAAGAAACTATTCATTAATATTTTAACAGCATAACTTCTTAAATCATCTTTTTCTTTCTTTGCTTTATCTCTTTGTTCCCATAATGTCTCAATTATTTCAGGCATAATCCCTTCTTCAGGTTTAAAATGTGCTCCATTAGGTGCAATAATAAATTGTTTTTTCTCTTTTTCATTATATTTATTTAATTTATTTTGTGGAATAAAGCCTAATGGGTCAATATTAAATGTTCTAATAATACTAGGGTATAGACTCTTAAAATCAAAAACAAGAATATTTGTATAAATACCGGGGATTGAATTTCTAACATATCCTCCTGTTATTCTTTCTTCTCTATCTCCTGTAAATGAAGTAGGGGCAACAATTTTTCTTTTTTTAAGTTTTTCAAGATATAATGAATCAAGTGATGCAATAGATGCTTTCACTCTATCAAGTTGCATTCTTGTTAATTTTGATCGTGTTATTGTTAAATCCAAAGCTTTAGATTTTTTTAAAATTTCAATTACTAACTCAGAATCAAGCAGATTATAATCTATTAACTTTTGTGGGTCTTGTTCATAAGATTTTTCGATATCTTTAAATCTTTGTTCTCCTTTGAAAATTTTTGCTTTATCTGTAAAATGTGTCGCAGCGGTTTCAAGTTTATAATCGGGTAATCTAATAAATGATGTTTTCAATTGACTAATACCATCAAGAATTGATCTGCCTTCAACTTTTGCAATACTATCTTGAAAAAATGAGTCCGATTGTTTAATGAATATATTACTGTCATCTCTTCCAATTTTAAGTTCTAAATTATATCTTTTCATCATTTCTCTTAATACAACTAAATCAAAATCAATAACATTCCAACCAGTTATAACATCAGGGTCAAGTTTTTTCACAATATTTAGAAATTCAATTAACAATTCACGTTCATTCTCAAAGCTATCTGCATGTTTAAATATTCCTTTTTTGTTTATTAAAACCTTTTTATAGTTATCACACACTATTGATATTGAATACAATTTTTCTGCTTTCATATCTGTTTCAATATCAAATGATAGTACTTTTAGTTCAGGCCAATAATCTGTAGGTTTTATTTCAGCTTCTACAAATATATTATCAACTGCATAATTTGTATTGTGTAAAGCATTATATTCTTTTCCAGAAAACTTTTTCCCTTCAATTTCAATGCATCCTTTTATGTTATTGTCAATCAAAAATCTATATGGGAACAAAATATCTGCCTCGTAACATGTTATACCTTCTTGTTGTAATATTTTTCTTGCATCAGGTATTTCTTTAGGTGTATTAAGAATTAATTTAATAACTTCTTCTCCATCAAAATTCTTAAAATTTTCTTCTACAAATTCAACAGGAAGTATTTCTTTTGCTTTTTCTTGATCTTGTTTTTTGATATAAAAGAATGCTCTTCTCTCAAAAATAGCAAGAAATGATTCTTTATTTTCTAATCTTCCATATAAATGAACAAACGCTTTATTATTTATTATCTTATATGTTGGATAAACTATGAAACCTTTCATAATTCCTATTATATTTATCTTGTTTTTAAGTATTATCTATCTAAATAACTTCATAATTAAATTACTGCTTGTTAGTAGTTACAAAAAAACTTTTAAACTCAATAATACTTTTTTTTATAATGTCAGATATTGTAACACTTGAAGATCTTGCAAGACGGCAAGAAGTTGATATAACTGAATATGGACTAAAAGCAGAAGGACAAGTTATATTACTTCATGCTATGAATCATTTTAGAGAAGAAAATTCAAAAAAGGATAGTAATCTTCCTTTAAATATTAATTTTCAAGTTGATTCCTCATTTATTGTACCAAGATCTGTAACATTAGATGATACATCTAAACTTCGAAATATATTTTTTGATATGGCTTTAACACCTACTTTATTTATGCATAAAACTTTTGATACAACTACTTATACAAGATATTCTCCTTTAAGAGTATTGCTTGCAAGAAGTTCAGATCAAGATGAACAACCAGGAAAACTTGAAACGCACTTTTCTTTATGGGATCCATCAAATCCTGAAAAAAGTTTTAATGATTGGCTTTTAGCTGCGAGAAAAGTTCGTGATTCAGGTGCAGGTGCAGTTATTGGCCAACCTTTAATTGCTCAGGGAAGAAAACCTGATTCCTTTCAGTATCAAAAACCAAATCAAAAATTATTAGAAGAAGTTTTACGATTAAATGGTATTGAACAAGGAATTAATTTTGGCATTTCAAATTTTAGTTTTATCGCAAATACTGGTAATTTAATCTCATCAACAAATCATTGTATTTTTTCTGTAGTTGGCTTACTTACTAAAATAGTTAAGGGTGAATTTGATTTTGATTTATTTAGTGTTGATGATTATCAAGAAATTCGACTTCATACAAGTAATGATTATAGGCATCGTTCTGCAATCACTGAGAAAGCGTTTCCACAAAAAACATTTGATATTATTAATTCAAATAATGTAGATAATATTTACTCAATTAAATATATACCAAAATTAATACCTATGCGTTTTTCTTTTGGAGATGGTGCATTTTCATTTCCTTCAGGATCAGATATTTATAATAATTTTAGTCACGGTGAAATATTTACTCTAACTCATTATTTACAAAAAATTACAGGTAAGCATATTGAAATTGAAGCAACATGGATTGAAAATGAATTATTTCCACATATATTTCAATTAAGGAAATATGATTTACCTGAAAATAGACCTACAAAACTTACTTTAGTGCCAGAAGAAAAAATTGTTCAAAACCAAGTGCAATGTTACATCTCTGATAAGTTTGTGGGTGATTTAGTTTATATCATTGATTCTTCAAAATATAATCCTAATTATGTAAGAGAAAAAGCAGGAAATAATTATATTCTTATTGATAGTCTTATTCAAGATGAAACTAATCATTCAGTACCTTATCCAACACTTGATTTAGACAATTTTCCTGATGCAAAAGGTATAATTTATTATTTATATTTGTTTGACGATATGTATCAAGAACTTAGGCATTGTGATCATGCTTCTCATGCATATGGTTATGCTCTTAGTCTTGTAACAAAAGTTCAAGAAAAACTACCTGTAATAGTTATGAATTTTAATAGTGCTAATTTTTGTGATAATGTAGCATATAATCGTCTGAAAAACCGAATGGAGCAATATAATAATTTTACAATTATAAGAGATGTTACTGTTGAGTCAAACGGCAAACATGGACAGATATATTTAAACTAGTTTTTATATATTAATAAAAACAAAAATGTTTTTATATTGTATATATTAATTATTTTTTATTATGGATCAATATCTAACTCTTTTAAAGCACATCCTTGAAAATGGTACTGATAAGAAAGATAGGACTGGTATTGGTACAAGAAGCATTTTTGGCTATCAAATGCGCTTTGATTTAAGTAAAGGTTTTCCATTATTAACAACAAAAAAAGTATTTCTTAAAGGGATAATTCATGAACTATTATGGTTTTTACGAGGGGATACAAACATACAATATCTTGCTCAAAACGGAGTAAAGATATGGAATGAATGGGCATTTCAAAAATATCTTGAAAAAACAGGATTGAATGAAACTTTAGAACGTTATTCTGATGAATGGAATCAGAAACTTAAAGATTTTGTTGAAAATATAAAAACTGATGATGAGTTTGCAAAAAAATGGGGAGATTTAGGACCTATTTACGGTAAACAATGGACTGCTTGGAAAAACTCAAAAGGTGAAGAAATAAACCAAATCCAAACAGCGGTTGACATGATTAAAAATGATCCAACATCAAGGAGAATTATGATTTCTGGGTGGAATGTTGGTGAAATACAATCTTTAATTCATAATCATAATCATGCTCCTCCTTCATGTCATTCATTATTTCAATTTATGGTTGTAGATGGTAAACTGCATTGTCAGTTATATCAAAGAAGTGCAGATGTTTTCTTAGGAGTTCCTTTTAATATTGCATCCTATGCATTACTTACTATGATGATTGCTCAGGTTTGTAACCTACAGCCTGGTGAATTTATACATACATTTGGAGATGCCCATATTTATAGCAATCATATGGAACAAGTAAAAGAACAATTAACTCGCACTCCTAAAAATTTACCTACTATGAAATTAAACCCTGATGTAAAAAATATTTTTGAATTTAAGTATGAAGATTTTATTTTAGAAGATTATAATCCTGATCCTGCAATAAAAGCTCCTATTGCAGTATAATTAAAATGCTAGCGTTAATTGTTGCAATTGGACCAAATGGTGTAATTGGTAATAATAATAAATTACCTTGGGATATTCCAGAGGATCTTAAATTATTCAAAGAAACAACAAAAAATAATTCTATAATAATGGGTATGAAAACTTTTGAGAGTATAGGTAAACCCCTACCTTATAGAAATAATATTGTTTTAACAAGCAAAAAAATATCAATACCTGGAGTAATAATCTGCAATAATATAGAAGATGCTATTAAAAAAGCAAAAGAATTTGGTAAAGATATTTTTTGTATTGGAGGAACATCTATTTACAAACAATTTATTCCTTTAGTTGATAAATTATATATTTCATGGATCAAAAAAGAATATGAAGGAGATATTTATTTCCCAGAATTAAATTTAAAAGATTGGGAAATTGAATATCAAAAATCATATGATGATTTTAATTTTATTATTTATACAAGAAAAAATGATTAATTTGAATAATATGCTTATGATACTATAATTATTTTAGATTTAGTCCTTAATATGATTAAAGATATTCTAATTCTTTTTTAGTGTAGTATTTTATATATAACTTAGTTATCTACTTTTAGCATACTTAAGAGAGATTTTAAACCTACAAAAATAATAAATAAAGATTTAAAAGGGTAATAAAAAATCCGTAAGCTTTTTATATAATATGTGTGTTATCAATTTAAACAATTTAAGGAGGTTACGATATTATCGTAATTCAGCAACAAAATACTCAATTAAATTCAACAGAAGAACCAGAACCAGACTCGGAATTAAACAAACTAACTACTAATTTTCTAAAAACTTATTATAATATATTTAGGAATAAAATTATTTTCTTATATTATTATTGGGGTGTTGTATAGTGATTGAATTCTTTATTATTTTAGGAATTTTTATTTTGAATTGTTTTTTAACTTTAATGATTAAAAATATTAAGAATAATATTGCTGCTGGTGTTGATTTAGTTATAATTGGTGCATTATTGTCAGGGTATTGGTTTGGATGGAGATGGGGTTTTATTGTAGGGATGTTATTAAGATTATCTGTTTATATAATCACAATGGAATATGATACTGGTATGATTTATGCAATACCTAGTGCAGGTGTTGCAGGAATAATTGGTGGAATATTTGGTCTCTTTAGTCTTCCGTTATTCTTAGGTGCAATATTTGCAGTATTAACTTATATGACAGTTTATTATTCAATTAGGATTATAATATTTGGAGATAATAATTTTTTTATGATGTTTTTAGAAGCATTTGGCTTGGTAATTGTTAATATTGGAATATTTCGTTTTTTTATTTAATTTTATTTAATTATTTTTACTACTTTTATTATTCATGAAGTAATTAATTTATAATAAGTTTTAAATAATATTATTTTTAGGTTATATAAATGGAAAATATAATTGAAATAACATATCAAAAAGCTATTGAAATATTGAAAAAAAATATTACAAGAAAAGGTTTTACTGCTTCTTCTGAAAATATTGCAAATTATCATTCCATCTGGGCTCGCGATCATTCTATCTGTAGTATTGCAGCAGTTTTAACATCTGATTCTGAATTGATTAAATGTGCAAAAGACGGTCTATTTTTTTTATTAAACAAGCAAATAGATCATGGACAAGTTCCAAGTTATGTTGAAATTGAAAGTAAAAAAAAGATTTATGGCGGTTTAGGAAGTATTACAACTATTGATTCAAATATGTGGATAGTTATAGCTTGCGCTATTTTTTACAAGAAAACAAATGAAAAACGTTTTATATCTACACTTAATACAGGAAGATACAAACGCTTTTATCGTTTATTTAAAGCTTTTGATTCTAACGATTGTGGATTAATGGAGGTTCATATCGCAAGTGATTGGGCAGATATAATGAATAGAACATATCATGTTTTATATGACCAATGTCTCTATTATGAATCATTACGTGCTCTTCAGTATTTATTCGCTAATCATATTGATAAAATTTCACATGATAATCCTAGTATTCAAATTGCAGCATTGCGAAGATTAAAATGGGTATCAAAGCGTAAGCCTAAAGTAAAAAGAAAGATCAATTCAGTTTTATGGTTTGATTCAAAAAATATTGATAAAATAAAAGAAGAATATTTAATTTATGATGATATTCCAAAAAAATCTTATTCTTATTATCAATCTCATGTAATGCCATTTAAACATGAATGGTCACAAAGATTTGATACCTTTGGTAATTTATTAGCGGTTTTAACAAAAATTGCAAATTCGAGAAGAAGGAATAAAATAGTAAATTATGTTGTAAAAGAAAAAATAAATAAACCGTTTCCTATAAAAGCATTAAGTCCTCCAATATTTAAAAAAGATAAAGATTGGGAAAGAATTTATGACATAAAAGATAAACCATATACCTATCATAATGCTGGCATTTGGCCAATGCTATCTGGTTTTTGGATTAATGCATTAATGAAAGCTAACAAACCTGAATTAGCTAAAACAGAATTATTACAATTAGCTAAGTTATTAAAAAAAGAAAAATATACATTTCACGAATATATGAATGGTAAGTCTTCTAAGTCAATGGGTACTCCATATCAAGCATGGAGCGCTGCAGGTTATATTATTGCTTATCATTCAGTAAAATCTAATGTTAATTTATTTGATTTTTAGTCCTTTAATAAATTAAAATTAGTTTCTTACTATTTTTGTTTGAATATTTTTTTTTATATTATTATTAAATGCACCTTTTTCCATGCCTACAATTTGTGCACATTCATGAGCAATTTGTAATGCTGTTTTAGGTTTTCTGTCGATAGCATATAAAAAACCTGCAAGAAATGCATCACCACATCCAGTGGTATCAATTAGTTTTATATTTTTACTCTTATTTTCTTCTTTTATATCAATTGTGAATTTTTCTATTTTATTTTTATTTCTAAAGTATAATTCTGCACCTTTACTACCTTTTGTTATTATTAAATAATTGCATTTGTAATTGAATGCTTCTTTTAAGATATTTATTCCTTTTTGTTTTATTTTATTTAATTCATCAATATTTAATTTTATAATATGTGAATTTTTTAAACTATATTTAAATATTTGAAACCAATTTTTAATTCCTGGACGTAAATTTATATCATAGACAATAATTGAATTTATTTCCTTAATTATTCTTTTTAATGTATTTCTAGATATGGTGTTTCTTTGTGATAATGTACTGAAATAAAAAAACTTACAATTTATATCCTTTTTATTTTGTAAGATAGAATTCTTAGAATTTATGAAATCAAATGATGCCTTTTTATCAATACTAAATGTTGGGACATTCTTAACTAAGTTGATTTTAGCCTCTCCTACTTTTACTTTTGTAGTATTAAAAAATATTTTTACTTTTCTTTTTTTTAATTCATTTGGAATGTTATCTATTTCATTTTTAGGCAATGCGCTTATGATTGCAGAATTCATACCTAATGCTGAACAAATGCTTGCAACATTAAGAGGTGCTCCTGCAATTACTCTATTCTTATTATAAACATCATATAATATTTCACCAAAACATATTATTCCCATATCATCTGCAAAATATTTATATTACTTAAAACTTTTTATTAATTATGAATACAAATAATAGCAATAAGAATATCAATAATCATCCAAATATTGATAAAATAATCTCAATCTTAAAAAAAGAAGTTATTAATTATAATGTTCCAGTTGTCGACCTGATTCAGATACAGACAAATGATCCTTTTAAAGTTTTAATTGCAACAATTTTGTCTGCAAGAACAAAAGACCAAACAACAGTTCAAGCATGTAAAAAACTATTTGAAAAAGTAAATTCTCCACAAGATCTTAAAAACCTATCAATAAAAGAAATTGAAAAATTAATTTATCCAGTAGGTTTTTATAAGAATAAAGCAAAGTATTTATATGAACTACCTGATGTTTTAAAATCAAACTTTAATAATCAAGTTCCTGATAATATTGATGATCTTCTTAAATTACCTGGTGTCGGAAGGAAAACAGCAAACTTAGTTGTTGCTGTCGGTTTTCAAAAACCTGCCATGTGCGTTGATGTTCATGTTCATAGAATTTCAAATAGATTAGGTTATATCAAAACTAAAAATCCATTTGAATCTGAGATGGCTTTACGGAAAAAATTACCGATTAAATATTGGGAAAAATATAATAGCATGATTGTTGCTTTTGGACAACATTTATGCACTCCAATAAGCCCACATTGCAGTAAATGCCCAATTTATAAATATTGTAAAAGAGTTGGTGTTAAATCATCTAGATAAGTTATAATCTTTTTAGGTAATAAATAATATTAAATTTTAGTGATAAAAATTATTATTAGATTAATAATTACAATAATAAAAAACAAAAACACAGCACATATGAATTTTAAAACATATGATTTCTTATGCCATATATCGTCGGTAACAAAAGGAATTTAACCATAATCTTTTTAAGTATACTAAAGCGTTAGAATATAGTTTGAATTAAATCTCAAGCTTGATATTATAATATAAAAAAATCAATATCAGTTATTATGTATTAAAAAAATATTAAGAAGGATACGATACATTATAATTGTTTAATTAATTTTTAAACGAGGCAAAAAATGGTAAAATATGTTGTTGAAGATGGAAATTCTGCTGCTGCAAATATAGCATACAAATTTAGTGAAGTTGCTGCAATTTATCCTATTACACCTTCATCTACGATGGGTGAATTAGCAGATTTATGGTCTGCAAAAGGTAAGAAAAACTTATTTGGAGAAACTGTTGATGTAATACAAATGCAATCTGAGGGTGGTGCTGCAGGGGCAATACATGGTTCTTTGACAGCTGGCGCTTTAACAACGACTTTTACAGCCTCACAAGGTTTATTATTAATGATTCCTAATATGTATAAAATAGCAGGAGAAATGCTTCCAACTGTTTTTCATGTCTCTGCAAGAAGTCTTGCATGTCAAGCATTATCAATTTTTGGTGATCATTCTGATGTAATGTCGGTACGTGATACAGGATTTGCTATTATTTCTGCAAATTCTGTTCAAGAAGTTCAAGATCTTGCAGTTGTGGCTCATCTTGCAACACTTGAAACACAAATCCCTTTTCTAAATTTCTTTGATGGTTTTAGAACATCTCATGAAGTACAAAAAATTGAGTTGATTGAGGATGATATATTAAAATCAATGATTAATCATGACTTAATATTAAAATTTCGTGAGCAAAAGCTAACTCCTGAAAAGCCAATGATTAAAGTTGGTGCTGAGAATCCAGATGTTTATTTTCAAGGAAGAGAAACTGTAAATAAGTATTATGATAATGCTCCAGAAATTATTAAAAAATATATGGATTTAATAAAACAAAAAACAGGACGTGAATATAATCTTTATGATTATGTTGGAGCAAGCGATGCTGATAAAGTAATTATTGCAATGGGTTCAGCTTGTGAAACAATTGAAGAAACAATAAACTATCTTAATTCAACAGGAAAGAAATTAGGTTTATTAAAAGTTCGTTTGTTTCGACCATTTTCAGTTAAAGATTTTATTTCAGCAATCCCTGCTTCAGTTAAAAAAATAGCAGTTATTGACCGTACAAAAGAACCTGGGTCAATTGGTGAACCATTATATATGGATACAGTTGCTGCACTTAAAGATAACAAGGACTTAACAATAATTGGTGGGCGTTATGGTCTTTCATCAAAAGAATTTACTCCTTCAATGGTCAATGCTATATACGCTCATCTTGATAATGAATGTACTCATGGTTTTACAGTTGGCATAATTGATGATGTTACAAATCGTTCATTAAAAATAAATGAACATATTCACACTGAACCTAAAGATGTTGTACGATGTAAGTTTTGGGGTTATGGGAGTGATGGAACAGTTTCTGCTTGTAAAAACTCAATAAAAATAATAGGGGATGGAACTGATATGTATGTACAAGGTTATTTCTTTTATGATTCAAAAAAATCTGGAGGGATAACTGTATCTCATCTACGTTTTGGAAAATCTAAAATTCAATCTACTTATTTATTAGATGATTGTGATTTTATTGCTTTACATACTCCTGAATATATTGGTAGGTACGATATTCTTGAAGGAATTACAGAAAACGGTACTTTTATTATTAATTGTCCATGGAAACCTGAACAAGTTTTTGAACATTTAACAGAAGATATGCAAAAAACAATAATTGAAAAAAAAATAAAAGTTTATTGTATAGATGCATTAAATATTTCTGATAGTGTAGGTTTAGGTCATAGAATTAATACTGCAATGCAGGCTGCTTTTTTTAAAGTTTCAGGTGTATTACCTCAAGATCAAGCAATTAAAATGATTAAATCAGCTGTTGAAAAACAATTTAGTTCTAAAGGAAAAAATATTATTGAGATGAATTGGTTATGCATTGACAAAGCAGTTGAGTCTCTTTATGAAGTTCCTATTCCAACTTCATCATCAAAGTACTATGATGAATTAAAATTAATACAAGACGATGCATCTGAGTTTGCTAAACAAGTAATTGAACCATGTATGCGTCTTAAAGGCGACAATATACCAGTTTCAAAAATGCCTCTTAACGGAGCTATTCCTGTAGGTACAGCTGCATTAGAAAAGCGTGGAGTTGCAGTTGAAATGCCAAAATGGATTCCAGAAAATTGTATTCAATGTGGGCAATGCGCATTTGTTTGTCCTCATGCAACTATTAGAACAAAACAAATTCACCCAGATAATTTAAAAGATGCACCATCTTCATTTGTAACATTAAAATCAAATACACAAAACCAAAGTAATCTCCAGTATAAAGTTCAATTATATTGTGATGATTGTGTAGGGTGTGGTGTTTGTGCAGAAGTATGTCCAACAAAAAATAAAGCATTAGTTATGACACCAGCAAGTGAATTAAGAACACCAGAAGAAAGAGCTAACTACAAATTTTTTGATAAACTCCCTAATAACGTTACAGAAGGAGCAATAATGACAACAGCAAAGGGGACACAATTATTAATGCCTTATTTTGAATTTTCTGGAGCATGTGCAGGTTGTGGCGAAACTCCATATTATCGTTTATTAACACAATTGTTTGGAGATCGAATGATAATTGCAAATGCAACGGGTTGTACTTCTATATATTGCGGAACATTTCCTACAACACCATTTACAACAAATTCTGAAGGTAAAGGACCAGCTTGGGGTAATTCATTATTTGAAGATAACGCAGAATATGGATTTGGTTTTAGACTTGCAATTGATGCAACAAGAAAACAATTAAAAACAAATATTGAATGTTTATTAAATGTAGGAACTACAGAAAAATTAAGCTTAGCATTAAATAATATGCTAAAAAATTGGGATAAAGTTGATGATGCTGCAAAAGCTGCAGCTAAAGAAGTAGTTGCAGAATTACCTGAAGCATTAGAAAAAGTATACGGTGATAGTGAACCATTACTAAAAAAAATAGTTGAGCTTAAAGATTTCTTAGTAGATAAAAGCGTCTGGATAATTGGTGGTGACGGCTGGGCATACGATATAGGTTTTGGTGGACTTGATCATGTACTTGCTTCAGGAAAAAATGTAAATGTTTTAGTTCTTGATACAGAAGTTTATTCTAATACTGGTGGTCAAGCCTCAAAAGCAACACCACGTGCAGCAACAGCAAAATTTGCAACTGCAGGAAAACCAAATCCTAAAAAGAATCTTGGATTAATGATGATGTCGTATGGAAATATTTATGTTGCTTCAATAGATATGGGTGGTAATAAAGCACAACTAATAAAAGCAATGCAAGAAGCAGAAGCATATCCTGGCCCAAGTATAATAATTGCATATTCACCATGTATTGCTCATGGATATAATTTAAAACAAAGTGATGCACAAGCTAAAAAAGCAACACAATCAGGCTATTGGCCAATATATCGTTATAATCCACAGCTTGAAAAACCATTTATTTGGGATTCAATGGAACCAGTTCTTGAATTTAAGAATTATATTCTTAACGAGACAAGATATAAATCTTTACAAATAGAATTTCCAGAAGTTGCTGAAGACTTATACAATAAAGCTGAACAAGATTCAAAGAATAGATTTAAAGTTTTAAAATCATATAAGGAGGAATAAAAATGGCAAAAGTTACAGTAGATTTAACTAAATGTGCAGGACATGGTACTTGTGTTGATGTGTGCCCAGTAAGTGTATTTGAAATTAAAGATGGCAAAGCAGTAGTTATTAATGAAGCAGCTTGCATTGAATGTCACGCATGTGAAGAAGCATGCCCTGAAAAATGTATTAAAGTTACAAGCTCTTAATTTTTTATTATTTTTTAAGTTTGTATTTTATAAAAAAAGAAAATTTACTTTATTGGATAAGTATCTATCATTTTTTGTACATATTCTGGATTAATACCTCCAATCAGTCTTGGAACTCTTTCACCATACAAATCCTTTAGTCTTTGGATTCCTTCTTCTAGTGTACCCTTATTTAGTATCACATATAATTTTAGATAATGAGTTGTTAGGAATGAATCAACAATATCTGAACCACTATTATTGATTGGTACAACAAATACATTTATATCTTGTTTATATCCTCCATCATTTGCATAATCTTCTAAAATATCTTCCATTTCCTCAACTGTTTGTGCTGCTTTTCCTAATGGCCAAGGTCCAACACAAGCACTTGCTTTTCCTAAGTAGTATGTTGAATCTTTTACTACATTCTCAATGTTTTCATTATTTTTTTCATTCATTTTCTCCCCCTCAATTATTTTTTCTTTTCTCACATGAACACATTTTTTAATGAAAAAAATTAAAAATATTTACTTCAATCTGTACAATATTACACCCTGTAATGAAGGAATAACTATTCGTTCATGTTCTGTACCTTCACTTGATTTCCATGGCTTTTTAGCTTCTTCATATTCTTCTGGATTAAATTCTTGTAATGTTCTTCCATTTATTCTATTACTGTTATATGAGTTCAACATTTCATTTATCCCCTTTATTATTTTATTTGAATATGGTACATATGCTTTCATAATTAATCCATCATTAATCACTGTATCAGCATGTGCAGTATTATCTATTTTCGGAATTCCATGGAAAAATCTAAGATTTGGAATCGGAAAAAAAGGATGATTCCGATTATAAATAACGATATCATCAGGAAGATCGCTAATTAAGTCATAGCCTACCTCTATTATTGTCTTATTATCCGCTGATCTTAAATGAATTGGATGAATCCAGTCACTTATATCTCCTTGATTTGTTTGTATTTTCATTTTTTCTACCCCCTATACCTGTTATCATCTGATATTCTATATCTTTCAGTTTCTTTGTTTATTCTGTCAAGTAAATTTGTAGCATCTTTTACAGGATACTGTGTTTGTTTGCCCTGTTGATTATCTATTCTATCATATTTTCCAACTAAATTATCAATTCTCATTTTTTTCACCTCTTAGTATACCCATTCACCATCTATGTATGTCCATTCTCCTTTAATCTCAATTTCACTATACTCAATTTGTTTATTTCCTAATGTTCCTCTCATTCAAAACCACCTCCCATAACTTCAATTATACTTTCAATTGCAATGTTTGGTAGTTTTGTTCTAAGGCAGTTCGGACAAAACTTATCTTCAGATATTATTTTATGGCCGCATTTACATCTCACTTGTATCACCCCTACAACTTAATTGTTGTTACAAAGTAGTAGTAGCAATATATTTATATAGTTTCTCCCCTCTTATAGTAGGAGTAATATGAAGGAAATAATCAATGGTTTAGAACAAATAGGACTTACAAGTTCTGAAGTAAAAGTATATTTAGCCTTACTTAGGCTAGGTACTTCTTCAACAGGGCCAATAATTCGTGAATCAAAAACTGCTGACTCAAAAATATATGAAGTATTAGATAAATTATCAGAAAAAGGATTAGTTAGTTTCTTCATAAAAGATAATGTAAAACAGTATCAACCAGCTTCACCTAGGATGGTTTTAGAATACTTAAGAGTTAAAAAGCAAGATATAACTGAACAAGAAAATCAAATTGAAAAAATACTTCCAGGATTATTAAATCTTCAATCAGAAAAAAAAACAGATCTTTCTTCAAATGTATTTGTAGGAAATAAAGGTATTAAAACTGCATTTATGAATTTAGTTGATGAATTAAATTCAGGTGATGAAGTGCATATTATGGGTGTTCATAATTTTGATGATAGATTTAAACCATTAGCATTATTCTTCCAAAGAATACGTTCTGTAAAAGGAATAAAAGCAAAGTTTCTAATGAATCAAAATGCAAAGCCTATTGCAAAGTTATTTAGAAAATATCCTCCTGTAGAAATAAGATTTATGAAAGAAAATATCTTAACTCCTTCAATATTTTTAATTTATTCGAATAAAGTTATAATTAATATGCCACAAGAATTAACTTTTTTTGTTTTAGAAAGTGATTCAGTAAAAAAAACATTTGAAGAATATTTTCAAATTTTATGGAAAAATTCATCAATCAAAAATTAAACTAAAAAAGAATTAATTAATACACATCTTTTTTCTTCCACTATGTTTTTTTTGAGTATTTCCCCATTCAATTAAAGCTGCCATAACTCTAGCAGATTTAACAGGATCATTATAACTAGGTACATTATTTTTTTTTAATATTTTAATTCCATCTTGTGTATGTAATCCTCCCATAAAATTGCATACAATTGGTTTTTTTGGATACTTTTTATTCATTCGTACAATTAATTGTGCATCTTCTATTATATCTGTCATTGTTTGCAATGTTTGAATAACAATTGCACCATGAATATAATTTTCTCCAAGAACTATATCTAATGCAGATAGATATCTTTCAGGTAATGCATCACCAACAATATCAAGTGGATTATTCCTTGAATATGCTGGATGCATTTTTCCATCTTTATCTAATTTTTTAATAGTGCTTTCTTTAAAAGGGACTATTTTTACTCCATAATGTTCGCACATATCTGCACATAAAACTCCGCATCCCCCTCCATTAGTTATTATAGCAATACCATTTTCTTTAGCAGGTTGTTGCTTTGATAATGCTTTTGTAACCTCGAATAATTCATCAACTGTATCAACTACTTGAATTCCATGTTGCTTTAAAATGGATTCATAAACAGTATAACTTCCTGCTAAACTTCCAGTATGTGATGAAACTGCTTTTGTTCCTGCTTGACTTCTTCCTGCTTTTAATACAACAATAGGTTTTTTTGCTAAAACTTTATCTGCTATCTTGATAAATCTTCTTCCATCTTTTAATCCTTCAATATATATCGCAATAGCTTTTGTTTCTTTATCATTCCCAAGATATTCAAGAAAATCTGATATTGATAAATCTGATTGATTCCCAAGTGATACTATTTTACTCATTCCATATTCTTCACCAGCAGCCCAATCAATTATACTATCAGCTAATGCTCCGCTCTGTGTTAAGAATGCAACACCTCCTTTTGGTGGCATTGTAGGTGCAAAACTAGCATTTAAGTTTGCATGAGTATTAAGTATTCCAAGGCAATTAGGTCCAACAAGTCGCATATTTCCTTTATTTGCAATATCTACAATTTCTTCTTGAAGTTTTTTTCCTTCATCACTATATTCACCAAAACCTGCAGTTATAATTATTCCATATTTTACTTTCTTTTTTACACAGTCTTGAATAGATTGTTTAACAAAAGTAGAAGGTATACAGATTATTACTAAGTCTATATTATCTTTGATATCAAGTACATTTTTATAACATTTAACTCCTTGTATCTCATCAGCATTTGGATTTATTGCAAATATTTTACCTGGAAAAGGTTCCATAAATGGACTGTATAACACTCCCCCACTTCTTAATCCTTTTAACACACTATATCCTACCGATGATGTATTTCTTGATGCTCCAATTACAGCAATGCTTTTAGGATAAAATAATTCTTTCATTTAATTTTTCCTCTTTTTTGATTATTTTTAAGATTTTTATCAACCATTATTCTTACATCAGCAATGTAAACATCATTTTCATCAGCAAATACAGGATTAAAATCAAGTTCTTCAAAATTTTCTTTTGTAATCATGTTAGATATTTTTAACATTAAATTTTTTAATTTTTTAATATTTATTCCTTTTTGTCCACGTGTTCCTTGTAAAATTTTATAAGCTTGAATGCTTTTTATCATTTCATCAATGCATCCATCACAAAGAGGGATACTTCTAAATGAAACATCTTTAAAAATTTCAACAAAAATTCCACCTAGTCCAAACATAATAATTGGCCCAAAAGTAGGATCGTTTTTTGTTCCAATAATTAATTCAATGCCTTTTGCCATTTTTTGAACTAAAAATAAATCTGGCTTCTTGTTATATTTTTTATAAACATTTTTTGTAATTTTCTCAACCGCATCTTCAACTTCTTTCTTATTCTTTATATTAATATAAACTCCTCCAGAATCACTTTTATGAACTACAAAACTTGTTGCTACTTTAATAGCAACAGGATATCCTAATCTTTCTGCTACTTTAATTGCATCTAGTTTATTTTTAACTAATTCACAAGAATATAATTTAATTTCATGTTTTTTTAGAATTTTTAACGTATTTTCAAGATCTAATTGTTCCATAATAATACCTGTTGAACTATATTTATAAACTTTACTTTATGATACTAAGTTGGATATAGTTAATTCAATTTTAAGATAATGTCACTAACTATTTTGTTCATATCCTCAAAATCTTTTTCTTTAGGTTTTCCTTTTATAATCATTGAAGGGAGTCTTTCTGCACTAATATTCTCAGTCATATGAATAAGATATTCTTCTAATTTATTAGCCCATCCATATGTCCCAAAAAACCCAATATATTTAGATTTTGGTTTTAATACACTTATAAGATATGCAGCATTAGCAGCAACAGGATGCGGTCCTGTAATATATGCAGGCGATCCAAGTAAAACTATTTTTGCATCAACAAGTTCAATTGCCATATCTCCAAGATCTACATTTGATAAATTAATAAGTTTTACATTTGTTTTTTCTTTTAGTTTATTTGCAATAAAATCTGCCATTATTTGCGTACTTTCATGCATTGTTACATATAAAATCACAACTTTACTTTCGCATTCATCTGCTATCCACTGATTATATGCATCTATAATTATTTTAGGGTTATCATAGATTTGTCCGTGTGATGGTGCAATCATATCAATCTTTATCTTTTCAAGTTTTTTCATATTTAGTTTAATTACTACTCGAAATGCCATCATTAATTCCGCATAATATCTTTTAGCTTCATTCAATACAACATTTGGTTCTTTCACATAGAGTTCATCGCTACTAAAATGTGCGCCAAAAAAATCACATGTAAATAAGATTTTATCTTCTTTAAGATATGTACACATTGTTTCAGGCCAATGAACCCAAGGTGTTAGTATAAACTGAAACGTTTTATTACCTAATGAAATCTCTTGATTATCAGAAATAACAATCATCTGGTTTTCATTTAAATGAATCATACTTGAGAGTAATTCTTTACTTTTCTCATTAACTATTACTTTTGCATCCGGAAATTCTTTAAGAATCAATGGAATACATCCTGAATGATCTTGTTCTGAATGATTTGAAACAAGATAATCAATTTTTTTTCCATTTAAACATTCTTTAACATTATTCCAAAATTCATCCCAAAACTCGGGTTCTACCGTATCAATTAACGCAATCTTTTCACTTCCTTTAATTATATAAGAATTATAACTTGTTCCTTTTGGTAAAGGAATAAGATTATCAAATATTGGTTTTTTAGGTGCTCTAACACCAACTTCAAAAACACTATCATTGATTTTACGTATCATTATCTAGATTTATCAGGGGTATTTCTTTATATATATTATGATAATTTAAAATATCCTATGCTATTTACATATAATTAATGATTTTGTTTATTTATTATATTTCTTTGAACAAATTGTTTTAAGAAAGATTTTTAAATAACCTATCTTAAAATGTAAATATGAAAATAGCGTTTTTTGAATCAAATAATGAACTTAAATCATATATGAAAAAGGCATTCCCTAAAGATAACTTATTATTTTTTGAAGCTCCATTAACTGAGTCCCATATTCCAAAAATAAAAAATGTTGATGCAATTTCTGTTTTTATACATTCAAATGTTACTAAAGAAATTATCTCTAATCTAACTAAAATTAAATTAATATCAACTCGTTCAACAGGTTATGACCACATTGATGTAGAATTTTGTAAAACAATAAATCTTCCAATATGTAATGTACCATACTATGGAGAGAATACTGTAGCAGAACATACATTTGCTTTAATCTTAGGTTTATCAAGAAAAATTCATCAAACACATGAACGAATTACTCATCAAGATTATTCTATAGATGGTTTGCAAGGATTTGATCTTAAAGACAAGACCATAGGAATAATTGGTGGTGGTAGTATTGGTATGCATGTTGCTAGAATGGCAAAAGGTTTTGAAATGCATGTAAGGGTTTTTGATGTAAAACCAAATCCTTTATTGGCTAGTGTTCTTGGATTTAAATATGTAACTTTGGATGAATTGTTTAAAGTATCTGATGTTATTTCATTACATGTTCCTTATAATAAACATACTCATCATCTAATTAATAAGAATAGTCTTAAAAAAATCAAAAAAGGGGCTATAATTATTAATACTGCAAGAGGTGGAATAATAAATACTGATGCTTTATACTCAGCTTTAACAAGTGGACATCTTGCAGGTGCAGGATTAGATGTAATTGAAGGTGAAGAATATATAACTGAAGAAAGAGAAATAACGCAGAAAAAAGGTCATATATCAGCTTGGAAACAAGTTGTTCAAGGTCAAAAAATATTCAAGATGGATAATGTTATTTTTACTCCTCATAATGCATTTAATAGTAAAGAGGCAACACTGCGTATTATTGAAACTGCAGCTGAGAGTATAAAAAGTCTTAAATCAAAAGAAATACTTAATGCTGTTAAATTTTAATGTATTCTTATTTTTTATTTAAACAATTAGTCTTATTATATGCTATTATAATCACTATTATAATTTCATAAGTATTATAAACTGGGTTTTAATCGTTATGTTTGGTGAAAAATATGGATTTTAAAGAAATAGTTCATACAAGATATGCAACAAAAAAATTTACAGGTGAAAAAATACCAGAACAAAAAATAGAAGAATTGAAAGAATTAATACAATATTCAGCTTCATCATTTGGGCTGCAACCATTTACTGTTATTATAATCGATAATGATGAAATTAAAGCAAAACTAAAACCTTTATCTTTTGATCAAGAACAAATTACTACATGTTCACATCTTTTAGTATTCTGTGCTAACACCAATGTTAAATCACGAATTGATGATTATCAAGAAATGTTAACTATTGATGGAGATTTATCAGATTCTGCAAAAAATTACATAGAAATGATGCGATATTCACTTGAACAGCGTAATAAAGATGACTTATTAAATTGGTCCTCAAAACAAGCATATTTAGCACTAGGGAATGCATTGAATGGTGCAAAATTTCTAGGTTTTGATTCATGTCCCATGGAAGGATTTGATGCTAATGAATTTCATAAGGTGTTACAACTTCCTGAGAATGTAATTCCTTTAGCTTTATGTCCTGTTGGTATTGCTGCTGATGAACCAAAGCCTAAACTTCGTTATCCTAAAGAAAAATTATTTATAAAAAAATAATTTTTTTATATTATTTAGTAAACACCATTAATCAATAATAAAGTTTATAATAAATGTTTGATAAAGGTTTTTATAAAAATGGCAGACATCTTTGAAAGTGCAAAAATACAATTAGATAAAGCATTTCAGTATTTAGAAGTATCTGATGATGCAAAAGAAATATTAAATGCACCTAAAGAAGTTTTAGAAGTTTCTATCCCTGTTAGGATGGATAATCGTGAATTAAAAGTTTACAAAGGTTATCGTGTAAGATATAATGATGTACTTGGTCCAACAAAAGGAGGAATTAGGTATCATCCTAATGTAACATTAGAAGAAGTTAAAGCATTAGCTTTTTGGATGACATTTAAGTGTGCAGTGTTAGGTTTACCCTATGGTGGAGGAAAAGGTGGGGTAATTGTAAATCCTAAAGAAATGTCAAAGCAAGAAATAGAATATCTCAGTAGAGGATATATTTCAGCAATTTATGATTTTATTGGTCCTGAAAGAGATATTCCAGCACCTGATGTTTATACAAATGAAACAATTATGGGTTGGATGGCTGATGAATATAGTAAAATTGCAAGACAACTTACTCCTGGAATAGTTACTGGAAAACCAATATCATTAGGTGGTAGTTTAGGTCGTTCAGATGCAACTGCACGTGGTGGATATTACATTCTTAAAGATTTAGTTAAAGATTTAAAACTTGATGAAAAAGAGTTAACAGTTGCAATACAAGGTTTTGGTAACGCTGGCTATAACATTGCTAAATTATTACATGACGATGGCTATAAAATCATTGCAATAAGTGATTCAAAAGGAGGGATAGTTGCTAAAAATGGTAATACTTTACACCCAGACTCTATAATGAAAATAAAAAAAGAAAAAGGTGAAATTGATGGGGTGTATTGTAATGGGAGCGTATGTGATGCAATTGAACATGATAAAATTTCTTATAAAGATGTTCTTGAGCAAGATGTTGATATTTTAATTCCTGCAGCAGTTGAAAATCAAATAACTAAAGAGAATGCTGACAAAATCAAAGCAAAAATCATTCTCGAACTTGCAAATGGACCTATAACTTCTGACGCTGATGATATTTTAGATAAAAAAAGTACTATTGTAATTCCTGATATTCTAGCAAATGCCGGAGGAGTAACTGTTAGTTATTTTGAATGGCTTCAAAATAAATCAGGGGAGTACTGGGATTTAGAAGTTGTTCATAAAAAACTCAAAGAGAAAATGATTAAAGCATTTCGTTCAGTTGAAAAAATAAAAAAAGAGAATAATATCAATTTTAGAACAGCTTCATATGTTCTAGCAACTAAAAGAATTGTCGATGCAATTGATGCGAAAGGAACTGTTGAATATTATAATTCTTAGAATTTTATGATCTCTTTTTACAAAAAAATTCAATGAATTCAATATCTAAATTAATTGTTTATTCTGTAATATCTATTAAAATAGTTTATATCTTCGTAATTAATATAAAGGATAGATTTTAATATGATAGTAATATTATTATTCCATAAAAAAAGGTGAAAATATGCTTTATTTAGGTTCAGATCATGCAGGCTATAAAGTTAAACAATTAATAAAAAAGTATTTAGATTTAAAAAAAATGGATTATTTAGATTTAGGTCCTGCTAAAATCAATTTGAACGATGATTATCCAGATTATGCTAAAAAAGTTGCAAAAAAAATAATACTCGACAATTCTAAAAAAATTGATTCTAAAGGCATTTTAGTTTGTGGAACAGGATTAGGTATGTCTATTGCTGCAAATAAATTGAAAGGTATAAGAGCTGTAACTCCTTATGATATTAAAACTGCAAAATTATCAAGATCACATAATAACTCAAATATTATTGCATTAAGAGGAAAAGGATTTTCAATTAATAAACAATTAAAAATATTAGAGATTTGGCTTAAAACACCATACACTAAAAGCTCAAGACATGAAAGAAGATTAAAAAAGATTGATAAATTAAAATAATAAATTATATAGTATTACAAAAACAGTAATAAAAAAATTTATAGTGTTATTTATTTGGTGAGAAAAATGCGAGAAATAGTAGCATCAATAATTGCAGATAATCAAGAAGAGTTAGACAATATTCTAAAAAAATTATCTAAAAATGTTCAAAGAATACAACTAGATGTAATGGATGGTATGTTTGTAAGTTCAGAAGTATTTGATTTTGATTTTAAAATTCCGGATAATTTATATAAGATAGAAGCACATTTAATGACAATAAATCCAGAAATGTGGATTGAAGATAATAATAAAAAAGTTGAGACTATAATTGTACATATTGAGTCTTGTAATGATCCACAAAAAGTAATTAATTATGTAAAAGATAAAGGTAATAAAATTGGTTTTGCACTACGTCCTGAAACACCTGTAGAAGCAATAATGCCTTATCTAAATCAACTTAATATTGTTCTTGTTTTTACTGCTGATGTTATAGGGTATTATGGTGCAAAATTTAATCCCAAATCGATTAACAAAATAAAAAAAATTAGAAAAAATTCAGCTGTCACTATAGAAGTTGATGGTGGTATAACTCCAAAAAATATATTAGAATTAGAAAAAGCTGGTGCGGACAGATTTGTTGTTGGGTCATATTTGCAAAAGGCTAAAAATATTAAAAAAGCATTACAAATGCTTAGAGGATGATTTTAATGAAAAAATTAATCTTTCCAATTAATCTTAAAAAATATAGTAAATTAAAATTAGATATATCTAAAAATAAATTAAGTGAGATTGAGAAAAAAAAAATAATAGAGAATATAGCATTAGTACGTGACTCCATTGTTTTTCTTACTGCTTATTCAGGTTCAAAAGGATTAAGTGGACATACTGGTGGTGCTTATGATATTGCTCCAGAAGCAGTAATTATTGATTGTTTAATCCGTAATAAGAAAAATAAAATATATCCAGTAATGTTTGATGAAGCTGGTCACCGTGTAGCTATACAATATTTATTTGCAGCAATTAATAATCAAATCTCATTAAATAATTTGTTTTATTACCGTGATTACAATAAAGGACTATATGGTCATCCTGAGCGTAATGAAAAAGAAGGTATTTTTTTTAGTTCAGGAAGATTAGGTCATTTGTGGAGTTACGTAAATGGATTATGCCAAGCAAATCCTAATTTGCATTTTGTTTTATTTGGAAGTGATGGTTCACAACAAGAGGGAAATGATGCTGAAGCAGCAAGATATGCTGTTGCAAATAATTTAAACATCACATTACTAATTGATGATAATGATGTAACAATATCAGGGTATCCTAGTAAATATATGAAAGGTTATAATTTAAAAAATACATTAGAGGGTCATGGTTTATTAACTTATACAATTAACCCAGAGGATGTTGATGAATTATATCGTAATATTAGGAATTCTATTCTTGATAATAAACCCTCTGCTTTGCTTAATAAAAGAAAAATGGCAATAGGCATAGATGGGTTAGAAGGCTCTCCAAAAGGCCATGAGGTAATATCTGTAGACTCAGCAGTTAAATATCTTTCAATAAAAGGTTATTCTAAAGCAATAAAATTACTTAAAAATTCAAAACAATCTATTGAAAATTATTCATATAAAGGTTCTTCATTTGAAAGATTTAGCAATCGTGATGAATTTGGAAAAACAATTAATGAAATAATAAAAAAAAATAAAGTAAAACCAAATAATTTACTAGTAATTGATAATGATTTAGAAGGTTCAACAGGTTTAAAACATATTCATGACAAAAATCCTGATTTTTTTCAAATGGCAGGAATAATGGAGAGAAATAATTTTTCCGTTGCAGCAGGTTTTGGTTCTTCACCTGATAAACAAGCAATTTATTCAACATTTTCTGCTTTCACTGAAATGATTATATCTGAAATTACCATGGCACGTCTAAATCATTCTAATGTTATTGCACATTTTTCTCATGCTGGTGTTGATGAAATTGCCGATAATACATGCCATTTTGGAATAAATAATTTTTTTGTTGACAATGGAATAATTGAAAAAGATATTACTAAACTTTATTATCCTGCAGATGTAAATCAATTAAAAGCAATAATCAATACAATTTTTAATAAAAAAGGATTAAGATTTATATTTACAACTCGTTCAAAAACACCAAAAATATTAAAAGATAATAATAATGAATTTTTTTCTGGGAATTATAAATTTGTTGATGGAAAAGATGAACTAATTGTTAAAGGTGAAATAGGTTATATTGTTTCATATGGTGAGATGCTTTATAGATGTCTTGACGCAGTTATTCGTCTAAGAGAATACGGTATAAATATTGGTTTAATAAATAAACCAACCTTAAATATTATGGACAAAACTATTCTTGATAAATTATTAAAATTAAAATTTATTTTGGTTGTTGAAAGTCAGAATAAAAATACCGGATTAGGTATAAGATATGGAACATGGTTACTTGAAAATGGCTTTAAAGGCAATTATTCACATTTAGGTACAACAAAATTAGGAAAAGGTGGATTATGGCAACAGATTTATAACCAATCACTTGACTCAAAAAGTATAGTTAAGAAAGTGAAAAAAATGATATCTTTAAAGAAATGAAAATGAAATATTTTAGAAGAATAATATTATGGTTAATATTTGCAATTATATTCTTAATTTTATTATTATCACCATTAAAAAATTTTTTATCTGAAGAAAAAATATACTATTTCATTAATCTATTTGGGGTATTTGCTCCTTTAATTTTCATAATTTTCTATATTATAACTTCACTTCTTTTTTTCCCAGTCTCATTATTAAATGTTTTTTCAGGGTTTCTTTTTGGAACTTTATTAGGATTTGTACTTGTGATTATATCATCTACTATTAGTGCATCAATTGCTTTTTTTGTAGCAAAGAAATATGGTAAAAATCTATCAGACTGGTTTAAAAACACAAAAAAAATCAATAAAATTGTAAATAAATTAGATAATTTAGCTGAGCATAATAGTTTTAAAACTTTTTTTGTAATTCGTTGCTTTGGTTTATCTTATATTTTAGTAAGTTATGCATCAGGTCTTGTTCGTAAGGCTAGTTTTAAAGCATTTATTTTAGCAACGTTAACATCTAATATTCTTGTTAGTATATTTTTAGTTTATTTAGGTGACAATATACATAGTAGTTTTAGAGAATTATTATTTCCATTATTACTTCTATTAATTTTCATAATTTTGCCACGAATAATAGTAATAAAATTTGATATTGGAAAGAAAGGGTTTAAGTTAACAGAAAAGATGGATGATTTAATGTAATTTTCAATATAAATTTTTATAATTTTAATTTCAAAATTGTTTTTAACTGAATAATATATTTTATTATTGAAGAAATAAACCCAGTAAGTGTAAATTCTTTATATGCTATAATTCCATCATATTTACCTAAACTTATTGCCATTGGGCGTTTTTTAGATGCGTAACTTAATAATTTATTATTATTTTTATATCTCTCAAGCAATATAATATTTTTAGCAACAACTTTTGCTTGTTTCTCAGCAGATTGTGCAGTTTTTTCTTCTATAATGTCCGTTACATCTCCTGCTGCAAATATATTATTATAATTATTCAGTTGAAGATATTTATTCACTATAATATGTCCTCTAACACCTAAATTATCACTAAAATTCTTTTTCATAAATTCACTATTTGGCGTTATTCCTGTGCACAAAAATACAAAATCCGGTGCAATTTTTGTACTTTTATTAGTCATAAGGCTATGACCATCACTTTCTACAACCATCTCTCCAAGAATAAGATTTATTTTTTTCTTTTTTAAGTAATTCTCTGCGTAAGTTCTAGTTTTCTTATTACTTCTTGCTAGTATGATATTATTCCCTTCAATTAATGAAACTTTAGAAATATCTGCAAGTTCAGCAGCTAATTCAACACCTACAAGACCTGCTCCTACAATTAAAACATCTTTACCAATAACTTTATGTGAATAATCTTTTAATATCTTTCCACTATAAGCAGAAATTGATCTGTTATGCTTTATCGGTAATTTATAATCTGATCCAGATGCAATAACTAAATAATCAAAATTTATTTCTTTTTTATTATTTAGAATTAAAGAGTCTTTTTTTACATTAATAACTTTATTAGTTATAATACTAGTATTTCTTAGATAGTCTTTATGTTTTATTTGTATATCTTTAATCACTTTTGGTTCAGCAATAATTCTCAGGATGCTTGGTATAAACTCAAAATAATCTTTTGTATCAATAAGTATTACTTCAAAACGCTTTTCAAGGTTTTTTGCTATTTCTGCTCCTGCAAAACCTCCTCCAATTATTACAACTTTTTTTAATTTAACCATTTTTATCCCTATATTATATCTTTTTTAGAAATAATATAAAAAAAGAAAAGAATAACCTTATTAAAAAGGTTATGAAGTTAAGATTCATCTACTGCTATCTTACCAGGTCCTGTTAAGTATAAGCTAATTAATGCTGCAATACCTAATAAGTGGAACAATACATCTAACCATCCCATTACACTGGTTGCATTTGGTAGATTTACCATTATAATTGCTGCTGCCAGTATTATAACTAAAGGCCAAACAGTATATTTAAGTTGAAATCCAATTAATATTGCAATACCAAAAGCAATTTCTGAAAGTAATACTAACCATGTTAAAGGAACCCCTAACATTCCTGCAAGCATATGTCCTCCAGATATCATACCTAACAGTTTATCTATTCCTGGAACAACAAAAAGCAATCCTAAGACTAACCTTAATAAAGTTGCACCATATCCTGAATTCACCATATTTCCCCTCCATAATAAATAAATTATATTATTTCTAATAATTAATATTTAGAATTAATAAATACTATTAATAATTATTAGCTATATTATTCACATATAAATAATTCTAAACTCTTATAAATTACAAAATATATTACTTTATATGGCTAAATTAACAGTAAAAAAGTCAGGAAAAAAGACTGTAGATTTATCTTCTATAATTAACTCAAATAATGCTAATACACCAGAAGCTCATATAAAACAAGGACCATATCTAAAGAGTGCTGTTTATGGGGGATTAGATGGAATAATAACTACATTTGCTATTGTGGCTGGTGTTGCAGGTGCTGCATTATCTTCAAATGTTGTAATAATACTAGGTTTTGCAAATCTAATTGCTGATGGACTATCCATGGCTGTAGGTGATTATTTATCAAGAAAAGCAGAATCTGAATACCATGTAGCTGAGAAAGAGCGTGAATCTTGGGAAATAAAACATTATCCTAATGGCGAAAAACGTGAGATGGAACAAATTTATGTTAAAAAAGGAATAAGTAAATCTGATTCTAAGAAGATGGTATCTATCTTATCAAAATATCCAGAAGCATGGTTAGATGAAATGATGCTTAAAGAATTAAACATTACTGAGCAGACAGAATCTCCTATAAATAATGCATTTGTTACTTTTTTTTCATTTTTAATATTTGGATTTATTCCATTATTTTTTTATATAATCAATTTATTTTCATCAATTAATTTTAACAGCTTTTTTGCAGCATCATTATTCACAGGTTTAACTCTTTTTCTTTTAGGTTCATTAAAAGCAAAAATAACTCAAAGAAATTGGTTTAAATCAGGTTCAGAAATGCTAATTGTTGGAAGTATTGCAGCAATGGCAGCTTACTTTATTGGATATACACTTCAAATGCTATTGTAAAATAAGCTTTTTTAATTTGTATTTAATCTACCAATAAACATATGATTTCTTCTTTCATTATCTCTATATTGTTGTAAATATCTTAGCATACTTGATTCTTCTTTCACTTCACCTTGAAAATCAGTAGCTCTGTTTCTTCCATAACTCCCAGATGCATGTATCATAGTATAATCAACAATTTCATTATCTGAATTTATAATTGGAGCACCTACAACACCTAAATGATAAGCAGATATTCCTCCTTCTCCTCTACTGTAAGGATGGCCAATAAAGACAATATCTCCTGTCTGAATATTGTCCATATTTTTATTATCGTTATTTATTGTTGTTATATGTGTTGTATGCCTTGCATAAATCTGATCTCCTCTTGAACCAGTTATTGTAACTCCTTTGTGTTCATTAGCAAAGCAATATACTAATGACACACAATCTAAATGCCTAACATTTTGGTTAGGTCCTTGTGGATATTTTGGACCATATGGGATCCCAATTAGTGATCTTAGAAATTCATAATCACTATTTAAATTATCATTATTATTGTCTAATGTCTGTTGAACATTTCTTTGTTGTATGTTAGAGCTTGTTCTAATATTACCTATACTACCCGCTACTGTAAAATATGATTGACCATCTTCAGTAGTAAATAAAATCTGTTCGGCTGTTTCAATTCCTATTTTATCACTCGCAAAATTTCTACTTGCTAATATTTCATTATCAGTTATTGTTGCAACATGCCTTATTCCATCTATATCATACCATATATCTACATTATCCCCGATAAAATAATTTATATTTCTATCTAGATTATTTGCAATATAATCATTTGACATCCTTCTAGTTATTGGTCCATATATTCCATCTATATCTAAGTCATATCCATTTGATACTAAAAATGCTTGATTTTTCATAATATCATATGATGTTCTTGGTAAGTTTTCATTATTATCAAATGTAAATGTAGAAATAATATTCTCATTTTCTGAATTATCTCTTGTCAAATAAAAAAAATTATCTTTAAAAATAGATATTCCTGCACCCTTAAATTTAATATCGTCTCCAATTATAATATAATTATTTTTGTCTTGGGTAATAAACGTTTCATCAAAACTAATTATCGTTTCTTCTCTTACAAGTATTCTAGCACCATTATAAGTTAGCATCTGTGCATGATTTAGAATTACATTTGTTTGATCTTCTTGCTGTTCTAGTACTATAGGTCTACTTATTGTTTCAATTCTCAAATTAATACTATCAATTTCTAATATATCATCAACTGATTCAATATTATAAATCCCTGTAGGCAGATCTTGTATGTTTCCACTTACTCTTAATGTTAATCTGTCATTGTCAGACATTATTTGAATATTATTCGGCCAATTACTAGGTAATTCTAAATAATCATTGCCATTATTATGGCTAATAATTCGTTGATTCCCATATTCATTATATCTTAAATGTCCTTCAACATCTATATATGGTATCCGCATTTCATTTGCAATCTCACTAAATTCTTGTTGTGAAAAAACAGGAAAAATTACTAAACAAAATACAAAAAGTAAATTAAATAACTTTTTTTTCATCTCATGCACCACTCAATAATTCCTAAAAATGAACTTTGGTCATCTACAGGGATATTTGTACAATTATAATAATTATAAGTCGTAGCAAAATACATTTCATTTATATCATTATATATTCTATAAATAATTGTTTCATTTTTATTATTTATAATGCTTATATTAAAATTGTGACTATTTACAATTTCATTAATTTTAACAATTGAAAAAGTATATGGATTATTTAACTCATATTCAACAATCTTTTTACTAGCTTCGATTAGTTCCTTAATGGGATAAGGGATATTATAAACTACTAATGATTTTTCTTGGTAGATAATATTATCTATTATTTTCTTAAATTCTAACTCAATTCTTAATTGATTACTATTATTAAGGTCTATTTTTATTTCAACATCTGTAAATTCAATATGTTCATCAGTTTTTTTATACTCATTAACACAGAAATCTATACTCTCAAGAGCAAAAAAGATTATTTGTTCTTGTATTTCAATTATTGTAGGGATGTTAATTATATCATTATATAAGAAATAACTTAAGATCATATCTTCATATACAACTATATTCTCAGGTAAATCTACATATCTTCCAGAGGTTTTTATAATTTCTCCAATTTCTAACATTTCCTTTTCAATACAATTTTCCATAAATAATTTAGCATTTAAGATGTCAATATTATCAAATACTGAATTATTAGATTTTGGTCTTGATGAAATATTACTTATAATTAATATGACTATACTTAAAACAATAAAAATACCTACTATTAGAAATATAGCAATCTGACTTTTTTTATTTTTTCTCATTTTTAAATTTTTTACTAAATTTATCTTATTTATATTTTTATATATTACTTATTAATAAATTATACACTTTATTACCATTATTGTTTTAAATCATTTATTTCATATGTATAAAATGCACCAAATCAATCAATCAAATCCATTGCAGTCAAATTCAACTTCTAAAAAATTAAGTTCACCAAAATTTATTATAGTAACTGGAGGTGTTTTATCTGGCTTAGGCAAAGGTATTGCAGCTGCTAGCATTGGTCATCTTTTATCTTCAAAATATAGTGTTGTGCCAGTAAAATGTGATGGTTATCTAAATACTGATCCTGGCACAATGAATCCTATTGAACATGGTGAAGTATTTGTGTTAGATGATGGAACTGAAGTTGATATGGACTTTGGTCATTATGAGCGTTTTTTGAATTGTAATTGCACAAAAGATGAATCATTAACTATGGGGAAAGTTTTTGCAAAACTTCAAGAAAAAGAACGTAAAGGTGATTATTTAGGGAAAACTGTTCAATTTATTCCTCATGTTACAGACTTAATAATAAGTCAATTTAAAAAAATAGGTGAAAACTCTGATGTTGTGATTATTGAAATTGGAGGCACAGTTGGAGATATTGAAAATGAACTTTTTATTGAAGCTGCAAGACAACTTGCTTTAGAAGTTGGAAGAAAAAACCTTCTTTTTGTACATTTAACATACATACCCTATCTTGATAATGTTAAAGAATTAAAATCAAAACCTACTCAAATAAGTGTTAGACAATTATTAGAACGTGGTATTTCACCAAATATGATAATTTGTAGATGCAAACAACCAATAAATGATAATATAAGAAAAAAAATATCTATTTTTTGCAATGTATCAGAAACTAGTGTTTTTTCAGGGCATGATCTTGATTATACCTATGATTTACCAGAATTATTTTACAAACAAGGAATCATTAATAAAATCAACAAATATTTAGATTTAGAACTTAATGAGAACCCAAAATTATTATGGCCTGATTTAATAAACAATTTAAAAAATCCTACTTCAGAAATCACTATTGCAATATGCGGGAAATATACTGCTTTAGAAGATTCTTATGCATCCATTTTTGAAGCATTAAAACACTGTAGTGCTCATACAAAAACCAAAATTAATATTAAAATAATTGATACTACTAACATAAAATCATTTGATGATGCAAATAAATTCTTAGATGGTATAAATGGAGTTATTATACCAGGTGGTTTTGGTGATAGAGGAACAGAAGGAAAAATAAAATTGATACAATATACACGTGAAAATAATATTCCATTATTAGGGATATGTTTAGGGCTTCAACTTGCAACAATTGAATTTGCTCGCAATGTTTGTAATATTAACGATGCAAATTCTGAAGAATTTGATTCAAATTCTAAATCTAAAATAATAACATATATTCCTGGCCAAAATGATGATATCAATAAAGGTGGTACATTACGTTTAGGAAGTTATCCTGCTAATTTAGATATTAACTCAAAAATCTATCAGCTATATGAAGAACAAAAAACAGTATATGAACGGCATCGTCATAGGTATGAAGTTAACCCTGATTTTCATACTATATTACAAAAGAATGGTTTAAATCTTGCAGGTTTTTCTCCAGATAAAAGACTTGTTGAGTTTATTTGTATAGAAGATCATCCCTATTTTGTTGCAACACAAGCCCATCCAGAATTAAAATCAAAATTAGAAAAACCAGCACCATTATTTCTAGGTTTAGTAAAAGCTTCAATTAAAAATAAATCTAAAATATAATTTCTAATAATAATTAGTTAAATTTTATAAAACATTAAATGATTTCTATTATATGAATAATAAAAATTTACTTCATCAATCTAAAAAAGTTTATTTAGAAAATTTTCCAAATACTGTTAAATTTGAAAGAGCAATATTTTTTAGTTGGGGTTGTGATTTACGAGATTGTGCATTTTGCTATATGTCAACTCAACCAAAAGAAAAAGAAACAAAAAAAGCTAGAAGAAGCTTTGCAAGTATATTTGCAGAATGCATTATTTCTAAAAATTTAAATTGGGATTTAGGACTTTTATCTGGTGGGATTGGTGCATTTAATGACCAAGAAATGGAGTTTATGTTAAAAACTATTAAAGAGATATATAATGATAAAATTTGGTTAAATATGGGAGTTCTGAATGAAAAACAAATAATTCGTTTTAAACCATACCTTAAAGGGATTGTTGGTTCAGTTGAAACAATTAATCCAAATCTACATGATAAATTATGCCCTAGTAAACCATTATCAAAAATAGAGAATATGTTTCAATTAGCAAATAAGCATAATATTAATAGAGCTATGACTTTTATAGTTGGCATGGGTGAAACACAAGAGGATTTTATTTTATTAAAAGAGTTCATCTCTAAATTTGATATTAAAAAAATCCATCTTTATGGTTTAAACCCTCAAGTAGGAACCATTTTTGAAAATTCTAAACCTCCTTCTATAGAACAACAATCTTGGTGGATTGCAAATCTTAGAATAAATTTTCCAAAATTAGATATCGAATGCGGCATTTGGGAAGATCGTATGGATTATATTCCTTATCTCCTGAATGCAGGAGCAAATAGCATTTCAAAACTTCGCGCACTTAAAGTATTTGGGACAAAAAAAGCAAACGTGATGATTAATGAAATAAAAAAATCAGAAAGAAACTTTAAAAGTGAATTCTTAAACATTCCAAACATAAATTGGGATAATGAAATTGAAAGATTAGATTTGGATAAAAAAATTAAATTTGAAATAAAAATAAGATTAAATAAATATTTAGACAATCTTAACTCTTAACTGAGTATCATTTCTTGAGTTATAAGTTTCAACTTTATTAATTACATCAACAATAAATGCTTTTGAAAAAGGTTTATATAATATCCAATTATTTCCATCAAAATTAAGATATTTTGAAATTTGAGATTTCATCCTACTACCATCGTTAGGAGTTGTGCCAGTTATGGATATATTATATTGTTGTGACAAATTAGCTTCTCTAAATGAATTATTCTCATCAACAATATCATTGTTATAAGTAACATTAGAATATATATCACCATACAATTTCTCAACTTTTTCTTTAAGTGATTTTGTTATTGCAAATTGTTTTTTATTTCTTTGTAATTGTTGAACCAAGCTCCAACTATTCCTTGTTGATCTTCTTATATTTAATTTAGGAAGATATATTTCTGCATCACGACTAATTAAAAATGTAATTTGCTGTATTAATTCATCGCTAATATCTTCTCCACAAATATATTCATCAATATCTTGATCTAATCTTTTAACATCAACATACATAATTCCATTTAATTCTTTAGAAGGTTTCATATAAACTGTAGTATTAAAATCAATAGCATGAGTTAATGAACCAGTTAATATTCTTCTTTTACTTATTTCACCCATCTTTTCAATTCTATTTATATTATCTGGATTATTTTCTATCTCCTCAAGTATAGTATCAATACTCTTAATTATTTGATCTAAGTTTTTAATTTCATGTTCTCTAAGGTAATCTTTATCTTCATAAAAAGTTCCAGCCCTGATCACTAATGGATTTTCCTTAAATTTTGTAATCTTATCTTTTTTTTCTTTTTCGATTGGTATTATTTTTTTAGCTACTTTAACAATTGAATCTAATAGTCCTTCTTTTTCATATAATCCATATTCAGCAGCTTTTTTTACTTTATTTTTGCCATTTAAAAATTTAGAATCATGAGGAAATATTGCTTGATATCTTTTAATAGTTTCTTGAACACTTATTCCATGTATTTGTTCAAAATTTTCTATCAAATCATATTTGTTTCCACGTAACATTTCTTTTTTTAAATCTTTAGAAATTGTTTCACAGTCATAAATATTTTGAATCTCATCTTTTGATATACTAGATTCCATATATCTTACTTTTCTTGCACTTATAGTCAAGCTATCTATTATTTGTTTAAAATCTTCAATACTAGTAGATTCTAAAACTTCATCAATATTATTTTTTGCATTAGTTAGAGATTTAATATGATGAAGAATAATTTCAAAATTATCTCTATTTAATGCAGAGAAATAAATACTTTTTTTGATTCTTTGTAAAGGTACGCTTTCACTATAACAATCTTGATAATATTTCCCATTATCATCTTTAAATAATGGTTCAACTTTTTTTATTAATGAACTTATTTGTTCTTGGAATTGCGCATAATATTGGCCATTTATTTCTTTTCTAACCAAATTAACAGGATATATGTTGAAAACTTTCATAGCATCCATTAAATTTATTTCAGAAGATTCTAATATTGTCCTTATGCTTGAAACATCTGGCATCCCAAATTTATTTATTATCTCATGGTCATTCGGTAAATTCATAATTAATGTCAAATCTTTTTGCCATGTTCCAATTATTGCATTTCTTTCAACATAGTGATTCATAGCACTATATGCAAACAAAGCTGCCATCATGAACGGTCTTTCTTTTTCGTCAATTTCAATAAATGGATTTGTTATTGTTGTATAAATATCTCTTATTCCTTTAGGCAATTTCTCTTTTTCACGTTCAAACCTAGTCCAGAATTGTCCACCCATATCAGCTGCTAATAAGTATTGTCTATATTTTATATCAATAAACGCTGTATTACCATAAACTAATTGATCTAATTGCATTAATCTTGCCTTTATTTCTTCATTTATTCCTAGTAATGCATGAATATCTTGTCTTGCCTTAATACTTGATAAATCTTTGATTTTAGAAGGGTCTTGAAGCAAGTCTTCTAAACTTTTTGGAAGTTCTTCTATTGTTTTTTTTGTTTGTTTTGATTTTTTGTTTCTTATTTCTTCTTGCCCCTCTGAAGTAAAAATCTTTCTTTGCTTTTCATCACCAAATGTCTCCATTATTTTTGTTATAGCTTGTCCACCTGATGTCCATGTTCTTGTAGGATCATAATTATGACACATTACAAATAATTGTCTTTTAAGTTTATGTCCACTTTCAGAAACTGCTAATTGTTCTTCTTCTCCTTTATATCTAAATATTGCTTGTTTTAAATGAGCATTTTGTGTAGCTTCCCAAGGGTTATCAGAACCAAATCTATCTAAAAAAAGTCCTAATAGAGCAGGATCACCATTATAGTTTTCAAGAGTCTTATCTAATTCCCCTTTTAGTTCAATGGGTATTGCTTGAACAATTCTATTATATAACGCAGGATTCTTTGCTATATTCATGATGTATGCAATTACAACTGAATTTATAAATATTTACCACTTAAAAATAACAATGAGATATATGTGTTACTAAAAATAAATCAAATAAAAATAATAAAGAAAAAATCTAATCGTTTTCAACTCTAGGAGCTAATATAAATGATAAGCTAACTTTGTCTATCGTTGAATAATCTAATCTTAATGGGTAGTCTTTATTAAAATAAACAACAACATCATCAGCAATCTTTGAACCCGCTATCATTTTTTTTAAATATTCTACACTATATTTTGCTTTCACTTTTGAATTAGGGTCTGATTTAATATTTGTATCATCTCCATCTTCAATTTCAATTTTTGCATCACTTAAATCACCTTCAGCTAAAACAATAAATTTCTTTCCTTCTCCAATAAAACTGACACTATCTGCTATAATATCTACATCTTCAATTGCATTTGTTAATATTGCAGATTTTGTTTTTATTTCAACTGGGAAATTTAATTCAGGAACTTTTTGTTCTTTTTCATCAAGTTCAATAATTGGGAGTGAAAAAGTTCTAACGGTATTGCTTTTTAATGTAATTTTTAACTTATTTCCATCAAGGTTTAAATTCACCATATCATTACTTCCTGCTCTTCGTAGTATTTGTCTAAAATTGCTTAAGTTTATTGCAAATTCTGTTTCTTTATCAACTTGATATTCTACAAAACTACTGCTTAAAAGTTTATAGATAACCATTGCTACATTAGCTGGATCCATAGCTACTAATTCAATAGCTTGTGGTGTTATTTTAAATCGTGCTTCTGTAACTAACTCAGAAATGATAGTAATACTTTCTTTTAGATATTTTGGTTCAGCAAGTGTAAGTTTCATATTCTAACCCCCTAATTTGGATTAATGCCAGCTATATATAAAGATTTTGATACTAAATTGTTTAATCACTTTAATTTTGCTATAAAACATTCTAATATGTATGACTTTTTTTATATAGTATTAGATTTAACTAAATTTTTATATATCCAATCTTTTGACAAATATTATGCAAAAAGATGAATTATATTTTAATAAATGGTCAGAATTACATAACCTACCAAAAAAATTACCTGTATTCTTAAAATGGAATTTTGATATTATTCTCAAACAAATTCCTAAATATGGAAATCATTCAATTTTAGATTTAGGAACAGGGAATGGAATTTTATTAATTAAAGTTGCTAAGCATAATCCAAATTGTACATTTATAGGTGTTGATTTTTCAAAAGGTATGCTTTTACAAGCAAAAACAAATTTTAAAAAATATAAAATCATTGGAAGGTTGATAAAAACTAATTTAACGAAGATTCCTTTAGAATCTAATAGTATTGATTATATAATAAGTAATAATGTTTTTCATCATGTTAAAGACAAAAAAAAATTATATCAAGAAATTTATAGAATATTAAAGAAAAAGGGAAAGCTGATATACTCAGATTCACATGATGCAGTAGATAATGAATTCAGAAATTCAAAGTTTGAATGGGTAAAAAAAGACAATAATTTTGCAAAGAAATATAAAAAAAGTGCTGATTTATTTTGGAAATCTTTACCAAAAAAACTAATACAAAATCACCCAAAAGAATATCATTATCCATTAAAGGATGTAAGAATTTTTTTGTTAAATGCAGGTTTTCATAATATCAAATTTGTTAAAAGCCCAGCATATTTTGTTATTATATCTGCTACAAAATAAATGTTATATTTTAGCTTACCTATACAAACAAAGAAATCTAAAGTTTAACTCGTTTATTATTTTTTAGCATATGTAGGTTTTTCTCATTATATCCTAAATCTAAAGCTAGATCACATAATGCAGCCATTTTATCAGGTTCAGAATGAGCAGGAATTATATGTTTTGGTTTTAACATATTAATCATATCTCTATGATCTTCTCTAGCTGCATGTCCTGATACATGTATTTCTCTAAAAATTCTAACTCCAAGTCCAGAAAGTTTTTCTTCGATAATTTTTCGATTTCTTTGATTAGTTGGACTTGGTATAACACTTGACGAAAAAACAACATGGTCTCCATGTTTAAAATTAAACATTCCGTTAACCATTTTATATAATGCTGCTTCAGGCTCTCCTTGATGTCCTGTTACAACAATTAGGTATTTTTCAATACCTTCTTTCATTATTTTATTCAATCTTGATTTTATTTTTGATGAGTATTTAACCATTTCAGCTTCCTTTGAGAATTTAACTAAATCAATGCTCTCTGCTGCAGTTATATATTTACTTAAACTTCTTCCCATAAATATTACTTTTCTATTCATTCTTTTTCCATAATCTAAAATAGATTTTAATCTTGCAATATGACTTGAGAATGTGGTGCATATAACTGCCTTTCCTGAACTATTTGTTCCAAGTAAAACATCTTTTAACATTGCTCTTGCAACACTTTCAGATGGCATTTTTCTGTGATCATCTGCATATAATGAATCCATTATTAAACATAATACATCTTTTTCATTTCCAATTTCTTTTAATCTTTCAAGATTAGGCTTTGTTCCCAAGACAGGATAATTATCAATTTTAAAATCATTCGCATAAACAATTTTCCCATATTTTGTATGTATTACCGCAATAACTGTTTGTGGTGTCGAATGAGTTATACTTACAAACTCTAATGTAATATTTTCATTTATTTTTATTTTTGAATTAACGTTTAATACTTTTATTTTATTCTTAAATGGAATTTTAGCATCTTCTATTAATGCATTCAAAACTGCAGATGTAAAAGGTGTACAAATAATTGGACAAGTAAATTTATTAGCTAAAAAAGGAATTGCACCAATATGATCTAAATGTGCATGTGTTGGTACTATTGCGCATATTTTACTATTCCAGTCTTTAATCGTATCAATATCAGGACAGGCATTATGTTTAATTAATTCATCAGAAGATATATCAATTAAATCTTCATCTTGTGTTAATGAAATATAATTCTCAAGATGAACACCCATATCACAGATAATTACGTCATCATCAATTTTAATAGCAGTCATGTTTCTGCCTACTTCAGAATAGCCACCAACAGGACATATTTCTATCATATTAAAGATAAAAAAAGAGTATTATAAATAATTTTTGAATTATAAATATTTTAAAAGAGCTTTACCTATTACTGTACCAATAGCTATTCCAATACTACCAACAGCAATTTTTTCGGTAGTTGTCATTTGTTTGTATGTTCTATAAAGATTACCTGGTATTTTTGCTATATTTGAGAATATCTCAGCAAAATTATCTTCAGGATGTTGTATAAAAGCAACTTGAGCAGTTTCAGCATCTTTAACTGGCCTGTACCATCGTTCAGCAATTTCTTGACCTGATGCAAGTTTTGTAGGTAATCTTAAAGATGCATCTCTAGTAGGTATTTCATCTTCAGATAAAGGATTATCATTTGTTTCTCGGTCAATTTGACTTAAATCATGGTATCTGCAATAATCTCTACTATCATCATCAAACTCATCATCCAATTTTTCTTCTTCTTGTGATTTATTATTTGGTGAAGGCATCGCTCCTGGAAGACCATGTCTTATCCATTCCTTTATTACAGAAATGTCCTTAGCTTTTAAAATTTCTTCAGATTGAATATTATATTCTTGATTTAAAGCTTTAGCAATTTCAGAGTTTTTCATTCCAATTGTATATGTTGATGAAACAAAAGCAACAATGTCACTAATTGCAGTATTCTCATCATAATTTATACTTTGCTCTCGTTTAGATAATGAATATTCTTTTGCAGCTTTTCTTATTTTCCATTCAGAATGTGAATGGTCTTTTAATGCTTTTACAACTTTTTCATCAATAGATTTTCTTCCTAGTTCAATTGCTAGTTCTTTAGCAATTTTTTTATCATCCCACCCATGCATTCTTTCAATAAATGTGGTATAGTGTGCTAAAAATGATTTAGCAGTTGAATAATCTGTATTTTTTATCGAAGCATATTCTTTGGCAATGTTATGGGTAGTTATATTGTTATATCTAAAAGCCCATTTTTTATGCTCTTCATCTGTCTGTGCTTCATTTGCAGCATTCTTTCTTATTCTTTTTACTAATTTTTCTGTAACTATGTGACCATATTTCTTAGATAGTCTTTCTGCAACCTCTGCATCATCATTATGCTTAAGGTATAATGTAGTTGTATCATCATATAATATTTTTTTAGCTTTTTCTTTATCTTCTGCTCTTATTTGTTTTCTTGTTTCAAGATCACTTGAGGTTCTATAAGGAATTTTTATGTCATCAATTGTTGCGATTAAAGAATCTAATGATTTTACTATTGATGTGCGTCGATGTAACATAGAATTAGGGTTTTGAGTCATATTAGCAATTTGAAATTCATCATATCCTTGTTTTACAAATGTATCAATTAGTATTGCATGTTCATAATCAACATCACCAAAAATTCTTCTCTTATTGTAGGGCTGTACTTTAAATTCTTTAGATTGAGAATATGCCTCTCTAATTATTTCGGCTGTATCATCAAACCTTTTATCAGAATACTTTCTAATGGTATTAATTTGTTCAGGAGATAATCCTAAATTAATTAGCTTTGTAATATCTGAAATATCTGTATCAACTGTATTCATAATTGCTTTTAGTTGATTTAATCCATTAATTACGTTATCACTTACCATTTTCTAAAAGAAATATAGTGCATATATAAACTTTTCGGTTTTAATCACTATTAAGTGACAACAAAGCACTAGATTATGGCAACAACAAGAATACCAAATGCATTAATTATTTAGACAATTCTTTTATCTCTTCAAGTGAAATTAGAAATATATGCTGTGATATTGGTGATATTTCATTATTATCACACATTTCTTCAACTTTGGAAATAGGTACAAATTTAATTAATGTAACATTTTTTGTTGGTTTTAATTCTTCTTCATATGCTAAAACATACAAATTAACAATTGCTTTATTACTTTCTATTTCATGCCTAAATTGTTTAATAAAAATAGGTGGTGCGTCTATTTTAAATGATTCATTTAATGTTCTAAACATTGCATCATCAAATGTTTCTTCACTTAGAACCTCACTCCAGATTCCTAATTCAAATTTATCTTCAGATAACATCTTATTATTAGGAATTTTACAAATTAAAAATTCTTTTTTATCATTTACTATTATAACTTTAATAGCTCTATGTAATAATTTTTTTTTAAAGATTTCATCACGCTTAGCCTTTCCTATAGCTTCATTATCATCATTAATGATATCAATGTATTGTTCTACCATTTTTTTATTTAAAAATTCATTATTTAAAAAGATTTGTTGATTTTTCTTTGTATCTTTGTTAGTTTGTTTAATATCTTAAAATAGAAGTGTGAGCGAAGGGATTGTTTGTGAATGAAATGAACAAATTTCCGAAAGTAGCGACTGGACGTTTGAATCACTGACTATATTAATAATATTTTATATTTATATATAAATATAGAAATGTGAGGGAAGGGATTCGAACCCTCGAACCTACTAAAGGACAGGATAGCCCTAAAAGTTCAATGGATAACCACTAAAACAGTTCCCTTGAGTCCTGCGCGTTTAACCACTTCGCTACCCTCACATATTAATTAGAAATCTTTATTTGTATTAAAAACATTTCGTAGAATAAATTATTTTTTTAATTTACCTAATTTTGCTTCAATTTCTGCTAATTCATCATGTAATTTTTTTATGTCAGTATTAGGCTCTTGTTTTTCAGAATTTATCTTTATAGTTTTATCTGAAATATTCCTTAAATTTGTTTTAGGTACATATTTTTTTAGTCTATGAATTAATGAATTTATTTCTTTATTTAAGCTATTATATTCATATATCAAATTAATTTTTTGTTCTCTTATTCTTTTTATATTTTCATATTTTTGCAGCAATTGAATTATCATTTTATTTGTCCCAAGTAATTCTCTTCTAAAATCTCTTGGATTCTCAATTGCCATATAGAATGCTGATTCTTCCATTTTTATTCAAAAAGTGTCCTGTCTAAATAATCTATTTTTCTATCAATCTCATCAAGGTTATTATTCCATTGTTCAAGCTCTGCATCCTCTTCATTTTTTAAATTATTAATTGAACCTAAAACGTTTCTTGCATCACTTACTTTCTTTTTTATTAAGGTCATTATATCTACAATATCCTTATAATCTTCAACTTTAACATAAACTTTTTTTTCCATTTTTAAGCCTCATTAAATAATATTTTATCTACATAATTAATTTTCTTATGAATATCATCTAAATGTAATCTCCATCTCTCAAGCTCTCTATCTTTTGAATTTTTTATTTCATCAAGATGCTGAATTATAACTGAAGATGCCTTCATATCATTTTTAATTGTATCTATATCTCCTAACATGGCTTTAAAGGCATCAATATCTACAAAAATAGGACCCGAAACTGTTCTTTTAAGAATTTCTTCTTTATGAGTTATTCCTGGCGCTTCATAACTAAAATCTTTTTCTTTGCTTCTTTGAACCTTTTTTTCCTCAACTAAATGTTTTACTTCTTCAGGAGTATTATAAAAACCTTCATCACTAAATATAGCAGGTGGTTCTGGTACTTTTTCATTATCTGGTGTTGGTTCTTTTTGATTAGAATCTACATCTGGAACTTCTGGTATTTCAGGTAATTGTGGTTCACTAGGTTCAGGTAAATCAGGTAATTCGTCATCTGACCTTTGATTTTCTGAATTGTTATCTTCATATTGTGTAGAATCATTTAAATTATCTTTATGATAATCTGGTATTTTATCTTCATGTTCACTTACATACTCTAAATCATTATATTGTTTGTTATTCATTTCATCTGTTGTAGGAATCTCTTCATCTTCGATAGAGGGGTTATAATTTGTATCTTGTGCTTGTTGTTGATTATTGTCATTAATAGGCTCCATTTCATTATCCTGATTTATATTACCGTTAGAACTATTATTTTGATTAAGATCAAAATCATTTGGTATTTGATCATGCGTATTTACATCCTCTATTGGCGGCAATTCTTCCGGCAAGGGAGGAAGTTCTTCTTTTTTCTTAAACCATCCCAAATTAGTACACCCCACTACTTAAATGTAAGAAATCATTTAAAAACAATATAAAGTTTATGTAGCACTTAACAATAGTTACATCTTAATTAGTATAATATTTGCTTTTGTATAAAAATTCTTTATTTGTGAATTAATGTTGATTATTTTAAATTTATTTTTAATTATACTCGTAAATTCATTTAATGTGCAATAGTTATGCTGAAATAATTCCATACCCATTTCATAATTTCTTTTTATGTCTAGTAAATAAGTTATTAATATATTTCTATGTCTAAATGTATCTATTACTAACAATTTTCCTTGTGATTTTAAAATTCTGTGAGCTTCATTAATTACATGTTTTTTATTTCTCAAATGATGCAAAGTCATTCTGATAATAACTAAATCACAACTTTCTTTTTTTATCCTTGTATTACTTAAATCACTTAAAATTAATTTTATTTTTTTAGTACATTTACTAGAATTATATTTTTCTTTACAAATATTAATCATTTCTTTGGAACCATCAATTCCATATAATATTTTACATTTGTTAATAATACTAGGAAATGATATTCCAGTACCACAGCCAAAATCAGCAATAACTAAGTTATCTCCAACAACATTTCTTTTTAAGAATGAATTGTATTGATTTGTTCTTTTTGATGTATTAACTTGTTTATCATAGATATACGCTTTTTTTCCTTTTATTATTCCTTTCATTTTAGAAAAAAGGGCGGCCCCCGAGACTTTCACAATAATGTATTAACATTTTTGATTTGAACTCGGGCCAGAAGATGACTGCATTATCTTTATGCAAAAGATATTACTTACTTCTGAATCCACAGTCTTCTATGCTAACCGGGCTACACTAAGGCCGCCATTAATCAGAAAAAACATAAGCAATTTTATAAAGCTTTTCTTAGCTTATTAAAGAGCATTTGAATAAAAGAAGGTATCATATAAAATATCATATATAAAACTGCGATATCAATTAAGTTTGAAAGATTATAATTTAATCCAAAGTAATTAAATATCATTACATTAACTATAATTATAAATCCAGTGTTAATAAATCCAGTAGTTACAACAAATATTTTAGCATATTTATTTTGTGTAAAAAAAGAACTTTTTAAGTTGTGCAAAAGAAAACTATAAATCATTCCAAAACCTAATCCAAAAATTCCTATCAATACATAAACTAATGGATCAAATTTCAAGAAAATGATTAGGAATGCAATAATTCCTGACATAAAAATATTAGAAAACAATGTTACAATTAAAAAAGTCCAATATGCAATCTTATCCCATTCATTAGGAGTACTTAATCGTTCATTATGTATTTCTTCTAATCTTTTAATTCTAATTGCAGAACTTTCTAATATGTCCTCAGTAGTAATACTTTTTATATTATCTTTTTTAATATTCTTAATAGTACTTTTTTTATTTTTCTTCGAATTCTTTGTCTTTTTATTACTTGATTTTTTCTTATTATTTTTACTCATCGTCTTCTTCTAATAAATTTTCATACCATTTCTTAAGTCCAACTTTTTCCATTGCTATTTCCATCTTAGTTTTTTGTTGAACTTGTTCTTTTTTGTATTCTTTACCAATTAAATTACATGCTAATTTTTCTATATCCTCGCTAACTGGACTATCAGGATGACTATATAATACTGGATATTTTAATTTTAATGATTCAAGAATATTTTTATGTTGTTGTATTACTCCTATTATTTTTTTCCCAATAAGTGTTTGAATATTTTCAATTTTCATATCATATTCTTTCCCAGAATATTTATTTACAATTATTCCTAAAATTGTTTGATTATTTTGTTCTATTACTTTTATCAGCTTAAGTGTTTCAGTAACAGATATGAAGTCTGGTGTAGTTAAAAGTATTACATCTGTTGCATGCTTAATAATATCAACATTGTCATCTAATCCAGAATTTGTATCGATAATTAATGCTTCAGCATATTCTTCTAGTTTTCTGATACTCTTATTAAATTTATTTATATCTTTTTTATTTAAATGTTCTAACGAAATATTTCCAGGGATTAATCTTATTCCTGATTGATGCTTATATACACAATCAGTAATTTCTTTTCCTTCTAATGCTGATATTATTGTTTCTTCAAAATTTGATTTACCTAACATTAAACCAATGTTTGGAGATTTAAAATTACCATCGATAAGAATAATTTGTCTACCATATTTAGTTAATGCTAAACCTAGATTTAGTGCAATGGTGCTTTTTCCTACACCCCCTTTTCCAGATGCTAGTACTATTATTCTCATTTTTCAAATAGTTTTTTAACAAATCTAAGAAAATCTACACTTTTATGATAATAATCTGAGGCTATGTCAATAGTTATTTCTATATCATTTCCATCAATATTTGATATAGCAACCAAATTCCTTCTAAACTCATGCAATGCTTTTGTTTTACTTCTATTAATTTTTCTTAGTAAAATATAGAAATCAAGATAGTTTTGCATATCATCATTGTCTTTATAGATCTCTTTTAGTACAGTTACTTTTGCAAAAGGACTTGCGGGATTAATCTTAATTTTTTCTTCATTAATCAATACTAGTCCGTCAATAACAAAATCAAATGAAGCAATTAGTCTTAAAATTAAACTATCTATGACATCTCCAGTTCTAGTATACTTTAAACTTACATAAAGGAGATGTTCAGCTCTCTTCATTTCTTGACTTGCGTAAAAAAGTGATTCTTGCATCTGATGTTATGCTAATAACCTCATCTATAAATACTTTTGTCTTATCTTGAACTTTTTTAAGTGTTTCAATACTAATTTCTTTAATTTCATAGTTATCATTACATATGATTAACTTGTTACCTCGTGAGAATTCTATTGGGCTATCATTATGTGCAACAATTATTTCCTTTAAATCGCGCATTATTTTAGTATAATTAGAGTCAAGATTATACTTGTCTATAACTTTATTTTTAAAAATTCTTAATTTTGATTCAAAATTGTCTTCAAATAAGTCAATTCTTTTAAACTTTAATTCATAATATAGGATACTACCCATTATTTGAGTAGATGCTAAGAATAGATGGTTAACAATACTTAAAAGTACTTTATTTTCTTTTATTAGTGGGTAAGTAAATGATATCCCCTGATTTGCATTTTTAAGGTTTAATAATGCTTTTTCCCTTAATTCAAGGTATTTTTCCATTTTCAAAAGAATATTATCTTATATGTATATAAAAAAGATTATATTTAATTCACAGAAAGATTTATATATACTAATTTTTAAAAATTAGATAATGGCAGAAGTATCAACCTTCAGAGGAACATTATTATTTTTTGATCGGCTTGGGGTATATGATGTAATACTTCCATTTCTATTGGTTTTTACTATTGTTTTTGCAATTCTTGAAAAAACAAAAGTATTAGGTACTGAAGTTTACGAAGGGCAAAAAGTAACTAAAAAGAATCTAAACGCAATGACTTCATTTGTTATTGCATTCTTAACTGTTGCTTCAAGTCGTATAGTATCAATAATTAATCAAACTGCAGCTCATATAGTTATTTTACTATTAGTATCAATTTTCTTTTTGATGTTAGTAGGTTCCTTTATGAAAGAAGAAGATTCACCATTTTATTTAACAGGTGGCTGGCAAATGCTTTTTATGGGTATCATGTTTATAGGTGTAGTTCTTATTTTTATGAATGCAATCACTTATGAGAATAGAACTTGGTTAGAAATAATCTTTGACTTTTTAGCTGATTTTAACAATAGTACAGTTGTTTCATCAATTATACTAATAATCATTGTTGTGTTTTTTATGTGGTTTATCATGAAAGGTGCAGATCAGGGACCATCAAAAGAAAAATAATTAATTAAATAAAAATAAATATTTAATATTTAAAATATGCATTTTAAAAAATGCTACAATATATGCTTATAGATGTCTTTTTATATAAACATTTATAAAGACAAACATTCAAATTAATATTGTTATTAAAGGAGGTCTAAAAAATGAACTTCACAACATTCATAGAAACTCTTAGTAGATGGGGAGTTGCAGAAGTATTATTACCATTCATACTTATATTTACAATTGTTTTTGCAATTTTGCAAAAAAGTGAAATATTAGGAAAAGGTAAAAAAAATTATAATTCAATGGTTGCATTGGTCTTTGGTCTTGGAATAGTTTTTTCACATGTTTTAAATTTTTATCCAACTGGTGTAAGTCCTGTTGATTTGATTAATCGTGCATTACCTCAAGTTTCAATTGTACTTGTAGCAATTGTTGCACTGTTATTGATTATTGGAATAATGGGTGGAGAGGTTAAATGGATAGGTTCAAGCATTTCAGGATGGCTTGCAATAATCAGTTTATTAATAATCTTATACATCTTTGGAAGAGCATCAGGATGGGGCGGATTTATGGCTGAAACACCACAATGGTTAAGATGGCTAGATAATCCAGATACACAAGCTTTTATCATAATAATTTTAGTGTTTGCAATTTTAATATGGTATATCACTAAAGATGAAACAAAGCAAAAGAGTAACATCCTGACAAGTGTTACAGAAGACATTGGCAAACTTTTCGGTGGCGGAAAGTAATTTTTTTATTTTACAATGGCAGATCTTATTGAAGGACTAGCATTAATCGATGGTCTTCATAGGTTTATGCCTGCTTTATTAGTTCTTCTTCTCCTTTATGCTATTTTAGAATATTCTAAAGCATTAGGAAAGAATCCTTTCGTTAATGTGATGATTTCACTTGTTGTAGCTTCTTTAGTTTTGGTAAGTGAAGCAGCTAGCAACATTCTTGCTTTTATGGCACCATGGTTCATTGTAATGTTCTTTTTTATTATGTTTATGTTAATTGCATTTAAATCAATGGGAATTAATGATGGACAAATCATGAATGCTATGCGAGAAAATACAGGAATAGTATGGACAGTTATTTTTGTAGGTATTGTTATTGCTGCAATTGGTTTAGGAAATGTGTTAGGCCAGCAACTACTAAACTTTCAGCCAGGTGTACAAAGTTATCAGCAAAACCCCGATGGAACATTTACATCTCCTGGTGGAGAAATAGTTGCACAATTACCTGAAGGTGCAACTGCTACTTCTGATTTCCAAAATAATCTGACTAGAACTTTATTCCATCCTAAAGTATTAGGATTTGTTTTAATAAGCTTAATTGCAGTCTTTACAGTACAATTTATGACTAAAGGTGCTTATGATTAACTCTTAAAAGTATGTTTTAAAAACCTAAAACTTAATCAAAGAACAATTTTATTTTTCTTTATCACTTATATTTTTTGTAAGTCTAGATAATTCATTTACATTTTCAGTAAATGTAGGAAGTATTTTTTGGAATACTTTTTCCATTGCTTTTATTTCAGTGCCAACATTCAAAATATTTTGGTCATATTCACCTATTTTTGCAATTAAAGCATGATGTAATTTATCAAAATTATTTTGTAAATTCTTAAATTCGGAGTCAATGGATGTTAGTTTATGCTCAACTTTATCTTTCCATTCATTTATTTTAGACATTGAATTGTTAAATTCTTTCCATTTCTCGTTAATTATTGCTTCTGTAGTTTCTTCTATAACATCTCTATCAGAACTATTAACACGTTCTTGTTCATAATTCCCAAAACTTTGTGGTTGCATATTCATAGGATTTTCAACATTGTTAGGATAAACATTAGGCTCATTCATGCCCTGACCAATATTATTTTGCATATCAGCCTGGTTCATTGCATCAAAAATTTGATCACTACTATAACCTTCATTTTGAAGCATTTGAATAATTTGATTGTTTGGAGTTCCTTGTGAACGTAATTCTACAACTTTATTTATTGGTATATTTGCCATATTATTCTCCTACAACTTACTTATATTTAAACTTTTTTTAAGTTTTATGATTTATTTAATCTTTCATCTATTTTTTCTTCTATAATCTTCTCTACTTCATCACTTGTAATAAACTTTACAGGTTCCCACATATTAATATATCTTTCAAGAACTCTTACATCTTCATTCTTTGCACATTGCTGCAATTCATGTGCAAAACCCATAACTTTTGTTTTTAAGTCATCGAAACTTCTTTTAATTTCAGTTATCTCTTGATTTAAGAATTTAATTTCAGTTAATAATCGTTTATTATTAATAAGCATATTATGCTCTATCATTTGAATCTTTTTTCTTAAATTTACTGATCGTTCTTCATCAATTCTTACTCTTCGACTTAAATCATTAATATCTTTAGCATAATTTGGAGTTTGCGCATTACCTGCAGGTTGTGCTTTCTGTCCTGGTGAATTAGGTACATTAGGTGCCCCAGGTTCATTTTTTTTTGTAAATAAATCCATAATACTATTGCAATATTATTAAGTTATATACTTTTCGCCGAAAAGGCAGTATTTCGTAACAATTTTATACTTTAAGTTAATTTAATTAATAATGGCTAATGTTTCTATAAATAAACAAACAAAATGGGAATGTCAACAATGTGGTAAGTGTTGTAATGGCTTAATAATTTCAAAGCAAAAAAGTTTGTCAATTATTGACGATGGTTGTTTTGTATGTAAACATTTTGATAAAAAGACTAAATTGTGTAATATTCATGATGATACAAGACCTTTTATTTGTCGTATATATCCATTCATCCCTAATATAGAATCAATTTTATCTACAGATGGAATTGCTTATCCAAGAAGAGCATTTGCTTTAGAAAACATTAAGATTCATACAGAATGTTGTGGGTATGGTAGAGGGCAAAGAGTTTTTGTTAATAAACAACTTCATAAGACTATCAATAAATTATCATTAGAATTTTCTGAAAATTTTAGACTCGCACATCAAAAAAAAATTGCTTTGGAAGACATATATTAGTTTTTTCTATTTTTTATTGGCTTAACATATTTTTGTAAAAATTTTATGCTCTAGATCTATTTTATTTTAGATCAATTTCATATTTATTTTTATTCTAAAAACATATTATAAAATATATTTTATAATAGTAAATTATATAAACTATTATTTTATAATATAAATAGATTAATGAAAAAACCAATCTCTGCAACAATAGATGTATCTTTAATTGAATGGTTAGACTCTTTTCTAAAAGAGAATAGTGCGTATCGTAATAAATCTCATATTATAGAGCTAGCTATTGAAAAATTTAAAGAGACAAATCCAATAAAAAATAATTCAAATAATAAGAAAATTAAAAAGTAATTATGTTTAACATATCATATCAATAAATTCCAGAAAAAAGAGGGAAATAAGTGAGCGCATTATTTAACAATAAAAAAAAGTATGAATTAATAAGAGAGTCTGAAGATGTAATTCTTAGAATTGATTATGATGATTTAGGTAGTATTCCTTCTGTAGAAGATAGCCCAGAAGTAATGTCTTATGCTATTGATGCAATTGTTGATGTAGGTGAGATAACTAAACTTATTTTTTATCAAAAACGTGATTATGAATATGATTATGCACAAACTAAACTTTTAGTTGAGATTGCGCAATTATATAAGAAAATGATGAAACAAAAAGATATTTTTAAGATAACAAATTTGTCAAATGAGAATTCTGAATTTAAATCATTATACAGTCAAAGATATGTAGAGCTTCAAAATTTAATATTTAGATTATTAAAAGAAGATCCAATTGGTTGTTATGTATCTTTAAAGCGTATGTATCGTCATGAAGATATTGCACGTCAATCAAGTAATCAGCAATCTATTGATGATAAGTATTATACTTTATTAAAATATATAATTGCTATGCTTGAAAAAACAAAATTAATTACAATAGTTCATCCATTCTTATCTAGTTTTCGCTCTGGTAACAGAGAAATATATCGTAGAATATTCTCACCTGCAATAAAACCTGATTTTATGTTTACAAAACTAATGGCTGATTATCCATTAGAAGGAGAAGAAATTGACAGCTATATTATTAAAGATGATACAGAAATTACAATTTTTAAAGTTCCTGAAACTGTACAATATCTTTATCATTTACTACCACCTGAGTTTAAATTAGACGAAGAACAATATGAAATATTAGATATAGCTAGAAGAATAATGGCTGAGCATAAACCAACTAAATCAGAATTTGTTAATCCAGAAAGAATGCGTGAAGTATTTTATAATATAGGATATGATCTAATTGAAGAATTATCAGAATATCGAAATGTTCGTTTATCTGAAAAAGAAATAGGTAAATTAACACGAATTTTAGTCAGGTATACAGTAGGTTTTGGTTTGATTGAAGTTCTTTTAAGTGATGAAAAAATTCAAGACGTGAGTATTAATTCTCCTGCAGGTAATATTCCTATGTTTATAGTACATGCAGATTATGATGATTGTAAAACTAACATTATCCCAACTAATCGTGAAGTTGAATCTTGGGCAACAAAATTACGTTTAATGTCTGGTAGACCTTTAGATGAAGCTAATCCAATACTTGATACTGAGTTAGAATTACCTGGTGCATCAACAAGAGTATCTGCAGTTACAAAACCATTAGATCCATCAGGTTTAGCTTTTTCATTTAGAAGACATAGAGATAAACCGTGGACTTTACCTCTTTTTATTAAAGCAAAAATGATAACACCTTTTGCAGCAGGCTTAATATCATTTCTTGTCGATGGTACAAGAACTTTACTTATAGCAGGAACAAGAAGTTCTGGTAAGTCTTCTTTATTATCTGCTATATTAGTAGAAATTATGCGTAAGTATAGAATAATAACTATTGAAGATACACTAGAATTACCTACTTCACATCTTAGAAAAATGGGATACAACATTCAATCTCTTCAGGTTGCATCTTCATTAACAAAAACAACAACTGAAATGACTGCTTCACAAGGTATAAGATCAACACTACGTTTAGGGGATTCCGCATTAATAGTTGGTGAAGTTAGGTCTGAAGAAGCAAAAGCCTTATATGAGGCTATGCGAGTGGGTGCAGCAGCAAATACAGTTGCAGGTACTATTCATGGGGATAGTCCTTATGGTATATATGATAGAGTTGTTAATGATATTGGTGTACCAAGTACTTCATTTAAAGCTACAGATATTATAATAATTGCAAATCCGATTAGAAGTGCTGATGGTCTTCATAAATTTAGACGTGTAACGAATATCACAGAAGTAAGAAAAGATTGGATTAATGATCCATTACTTGAGAATGGTTTTACTGATTTAATGAAATATAATCCCATAGATGATGAATTAAAGATCTCTTCAGAACTTAAAAATGGCGAGTCAGAAATATTAAAAACAATAGCTGGAAATATTAAAGATTTCTCGAATGATTGGGACGCTATATGGCAAAATATAGAGCTTAGAGCAAAAATTAAACAAGCTCAAGTTGATATAGCTGAAGAAATGAATGATCCAGATTTATTAGAAGCAAGATTTACAATTTTATGTAATGATTATTTCCATAAAATAAGTGATCAAGTAAAAGAAGAACTTGGTGTTTTAGATCCTAAACGAATATTTTACGACTGGAATGAATGGCTAAAATCAGCAGTAAAAAGAAAGAATACTACATAATAAAGTTATAATTGTATGATTTAAGCAATAAACAATTGATAAGAATACTAAGAAAATAATTAATGACAATTAAATCAGAAAAACGATATATCAAAAATGGATAGAATAAGCAAAGAAGAAATATTACGTGCTATGAAAGAGTATGATTCTAATCTAGATAAAAATCATTCTGATTCAAGTATAAAAGAGTCAAAGTTGCATGCTGATATGAAAAGAAAATTATCCAATTTTATGAATAAGAATAAAAATAATGAAGAAGATTCTTCAGAATCAAATTTAACAACGTCCGAATATCGCCAATTTCAAGATGAAAATAAACCTGTCTTAAATTCTTCGTATGAAAAAGCATCAAAATTCTGTGGTAATTTAATTAAAATTAATCCTGGAAATGATAAAAAACCACTAATTGAAGAAGCACTGAAAACTGCAAATCTTAATGTTAGCCCAGAAGATACATTTGCATTTGCAATTCTTGGTCCACTTATATTTATGATTATAGGAGTAATATTCTCTTTTTTATTATTAGCGGGCGATTTATTTTTTGTTTCTTTCTTTTTGTTAGCTGGTATAGGAATTATGATCCCATTAACAAAACTTCCTTTTATTTTTGCTGGTATAACAAGAATGAAAAGTAGTAAAGAGATAGTCCTATCAGTATTTTATATTGTTACATATATGCGACAAAATTCAAATCTAGAAAAAGCAATAGAATTTGCAGCTCAACATTTAACAGGTCCACTTGCAGCAGACTTAAAAAAAGTATTATGGAATGTCGAATCAGAAACATATGGAACAATAAAAGAGTCAATAGACCATTATATGATTAAATGGGCAAAAACAAATAATGAATTCTTAGAGGCGATGAATCTTATTGAATCTTCACTTTATGAACCATCAGAAGATAATCGTATTGCATTATTAGATAAAGCATTAGATGTTATACTATCTGAAACTTATGAAAAGATGCTACATTATTCTCATGATATTCAATCACCTATTAGTACTTTACATATGTTGGGAGTAATACTACCTATACTTGGCTTAGTAATATTACCATTAGTAGTAAGTTTTATGGAAGAAGTACAGTGGTATCATATCTCTATGCTTTATAATGTAGTAATTCCATTTTCAGTTTACTTTGTAGGAAAAAATATCCTTGCATCTCGTCCTAGTGGATATGGAAGTGGTGAAATTGAACAAGATAATCCTTTGATTCTTGAAAAAAAAATAGAAGCAAAAAGAAAGTCAAAAAAAGTTTATACTCCTCTGTTTCTTGGTTTACTTGTATTTATTCCATTATTTTTATTAGGTATATCTCCTTTGGTTTTATCATGGAGTTTAGGTCCAGGTAATGATATCATATTATTCCCATCACGCTTTAGTGCTGAATGGTATAATGACATGCCATTGTTAGACTACAGAGAGGTACAGGGTACATCTGATTTTCTTGGAAATGCAGAATATAAAGGACCATATGGTCTTGTTGCAACATTACTTGGTATATTCTTTGTACTTTCTTTTGGTTTAGGAATAGGTACGTATTATCATTTTAAAACAAAAGATTTAATCCAAATCAAAGAAGAAACTCGAAAACTTGAAGATGAATTCGGTTCAGCTATATTCCAATTAGGTAATAGATTAGGTGATGGAATCCCATTAGAAATGTCATTTAGTAAAGTAGTAGAAGTAATGCAAGATTCAAAACCAGGGAAATTTTTTAGCATAATTGATTCTAATATTAGAAGAATGGGTATGAATCCAGAACAGGCTATATTTGATCATCATTATGGCGCTATAAAATTCTTTCCTTCAAATATTATTGAAAGTACTATGAAAGTATTAACTGAGTCAATAAAGAAAGGTCCTTTAATTGCTTCTAGAGCTATGACTAATGTTGCACGTTATGTAAAAGAAATGCATTCTGTTGAAGAACGCTTAAGGGATTTATTAGCTGAAGTAATATCATCAATGAATTCATTAGTTAAATTTTTAGCTCCTGTTATTTCTGGAATAGTTGTAGGCATTACAGCAATGATTACAAATATTATAGGAAATCTAAGTAAGTCATTAGCTGCTTTTGGAACAGATTCAGAGCAAGCTGGCGGAGCATTAACTGGTCTTACTGAAATGTTTGGCGATGGTATCCCTACTTATTATTTTCAAATTGTTGTTGGAATGTACATAGTACAGATAGTATGGATTATGTCAAAAACTATTGCCGGTATATCTGTTGGTGATGATAAATTAACAGAAGAAAATACTATTGGTAAAAACATGCTACGCTCTGTAACACTATACTGTGTTTTAGCTGGAATTGTAACTATTATTTTTACAATTATCGCATTAACGGTATTAGGAAGAGCATTAACAGCAGAAATGATTTAATTAATACAAATTATTAATAATTTTAATTTTTTTATAATTACTATTTATTTTAATAATTCAGATTTTATTTCTAATTCAGTCTTATAATTCATAAATTTTCCTTTAAAGAAATCAAGTCGAGCAGCAATTGCAACTTTATCAGCAATAGCCCTAGCCATTTTACCTTTATTTTTCTTATTAACTTTATTAATTAAATAATGTTCATGTAAAATACCATATTTAGGACTTTTTGCTTTTCCTGTCATGTGTTTAAATAATGTTTTTTCTGCTCCTATTATTTGTATAACTGGAGCAGGTGTTTTTGCTAACTTTTGGATACCACCAATTTGTCTTAATATTTTTGCAGATAAAGTAGTTCCTAGAATATTATGGGTATTTGGACAATTATTTTTTAGTATTTCATCTAAATAATTTATTTGTTCTTCTTTTGTTTTAATTAATGCTAATACATTTTCTGCAAAATTTATTATTGTATCAATATCTTTCTTTTCAAGATCTTTACCTATACTCTCTTTTAAATTAATTTCATCTAATAATTCTTTTTTTGTTTTTATAGTTATTAATTCTACAAATTTTTCATTATTTTTAATTTTCTTGCTAATTTCAGGATTATACCATGAATACCATTCACGGATTCTTACAACTGATTGATTTATTATTTTTTCTAACTCCTCAATACTTGAAATTGTTTGTATAGCTAATAGATCCCATTCTACACTATTTCTAAGTTTCAATTTAGTTTGATTTAATAACTCTATTCTTATTTTTTTGTATTCTGTCATTTTTTGTATTTTTTTATATTAATAATAGTATTCTTATTATGTTTAAATAATCTTTTAATTTTATTTACATTTAAATTTTTAAGATTTAATATTCTTTTTCTAATATATTATAGATATCAATTCAATAAATTATTTAAATGGACATTTATACTTTTTTTAAAATAGGGATTTATAATATGGTATTGCATCATTCATTTGCGGAAAAAAACTTTAAATCGCAATGTATTTATTGTGGCACTGACTTCTCAGATTTATCATGGAATACATTACATGAAGGACTTAAAGTATATAAAGAATTATGCTGCTGTCCCACATGTAATAGACAGATAACTATTGCACTTGATTTTCATACATCTGGTCATGATGGTTGGGATGGTAAACATAGTTGGTTATCAAATACAAATGTAAAAATATCAACAATAGGTCATAAAGTAACAAATTTAGAATCTAAAATTAAAATATTATCTGAATCTATGTATCCATAAAAAATAATTATTTAGAACATTTTTAAGATATTTTAGTTCCTAAAAATTCTTCTTCATTAATACACTTCTTTAAATTGTCAACATTATTACCAATAATAGATACTGTAATATTATTTTGCTTTGCATATTTACTTGCGATTGGATCAAAGGGAGAATTCATTCCAGGTTTCCAATTTTCCCCAATTAAATTCAAATAATCTTCCCAGCTTAATTGTTCATACTTTATAGCATTTTTATATATCTTTGGATCTTTACTATAAACATAATCTATATTCGATATATTTATTACTTTGCTGCTATTAAATAGATTAGCTAGTATAACTGCATCCATATCTGTAGAGAATCCAGGTTTCCATCCACCTGCAATGATTATCTTTTTATCTGTAGATATTTTTTCATTTGGGTCAATAATTATTTTTTCAAATGCTTTTTCTCCAAAAATAATCTTTATTAATTCTGCATTTAGATGTGTTGCTCTAATGCCTAACCAATCTTTTTCATCATTTGTAGCATTATATATTTCTTCTAAGGCTAAAAGATAGTTTCTGCATGTTTTTCCTCCACCACAAACAATAATAAATCTATAATTTTGTTCTAAAAAATTTAATATCATTTCCTTAAATTCTTTAATATAATGTACATTAATACTATTTGGTACAATCATTGACCCACCTAATGATATTATTATTGTTTTCATTTTGATTAATTATTTATATCCCGATACCAATACTTATTATTCCAATAACTATGAAAATAATTCCAGAGACCTTATATATATTTATTTCTTCTTTTAATATTATATTTGAAAAAAATGTAGCCCAAATATAACTTGTTGCAATAAAAGGGTATAATATTGACAATTCTCCACCTTTTAAGGCAGGGATGAAAAATATGGTACCAAGACCATACAATCCCATACCAATTATAATATATTTATTAAAAATTATATTTGTTATTTTTTTAAAGCTTTTTCTTGTACCTATTTTTATAAGCACTGGTGCAAACCCACCACATAATGCAGATAATAATACCAATCCAATTGCCCATATCTCTGTCATTCTGATCCTTTCCCCACATAAGTTATTCCAAGAAGAATCATTCCAATCCCAAAAATCTTAAAAAAATTTAAATTTTCATCTAAGAAATGCCATGATAACAATGTTACCCATATATAACTAGTTCCTAATATTGGATATAAAGATGATACATCTCCCCCCTTAAATGATAGTATCATCAAAAGTGCACCAATCCCATAAAGTATTAATCCTGATATTAAAAAGAGATTGAATATCCCACTGATATTAAATTCAAGTTTTTCAGAACCAATTTTATAAAGAATTTGTGCTATGCTTATTAAGGCAGTACATACTATGATTAGGATTTTAGCCCATTTTTCTGTCTTCATTTTACTTTTTATTATTATTCATATTGATTATTTTTAAAGTATACTATTAGGAACTTTATGCAAAATAGAAAAGTTACTATTCTAAAGTGATAAAAAACGAAACATTTATATACTAGTTATTTTAACTATTGTGATTAAGAGGTGACTTAACGTTATTAGGGGGTAATGATTATGTCAGATGACGAATATTATGAAGAAGAAGTAGTATCTGAAGAAGAGCATGATGATATTGTTGAGACTGAAGAAGGTGATACAGTTACTGAAGGAGAAGCTCAGGAAGAATATATCTATGATCAAGTTAAAGGTGGTCATGGAAAAAAACATATTTTAAGTGATCTTAACAAAAAAAGACTAGGAAAACACGAAATGGACGAAATGTTCTGCGATTGGTATTAATTATATTTATTTTTTATAATGTTAGACGTTCAATTAGCAACATTGGATGATATTCCAGGAATTCAAGAATTATCATTACGACAACACTTATTATCAAATTCTAACAATTGGTTTGGTTTTGTTTTTTCTTTATTTTCTGAAAGAGAACTAAAAATAATGGTTGAGACAGGACTTACAAAAGTTTTAAAGTCTGATGATAATGTGGTTGGTTACATATTAGGGATTGATGATAATGCTTATTTTAATATTTATGGTATTGAATTACAAAAAGTTCTTGAAGAAAATTATCATGTATCAAATCAAGGCAGAGTTGCGTATATAGCACAAGCTAACATTGATGGCTCATATAAATCTAAAATAGACACTCTAACAATACAACGTCAAATAACATCAGATTTATTTGATACAGGGATTGATACTATCTATGCCACTGGTGCTTTACATCCTTTTAATCCACGAACATATTATATTCTCTCGAAATTAATGGGTTGGAATCGGAAAGGGTTTAATCATATTCGCTTTGATAAAATACCTTATGACATCGATGCTGAACAACTAGAGAGACTTGGTGGTTTATTATCACTAAGATCGTCAAATCCAGATGGTGTAATATTTGGACTTTATGAAAAAAGAAAACCTTAACATCTAAAATGATAGATTCTGATTTTATTCCAACTAGAGCAAAATATTTTTTAGATTTATTATTAAAATATGTTGACCCAAATGTTCCAAAACCCTCTGATAATCCTATAACAATACTAAGTATTGGCTGTGGTTATTCAGGAGAAACTTACGCTTTTCTAAGTTATTATGGTGATGTACCATTAGGAGAAAACAATCCGAATGTTAAATTATATGGAGTAGATATCAATTCAGATAATATTGCCACATGTAAAGAGAAATATCAAATTTCTAACTGTAATTTTATAGATTCTGATGCAAGCAAATTATTACCTAATAAGATGTTTGATGTTGTTGCTTTTATTCACCCACAGCCGAGTTATTGGAGTGATTTGGGAGTAATAGTGGATAATGCTTTTTCTTGTTTAAAGCCAAATGGTACTGCTATGGTTGTAACTCTTTTTGAGGATGAAATAAATTATTTTAGGAATTTGATGGGAGAACTTGATATTGTATACGAGGATGGGGTTGATATTCCAAACAATAATGGTTTAGTATATTCATATTTGTTATTAGCAAAAAAAGTTATGCCTTAAGCCATTCTATCTCTTCTTTTTCAAGTCCAAATTCTTCAGAAAACATTTTTTCATATTTTTTTTCTTTTGACATAACTTGTAAATATGGAATTACATCTTTAATAATTCTTTTAGAACTAGTATGTATTAATGGAGCAATTTTTTCAGCAATAGCTTTTCTTTTCATATATTTCATATTTGCTTGCCATATCTTAAGTATTCTCCCAGGAGGACCATATTTAATGAATTTTTTATACTTTTCATCTTTTGCTAACGCTACTCCTCCACTATATAATGCGTAAATATAAACCAATAATCTCCAATATTGCCATCTTCTTATTCTTCCTTTGTATACATCTGCTTTTGATAATCTATCAAATGCATTCGCTATATCTCTTCCTTCATATTCTTTAGGAATATTCTCTTCAAGCCATAACCCTATTGTATCTATATCTTCATCAACATTTTCAAATGCATCTTTTGCAACATCAATATTAGTTGTTTTCATTACTTTTAAGACTGCATTTACTAAACTTTCAGTTCTGTTTCTTTCATTTTCTGTTAGTTCTTCAACTGATTTTGTTGTAAGTTTATTCTGCCCAGAATTTGTAAGTGTTTGTATATCATTAATTGCAGCTCGCATATCACCACCAGAAGTTCTTGCAATTGCCTTAATTGCATCTTCTTCATATTCACATTTTTCTTTTTCTAATATTTTTGTTAATTTATTTGCTATTGTTCTATAATCTAATGTGTGAAATTCTATTAGAATACTTTTTTTTCTTAGACTTGCTAATTTTTGATTGTATGGGTCATTCATCGTACATACTATTGGAAAAGTACTATTTGAAATTATTTTGATTAAAGTTTGAACTGCTCCTCTATCTTTTGTTCCTGATAATCCATCAAGTTCATCAATAAGTATTAATTTACCTTTAAAAAAAAGTGATCTTTGTTTTAATGCAGTTCCAATGAATGCTTCAATTTTGTCACTATTTCTAAAATCAGATGCATTCATTTCAACTAGTTCTAATTCTAATTCGTTTGCTAATGCGATTATTGAAGAAGTTTTTCCATTTCCAATCCCACCATAAACCATTGCACTTTTATTCTTTTGTAAATTATATTTTATTACAAATTCTTTTATTTGATCTATAGCTTTATCTTGCCCAAAAACTTCTTTAGTATTTTTTGGTAGATATTTTAATATCCATGGTTTCATCTAAAATAATTATTACTTATAGTTAATAAGATTATCTGTTATTTTTTGATTATTTTAAAAGAAACTCAAGTTATTTCATATTAAATAAATATTCATTTTTTCTTAGAATTGTATTAAAAAATCTTAAATCTATACTAAATCTATATTAAATTTGTATTAATTAAGGGTTAAATATATAAAAAACATGCTACTCAACAATTTTTAATGGAATTAGCAGCAAAATATGATCCAAAAGAAGCAGAATTACGCTGGCAAGAGTATTGGATAGAAAAAGGTATATTCAAATTTGATCCTGATAGTAAAAAACCAATATTCTCTGTAGATACACCTCCACCAACTGTAAGTGGAAAAATGCATATTGGTCATGCATTCTCATTTTCTCAACAAGATTTTATTGTTCGGTATAAAAGAATGAAAGGTCACAATATATTTTGTCCTTTCGGTACTGATGATAATGGTCTTGCAACTGAAAGACTTATTGAGAAGATGAAAGGTGTTAAAGGAACTAGAATGTCACGAGATGATTTTAAAAAATTATGTCTAGACACATTAGAAACCGAATTAAGACCAAAATATATCTCAGATTGGAAAAGAATTGGAATGAGCTGTGATTGGGATATTTTTTATACCACAATTAATGATCATTCTATTAAAATTTCTCAGCAAGCATTTCTTGATTTAGTAAAAAAGGAACGTGTGTATAGAAAAGAAGCACCTGTTATGTGGGACACTATTCTTCAAACAGCTTTATCACAAGTTGAACTTGTTGATGAAGAAAAAGAATCTTATTTTAATGATATTATTTTTACAGTTTCAGATGAAAAAGCAGAAAAATTAACAATCGCTACAACACGACCAGAATTATTACCTGCATGTGTTGCAGTATTTTTTCATCCAACAGACTCAAGATATTTGCATCTTAAAGGAAAATTTGCAAAAGTTCCTGTTTTTGGTTTTGATGTCCCAATATTAGAAGATGAACGTGCAGATCCAGAAAAAGGAACAGGAATTGTAATGTGTTGTACATATGGTGATCAAACAGATATTGAATGGCAAAAAGCGCATAATCTTCCAATCAAACAAGCAATAACTGCAGACGGTAAAATGACTGATATTTGTGATAAATATCAAGGAATGACTATAAATGAAGCAAGAAAAGCTATAATTGAAGATATGAAAAACTCAGGTGAACTAATTAATCAAATTAAAATAAAGCACGCAGTAAATGTTGGTGAAAGAAGTGGTGCTGAAGTTGAATTCTTAAACACAAAACAATGGTTTATTAGATATCTAGATCTTAAAGATACTTTTCTTCAACGGGGCCAAGAATTAAATTGGTATCCTGAGCATATGCGAAATAGATATGAAAATTGGATAAAAGGACTTCAATGGGATTGGTGTATTTCACGCCAACGTTTTTCAGGAGTTCCTTTCCCTGTATGGTATGATAAAAAAACAGGTGAAGCAATTTTTGCAGATGAAAAACAACTTCCAGTTGATCCATTAAATGATTTACCTGAAGGTTATTCAAAAGATGATGTAATTCCTGAAACTGATATTATGGATACATGGGCTACTTCATCTTTAACACCTCATCTTGCTGCAGATTTATTTAAAGATCATGAGGTGTATAAAAAATTATTACCTATGTCTTTACGCCCTCAAGCGCATGATATTATTACATTCTGGTTATTTAATACTGTTGTAAGAAGTCACTTACATAGAAATGAGTTACCATGGAAAGATGTTATGATTTCAGGTTGGGCATTAGATCCTCATGGTAAAAAAATGTCAAAAAGTAAAGGAAATGTAGTAGAACCTCAAGCAATGATTGAAAAATATAGCGCTGATGCTTTACGTTTTTGGGCTGCATCATCTAGTCTAGGAGAAGATTTACCTTTCCAAGATAAAGAATTATTAACAGGACAAAAAATGGTTACAAAATTATGGAATGCAAGTAAATTTACAATTATGCATTTAACTGATTATGAACCAATATCTAATAACGAAAATTTAGAAATAATGGATAAATGGTTATTATCAAAACTTCAAAGAATAATAAAAACAGTTACTTCTGCTATAGAAAGATATGAGTTTTCTAGAATTAAGATTGATGTTGAGAAATTTTTCTGGCAAAATTTTTGTGATAATTATCTTGAAATTTGTAAAGATAGAATTTATAACCCTGATAGACGTGGTAGTACAGAACGTCTTTCAGCTCAATTTACATTATATAATACTTTACTTTCATTATTAAAAATGTTAGCTCCTGTTACACCGTTTATTACTGAAGAAATATATCATTTATATTTTAAAGAAAAGCTTAATATTGAATCTATTCATATTACTTCTTGGCCTGAATATGATGATAAATTAGTTGATGAATCTGCAGAAATGGCAGGAGATTTATTTGTTAATGTTTTACAAAAAGTACGTCGTTCAAAATCTGAAGCAAAAAAAAGTTTAAAAGAACCAATTAGCGAATTGATAATAGAGGGTAAAATATCTCCTGATTTATTTCTAAAAGTTGAAGATGATTTACGCTCATCAACCCATGCTGAAAAGATTTTTTATAAACAATTATCTGATAAAAGTGATGTAGATTATATTTGTGATATTAAATTCTGATTATTTACTATGCTTTATAATACTTAATTTATTATAATCTACCAATAATATTTATAAATTATAATACTTATATTATAATAAAGATGGATGTTAATATAAAAATAAGATATTTTAAAGTATTTTATGATTTTTTATTTGATAATAGTATAATATTATTTCATCTTTTTTCAGGGGGTGCTTTTTTTGAGTAAAAGGTCCCAATTAACATTATTTATGATGAGTGCTATTATTATTTTAGTGGTTTTTGCTATATTCTTTTTTGCATCAGCTGGTACAGTTTCTTTAACATTTCTAAGACAGCCTCAACATCCTGTTAAATTTTATGTTGAAGAATGTATGAAATTTAATTTAATTGATGCTACTGAGATACTAACTTCGCAAGGAGGTTTTATTTATGAATTTGAACCTAATCTTACTACAACAAAAAGAATGTTTGCATATTCAATTAAAGACAATATTAATACTTCTCCAAGTATTCCTTTTATGGAACGAGAAATTGCACTTTTTATTGAGAATAATATTGATGAATGTATTGAAAACTCATCGTATTATATCACTACATCAGGTTCACCAAGTGCAATAGTTACTATATTTCCAGAATCTATTTTTGCAGAACTCCACTATGAAATAATTACTCCTGTTGGTGATGTAAATATGTCTTTTCTAGAATTTGGAATTAGACATGCAATCCCCTTGGGAAGAATGATTGAATTACGTGATGTTATTATAAAAGATTTATTAGATTATCCTAATTTAATGCTTTTAGATAAACTATATGATACAGATTTTGAAATGATTATAAATCCCTATACTGGTCGTATAAAAGTAATTGATATGATAAATACTTCTGCACGTTTACGTAATAATCCTTTAACATTTTCTTTTGCAATGCATGACTTACATTCTTTTCCTGATAAATTAGATTTTACTTTTTTTCCAGATGATATTGTTGCAACAGTAGGTGTTCCAATGACATTATATGTAGGTTGTAGTAGAGATTGTAATTTTTATGATAATACTATTCTATTTAATATTAATCATCAAAATGGTATTATACGTTATATACCTGATGCTTTAGATGTTGGAATATATAACATAACAATAACTGCAAGAGATAAAACTTACACAATCTCTAAAAGTTTTCAATTAACGGTGACAGCATGAAAATTAAATATCTGTTTCATATAATTATATTTATAATATTTTTTTTAAACGTATATGCTGAAGGAATTTCTAATTGGAATAGCATGAGTGAACCTGAAAGAATAGATGCTGCATTTGAAAATCCAAGCCAACTATCTGATGCACAATTAGACGAACTATGGCCAACATTAGGATCTGATCGAAAAGCAGATTTATTTAATATGCTAGATTATCCTAAGCAAAGAGATATAATAAAAGACAAACAAGTTGTAGATGAATGTCATAAATGTGTTGAAGACTATATGTCTAATAGTAATGATTTATTATCTGAAATGAATGATCCTGAATTAGAAGATACTTTTAAAGAATTTTTTTCGAATAGAAATAATTTAATATTTAATCCTAATCGCGATACCTTTATTCAATCAAGAACTCCAGGTAATATACGAGTAGAGAGCCAATATACAGGTGGATTTCCTTTTGGTTCTCCAGCTGACTTGGCTTATGATCCAAATACAGATACATTACAAATAGGATCAAGAGGACCAGATGGAGATCATTTTGTAATTTTAAATTTAGGTTCTTTAAATTCAGAATCAGGCGTATCTTCGATTAATTTAATTACAAATGATTATTCATCGCCTCAAGGAAATCTTTTTTCATCTGGTTTGCAAGTAATTGATATTAATGGTGAACCAATTAATATTGGTAGTACTGGTACTAATACTGTTACTTTCTTACCAACACAATCAGGTGAAAGTATTAGAATTGATTCAAATGGCGAGAGTGTTGGTATTACTGCTACTGGTGAGTCAAATGTAAACATAAATGGTAATCAAGTTACTATTGCAGGAAATGCACAAGCTAATTATGGTACAACAAATTCACGTATTAGAACAGATGAACTTGTAAGATTTGATGCTGATCGTAGTTATAGAGTATCAGATGGAGTAGTAAATTGGTATGATAATGAAGGTAATTTTATTGGTACTACTCCTTCTCTTGCTCATATTCCTCCTGAGGTTCCTAATCCAACACCTACTCCTGACCCAATACCTTTACCCGATACTACTCCTGATCCAACACCTACTTCAGACCCAACACCTACTCCCGATACTACTCCAGACCCAACACCTTCTCCTGATACTACTCCTGATCCAACACCTACTCCAGACCAAACACCTTCTCCCGATACTACTCCTGATCCAGATGGAGATATTATACCAGACTCTGATCCATCAATTGATCCAGATACAACTTCAAATGAAGAAGGTTCTACAGAGCAAGATGTTCCTGAGAATTGTTTTCTAGGCCGTGATGGAAGAATTATTTGTCCAACAGGTGGTGCACCAGAAACTTCTTTTGAACGAGATGATTATACTCCATGGTCAACATTAGATACTTCAACAAGTTCTCTTTTTGGGCAAGGACCAGTAGCATCTGATGTATTTAATCCACTATCACCAACATCAACAGGTGGTATACAATATAATCTTCAAAATCGTGATAGTGATTTTATAATAACAAATAATGGTGAATCAATATCATCAAATGATGCAACTCTTACTTTTTATGGGACTGATGACGATGGAACTGTTAGGACCTTTAGTGGTAATATTGATTTAATTAATTATGAGGATGAAAATGGTGATTCTTTTATTCTTGTAGAATTAGGTCCTCCAACAAATTCTCAAGGACAAATTGTCCCTGGTTCTGTTTCACGTTATAGTTCAACAGATCCAAATTCTATAAATTCTTTAAATCCTGCTAATCTTCCAGAGGGAGTTATTGAAAATGGAGTTTTTACAACAAATGTTCCAGGTAGTATGACTTTTATTTTTAGAAATGATAATGGTAGAACATCATTAGTATCTGTTGAATCAGATATACCAGAAGGTACATCAATAAATAATAAAGGTGGTTTTTGTTGGGGTGTATTTGGAGAGTGTGTTTTTGGCCAAAGATGGGAAGCTTTATTTATTGCAGAATCAGAGATACAGAATCTAAATCCGATAACTGGCCAAGCTATTAGTCAAATAACAGGATATTCGATTCTTAACCCAAGTCCAACTACAAATGAACATGTTCGTAAGATCAAATTAAAATCACGAGATGCTGAATATCTTAAAATGGCAAAAAATTATACTGTTCAATCAAGTAACTATGGTGTTTTTTCTGAAAAAATAATCTGTTTCATAAATTGTCATGATTTGATTGATAATAATAATATATATGTTAGAAGTGATGATCTTGGTATAGTATCAGTTGGTAAATTAGGTGGTATCTTTATCGATTATGCGGGTAATTCCAGAGAAGTTTTTGATGATAACTATTTACTACTTACAAAAGATTCAGATTATGAATATACATCTAATTTTAATTCAATTTATCATAATTTTATAACTAAAAATCAAGAAAATGATTTATTATTTAGACTAAATCGTGAAGCAAAAAGAGATTTAGCAACTTATGAATCTCTACGTCAACATCAAGAATTATATTATCAAAATGCAAAACCAGCTTCTTTTACAAATCTTAATGATAAGATAATTTTTGTAACTGAGGATTTAGAAGGTTATACAGATTTAAATTTCTTTACATATATTGTTAATGGCCAAAGAAAACTTGTTCTTAATAGGCAATCTTACAATAATATGATTGAATTAAATTTAAGAGAAGATATATCCATACCTGTTGATACATTTGTTTTGATTGATGCAGTTATTAATTATAATGTAGAAAGAGATTTATCAATTAGTCCACGTGTTTATGGAAATCGTATATTTTTTAGAAATCCAGATGAAGTCAAACAAGATTATGGAGAAATCATTATCTGATCATTTTTTCTTGTTTTATAATCTACTTTAAATGTAATTAAACCTTTTGCTGATTTAACGTTTTGTCCTTTTTCATCTTTAATACTTCTTATTTTTTGTATAAAATCAGTAGTTTTTCCTTTAATTTTTATTTCTGTCCCTATTATTATTTCATGTTCAATCTCTGCAAATGCCACTTTATTCTTTCCATAATAATTTTTGATTATTCCTATTTTAATATACTTAGGTTTTCTTTGCCTAGGAGATTGTTTACATTTATTAGAACAACAACTATTCATCATTTTTCTACATTTGTCACAACATATAAATAATTTGTCACAATTTAAGTTATGACAATTAATATATGTCTCACATTTTTTTCCACAATGTTTACATTCAGTTAATGGATTAGCAGTTTTTGTTACAAGTCTATCATCAAATACAAACAATCCACCTTCCCAATATTTGTTAGGATATTTATTCATATAATCAATTACTCCTCCTTTAAGTTGGAGAACATTATTTATTCCAATTTGTTTCATGTATGCAGTAGCTTTTTCACATCTAATCCCACCAGTACAATAAGTAATAATTTTTTTATTAGAAATCTCTTTCTTTAATTTCTTTAGTTCATCAGGAAATTGTTTAAAAGTTTTAATATCCATTATTTTTGCATTTCTAAATTTTCCAACATCTGCTTCATATTTATTTCTTGTATCAAGAATTATAAAATCTTCATTCTTTTCGTATAATTTGTTAAGTTGTGCTGGAGTTATATAATCTGCTTTATTTTTCATATCTACTTCTTTTCCTAGAACAACAATTTCTTTTCTTACTCTAACAACTAATTTATGATATGTATTTTTATCGGATTCTAATTCTCGAAATGTAATATCATTAAATTCTTTTATCGTTTTTAGCCATTTTTTGAATTTCTCAATTGATTTATTATCGCTACATATTCCACCATTTATTCCTTCTTTCCCGATTAGAATTCTTCCTAATATGTTTAATTCTTTACATTTCTCAAGAATAATATCTCTAATTTTATCAGGATTTATTTTCACAAATTTGTAAAATGTTATTGTATTATACATTTTTATCCTCAATTATTATTCAAAATTCACCTTAAAGGGTGAGAATTTTAATTATTTAATTATAAATATTTTACCATATATGGTTTTTCAAGTGAATATCCTAGTTTTTTATAGTATCCTCTTACACCAACACCCGATATAATTACCATTTTATTTTTATTATTCTCTTTTGCAAGTTCTTCGGCCTTTTGCATTAAAAGTTTTCCAAGGCCCTTATGCTGAACTTTATCATCATTCTTTCCTATTGAAACAGCACTTCCATATACGTGCAGTTCTCTTATTAAAGCACTTTTTAATGTAATTACAGGATGAAGACTTCTTGGCGGAATTCTAAGTCTAACAAATCCTAATATTTTATCATCTGCTTCCATTGATATAAAATATTCTTTACCGTTACTTGCGTTATATTCTCGTACAATTATTTTTGGTTCAGACTTTATTATCAGATTTCCAACTTCTCTTGCTCTTATATCTCTAAATTCTATTCCTCTTTTTTTTGCAGTTTCATTAACATATTGCCTTAAATTAGTTCTTTCAACTCCATCAACTATTACATATGTTGGAATATCACGCTGTATTCTCATTACACGACACCATTCTGGAATATATTTAAATCCTTCAACAATGATATCTCCTGCTTCTTCTGCACTTAATGGTTCGAATATTCCTTTTTTATAATCTTCTTCTAATTTTGTTCCAGGCATTACCATGCAAGGATATATTTTAGCCATGTCTGGTTTAAATGCATCATCTTGGAAAATAGTTTTAATACTTTCAATGTCTTTTTCTTTACTAATTACTTTTCCATCAACATCAGGAAGTCCAGGCATAATATGAAAATTAAGCTTAAAACCTAAATCACGTAGTTCAGCAATTGATTTTTTTGTATCTTCAATAGTATGTCCTCTATTTGTTGCTTTTAATACATCATCATATATTGTTTGTATTCCAAGTTCAATTCTTGTTGCACCCAAATTAAGACACTCTATACCATGCTCTAAAAAACCCCAATCAGGTTTTGTTTCAATTGTTAATCCAATGCATCTAATAACAGCATTTTCATTATCTGCATGTTCTTCTTCAAGTGATTTTACATTTTCATGCTTCAATTTCATTATTTTTTCTGTAACACGAGAAACACGTTCTACATCATCTACTGAGCCAGGTAATTCAAAAAATTCTCTAAATTTATCTAAATCTAGAACTCCTTCTTTGTAAAATAATCTTGAAAAATCATTATATGCTTTGAATGAATTATAAATATAATCATATTGATAGTCTTTCTTAAATGCGCAAAATGTTCCACCCATTACAATTTGATCAACTTTATCAGGATTTTGTCCTATAACCACATATTGTTCAAGTCTGTTAAAAACGATTCTATAAGAATCATATGAATTTCTTTTTCCACGCATGGTAGATGGTTCGTGTCCAGTATAACTTTTAGGGGTATTACCAAATGCACTATTAAGGCCTCCTGGACAAAATGTACAACTTCCATGTGGACAAACAAAAGGCTTAGTCATGGTCGCAACAATTGCAACTCCTGACCCTGTTCTTGTAGGTTTTGTCTCAAGATATTTTCGTATTATTTTTGCATCATCAGAATTTGCCTGTAAATATACTTCTATATCAGTTGGTATTATTTTTCTTGAATGTTTCTTGCATAATTGAACTTTCTTTTTTGCAATTTTCTCTTTGGAAGGTTTTTCTTGTTTTATCCAATCAATTAATTCTTCAAAATAGCTCATATTTGTAAAAAGTCTTATTTTATTTAAAAAATTAGTTAATGATTTTTTAGTTTTTGTAAAGGGTAATGCATAAGATATACTGTTAATATTAAATTAATCATATTGGTATGAATCATTGCTAATAAATGTGATTTAGTTATGACTAAAATTACATAAAAAAGACATATTATTATTATAACATAAATTATTCCTATTTTTTTATCAATACTTGTAACTTTCTTAAATGGATAAATCATTAAAGTAATTGTAACTAATATACTTAGTTCTAATGTCAAGAAATTATTTCTAACAAGACCTACTTGTATAGTCTCTGTAGTATTACCTCCACTTTGGTTTTGTGTAATACTACTAATTATTTTATAGTCTCTTATTTTTTTATATATTCTATTTATAATTCCAAAGCATAAATATGGAACTACAATAGTATAAACTAATGCTTTTATGAATGTTTTATTTAATTTACTTGGTCTGTTAGTTAATTTAAGTAAATCAAGATATTTTGAAAAATAAAAAAGACCTATTAAAAGACTTATAGAACTAATAATTGAAAGAATAGCAATGATTATTATATTATGATTCATATTTTTTTCAATCGATATGATTCTTTCTCGTCGAAGATTTCATACCCTTTTAGTTTAATCTCATCTCGTAATTTATCACTTAATGCCCAATCTTTATTTTTTCTTGCATTTAGTCTTTCTTCTGCAATATTAATAATTTCATAAGGTATTTTTTCTATATCAAATCTCATAATACCTAAAACACTATCTAATTTCTTTAATGTCTCAATTATATCCTCAATATTATTTATGTTATCAATATTTTTATTTATTTCTTTTATGAATTCAAATGTAACTGCAAGTCCTCCTGATATGTTAAGATCATCATCCATTTGTTGTTCAAATTGTTGTAAATATTTATTCCATTCAACTATAACTTCTCCTTTTTTTGCAGTTAATAATTTACTTATAACTTCATCAAACTTCTTTAATGTATCAGGTATCTGTTTTAATTCTTCTTCCCTAAAATCTAATTGTGCTCTGTAATGTGTTTTTAATAATTCATAGCGTATTGATCTTGTATCATATCCTTTTTTTGTAAGATCTCTTAATGTGTAGAAATTACCTTTGCTTTTTGACATTTTTTCGCCATTAACTATTAAATGAGCATTATGTATCCAATATTTAACCCATTTTCCACCAAGTGCTGATTCTGTTTGTGCAATTTCATTTGTATGATGAGGAAATATTAAATCTACTCCACCTGTATGTATATCAAACTTCTCTCCAAGATGTTTTGTTGACATTGCTGAACATTCAATATGCCATCCTGGTCTTCCTTTTCCTAGTTCAGTCTCCCAAAAAACTTCTCCATCCTCTTCATCCCACGCTTTCCATAACGCAAAATCTCTAGCATCTTCCTTTTCATATTCATCTGCATCATTCATTCTACCATCAGCATTTTCTTTTAGATGATTATGATCTAGACATGCTAATTCTCCATAATCTTTTATTTCAGAAATTTTACAATATGTTGTACCATTCTTTTCATAAGTCTTACCTTGTTCTTTCATTTTTAGAATAAGTCCTATCATTTCATTTATATGATCAGTAGCTTTTGGCATAACATCTGGTAATTCAATATTTAGTGCTTTAATATCTTCAAGAAATGCTTCTCCATAAAACTCAGTAAATTCTTTTAATGATTTTCCTTGTTTTTGTGAGTCTCTAATAGTTTTATCATCTACATCAGTAAGATTCATTACATGTTTAACTTTATATCCTTTAAATTTCAAGTATCTTTTAAGTAAATCAACAAAAATATATGCTCTCAAATTACCTATATGCACATAGTTGTAAACAGTAGGTCCACAACTGTACATTTTTATTAAATTTTGATCTAAAGGAACAAAATCTTCTTTTCTTCTTCCTAATGTGTTAAATATTTTTAATGTCATTTTACTATACCTTTTTTTATATCTTTACTTTATATTATTACTTTATTCTTTTATTATATATTACTTACAAATTTTGCTTTATTTTTAAAATGTATTAAATTCCATCTCCGTTTATAAACATCCCAACTGATTCTCTATTTCCACATTCTAATTTTGTATGCGGACTTTTTGCAACATCTTCTGAGGCTGGATATATTTCAGCTTGCCATTCACTCATTAATTGTTTAAGTTGTTCCTTAGTCATATCAACAAATGGATAAAATTGTGCAAGTCCATTATATTTTTTTACTATTTTATCCTCACGCCAATCTGTTATACCTTGTATCCATAAAACAGGCTTTACATTCATTTTTGATAATACATAATTTAGATGACCATGTTTTTGTTCTTTTCTCCACCTATCAAAATCTGGACCTTGTTGTGTTTCCCATATTCTACCATATTCTTTTTCAACGTCTTTTTCAGTATATCCTAAATTTAATATTTCTATATTCATTCCTTTCTCAAGCATGCTATAAAGATTATCCCATCTTCTTTGTGGATATAATCCATGATTAGTAAAATACATTTTTGGATATTTATTGTTTACAATAAACCACAGTCGAGGTATTGCTTCAGATGTTTCATTTGCTGCAGTTGTCATTAATAATTCTCCTTGCATAGTCGCCCATCTTGCTCTATCATATACATTTAATGAAGCAATCTCATTATATGCAATTTTATCAGCTAATACTATTTCCAGTGTAGGTAATTCTATTAAGTTATCTATCATTTTTTTTCCTATCAGAATGATATTTTGAATCTTTTAATTTTTCTTTTGTTCTTTTTCCATTTCTTCTTACAATATATCCTGGAGCACCAACAACAGTGCAATTATCAGGAACATCTTTATTTATCACAACACTCTCAGCTCCTATTTTTGAGTTATTTCCTATTTTTATTGGGCCAAGAAGTGTAGCATTTGCTCCAATCATTACATTATTTCCTAAAGTAGGATGTCTTTTACCTACATGATGCCCAGTTCCTCCTAATGTTACACCATGGAATAATACACAGTTATTACCAATATCAGATGTTTCACCAATCACTACACCCATTCCATGATCAATAAAGAATCCTTTCCCTATTTTTGCTCCAGGATGTATTTCTATTCCAGTAAAAAATCTCATAATCTGACTTATCAATCTTGGTATCACAGGAATTTTTATTTTATACATAATACTACTTATATATCTATGAACAATAATTGCATGTAAACTAGGGTATAAAATTATCTCTATCTTTCGAAAAAAACCATTCATAACGGCTGGATCATTTTTTGCTATTGCTTTTATGTCTTCGAACATTTTTTCACCTTTTGTTTTATATTTGAAAAATAAAATAAATTTCTAATAAATATATTATTTAAACTAAATAGACCTATGAAAGAATTCAGCAACAACAACAAATTATTTTTTGCATAATTATGTTATTCAATTTATATTTATAAATGTTACCAACTATCCAGAGCTATAAAATAACCACTAGCTAGTAGTTAAAAAACGAAAAATATATAAAGGAGTAAATTTATCTTTCTTAAAATGACAAAAAAACCAAATAATGAAACAACAAAACAATCTGATACTGCATTCTCAGATGATATAACTGTAAAGGATTTTTCTACTCATACTTATACTAAAATTAGGCAAGATGGAATGGATCCTTTTGCTCAGCCTTCAACCTCTTACATGAAAAAAGCATTATTAGGAGCTGCATTAGTAGCTGGTTTAGCTTTAACATATTTGGCAGTTGATAAAGCAATGGAAAGAGAAGATAGACGAGAAGACATTAGACTTGAAGAACATGCACAAATGGCACGTATGTCTGCACCTTTACCTGGCTCATTAGATTTATCTGCTGATGTGATGGGTTATTATGATAATAATTCAAATCTTGCGTATGTTGCTATTGGTAATGATGTTTATCAAGTTAATACAAATACATGGGCAAGAACTCCATTAGGAGATGGAATGATAAACTCACAGCTTAAACGACAATATAATTTCCCAAAGTTAGAGGAACTTATTATAAGAATTAATTCAAATACTAGAACATTAGATGGTAATCGTCTTAACATGTTACCTGGCAAAAAATATGCAGGAATTCCTGATGCTCCTGTATCAATAGATGATATTGATTTAACCGATTATACATCAAAACCTCTATTTACTAACTGGTGACTTTGATTTTATTTATTTCTCTATTTTTCTACTATTTTTTTATATAACCCAGTAACCTTTAAAAACAACTTATCTCTCCCAGTCATTATGGAACATATAAGATCACCTATATGTACTGTATTAGGGCACGTAGATCATGGAAAATCTATGATTCTAGACAGTATAAGGGGTAGTAACATTGTATCAAAAGAAGCAGGAGGTATTACTCAAGCAATTGGGGCTTCTATTATACCTTTAGATACTGTCAAGACTAAATGTGGCGATCTTGCTACTAAAATGAATTTTAATTTTACTATTCCTGGTTTACTTTTTATTGACACACCAGGACACGCTGCTTTTACTTCATTAAGAAAACGTGGTGGTAATATTGCAGACATAGCAATTTTAGTTGTTGACATTAATGAAGGGTTAATGCCTCAAACAATTGAAGCTATAGATATATTAAAGTCTTCTAAAACTCCTTTTGTTATTGCAGCGAATAAAATTGATTTAATTCATGGCTGGAAATCTGATTTAAATATTAATGTTACATCTAATATTTTAAAACAATCACCACAAGTAATACAAACATTTGAAACAAAATTATATGAATTAGTTGGAAAACTTTCTGAACATGGTCTTAATTCTGAAAGATTTGATCGTGTTGAAGATTTTAGCAAACAAATTGCAATAGTACCAGTATCAGCCATGACTTCTGAGGGAATATCCTCATTGTTAATGGTGATTGCAGGTTTAACTCAACGTTATATGGAAACTAATCTTCATGTTACACAAGGTATAGGTGCAAAAGGAACCATTCTTGAGATAAAAGAAGAAAAAGGCTTAGGTAAAGTAATGGATGTTATAATTTATGATGGAAGTCTTAAAAAAGATGATCTTCTTGTAATTGGTGGAATGGACGAACCTGTTGTTACAAAAGTAAAAATGCTTCTTGAACCTGAACCATTATCAGAAATGCGTGATAAGAAAACAAAATATAATCAATGTAATGAAGTTCATGCTGCAATTGGTGTAAGAGTTGTTGCTGCTGAAATTGACACTGTTATTGCAGGGATGCCTATTCAATCATGTAGGCAAATAGAATTAGCAGCAGTTAAAGAAGAAATTCAAGAAGAAGTAGAATCTGCATTAATAGAAACAGATAAAGATGGTATAATAATTAAAGCCGATACTATCGGAAGCCTTGAAGCTCTTACAAATTTGTTAAAAGAAAAACAAATTCCTATTATGAAAGCAGCTATTGGTAACATTAGTAAAAAAGATATTGCCGACGCTGAAGGCAATATTGAAAATAATCCAGAATATGCTACTATTTTAGGGTTTAATGTTAATAATATATCAGGTTTATCACCTAGATATGTAAAAATTATTACAGATAAAATAGTGTATAAAATTCTTGATGAATTAGATCTATACTTAAAGAATTTTAAAGAAGAACAAGAAAAACGGAAATTAGATGGAATGACATATCCTGCAAAATTTGAGATTTTATCAGGTTATGTTTTTAGGCAAAGTAATCCAGCAGTCTGTGGTGTTCATGTTATTGAAGGAAAATTAAAAGTTGGAATGCCTATATTAAAAAATGGAAAAGTAATATCAGAGATTAAAAGTATTCAAAAAGAAAAAGAAAGTGTTACTGAAGTTGAGAAAGGTTCAGAAGTAGCAATATCAATGATTAATGTAACAGTTGGTCGCCAAATTGATGAAGGAGATATACTTTATTCTGCTATTAAAGAAGATGAATTTAGAAAATATAAAGATTTAAAAAAATTCCTTAAAGACAATGAAAAAGAAGTATTAAAAGAAATTGCTTTACAAATGCGAAAAGATAATATTGTTTGGGGAGTTTAAATTTATTTATAAAAAATGAAAATACAACCTCTTAATCGTAAAGAAGCTGGAAAAATTCTTGAGCAAATTGAAAAAGAATATGGTTGTAATCCAAAATCTTTACTTATAGATAGATATACGTTTTTTCAGTCTGATAAAAATAAAATTTACATTGTTAATAACTTAATAAAAGAATTTGATTTTTCACAGATGCGTATAAATTCTTTTGGATTATATTTATGTGAAATCAATCGTGGAAATATTCGTCTTTCAATTGAAGGTAGTCAATTATTAGGTAAGCATTGTAAAAAAAATATTTTAGAAATTGATGAAGAAATTTCAAAACAATGGATGATGGGTAATGACATTCCGTCTGAAAAAGAATTTAATGGGTTTGTTATAATTAAGAATAATAATGATTACATGGGTTCTGGTAAATATAAGGAAGGAGTAATACTTAATTTTGTTTCAAAGCAACGAAGAATAAAAGAATAAAATTGTTTTATTACCTAACAATTAGATCATCTCTAACATATTTATTTAATACTTCCATTTGTCTATCAATTTCTGCTCTTTGTTCAGATGTTCCAGCATCAAGATAATGCAGTGCTTGTTTGACTAAAGTTAAATAATCAACACGTTCACTAAACTTTTTTCTATCTGATCTAAAGCCTTCTTGTTGTAGTGCACCATAAATTTGCTCAAAATTTTCAATAAGTTGATTGCCATGTTGAAGTTTTTGAAGATCTATTGTTCTATGTTTGTTATTGCTATCTCTCCATAACCTACCTTGATATATTAAATTTCCTTTATTTTTTTTATGAGCTGGTATACCTACTTTTCTTTTATCATCATCAGGTAATGTGTATCGTTTCATGCACCCAAGATCCTGTGTTACTTCTGTAAGTTCTCTATCACCCATTGCAACAGATGTAATTCCTAATTTACCTGCTGCAAACACCGAAAATGCAATACAATATGCTAATTCATTAAGTCTTCCTTCCTGTGCCCATTCTATTGGATGATTAACTTCTTTATCTCCATTTTCAATTGCATCATAAAAAAATACAGATCTATTATGTCTTGATATTGAATGAAATAACTTGTTATAAATTACTGGTTTTCCATCTTTTTCTAAAAAATAAATGAATGTTCCACCAGCTGAAATGTCTTGTAAAAATCTATCTATGATGGCTCTTTCATTTTGTTCTGGGCTCCTATAACATGTTTCAATTACACTTAATGCACCTGTAAGATAAACTCTATCATTCGTAGTAACTGCTTTAAATCTATAATCAGAACTAGGTTCAGTTATCATCATATGATACATGGGTGATCCTGAGAAGTCATTAAATTGTTCAACAAGATTAATCATTCTATCTTTGTCCTCTCCAGATATTAACTGATCTAATGATTTAGCAGATATATTTATTGCCTCATATAAGGGCCATATTGAAAGTTCTTTTAATGTTTCTTGTAGGTAATTAATGCTTATTCTATCTTCTAATGCAAATAAGGACCTTCCAAATTTGCGAGCAAATTCTTGTCCTTGTTTCTCAAACCAGAGTTCTGGTATTTCTGACATAATTAAGTATTAGATTATGTTTTATTTATAAATGTTTCGGATTATAACTACTATTGAGTAATAACAAAAACATTTTTATATAAGCTAAATCTTTTATGCAGAATGCAAATAAAACATTTAGCAAGAATGAGGTCAAATGACTATTCTGAAGTCTATCAAAGTCAGTTTAATCAAGAGGATTCGAATTTAATAGTGATACATAAGCGAGTTGTTGATCCTGAAGAAGGTATTGCTTATTTTAATGAAAAAGCTGCTTTAGAAGCTCTTAATGGAAATGGTTTTCAACGCTTATTATATTCAAATGATGATACATTGGAGTTAATATTATCATATATTCCTGGTCTACCATTAGAAGCAACAAAGATAGATGAAGAACAAAAAATTCCATTTATTTTATCTTTAGTTGACAAATTGAAAAATGTTCATTCAGCTAATTTCATTCATAATGATTTAAAACCATCAAATGTAATAGTGAATGTATTTGGTACTGGTTGTTTAATAGATTTTGGTAAAGCATGCAAAACATCGGCCCCTCAAGCTGATTATGGTACAGAGCTTTATGCAGCTCCAGAGGCATATATGGGTTCATGCTCAGAAAAATCAGACATATTCTCATTAGCCACAATCACTTTTGAATTACTCACTGGTATGTTACCATTTGGAGATTTATCTGGTCAATCAATTTTAAATTGCTATAATAATAGATTAAGTTGTCAATTACCGCAACAATATATTCCTTTAGCACATTTATTAACAGAAAGTTTGTCACCGGATGCTGATGTTAGACCAGATATAGATGAATTTAGATATCATCTTCAGCGTTTTTATTCAAAATAATCTTAAAACAAATTTCTTTTTTAATTTTCTCAATCAATTCTCTACTTAAATCACATGCACCTTTATCAGCCCATAAACCTAATGTTCTCTCAGAATCAAATCCACTTTTTCTAATAACTATTTCATCATCAGAATTAAAATTTTTATTAATTTTGCAATTTACTATTTGAGTAATACCTTCACATTCGATAATAACTTGAATATCTTTTTTGTATGCAATAAACTTTCGTATTTTGTCTAACTCAAAATCAGCTTTAACTCCAACTATACAATCACCTTGCAAACTTACTTTATGATCTTTTGTAAATTCTAATGTATTTTTATGCTTTGAAGTAATATTTTTATGTCCATAACAATAAAAAGAATAAGAATTCATTTTTTAAAAAAAATTAAATTAATTCATCAATTTTTTTATCAGTTCCCTTAGGTTCTATATTCTGTTTTTCTGCAATTTCTTTTGCTTGTGCTTCTAAATCAACCCCTAAATCTTTTAATGCTTTTATATGAGCTTGCATAAGCTGTTCAACAATATTTAATATTTTAGACATTTCTTCTCTTTCTTTTGCTAAAGTAGCAAGACTTCCTTTATGGAATCCTATTTGTTCATCATTTGACATGTTTTTTTCAACCATTTTTATTACATTCCTCCTATTTTTTTTTATTTAGCATAATGATATACAACAAAACATTCATTAACTTCATATATCTCTGCATGTAATGATAACTTCTTTTTAATTGCTTCGATTTTAACTTTAGAAGCTATTTTTTTATCATATTGAACTTTCTTAAACTCTATCTTTTCATAACTTTGTAATTCTTCAAGATTTATTGCATCATTTAATGATATTATTTCCTTTTTTGCTATATCAGCAATTATGTGTCCTTTTACTAAATCAATTAAAATGGAATACTTAGGATCACTCTTAATTGTAACCATTGCAGCAGGAATTAAATATGTTTGTATCTCTCTTTTATTTTCATTCATTAATTTTATTTCTTTGATGCTAAATTTAGAATCAATAACTGGTAATAATTCACTATTTTGGAATTTTTTTACATTTTCAATTATATCTAGTTCTTCAGGTTTTAAAATATCAACTGTTTGCCCTCCATGTTTACTTTTTCTTGGCCTTATTTTAACTATATATGGCATATCACTTATTCCTGTAACTATTGCAGTTCCTATTGGAAGATTTGATATTTCTTTTTCAGTTTGAGAAGTAATACCCTCTACACTCTGACTTATTGCTTTTATGTCATTTGGATTTGTAACTTTTAATATAATTTGTGTATTACATTGACTTAAAACATTTTTTTCTATTCTTGCTGGTCTTTGTGTTATTACACATAATCCTAATCCAAATTTTCTTCCTTCTGATGCTAATGTTCTTATTATTGATGAACTCTTTTTCTCTCCATCAGTTCCTTTTTCAGGTATAAAATTATGTGCTTCTTCAATAACACAAAAGAAAGGAGATATTTTATTTGTTTTTCTCATATCAAATAAATCTTTAAGCAACTTATAAACTATAATCTCTTGACTTTCAGGATCAATTCCTTTTAAGTTTATAATTGAACATTTACCAGGTTGTATAAGTTCATTGTAAGGAGTAAAGTTAAGAGAAAAAATATTTAGATTTTTTATATAATCAATCATACTCATAATTGAATAATTATTACCTGTATTTAATGATTCTAATTCGTTAATTATTTGACTTAATGTTATTGTTTTTATATCTTTCATAACACTATAAAGTATTGCTTGCTGTGCAGAACTAAGTTTTGTTGGTAAAATATTTAATAATTCCTTAGGTGTTATTTCTTCATTTAAAAGTAAAGGTTTAATATTACTTCCAATATCTATATCACCATATTCTTGTATATTATTTGAGTATCCTTTTGCTGTTATTCCAAATTCTTTTAATTTATCATTATCTTCATTATTTTTTTCTTTCATTTCACCATATTCACCATGTGGGTCAATGATTAGCAAAGGAACTTTTTTATCCATAATTTCTTCTATTAATACCCCAGATACATATGATTTACCAGCACCTGTTTTTGCAAGTATTGCAACATGTTTTGTAAGCATTTTTTTAAGATCTATTTTAACTTTAATATTTTCTTTGCCTTCAAGAACTCCTATGTATGCAGTATCTTGTGTATCAAGCTTAATTACTTGTTCAATAAATTTCTCATCAGCTGCTAATATCTCTGTTCCAGGTTCAAAAGGAGTACGAAGTTGTCTTAAAACATCTTTATCTTTATACCCAATAACATTACAAAATGCTTTTGTAATATCTTTATCTTTCTCAATTTCTATAATTTGTGATAGAACATATCCATTAGTTGGGTGCATTACTTGTATAAAATCAAATTTTTTCGTGTTTAGTGTATCTTCTACTTTAAACATAAAATTAGTTGTTGTTATTCTTCCTATTATTTTTCCAAGTATCATTCCTATCATATATGCCTCATACATTTTACTTTATATGCATTTCGTACTTTAGGTATTTTTTGTACATAAACTATTTAAGTTAATTCTTATATCTTTTAGTTATGATATCAAGAAAAAAAGCTGTACTTACATTATGTGCTCATAATGATGATCAAATAATTGGTGCTGGCGGTACTATTCGTAAATATGTTGATAGAGGTATTAAGGCTTATACCTATATTTTTTCATTTGGTGAACAAAGTCATCCTCATTTACGTCCAGAAATAGTTGTTAATATGCGTGAAAAAGAGTCATTAAATGGCGCTAAAATTTTAGGAGATGAAATAAATTATCTAGGCTTAAAAGAAGGTAATTTTGAAAAAGAGATTGATATTAAATCATTACAATCTATAATCAAGAAAATCAATCCTGAAAAAATATTTACTCATTCTCCTGACGACCCACACCCAGACCACAGAGCAGTATTACGTATAGTTATATCTACATTAAAAGATATGAAATATAAAGGTGATTTATATTGTTTTGATGTCTGGAATTTATTTACTTTTAGAACTCGTTCATATCCTAAACTTGTAGTTGATATATCTGAAACATATAAAATAAAATCACGGTCTCTTAGAGCTCATAAAAGTCAAATAAATAGTATAATTTTATTAGGTTGGAGTATGTTTCTTAAAGCATTCTGGAATGGATGGAATAATGATTGTAGGTATGCTGAAATTTTCCATAAAATTGATCTTAACACAATAAATATTGAGAGTAATACTAAAAATGACTAATAAAAAAAAAACAATACTTATTGCAACTGATAATTTTTTGCCTAGAATAGATGGTATCTCAAGATTTTTAGAAATGTTTATTCCTGCTTTAAATAAATATAATGTGATTGTTGTTGCGCCTGATTTCCCAGGCTCATTTCAAAAAGAGAATTCTAATAACATGTATACTGTTAGACGTATTAAATTAAGAAAGCTAAGAATTGGTGATTATACTATATCTAAAAATCCAAAAAAAATCAAATCACTAATAGAAAATGCTGATCTCGTTTTTGCAAATACAATTGGTCCTATTGGTTCTACAATTATAAAAGAAGCTTCTTTGAAAGAAAAACCTATTATTTCTTATATTCATTCAATAGAATGGGTTCTAATGGAAAAATCTTTGTCAAAGTTAAATTTAACACGTTCAATTCTTTCATTACTTGTAAAATTTCATGCTTACAGAATTTATTCTCTTTGTACAGAATTAATTGTTCCATCAACTGATGTTGGTGAAATATATTCTTTGCTTGGTATTAAATCATCAAAATATGTTATTCCATTAGGGATTGATAGTAATAAATTTTCAGCATCAAATAAAGAAAAAGCAAAACAAGATCTAGAAATTGATAAAGATGATTATGTAATTGGTTATGTTGGAAGGATTGCACGTGAAAAAGATTTGTTTACATTAAAAAAAGCATTTAATAAAATTGAAGGTAAAAAGAAATTATTAATAGTTGGTGATGGTATTAAAGCTATTAAAAAAAAATTAGAAGGAGAAAATATAATTATAACAGGTAAAAAAGAGGATATTATTCCATATTTAAATGCAATGGATGTATTTGTTATGCCTTCTTTAACAGAAACAACTTGTTTAGCTGTACTTGAAGCTATGTCTTGTGAAATTCCCGTAATTACTACTAAAGTTGGCAGTATGCGTGATTATATTAAAAATAAAGAGAATGGTTTATTTTTCCCTAAATCAAATGAAACACTATTAAGTTTGCGCATAAATTATCTAAAAAATAATAATCTTAAAAGTAAAAATATAGCAAAAAATGCAAGAAAAACAGTTTTAAAAGAATTTAGTTGGGAAATAACAAAAAAAAAACTATTAAAAGTATTTGGTGAACATTTAAAATGAATTCTAAAAATGATCTATTTAATTCATTTGCATTTTTATTGTTTTTTTTAGTTCTCACAATTTTATTTTTACCAAATTCTATTGCTGCAGCAAGTCATATAACTTTATTAGCAGTATCTGAAAACGACCAAGGAAATATGACTGGTAATACCGCTAACTTATTTTTAGAAGTTAGACCAGGTACAGGTAAAGTATTTATTGATACATATCCATTAAGTAAGTTTGATACACAATTGTCAATAAGATTTGCAAGAGATATTGCTTGTAAGTTTTCAAAAATAAATTGTAATAATTATGATTTTTTATATACTATTAGAGCTCAATCACGTATAATTGGTGGTCCCTCAGCAGGTGCTGCTATCGCTGTTTTAACATATTCTGAATTGCTAGGTCTTGATATTGATGATAAAACTGCCATAACTGGAACTATCAATTCTGGAAGACTTGTTGGTAATGTAGGTTCAATAAAAGAAAAGATTCACGGTGCTTCTAAAAATGAAATTAGAACTGTTTTGATACCAATTAATGAATTATACCAAGAACAAAATAATATAACTTTAGACATGGTTGAATATGGTAATTCTATTGGTGTTAATGTGATAGGTGTAAGTGATCTTGAAGATGCTATTTTTTATTTTACAGGTAAAAATGTTAAAACAGAAAATGTTGAAATAAAAATGGATGAAGGATATTTACGTATTATGAATAGTATTTCTGAACAATTATGTGATAGATCTTATGAAATTATAGATTTAATAAATGAACTAAATGTTGAGTTAGATAATATTATTTATAAAAATAATTCTCTTAATGTAACTTATACTGAAGCACTAGATATGCTTCAAAAAGCTGCAATGTCATATGGAGATGGAAAATATTATGCTTCATCATCACAATGTTTTGGTGCAAATACAAAATTATATGGTATTTATTTATTTGCAGTTAATTTAACAAATTATGAATATTATGGGAAAGCTCTTTTAATACAAGATGCTATTGATATATATAGAAAAAATTTAAGTGAGACAACCTTTAATACAATTCCTTCTTTTCAAACAGCATTAGTAGTTCTTCAAAGACTAGAAGAAGCACAAAATTATCTTGATAACGTATTAGATTTTTTTAATACTAGTAATATAACTCGTGAGACTATGATTGATAATCTTGCGTTTTCAAATGAAAGACTTTATACAACAAGGATGTGGGCTCAATTTTTTGATTTAGAGGGTGAGCCTTATAATATCGATAGAATAACATTAAAAATGTCTTGTAATGAAATTGTTGAAGATGCATTATCACGTATTCAATATTCCAGACTATATCTTCCTACCTCATTTACTGATCAAGAACGCAGACTTCGTGAGTTATTAAATGAAGAAGATTATGCTTTTTGTATTTCATCAGCTAGTCTTATAAGAGCAGATATAAATAGTTTGATTAGTATGCTAGGTGTACGAGAACAAGATGTTGAAGGAATAGTAGAACGAAAACTAGGTAAAGTTTCTGAAATATTGGCTGAAGAAACAGCAAATGGTAGATTTCCATTATTAGGTTATAGCTACTTTGAATATGCTACTGCTTTAATTCATACTAATCCAATCTCAGCATTAATATATGCTGAATATGCTTTAGAAATCAGTAATTTAGATATATATTTTAGCCTTCCAAATCAACAAGCACGTTTACGTGTTAGATATAATTATGAAATTTTTATTTACTTATTTTCCTTTGCTATATTTTTATTTGGTTTCATGATTGGTATTATTTTTGTTAATCAATCTTATAAAAACCATTATTCAAAAAAATTGGATGAAACTATAAATGAAAAAAGATTAATTACAAAACCTAAAACTTCTAGAAAAAATCAGCGTAAAAATCACCTTAAAAAAATCTCAAAAAAAATAATAAAAAAAAAATCTAAAAGATAATTACATATTAAATTATTCTTATGCTATTATGATTAGAAAACCCTTTAATGCCTGTTTTCCAGGCATTTCAGGGAAAGAGGTGTTCATGGCAGCTAAGGGCCTTTATGGCCTTCGCTTGCAAACCATAACAATGTTATAGTTTATTTACTACATAATAGTAGTAATATATAAATATTTCGGTATTATAGTAACTAAGTAGTGACAAAAATAGTAAAATTAAGAAATTATTTAAAATAATGCAGTATATCTTAAATATGGCAATAAAACATCATAGACTCCAAGGTGTCTTTAAGCAAGGTAATTCTATTTATACTCTTAATTTAAACCCAGGTAAACAAGTTTATGGTGAGAAATTACTAAAACAAGGAAACAAAGAATATCGAGAGTGGAATCCTAAGAAAAGTAAACTTGGTGCAGCTATTTTAAAAGGTATTAGTCAAATAGGTATAATGCCAACAAAAACAATTCTTTATTTAGGATGTTCTTATGGAACTACTTGCAGCCATGTTTCTGATATTGTTGGTGAGAAAGGTTTTGTTTTTGGAGTTGATCCAATGCCTAGAGTTATGCGGGATTTTTATTTTTTATGTGAGGAACGTGAGAATATGGCACCAATCATGGAAGATGCAAATCATCCTGAGCGTTATGAAAATATTGGCAAAGTAGATGTTGTATTTCAAGATATTGCACAACGTCAACAAGTTGAAATTTTCTTAAAGAATTGTAAACAATTTTTAAAACCAAAAGGAACAGGAATATTATCAGTCAAAGCAAGAAGTATAGATGTAACAAAAAAACCTAGACATATATTTGATAATGTTAGACATCAGTTAAGCAAAAATGCAAAAGTTGTAGATTATCGTGAATTGGATCCATATGAAAAAGATCATTGTTTATTTGTTATAAAATTGTAATTGTTTTCTTAATGATTATTTAGTCTTTGACGATATACATATATTTCATAACTTCTTTATCTTCATTTCTTATTCTTATTTTATTTTTTATTTGTTTAAATGCAATTATTACATCATCCTCAGTCCAATTATTTTTTAAAGAAAGATCAATTATATCTTTCATAGTATGTTGCGGATATACTCTTTCTATCCATTTAGCTAATTTTTCTATCTTCTCCATATTATGATGATAATGACGTATATGTTTTACTTCATCAGCATATAATTTATCATGTTTTGCAATGTCAATAGCATTTTCAATTATTTCTGCAGGCCAATTATGTTCTCTTAAATGTTCAACAACATAAAATAGTTCATGTCCTGAATCAAGACTTTTTAATATATACTTCTCTAATACTTCCTCTTTTGTTGTATGTTTTTCATCATCATGAAGTTCATAATAATGTATGTGATGAAATCCATGTTTATCAAATAATTTTTTGATTATCGGTGTTTTTTGTATTATTTCTTTAATCCAATGTGGAGTATAAAGATATGAATTTATTACAAAACCAAATAAGTATAGTATGATCATAGCTATTAACCCAAATATAAAACTATAAGCTGCAATCAATAAATTATCTCTGATAAGGATTCCAAATTGTGTTATATTATAATTTAATATTGATGTACTAAATAAATAAATGTAATAAGCAAAGAATGTAAATGTTGTAGGCAGCATTACTAAATTTATTATTTTTTCAAAAAAGAAACTTATTAAAAATGTTATAATTAGAATTGCAAATGCCGCAATAATTATTTCATCTAGCATATAAAAAGATATATTTTGTGTTAAAATATCTACTCCTGCAAGTCCATCACCACCAAGTAAAGATCTAAACCTAAATACTGGCTTCATTATAAACATAAAAATGCTGCTACAAAATATTCCAAATAAGATTGAGTTAATTGTATGATTTTGTGTTATTCTAAATTTAGCAACATCAATAATAGGTAGTGCTCTATGCTTAAAATAATTATACCAAACAAATCCTGGGATTGTAAAAAGCATAATTATTGCTATTATGTTCATAATATAAACAAATCCTACTGAAATTTTTGTAATAATACTAAATGCTGCTGTTTGAAGATAAAATAATGAAGTTTCAGTGAATGAGAATAATGGTAAATGGTTTTCTCCAAAATCACCAAAATAAATTGGATTTTGAATACCAGTAAAATATGGCACAATAAAAGTTCCAATTTCAGTGAATGCATGTAATATTAACATTCCTGAAATACCTAAATATATTGTTTTTTTGTAATGAAATAATCTAATAAATTTTTCATAGAAATTCTCAGCAGATTCTGAAGTTTCCTCCATAAATTTTCCAAATGTCATCTTTTTATGATGTTTAATAAGAACAAAAACCATTATTATTAATGTTATAACAATAATTAATGCATCTACAGCAATAGCAAGCCATTCCATCATTAAATTAAATACTAAAACAAAAAATACTAATAATGTCAAATGAATTACTAAAACTTTACCTAATATTTTTATTGGACCATGTGGGAGTCCTTCTTTTACATGTAATGAAGCTAAAAATGATGGTGATTTAATATTAACTCTAAGTGCAATATAAAATGACATTAATAATAGTAATATTATTCCAGTAATGAATAAATATCTTTCAAAAATAATATTATTATAAATAAGATAATAATATAAGTCGGTAACAAATGTTGTATGTTCATGTGATACCTTAGCAAATGCAATTATATTCTTAAATGTAAATGTAAAGAATGTTAATATTAGTAATATATCAATTGTTTTATGCCTTTGTCCAAATAATACTTCACTAATTGAAGCTTTGAATAATACATATGATAATAAAACCCATGATATTATTTTTTTAAGGTAATCTAAATCTCCTGGAAGTGTATGTGTAAACTCTAATAAATTAAGAACTATTAATGTTCCAAGTATAAATTCATCAAATCCAATTTCTAATCTATGTATCCAATAATGAAATCTACTCTGCGTATGTAAGTTAAGGCATTCATCAATGATATGTGGTGCATATCCTTCATTTAATAGTTTTTCTTTGATTTCATATTTTCTCATTCCATGTTTATAATGTCTTCTTATATAATCTGTAAGTCTTTTTATTTTTTCATCATCATGATGTATTTTTGTTGTTATAATTCCAAATAGAATCATTATTAATGCAATTAGTGGTATAATACTTACAGCAATCCATAGTCTTTTATAATCAATGCTTTCTGCATCTTTAACAAAAATAATTTGTTTTGCAACTGCTAGTGTTTGTGCTTGATCAAGGCAATCATCATCTGCAATTGCTTCTATTGTATATTGTATTTGTTGTGCATCAACTAAGCTATCAAAATGCCATACTATTACAGGATCAACATTGATTATCTCAAACTTTCTATTTGCTTTAATCATTTGTTCATTAATTATTTCTACAAGACATTTTGGAATTTCCTGGAAAATACTTATATTATGAATAGTTGCGGTATTATTAATGTCTATGTCAATAGTAAATGTTGTTGTATTGTCTCTTACTTGATATCTTTGAGTAACATTAACTGCTCTTTCAGTTTCAATAATCATCTGTTTTATTATCTCTTTTATTCGTAATATTTCCTCTTCATCTTCAATAAGTGTAGTCACTATTCTATCAATTTCTTCATTTGTAAGTTCTTTTTTTATTCCATATTGGAATGTTTTTGAACTAGTTGCTGGTATAATTGCATTAAAACCAATGATGGGGTTATAGCTTATAACATCAAAATCATCGTTAAGTCTAATTATTTCATCTGTATTTTCAGCAAAGTCTTTTGGAACTACAATTTTTAATTGAACATTTACATCAGTATTATACTGATTTCTTACCCTTTCTGTAATTATTGTTATCCCATCTCTGATTTCTGGTTTACCTCGTGAGTATTGCAAGAAATTTTCAAACGGTTGTTCAATAATAGTTTGAGTAATATTATATTCATAACTTGATGCAGATGAAGTTTGTTCTATTGTTGGTTCTGTTACTGTTTCGATTATATCTTCATCGATTACTCTTTGTTCATCAACAACTCCTTCTTGTTGTACTGGGCTACCTATTCCCTGTTGTGCTCTATTATATGCTGTTAATAGAGTTACTGCGTCTCTACCAATACAATTTTCATCAAATGAGCTATTTGCTATATTATTAGATGTAGAATTTATTGCTATTGGCAAACTCCAAGAACTTTTTCTCATTCCTGCATCAATAGCTTGAACATGTATGTAAGTACATTTTCCAGGATGGATAAAACTATAATTATTTCTCATTAAATTTCCAAAATATCCTTGACTTGGATTAGAACTTATGGGATTTAAAGGTGAGACACTATAAATAGTTGCAATTGATTCATTACTTTCTCTATTATATTGATAATAATATGCTTGTAAATTGTATCCAATAATGCTATTATTTTTATCCCATGTTATTTGAACTTTATTATCACTAGTTATAATTGCTCTAATATTACTTGGTATTAAAGGATTATTTTTCTGACTATAAAGATAAGCATCACTTTCAAATATTTTTGTTATAGGTGTATTTGATGAATTTCTTCCAGTAATAAAAAGATCTAGTGCTCCATTATTGTTAAAATCTCCAAATGCTAAACTTCCCCAGTATATTCCTTCAATACTTATGTTTGTATCGTTAAAAAATGTACTTCCGTCATTAACATAAAGTTCAGTTATTGCATTTACATGATCATTTCCTAATGTCCCAGAGATTGCTAAATCAAGGAATCCATTATTTCTATAATCTCCAAGTGCAATACTTCCACGCCAAACTTGAGGAAGATATTGAGACCATTCAGAGCTATATTCTAATACTCCATTGTTGTTGATATATACTCTTGTGCTTGGATTATTACATATATTAATTCCATTATAATCTGAACACCCTATAACTATCAAATCTAAGAATCCATTCTGATTTAAATCACCATATAGAGTATTTGTATCACCAACTGCAACTAAATCTAAATCATCACGTTTAACAAATGAAGTTCCATTTTGATTCATATATATTTCAAGAACAGGATTATTATTACTGTCTAGTCCTGCAATAGTTAAATCTTCCCACCCATTATTATTTATATCTGCAAAGTTTATTGAACATCTTGTTACATTTGTAATATTAAAATCTCTTTTTATTGCATTTACATTATTACCTACTTTTCTAAATTCATATACTATTGTTTTTGCTGATGTATCTTCTCCACAAATTGTTAAATCCCAAGTACCATCATTGTTAAAATCTCCCCAAGCTTGAGATGAATATTTCAATCCAGTTATACTTATAGAATTATCAACTGTATAATTAGAATTAACAAAACTTAATGTAAAAATTGCAATCATTGCTAAAAGAAGATATTTTTTCATTTTATTTCCTCCTTAAGCAAGTCAAGTGCTTTTAATTTCATATAATCAGAAACAGAAAGTCCTAATTTATTAGCTTTTTTCATAATTTTATTTTTATGAATCCTATCTAAATATACATCAATCTTTACTTTCTTATGCATGTAATTTACATGTAATTTACATGTTTATAAATGTTTGCACTTAATATATTAACTTCTTTACGCTTTCCTTTAACTTCTTAATTATTTTAAGTAAATCTTGCTCATAAAATTCCAAAAAATTTTCAGAAGTTTTTCCTTCATAAGAAATTTGATTTCTAGTTTTTCTTAATAGATTTAAAACTAATTTACCATCATCTTTAATTATTGGAGTATTCTCATTTATGTATTCTATCAAGAATTCATTGTTTTCAGATTTTTTTCCAATATAATACATATATGCTAACATTAAACCTTTACTTATTTCAAAGTAATATTCTACTATTCTATCAAAATTTACATATTTTCTTATTATTTTTATTTCTTTTTCTCTTTCAACAGAATTAGAAAAAAGTGATCTAGCCCTTGTTATATTTGGTAAAATTTCCGTATAGTGTGATGCCATTTGTTATACTTTCTAGTAGGTTTTCTGATACATTATCTGCTTCTATCAGATTTATTTTCCTATGTAACTTTTTTTCAAATGACTTTAAATCTATGTTCTTAAATTTCGCAATTTTTCTTAAATGTATGAAAATATCTATATCACTTTCGGAAATATCCATTCCTTTTGAGTATGACCCAAATAGTATTATTGCTTTTGGTGAAAATATTCCAATAAGTAAATCAAGAATTTCTGATTCATAGATATTTTGTAAATTATATAATCTTTTTCTCCATGTAAACTCTTCATTTAATCTATTTGATTGATAAAACATCATATTGCCTTTTTTTCCGATTTTTTTAATCAGTTCTTTTGTTTCTAAATATTTTAATTCACTCTGAACAGTATTTGGACTTGCATCTGATAAGCTTACTATTTCTCTAAAGTATAACTCTTTATCAGGATATATAAAAAAAGCATTTAAAGTTTTCATGATATATAATAATATCAATTGATATAAAAATATATCGTTTTACAATTAAATTATAAAGTAATAATAAGCATCAATTACTGAGAAGTACCATTAATCATTAAACGAATTCTTCTTATCTTCAAAAACTACAGGTTTATTTATAAGAATTCACAATTTTTCAATTGCCCTAATTAGTTTTTTCAATACTTTAGCATCTCATTTCACTATCAGTATAACACTAGCATAAACATCCAAAAAAACCAATGATTTCTCTAAAATATTTTCGATTTTATTGACGATAATTATATTAATTATCTATCTTTAGATGAAATTATGAACTTAGCAATAAAAGAAGACATTAATAACAAAATCTATAGTATAAGAGGCAAGCAAGTAATACTTGACAGAGATTTAGCTAAATTATATGGTGTTGAAACAAAAAGGTTAAATGAGCAAGTTAAGAGAAATAAAAATAGATTTCCTGAGAGATATATGTTTCACTTAATTACTAAAGAAAAAGATGAACTGGTCGCAAAATGCGACCACCTAAAAAATTTAAAATATTCTTATTCAAATCCTTATGCATTTACAGAACAAGGTATTGCTATGCTTTCTAGTATATTAAATAGTGATAATGCAATAATAATAAGTATTAAGATTATCGGTGCATTTGTTGCTATGCGTCATTTTCTGATTGAAAACAAGTGTTTTTTTCAAAAGTTTCAGCAAATTGATCAAAAGTTAATAGGATATGATGATAACTTCAATAAAATCTTCAAAGCCATTGAAAATAAACAATTAACACCAAATCAAGGCATATTTTTTGATGGTCAAATTTATGATGCTTTTAGATTTGTAGTTGATTTAATTAAATCAGCAAAAAAAGAGATTATAATTATAGATAATTTCATCGATGAAAATGTATTGACATTATTATCAAACAAAAGTAAAGATGTATCTGTTATTATAGTAAATGACATAAATAATTTGTAAATGTAAATGTCATTTACTATTTAGATTGTGACATACTTTACAATAAATTAATGTTGCAATCTATTATATATACGAAAGAGACATCTAATAAACTGCTATTAGCAGAAAATAAATTCAACAAACGATATGGCAATTTAGAAATAAAACAGTTTGGGAAAAGCCATGATAGGTTTTTAATAATAGATAATGATACATATCATATAGGAGCTTCTCTAAAGGACATAGGTAAAAAGTGGTTTGCTTTCTCTAAAATTAATATAAATCTAAGAAATAATTTATCGAATTAAATTTATTCTTATCTTCTATTTACTTTATGAATTGTTTTGTAGATAAAATTAATATAATCACAATTATCCTATATATTTACTGTTATTTTTTTCAGTCTCAAATAAACTCTTTTTGTAAATTCTATGATTTTTTTAGAATATTCTTTATCAGTTATGCTCCCATAGTAAAGCATTCCATTTCTAATATATCTCAAATGATCTAAAATTTGTATATCATTCTCCTTAAAATTTAAAATTCTAGTATAAGATACTTCTGCTTCATGAGCACCAAAACCCGTTGCATTGTAGCCTTTTAAAAGCATATTTGCTCTTATTAATTCCATTAAAATATCATAGCATGATTTAACATAATCATTTGCACTTTCATCGTCTATTCCTAACTTTTCAATTTTTCTTAAAAGCAAAGAGTATGAATTATTAGATTCTTTGATTAAAAATTCAGCTCTAGATTTATCTGGACTTTGAACTTTTACAATTCCTTTTTTTATAAAACTTTCAAAATTCATAATTTGTCTCATAATTCAAACCCACCTGATAATATTATTCCATTTGCAAGATTTTCTTTTAGGTTTTTATGTATGTTCTTAAATGAATCATAATAATTAATATTTATCTTTCTATCAAACTTACTCTCAAAAACTATTAGGTTAATATTCTTCTCTTTTCGTCCTATTATTGCTATATCTATGTCTGAATTAAATAAATCTTCACCTCTTGAATAGCTTCCAAATAAAATTATTGTTGCTCCAAGGTATTCATTTTCTAAAAAGTCAACAAGTCCATATTCATAAATTTGGCAAAGATTATCAATTCTTTTGAATTGCATAATATTATGGTTGTTTTTGTTTAATTCTATAGAATATCTCTTTGTATTTTTATCTTTGATTATGGTTATATAATTGAGTTTTTCAAGTATTGGAAGTGCTTTTAATACTCCTACAGACGATACATTTAATTGTTTAGCAATCTGTCTTTGATTTAATGTTATTCCTGCTTTTTTATACAAAACCCTTAAGATTTGTTGTTGTAATGATGTTAAGTTTTGTTTAGTAATATTAACCATAGTTAACATATATTAACTTTAGTTAATATATAAACTTTTTGGTTGAGCACAATTAGTTAAATAAGATTCTCCATCATTTGATTATTTTCTTGAATGCTTTAATCTCCTTAACAGTAATCTTAACTCTCATTTCCTCATCTATCAAAATTTCAGATTTTGCCATTTTTTGTTTATATTTCTCATTATCTGTATGATAATTCTATTTTCTTTAAAATTTCTTTTTGTAATGTTTTAATATAAAGCATTACTTGAAGTTCAATACTCCTCCACTCATTTATGGATGTGAAACTTCCATAATAATGTATTCCATTTCTTTTAGTCCTTATTTTCTCAAAAAAATTGAAGTCTAGTTCTAAATCTTCATATTTAACGCATAAATATGCAAACAAGCATTTATGATTCATTGATTTTATCTTATCGAATAAAAGTAATGCTTCTGCAAGAGAATGAATAACATCATAAGCTAATTTATAAACTGTATTTGCTCTATCATTTTTATCTTTCAACTCTTCAATAGTCTTCAAATCTTCATCTGCTATTGCTAAAACTGTATTTATTCTGCCTAAATTAATCTCTTTTTGTGGAAGTAGCATTCCATCTGCTTCGCATTTTAAGAAAACCTGTTCTTTGGCTTCATGCTTTGGCATTTGCATTAACCTCTATAAAATTTATATCTCCTTTAATTATATCTCCTTTTATTATGCTGTAAAGTAAATCCTTATTGTATTTCTTTATTTCATGCTTATTTTTGCATGAAAAAATTTGTATTTCTCTTCCAAGCTTATCTTCATAATCTGTTTTTTCAAACTCGTCATCATCCCCATAAAAAAATAAATCTATATCGCTTTTTTCATGCCAATCCCATCTAGAAAAACTTCCAAAAAGAATTATGGCTTTTGGCTTTTTCAGAGAACATAAATGGTTTAGCAGACCTGAATCATGTAGATTTCTTAATGCATAAATTCTTTTTAGATTTTGGTATTCTGGCTTATCATAACAGCTAATATAATAAGGCATTTTTTTTGTAGGCTTGTACTTCTTTATAATGTTTTCATTGCATAACACTTTAAGCCATTTGCTGACTTTGTTATCAGCGATCTTGGCAATCTTTTGTATTTCTGAAAAATGCCATTGTTTTGTTGGATGTTGAAAAAATAAATTCATTATTTCCATTTTTTTATTGTCTTTTTGCATTTTACTTACTTATAAGGTAAGTAATTTTATAAACTTTTTGATTATGCATTGTTCTCTTTATTAATAATATTTTTTGCAAAAAAACAGCATTATTTTCAGTAAAATCGAAATATCTCTAAATAATGAAAAATAATTTCAAAAGGATTATAAAATTGGGAAAATAATTTGGTATTTCTGAAATATTTTTAAAATAAACTTTGATGTTCATCTAAGAATGGTTAAATATTTCATAATAATTCACAATCTACCAATTACTCTAATAATTTTTCATGCCCTTTGATTAGTTTCTTGAATGCTTTAATCTCTCATTTCATCATCTATCAAAATTTCTACTATTATACTGAACAAAAAAGAAAATTTTAGGTTGCGAACCAATTCTCAATCTTTATAAAAAAATTGCAATCTTTCCTATGAAGTTTTTGCAATTCATATATTTTTATTACCTGTTTTCTATAAAATCTTTTATGCTTATGCTTTTGCTTGTTGTATTTGGAGTAATAAGTAAATTTTCAAAATTTTTGAAAGCAGAATTAAACACATCAAAAGCTTTTAATTCTCTTTTAGCAATCCTATTGCTGGCAGTTATCTGTATTGCTTTATTGCCGGATATAAAATCAATCTCAACTTTATCTTCCCAATAAGCTAATGGCTTGTCCAAGAAAATTGCAATCATATTCTCATATAGCAAGCTTAGATTTATTTTTAGCGATACTGCTGTATGAAATCCATTATCAATAATATAATATTTTGAAGCATGATTTCCTATGTATTTTGTTTTTTCTGACCATGAAAAGAATGGCACTTCAAATAGCATAAATGTGTCAATAATAAAATTTAAATGTTTTTGGGCTGTTTCTTTTGAAACGCCAATTTGTCGTCCAAGTTTATTTGCACTGATTTTAACACCTGGATTTGTCAAAAAAAAGTAAGCTAATGATTTTAAAATATTTGGATTTTCTGCTTTATATCTAAATATAATGTCTTTTGCTATAATGTCATCTATGTATTGCTTCAATAATTCTTTTTTTTTTATTTTATCATTTTGCAGCACTATCTCAGGAAATCCTCCATATAAAAGATATTCATCAAAAGAAATCTGCTTAAATTCTTTTGCTTCATTCCATGATAAAGGCTTTATGACAAAAGTCATATTTCTTCCAGTTAAAACTGTTGCTAATTCAGGAGTCAATAACGATATATTTGAACCTCCAATTATGAATTTAATATTTATTTCCTTGTCATAATATGTTCTCAGCCATTTTTCAAACCCTTTTATTTGCTGAATTTCATCAAAGAAGAAATAAGTTCTTTCATTTGGATTTCTAAGCTTTATTATTTGCTCTAGCAATTTTACAGATTTATAATTTTCAAAATAAAAATCTTCAAAATTAAAATAGTAACAGGAATCTTTTGGAAGCAGTTTTATTAGCTGGTACATTATATGGGTTTTTCCGCATCTTCTTATTCCCTTGATTATTATAATCTCTTTATTCTTAAGCCATTTTGAAATTTTTTCTATATAATGTGGTCTGCTATGGGACAATGGCAATTCTTTTTTGGAAATTTCTTTTAATTCTTTTAAGGTTAGCATTTTAATTATAAAAAGAACATTATTTATAAAGGTTGCGAACCAATTCTCAACCTTTATAAATGGTAGGTTTCTTTCATAAACCCTTAATGGCTAACCTTGTTCCGTCCCTTTTAAGTAGTAAATCACCGAAATATTTATATATTAGATATTCATTAAATATTTAAATTAAACATATTTTCAATATAACATGGAAAACTATTCAATAAATCCAATAACAAAGAAAAAAGAATCTATTGATGACA
>JBLKOM010000003.1:0-232784 GCA_047602755.1 Candidatus Woesearchaeota archaeon
TACATCAAAACTACCACTTGTACAACGGTCAGAATTTATATTTAAATTACTTGGATAATTGGATGAAGGACAAATAGGGATGTTAGGGAAACAATCATCGTTGCCTGTAACAGCATGACAAACTTCATTGTTATCATTATAAAAATAATAAAACTCACCTTTACATATTGTATCAGGTATACTATATATATTACATTCTGAGTGCAGACAAATTCTTGTTCCAAAAACTGAACGACAAATGTTACCAGCACTATCATAAACATTGACTATCTCTCCAGAGCATATATCATATGGTTTTGGTCCTGGAGGACAAAAAATGTTATGGCAAGGATTTGTTCCTTCAACAATTCTACAAGGATTCCCAATTGAATCATAAATAACAACCTCAACACCTACACATATATTAAAAGGATCAGGTGCTAATGGACAAATAATTGGTTCTATTATAATTTCTTCAGCATCATCACAATCTGTACCGACACAATTTTCATCATCACAGCTGGGATGACAATTATTACAATCTGCACCTATACAGTATGGTCCATCACAACTTGGAGAACAATCAAAACAATCATCACCTATACATTCCTCAACATCACAACTTGGTTCACAATCGAAGCAATCATCACCAACACAATCAGGATCATCACAACTTGGAAAGCAATCAACACAATCATCACCAACACAATCGGGGTCATCACAACTTGGGAAACAATCAGGGTCACAATCTAACTCGCCAGTTACATTTCTGCAATTATATCCTTGTTCATCATACACATTAATTTCCAATGGCATACATATTTCTGAAGGATCTGGTCCTATTGGACAAATAATATCACAATCTTCTTGACATTCAAAATTTTCACATAGTCTTTTTCCTTCAGGACATAATTCTGTATCATAAACAATAAATCGTTCTTCAGGAGTAGAATTCCAAATGCCATCTATTTTAACACAACCATAAACAGAGATTGTTTCATTAAAATTATCAAAACTTTCATACGCATAAATTTTGCATCTTATAGAACTAGGATTAAAATTAGAATTATAAAAACAATCTGAATAAAATCCTTTAAAATCATTAATATGATTAAATTTAAAATCATTACAATCTGTATTATATGCTATATAATAATCTTGCACAATTACACTTGCAGGTTTATGATAAATCATAATATTATCATTAACACCATAAATAAATTGCGATATATTTTTTTCAGTTGGTCCATCTACAATTGGGTGTGGAGGCATTGTACCTCTATAGCTATAATTAGTAGATTCATTTAAATAAAAAGAATCAATATATTCTGTAAATCCTGTAGTTCTTGTACAATGTCCTGCTCTTCTACAAGTTCCATCAGGCATTACACAATCATCTTCAAAAGGGCAGCATGCTTTAACATTAGAATCGTAATATGATGCTACTGGATATCTATAAACATCATCAAATGGAATATAAGCATATGTTTCATTCCAACAACTTAATTTACCACAATCACCAGAAATCATACATAAATTACCTTCATAATCTAAAGATGCAAGAATAGTTCCTGTACTTGAAATAACATTAAAAGAACCAGACTCACAAGTTGGTCTAACTCGACATTCACCTTTAAGTCTTAAATCACCACTTGAGTAAAATCTAGCTAAAGGAGTAGAAAGATATAAAGAATTAAATATCCCATCAGGGTTTGCTTGTAATCCTATTGTGTCATTCTCATATAAATTCCCTTTAAGGCATAAAGTTCCTTGCTGGTTTATAGATGCTTGATTAAATCCTTGCTCAACATTAAATATACCTGTAACACAACTTACTGCATTAGCATTTAAAATGTAAATTAATAAAAATGAAAAAATAATAATAAAAGTTTTATTATTAAATTTATTATTCATTTTTAATTCAGTAAATTGCACTTTTAGCACCTATGGTAATCTCATAATAAATGCAATTGTATAATATGGTGGTCTATTCTCATGTGGTTCACCATCACCTGTTTCTTGTGATAAAAAGTCAATAGGGTGCGTATGAGCAGGCACTGTAAATGAAAAAGGATGTTGATGATTAGGCACTGAAAATGAAAAAGAATGTGAATGTGAACTAACAGATATAGTACCTGTGGTAAGTACAACTACTGAACTACAACCACCTCCACATCTTCTACTATGACTTGTACCTGAAGTTAAAACACTACGGCTAAAACCACCTGCAGAACCTGTATGACCTGAGCCACTATGTGCTCCTCCTTGCCCTGTATGACCTGAGCCACTATGTGCTCCTCCTAAGCCAGTATTTCCTAATACGCGATGAGAATGAGCAGGTAATTGCTCTTCAGTTAAAGCTATTTCTTTAAAGCCGCCTGTCTTTCCCACTGCATTATAATCTGTATCAGTAGGATGATAACCAACAATAAATTTTCCACGTAAATCTGGTGTTCCTTGTGTACCATCACAGAGAGCCCAACCTTCAGGTATATCACCAATAGAACCACTCCACATAACTATTGTACCAGGAGGACCACCTAAATGATTTGCAGGGATACATCTACCAGCTTTATTACAATATTGATCAGACTCTATTCTATCAGCTACTAACCTTTGATTTATAATCACTGTGCTTCCATAAACAAGTGAAATAAAGAACAACCCAAATATAAATAATAAAAATATTTTTTTAATTTCCATCATCATACCTCTTTTTAATATTTAAATTTAATAATAACAATAAAAATGTAATAACAATAATTGTTTTATTTAATATTATTTTTATTATTTATAAAAGTTTATAAAATTATAGTTTTGATTAATTTATTATTTATATTTGATAATATCAGAATAATACTTCATGTTTTCTAGAAATAAAGGATTTATAATATTTGGAATTTTTTCTACAATGTCTAAATCATCTAGACCTATTTTTCCATAATATAATCTTTGTATATTTCCACCATGATTAAGGTATTGTTTCAAATCTCTGTAACCTTTTAAGTATAAATAATCTTTTGTAAATGCACCAGGAAAAAAAGTATTTCCTATGCCACGTTTTGCTCTTAATGTAATATCAAAAGCATTATGCTTACCTACATAAGGAACAATGTAATTATAAGTTTCTCGGAAAGTACATTTCAAAGCTTTATGAACAGCAATAACTCTTGCAGCATATGTTTTTAATGTTGATTTTGTTAAACAATTATGTAATTCTTCATTTAATACAGCTAAACCTTCTTCTGTTGCAAGATAATTGGTTGTACCATCTGCAAATATTTTGTATGGTTGCTGAAGACCGTTTTCATTTCTTAAAATATGAGTTCCAATTTCATGCACGATTAATCTTTTAACAAATTTGTTTGTATAAAATGAGTCTTGTTTAATATATAATGTTTTATTACTGCAACTAACGCAAGCCTTTGATGCCATTTCTTTTTCTTTAACTTTCCAATTAAAACCATATTTCATAATAGCGTATTCTAATTTTACTAAAACTTGAGAAGTTGAAATAAAAGTAGTATCTGGTGAGTCATGCAAATTAATCAGCTTCCAAGCAGACTTAATAAGCTTATCATCTGGCTGACCATAAAGAATTTTTGAAATTTCAGTGAATTTTCTTGTGCCAATTGATTTTAACATTTGAACAATATTAAAAAGTTCATTTCGCTTTTTCTTGAAAATAATTCCAATTCCTGAAGAATCAATTTCTATATTACGCAATGCTTGTTCAATCTTATCTAATGGTTCATGTTCAGGCTCATAAGTAAAAATAGGATTATATGTAGAACTCTTAAAGAATTTTTCACGCTCCTGATCAAGATTTACAGGTAAACAAGGCAATTTAGCAAGATGTTTCGAAATATTGTGCAATTTTTTATCAATTTCAGCATATGTTAGTGCCATTTTTTAGTTATAGATTATTACATCTAACAGTTAATATACATATTAGTATACTAATATATAAATCTTTCTTTGTTTACAAGTCTAATTTGGTAATATTTATATAATTAGACATAATTACGTTTTTTTATGTAATTTAATGGAGGAAACTATGGTAAGCATAACATTATCTGTACCAACCGAAGTAAAACAAAAAATGGAAAAATACTCTGAAATTAATTGGAGTGGATTTGTAAGAAAACAAATAATTGACAAAGTTGAAAAATTATCATTAAAAGAAAGAATTTTAGCTCAAGCAAAAGAAGATGAAATAGAAAACCAGAAAATAGTAAATATGATAAAAGAATCAAGAAAAGGAAGATATGAAATATTAAAACAAAAAGGACTACTAGAATGAGATTAATTGTTGATACTAATGTATTAATTACTTTTTTTTGGAAGCATAACTTTTTTGAGAAAATGCTTGGAAATATTGATATAGAATTTTTTTCTCCATCATATGCTATTGAAGAGATTGAAAAGCACAAAGAATATATAATTGATAAATCAAAAATAGATAATGATTCATATAACAACATAAAAATTAAATTAATTGATAAAATAAATTTTGTTGATGTTAATTTATACCAAGATTTTTTCTCAAGTATTAAGTTGTCAGATGACAATAAAGATGATATAGATTTTATAGCTTTAGCAATTGTAATCAAAGGAATAATATGGTCAAATGATAAAAATTTAAAAAAACAAGACTATGCATTAGTATTATCAACTTTTGAGATTGTAGATATAATTGAATGAGTAGTATGTAAAAAGTCTGCTTATATGGCACAGTTATATCTTTTATCAGAGAAAATATCACATCACTAGGTAAAGCTGATTTTTTACTATGTTTAAAGCATTCTATGGTAGATTTTATAGTTTTTATTTATGCACACTATATTAAGTTGTAGGAAACCTACATTTATTTAATTTGCTACATGCTTACAAAAAGATTAACCTAACTCCAAATATTATAACATGTAAAAAAACATATAAATACAAGAATTAGTTTTCTTCTTATTGGAGGTTATAATATGGTAAAAAAAGTAAATTGGACATTAACTTTGATTATGTCTGTATTATTTGGAACATTGGGTGTTGACAGATTCATTATGGGTCAGATAGGTCTCGGAATTGTAAAACTTATAACAATGGGTGGATGTGGTATTTGGTGGTTAATTGATGTTATTTTAATAGCAATGAAACATCCATTCCAAGATATAGAATGGGTTACAAATTAAAAAACAAAATAGTTTCTTTTTTTTTTGATTGTATTAGTTTTAATACACCTATTGCAATTGTTTTTAATATCTCTATTATTTTTTTATTATTAATAATAATACCATTTAATTCATTGACTTATTCACCTTTTAAGTGTATTTTTAAATATGTATTATTCCCAATTTTGTTTAGAAATAGTTGTCCTACAAAAGGAATACTTTTTGATTGTAATTGTCCTGCTTGTGGGATGACTAGAGGGATGTCAAAACTATTAAAAGGAGATATTTCAACTGCAATGGAATATAATATATTAGTTATTCCTTTATTCTTAGTACTCGTCTTCTTATGGATTTTTAATGGGAAAAAAATAATCCAAAAATATTTTAAAGAAAGATATAAAAAAGAACAAAAAAATTAAATATAATAAAATGAATAATAAAATAAGAATCGCTGTTGGTTCTAGAAATCCTGTAAAGATTGGTGCTGTGATTGATGGTGCTTCAAAGATATTTAAAGAAATTAATGTAGATGGTTTTGAAGTTAATAGTAATGTATCACATCAACCAATCGGTGATGAGGAAGCATTTCAAGGCGCAAAAGCAAGAGCTATTGCAGTGCTTGATGTTGATAAGAATGCTAATTATGGAATTGGACTTGAAGGTTTTTGTCTTGAGCATGATGAAGATATGTATACTGCAGGCTGGGCAGTAATTGTTAATAGAGAAGGTATTATTGGGAAAGGATGCACAGGAAAATTACTTCTTCCAAAAAAGATTGCTGATGAAATCAGAAAAGGTAGTGAATTAGGACCTGTAATGGATAAATTTACTAATACAAAAAATATCAAACATAGGGAAGGAGCAGTAGGTATTTTTACAAATAATTTAATTACTAGAAAACAATTTCTTGAAACAGCAGTTATACTTGCTTTTGCAAGGTTTGTTTCTAAAGAAGTTTATGAAGATTAACTATACCTCTAATTATTGATTAGATTAATCACTTAAGAATTTCTTTAAGTTCTTTTTCATCAGAAATAATTTCTTTTAATTCATCTATAGAATGAAGTGTGGATTGAAAAACATCTCTAAGTTCACCACGTTCACCACCAAACTTTTCATCTATCATTTGAACTAATTGTTTTGCTTTTTCTTTTAATTTTTCAGGATGATTGTGAATTATTTCTCTTAATTCTTTAATATATAATTCCAATACATAAAGCATATGATCAAGATCTTTAAACAAATCTTCAATCTCACTCTCTAAAAATCTAGTTTTAGTATATGAAGTATTCTTTAACCTTAATAATATCTTAATAAATTTAGGATGATGTATTATCTTAGATAAAGAATCAGCATATTTTTGAATGTCATCAAGAATTGAATTAGCCTTCCTTTTATCTTTATCTGAGATCACAGTAGTAGGAAAATGAGACATTTCAATCTGTATTCTCTCTAAATACCAACCAATATATTTCATAAAATAAATAAAAATTAAAAATTTATAAATAAATTGGTCATAAGCAACTTATATGCCCATAATTATATATTAACTAAAATTATTTATCTAGATTATGCATCAAGCAAAGTTCTATAAAAAGTTAGAAGATAATAAAGTAAAATGCACAGCATGCAATCAGTATTGTATTATATCAAAAGGACAAACTGGAATATGTAGTGTTAGACAAAATATTGATGGAGAATTAATGGTTTTAGTTTATGGGAATGCTGTTGGTGTAGCAATTGATCCTATTGAAAAGAAACCATTGTATCATTTTTTACCAGGAAAAGAAGTTTTTTCTTTTGGAACAATTGGCTGTAACTTTCAATGTTCATTCTGTCAGAATTGGGACATCTCACAAAAATCTATAGAAATAAAAAATAAATTAATGAAAGAGAAAAAAACTGAACAACTAGATTTTGAAATTGGAAAATATGGATATAAATTATCTCCACAGAATATTGTTAAAGAATGCTTAGAGAATAATGTTGATATAATTGCGTATACATACAATGAACCTACCATTTTTGCAGAGTATGTATTAGATACTGCAAAACTTGCAAAGAAAAGTGGAATAAAAAATATGTTTGTGAGTAATGGATATGAATCAATAGAATTACTTAAAGAAATGAAAGATGTTATTGATGCAGTGAATATTGATTTGAAATCATTTAATCAAGAATTTTATAGAGAAATATGTAAAGCAGATTTAAAACCTGTTCTTGATACAATAAAAACAATACATAAATTAGGAATATGGATGGAGATTACAACATTAATAATACCATCAAAAAATGATAGTGAGAATGAATTAAAAAAAATTGCAGAGTTTATTGCAGGAATTGATTGTAACATTCCTTGGCATATATCAGCTTTTCACCCAATGTATAAAATGAATGATATTCCATCAACAAAATTAAAAATACTTGAAAAAGCATTTTTGATTGGGAAGAAAGCAGGATTAAAATATGTATATATAGGAAATGTAATAAACAATGAAAAAAGTAACACCTATTGCTCAAATTGTAATAAACTTTTAATAAAAAGAGATTATTTTAAGGCTGAGTTTATGAAAATAAAAGAAAATAAATGTAGTCATTGTGACTTTGAAATAAAAGGTGTATGGGAATGAGTATCAAAAAACCAGCAGTAGCAGGGATGTTTTATCCTAATGATAAAAAAGAATTAGAAAATATGATAAAACAATTTCTTGATAAAGTTAAATTTGATGATAAAAATAGAGATGAAATAAAAAATAAAAATATTAAAGCAATAATTGTACCTCATGCTGGATATATTTATAGTGGACAAGTTGCAGCATATGCATATAAATTAATTGAAAATAAAAAATACAAAAGAATTATAATTATAGGACCTGCACATACAGTATATATTACTTCTCCTGTTACAGATGGTAATTTAAGTTGGGAAACACCATTAGGTATGGTTGATATTGCTGAAAATGATTTTTATGAAATGAAAGAAGCGCATGTTGAAGAACATTGTCTTGAAGTTCAGATTCCTTTTTTACAAACAGTATTAAGAAATTTTGATATAATACCATTAGTTGTTGGAGATGCTAATCCTAAAGAAGTTAAAGATATGTTACTTCCTTTATTAGATAATGATACCTTGCTTGTTATAAGTACTGATTTAAGCCATTTCCATGATGATAAAGAATGCAGAAAAATTGATAATGAGACTGTTAAGTCAATTTCAGAACTAGACGATAAAAACATAAAAGAAGCATGCGGAGAGATTCCTATTAAAGCAATTATAAGTATTGCAAAACAAAAAAAATGGAAAATAAATAAATTATGCTATACTAACTCAGGAGAAATTTCAGGAGATAAAGAAAGAGTTGTTGGATATGCCAGTTTTGTTTTATATGAGTGATAATAATGGAAAAAGAAAATCAAAAAATTGAAGTAGAAGAACAAGAAAAAGTAGAAAGGAGAATAGAAGGAAAATATAAACATTACAAAGGAAAAGAATATGAAGTTATTGGGATTGCAAAGAATTCTGAAACACTCGAAGAGATGGTAATATATAAACCACTTTATAATTCTGACACAAAATTATGGGTGAGACCTGCAAAAATGTTTTTTGAGAAAGTTACAGTTGATGGGAAAGAAGTTAATAGATTTAATAAAATTGAAGAATAAAATAAAAAATACTTATTATAATAATCATAATAATAAATTAAAAAACAAAATATTTATTCTATTTTTTTTCTTTTTTATCTGCTAGTTTTCCAATCCACATTGTAGCAATGACTGCAATTATTGTAACAACTACAGCATAAATCCATGGCCCTCCTTGTGATATAAAACATAAAGGACCTGCTTTTTCTGAACCACAAGGACCTGCAAATAATCCTCGTACAGCGTCGTTCCAAGCTAGTGCAGCAACTAATCCAAATGCACCTATCATTAATGTTGCTAATCTTTCTAATACTCTTTTTTTCATAAATAAACCTCCTTAATAATTTTAAAAAATAGATTTATATTATATATCTTTGTATGGATAAGCTAAAAGTGAATAAAGAAAATAAATTTTAGAAAATACCATAACATTTTTAATTGCATTAACTTAGAAATAAGATATGGATTTATTACTAACTTCTTTAGGAATACTGCCAATTATATTAGTTCTTATACTTATGGGTATATTTAATATGCCTGCAAAAAAAGTGATGCCTATTGCTGCAGTAATAGCAATAATAATTGCAATTATATTCTGGAAAATGCCAATGGATTGGCTTTTTGCTTCAATTGCAGATGGAACATTAACTGCATTAGATATTATGTTGATAGTTATAGGTGCACTTTTACTTATTGAAATAATGAAAAAAAGTAAAAGAATAAATGTAATAATTGCAAACTTAAAATCTATAAGCAAAGATAGTAGAGTTCAGCTTGTAATAATTGGTTGGGCATTTGTTTGTTTTCTTGAGGGTATTGCTGGATTTGGAACACCTACAGCAATTGTTGCACCATTACTTGTAGCACTAGGTTATCCAACAGTAGCAGCTGTTGCGATACCATTGATGTTTGATACCGCTCCTACAACATTTGGTGCTGTCGGAGTCCCAATAAGTTATGGAATACCTACAGCAATCCCAGGTATCTCTGAAGCAATTTTAAGAGAGACTGCAATATATTCTGCAATGCTTCATAGTATTGTTGCATTGTTTTTACCACTTGCTGCAATTCTTATCTTAACAAGATTTTTTACTAAAGAAAAATCATGGAAATTAGGGTTTGATGCTACAGCTTTTGCATTTGTTGGCAGCATATCTTTCATTATACCATATACATTAACAGCAATATATATTGGACCAGAATTACCAAGCATAATTGGTGCAATAACTGCCCTTATTATAATAATTATTTTTGCAAAGAAAAAATGGTTAATGCCAAAAAAAGAATGGCATTTTGATTTAGAGAAAAGTATTGATGAAAAAGTACATAAGCATATTAGTGAGAAAGGTATTGAAGTAAACTTGAAAAGTACATTAATTGCATGGCTACCTTATTTTATGGTTGCAATTATTTTAATAATAACAAGAATAAAATCATTAGGGATTTATGATTTAATAAGAAAAGTGACAATTACTGTTCCTGAATTGTTTGGAACAACTATAACATATAATAACTTTATATTATACCATCCTGGAACTATTTTTATAATTATTGCAATTATAAGTTCAATAATTTTTAAAATGCAAACAAAAGAAGTTGTTGAATCATTTTATTCAACTTTTAGAAAATTAGTTCCTGCAATAATAACTCTAATTTTTACAATTATACTTGTAAAAGTTTTACTTAACTCAGGTAATGCTGGTATGAAAAGTATGCTTATAATTCCAGCAGAGGCCTTAGCTGGGATGGTTGGTGTTGCATGGTACGCAGTTGCTCCGTTTATAGGTAGTTTAGGATCATTTATTTCAGGAAGTAATACTGTATCAAATATTTTATTCTCAGCCTTACATGAAGGAATAGCAAATGATTTAGGAAGAAATCTTGCACTACTTTTAGCATTACAAGCAGTAGGTGGTGCAGTAGGAAATATGATTTGTATACATAACATTGTAGCAGGATGTAGTACTGTAGGGATTGCAGGTCAAGAAAGTAAAATACTTCGTGTAACATTAATCCCTAGTTTAATATATGCTTCAATTATAGGGATTGTTGGTATGATTTTGATTTTAATGATTTGAAATATATTTAAAGTATTATTACATGTTTAATCTTTCTTAACATTTATTAATGATAAAGTTTTTTCTCTTTTTGGTGAAAAAATGAGAAAATCAGATTATGAAATAAACCCTATAATAATAAACAGATGGTCAGCAAGAGCAATGTCAGGTGAAACTATAACTGAAGAAGATTTAATGTCTCTATTTGAAGCTGCAAGATGGGCACCTTCTGGAATGAATAATCAATTATGGAGATTTATTTATGCAAAACGTGAAACACAATATTGGGACAAATTTTTTGATTTGCTTATGGAAGGAAATAAAATATGGTGTAAGAATGCAGCTGTATTAATATTACTTGTATCTAGAAAATTCTCATATTATCAAAATAAACCACATAAAGCACATTCCTTAGAAGCTGGAGCTGTAATGCAAAATTTACTTTTAGAAGCAGTTGACAAAGGGTTTGTTGCACACCCTATGGGTGGTTTTGAAAAAGATAAAGCTAAAGAAGTTTTTAATATTGATGATAATTGGAATATTGAATGTATGATTGCAATAGGAAAAAAAGGAGACATTAAAAATCTTTCACTGGAATTGCAAGAAAGAGAAATTCCATCAGATAGAAAAAAAATAAATGAAATAATATCTGAAGGAGAATTTAATTTTGAATGAATTATAGTTTAAAGAAATTTTCTACTTTTTTAAAATACAAATCCCATCTCTATATGTACGGAACAAGCCAGGTGTAAATAGCTCATTTAATGTATCATCACCCATGTTCACAGCATAATTCAATTCTTTTAATCTTCTTTCTTCAGGGATGTATCCAACTAATCTATAATATTCTCCTGCAGATTGAGGACTAATCATTATTTGAACTCCTGAAGGAGTCAACATGTCTTGACATTTTAAAATTATATCCTGAATACTTATTGGCTCAAGACCAAATTTCCTAAAATGGCTTGGTGATGTTAACATACGATGCATAAAGATAAAGTCATACATTCCTTGATGATTCATACTTAAAACATTTCCTTGCATCAAATTTATTTCTTGATTTTCTACTTCTCGGTGAAATCTTCTTATATCTCTCTCTGTCAATAATGCATCAACTCCATCAAGCTTTACTGTCCTAGGATGTTTACTGCTATAATTTTGTAAGAAGTTGTATAGTGCAGTAGCATAAAACCAATTTTTTCCAGCGCCAACATCTAATGCTGTTACTTTGTCAGGTAATTCAATATTTTGATGCTCAAAACTGGAATTTAATTCATCAAGAATTATTAAAATTGATAAATATTTCATTGCAGGATTTCTGGGGATATTATTTAGGTATTGTGCTAGTTTTTTTTCAAACTCTTTAAAATTAGGATTATTTTTTATAACATTTTTTGCGTAGTTTTCTATTTCTATATCCTCTAATTTTGTTCTAATAGATGATATAATTTTAGTGAGTAAAGGCCTTTTTTTTAGTGATTGTTGCATAAGAGTTTCTAAATCACCAAATAACTCTTTTGTTTCCTCAGATTTTTCACGTTTTTTTTTATATGGAGTTATCGACTCTATCTCTGTTAGCATATGGTTAGGATTATTATTTTCTTTATAAATTTTTCACTAAATTATTACTAAAAAGTAGTTAATATTTAATAATAATTATGCCCTAAAATATTATATATAAGTTATGCTATTTACTAAAATATGAGCCAAAAAGATTATACAAACAAAGAGAAAAAATATTTGCTTGAATTAGCTAGAAAATCAATAATAGAATCAAGACTAAATAATATTCAAGTTCCATACAAATCACTAAAAGAAAAAAGGGGAGTATTTGTAACAATTGAAAAGAATGGAGAACTTAGAGGATGTATTGGTTTTATTGACCCAATTATGCCTATCTTTGAGGCTGTTAATGAATGTGCTTATAGTGCTGCATATCGTGATAGAAGATTTGCTCCTGTAAAAGAGAACGAAATTAAAAGTTTGAAAATAGCAATATCTATATTGACAAAGCCAAAGAAATTAGAATATAAAGATTCTAAAGATTTATTGTCAAAAATAAAAGGTAATGAAGGTGTAATCTTAAAAAAAGGACCAATACATTCAACTTTTCTTCCCCAAGTATGGCATGATTTACCTAATAAAGAAGATTTTCTAAACAATTTGTCATTAAAAGCTGGACTTGATATGGATGAGTGGAAAAAAGGAAATCTTGATTTTGAAATATATCATGCTATAAAATTTGCAGAATAAAGTAAATGTTCTATTGGTTTATCTAATCTATATGAATTGAATCTTGAACTACCTTTATTTCTAAAAACACCTACCATATTGCATGAAATGTTATACTCACTCAAAAAGAAATCATATGCTTTACGTAATTGACGATTTAATTCATTTGTTGCATTTGATTTTGAGTTATGACTACGTAATACTTTTGCTTCAATTAAATAAATTTCATCAGTTAAAACTATTAAATCAACACGACCATTAGGAATTATAACTTCACGGAATATATATTGGTGATCATTAATTCCTATAAAAGGAAGATTTGAAATAATATTATCTAAAAGTTTTTTATGTTGTCTATCTTCTTTACAAGGTTTTGCTCTTTTTTCAAGAAATTCTAATATGTCCATGTTACTGCATATTGTTATATTTAATCTTACTTATTGACTGAATCATCTTATAACTTTGTATTGAATCCCCATATCTTCAAAAAAAGTGGGCCATGATTTTGTAGTCACCATTGGATCTTTAATTCTTATTCCAGGAATTACTAACCCTGCAATAGCTGCATTCATAGCAACTCTATGATCTTCATATGTTTCAATTTCTGCACTATGCATATTTTTTGGATTTGTTCCATAGATTATAATACCATCAGGTCTAACTTCTGAAGAAATTCCTATTTTCCCAAGTTCAGTGTGTAAAGTAGTTAAACGCTTACTTTCTTTTTCTTCTAGATTTGCAACATTTGTGATTCTAGTATAACCTGCCCCAAAACCTGCAATAAAAGCTAATGTCTGTACACAATCAGGCATGTTATTCATGTCAATAACAGGTATTGGTGTTATAACTTTAGGACCACGTAATTCAATATAATCAGGATCACAAAGTATTCTTGCACTCATTTTATGTAATACATCTTTAAATTTAGAGTCTCCTTGTATAGATTGATTTAGATCCATTGCAAGACTTGCGCCCCAAGCTGTCCTAGTTAGCATTCCTGCTCCTAAAACATATGATAATGAACTAGCATCTGTTTCTATTATTGTTTTTTTTGGTTCATATCTTTGGCCAGCTTGGACTACAAAACGTTTATAATTTTGATTTTCAACATGAACATTATGATTTCGCATAACTGCTATAGTCATATCTACATAAGGCTTTGATGTTAGTTCTCCTACTATGTCTATAATAATGTCATTATATGCAAATGGAGCAGCCATCATTATGGAGCTAAGATATTGACTACTTGTATCACCTTTTAATTTTGTTTCTCCACCTTTAAGTCCATTTGAAATTATTCTAACAGGAGGACATCTTTTTCCTTTTTCATTAATTGATTCTGCAACAATCTCACCATCAAGTATAGGTTTAAGAGCTTCAACTAAATCTTCGATAGGTCGTTTATGCATTCTTTCTGTTCCATGTAAAATAACGTTTGCACCTAAAGCTGCAAAATAAGATGTCAAGAACCTCATAGAAGTTCCAGCTTTGCCTACGTCAACATCACCAAGAAAGCCAGTATCTACTTGTGAATTAATTATATAAGTACCATTTGGATTATCAATATAAACTCCAGATTTCCGTAAAGCTCCAATCATTACTTTTGAATCATCGCATTCTAAAAGATTATCTAAAGTTGATCTGCCTTGAGATAGAGCTGAAACTATTAATTCACGTTGAGTATGACTTTTTGAACCTGGTATTTTTACTAAATGTGGTTGTTTTGTGTTTTCCCAGGGTAATATCTCGATTAATTCCATAACAATAAGAATATACTTGTATTTTTAAGGGTTTTTAGTATTATATAGTAATTAAAATTGATCTAAACCGCATTAATGTTACTTTTGTATCTCTCTAATGGTATTTTATATCCAATTCCTTGATGTAATCGTTCCTCATTATAATATTTTACGAATGAATCTAAAGTATCTCTATCGACGTTAAATTCCACCTTATATGTTCCAAACCATCTTTCTATTTTACCATTTGTTTGAGGATGATGGACTCTTCCTAATATATGTTTGATTCCATTATTCTCACAAAATTTGCTAAATGGTCCAATTTCGCCTCTTGCAGGCGTAAATTGTGTACCGTTATCAGTAAGGATAGCTTGAGGTTTGCCATATTTATTCATTGCATTCATAAAAGCTAAAAGAGTATTCTCAGTTGTAGCATTTTCAAAATATTCTGCATGAACTATAAATCTGCTATGGTCGTCTATAAAAGCAATTAATTGCTTTCCTGTAAAAGGACAATTAGTCCAATCTGTATGCCAAAGCATATTTGGCTTTGGCCATTCATATTTTACAAATTTTATTTGTGATGGCCTTGCTCTACGATTCATTTTTAATCCATATTTCCTGTAGACTTTTTGAATTTGACGTTCAGATAAGCCAAATCCTTTAGATTTGAGCTTTAGCCACATTTTGTGGCACCCAAATTGGTGCTCAGACCATGTCGCTGAAATTAAATTTTCAACCGTAACATTAATGTGTATTTCTTTTGCACCTGGTTTCTTATTTTCTAATGTCTGAGCACCAAATTTTTTGGCTTTATTAAGCCAACGATATATAGTTTGTTTTGGTATTTTTCTTATTTTTGCTATCTGTTCAATAGGTGTTATTCCCATTTTTACATGTTTTAGCACTTTTAACTTCTTTTTTAGACTGTATCCCATTTTTTCCTCCGGATACAAAATACACACCATACATTATTATTTGTTACCGTAACATAAAAACGATTTAGAACAATAGTAATTAAAATAGAAAATATTAAAAAGTGAAAAGAAATTGTATTAAATATGGATAGAAAACTTGAACCATTAATTCTGGTAGGACCAAGATGTACGGGAAAAACAACTAAAGGAATAACATTAGCTTCATGGCTTGGTTGTAAATTTAAAGATGGTGATGTTGAAACTGTAGAAGCTATTGAAGAATGCTATAATATTTTTTCTATTGATGATTTTGTAAAAAGTAAAGGATGGCAAGAATTTCGAAAGATTGAATCAGATGCAATAAGTTGGATAGCAAAACCAGATAATCAACAAATGATGGTATATGCGCCAGGTGGTGGAGCAGTTGCTCATGACCAAGGTGAAGAATATCGTCAAAGAAATATTGATTTATTAAGAAATTTTGGTGTAGTTGTATATATTACGCCTTCAAATGATTTAATGTATAATTCATCTGAATTAGCATATCGAATAGTAAATGATCCAAGATCAAAAAATAGTAGACCTAAGCTTAATGATACACAAGAAATGGATATATCATTATCTACTTTTGTTGAACAAATTATTAGACATCAGAATAAAGGTTTAAGTAAAGCAATTTATCTTGCTCATGCACGATCAAGTAGTGCATTACAAAAACAACTAAGTATGGATGAAGTTAATGCAAAAATTGAAACAGATGATATGAAAAGGTATGTCTCAGAGTTAATTGATATGTACAATGCTTTACAAAAACGAGATCCATTATATAAACAAGCAAGCCATATTACAGTGTTTACAGGTGGGATGGAAAATCATGAAGCTTGTAAAACAATTCTTGGTAAATATTTTGATTGTATAATTAATAAATTATAATTTTAATTGTTATAATAAAGTTTAAGAAAATTTTATCATAGTCTTCCAAATATAGAATAAACTATATAAATGCATATTTCTAGGACATATATATGGGACTTATTTCAAATAATTTGAATACTAATATTCTGATTTCAATAGAATATTCAATAACACTCCTTGCATCAGGTTATAGTAGAGAAAATATATTATCTAATTTAGCAAATAAAAATTTTGGATATATTTCTAGTTTTTCAAAAAAAAGTCTTAAACTTATTCAAAAAGGTAAATCATACCAAGAAGCGCTTCAGATACGATACGAACATGAAAGGCATACTAGCATGAAAAGATTTATTTCAATATTAAATGCTGATGCTAATGCAAATATAACTATGATGTTAAATGATTTAAGCGAACAAATAATGAAACAAAAGAACTTAAGCGCAGAAACTTTAATTGATAATCTTACCTCAAAACTTCAAAAAAGTATGTCTATCTCAGCGATACCACTTTTTATATTTTTTATAATACTAATTGAAAGTAGTTTTGAAGAAGTAGCATTTATTTCAAGACCTAATTTAGATTACATATTTTATGGTGTTACTATATTTTTATTGATTATACTATTACTAAGGAGTCGATATCATGAAGATTGAGTTTATTTTATACCCATTACTATTAGTAACAATATCAATTATTGTTTACTATTACATCAGAAAAGGTATTCAAGATTCTGAAGAAGATTCTGTTATAGATGCAATGAAACACATTGCTCAAAGTATGACCTCTGGTGATAGTTTTGAAACTGCAATGACGAAAGTTGATTGTAAATATTTTAATCATATCATAAAATTGACTAATAATGGGGTTGAATTAGATAAAGCAATGATAAGAGCAGCAGGTAAGAATAAAACATTACTATATATTTCTGAGGTATTAAGTTTAACTTTTACATCAAAAGGCAATATAGTTAATTCATTAAATCGTTTATCAAATAAACTTTGGGAGATTAATCACCTGCAAAAAAAAATAGATAGTAAAGCAAGTAGTGCTATTGCAACATTACAAGTAATGGGTATAGTTTTAATGCCTGCTATTTTTTATTTTTTGGCTGGTATTTTATCCAGCGAAGATCTAATCATAGAAGTTGATTTAATTATGCAAGGTTATTTAGGTATTCTTATGTTGACATTTACAATGCTTAATTATTTTGTTTTTAAAGATTATAAAGGTTCAATAATTATTTTACCTTTTAGCATTGTATTGTATATTACATATCTTTTATTATTAGGACCAATCATATATGGGGTGTTTATTTAATGGGAATAATTGAAGAGAATGGTATAATTACCTATAAATTACATATTGATTTTGAACATGGGAATCCTTTAGATGAACTTCTACAAGATGATGATATTGAGGAAATAATGTATAATGGACCTGATCAGCCAATAAAGATAATGCATAGTAAACACCATATGATTTCTACAAATTTATATTTTAATTCTCAACAAGCAAATAAATTCATAATAGATGTTGCATCTTTTAATCATAAATTTTTAAGTGATAAAGCACCAGTAATGGATGGTGTTTTACCTGATAACAGTAGAATAAATATAACGATTCCTCCAGCAACTAGAACAATTACATTTACTATAAGAAGATTTAAGAGTAAAATTGTTACAATAATTGACATGATAAACCAAGGAATTATTGATAATAATACTGCAGCATTTTTATGGACTGTTGTAGAAGGTTTAGGACATTTAGCAACCAATATGCTTGTTGTAGGAGGTACAGCATCAGGAAAAACAACATTTCTTAATGCACTAAGTGTACTTATACCTCAAAATGAAAGAATAATTACAATTGAAGACACAGCTGAATTAAGAATTATACAACAAAATAAAGTTCCAATGTTTTCTGGAAAAAATTCTGATATGGATTCATTGTTAAAAAATGCATTAAGAATGAGACCAGATAGAATAATGGTTGGAGAAGTTCGTGGAGCAGAAGCAAGAACATTATTTAGTGCAATGAACACAGGCCACAATGGGTGTATGGGTACATTACATGCAAGAAATGCAAGAGAAACAGTAACAAGAATAACTAATTCACCGATGAATGTTCCAATGAATATGGTTAGAGATTTAGATTTAGTAGTTGTCTTAGAAAAAATAAATGAAACAGGTAATGAAAAAAGGGTAATTAGTGAAATAACCGAAATTGAAGTTTTAGCTGGTGACCAACCTAGTTTTAATCAAATATACAAATATGATGCAAAATTAAAAATAACAACGACAACAAAAATACCTAGTAGATTACGTTCAAAGATTGCAAAAGCATCAGGAATTGAAATAAAGCAATTTGATAAAATTATAGAAGATAGAAGTAACATTCTTTCCATAATTGCAAATAAACAAAAGGAAAGTAATAATGGATTAAGCACAGCATTATTATTTGATTTATTTGAAAAGAATAGAAATCATTGGCAAAAATATAAAGGAAAGAAGAAGTTTATTTTTTCAAAAGTTAAAGAGGAAGAGTTAATTGATTGGTAGATTTGGTTTTCGGTGCATAATATCTTTGAACTTCATTATCAATATATTGAGCTTTTTTCCATGGTAATTCTGAATTTGGTTTTCTTATTGAAATAGCCCCATATAATAAACCTACACCAAGACCACCTAAAAAAGGTTTTATAGAAATAGGACTAATTTCCGGCAGACTGAATAATACTGTAAAAAAAGGAGCACTAATTAAAAATGAACTTACTGGATTATCTGGATATAAAATACCTCTATGCTGTAAACAATCTAAATCACCTATAAGTTCTTGCATTTGATCAACATAATCATTTAATGATTTATCCCTTTTTCTTGGTAAATGTCTTAACAAACCAGAATTTGGTAAGGCTAATTTTTTAAGATCTGTTTCTAACGGATCTTCTTTACCATCACTTACATTATTTATTATTCTTGACATAATTTTACTATCTTTTGACCAACTTTCTAAGATTTGCTTTTTGTATTTATCTTCTTCTAATGGATCATATTTTAATCGACTTGTAATAAATAATGGTTGAGTACGATGTGTTTCAAATGTAATTAAACCTACTTCTTCTGCTTCTTTTTCTGCTTCACTAGTAATCTTATTAATTCTAAAATACATGTCATTATTAAGAAAATCAATAAATCTCAACTGTTCATATAAAGTTGTCATAAAATTTAGGTTGAATTTGCTTTTTTAATTATTTAGCTAATTAAAGATATAGTTTTTATTAATTGTGTTTTTATGTAATAGAAAATAAATGCTATTAATCATACAACATCTATCTCAATTATACCAATTAAAGCATCTCTTTTTTTATGAGGATACAGAAAATTATAAACTTTTGCTTGTGCATATCTTGAATTGCCACTTAATCTCATTTGATTCAAATCATATAATACTAATGCAGGAAATTTATTGTTATCAATAGCTTGCCTTATCCAAAATAATGAATTATTTGCAGGATCATCAAAACGATGAATAGTATCCATCTCTTCAATGGGTAGTGCATAAGTTGATTCTTCTCTTTTACTCAATCCATCTCTATTCTCATAATCCCAACCAGTTTGTAAAATTAAAGATATATCTTCTTGAGAATTAAATCCTCCCCTAGCAAGAATTGTTTTAGGATTCAAGTGATTTGATTTTAATAAATCACAAATTTCACTAGTAACAACTAAACAATTTTTATCCAGTGAAACTATTCCGGGACCAAATGCCTCTTGGTAGAACCAATATGTAAATTCTCGGCTTAACTGAAATCTTTCTTTTAACATATATATGAGATTATTATTTAGTTTAAAAAACTATGTAGAGCATAACTATAAAGAAATTAATTACGCATGCTTGTGACTGGTGCAGGTAATCGTCCGCCACGTTTTAGAAATTCTTTTGATGAGTATTTATTAACTTTCATAACAGGTGCAATACCTAAGAGACCACCAAAATTTACTTTATCTCCTACTTTCTTCCCTGGAACAGGTATTACTCTTACTGCTGTTGTTTTATTATTAATAACACCAATTGCTAATTCATCTGCAATTATAGCATTAATTGTTTCTGCAGGAGTATCACCAGGAATTGCAAACATATCTAAACCTACACTACATACTGCTGTTAATGCTTCAAGCTTATCAAGACTTAATGCACCTTTTTGGACTGCTTCAATCATTCCAATATCTTCACTTACAGGAATAAATGTACCACTTAATCCACCAACATTTCCTGATGCCATTGCACCACCTTTCTTGATTGCATTCATTAGTAATGCAATTGCTAAAGTTGAACCATGAGTACCAATATGTTCAATACCAAAAGCTTCAATTACCCTAGCAACACTATCACCTTTTGCTGTAGTAGGTGCAAGTGAAATGTCAACAATGCCAAAAGGAATTTTAAGGTTTGATGCAAGTTCTTTTCCTATAAGTTCACCTGCTCTTGTTATTTTGAAAACTGTTCGTTTTATAACTTCTGAAAGTTCAGTTAAATCACATTCTTTATTTTTTCCAACAACACTTCTTACTACCCCAGGACCACTAATTCCAATATTTAATGTATAATCTGCTTCGCCAATTCCATGAAAAGCTCCTGACATAAAAGGATTATCTTCAGGTGCATTAACTATTGCAAGAAATTTTGCACAGCCAATACCATTTTTTGTTTTTTTAGCAGTTTTCTTTAGCATATCTCCAATTAAATTGATAGCATCAATATTCATTCCAGAAACATTTGTTCCAAGATTAAGAAAACTGCATATACGATCAGTTTTTGATAATACCTCTGGAAGGCTTTCGATTAAAACTTTCTCAGAATTTGTAATTCCTTTATGAACCATTCCACCAAAACCACCAATGAAATCAATACCGGCATCTTTTGCAGCTTTATCTATAGTTATGGCCATCTCAAGATATTTTTCTTTTGTTGCATGTGTTTCCATAACTAAACTTATAGGAGTAATACTAATACGTTTATTTACTATAGGAATTCCATATTTTAATTCAAGCTTCTTTGCCTCAGTAACTAAATGCTTTGCATTAGTATATATCTTATCATACACTTTTTTTTTAAATTTGTTAAAATCAGAATGAATACAATCTTTTAGATTTATACCGAGCGTAGTTGTTCTTATATCAAAATTTTGGTCTACAATCATAGAAGCTGTCTCATAGAATTCCTCTGTTGTGATTGTCATTTTATTTCACTTTCTCAATATTATTAATTATAACAAGATTATTATATATTTTATATGTTGTCATACTCTATGCATCATCTTGAATATTTTCTCATGATGTAATTGTATTTTTAAATTCATTTTTTCGCCAAGTTTTGTAAGTTGATCGCGTAACTCTTGTAAAGATATTTTAGAATCTTGCACATCAACACCTGCAGTCATTACAAAATAATCATTTAAAACTTGCTGTGATATTTCTTCAATATTAATATTATTCTTGTAAAGAAAATTAGATACTTTAGCTACAATACCTTTTCTATCTTTTCCTATAACAACAATAAATGATAATTCTTTGCTCATTTTTGTTTTAAATAATCCCTTACTTTTATTAATGTTTCTGATAAATCTTCAGTTGGAACATAAGAAAGCATATAAGATAACTTATCTCTACAAAAACCAGTGTCAATTATCTCCTCAACTAAATGAGGATCAAGATTATGCAATTGATCAAATTTAGCTTGTTTTATTGCAATTGTTCTTTTTAACTCTGCGCTAACTATTTCTGGAACTCTCTTAAGACCACTTCTTTCTATTACTGTTTTTAATTCTTCTAAATCTTCCCCATAATTAATTCTTGCAGCACGTTGAAAAGAAGCTTCACTAGGTTGAAGTTCTGAAAAAACCTCAGCAACTAATTCATGGCTATAATCAACATAAGAATGTATATAATGTTCAAGGACATGACGTTGCTCATGTAGTCTTACAACTGACTCATCAATTATATTAGAATATAAAGATAAAAAAAATAGATCATAAGAAGATTTATTTTCAGGAATTTGTCTTTGAATACCAGCTTCATTTATTGATGCAACTAATCCTGCAAGGTTTGCTTTAGACTTTTTACCTTTTTTAGTATCTGAAATAAATTCTAAGCATTCTTTTTCTAAATCATAATTCATAATCGAATAAGCAGTTCCTAATACATTTCGTCTTTTCTCAAAATGTTTTTCAGGCAATATAAAATTAATATGTAAAGGTGTAAAATCTACGCTTAATATTTCTGGTACAGTACCACCATATATCAAGCTATACATTTTTTTAGGATCATCTTGAGTAATTTCTCTTATAAGTTTAACTGCCCTAAAACCTGCATCTGCACGATTTGCAATATTAGCAAATTCTATTTCTAGTCTTTCATCTAATTGATATTGATTATAAATTGTATTATAAGCACTTAATGGTTCTTGTCCATCTATCATTACTGAATCAAAGAAATCAAATAAAATATTACCAATAGTAACTAATTGCTCTGGTGTAAAATCATAAAGTTCTTTGTCCGCATACATTGCTTCATCTAATGAATCTAAAAATTCGTCAATTGTTCGACTATCAACTAAATCTGTCATTTACCATATTAAAAGAAATTGATTTATAAACTTTTCGTTTTGTTATTACCAATTAGTAGTTAATTATTGATGCCCGTACCAAAATATCATTTTTGGTTGCCCGGAATCATTTTTTGAATCAAGTCTGCAAAATGCATATCGTTCAAACTGAATTACTGAACCTTGCTCAAGTTTAAGTATATTTGATTCTGCTTTAGCATTTATTGTTTTGCAATCAGGCATTAAAATTTCAATATCAACGTTATCATCAGAAGGAAGCCAATGAATTACTGATTTACCATTATTTTTGTAGTCTTCTAAATCTGTTGAAACATATTTAAAATTGTTATTTTCTTTTTTGAAATTAAGACAATCCATTAATCGTATCATATCACCATCATTTATATTATCATAATCTTGTTTCTCAATTAAAAAAGTATTATTGGTAATAAATTTTCTTGCTCTTTCTTCTTTATGTTGATGAAATTTAAGATTTACCTCTAAGGAAGGTGCATCTTCGATTGCTATTTTAACTGGATTTGTTATACAAAAGAAACGCTTTGCAGATTCGTCAAGCAATTGCCGATTTATTGCAGCAATAACACTAAAATCTAACTCTGAAGTTGTTTTTGACATACCAATTACTTTTGCTAATTCATAATAAGCTTCTTTAACAATACCTCTACGCTTTAATGCACGTAAAGTTATTAGACGAGGATCATCCCATCCTATAAATTCTCCAGTACTTATCAAATCACGAATTTCTCTGCCTTTAGTAGTTGCATCTTTTACATTTGTTCTTGCATACTGCCTTATAGTGGGATTAGAAAGATTGAAAAGACTACGTATGTAATCTTGTAATTCAATTCTACTATCAAATTCATTGCTACGCAATACATGAGTTATTTCTAAAATACCTTCCATTAATGCACACTCAAAATCATACATAGGCCATACTTTGTATTTATCACCATGACGATAATGTGTATCAGTTATTATTCGAAAGATTACTGGATCACGCATTACAGCATTTTTATGTTGCATATCTATCTTTAATCGTAAAGTAAAATCTAAATAATCAGAATTACCTTTTTTCATTTCTTGCCACTCTTTTTTGATTTGATCGATTGATTTATCACGATCAGGATGATCTTTCATTTCTCTTCTATATTTTGAGATTTCTTCAGAAGGTTGATTGCTAGTATATGCTTTACCTTGGTCAATTAAAATTTCTGCTTTTGATATAAAATCATCCATATAATCAGATGCAAAAAATTCGCTATCAGCTTTAATATTTAGATATTCCAAAACATCTTGTCGCATAGCTTCTACATATTCTTGTCTTGATAATTCGGGATTTGTATCATCAAACCTAATAATACATTTTCCACCATACTTTATTGAGTACATATAATTTAATAAAAATGACATAGCATGTCCTATATGATTATATTTTGATGGTTCCGGAGCCATTCGTGTAATAACTTTACCTTGGATTGCATTTTTTAATTCAGGTAATTCTTTTCTTTGCTCTTGTCTTTGCTGACGTTGCTCCTTTTGCTTATCATGAAAATCCGGATCAATTTCTAAAAGTTTTTTTTCTTGGTCATCTAAAGATAATTCATTAACTTGTTTAATTATAGAATTAATTAATTGTGATGTAGCTTTCATATCGTTCTTTGAATCTGGGAATTCACCTAATATCTTTCCAATTACAGCTCCGGGATTTGCTTTACCTTTGAACTTTACTGCATTTTCCAGTGCATATTTCCATATTGATTGTTCCATATACTGAAAAATTAATAGGAAATTTAAATAATTAACCAATATTATATGTATATAAGTCTTAACTGATAGCAATATATGTCTTAAATAGGTATATTCCTTAACTACACGTAGTATATGACTTAAGTAGAACTATATTTATTTGACACTCATTGGTAGTAAAATATATAAATAATCCTAAAATAATAGAGCTATGAAGCACATTATTGAAACAGCATTTGATATTGAAGATTATATTCAAAAATTTGAAAAGGTAGCTGCTGAAACAACTAATCTTGAAATCTGTTGTAAATTAGGACAAATTTTTATGGATAATAGACACAAATATACAGAAGGATTAGATGTAGCTGCTCGAGAAATGCATCGTGATCTTCATCAAAATTTCCCAGAAATATTATTAGAAAATTTGTGTTATTATGTTGGACCTTTTTTTGCTGAAGCATGTAGATTAACTGAAGTTGGAGAAGTGTATGTTGTTAAAGGCCATCATATGCTTGAATCAAGAATGCAAGTTGATCCTAGTTGGAAATTAAATGAGAATTCAGGGTTGTATGAAAAGATTTGGAGGCATCATTGGAATTATGATGCAGAAAGTAAACAATGGATTGACATAAAAATGAAAAAATTAGTTCTTGAGCCTAAAGATAGTAAGGATTTTGCGCATTATTATTTATGGGATGGAAAAAATATGAGACTAGAGCCTGACTCAATACTTGGATATCCAATCATTCAAACATTTGCAATTGCATGTGGATATGATATTTCACAGAAAGGATTTAGTAAAAAAAGAGCTTAATGAAGTGTATAAAAGTGCAAGACGATAAAACTAATAACAAATCAAACCCTGAAGATTTGCTTGACTCGCTTCAGCAATCAGCTCTAAGAGAATTTCATGCTCTTGAAAGACTAATAAATGCATCATTTGGAAGAACTATTTCTAGGCAAGATATTGAGAAATATATCAAAGACAGAATGAATCAAATTCAAAGACTTGAAGCAATTTCACAAGATTTTGAAAGATCAATGTTTGAAGGAATTCAGCCAGAGACACTGCATGAAAATATGGAATTGTATGAAACAATGGGTATTAGAATTGGGAGAATAGATGAACTTGCCGAACAATACCAATGCAGAAGTTTAAGAGAGATAAAAAGAATAAATGATGAGTATAAAAAGTTTGGAAAACACTTAAGGCATATTATCAAAGATGAAATAAGAACAGGAAATTACCAAGGATTACGAGTTCCTTGTAGAAAAGCAAGATTTGGAACGTTAGATGAAATGGAACTTGAAGTTAATATATTACCAAGATTTCCACTAAAATTTGAACGATCAGAGAGAAATCTAGAATTAGGGTACTCAGAAATAGCATTATGCATATATGGTATGTTTGTAGATAATAATGATTATACAAAAGGTATTATTGCGAATGAGAAAGAAAAACCATTTAGATGGGTTATTGGGAAACCATTTGGTAGAGTTGATCAATTTAATAATGAATTAATAAATAGTGTTTATGATCCTGCTAATAGGATTTCTGAATATTTAATAAAAGCAGAATATGATAAATTTGCTAAGGCAGTATTAGGAATTGCATTAGAAAGTTTTAATTTGTTAAAAGACCTTGCTCATGATCTTGAACTTCAATAAGTCATTATTCCCCTAAGAAAATAATAATCATTAGTTTTTATTTGATTTGTTTTAAATAATTGATCTAATTTTTCTATTACTTCTAAAGGTTTAGTCTCGATCATCATAGCAGTATCATCAACTGAGTTAGTTATCATCTCAAGATTTCTTCCAACGTGACCATCTAAAATTCTTACCAGCCATGAAAGCCATCTTCGTTTAGGTAAGGTTTCAATATTTACATTATAAGATACGCCTGGATGATTATTAGTAGCAGATATATCTAAATTCATTTCAAAAGCTATTTTTATGTAAAGAGGATTTACATGCCCTTCAATATAATATCTTATAGAAGAATCATGTTTATTATCTTCAATATTTAATATATGAACATTTGCTTCCATTTCAGAAGATTTTATTACATAATTACTTTCGGTAATCATTGTTACTTCGTAGATTGAATTTCCAAATTCTTTTGCTAATAACCCTGCTAAATCAGGACGGAGATAAATATATTCATACAATGGATAAGGAGTAGTTAGTGCTCTTTGTTGGGTAATATTTATTGGATCAGATTTAGAAAGTTGTTTGTAGTTTTCAGAGGGAGTATCTGAAAAAGCATTTAGACAGTATAATAATGTTACTATAGATGTTAATTTCTTCATTATTTTGAACAAAAAATTATAACTTAAATACTTTATTCTATTACAAACTAATTATAAATTTAGTTATTTTTGTGCGCTAATAAATTAGTATAAGGATTTGCATATATAGCAATAAAAAAAGGTTTTAGTTCATTAGGTAATTGTGTAAAAGTATTCATGAATTTTTTATCAGGATTAGTTTGTTTTTGATTTTTTAATATTTGATATGCAGTGATATTTGAAGGCCATAAATGATAGTTTGTTTGTATTTCATAATCAATTCTAGAAGCTAATTCTTGTATGTCTGATATACCATATATTGGTTTCGCAAAATTAATTGTTACTCTTCCTGTACTATTATTTAACTCATGCCACATTGTTTTTATATCTTCAAATTTAGACTTTGTATAACTACTTTCAACAGTTTTTTTATGCAACTCATTTGCTTTCATTACAGCACAAGGATCATATTCATATGATAATGTAACAGGAACAATAGGAGTTTGCGACAAAAAGTCATCTAGCGATAAACCTTGGTTTTTGAAAGGCATATAAAGCATTTTAAGAACACGTTCATCTGTAAAATCATTGCTATCTTTTGCTCTTCCCTCACGTTGTGCAATCCATATTGAGTTAGAATTTGTAAGTGCATGATATAAAAAGTTAAATTGTTTTTTAATGCTAGATAAATTATTATTTTTTGTACGTCTTACAATAAAGCATTTATTCATTCTTACTAATGATTCTATTTGTTCTAATTTTGTTAAATTTTCACCAATACCAACTAAAGCTGTTTGAAAACCATTTAATTTTAATGCATAATTAATAAACAAAGGGTCTTTTATAATAATTCTATGATTTGACATAAAAATATAATTTCTTGATTTATCCAGATTGGTTATTCCTGCTATATTAAAGTCAGCAGAACTAACTATTTCTTGAATTCCTTGAAAAGCTAAATTTTCAATGTCTTCAACAGAAGTTGCTGAGAAAAATTCTATTTTTATAGTATTTTTATTATCTCCAAAAACTGATTTTAAACCCATATCAAAAAAATATCTAAATAAAAAACTACGCTTAAGGGATTTTACTGTTTGTTCTATATCTATGTCACCAAAAGGTCTTATTTCCCTATAAATATCATTTTCACTAAATTTGAAATCTAGCATAAAGATGAAATACTATAATACTTTAAAAAAACATGTGCAATATTAATATATATTATGAGAAACTTATTTAAATAAACCATGGTTTGAATTAAAAATATATGTGAGAGTAGCAAAGCCTGGTCAAATGCGCAGGACTTAAGTCACAATGAGATCGCTCATCTGTAAATGAGCATTCTTCCTTTGGAAGATATCCTGTCTCTTAGTGGGTTCGGGGGTTCGAATCCCCTCTCTCACACTATTTTTATTCTATAATATATATTTTAGAAACTCTAAATGCTTAATCAAAGGTTTTAAAAGTAATTTAATTTTTGTTTTTTTATGTTATTTGATAAAGATGGTAATTTAATTGTTCCTAAAAGTACTAAAATTACAAAAGATACTGAATATTTATGGATAATCAAATCATTAAAGGAGATTCCTTTTCCTGTAGGCAAGAATTTACTTATAGATTATATGATTGGGAATACTAAAAATGAGTCCATAATTAAATGCAAACTTAATAAATTAAAGACTTTTGGCTGTTTAGGTTATAGTAAAGAAGAATTAGATGGTATAATAAGTAGACTTCTTATAAATAAATTAATTGTTCAAGTTCCTGCTCTTAAGAATAAATTCTGGAAAGTGTTAGAAGTTACAGATGCAGGTTACAATGAACTAGATAATCCTACTTTAAACAAAAGTGTGACTATATCAAACCATGAAAATGTTGAAATAACTTTACAGGAAAAGGAAACATTCAAGGCATTTGGTAAAGCTTTAGAAGGATATAATGATTATCAAAAAAAATCAATCATATGTAACAATGATAAAATATTATGTATTGCAGGTGCTGGCTCTGGAAAAACAACAGTATTAACAAAAAGAATTGAATTTTTAATTAAATATAAGTCAGTTAATCCAAGCGAGATATTAGCAATAACTTTTACAAGAAAAGCAAGACAAGAGATGGAAAAAAGATTATTTGAAAATCAAATTTATGGTGTTAATATTCAAACTTTTAATTCATTTTGTGAGAAATTTTTAAAACAATATAATAATCAAGTATATGGTAAAGAGATGCAAGTATTATCTTATAGAGATAAAATTGTTTTAATAAATCGTGCTTTATCAGAAATTGGAATGAACATTAGTTCTGCAATAAATGTTTATTTTACTTTTTCTCAAAGACGAGGAAAAACAAATGAGCAACTTGTTAATATTTTTAGAGCGGATTGTTTTTTTATTCGTGATTATTTAAAATTTAAAAATCAATCATCTGATGATATTTCTTTTAAAGATTTAAATTATGAACATAAAAAAAGTGCAGAATTGGTTTTTAATGTATGTAACTTAATTGATAAATATATGCAGGAACAAGGACTTAGAGATTTTGCAGATCAGTTAATTGATACTGTTAAATTCTTTAAAATAAGAAAAGATTTAATACCTCAATATAGTCATGTTTTGATTGATGAATTTCAAGATGTTAATGCTACACAAATTGAATTAATAGAATTAATCCATCCAGAAAATCTTTTTTGTGTTGGAGATCCAAGACAATCTATATTTGGTTGGCGTGGTTCTAATATTAAATATATACTAGAATTTAAACAAAAATATCCTAAATGTGAAATAATTAATCTTACAAAGAATTATAGATCAACAAAGCACATAGTTGAATTAATAAATCAAACTATTAAACCAATGAACTTACCAGATTTAGAAACAGATAAAGAAGGGGATAAAAATATTTCTTTGCTTGGCTTTAAAAATGAAGATTCTGAGTTTCTATTTATTGCTGATAGAATAACTAATTTAGATATTCCAAGAAATGAGATATTTGTACTTGCAAGAACTAATAAATTATTAAATAAAATTAGTGAGTTTTTTAACATAAGAAATATTAAGCATATACTTAGAAGTGAAGAAACAAATAATAAAAATTATGATAACATTGATAGTGAGAAAATTACTTTAGCAACTATTCATGCAATTAAAGGTTTAGAAGCAAAAGTCGTATTTATCGCAGGTGCTAATACCAATAATTTTCCATGCAGAGGTAATGAACACCCCATAATTGAATTAGTTAAAATAGAAGAATACGATAAAGAGGAAGAAGAAAGAAGATTGTTTTATGTTGCATTAAGTCGTGCAAAAGATTATTTGTATGTAACATATACAGGCTCTATGAGTTATTTTATTTCTTCAAAAATGATTGAATTATTTAGTATGAATAAGTATAGTGTAAAAAAGCAAATAGTAACAGGGAAAAATCTAAATGGAATATCATTAGATGTAGTCTCAAGATTAAAAAAATGGAGATATGAATCTAGTAAAAATCAAGGAATACCAGCTTATATGATTATGCATGATACAACTTTAGAAGCAATTGCACAAAGAATGCCTATGACACTTAGTGATTTAGAAGATGTACCTGGACTTGGACCTGTTAAAATACAAAAATACGGTGATGAAATTTTAGAGAATGTGTTGTAAATTGGTTTTGCTGATGAATTAGGTTCTGGAATAATTAAAAATGAACTTTTAATTTAATTTTTTACTAAATCGTATTTGTTTTGCATTCTTTGAGGTTACAACATTTCTACCTAATTCTTTCTCAGCTTCTTTTCTTGCAGTTCCAGCAACATTACCTCCTCTTTTAGCAATTTCTTGGTTTTTACCAAATGTATTTGGCTCTTCTTTTTTTGATATCTCAGTAGTTAGTCTTTCGCCAAGCATTGAAAAAATAAGTTCTAAATCACTCATATGATCTCTTAAATTAATCTTTGATTTATTAGGAATATTTTTTATTTCTTTGTGTTCTTTTATAGGGATATCAAATGTTGCTGTATGTATTTCATTAGTTAGTATAGCAAAATCTCTTTTTTGAGTAATTCCTCTTTTTTTCCATTCTTCTGTTAAATCTTGTCTTACTGCAATCCCTCTAAGTCTTTTATCAATCCAGTCTTTAGGATATCCTTTTAATTCATAATATTATTTTACTCTATTTTGTGCAAGTTCTGGATTTTCTATTTCATCTATTCTTTCTTGTCCTAATTGTGCAAGCCATTGTTTGAAAGGTTCCGCCTTCTTTGAAGGAATTGATTGTATAAGCCGAAAAGCTCCTTTTATAGACACACAATTTATTCTTTGTTTACCACCTTTTGTATCCATTAAAAGAGGGGTGGCAATTTGCCCCCAACCTTCATTAAAAGAATCATCTCTTCTTCGCATGTCTTTTAAATATCCAGAAGGATTTTTTGAATCAGTTAAGACTTCAATTAAATCAATAGCAACAAACCACCACTCTTCATTAAACCAAGTTCTGCGTATTTTCTTGTCTTCAAAGACAATTAATGACTTATCTTTACCCATTCTTTGACTAAATATCTTTTACTTTAAATACTTCACGCCTATATGTCTATTGAAAATATTTCGGAAAATTTTAGGTAAAGTATATTAAACACTAATTTCTTGTTTTTTTATGAAAATCAAAGAAATGCCCTGGTGGAACATATTTAGTTTTGTTTGAAATGTTTTCGATTTCTTTCAAAATCTTTCGGATTTCTCGACGATAAGTATATTAAAGAGCTTGTTATCAAATAAAATATGAATATAGCTTTAAAAACTGAAATAAATAATAAAATCCACACAATTAGAGGCAAGCAAGTAATGCTTGACAGAGATTTAGCTGAACTGTATGGTGTAAAGACAAAAAGGCTAAATGAACAAGTTAAAAGAAATATTGAGAGATTTCCAGAAGATTTCTGCTTTCAATTAAATCAATTTGAATTTAATGAAATCTTGAAGTCGCAATTTGCGACCTCAAGTTCAGAATGGGGAGGAATTAGGTATTTTCCATATGTATTTACAGAACAAGGAATTGCTACTTTATCAGGTATTCTTAGTAGCAAGAAAGCTATTCAAATGAATATTTTAATAATGAGAGCATTTGTTGCAATGAGACATTTTTTGATAAAAAATGCAGAAGTTTTTATGAGATTAGATAAAGTTGAAAGAAAACAAATTGAACATGATGATAACTTTAACAAAATATTCAATGCAATTGAAAGCAAGCAATTAACACCTAATCAAGGCATATTTTATGATGGGCAGATTTATGATGCACATAAATTTGGAGTTGATTTGATTAAATCTGCAAAAAAAGAGATTATCTTAATTGATAATTTTATTGATGAAAATGTTTTGACATTGCTTTCTAATAAAAAGAAAGTTGTAAATGTAATTATTTATACTTTAAATATCTCTGATAAATTATTATTAGCTGAAGAAAAGTTTAACAAGCAATATAACAATTTAGAGATTAAGAAGTTTGAGAGATCACATGATCGATTTCTAATAATAGATGGTCAAGTATACCATATAGGTGCTTCACTAAAAGATCTTGGAAAGAAATGGTTTGCATTTTCTAAAATTAATATAAATATTATGGATAGATTAAGATGAAAATAAAAGAAATGCCTTGGTGGAACAGGCCATCATTTAGAGAGGTTGAAAGTTTAAATCCTGCTGAATTATTGTCTTTAATAATTTGGTGTGGCGATAAGAATAATAATGCAATTGATGTAGCTAATAAATTACTTAAAAAATATAGTTTAAGTAAACTTTATGATGTTTCACTAAATGAATTAGAAAAGGAAGTAGGTAAAATTAGTGCAAGGCGTATTAAAGCAATGTATGAAATCTTTAAATTAACAGAGTGGGTTTCTAAGAAAGGTTTTAAGCCTGTTATTGAAAAAGCTGAAGATGTCTATAATATGTTTGCTAGTGAACTTGGAGATAAGAAAAAAGAATATTTATATGCATTGCTACTTGATACTAAGAATAGAGTTATTAAAAAAGAACTTGTTTCTATTGGTACATTAAATAGTTCTCTAGTTCATCCAAGAGAAGTTTTTAAGGAAGCTATTAAAAATAGTGCTAATTCAATTATATTAGTTCATAACCATCCAAGTGGTGATTGTGAGCCTTCAATTGAAGATAAAGAAGTTACATTTATATTAAAAAAAGCAGCTAATTTACTTAAAATAAATTTATTAGATCACGTAATTATTTCATCTACTCATTGGTATACTTTTTCAGAGCAATCATATTTTAATTAAAGAATGAAAGTATTTTTTTAAGTTATCATCACATATATATACAAAAGTTCCTTTTATACCTCTTGTTAATAATACTTTGTAAATGTTTAGAATATATCTACGTAAATCATCTGCATTTTCTAGTGATGCTTTTCCTTTACTATCTTTATATTTCTTTGGATCAATAACAAATTCTTTTTTATCAAAATCATAAGATAATTCTGGACCAATTATAACACCCGCATAATTAAGATCATATCCTTGAATAGTATGAATACATCCAACTTCATTAATTGCATTTGGTGAAGTTACCCAGTTCTTATTTACAGAATTCCATCTTAGTTTTACGTTACCAATAATTATATCATATTTTGAAGGATCTGATTTTGATATCCATTCCCAAGAATATCCCGCAACTACCCTACATAAACCAAATTCTGCACCTGACGAAATTTCTTCTGCATTTAGCAATTTTATTTTATTTATCATCTCATATATATCATCAAAAATTTTAAATTCATAATCTCTTATATCATTTAGACAAATAATTTCATTATTAAAGAAATGTTCAATAAAATCAATATAGTTTTCTCCACCTTTAACTCTTAATTGAGTTTTTAATTTGAAAACATTAAATAAATTTCTATTAAATCTGGAATTAGGAAGATCTGCTGGTCTAACACTTTGATTCTGATCATAAAAGAGTATTTGGTGATTAGAATTTTCAAAAATCCAATCCAGTTGATCTCCTTTTTCATTATTAATTAATTTATTATTATTGTCAAATATTTTATATTCACCAGCACCAAGGTTTTTTCTTGTCTTTAACCTGTGTGCTTCATCAACTATCAATAAATCATACTGCTTATTAAATACTTCACTTGGTCCAATAACTTGAGATGCTTTTAAAAGTGAGATATTCTTAAAAACTTTCTTTAGAGTTTCTCTAAAAGAAGTCATTGGTACAACTAGGGCAATATTCCAACTATTGAAAGATTCATGGTGAGCAAGGAATTTAATGATATATATTGCTAAAATACTTTTTCCAGTACCTGGTCCACCAACAATAAGATTTGGAATTTTTATTCCTGATTCAAGATTATTTATTATTTCATTTAATACTTCATACTGATCTTCTGTTAATGTTTTGTATGGAGAATACTTAAATAAATCTCTATTCTTTAGATCAAGTAACTTATTAGACACTAATTTATTTTCTAATAGTCGAGTCCATATTTTTTCAAATTTTAACTCATATAATTCTTTTTGATAATAATTATGCTTTCTTAATCCTGCATTAGCATTATGTAATAATTTTCCTTCAGCAGTCATAAATTCTATTAATAAAGACTCAATATCAAGAGTTGCTGATTTATTAAAGTATTCATCTTCAATTATATGACATTTGTTAAATTTTAATCTTTTCTTTGATTCATTTTTTAGATGTTCTTTCATTCGGTTATACACATGTATTGTTTCTCCCACATACCAATTATTTCCATTTTCAAGTATGTAAACAATGGGCCAACTTAGTAATCTTTTATTATTATCACATATGCTTTTTACTTCTGCCTCTGTAAAATTATATGCCTTAATATGCATGCTCAATACTCCGTATACTTTTTATTTAATCCTTTAACTTTATCAACAGGATATTTTTTATTATTTTTTTCCATTTTTTTGTCTAATTCTGTGACTAAATCAACATTATATCTTTGAGCTAATCTTAAAATAAAATAAAATATATCTGAAATTTCTTCTGTTATTAGTGTTCTTTTAGAATCATCTTTAAACATTTCATCAATTTCTTTTTCTGATTTAAATCTAAATATATCTAATAACTCTCCAGCCTCTGTAATTATGCCTATTGCTAATTCTTTTGCATTATGATATTGATCCCAATTTCTATCATCACAGAACTTTTTTATTTTTTCTTTTAACTCATTTATGTTTGTTTGATTATCCATTTTTAGGTATATTTAATAATAAGTTATAAAACTTTTTCCCTACTTTACTATCTCCTTCATCTTCTTGATAATCTCTAGTTCGGCTAGGGTGTCTAATTTACAGTATTCTAGTAATGCTTGTTGTATTTTATCTTTATATGCTTTTTCTACATCAGTATATGTTATTTCTTCATAAAGTAATGAAGCATCTGAGCCATTATTTATTTCTAAACTATCATAACTCATTCCTGTTATTGCAGGTAATACTTTCTTTATACTTGCGCTTCCTTTTTGAGTAGAATTGTAATAATAAAAATTTTTGAATGGGTCTAAAAGATCAACAATTCTTGGTAATATCCCATTTACCCATTCTGCATATTCTGGAAAGTCTTGCGCTAGTTCTTTTAATCTAGTTATTTCAAAACTTTTGTTATAAACAATTATATCACCAGATGAGCCTAAATGATTTTTAAGACTTTTTAGAAAAGAAATTCTTGGATCATCTTTACCATCTGCAAGAAAGTAGAAATGATTGACATTTGATTCTTTATCTTCTACATGTAAACTATACTGGAAACATATTTGTTGATATGGTCTACTATTGTCAAACATAGGAATTGCTGGTTGAATAGACTCAAAGTCAAGATAATATAAAGGATAATTTAAATTCTCTAAAAAGTGTTTTAATGCATTTTTATCTATATATGTACTTCCATCACTACATCTTAATTGCACTTCTTGTGCTTTTGTAAGTTTTATTCCTGTAGGTATATCTTTAATTGCATTTATTCCTGAATTGAATAATTCTAATGATTTTTTTCCTGCACGATATAAAGTAAATACATTATGTTCTGGGAGAAAACTCCAACATTCATCTGTTAAAGGACATTCATATGGTGTTTTGCAATGATTTCCTATACTAACATCAGGATATTCTTTAAGATTAATTATTTTAAACATTTCTTCTACACGTTTTTCAATTCCTTTGCCTGCTATATCCACTTGTATTGAGATATCCTCTATTTTGAATAGAGAAGAAATATCAAGTTCTCCATCTCTGATATATTGATTATTTATAAAAAGTAAAAAACAATTTGCAATTTTTATATCTGACATTTCACAGCAATACTTTTGGAATGATACATCATGAATATTTTCTTCTTTAATACTAGTTCCTGATTTTACTTCAATTATATCAAAAGAACCATCATTATTTGGTTTTAATATATCAATTCTTGAAAAGCAATTATTTTTCATTATACCTGCTTCAAAAAGAGTTTTTCCTGTGTGAAGAAGTTCTTTAGTTTGTCTAATATTAGCCATGAAGTCATCTGATGAAATAACTATACCATCAGGATACATTTTTTGTGCAAGCAAACCAATATTCGTACCAACTTGCATCTTTTTTAATGAATCTTTAGAAGGTTCTGGGATTTTATCTTTTTCATGAACTAATTTCCAAAGATATTTAGAACATTGAAGACCTGCAAGGTATTTTGATTTTGTTAAGAGTGGCATTTATATTTAATCTTAATTTAATAAGAATTTAAAAAGATAATTAAAATAAAAACAATCTTAAACATGTCTTTCAATTTTGTCTTTTATTTCTTTTATTTTAAAGTCATTTGAGGAAATGTTTCTTCCAAAGCATATTCCTTGTTGTTCAAATAATGAGACTTGGCTAAGATCTACTGGATTTTGTTTTATTGCTTCAGATGTTGGAAGATAGCGTATTTCACCATTAACTACACCAGCACAAGTCATCCCAGTTATTCCTTTATTTAGTAAATAAACTGCACCTGCACCTGCTTCTCTACCAAAATTTACGTCAAATGCAGAACTATTTCCTGAGCGCATTAAATGTGTTGGTCTGATTACTCTTATTTCAGGTATTTCATATTGTCCTTCTACAAACATTCCTGATTTTTTCATGAACTCTTTCATGTTTGGATCATTTTTCATTCTTGACTTTAATTCTCTTTCAACACGTTTTCCTGCACCAAGTAATGGATAATGACCAAATGCATCAGGTTCAGCATTTTTATCTATTAAAAATCCTTCTTCGTTAATATCGTCTTTTTCAGGAATACCTTTCATAGCTTCTGCTGTCACAATCATATAATTTCCTGCATGAACATCACTGTAAAGAACACGTTCTGTAAATGTTTTATACATATGATCATAAATAACATCAAAATCAGGTGTAACTTCTGGAATTAGAATACAATCTGCATCACCTGCAACTCCTCCTCTAAAAGCTGAATGACCAACATATCTTCCAAAAACTTCAAGCACCATTATTCTATTATGGGTTTTTGCAGTTGTCTTTAAATCTTCAATTGCATTTGAAATATTGTTTAAAGTTGAATCTCCTCCAACACTATAAGTTTGTAAATCAAGATCCATTGTTTTTGGTGCATGATTTGTAGGAATTCCATTATTGCATAAATCAATAACTACACTTCCACTATCATCTCCACCACTTACTACTAATGCATCAATTTTATGTTTAAGAAGACCTTGTTTTATTCTTTCATATTTATTATCATCTTTTATTTTTGAGATCTTTACTCTGGAATGGCCTGCCTCACTCCCTGCAACTGTTGCACTAAAAATACTTAAACGTGTAGAAGTTAATTTGGTTAGTTTTTCTTCAGGCATATCGACTAGATTATATAATCCGGCATAACCATTGGGTATTACTACTGGTATTATTCCTAAAGCATTTGCCATTGATGCAATACCTTTAATTACTGCATTTAAACCGCCACAGTCACCACCTGAAGTTATTATCCCAATTCTGTTAATTTTTTGCATAATTAAATTTGTTTGATGGTTATATAAAAAGATTTTTGTTAGGACAATAGTGTAATTTAGAAAACAAGAAAGAAATATATTACCCCAAAAGAATTATATTAAAATATTAACTAATTTACAAATTGATGTTTTATCTTTTTTAATGAGGTCAAAGAATGTGTTCTACTAAACCCAAATTGCTGAATAGCATTCTTAATATAAGAATAATATTCATCTATATCTTTGGTATGAAGTTTAATTATTAATTCATACTCTCCTGTACAAATATCAATACTCTCCACACGAGAATCTTTAGCTACTTTTTCAGCAACTTGTTCGGGGTCTGAATATTTTGTAGGGTCTAAATTAACCATAATGATAGTAGAATGTCCTTCATTAATCTTTTTTAAATCAAATACAGCATTGTAGCATTTAATCGCACCTTCTTTTTCAAGTTTTTTTATATTGTAATGTATAGTAGTAGATGGTTCTTTTAGTTTTTTAGCTATTCGTGCAATTTGTGGTGTGCAATATCCTTGCTTGAAAAGTTCAATTAGTTTTGGTCGTATATCTTTCATAATATTGAATAATATTCAATAATTTATAAATTTTTTGTTATTTATTTGAATAATATTTAATAATATATAATAAGGTTAATGAATTCTTAATTTTTATGACAAACACAAAACAACTTACCTTAATGTTATGCTTACCTGCATTAACAGGTGCAATAACTATTGCAAGTATGAATGGTTTACTTTCCATGCAACATGCAATAACAACAGGACTTACATTACTTGCAGGTCCAGGTACATTAATTACAGCAGCAATGCATGAAGGTAATATGAGTCAAAGATTAGCAGGTGCAATAATTGCACTTGGTATTGCAAGCATTGCAACATTAGTTGCTGCTGAATTTGGAATACTACTCATTCAGATAATAAATGAAAAAATTATACGTATTGCAGGAGGTATTGCCATTATTGCTATTGGTTTGATTATAATAGGAATAAATATTCCTGAGAAATTACCAGTAATAGTAATGGGTTTAATTGTAAGTTTTATACTAAAGTAGGAAATTAAAATGGAACTAACACTAGAAGAAAGGGCAAACTCAGAAATTATAGCTTTACCTAGAACAAACTTTCAAGGACAATTAAGTGGTAATTTTCGAGATGTAATTGCAACTCTTGGACCAAGTGGCACTGATTCAGAAAATGTTGCAAAACAACTAATACAACAACAAGTAGCAAGAGAAATAGTATTATGTAAATCATTTCGTGAGTCATTAGAATATGCAAGAAAAAATAATACATATTTACTTATTCCAGCTGCATACATTGACAAAGATGATCAAGGAAAACTTTGTGATTCATGGGGGAGAATGCATTTTGAATTAATGGATGAGTTTAAAATAAAAGATGTATTTGAAAGACCATTACAAGAATTATGTATTGCAAAAAAAAGAGATGTAATAAACCCTAATAGCATAATTATTCATCCAGCAACTGAGAATTTTGTAGATAGATATGTTGATTCAAAAGTTAGAAGATATTATTCAAAATCAAAACCTGAAGCTGTACAAAGATGCAGTTTAGAAAATTTTGATATGTGTATAGGTTCAGTACCTGTTGTTGAGCAATTCGCAAATTTAGAGATTATTAAAAGATTTAGTCCAACAATGGTATGGATTTTATATCAACAAAGATGAGGTAAAAAAATGAAAACAATAGGAATAATAGGATTTGGACAAATGGGTAGATTTATTGCTTTAAAATTGAAGCAAGATTTTAGATTATTTTTTTTTGATACTAGTCCTAAAATAAAATCCGCAAAAGGAATAATAAAGACTTCACTAAAAAAAGTAGCATCATGCGATATTATAGTAATATGTGTACCAATTAGAAGATTTGAAGAAACATTACATAAAATAAAAAAGATTGTAAAACCAGGCACATTAATTTGTGATATATGCTCTATAAAAGTTCAAACTGCAAAAGCTATGTTAGAAATACTACCAACAAATGTTGAACTTATTGGGCTTCATCCATTATTTGGACCACAAAGTGGAGCTAATGGTATTAATGGAAAGAAAATAGTAGTATGCCCTATTCGAACAAAGAATGAATTTAAAATAAAGACATTTCTTGAGAAAAAGGGATTACAAGTAATTTTAGCAACACCTGATGAACATGATAAAGCGATGGCAAAGACTGCTGTATTATCACATTTTATTGGTCGTGCATTAGTTGAATTAAATATTACAGATGATAGAATAAATGAACCTTCATTTGAAATATTACTTCAATTAAAAAATATGCTTAAAGAAGATAGTGAAGAACTTTTTATAGATATTCAAACTAAAAATAAATTTGCAAGCATACACAGGAAAAGATTTATTGAGAAAATAAAAGATTTAGACAAAAGAATAGAAATGTGTAATAATATTAAAACTCCATAAAAATATAACTACTTAACAATGACGAAAATAAAAACATTTATAAATGATTAAATCCTTTGAGGTGAGAAATGAAACAATCAAACCAAAACAAAGATGAAACATTAGAATCTAAAGTAAAAAAAACCAGATTAAGAAGTTTAATTACTGCAGGAATGGGATTAGTTGCAGCTGGAATGATTACTTTTCTTGGTTATAATAATTGGAGAAATCAACCAGTCTTTCATGATGACTTAAATGCAGTTGCTCCAAGAAGTTTTAATTTAGAATCTATTACAGAAGCAAATCAATTTCTTTTAGATTTCCCTTCTGAAATACCAGGAGCATCATCTGTTGATAAATATATTACTCCTGATGCAAGATATACTTTAGTGCATATAAGGCAAACTCATGATGAGGATGGAATTTTAAAAATTATAGATTCAGTTTATGACCACTTTTTTTTAGGTAATATGCCTGTTAAAACATTAGATAATCTAAAAAATTTCATAGACATTTATGACGCTTTTATTAGGACGATAAATCTTGTAGAAGACATAGCTAATAATCAAAAGAACATCCATGACATAGTTGATCAAATAACAGATAATCATCCAGATGTTCCTATCTTTTTAGAAGGCTATGCTATAGAGGATAGACAGCAAGTAGAAAATTTTACTAATTTAACTGATATGTTGTATGAGTCTATTTCAACTAGATTAATAAACAATCAACATTATGCACAAGATATAAGGACTGCATTATCTTTCATGAGGCTTCATAGAAATTCTATTGATAATCAGCAAGATGGAATGTTTGAAACATATGATGAGATCATGGAAAAATCAAAAGAATATACAAAAATAATTGATAGAGCTATGTACTATCCAGGTGGTACTGAATTATTAAGTAGAAAAAAATATTTGAATCTACATCCTGCAGAAACCGCAGAAGCACATTCTAGTATTAATAGAGAGGAATATACTGCTGATATGTCAGAAAAAAGAGAAGATGCTGCTTTACAACTGATTTCTGATTTAGGTTCAACTTATTCGATTATAATATATGGTGCAGCACATGCGTGGGGCGGAAATAAGTCATTTGGTAGAAGTTATCCCACTGAAGGAAGATTATCTATGAAAGATAATATTGCAGAATGGAATAAAAGAAATCCTGATAAAAAATTCTCTTTAATAGAAATAACTCCTGAAAGCCATATTAAAAGAGAATATTAATTACTTTTTTGGATTGTTTGAATAAAATTTTTGAAACCATCTTTTTGATTGCATCTCATACCTTGCATTCTAGCTAAATAATCTTATCCTCACAAACATACATAAAAGGTTTATATCGTGAACCATCATTATACAAGTAACAAACTTCAGAACTTGAAGGAAACATAATCTCTTTTTTTACTCTAAAAACATCAAATTTTTGATTTAAAGGTTTTGTTTGATAAACTAACTTAATATCAGGGATTGTCCCAACAACATTGAAAGAAACAACTTCTTCTATGTTACTTATGCATGAAGCATCAAAATACTCAGGTAATAAACCATATGAATCTAATCTTAAAGCATCTATAAAAGGCAATTTAAATGTTACTTGATACTTTCTATCACTTAAAAGAACTTCAGTATATTTTACTACTTCAACAGATGTTTGAAAAACTTTTGCATCAATAAATAAATTCTCTCCCTCAGATAATGATTCATTAATTTGTTGAATTTGTTGAGAAACATCTAAACCTTTAGTAACATGTAAAGCATATGCAACAGAACTTAAAGCAACTTTGTAAGTAGCAGGAATTTTATCAATATTAATATCAGAAAATTCACAAAAATTAAGCAAAGATGATGATAAATAATATGATAAATTAATTTTATCTCCTAACTCTGAAAAATCTTTTATTTGAAGCAACATTTCTAATCTTGAATCAAGTAAAGTTGGTAGATCTGACTTAGCAATTCTATTAGATATTGATAAAAAAAATAATTTAAGATATTCAATATCTTCCTGAGGTAAAACTAAATCCAAATTTTTTAAATAAATATCCTCAATAAAATTGTATAATTCACCATTTATTATATCATTCCTCATAAATTCACTAACATCAACTACATAAGCTTGACCAATATTATCTTTTACACAAATCATATGAGACACACCGAAACCCATAGAAAAACCATTACAAGAATTTAAAAGAGTAGTTTTATACATCGCTTTAATTAATTCTTTTTTGTTATCTAAACTCTCAAACAAACTATTTGGTCTATGAATTTCTTTTTCATCTAATACAAAATCTGCATCCAATGATAAATCACTCATAACAAGCATTTTAGAATTAGAAGAATGAATTAATCCATTATAAGGAATTACAGAATACCCTTTACCACGTAAAATATTCAAAGCATTATTACTATTAATTGCTTCTTTATTAGGATCTTGAGTAAAACTTCTACCTTTATCATCATAAGATTGTTCATAAAATACTTTAACTCTTCGATGCTCAACACCAAAATCACCAGTAATTACTACAGGAAAAGTAATACCATGACAACCACCTAATCCTTCTGAAGATTTAAATTCCATAACTGCAGGATATTTCCCTCTATCATCTTCAATAATAATATCTAAGCTTTTCATATATTATAAAAATCAAAAGATACATAAAAATATATCTAATAAATACTTATTTTAGTGTTGTTTTTGTCCTGAATTTGAGACGACAAAAATTAGGAACTTTTATTAATAAGCTATGTAAAAAAAGTAAATAGAATAATAACCAAATGTGATTAAATGCAAACTATAAATACAATAGAGGTTGTTGATAGAACATTAGATAGGAGTGATACTATTTCTGATTTAGAATTTGCACTTAGAGATGTAGGCATAAAAGATGCAAAAGCTTTTAGCACATTTATGTATACATTAAGAGGAGACAATAATACAATAATACTTCAAAAAGCTGGAGAGTTAGTACATCATTCTGTAACACAAGAACATCTTATTGATACATCATTAGAATCTTCTGAATGGGATTTTGCAATAAAAGTAGACTATAAACCTGGAGTCACAGATAATGCTGCAAGAGTATTACATTCAGATCTTAATTTAATTGGTATAACTGACACTGAAGTATATACTTCTATGATACATTATATTAAAGGTAATTTTAATATTGAACAAAAAGATCAACTTGAAAGACTTGCATCAAATCCTTTAATACAAGATATCACTATATTAAAAAGACAAGAGTTTGAAAAACAAGGTGGATTTGAAAAAAAAATAAATCCCGTGGATTTAGGTGAACGAGTTAATTTTTTCTGGGTAAATGTAGGTGCTATGGATAGAGATGAACTTATTAGAACAGGAGAATTAGGAACATTAAATACTAATATTGAACAAAACCCTAAACAAATTCGCGGTGGGGAACTAGCTCTTGAAATAGATTATATGGAAGTAATACATGATTATGCTAATAGTGGCTTAAATACAATTAATGGAAGAGAAAAAGGATTTCTTACTGATACTGAATTAGAAGTACTTGCACAAATGTGGAGTGAGCATTGCAGACATTCATTATTTAATGCAAGATTTCCAGGAAGTAGTAAAGGAATATTTCACGAATACATAAAAAAACCAACAATTGAAGTTCTTAAAGATAAACCATATTTAGGAGTTTCCATCTATAAAGATAATTCAGGTGTTTTCAGATTTAATGATAAATGGAATGTTCTTATAAAAAATGAAACACATAATTCTCCGTCTGCACTTGATCCATTTGGTGGTGCAATTACTGGAATAGTAGGAGTTAATAGAGACCCAGCAGGTACAGGAATTGGAGGAGAAGTTATTGGTAATTTTTTATTTTATTTTTTCGGAAATCTTGATGATGAAAGAAAATATTACAAATCACGACAAGGATTAGTCAAAAATGTAAGATTACCAGAAAAAGCAATAAATGATTTAGGTTTAGAAGAACAAGTTACTTTCTGGCAAAGAGGAACTGGTGAAATTTCTCAAGCATTTATTTCTGAATCAGATATTAAAAAATACAATCTGCAAGATAAAGTTGAATTATGGCGAGGAGACCCAAGCACACTTCTTTTGAATCCTAAGCAAATTGATAGAGGAGTAAATAAAGGAGTAGAAGAAGGTGGAAATAAAATGGGAATACCTATTTATTTAGGTACACGTGTACAACACGATAATTATAATGGGAAACCAATTGTAGGGGTCGGAAGCTGGGGCAGGCAACCTGTAGAAATAAATGGTTCACTAGCACATGAAAAAAAAATAGATGTTGGTGATAGATTATATATTATCGGAGGAAGAGCTGGAAGAGATGGTATACACGGAGCAACATTTTCTTCAAAAAGCTTAACAACAACATCTCCACCTACAGCTGTTCAAATAGGTGACCCTTATACACAAAAGAAAATGTTTGATGCTATGCTTGAACTTCGTGATAAAGGATACATTAAATTTGTAACTGATTTAGGTGCAGGTGGAGTATCATGTGCATCACTTGAAATGGCTGAAGAAACGGGTGGACTTGATGCAGATCTTGATAAATTGCTTGTTAAATATCCTGGAATGACTGCTACAGAATTATTATTAAATGAATCACAAGAAAGAATGGCTATTGCTGTTGATGAAAAAAATAAAGGGGATATTGAAGCAATACTCAAAAAACATGAAGTTGAATTCTCTGATATTGGAATGTTTACCAATAGTGGAAGAGCAGTATTTATAGCAAATAATGAAGAAGTTGTTAATCTTGATATGAATTTTATACATCATGGATATCCTCAAAGAGAATTACAACCAGCAGATTATAAATTAAGCAGACAAGAGATTTCAGAGATGGAAAAACTATATGAAAAAACATGGAGAAATATGTTTGGTAATAAAACAATCTCAAAATCAATTAAAGATGAATTTTATTCAATGTTAAAAAGACCAAATCTTAGTTCTGTTGCATCATTCATGGATAAAATGGATAGTTCTGTAAAAGGTCTTGGTGTACAGCATTGTATACAAGGTAAAGGGAAAATATCAACAAAATCTGCATGTTCTTTAGTTGATATTAATTCTGATGAAGGTTTAGTCCAAGCATATGGATTTAGTGAAAGACAAAGTTATATCGACTCAAGAAAAATGGGTAGAAATTCATTTTTAAGAGCAATAGGTAAAAATATTGCAATGGGCGGAAACTTAGATTATATGGTTGCTACAGACCAATTTTTATGGCAAAGTTCAAATGAACCAAAATACCAAAAAATGCTAATTGAAGCTGCAGAAGGAATGGCAGAAGTAATTGAAACATTAAAACTACCTGTCACATCTGGTAAAGATTCTATGTTTAACCAAGCAGTAACATATGACGAATTTGGAAACCAAATTAAGAGAGGTGTTTTTCCTACATTACAAATGATTACATTCTCAAAACTTGATGATGTAGATAACATTGTAACAATTGATGCAAAAGATGAAGGTGATTTAGTATATGTCGTTGGTTCAACAACAAAAGCAGACATGGGTGGTTCTGAATATACAAATATGATTTCTCAAAAGGCTGGTAAAGATTTATATGTAGGAATAGTTAGCGACGAGAATTTAGATGATGTTTATGATACTTTTAAAAAAATAAATCAAGCACAAAAAAATAATCTACTAAAATCTGCTAACTATGTTGAAGCAGGAGGTCTTGTTACAGCTATAAAAGAGACTGCAATGGCAGGAGAAAAAGGTATTGATTTTGATCTTGAAAGAGTACATTCAGAATCAATTATGAGTCTTACAGAAAAAATGTATAGTGAAACAGAAGGAAGATTCATTGTAACAATAAACCAAGAACATAGAAAAGAATTTGAAAGAATTTTTGAAGGAAAATATAGTAGGATTGGTGAAGTAAAAGGAGATAGACTTAATATCCATTCAGGAAGAATGCTTATTTTATCAGAGAGTATAGATGATTTAATGCCTAATTATCATATTCAAACTCAGCAAAAGGCGGCATAAAAAATGCACATAAAAGAAAAACCAAAAGTTATAATTCCTATTGGAATTGGAATAAATTCACATGAAGAACTTGGTAATATTTTTGAAATAGTTGGAGCAAAAGTTGATTTTAAACACATAAATGATTTAATAGAAAATCCTAATATACTTGATAATTATCATGGATTTGGTGGACCAGGTGGCTTTACAATGGGAGACCAGCTTGGTGCAGGACAATCAGTAAGAAATAGAATATACCCCTCAGGATTAAATGAAAAATTAAATGAAAAATTAGATGATGAAAACTTCCCTATGTATATTGTATGCAATTTTCTTCAAATTCTTGCAAAACTTAATTCATTTCCTGTAACTGTTGGTACAACAGCTAATGATTCAGGAAAACACGAAACAAATTTTTGGGATACAAAAATAAATCCAAACAATAAAACAATATGGTTAGAATATCTTAAAGACTGTGATGAACCAATATTTGCTCCCATATCACATGGAGAAGGAAGAATTTATGTTCCACCATCAGATATAGATGGATTAATTAAAACAAATCTTATTGCATTAACATATGTAGATGGAACAATGTGTGAATTTTTTAGATCATCAAGAGGAGCACGTTATAATCCAAATGGTTCAACAGCAGACATTGCTGGTTTTGGTTGGGCAAATAACTTAGTTCTTTTCCCACATTTTGAAAGATTACATCACGATTATCAAAGACCAGATAGAGAATTAGTAAGAAGAGAAAAAGGAACTATAAAAGGGTTGTATCAACCTACTTATCTTATGTTTAATGCAGCTGTTGATTTTATGAAAGAATGAAAGAGGAAAGGAAAATGAATAATGTTGATTCATATATTGAAGATGTGGTAAAACGAGGAGATGAAGATTCTGATTTATTAGCAGCTTTGTCAGCACCAACGTTACGTAATGCAAATTATGTAGATATAGTTAGAGAAGGAATGAATGGTCTTGCAGTATTAAGAATAGATGAAAATTATTTATGTATAGTTCATTCGGATGTTGCAAATGGAACAAAAAGAGATTTAGGAAAATATGCTGAATCTTTAGTTGAAAGACTTGTTGAATCATCATGGAAAATAGGAGCAACACCTGTAGGATTTGCAAATGTTGTTGATGCAAAAAAAGGAAATAAAAATGATATTGAAACAATAGGTAATGCTCTTGTAAAAAAAGCAAATGAATTTAGAATACCAATTTTAAATGGAGAACTTGCAATACTTGGTGATAGAGTTTCTAAAAAAGCAAATATATCAGGCACAATGATTAGTGTTATAAATAAAGAAAATGTGCAATTTAGATCACCTGGTGTTTTTAATGTTGACGGAACAGCATATGCTGTATTTGACCATAATGGAAAAGCAATATGGATTAATTCAGATGGTGTGGGTACAAAAACAGAATTCTATGAAAGACTTAATCTTTGGGGAAGAGGACTTATTGATTCATTAGCTATGAAACTGGATGATACTATTAAAATAGGAGCTACAGCTCATGTAGTTTCTGATGTTGTAGAAACACGTTTTGGTGTTCCAACTACTAGACTTTTAAGACAAGCAGATTCTCTTTCACATTCATTAGGAATTTCTTATATCCTTCAAATTGAAGAAACAATGCAAGATAGAATTAAAGGTTACAAACCTACAGCAGCTGCATATAACGTGAGTGGTTCAGTAGTAAGTACTATAGATGAAGAAAGGTTAAGAAATCCATTATTTCCAAGAGAAGATGAATTTCTTATTGCTATAAGAGGTCACCCTAATCCTAGATCAAATGGAATTACAGATAGAAGAAAGCTTATGGTTGATTTATTTGGTAATGAATGGCATACTATACCTGATGCAGAAAAATATGCTGAATATCTTGCTCAGCCATCAATAATATTTTACCCATTATTTAAAGAATTAATAGAACAAGGAGTTGCAACAAGTGTTTATCATATGAGTGGTGGAGCATACAATGGAAAATTAGCAAAGCCACTTGCTAAACATGGACTTTATGTTGAAATAAAAGATTTATTTATACCAGATTCAATGGAATTAATTACAATTGGTAAAGATACACCAATGGAAATTGCTTATAGAAAATATCCTATGGGTAATGATGGTTTTATTACTGCAAAACTTCTAAATATAACAGAAGCTCAAAAAATAATTGAGAACCATGGTCTTGAATCAAAAGTTGTTGGAACTATTGAAAGAAGAATTGATGGAGTAACAGGAGTAAAATTAACAGCTCCAAGTAATCGAGAAATTATTTACTTCTCTGGAAAAGATTAACAATTAAGAGGAAAAGAAAATGAGTCTTGAAAATAAAGCAATAACAATAACAAATGATTTACCTATTAAACATGAAGGAACAGTACATGATGGTAAAGTAAGATCTGTATATTGGCTAACACAAGATGATAGTAACAGATTATCAGCAGGTTGGGGTCTTGGAATTCAAGGCAATCAAAAAGGATTGATGGTTATAAGTGATAGAATTTCTGCATTTGATTGTGGTTGGCAAAGTGAATCTGGATTAAAAGGTATTCCTGGAAAAGGAGCTTCATTAAATGCAATATCAAAATATTGGTTTGAGTTATTTGAAACAGTAAATTTAGGTTCTAATCATGTTTTAGCTTCCCCTCATCCATTAGTTTGGATTGTTGAACGAGCAGAACCAATTATGATTGAAGCAATCGCAAGACAATATATTACAGGAAGTATGTGGAGAGATTATTCAGAAAAAGGAGTAAGAGAATTTGGTGGATTAATAATGCCAGATGGATTAAAAAAAGATCAGAGATTAGAACAAGTATTAATTACACCTTCAACAAAAGGAATTATTAAAGGGATTGAAGGTATTCCTGAACAAGATGATGTAAATATTACAAGACAGCATGTAATAGATAACTATAAATTATTTGGATTTAAATGCATAGATGATGTTACAGTATATGAAAAAATGCTTAAAACAGGATTTGAATTAATAAGTGCAAATTTAGAAAAAATAGGGAAAGTATTTGTTGATACTAAATTTGAATTTGGATATGTCCCAAATGAAGATGAAGGGTCATTTATGATATATATGGATGAAGTTGGAACTCCTGATTCATCAAGATATTGGGATAAAGAAAAATATGAAAACGGAAAAACTGTTGAAGAATCTAAAGAAGCATTTAGACAAGCATTGCTTGATAGTGTTCCAGATAGAGATGTTTTGTTAAACAAAAATAGAATGGAAGAAAGAAAAGAATTAGCTAGAACTTTTAGAGTTCCAGATAAGGTTTTTATGGAAACAAGTGATTTATATAAAACATTAGCAGAACATATAACTGGAAGACCTATTCCAATTATTGATAATCCTCGACAAGAAATAATTGAAGCATTAATACCATATGGAATTATAAGATAAAAAATAACAATTTATGGAGGAAATAAAATGGGAAATGAAGATTTAAGTGCACTAGAAAAAATGGTGTATCCTGGCAGATTTATAATTATTGGTCAATTAAAAAATGAAACAGATGTAGTAATATATGGTTTATCTGGAAGAAGTGAATCTAGTCAAGCAAGAGTATTAAGATCAAAAGAAAATGATAACGAAAATCCTGATAACCCATTACTAATTGTATCTACAAAACCAACTGATCCTAAAGCTTTGGAAAAAGGAGATCCTGCATTACTTGTTTATGATGCATTAATAACTGATGGAAATTTAACTGCAGTTAGCAATGGAACTCAAACTAATATGATATTTACAATCGGAAGTTTATATGAAAAATTATTTGTAGCTAAAATGCAATTATCTGAATTTCTAAATGGTAGACCAATAGATTTTAATAATAATCTATTAATGAATGATGAAATATCATTACCTGAACTAATATTAAATGCATATTTTAGTTCTAAGAATATGCATCAACGATTAAGAGATGGAAGACAAATTAATCTTGCATCGTATGAACCAGATAAACCAATATATACTCCAAGAATCAGTGGAATCATAGATCATGTTGAACAAAAAGCAGGATTAGTAATAATAAAAAAAGATATTGACATTGATGAGACTGAACCAACAATAGAAAAACATTTTTTTGAACTAGAGCCTGGAAAAGGATACATGATTGCTACATACAATGGTGTAAACCCTAATCCACCAGGAATTGTTCCTTCATTTGAAGGTGTAGGGAGACCAATTAATTTTGGGAATTTAACTAAACCTAAAGATATTGCAAATCTTTTTTATAATGCAATAGGTAAATATGCAGTAAGTGTAGCATGTGTATTACCTAACACAAAAGAAGCTGTAATAAAGAATCTGCATTAGTTCTATTTTTTATTTTATTTTTTATTTTTGAAATAAAAAAAATAAAAATAATATCAGCCATATATCATTGAACTGACATTGATTTGTTTTTGAAGATCATTTTCGACATATAGTCTATCTGCTAAATCTTGTATGCTTTTTACATTTAATTCATTGGATTTAGAGTAAACTGGCATAATCATTCCTTCTATTGATTCTACAGAATAACCTGTATGTTTTGCCATTATAAGCATAGCCTCTTCTGGGTTTTCTCTGATAAAATCAATTGCTTTATCTGTTGCATAAACAAGTTTATTAGCACTTTCTGGATTCTTTACCATGAAATCTAATGAGATAACACTCCCTGTTAATGAACTTCCAAGATGTCGTATTGGTTCTTGATATATAATTTTACCAACACCACTATTAACACCAAAACTACACGCTGGTTCTAATGTAAAAAGTACATCAACTTGATCTGATTCTAATGCAGATAATTGTAAACCTGGACTAAGACCTTGGATTGAAATGTCTTCTTTACTTAATCCTACAGTGTTTAATGCTGCATTTATCCAAATTGGTGAAAATGTGCCTGGTGGTGCTGCTGATTTTTTACCTTTAAGTTCTTGTAAACTTGTAATCTCTGAATCAGATTTAACCATTACACATGAAATACCTGTTTCTTCATTCATATCTAACGTTTGGAAAATCATCATAAGATTTGGAGATTTTTCTTCAACACTAAATACTGTTTGAAGATTTGCACCAGTAATAGAAGCATCAATATTCCCAGATACAACTGCTGCAATCATTTGATTTGTTGAGTCAAATACAATGGTATTTATTTCTAGTCCTTGTTCCTCAAAAAAACCTTTATCTTGTGCAACAAATAATGGCATGTATGCAACGTGTTTTCTGTAACCTATATTTATTGATGTACTATCATCTGATTTACTAAAAAATACCATACTTACTACAAATCCAATTATCAAAAAAATTAAAATACTTGTAATGTATAGTGTTTTTTTCATTTTTTTATTATCTATTCTTTTTTTCATTTTTTACCTCCAATGAAATATTTTTTTTTCAATTTTGTTAAAACATATATTCAAAATAAAGCCGATACAACCAAGTAATACAATTACTGAATACATTAATGGCGTGTTAAATTGATATTGACTAATAACTAAAAGATGACCTAAACCATAATCAGTCCCAAGCATCATTTCTGTAACAATAACCATAATTATTGTTAGAGAAATACCAATTCTTAAACCTGTAAAAATATATGGACTAGCTTCAGGTAAAATTATTTTGTAAAAAAGTGTAAAGTTATTAAGTCCGTATAATTTACTCATATTTTTTCTAAGTCTATTTGAGTTCATTACACCATATTTTGTATTAATTAGAATAACTGGTGATGCTATGAATATTGCAACTAATAATCTAGATAAATCACCTACTCCAAAAAATAAAATAAAGACTGGAAATAAAACAATTCCTGGGAGTGATCTTAAAAAATCTATTAATGGTTCTGTTGTTAAATTTATTATTTTATAATAGCCAACAAATAGGCCTATAGATACACCTATTACTGAAGATAATAAAAATGCAACAATTATTCTTGAAAAAGTTGCAATTAAATTTTGCAAGAAAACTTTATCAAAAAGTGAAATGAAGAAAGTTTTCATAACATCTAATGGTGATGGAATTAATAATGGATTGTATAATTTCAATAAATAAAGTAGTGACCAAATTAATAGAACTACTAAAAAACCAATTAATCCAAATAAGTAATTTTTAATTTTTGAATTCATTTATAATCTCCTCTTTAATTTGATTAAATCTTTCAGAAGTAAGTATGTTTAAGTCTCTCTCTCGTGGAAGATCAACATTAATTATTTTTTTTACTTCTGTAGGTTTTTGTGATAAAACTACAATTTTATCAGCCATAAAAATTGCTTCATCTAAATCATGTGAAATCATAAGCACAGTTGGCTTGTAAATATTCCATAATTCCAATAATTTCATTTGCATCTTTTTTGCCATCTGAAAATCTAATGACTTAAACGGTTCATCAAGTAACATTATCTCAGAATTATGTAAAAGTGCTCTTGCAATCAAAACTAATTGTTGCATTCCTCCTGATAATTGGTATGGAAAATGATTGGTATAATTGTCTAAATTTGATATATTAACTAAATTAGAAAATAATTCATTATCAATTTCCTTTTCTTTTTTCGGAAACAAAATATTAGATTTTACAGAAAGCCATGGAAGTAGCATTTCTTCTTGATTTTGGCCAACTAAACTGATAGTTCCATTTGTTTTTATCTTTCCTTGATGTTCTATTAAGTTTGCTATACTTTTAATGAATGTTGATTTACCGCAACCATTTGGACCTACAATACATACAAATTCACCATCATTTACAGCAATATTTAATCCTTTAAAGATATTAGAATTACTATATTGCTTATTAAAATCTCGTGCTTCAATCCTATTTTGTTGTTTTATTGTAACCATATAGTAGTTAATTTTGAAAAGAATATATAAATTATTGTCATAACATTATGTTATTACAAATAATAAGATTTATATATAACTATATTATTATATTAATATGCAAGCAAATGAATTACTAGAAAGTTTAGGGTTAAGTAGAAATGAAGCTAAAACTTATTTAACATTACTAAAATTAGGTTCAGTAGCAGCAGGACCTCTGATAAAAGAATTAGGAATGCATAGAGCTGCTGTGTATAATTTATTAGATATTCTAATTGACAAAGGATTAGTACATTATGTAATTCAATCAAATAGAAAATATTTCGAAGCAGAAACCCCAGAAAGATTAATTGAAATAATAGAGCAAGAAAAACAAAAATTAAACAAGAAAGAAATTTTGTTAAAACAACAAATTCCTTTGCTAGAATCATTAAGAAAAATTTCAAAAGAAAGTCAAGAAGGAACAATCTATAAAGGAAAAAAAGGTCTTAAATCAATATTTGAGGATGTATTACAATATCCGAATAAAGAATTTTTGGTTATGGGTGCTTCTGGAAAGTTTAAAGAAATTTTTAATGCATACTTTATACATTGGCAAAATAGAAGAGTAAAATCAAAAATAAAACTAAGAATAATATATTCTGAAACAACAAGAAACGAAAAAAGAGAGAAAGAACTTAAGTTATCTGAGATAAGATATACTAAAAATACAAATGTTACACCCTCTACAACATTTATATATGGTGATAAAGTTGCAATAATATTATGGTCAGATATTCCATTAGCATTCTTAATGAGATCAGATAATGTTTCAGAATCATACAGGGATTTTTTTAATGTTTTATGGGAAAATTCAAAGAAATAAACTCCATACAATACAATAAACATTATAAATAAAGAATTTGAAAAGCATTATATGGGATATGCAGTAGTAGATATTGAAACAACTGGTTTATCGAGACATTATCACAGGATTACGGAAATTGCTGGAGTTATAGTCGATAATGGGATGATTGTAAAAGAATTTCAAACTTTAGTTAATCCTGAAGTTAAGATTCCTGGTTTTATTACAAAACTAACAGGAATAAATAATGATATGGTAAAAGATGCTCCAACAATTGATCAAGTTATGCCTAAATTTGCTGAATTTCTAGGTGATAATATTCTAGTTGCTCATAATGCAACATTTGATTATGGTTTTTTATCTGCAAATGCACAAAGAAATAATATTTTTCTAAAAAATAAATGTATTTGCACAAAAAAGTTAGCTAATAGACTTCTCCCTGACCTTCCAAACAAGAAGTTAGGATGTCTTTGCAATCATTTTGGAATTACTAATATTCAAGCACACAGAGCAATGGCTGACGTACAAGCAACAACTGGGGTTTTTAACAATTTTATATCAATGTTAAATGAAAAAGGATTTGCTAATGAAGAACAAATTATAAAATTCCAATCTATTCCTAGAAAAAAGTTGCTAGAAGAAGTATTTGTTAATGAAATCAATTACAAAAATGATAACACTAAACAATTATAAAACAATACGTAATGTATTATTCTCTTTAGCAGTAATATTTTTCTTTCAGGCATTTACACAAATAACTATTATCCCTTTACTTGCTGTGACTTTCATTATTGGTATTGATTCAACATCTGCTTTAAACTTTTTCTTGTATCCGTTTATTGCAATAGGAATAAGATTTGTTTTAATGATTGCAAATATAATTAAAATCAAAAAAAGATTTGGTCCTAATGCAGAAAAAGTAGATATAGATATCTTTTCATTTCTAAGAGATATGTTTACTTGGATACTTGCTTTTGTATTCTCAATGATAATTGCTTCAGTGTTAGTTATGATAGGATTTATTCCTAATACAAATCCTCCATTGCTTGAAGTACTATTTAATTCATACATTGGATTCTATATCATTTTATTTATAGTATTTGGGCAGCTTAAGAAAATGGCAGAAAAGCAATAAATAAGCAAATTCTTTAATTCAATAATATATTGTCACTTGTTAGTAACAAAAAACGAAACATTTTTAAATTAAAGCACTATCAATAATATATGGTAGAGATTACACCAGAAATAAAAGCACAACTTGAAGAAGCTAAAAAGCAGTGTCCTTTCTGTAAAATAATTAAAGGAGAAATACCTGCTGATAAAGTTTATTCTGATGATAAAATACATGGAATTTTAGATATAAACCCATGGGTTAATGGGCATGTACTTTTAATGCCGAAAGAACATTATCCAATACTTCCATATGTTCAACCTGATGATTTCAAACATTTATTTGGTAAACTTCCAAAATTTGTAAAAGCAATAAATAAAGCAATGTTATCTACAGGTGCAAATGTAGTTATTGCAAATGGTGCTGTTGCTGGTCAACAAAGTCCACATTTTCTTGTTCATGTTTTACCAAGGGAATCTGGAGATAAATTAAATCTTTATGCATTTGATAAAAAGAAAGAGATTGATGAAAGCAAACTTAAACAAGCAATACATATACTTTCTCAAAATATTCCAATAATGTTAAACAAACATTTTGCAAAAAATCCAGCAGAGTGGCGTAAACAAAATTTTAGCAATACTATACATATTTATGAGGATGAGAAAATAATTTGTACATTACCTTTAAATCCTCAATGTTTAGGGCATCTTGAAATAAAGCTAAAACAAGATATTTCATTTGAAGAACTAGATGAAGAAACATCTACACATTTATTTCAAGTAGCATCATTTTGTGCAAGTGCAATATTTGAAGGAATTGGAGCACAAGGAACAAATATAATATTAAAAACAGGTCATAGTAATGATAATGATGGTAAAACAAGTTTACATATCATTCCAAGGATGCAAGACGATGGTTTAGATCTAGTAGGAAAACCTATGTCATCAAAACCTGAAAATAAAAGAATAGCATCAAAGATTGCAGACGAAACATATATTGTTAATTTAAAAGAAGAAAAAAGATTGGAAACAATAGAAATACAACATAAACCAGAAGTTATTACAGTTAAAGCAGAAAAAGAAAATAAAAAAATTATGACAGCAAAAGATGAGATTGCTGCTGCGATTGAAGCTGCTAGTCGATAAATCTTAAACGATATATTTATAACTTAATCTATTGTTATTTGCATAATGGCAAATATTATTTCAAATATTTGGAAGCTTTATGTAATTCAAGCATTACGTTACTTCCTAATAATAATGCCAACAATAGTTCTTTTTTTTCAAGAAAATGGCTTATCTATGAGTCAAATTTTTCTATTACAAGCAATTTTTTCAATATCAATAGTAATATTTGAAATACCTTCTGGATATTTCTCAGATGTATTAGGAAGAAAAAAAACAATAGTAATAGGATGTACACTTGGTTTTATTGGTTTAGTAATATATTCATTCTCGTATGGCTTTTTTGGTTTTTTGGCTGCAGAATTACTATTAGGATTAGGGGCAAGCTTTATTTCAGGAACAAATTCTGCAATGATTTATGATACATTATCTCAATCAAAAAAGAAAAATGAATATAGTAAAATTGAAGGAAGATTACAATCAGTTGGAAATTTTTCAGAGGCAATAGCTAGTTTTTTAGGAGGATTTATTGCATTAATTAGTTTAAGAACTAATTTTTATGTTGAAACAATTATTGTCTTTTTTACAATACCTCTTGCATTAAGTTTAATTGAACCAAGAAGAAAATTAAATTTAGAAAGAGAATCACCAATTAAAGAAATAATAAAAATAGTAAAATATTCTATTCATCAACATAAAGAAATTAAATGGCTTATTCTTTATTCAGCTTTTATTTCAGGAGCTACACTCACAAATGTATGGCTTATCCAACCATATTTTAATCTTGTCAGATTACCCTTACAATATTTTGGTATCGCATGGGGTATCTTAAATATTTCAGTTGGGATTTTTGCATTACAAGCATATAAATTTGAGATTTTCTTTGGACGAAGAAAATCATTAATCTCATTAATTATATTACTTTTTATAGGATATATTTCATTAGGAATTTTTAGTCAATTATGGGGCATATTGTTCATTGTTATTTTTTACTTTGTAAGAGGTATTAGTGGACCAATTGTAAAAGATTATGTTAATAAATTAATAAAATCAGATATGCGTGCAACAGTATTATCAGTTAAGAATTTATTTGGAAGATTAGTTTTCTCAATAATTAGTCCTTTTATAGGTTGGATTGCAGATGTTTATACTTTACAAATTGCATTCATAAATGCAGGAATTATATTTTTTGTTTTAGGATTAATATCACTTTTATTTTTACGTTTTAATAGAGCTCTTTAATTAATAACAGATTTAATTCATAAATCACTTTCAACTAATAATACATAACATTTACCAGACAATGTAAAATCAACTTTACCTTCTATTGCTATAGCATCACGTTTTTTTAGAATTATATCGTTTAATTTACATTCACCATCTATGACAAATAAATATAGTCCTCTATTCTTATTTAAAGAATAAGTTATCTTTTTCTTACCGGATAATTTCCCAAGATGAATTTTTGCATCTTGATTAATAGTTAATGAATCTTTATTTTTCTTCCCAGATACAATCAAGAATAATTCATCACTTTTAAGATCTAATTTCATCTTTGAATGTGTTGGTTTAATATCCTTTTCTTTAGGAAATATCCATAATTGAAATAATTGAACAGGTTTTGTTTTTGAATTATTAAATTCTGAATGTAAAAGCCCAGAACCTGCAGACATTACCTGTATTTCACCTGCTTTAACGTCTTCTAAATTACCCATACTATCTTTATGTGATAATGTACCCTCGGTAACAATAGATATTATCTCCATGTTATCATGAGGATGCATATCAAACCCATGTTCAGGTGCAATTATATCATCATTCAAAACCCTTAATTTTCCAAAACCCATTTGTTTGGGATTGTAATAATTACCAAAAGAAAAACTAAATCTACTTTTAAGCCAGCCATAATCAGATTTACCACGCTCATCGTTTTTTATTATTTCATATTTCATATATATGTAAAATAATAATAGGTTTATAATCTCACAGAAACATAAATTCATAACCTTTATAATTAAAAGTCTAAAAGGCACATATATCTTAGTATAGATAATTGGAGGTTAAAACATGACAGAAAAAAAATTACCTTATGAATATGATTCATTAGAGCCTTTTATAGATAAAGAAACAATGCATTTTCACCATGATAAACATTATATGACTTATATTGCAAAATATGAGGCTGCAGTTAAAGGAACAGAATTAGAAGGGAAATGTCCTTGTTATGCAATAAAAAATTTTGATAAAGTTCCTGACAATATTAAAACACCTGTAAGAAATAATGGTGGTGGAGCTGTTAATCATGCATTTTTTTGGCCTTTACTAAAAAAAGATGTAGCTTTTGAAGGTAAAATAAAAGAAATGGTTGAAGCAAAATGGGGTTCTCTTGATAAATTTAAAGAAGAATTTACAAATGCTGCTCTTGGATTATTTGGTTCTGGATGGGTATGGGTTGTGCTTAATGAAAATGAACTTGAAATAATTACCACACCTAATCAAGATAGTCCGTTAACTATAGGGAAAAAACCTGTACTCGGATTAGATGTATGGGAGCATGCATATTATCTTAAATATAAAAATGCAAGACCTGATTATGTTGCTGCATTCTGGAATGTTGTAAATTGGGAAAAAGTTAATGAATACATTGATGGAGATGCATGTAAAGAAGATATTTGTTAACTCTTTTCTTTTTTTAACTTTTCTTTAAAACTAATAATGGATCTACTAAGGCAAATACTTTCTCAAGAAGATTCAGACAGTGATGATGCATGCTAAACTCTGCAGAATTATTTAAATTTTTATAGTTAGATTGTAATTCTTTTAAGAGAGATTCCCACTCATGTTTTATTTGATGTATTTTTTTCATTTCAAATTTATAAAAGCATTCATAATAAATCCTTAACATAGAATTTATTCTTACAAGATAAGTTAACATTCTCTTATTATTTTTTCCTTCAAAAGAATGCTTTCTCATATCCTCAAAAAGATATTTGTATTGATCAGCTATTTTTTCTAGTAATTCAATTATAAAATAAATTGGACCAATTCTATCAAAACTATCACAACCATATTTATTTACAAATCGTCTACAAAATGTAGTAAACTTATTGTTTGATTTCTCTAGAAATACAATTGACTCTAATGCAGAGTTATTTTTTGTTTTTAATATTTTTATACCTTCCTCTGCCATTGATAAAGTAACAAGAAAAATTCTCCTAAGAAAAGTATCAAATTCTTTTGTAAGTTTTGTTATATCTCTAACTATACAAACTTTATCAGTTGTTTCAACAATTTCATAGCCTAATGCATCTTGTGATATACTGTTTAAAATGAGCATGAATTCTTCTTGGGTTTCATAATAAATTCTTATTTCATCAATACCTCTTTTATACATTCCAGAAATAATTTGAGGAGTCATATCTTTTGCTTCTTTAATAGATATTTCTGCTGTTTCAACTTTCTCACGTAAAAAAGCAGATATCACAACATCTGATCCAATTTCATCAACATTTACTTCATCGCCCTTCTTAAGATTGTTTGCTTTTATCCAATGTAATGGTAATGAAACTATATAAGAAGATGGACCATGCTTAACTATGCTACGTTTCATATTTGCCCCCAATGTATGCTAATGATTTATTTATATATATAATTTTTGAAAAATACTATATAATCCCCTAATATATGCATGCATATGCTTTATATCCTGATAATAATTATATGCTTAAAAAATACATATTAGAAAGGTAATTAGGGGTTACGCAAGATATTAGTATAATAAAAGGAATTGAGAATAGTAAACCATATGCCAAGGAGGTGTTTAGAATGTTATACGAAGATAAATTCGGAAACCTTTTGAACCCAGAGGAGGTAGACGAACTTTCTCCTTGGGAGATAGAGGATTTAAGAATACATATTAGTGACATGTATCAATAGAATCTTTTTTTTATTCTTCAATGATAACTAAAGTATTTAAATAAAGATATCTATATTGTATATTAATGGTAAAACAAAGTATTAATAAAGCAAAAGTAAGAGATTTACGTAGAAAAAGTAAACATCATGATTCAGAATTACGCAAAATAAATAGAGAGGAGTCAAAAATAATGAAAGAAGAAGGTTATGAAGAAAAAAGCCATACCATAATATGGTTATTAGCAATAGTAGCAATAATTGTTGCAATTGTTTGGTTCTTTATTTATAGATAAAGAAATCAAGTAGTAAGGATGTGAAGCCTATCACGTATTTTTGCAGCTAATTCAAATTCTTGGTTTTTTATAGCTCGTGTTTGAGTGAGATAAAGGTTAATAAGATCATGATTATCTCTATCATATAATAAAACATCAGATAATCCTTGAAATAATTTTGTGTAAGGCTCTTTTTCTCCAAATTTTAATAATGCTTTCTTAATGTTATTAAACATATCTTCATTACCAATCCTTGAAGCATACGACATTGGTTCAACAAATATACGTCTTAAATATTTTACAGGATCAAAACCTATTGACAAGATAGTTTTATCAATTGTTTGATTTAGATTAAAATCAACAGGTTGATTTGAGTCATTTTTTTTACAAAGAGTAAGATAAGCACTAAGACATGATAACGACTCAGTTAAGTATAAATGTGAAGAGGGTCTTAATAATTGAGTATCAATAACATCTTCATTTACAGAATATAATGTATTGTCACTACAAATTACATTAGCAGAATAGAATGTATTCTGAATTGAAGCATTTGGATACTTTTCTTTAATTTTTGCAACTAAATCTTTTGCATTTTTCTCAATGTCGATATTTGCAGCCATTTTTTTAACTAATGCATTATCAGTTGTTGAATAAATACCATGATAAATATTATCAAAAATTCGTGTTGCTATAATTACAGTTCCTTTTAATTTTTCTGCTCGTTTAAGAAATTTCATAGTAAATGAAATTATTGTAGAATTTATAATATTTAGCAATAATATTTATATATGGTTGGTGAAAATTAAGTATATATTACTATGTCCCTACCGCACAGCCTTTCGCGGAAAGCCTGGGGAAATGCAAGATAGCTAGACTTTAAAAAAAGCCTAGCGAGTTAAAAATAAAATTACTATGCCCCTGTAGCATAGTAGCTATAAGCGGTAAGAGAGCTGCACTCTATACATACTTGCAGCCAAGCTAGACTTTAGAAAACTAAGTCTAGCGAAATATAAAGTTTTAATCTATGCCCCTGTAGCATAGTAGCTATTGCGTGTGATTAGTAACAGATTTTTTGAAAATAATATTTCATGCTGTCGAAAAATCACAAGGTCGCGGGTGCAACTCCCTCCAGGGGCTTTTATTTCTTAATAATATTTATAAAAAGAATAAAATAAATTAATATTAAATACCCTGTAATAAAAGAAACGTTTTATTTTATTATAGGTGTTTATCATTACTATGCCCCTGTAGCATAGTAGCTATTGCGCTACCTTGGTACTTTTCGTTTGAAGAATTCAGAACGAAGTGACAGAAAGGTAGAGGTCGTGGGCGCACATCCCATCAGGGGCTTTTTTATTTTATGCATTACTTTTCTTAAGCTTTTAACTAAATTTTTTTCATAGTTAATTAGATTTAAACTCCAGAAAAGAAAGCTTTGACAATATTATATTTAACAAATTATTTTATATTGTGATTTAGAGGAATTACTAATGAAACATGCGGTGCTAACAACTCAAAAATTCTCATATTAATTTGTGCAATTATTGACAAAATAAGATTATTAACTCCAGTACTTGAAGAAAGTAATTTATTTCCTTTTTGTGAAAGTTTACGTTTTGCGTCTACAAAGGAACATACTAAAGCAGTATCATAATTACTGTAACTCATAGTATAAATTGCTGTTAGCTGTAAATTGATATCATGAAAGTACTTAATAATCGAAGAATTAATTTTAGATTCTTTAGTAATTATAGAAGCAAGATCATAATAATAATCAGCTATTTTTTCTAATGATTCAATTATAAGATAAGCATAAACAATTTTTTCCTTTTCAATATAACCTTTTTTGTTCAGAACACGCCTAACTAGATTTGTTAAACGGTTATTATTTGATTCAAGTTCAGAAATGCTATCGAATAGATCAGGATTATTTTTTTCAAGCATAGATTCACAATCAGAAGCCATTTCAATAAGTAACCTAAATATTCTTCTTAAAGAATCTTTGAAATCATGAGTGATTTCATAATGCATGCTCTGAAGAGTAAACCCAGTTTTAGAGCGTTGAATAATCTCAAATCCAAGAATATTTCTTTGAACAATCGAACTAACATTCTTTTGAATATCAGTATTTGTATTTTGAAATTCTATTATATCTACTCCTAATTTATAAGCTGCTATAACATATCGTTTAATAATCTCAATGTCCATATTTTTTGCATCTATTATCCAAGAATAGCTAATAGGAGCTTTCTTATTATGAATAATAAGCTTTTCTTCATTAATTTCTACATTTAATTCATCACCTTTCTTTATTCCATGACTCTGGACCCATTCAGAAGGGAGACTTACCATCAATGTAGTAGGACCAATTTTATTTACTTTACGTATCATTTAACCACCAAAAAGCCAATATTATAATGCATTATAATAATATAATCTTTAACTATATATAAAGCTTTGTAAAAATTATTAATATGAAAACTTTAGAGTATTTTTTTAACCAAAATATGAGTTTTAGATTATGGGGTTTAGTCGGCAATAGTACAATAGGTAATCATTCACTTGCTCCTGTTGTATGGAAACATCTTCTTAATAGATGGAAAAAAACCACGAAATATTTCGTATTGGGTTCAGATTCAAAAGAGTATATAGAGAAATATTTTAATGCCATGAAAAAGAATCCTAATGTTGTAGGATTTAATGTGGCTAGACCGTGGAAAGAATTAGCATTTAATCAATGCGATTGGGTTGAGCCTATAGCAAAAGAAATGAATACAGTTAATACAATTATTGTAAAAGATAATAAGTTTTTTGGCTTTAATACAGATGGAATTGGTATTGTAAACACTATAAAAAAAGAGAGAAACTTAAGTAACACTACTGTACTCCTATTAGGTGCTGGAGGAGCAGCACAAACAGTACCATACTATCTTACACGTGAAAATGTAAATAAAATATACATTGTTGATATTTTAGAATATAAAGCAGAAAAAATAACTAATAAGTATAGAACATCATTTAGAAACGACCGAATCAAATTAGTAAAACCACGTAATATAAAAAAAATAATAGATAAAGTAGATATTATCATTAATGCTACACCATGTGGAATGAGAGGATATAATAAAGAAATACCACTTGAAGATGATATTATAAATTTACTTAAACCAAATACTTTCGTGGTAGAAATGGTATATACACCATTTCTTACACCTCTTTTAGAAAAAGCACTACTAAAAGATTGTATTGTTATTCCAGGCATAAACATGTTAGTTGAACAAGCAAGTGAATCATTTAAATATGCATTTAGCATACCAGTTCTAAATAAAGAAAAAGAAATTCTTATCAGTAAATGTGCAGGAGCATCAAAATGAATAATATTCTTGTTACTGGTTCAGCAGGTTTTATTGGATATCATATAAGCCAAGTATTTACCAACTATATATTAATAGGATTAGACCAAGAGAGTTATAAAAACAATGCATATTCACAAATTTATACAGGGTGTATAACAAATACTAAGTTAATTGCTAACATTATGGATAAGCATAATATTGATATTGTAATACATACTGCTGCAATCAAAAGTATAAAAGAATGTGAACAAGATAAAAGTAAAGCAGAACAAATTAATGTAAATGCTACAAAGGAGATACTTAAATTAGCACGTAAACATAATGCACGCTTTATTTATATTTCTTCAGATCAAGTTTTTAATGGAAAAGAAGGTAATTATAAAGAACAAGCACAATTGGAACCAATAAATTATTATGGAACCACAAAAATGAGATGTGAGAAAATTGTTGCTGAATATGATAAAGGAGTTATATGTAGAACTTCAATGGTATTTGGTCTAATTCCACCTAACCAAAAAAATGTGTTAAAAGAGATAGTGACTCAAGAAACACTAATTGTTCAAGGATTCATTATCCAACACGTACTAGCAAGACTAAAAGAAAATAAACAAATTTATTTACCAAATGATGAGTTCATGAACCCTACCAGCGGTAATTTACTTGCAAGACAATTAGTTGCAGTAATAACACATAATGTCTCTGGAATTATTCATTGTTGTGGCTCTGAAAGAATTAGTAGATTTAATTTTGGTATACAAATAGCGAATAAATATAATCTTGATAAAACATTAATAAAATCAATAATTGGAAATGACCCATTAAGACCTAAAGATGTGTCTTTAGAAAGTAGTTTTACACAAAAAAAATTAAACATGAAATTTGATAACATCAATGAGATGCTTTCTGATATTGGTGATGAAGTATGAAATTTCAAATTTATGGACCACAAACACAAATCCGTGCAGATACTGAATTAGAACAAAGAATACTTAATGATCCAACAACAAGCTCTAAATTAGCATTTATTCAACAATCAAATGAGGATTCTGAATATGTATTTCATTTACACAATGAAGATATAGATCCAGAGATTGATATTAAAAATAAGGAAGGTAGAATGAGAATTGTACCAGATGGTTTTACTGTTTATTTACTAAGAGTCATAGCTGATGCACTACAAGTAAAATCAGGAAATATACCGCTTCATGCTTCATGCATAAATGTAGAAGGAATAAATTATGTTATCATTGGAAATACAAAAAGTGGTAAAAGTGCTGTAGCAAATATACTAAAACAAGAATATCATGGAACTATAATTGGTGACGACCATATAATTTTTTCTGAGTCAGAAGTTTTTGGTAATCAATATTTGCGTATGAGAGATAGAATAAATGATAATTCATATTATCTTAAGAATACCTTAGGGGTTTCACAAGTAAATAGTTATTCAATTATATGGGTTGATATAAAGGGAGTTGAGGATTATAAAATAGTACCAGCATCACATTTTGTTGAAACCCAAAATTTTTCACCAGCAATACTCAAATACCTAGCTAATAGTTTGCGTATAGGAGAAAACCTAATACCAATATCTGAATTAGTTGGAGAAGAAGTGCAAAAATCATATTATCAATCATTTCAACAATTTGCTCATAAAGCCAAAGAAATAATAATATTAGGTGGATCACTTGATTACATGGTAAATAAAATAATGAGGGTTGAAAAAAAATGACACAAGGGATTCATTGGCAAGAAAGCTTTGATGATTTTAGAAAAAGATATTCGGAAATGTTTCCATGGTCTGTAATGGTTGGCTCATTAGTATATGGAGCAGAATTTAAAAAAACATCAGATATAGATTTACTAATCGGACTTGATTCAATTAAAGATTGGCAGTCTATATGTGAAAATTTAACTGATAGTACACCTGATTTTATAAAAACAACAATTAGATTATATCATGAAAATAAAGGTGAATATTTCTGCTTAAAATTTCAACATCAAGGAATTGATTACTCTGCAGATTTTTTTGATTTATCATTTGTTAAAAGAATGGTTAAAGATATAAATGCACCAGAAGATGTTATATATTATAAACTTACAAATAAACCACAAACTAATAGTTATTTAATGACATGTGGTGAAACTAGATTACATATCCCAAAAAGAAATATAGAATATGAACATGGAGTTGTTGGAGTATCATCACCATTATTTAAAATAGAACCAGAAAAATTCTTTTTTGGAATTATGCTTGATAAACTTCTCACAGGATATTCATCAGTATGGCAACAACAAGATTTTGATAGAAATATTGAAGAATTATGTGTACAAGGTCTACAAAGAATGCTTAGTGATTCAAATACAGAAACTCTAAGAAATGCTTTTGCTAATCTTGCAAGATATGAAAGATTACCAATAGCTCATATTAATGATCAAATAAAACATTATGAATCACTTTTATAATCAAATCAAAAAGTTATTAAATACAAAAAAAGATAATCTGCACAATGGATAAAGACATTAAAAAGATATATGATGAAGTATATAATTTATTTCCCAAAGAGGGAGATGAAAGAAAAGATATGTATAAAAAAAGGAGTTGGATTTTTCCTCATCATATAAATATAATGTTGGAAATGGCCGAAAAATTATGTGAAAAATATCAAGGTAACCTTAGGATATGCCAACTTGCAATAATATTACATGACACAGGTTTAGTATATAATCGATCATCAGATTCTTCAAAAGGACATGAAGAAAATAGTCTTAAATTTGCAAAGATTATATTAACAAAATATTCCTTAGAGATGGATGAAATTTTAGAATGCATAAAAGCAACTGAAGTAAATTTTGTTCCAAAAACAATAAATCAGAAGATAGTTCGTACAGTTGATGCATTATCTCAATTTAAAAGCATTCATTTTATTGCAAAAGCTACATTTTCAGGCAATTTTGATAATTATCTACCTTGGCTTAGATTTAAAATAAATAAAGGATTTGAGAAAATATGTTTTGAAGATGAGAAGAAAGAAGTTGAATTTATAAAAAAATATTTTGATGAAGCATTAAGAATGTATGATTTCATGCAACAAACAAAAATAGAATAATAATTTTAATACTTTATTGTAATCTAATGTATGAATATAAGTAACAAATTGAAAAAAGTAAATAACAAAAATTTCACCCTCAAGGGGATTATTCAACATCCCAATGAAATACCACAAGAGGTGAGATCTTTTATAAAAAAGCTAAAGTTTAAATAATCATGAATAACTCTGTTTATCATGAATATTGATGAGATAGCAAACACATTAGCAGAAACTAAAGGAATTTCTACTCAAGAATTTTTAGAATCAAGAATTCGTGATTTATATTTAGGTAAAATCGATCAAACAATTTTCTTTGAACTTGAAGATGCATACAAAGCTGGAGAAGTATTAATACAAAGAAGCACTGAACTTACAATTGGTTCAGAATTTGAACCATATTTACTATTTGCAAAAGATTTGAATGAAATAATCAACAAGTACGGTTTTAGATTATCCTATGTACAAGAAGTGTATAGTAGAAATAAAATTGATGAAGATAGTGCTTTTTATCTTAGCTTAATTGATGAGAATTTACCTGAATTAAGAGGTAAAGATTTAGAGAAAGAATCTAAAACTGATATCAAACTTGTTACACCAGGAATAGCAATTGCGACATTAGATAATATAACTATGGATTCAAGTCAAGATAACTTAACAATGAGAGAGATGTTAGACCAAGTAAAGTTAGCATATGATGAATTAAAGCAAACATATATTGAGAGATAAAAATAGATTTCTTTAAATTTTTTAAGAGTGTCAAATGTTATCCTGTTCTTTTAATTATATGATAACCAAATTGAGTTTTTACAGGATTAGATATTTCTCCTACTTTTAACTTTACTGCGGCATTTGAAAACTGAGGAACCATTTGTCCAGGTGAAAAAACTCCTAAATCTCCACCACTTTTTTTGCCTGAAGGACATTTTGAGAATTGCCTAGCAAGGTCTTCAAAATTTGAACCGTTCTTTAACTTTTCTATTAACTCTTTACAATGTGTTTCATTTGCTACAAGTATATGTGATGCACGTAAGTTTTTCATTTTATTTTATTATTTACATAACTAATTGATAAATGTTGTTATAAATATAATCTAAAAAATATAATATTAATCTAAGGTTATTATAATCTTTTTTCTATCTCCAGATTCTTAATAATAAATTACGATTTAAAATTAAAACACCTTCAGTATTACAATCAAAATCATCAGATATCTTTGATGAATCAATCCCACAAAATCTTACATTTATAATACATTCCTTATACCTTTTACTCATTTTAAAACCATTTGGTGTTGTTATTTTTAAAAGCAATCCTGTATCTTCAGATTTATCCAAATGAATTGGTTTGTCATGGTAAATAAGATTAACTTCATTAATACTGCAGCAATCATAATCTTCAGATGTGCATGAATTTGCATCTAATTGTATATCTTTTTTCCATAAATTAGCTTTTTCATCTTTGTTATAAAAATACACTCCTACACTGATATTACGACCCATTCTAAATTCTGGTCGGCTTATGCTAAAAACAATAGGCATATCTTCTGTAGCATAAATAGGAAAACAACAAGTAGCAAGATTACAAGTATAACTAAATCTGTGTTTTATAGCGTCTTTAAGTCCACAGCTTTGGATAACTGGATAATATGTAATAAAAAGATGATAAGAAATAAACAATAGAATTAACATTGAAAATGATATTATTAGGATATTGCTTCTTTTCATAGCATTATTATTTACATAACTAATTGATAAAGGTTGCGGAGAAATATTTTAGCAAATACCATTTTTTCAATAAACATATTAATGGGATAGACTTTTTAATAATATGAATTTGATTATTTTAAATAAAGATGAAATAAAAAGTAATAAAGTTACTTTATCTGATTACAGGCATGTGCATATAAGGGACGTTCTAAAACCCATTATAAATAAAAAATTAAAAATTGGTGTTCTAGATGGAAAAATAGGAACAGGAGAAGTCATTAAACATACTAAAAATGAAACAATTTTAAAAATAAATGCAAAAAAAAATCCGCCTAAACCTTCAAAAATAACATTGGTATGCTCACTTCCACGACCTAAAACATTAAAGAAAATTGTCTACAAATCAATTTGTTTAGGTATTAAAGATATATATTTTATTAATTCTTCAAAGGTTGAAAAAGGATATTGGGATTCAAAACAACATAAATATGAGAAAGAAATAATTGAAGCATTAAGCCAATCTGGTGATACAATCCAACCTAACATATATTTTTATAAAAGATTTAGACCTTTTGTTGAAGATATTCTTCCTGGATTAATAAAAGATAAAGCATTTTTTGCACATCCAGGAAATTCAAAACCAAACAAGTATAAGCATGCAGTTTTAATAGTTGGACCAGAAGGCGGATTTACTGAATTTGAAGTTAAACTTTTATCAAAAAAAGCAAAGCAGATATCACTTGGGGAAAGAATTCTAAGAGTAGAAGATGCTATAGTATTAGCAAAAGGAAAATTAGATAATTATAAAATATAATTATTCTTTCTTCAATAAGCATAGTATTTCATTCAATTTATCATTAATTTCTTTTAAATCACTACTTGAATTATTAGAACTTCTTTGATTTCTTGAATCTCTAGAACGATTATTAGGTTTAGACTCAAAGCATTCACTGCAATATACAGGTTTTCCTTCAGTAGGTTTAAATGGGACTTCACATGATTTACCACATTCATCACATTTAACTTTGACCATGGGCTTTTGTTCGCGATCTCTGCTTCCTAATTTACTTCCACGATTTGATTCACGTCTTCTTGGAGCTCTGTCTGCATATTTTTTAGCACTAGAGGTACCTCTTGAATTAGGTCTACCTCTATCTTCGCGGCTCCTTTTTGGGCCATTAAATTTTTTCTGTCTACTGAATCCCATAATTAGAATAAGCTACTGGAGTATATAAATCTATGCTATTTAAATAATTTAAATAAAAACATTTATATATCACAGTAATATATTATATATCATGGTGATATAAATTACAAAAATACAAATTGATTTGAATGAAGAACAAGATAAAATTGTTGAATTATTTAAATTAATGAACAAGCATCATACAAAACAAGATGCTATAAAAGCAATGATTGAATTCTTTGATGCTGAGATAAAGCCTAAAAAAATAAAGAAAAATGAATATTTCAAATAGAAATAATAAAAAAGGCCAATTAGCAATCTATTTGATTGTTGGATTAATTATAGTATTACTAGCTATAACTAGTATTGTATTTTTTATAACTAACATTAATACAAATGTAGGACTTTCTATTTCAAATAATCCTCTTGCATTTCAGATTGACTATTGTGTAAGGAAATATATTGAACCATCAATTAATCTACTTGCTAATAATGGAGGATATATTTATGGATACAATCAAATAATGAAAACAGAAAATATGCAAGTAGCATATCATATTAAAAACTGGACTGATCAATCTGCTCCGCTTGAATTTATGGAAAGAGAATTAAGACAAGTTGTAGAAGATACAATACTTGAATGCTTATATGAGTTAAGGCAAGAAATACAAGAAGAAATAACAATCGGTGAACCTTTAGCAGATGTGAAAATTTCTAGAAACAATGTTGCTGTAACATTGAACATGGACGTAGCTGTTAAATACCAAGATCAGACTGAAATATTTTCAGATTATATAATTAATATTGATTCAAAATTAAGTGAATTAATTAATTAATATAAAAAATAAAGTAATAAAAAATATTATTAGAGATCAAGAAATAAATATTAATAATTTGATGAAACATGATGCAGAAATAAATATATTACCTTATGATTTAGAAAACATAGTTATAGGTATAACAATAAATGAAGAACCTAATAAATTCTTAACATTTAATTTTGCTGTAGAAACAGATAAAGTAGAAATGGAATCACCATTAGTTGGGATTATACCTAATATGGTTGCATATATTGGTGAAGAGTTTTATTATGAATTACCAGTATTTTCGACTAATAATTTAGAATATTCAGTAGATACTATTTTATTTGATATAAAAGATAATGCTATAAAATTTACTCCCTTATACATTCAACAAGGAGAATATGACATAACCGTCACAATAAAAAAAGGTTATAAAACAATTAAAAGAGAATTTAAATTAATAATAGAATAATGAGCAAGAAAATACTAACATTAGGAATTTTATTATTAGTAATTTGTATAGCGATAGCACAAGGAGATAATAATCAAGAGGGGCAGTATGTAACTACTGAAACAAGTTCATCGATACCAACAGAAGGTGAGATAACACCTCAACTATGGGATGCATACCAAGGTGAGAAAACATCAGAGATGTTTGAAAGATTAACAGAAAAAACACCTGATAGATTTAGACAATTACAAAATTCTCAGCAAAGAATATTTATGAGTTCACCAGAAAGAATTGAATTATATCCTGATATATCACATACGTTTTATGAGCAACCTGAAAATGTAGGGCATAACCAACAAACAGATATAAAATATTTTACAATCACTGGAAATTTGCAAACTAATCCGGAAAGTGGTAATGTTTTTCTTAACAATCAATTTAATACGAATAATGTGATTTTTGAAATCATCCCAGGTATTATTTATGGAAATAATAATTTGTGCCATGAAGATAATCCTTGTTTTGAATCATTTCGAATAAAACCAGGAACTTCAAGAGTATGGTATGATGTAGATTCTAATAAATTTTGTTTTGATCCAACTATGTGTATTGAAGTAGATGGAACAATACAAATGCAAAATAATGAATTAATACTTCCAGAAGGAAGCATGGTTGAATCTACAACTGGAACATTTAGAACATTAGAAGATGGGACAATTATTGAGCTAGATGAGAATAATAATATTATAAGAATAATAGGTAATTCTGAGGGTGAAATAAGAACATCATTAGGACAAATTATTGAATATATAAATAACGATGGTGAGTTGGTATTCAGTAACGAAATAATGATTATGAGCGAAGATGCAATATTATCATTAAATGATGTAATGATTGAAGGACAGTTTATGATTATACTTAATGAAGGAATTATTGGTTCTGTTGAAATTTCAGGAAGAGGTGGGTTTAAAGATAAAAATGGAGAAATATCGGTTGCTGATGATGGACTTGTAAGAATTATTTTTGATGAAGAGCAAAATTGGAAAGAAGTTAATGCAGAAAGAGTAAAATTAGAATACAATAATCAAGAGATATATGGTGATTTTAAGATAGAATTAAATGATAGAGATATTTCACAAATAGAATTAAAAACTGCAGAAACAACATATCATGATAAAACAAATAATATAAAATTTAATAACATTGCAGGAAATGGAATAATAAGATTTCAAGATGAATTAAATGACAATATTAACAGCAATGAATTAGTTATAACAAGAGATGGAAGTATAGCTTCATATGGAAAATGGTTTATTGAAACACCAGATTCAACTGTTGTTGCATTAAAAGAATCTACTAAAGTTACAATAAGTTCTAATAACGAAGAACAAATAATTAATGTTGAATCAACTGAGAATGGAGATATTGCAAGAATTGCAAAAAAAGTAATAATTGGTGATTTAAGAGAAGCAGATGGATTTATAAGTGGAGAAACAGAAGTAATTTATACAATTAATAGGCAAGGAAATAATAATTATCAAGCAATACCAGACATGTATAGTTTACAAGAAATTGCCGGATTAGAAAGTGACCCAAGAATATTTACATTAATCAATAAAAATTTAATCATTAATACTCCAGATAATAATTTCTATTTAGGTATCACATCAGATATTTCTCAAAGATACGAAAATGATGGTAATCAAATAAATATTATTGGGCCAAGAACTGTACATAGATTACTTGGAAATGATATAGATACCATTAAAGAAATTGTAGAAACTACTGCAATTGAAGAAAGTATTGAAATTCAGATTGAAGCAATAAATAAAATATTTGAGCTTGATAGACCAAGACAAATTGCAATATCAAATGAAGATAGAATAATACAATTTTATCAGACAGCAGAAAAAATAAGAGAAATGCAAGAATTTATTGAACAACTACAAATAGATGATATTAAATATGATACATTAATGGCTTCATTTATTACTTTAAACTTAGATAATATACCAATACCATTTGTAAGACAACAAACATTAGATGCTACAAGCCCACAGTGGTTTGATACAGATAGATCCTTATCAAGTCAGCGTCACATGCAACATATTAACACAGATGTTATAACAGATTATGCCATTGCATTAGATGAATATGAGAAATTTATTCAAGATAATTTTAGAATAATAGAAGACATTTTTGATAGAAATAGTATGATATTTAGTGAGAATAATGCTTATAGTGTCTTATCTGAGTTATCAAAAGATTTAGCTATATATCAAGATGAATCTAGAAAAGAAATATTTGAAAATCTTTTATATGCAAGAATAAATTATGAATCCTCAAAAGGAGAAGAAAGAGATAATTCTGCAATTTTATCAAGTTATAAAGGATTATTTATGCTTTCAAGTTCAGAATTAGAATATGAACAAGATGAAGGATATAGTGTATCATGGTCATCAGATAACATCCTAGATTCTGAAAGTATTATACATGGTATGAATATTGCAAATCTATATGTAGAAAATGAAGATGTTGGTAGTGCAATGGCTTTATTAGAAATGCTTATGAGAAATGCAGCTAATAATAAAGATATACCTGATGAAGTAATAATGGGTTTATATGATATACGAAGAAATACTGCAAATAATGGATTTAATACTATTAATGCAAATTTATTTGTAGAAGATCAGTTAATTTATGAACGTTTAATTGAACCAAGAAAAGGTGCAATTGATAGAATTAGAGAAATGGATTCGGATGACCCATTATATTCACTTGGTATACTATTTCAAGGTGGATATATTAAAGATATAATTGATGTTGCTGGAGGATTTGATGAAGTTAAAGGTGTTGCAACAGATATGCACCAAGAGAATGCAATATTAACGAAAGGAAATTATGTAATACAACAATTATATGGACAAGGAATTAGTCCTCAAAGATTGCATGAATTATTATCTGAAGATGTACATCATGAAAATGTCTTAGAATTAACATATTCATTATATGGTGGAGTTAGATTAGATGAATCAAATATACCAGAAACTATACAAGCACAAATTACTTCATTATCTGATGAACAACTTCGTGTTTATGATTTTCTAACAGAAGGATTAGAATATGCAAAAATAGCATATGCATCATCTTTCAATCAAGATTATCAAAGATTAATAGGATATCAACCAAATGATTTAAATTATAATAATTTAGCCTCAAATAAATTAACAGCTAATCAACAATTTGTTAGAATTGAAACTCTTGCTAGATTAGCAGAATATGATTTTAATTTAGCACAAAGAATTGGAAGTTATATGGATGAAGGACTTAGTCCAGGTTCAGTAGCAATAACAGTAACAACAGGAGCAGCATTTGGTAACTTACCTGTCTGGGGTTCACTGGCAAATGCTAAAATTGGGACAATTGTAAATATTGCTGGTAGACCAATAAGTGGAACATATATAGGTGGCGCAATTGGACTTATTGAGATGATAGGTGTAGATGCAATAGCAGGGACAATTATGGATACTGCTAATCTTGATATGACTTCTGGCTCAACAGTCTTAGCAACAACATTAGCTACAACTATTGGATTAAGTAGTACTAGAATAATAAGAGATGCTATAACAAGTACAACAGCAAGAACTTCTTCGTTAGCATTAGATGATATTGCAACAATTCTTGCAAAAAATGTTGATGGGTCTACTACTACAGCAAGATCAATTTCTGATATACAAGATAGTATAACACAAGTATTAAGACAATTAAATCCTGATCAAATTGATTCAAATACAATTACTTTAGCACTAAGAAATGCAGGACATAATATTGATTCAATAGGTATTGAAAGAGCTTTACAAGAGATTAACTTTAACAGTCTTGCTAGAAATATACCTGATAAAGATTTAACAGCAAATGGACTTAGAAGAAATACAGATGGAACATTAGAGACAATAGTTGATGGAAGAAGAATTTCAAGTACAGAAGAATTGCATGAACAAGTAATAAGAATGGAAAGAAATAACTATTTAACCAGAAAAAATAATATGCATTCTGAAGGATTATATTCTAATCAAAACATAAGATCTAGTTATAATGGAAAAGCAAATTATAGAGTTTCAGATGTTCCTGATGTTAATATTATTGGTGAAGATGCATATTGGGATTGGTGGAAAAGACAAGTAACTATTGAAACACAAACATATGTTGAACAATTTAGAAATCCTTTAATAGATACTTATTTTAGGCTTGAAGAAATAACTGAAGGTGTTAAGAATAATTTAATAAGAAGAGGTCTTGCAGACAACAGTGGTGCAATGCTTGATTCTTCAGGAAGAAGAATTGTTGATGGATATGGAAATCCTATTAAGATTGTTAATGCAAGAAGAGATTCTTCCTTAGGACAAATAATGCTTAAAGAACCATATAAAATAGAAGAAAAAGTTTTTAGAGACCTTATGGAAAGTGAAAATTTATGGAATATTGGAAAACCAGGTTCTTTCCCAAAAGGAACTACTATAGATGAAGCAAGAAGAATGGTTTTTGAAGCATTACCAAGACAAGATTTTGCTTTAAGAGATATTGCAGGAACAAGAATTATAGTATCATCAATTGACGAGCAAAGAACCATAGCAAAACTTATAGATGATAATTATGGTGGAAGAGTAATCAAAACAAAAGATTTCCTTCAAAATCCAAGGGATAAACGATATTATGCAATTCATAAAATAATAGTAGTAGATGATTATCCTGTTGAAATCCAAATTCGAACTAAACTACAAACAAAATGGGCAGATTGGGAACATTATACAGTATATAAAGGAAGTCATAAAAAAAATGATGTAGTCTTAGAATATACAAGACAAATTGCAGAAGCGATTAATAATTTCGAACAAGGATTATGTCCTCATCCATGCAGATTACCATCTGTTCCATTTGAACTAAGGGGTACGCAATATGATATTTGGGGAGATGTATTAACAGCTTATTAATAAATTTTATATATTAGATTAATAAAGTGATTATTATGTTTAATAAAATAAAATATAAGATAATTGGGACTGAATTAAGAATGAAAGAACGTAATAAGCCTAAACATACGTATATCATATTAACTCTTAAGCCAATAAATAATAGAGAAAATATTATGAATCAACTTGATATTTCTGTTGATTTAGAGAATCTAAAAAAAATTACAAGAGATAAGAAGGTAAAAGAAATTATTAATTATTTATTAAAATTAGGTGAATCTGATTATAATAATTGGGAAAGAATATCAGGAGAAATGTTTCAAATTGTTCATAAAGAATTATATCATAAAACTATTTCACTATCTTTTTAATTTTTTCAATTAATTTATTCATTTTTTTATAATGATAAATAGAATAATTTTTTGCAAGTGGAAGAATATATTTTTCTGTCTTGAAGATATATTCTTTAATTTTTTCATCTGTACATTGTGGAAGTGTTAAAAGATTGTTTAATCTATCATGAAACTTTATTATTAACAAATCTTTATTTGAATTGCCTAACATATTGAAATAATCTTGATCTCTTAAAGATTTTTTAATAGAAGTATTATCACCATGATATTCTTCCCATGAATTCTTTGTAAGAACTTTAACCATTTCATATACTTTAGAACCATATTTTTTAATAAACTCAGTATCAGATATAGAAGTATCTTCTAGTGAATCATGCAAAAGAGTAGTTGCAATTATTTCTTCTTCAACCATTTTTTTACTTTTTAAAAAATAAGTTATTACATCAACAGTAACAGGGAAAATATGCTCATTAATATATCCACTTCCCCCATCTCTTTTTTGATTTTGATGAAGAATCATTACATCATCAATAATTTTCTTAATATAGTCTGTTAAAAGATTATGCTTTAACAAAAAACGAGTTAATGATGCCTTATCTATATTTGGAGCCATATGAACCATTTTTAATCTTAGCAAAACTGATTCCTCACTCTTAAGCAATCTATCTTCTTCATTTAATAATTCTTTTAGATTTGGTATTTTTGTGTAAATGCTCCATTTAAGATTTTTAATTATATTATCCTGTTTTTCTATATTGCTTCTTAAATTGTTTAATATTTTAATATATTGTACTAATAAATTATATATTCCGGAACTATTAGAATTATTAATATTAGATTTATTTTTAATCTCTGTATCTAACTGTTTAAGTTCGTTCTCCAAACAAAGAATTATATTAGAAACAATAGTATAAATATTATTTATTTTATTTTTTTTTATTAATTCATTCCATTCTGAAAAGTTTTTTACTTTTTTCTTAAAATATTTTTTATATAGAATAAATTGATTCCATTCTGTTTTTATTTTATTATTATTTATGAAAAACATAAATTTAAATTTATTTTACTATATATAAAGTATTTGTTTTAAGTAATGTCATATAATAATTTATGCTTGTATTAAGAATAATTGTTAAAATGTATATTATAATATAAATAAAAAATAACATATATCAATTATATATTTTAATTAAGATTACTCATTCCATTTGTTTAAACAAATTCCATATTTGCTTATATGAAATAAAGAAAGGCTTTTGTGCAAGAAGTAATTTACTAAATATCTCAAATCTTTTATAATTACTAAGATTGTCAATAATTACAATTTGGGTATCTTTTACATTCTCTTTTCGCATATCTAATTTACCGTCAACAGAATCAAAATGATAACCTACTCCATCAATTAAAACATGACCTTTTGCACGTGCATAAATTTTTACTATTTTCATAAACTTTTCATTATTTATATTTCTTGGAGAAGAGAATACTAATGCTGTACTTTTATGCTTATGGCCTTTTTCTGTATGATATATTACATGTTTTTTTAATTCTGATTTTTTGATTTTACCATTAATAGCAGGAATTACTTTTCCTTTACTGTTTTTTTTTAGAAAACTTTTAGCTTTTTCTAAATCATGCTTATTTAATAAATCAACCTTGCTTAGGATAATAACGTCACTATTAATTAAATTAAACTTTGAAGCTTTTAATGCTTTTTTTCCATCAACTACTGTTATTATCAAATCTATATCAATCTTATTTAATTGAAATGATTCTATAATTGGACCAAGTTCAGCAATACCTGTTGTCTCAATTAAAAATTTTTTTGACTTTACAGCTTTGATTGTATCTATTAATTCATTACTTTTTGTACAGCATACACAACCTGAACATACCGATTTTACTTTAAATCCATCAATTTTTAGTCTGCATAAATCCATATTAACAGAAGCAAGATCATTTATGATAAGAGAAGTTGATTTTTTATCATAAAAATTAATTATATTCTTTAATAAAGTTGTTTTCCCGCTTCCTAATGTTCCAGTTATTATTGTAACTCCCATTTTTATCAATACCTAATTAATCACGTTTCAAGAAAAAATAATCAAACCATATAAGACCCAATAATAAAACTAAAGCTTGGGTTGCAGTACCAATAAAAATCAGTACAAAAACAAATAATGCAATAAATAACTTTGCTAAACAAGTAGGACATGTCCATCCATGAGAAGCAAGAACAAATAAACGATGTATCAAATAAATACCTAATGCTGCCCTTAATAAATAACTAAATCCCATTAAAGATAGAACTATAATTATTGTTATTATTATATATAGTACAAGCTTAAAGGTTATTTTAAATGATAAGCCTTTAAATAGCTTTTTTAGCACTTTTTTATTCATGCATCAAGAAAAAACATATTCAATTTAAATATTTTATTGATAGTTGTTATCAATAATCAACTCTTAAATAACATTATAAAGTTATAATTTAAACCACTATAACAACATTTATCAACAGTCTTTTATCACTAATTAAGATGAACATAAGAAAAGCTACAAAATTAGATTTTGAAACATTATGCGACTTAAGAAAAGAATATCTTAAAGATACAAAAAGAGAACAGAAGATTAAAACATCTGATAAAAATATAGAAATATATCTTAGCAGAGACTATAGCACTTTCTTTATAGCATTTGATAAAAATAAAGCAATCGGGTATATACATGGAACAATTGATCCAAAACCTCAAGAACATGTTCAATCATATATTCAGGATATATTTGTAAAAAAAGAATACAGAAAAAAAGGAATAGGAAAAAAACTTTTAGACAAAATGCACAATCATTTCAAAAAAAAAAATACTATCCCAGGATTAAATGTTGATATATTAAATAAATGTGCAATTAAATTTTATCAAAAACAAGGTTATGTTATTAAAGAGAGAAAAGAAAATATTCTTCATATGATAAAACAAAAAGAAGATATTCCAAAACAAGATAAAAAAATAGTAAAAAAAGTTAGGAATAATACAATACAAGAAAAAGTAGTAATGGTATATCCTCCGTTTTGTACTCCAGCTAGTCCGCCATATTCTATTACAAGCTTAGGTGCATTTATTAAAAATAATTTTGAAGGAGAAATAAAATTAATTGACTTAAATATTTTTTTCCATAAAAAAATATATCCATCATATCATAAATTTTTTAGAGATATAAATAATATTAATGATTTAGATAAATATAAAAAAACATCAGATGAATTTTATGAAGTTACAAAAAATGATTACAGTAAAAATAATAGACATGTTCTAGAGGATAAAAGAGTTGATCTCATTGATGAATGTTTAAAAGAAATACTAAAACATCAGCCAGATATCGTTGCATTCAGTTTAGTATATAGTAGCCAAGTATTTTATACAAAAGCATTGATTGATAAACTTAATGAAAAGAAAATAAAGGTTGTTATTGGTGGACCTGCTGCAAATAAAAAAATAGAATGTGATGCAATATTAAATAATGAAATTGAATTTCTTGAATACTTAACTAACAAAAAAACTGATCATGATAAACTTAATTTTAAAACTATTCCTGATTTTAGTTGCTATAATAAAGAAGATTATTTTATTCCAAAATTAGTTTATCCAATACGTACAAGTTATGCATGTTTTTATGGGCAATGTACTTTTTGTACACATCATGGAAATGAATGTTATATGGAAATAAATTTAGAACACTTTAAAGAAACAGTCATTAAAAATAAAGCAAAATATTTATTCATCATTGATGATATGATTTCAAGAAAAAGATTATTAGAGATTGCTAAAATACTTAAGCCATTAGATGTAAAATGGTTTTGTCAATTAAGACCAACTAATGATTTGTCTAAGGATATATTAGAAACATTATATGAAAGTGGATTAAGAATGGTAATTTGGGGACTTGAAAGTGCATCTAATCGTCTATTAAAACTAATGAAAAAAGGTACAAATATTGAATGTGCAGAAATAGTTCTTAAAGAAGCAAAGGAAATAGGTATAAAAAATGTACTTTATGTGATGTTTGGCTTCCCGACTGAAACAAGAGAAGAATTTTGGATGACGAGAGATTTTCTTGAGAAAAATACAAAGATAATTGATCTAGTCTCAACATCAGTATTTGGATTACAACAGGGATCTGAAATATATTTTAATCCAGATAAATTTGGTATAAATGAAGTTAATGAAGAAGAAAGAACTTTCCTTGGGCCTAAAATAACTTATACTACAAAAAGTGAAATGAATCAAAAATTAGCAATAAAACTTCAATCTAGAAGCCAGCATAGAATTTATGCAGTAAATAAATATCCAAGAATGATGAACTTTTTTAGGGAACACATGTTGCTAGTATCTGATAAATGAAACATTTTATAAACAGAAGCAGTATTTGAATATAATAGAGTGCGTGAAACTAAATTCTTGTAACATTAGAATTGAGTGTAGAGCAACTTTGATTAAATAAATAAATGAGTGAGAGAAAAAAACATGAAAGGAACAGTAAAGTTCTTTAACGGACCAAAAGGTTTTGGCTTTGTCATCGGCGAAGACCAAAAAGAATACTTCGTACATGTAACTGACCTTGAAGAAGGAATGCAGTTAAATGAAAATGACGCAGTAACTTTTGATGTTGTTGAAGGAGATCGCGGTCCAAAAGCTGGAAACGTAAAAAAAGAAGAGTAAGAGTTAAAAATTCTTAGTGCTTTAATACCAAACAAATTTTTTTTATTTTTTTATAATTATATTTATATTAAAATTTACTAAAAATAAATTTCTTACAAAATTAAACAGATAAGAGTAATGTTTATAAAATATCTATAATCCTATTTTAATAATGAATTATATTAATACACAGTATAATGCAGAAGAACACAAATTAAAGCATTCTCAGACTGGACTTGAAGTTGAAATACATTTAATAGATTTAAAAGGAAGTCCTTGTTATAGAGCACAAGAATTAATCGATGAAGTTAAAAGAAGATATCCAGATATCCAAATTGTTAAAGAATGTGCAAAAAATTTAATTGAATTTGGTTGTTATCCTGATACAGATACGCATAATCCAATTATGGAAATAATGAATAGTGTACAAAAAACTATAGAAGTTGCAAAAGAGATGGGAATTTTGTTATACCCTTTTGGAACATACCCTGGGAAATTATTGGTAAATTATTCTGATGGGGGAAAATATGAAGTACAAAAAAAAATCTATGGTGAGAAAAAATTTGAACTAGCTACAAAAGTTGCTGGATTTCACCATCATCATGTTCTTCCAAAAGGAGTTTTTGATTATGAAAAAAAAGATATAAAAGTTTTAATTGATAGTAAACTAGGAAGAAGTATGTTAAGTTGTTATAATTTTGAGATTGCTATTGATCCAATCGTTACATTGTTTACTCAATCTTCACCATTTATTGAAGGAAAAAGATTAGGAAAGGATTCTAGAATGATTGTTTATAGAGGAGGAAAAAAGTTAGATTACAAAAATGGTTTATATTCTAAATACCAACAATTTGGAGGATTACCGCCTTACAAACAAACTGCAACTGATTTAATGAATAGTCTACATCGAAGAAGAGATAAATGGAAAAAATTAATTAAAGATAATGGAGAAAATCCTGATAAGTTATATCCAAATGAGTTAGATATAGGATGGAATCCAGTTAAACTTAATAAGCATGGAACTATTGAACAAAGAGGAATGGATATGAGTTATTTTTCAACAATTGTTCCTGTAACTATAATACTGAGAGAATGTCTTCATAAAATACAACAACATTATCTTGATGTAATCCCTACTGATTTAGGAATGACTAAACCTTTTCTTGAACAAAATGGTTTATTATTAATACCACCACATACCCAAGTAAGAAATAATCTTCAGAAAGCATCAGCGTATGAAGGTTTTGAAAATGAAGAATTAGTTTTATACACAAAAAAATTTTTATCTTTTGCTAAGACAATAACAAATGATTCTTATAAACCATTAATTAAAATTCTTGAGCAAAGAATCAAAAAAAGAAAATCTGTCTCTGATGAGATAATACAATATGCAAAGAAAAAAGGATTCAGTGATGAATTAAATCAAAAACAGGCTGCAAAGATTGCACTTGTTTTTTCAAGAAGGTTTGAGCTTGATCTTCAAAAAACTATAAATTTGCTAAATCAGATAGTAAAGGACTAATTTTCTCAGCTAAAATTGATTGTGTTTTCTGAAAATTATCATTATACAATTTCCTATTTGTTTCAAATTCAATACTTTTGTTTTGAGTTAAAGAATCGTAATATACTCGGAAATTACCTCCTTCATAAGTAAATGGTTCATTTATTGATACACTATAACCTGCATTTGATAAAACATCAACAAAAGGAGTTGCTTGCGATAAGTCTTTAAAAATAACTATAAAATCCTTTCTTGTTTTACCATTCATTATTGGGCGCATACTGTGGCCACTAAATAAATAATTTGTTTGTTTTAAGTAAGGCATTACATGTTCATAAAATGCATGATAAAACTCTGCAGCACTTTTTTTATATAAATCTTCATCTTCTGTTGGACGGAAATTTCTTTCAGTTCCTAATGGTGCTTTGTGTAGAAAACATGCATCTTTGATTGTTCGATTAAGATCGCAAAAATATCTTGAGACATAAACATTAATAAAAATACCACCAAGCTTTAAAAATAAAGGTTTATACAAATTCCCAGTATCATGATCTTCCCAATCTCGACGTTCTTCATAAGTATGATAAAAATCAATATCTGGAGGAACATGATGGCCATTATGTATTGTAGCAACTGCTAATTTTGTGTGATGCAACTTATATATGCACCATCCTCTTAGATTGTAATCTACTTTTACATCAAGAGGCATAGAACGCATATCGTCTAACATAAACTTTTTTAGATCTTTTTCAATATCTGAATTCTCAACTTCTAGGATTGCTTGTTTTATATCTTTCATAATAAATAGAGTAAATAAATGATTAATAAAGTTAATGAAAGTTGATAATAAATATGTGTTAAAATTGAAATTTAAAAACTAATAATTCTCTTTAAGAAATCTTACTAAATTATTACATATCTCTGTAGCTTCAGCATGATATTCTCGCACAGGATCTTTATCATTTCTTGCTAAAATATCTAGAACAATTTCATTTCCTGTTATATTTCTTTGAACTGAACTAGACTTAGTCTTATTTACTTTGAATAATATTTTTTCAGGAACTAGATAAAGACTTAATTTTTTTTGAAGCAATGTTAAAACATAAAGTAAACTTTTTGCATTCTTATCTTTCCAATCTTTTGTCATTGCAGAGAATGTATTATATAAAATTCTATTAATATTTAGTAGCTCACGAATTTTTTTATTTCCACCATTTTTATCAGAATATACACGACCAACTACAAAATTTATAGCCTTACATTTATCTTCAATACTTCTAAGATTTACTACAAAATTTTCTTTTGTTATTTTAAGAGCTTGCTTTGCATCATCTAATTGTTTATGTAACTGAACTATACGTTCTCGATAATATTTTTTCTTTTTATCAAATTCATCATGTTTAGGTTCTTCTGCTCTTTTGATTTGACTCATCAATTCATTAATATATTTATGAAGATATTCTGTTGTGTCATATTCTCCAATATTTGAAGAAGAATTTTTAACATATTGTTGATATTCATCAACTACTGATTTGTAATAATCTCGTTCTTGTTCAGATTGCGTTATACGATCAAGGTAAGGAGTTAAATCCATTTCTTTAGAAGGTAGAGGTACTTCTACAGTTTTGATTTGAACATTATCTGAGCTTTTATTTAATTCTTCTTTTCTACTTTTTGAGTTAAAGGCATGTTTGTTACCCCAAATAAAGAATATACATACAAAAATACCATATGTAAAAATTAAATTTAATACTGCCATCATAGGTCCATTAACAACATTAATTTCAGATATAATTCTTGCTTGCCACACAATATAAAATAAACCACTAAAAACTATAGGCAAAAATAACACAACTTGCATATTTACATAATCATATTCTATTAACATTACTAAAGCAATCAGTGATAAAAGAATTGAAACAGATGCAATAAACATCCTTACTAAAGGAGTATCAGTAACAAAAACAAGTAAAAATAAAACCAAGAAATAAAGAATAAAACCAAGCTCAAACGCTCTTTTTTTCCTTATGTGAGTTAAGTCATCATGCATATTGATATCATGAATTAATGAGTTTATAAAGCTTTTGTAACTTCTAGTGACGACAATAATTGTATAAGATATAATAAACAATACAAAATGATTTAAAATAAAACATTGCTTTAATTTTATTGGATGTTTAAAATGAATAATTGGAATAAAATTTTTTTCAAAAAACATAGATTTGACGCATTAACATATGATGATGTAACATTTGAACCTGCTTTTAGTGATGTTTTACCCAGCCAAGTCAATTTAGAAACAAGACTATCACGAAATATATCATTAAAAATACCTCTATTAAGTTCAGATATGGATACAGTAACAGAGTATTTAATGGCAATTGAGATGGCAAAAGCAGGTGGAATAGGCATGCTTTGGAAAACTACTAATATAGAGGAGCAAGAAGATTGGGTAGATAGAGTAAAACACGCAATGTCTGCAAAAATTGAAAAACCTATAACAATTAATGAAAATCAAAGATTAGAAGATGTTTTAAGTTTATTAAATAAATATGCAAATAATTTCTCTACACTTGTAGTCGTTGATAATAATAATAGAGTGACTGGACTTATAACAGATGATAGAACACAATTTGCAGACAGCATGGAAAGTAAGATTAAGGATTTCATGTTAGAGGACCCAATAACTCACGTAGGTGATCTTGATACAAATTCTGCTTATGAATTTATGAAAAAGAGAAGAGTTCCAAAATTACTAATAGTTAATGAAAAGAAAGAATTAGTAAGCATGTATACATGGAAAGATGTGAGAGAAATTATTGAGAACATAAACCCAACTTATAATAGAGATAAAAAAGGTAGACTAAGAGTTGGAGCAAATATTGGTGTTAATGATATAGAAAGAGCTGAAAGATTACTTTTAAGAGGATGTGATGCATTACTTGTTGGGACAGCACACGGCTTCTCAGATAATGTAATAAGTACTGTAAAAATGATAAAAGAAGAATTTGCTAATCAATATGAATTTGATATTATTGCTGGAAATGTTGCAGGATATGAGGGTGCTAAAGCATTATGTGAAGCAGGGGCTGATGCAATCAAAGTAGGTGTAGGTCCTGGTAGCATATGTACAACAAGAATTGTTGCAGGTACTGGTGTTCCTCAATTAACTGCCTTATATAATAGTTATAGAGCTGCAAAAGAATTCGATATTCCTGTGATTGCAGATGGAGGAATAAAATATTCTGGTCATATTGTTAAAGCATTTATTGCAGGAGCAGAAAGTATTATGATAGGAAGTTTATTTGCTGGAACTGATGAAAGTCCTGGCGAAATGATAACTATTAAGGGTGAAAGATTTATAGAATACCGAGGGATGGGATCTTTAGGTGTAATGGATATATCACAAGGAGCAAAAGAAAGATATGCACAACATAAAAACGATAAAAGTGTTCCTGAAGGAATAGAAGGAGCAGTTCCATACACAGGGAGAGTTGTTGAGCAAATTGCAAATTTAATTGGTGGACTACGTTCTGGAATGGGTTATGCAGGTGCACATTCATTGAAAGAATTACAAGATAAAGCAAATCTATTTAGGGTATCCAGTGAAGGATTACGTGAGAGTCATCCACATGATGTTATAATTACAAAAGAAGCTCCAAATTATAAAAGATAAATTATGATAATAATTTAAAACTATACAATATATAATATGAGGTTAATAAAATGAAAAGCGATTTTTTAAAACAACAAATGCAAGTTTATGAAGCAATTAAAGATACACCTGTGATTGATGAATTAAACCATGAAAGTGATTTAGAATATATTGTATGTTCTGCTGAAGATGTAATTAATCCTATAGTAGAGGATAATCAAATAATAGTTGTTGCAGGAGCATATTTTGGAGATGAAGGTAAAGGAAAAATAACAGATGCAGTTGCACGACATCCTGATATAAAGATAATTGCAAGATTAAATTCTGGAGAAAATGCAGGTCATACTGTTGTTAATGATGGATTAAAATATGTGTTTCATCTTACACCTTCAGGTATATTAGTGCCTGGTAAAACAAATATTATCGGTCCTGAATGCGTAATGGACCCTATTAGTTATTTCCAGAAAGAAATAAGACAATTATTACATAATGGTATAGATTATAAAAATAAATTGTTTATTGGAAATGTACATATAGTTGGGCCACATCACAAGATACTTGATGCTGCATTAAGTAGAAATAATTCTTCAACACTCATGGGGATGGCATATGTACATCAATCAAAAGTAAGAAAGCTTGGATTAAGGCTTGATGATTTATTTAATCCAGGAGGAAAAACTGAAGAAAAATTAGAAAAAGATTTAGATTTATACTCAGCATTGATTGAACATGCTGGAAAAAGTAAAGAGCATATATTATCTCAATTAAATGAATTAAAAAAGAAAAAAAATATTCCACAATATTTATTTGATTTTGTTGAAGCAAAAGACAAAGTTGATTTCATATTATCATTATATGATGAAGAAGTTGTTGATAACGAACATTTTCCTGAAAGGCGTGATGTAATACATATGCTTAGAGAAAGTCTTAGAGATGGAGGAAAAGCTCTATTTGAATCACCACAATCATATTGGTTATCAAATGCAACAGAGAAACATTGGGGATCATCAACTTCAGCACAAACACATGCAAATGGTGTTATTGCAAGTTCAGGAATTAATATTTCAAAGTATAAACATTCTGTTATTAATGTTGCAAAAACACCTTGTGACTCAAGAGTAGGAATTGGAGCAAATCCATCATCATTCGTACCACAAGATTATTTCTCAAGACAAGGGATAGAAACATTAGATGATGAAAGAATAAAAAGTGCAAGTCTTGATTTTGATACTATTCAAAGAATGTATTTTAATTCCATAACAGAAAATGGAATATTAGTTCCTATTAAGTTTAAAGATGCTAATGGTTTAGAATTTTTAATTTCTGAAGCAATGGCTATAGCTTCATCAATAGAATTTAAAGAAAAAGGTTCAACAACAAATAAACCAAGAATTACTGGACTATTTGATTGTGTTGCAGAAACTCAAGTAAATGAAGAACAAGGACCATATCTTGCAATATCTGCAATGGATAGAGGAGATAAATTAGATAATGTTGGAATGACTGTTGCTTATATTTTTCATAATCCAAGTGGTATTGCAATTGATTCAAATGGAATAAAATATGAGAATGGACATATCATTAAAATTAATGAACCATACCCTTGTGATAATGTCTTACAATATTGCCACCCTATTGTAAAAGTAATGAAAGGATGGAAAAATACTCCAATTAATTTTGAAGAACGTAATCCTAATGATCAATTACCTAAAAATGTACAAAGGTTTATTGGAGAAATTGAACATTTCACTGGTTTTACAGCTATTGGAATAGGTAATGGAGTAGATACTAATAATATGATTTATTTTAGAAGAAAATAAGATATTTATTACTATAATAATAATCTAATATTATATTTACATAGCAATATTTTTAAATAATATTGCTTATACTAGAATATGGATCCATTAATATTCAATTCAGTACTTTCAATAGTACTAACAGTTTACATATTTTCATTCTTAATTCTACTCATTCTAGAGAATAGAGACCCAGATAAAACTATTGCTTGGATACTAGTGGTTGCATTTATTCCAATATTGGGTTTATTTATTTATTTTTATCTTGGACAAAATTGGAAGAAAAAACAATTTATCCAACACTTTCAAACAAATACACTTAGAAGTATGTTAAAACAACGAGCATTTTTTGCAAAAAAAATACTAAGTGATTCAACAAAAAAAGAAATTAAAACAGAACTTGAACAAAAATTAATCAGTACAATACAAAAAACAAATGGATTTGGTTTAACAACAAGAAATAATTTTAAATTTTATGCTAATGGATCTGAAAAATTTGAAGATTTAATTAATAGTATTCAAAAAGCAAAAAAATACATTCATATCGAATATTATAGAATACATGATGATATTTATGGTAAAATTTTACGAAAAACTCTACTCGATAAAGCAAAGAAAGGTGTTGAAGTTAGATTATTACTTGATTTTTATGGATCTTTAAAATTTATATCTAAACACTCAAAACAATTAAGAGATGGTGGTGTTAAAATAAAGAGTTTTTTTAACCCTTTAAGATTATTTCAATATCATAAAATGAATTATAGAAACCATAGAAAAATTGTTGTTATAGACGGTAAAAAAGCTTTCATTGGTGGAATGAATATTGGTTCATCATATATTAATGGAGGAAAGCAATTCAAATCATGGAAAGATATGCATGCTATGGTTGAGGGTGAAATTGTACATCAATTGCAAACTATTTTTATCTATGATTGGTACCTTGCAACAAAAGAAAATATTATGCTCGAAAGATATTATCCTTTATTATCAAAAACTGAATTAAGCCATAGTGTTTTACAAACTGTACATTCAGGACCAGAGCAATATTACGAGCCAATTAAACAAGCATATTTCTTGATGATTACTAATGCAAAAGAAGAAATAAAAATATGCACACCTTATTTTATACCAGATGAAAGTATTTCAAATTCATTAAAAAATGCTGCACTTTCAGGGGTTAAAGTAAAAATAATTGTACCATCAAAGCCAGATCATAAAACTCCTTTTTATGCTTCAAGAACATATTTTGAAGAACTAATGGAAGTTGGTGTTGAAATATATGAATATCAACCAGGATTTATGCATGCAAAATGTGTTATTGCTGATCATAATGTTGCTACTTTAGGAACAGCTAATTTTGACATAAGAGGATTTCAAGTTAATTTTGAAGCAAATATTGTTATGTATAGCAGAAAAGATGTGGATATTATAGACAAGGAATTTAAAGATATGTTAAAAGATAGTAAAAAAATTGAATTAAATAAATTTAAATCAAGAAAAATAAGCTTAAAAATGAGGGAATCATTTGCTAGATTATTCTCACCAATACTTTAAGGTAAGGTCATTAAAATGATAGTACATTAGACATAACCAATAATAAAACTTAAATATAGTTCTACTTTGTTATATTATATGCTTATAAAATGGATAAAACTTGAGAACATTAGGAGCTATACTACTAGTAAAATAACGTTCCCTGAAGGCACTACATTACTATCAGGAGATATAGGAAGTGGTAAGTCTACAATACTTCTTGCAATTGAATTTGTATTATTTGGATTAGTAAAAGGAGAAATTTCTGGTTCTACCTTACTTAGAAAAGGTACAGTACAAGGAGATGTTGAATTATGTTTCCAACTTGATGATAAAGAGATAATAATCAAACGAATTCTTAAGAAGAAAAAGGATTCAATAAGTCAAGACAATAGTTATATTATTATTAATGGAGTAAAAAAAGAATCAGCACCTGTTGAATTAAAAGCAAGCATACTTGAATTACTTGGTTATCCAATGGATTTTCTAACAAAGAAGAATTTACTCTTTAGATATACTGTATATACACCACAAGAAGAAATGAAACGGATAATATTTGAGAGTAAAGAGGATAGATTAAATACACTCCGAAAAGTTTTTGGTGTTGATAAATATAAAAGAATAAGAGAGAATGTTGTTTTAGTACAAAAAAGACTAAAAGAACAATGTAAAGAAATATCTGGCTATATAAGTGATTTTGATTTAAAGAAGAATGAAATGAATGAAATATTAAAAACGATTGAAGTTTTAGGAAATGAGCTTATACCTTTAGAAAAAAGTAAAAAAGAGAGCAATGAATATCTTAATCAACTATATACTAAAATAAACTCAAAGAAAAAGATTAAAGAAGAATTTATGATATATAAAAATAAGATTGAGAAATTAGATTACGAATTAAGTATGATATTAAAAGAAAGAGAAGAAAATAATAATATAATAAAAGAATATGAAAAGCAAATAATGTTAATGAATATTGTTAAAGTTGATGAAAGTAAAAAGGATGAACTTGAAAAGAATATTAAGGAAAAAGAGGAGATTATTGTAAAACTAAAAGAAGAAAAAAGTAGAATTAATGAAAAAGAAAAAAACTTAACTAATATGAAGAAAGATATTGAAGATTATCTAAATAACCAAAATAATTCTGAAATAATAAAAACAAAACAAGAGATAGTTGCAAAAATAAATCAACTTAAATCAGATGCTTTAAAGAAGGAACAACTTATGAAAGATTTAGAAAATGCAAAAGAAGAAAAATCTTCATATGAGCGGAATAAAGCTGTATTGAATGATAAGATATTATCATCCAAAGAAACATTAAATAAAATAACTGGGCTAGAAGAATGCCCTACTTGTCTTCAAAAAGTTGATGATAATCATAAACATAAAATTTCACAAAAGCAACAAGAGAGTATAAGTAATTATACAGAAGGAATTAATATGATTGATAATAAAATCAAATCACTAAAAATCATAGAAATTGAGAACCAATTAAATGAAGTAATTAAAAATGAAAAAGAACTTAATATTTTAAATGTAAAAGTTGCAACAATTGAAGGAATTGAGAAGAATATAATAGAAAAAAAAGAACAATTACAAAATATAATTAGACAACTTGAACAAGTTATAATTGAGAAAAATAAAATTGAGCAAGAAAATATTGATGATTTAGTTCAAATAGTAAATAATGACAAATTGCAATTGCAAAAAATTAATGATGAGATTAATAAATTAAAAATTAAAAAAGAAAAGGAAGATAATATTGAAAGATTGATAGCAAAGAATAATGAACATAAGTTGAAAGTAATAAAAATTAATGAAGAAAAAAATAACCTAGCAAAAGAATCTGATAAATTTAAAGGAATTGACGAGATTGTAGCAAATATTGAGAGTAAAATAAAAAATAAAGAACAAGAATTAAAAAATATTGAGATAAATATAAATATAAAACAGACAAAATTAAGTGAGAAGAATAAAGAAATAACAAAATTAAAAAGTGAAATAGATAATAAAGAAACAAAAAGAAAAGAAATGATAAAGAAAAAGCAATACATCGACTGGATTGATAATTCTTTCATACAAATAATTGCAATGATTGAGAAAAATATTCTTGTTTCGGTTAATAATGAGTTTAACGCTTTATTTCAAGAATGGTTTGATATATTAGTTGAAGATGAACTTATAACTGCAAGATTAGATGAAGAATTTACTCCAATAGTACAGCAAAATGGATATGACATTGAAGCAGAAAATTTGTCTGGTGGAGAAAAAACTGCATTAGCACTAGCTTATAGATTAGCATTAAATAAAGTAATAAACGAGATTACATCAGAAGTTAATACTAAAGATTTGCTTATACTTGATGAACCAACTGATGGATTCTCAGAACAACAACTTGATAAAATACGAGATGTGCTTGATAGACTTCAGATGAAACAACTAATTATAGTATCGCATGAAAATAAGATTGAAAGTTTTGTTGATAATATAATAAATATTACAAAAAATGAGCATATTAGTCAAGTTGGTTAATATTAGTTATATTTGTTACTTAACAGTAGTATCAAAACGAAACATTTATAAATAGAAAGTTCTTCAACCATTATGAGGGCTTATGTTAGATGAATTAGTAACCTATCTTAGTACTAGAGATATAGATAGTGGTAAAGATAGGACTAGATTATATGAAGATTTGCAAGGACTTGTAATGGATGGAAATGATAGAAGTAGATTATATTCAAATTTACAAAGAATTCTAATACCTTCTGAAGAAATAAGTTCAAATAAAATTTTTATTGAAAGAAATGATAATTTTAGTGAAAAAGAAAGAAATTCTATATACCTTATTAATAAAATCCCTATTCAAGAATCTAGTAATTTTGGAAATAAAAAAATAAATAATCTTGAAGAGATCATTAGTTATGATATTAATAAGAATAACAATTTTGAAATAATAAATCAAGATTATAAAATTGGACTTAATAAATTTTTCAATTTTAATCTTGAAAATAGTAATAGTAAAAAAGAGATTAAGTTTAGTGATAAAAATATTGACTCATTATTACAAACATATACATCTAGAGGTTTTGGTATTAAAGAAAGCAATTACTCACCAAATGAAGGAATAATATTTAGACCTGATAAAAAGATTCGTGATCAGCAAGAAACTTTACCTGATGCAACTGTTGTACCTGATCAAGTTACAATGCCTGCAGTATATGCTCCTTTGCTTCAAGCATTACAATCAGAGTTTCCTGGTATAAAATATAAAGGAATAACAACACTTGCAGACAAATCACAACATGAAGTTGATATATTAATTTTTGAGTATGTGGTTAATGGTCAAGTTAAACAATTAAATGTTGTTGCTAAAGATGATATGACAAAGGAAAGAATGATTCCACAGTTTTTGAATGATATAGGAATTGTTTCACATATGATTTATAACAGAACTTCAAGACTGATAATGCAACATGTTGGTCAACATGATTTAAGAGAATTAATTGCATCTTCATCACAGCCAGATGTAATACGTATAGTTGATATTGCATTAAATAAAATTGCACAAATTCATGTTTTAGCTACACAGAATTTAGGTACATTAAAGCATGAATATGGAATTGATTTAGAAAGAACAGATTATGTTAAAGAATTCGAAAGAAGATTCATAGGACCTGTTTCTCCTATCATAAGCCCTCAGCTTCATAGGTTAATACAGGCCTATTCTTCTTTTACTCATGGATTTAATCCAGGTTATTTTGTGCATGGTGACTTCCATCCTGGAAATGTAAGAGTAGGAAAACAAGAATGTTATGTTATTGATTACGAATGGGCAAAAATAGGTCTTGTATTTGATGATCTTTCTAGGTTTGTAAATACAGTAGCAAGAGATAGACCAGACTTTGATACCAAAGACTTTGTTGAACATGTAGTAAGACAATATACTGCAGCACATAATGAAATTGCAAGAAAACCTATACCAAATGATCAAGCAGTCGCAACATCATTCCAATATGCAATGATTAATGATGAATTATACAAAGTTGGTGAATACATTGCGTTTGCTGAAGCACATCCAAAAGTGGCAGAAGAAAAACTAATGAAGAGTTCAACATGTTTGCTTAGAACACTAAATATGATAGACGATGCTATATCTGATTCAGAGAAAACATTTAATTCAAAGTCTAGAGATTTATTGTCTGAGCTTAAGCATTCAATACTTGATTATGTTAGAATTTCTCCTTATGAACAATTAAGAGAAGTTGCAAGTATGTATCAACCTACTATTCATTCAACATTCATGGCAAGATAACTTCCTGATGTATTTCTTATCTTTTCAACTAATGATATAAGATGATGACATAATATAATATCTTTATTTCTTTTGAACAATTCTTTTGCTTTATTACTTAATTCATTTTTTTGCTTGTTAATTATATCTTTTTTTACTGAATCATACTTGTAAAATAATTCGTAGAATGTAATAAAATAATTATTAATTTCCTTCAATAGAGAAAGAGCTTCTGAACTTATTTCTTTTTTATTGTTAGCATTTACATAATCTTCACAGATATATCTATATTCGTCTGCAAGACGTTCAAGATTCTGTATCAAATCATATGCTTGTAAAGATCTATCTTGACGTTTGTAACCTTTTTTTGAAATTAAACGCAGAAGAAAAGATGTAAATTTGTTATTAATTGTTTCTAATTCTTGTATTTGCTTTAAACGTGAAAAATTTTTTTCTTTTAAAGATTGATATATACCTTCTGCCATTTCTTTCATTATAAGAAAAACTTTTCTTAGAATATTATCAAATTCTTCTTCTAATTCAGATGAAATGCTTTTGATTGTTACTGATTTTTCAGTTTGATCAATTATCTCATAACCAATACAATCTGGAACTCGTTCTTTAATTGATTTTATCACAGAATCATTATTGTACCTAATAATAATTTCATCAAATCCAAGAATATAAAGATGAGACAGGTCATTTTTTGTAAAATTACCCATTTGTGTTGCGTCAATCTCAATATTGCGTTTGCTGGAGGCTTTACCAGTTGAAAGCTGTATTGTATTGCCTGTCTCATCTATAGTAAGCTCGTCTCCTTCCTGGAGACTGTATTTCTTAACCCATGTAGCAGGCAAGGATATAGTCATTGTGGCTTTTCCCTGCCTGACAATTTTTCTTCTCAATATAATATTAGAATAATTAGCAAGTATATAAATATTTCGCTTTCTATATAGATATATACCTAACTATATTCTATAATAACAAAATATATACACTTAAGGTAATTCTATATACATAAAGAGAGATGTTCTGGTATTAGGCCCTTGCTAAGGGGTGATTTGGCTTAAACAAATTCAGGAGAATAATATTCCGATTTTATCGGGGGTGAGAGAAATGAGTGAACAAGTACAAGATTTAGGTGGTTTAACACTTAAGTTATCAAAAGAAGGTTTTAGTGTAGAAAGAGAAGGAGTAACATTTAGATATGATGCTCCAAAACCTGTAAAGCCTGTTAAAAGTTTAACAGACCATGACACATTTGCGTATAAAGATGAATTCAGATGTGATACCTTCAGAGCAATAGAAGACATAGCTGAAAGAAATATCAATTCTTCAATTACAATAGCTGGTCAACCTGATGTTGTCATACACACAGAGTATAATCCAAAAGGTCAAACAAGAAATTCTGAATTAAAAGTTGTAAGGGTAGGGGACAGAAGAACATATAGACAATCTTATGAAAAAGATTTGCTTGGATTATACACAGACCATGTTTCTAGAGAAGCTCAAGAATATGAACAACAAATGAAAATGGCTTCTAAAGTTGCTGCAGAAGTTATTGATGATTTAAAATTAGATCAAGCATTCTTGAGATATACTGCATTCTACATAGCTAATCAATTAAAGCAAGAGCAACAAAAAGAATTAGCAAAGCTATCTCCAACTGTAAGAATCATGAAAAAATATCTTGATCAAAGCAGAGCAAGGAATATGAAAAATGTATTTTATGTAGGTGATTCAAAATGTTGAGAGGAACAAGATTAATTGATCATTCTGAATTAAGTGATATATTACTTGAGATTGCAGCAAGTGGTGTTGATGTTCCAAGACTAAATGTTTCAAATTATATCCCAGAATATTTGAGAACAAAAGATGATGGAACAGAAGTTTACAGAGTTAAAGAGAAAGAGGTTGAAGTTGCAGAAGGATATAGAATTGATACGCATTGTAATGTTGTAAATCTAAAACTACTAAGAGAAAAACAACAGCTTGAGAGATTAAGAAAAAATCAACCGCCTGTAAAAGATCATCCTGAATTTCTTAGAGTATCACCTGTTTACATTCAAGAAGGTAGAGTTGAAAGACTAGAACTAGAATCACCAGATACACAAGGTGAGGATATAGAGAGATATCTTACTGGTAAAATACCTGCAAAAAGATTAGTTGATTTAGGATTTGATAAAAAATATTGAAGATAATAAATGGAGGAATGAAAGATGAAACAAGATACAAAAGTTGCATTAATAGAACATCCTAATTATAAAATTGGATATGATAAAGGTCATAATGCAGAGACGCCTCCAGCAGGGATTAATCAAATTATGCCTGAACCAAGAGAAGTTGAAATAGACCTAGATGATACTGCTAGTACTATGGAAAGTTTATCTGAATTATTCCCTAGGAAAAAAAAATTATTTGATTATGATGACTCAAAACTAGCAAAACTTGGATTACACGCTAACGCATATATACCTGACTTAGCTGAAATATTAAAACACGAAATGCGCAATCCTTGTCTTTCAGAAATAAAACCAAGAACTGTTTTAAAATTATTTCCTTATCTTAATCCAGAACAAACTATTGATGATATTGTTTCAAAAGCAGCACTAAGAGAAGGTTACATCGACGGAATAAAGCAATATGCAGAGGAAGCAAAACTTCATGTTGTATTTGGTGATGTTGCTGGAGTTAATCTAAAGAATAAATATCATCTAGCATCATTTGCAAAGGGAATGGCTATGCAGTGCCCTTCTGTCTGGATGCCAGGATTAGAAGAATTTGGTGGCAGACCTGTATCAGCAGATGCTGATGCATACAAAGCAGGAATTCTAATTGCACTTGCAAAGAAAGGTGTTGATTTAGTTATTGGCGACGGACCATTCAATCAAGAGACTTATGATGCATTCCAAAGTGGAAGATATGCAAAGCCAGTAAAGACTGAGAAAGGAGAAACAGCAGTTTCTATTGCTGATGTTGCAGAGATGAAGTCTGATTTTGAAATGCACTATTGTTTAGGATTGGACTTATGGATTGTTGAACAGGGATTAAAAGGAAAAGTGACCCATCAAGACATACGACATCCAGAAGCATTATACGCATTTAAATCATTGATGGAAGGAAAAAAGATTGGAGATTATGATGATACAGAGCCAAGCGTTGAAAGAATTACAAGAAATGTAGGACAAGTAGCTTATGATTTAGCAACCAGAATTGTAGGTGAAATGAAATGACAAAAAAGAAATCAAAAACAATAAAGCAAAAAGTAACAGAGATTTCTGATTTGCATGTGTTAAAAGAATTTAGAGGACTAAATGGAAATGTTACTCCAGGAAATACTCCAATCGGATACACACAAGAAGATATTAATGAAGCTGTAAGAATTATAAGAGAAAATGGGTTGATATTAAGAGCTGCTGGAATTAGTGTTGGTGAAGATGTTGTTAGTGGAACTACTATTACTACATCAAGTGGAAAATCATTCTCATATTATGCAGCTGTATATCCTGAGAGAGGGATTGTGAAAGGTCATCTATCAGCATTAAGTGGCGGAGACATAAATAAAGGATGTAAAGTTCTTGCATTTGAATTTGAAACAAAATATATGGGGAATGAAGCAAAAGAACACAGATATACTGGTAACTTAAATGTAAATTATTGGATTGCTGAATATTCACGACAAAGAGATGTAAAAAGAAATACTCAAACTGCAATAGATACACTTGTACATGAATATCTGCTAAGACAAATGAATTTAGTAAGTCAATCAGACAGTGAACCTGTTAATGGAGAATTATTAAGAAAAGAAATTTACACTGCTCCACCTGACTTAACAATTATTTCTCAATCAAATATGGTTGAACCAAAAAAAGGGAATGCTAGAGAATATCTTGATATGTATATTAGATTAGGGTCATATACTGTGCCTGTTGATCCTTTTATTGAACAAATGAAAGAAGTAATTGCGAAAGCATGCAAACGATAAAGTTAGAAAAATAAAATGAAAAATATTGGAGGAAAATAAAATGACACAATGGAAAATGGAATATAGAGCATTTATGGATGATGATCCTACATTAGTAAGACAGGTTCTTGATCATAATGCTACACATGATGGTTTGACAAAAAGAGTGCAAGATGTTACGGACACATATATTGTTGGAGAAAGTGATGTAACAATAAGAACAAGGGATGGTAGTCTAAAAGCAAAAGGTCCAGTAAAATCAGTTGATGATACTGTATATGAATTACAAGATAATAGACCTTGGTTTCCATTAACAAGAGAAACTGTTAATGATACATTAGGAATACCAACAAGAAAAAAAGGAATTTTCTCAAAGAAAGAATCAGATCCAAAAAGTTTTGCAACATGGGATGCGTTAATTGCATATGCAAAAGAAAGAGGATTAACAACAGCAACTGTTCAAAAAAGTAGTGCAAAATACGAAGGAGCTAAACTTGAAGTTGAGGTAACTAAAGTTACTATTGATGGTGCTGAAGGATATACAATTGCAGTAATGGCAAATGATACAGCAGCAATTCATGATGCTATGGATAGATATTGCTTGAAAGGACATGGAACAAGAATGAGTTATGCTGGAGCAATAAGAGAAGCAAAAAGATAAGACAAATAGCAAGGTGAACAAAATGACAAAATTCGAATATGAATATAGAGCATTCATGGATAATGATGTGCCTGATATCAGAGCAACATTAGATAGTGCGATGAAAACAGATGGGTTAACAAAAATAGTGCAAACTGAAACAGACACATATTGTGTTGGTGGTGCTACTGATGTTGCAGTTAGAGTAAGAGAAGGGCAAATAAAACTCAAAGGTCCAATAAATGCTGTCGATGATTTAGTTGATCAATATCAAGATGATAGACATAGTTTTCCAGTAAATCGTCAAGTGATTGCAGAAGCTGTTGGTATAAAAGAAAAGAAGGATAAGAAACTATACAGCCTTGATGAACTAAAAGATTACATGAAGGAAAAGGGAAGTAAAACATCTGTTGTCGATAAAGAAATGACAAAATATACTGGACCGGGAATAGAGGTTGAAGTATCACGTGTAGTCATTGATGGAACACAAAGATGGACAGTATGTGTTGCAGGACATGATGTACAAAAAGTCAGAGAAACCGTTGAGAAATATGGTATTAAAGGAGTTGGAACAAAAATGTGCTACGCAGAAGCTGTAAGACAACATGGTCTGTAAAGACCATTTTTTAATTTTTTAGGGGGTAAAAACCATGATAATTTGTTGGGATCTAAATGGAACTCTAGAAGGATATAATCAAAAAAGAGATTATGTCGTAAGACCAAACATTACTGATGTACTTAAAGAAACATCTGAACAAGGTATTAGGAATGTAATAACTAGCACAAGAGATGAACATACTATTAAAGATTTTTTAGTAAGACATTCATTGGATAGTTATGTTGATAGATGCTTTGGTTTTTGTAGATCAGGAAGAGATTCTAAAAGTTATGCAAAAGTAGCAAATCATTATGGACTTACTCTTGACAAAGCAGCAGAAAGTATGATTGCAATTGGAGATAATGAGCATGATCATCCAGGTGATATTGATAATATGGTCTTTATCTATAATCCGAATGGAGTTGAAACTGATGCAAGAATAGTTCAACAATTAGCAACAACACTTCATGGGAATGTATACGAAAGATTTCAAGCATTAAAAAGAGGAACAATTAATCTAAAAAGTGAGTGTGGATTTCATTATCATGGACAGTTAGGATTTCAGGATTATACTGGAATAATAATGTCCGCATTTAATGGTGGAGTATTAGCTACACCTACAATTCTACTCATCCCTGAAAAGGAAGCAAAGGAACAGTTTGAACAACTGGAGGTGCTCTTATGATTAAACGCATAGGAGCGCCTATACCCTTTGTTTCAAGGGAATTATTTGGTGGAAAAGGAATGAATCTTCTCGAGTTAGGGGAAGAATTTCCAATACCTGAAGGATTTGTATTATCATCAGAAGTATACGTTGATTTCATGATGAAAAATAATTTAGTAAATGTTATCAGAGAAATAATTGAAAAAAACAATGATAATCTTGGGAATACTGAGAGAGAAATAAAAGTAGAATTTGAAAAAGCAGATTTTCCAAAAACTGTTGAAGATGTAGTTGAAAAAGAATTAGAAAGAATTCAAAGAATATCTCCTGATCCAATTGCAATACGATCATCAGGAATTGATGAAGACGGTTCAAAAAGTAGTTTTGCTGGACAACATGATAGCTTTTTTGGAAAATTTGATACAAGTGAAGTTTTAGATTATTTGAAAAAATGTTATGCGTCAGCATTTAATGCAGTTGCATTAAAATATAGACAAGATCACAATCTTGATTTGCCAAAAGGAATGGCAGTAGTTGTACAGAATATGAAAGATTTTAGGGCTGGTTTTGTTGTATATTCTGCAGCACCTTTTGATTATGAACATGTTTTAATAGAAGCAGCACCTGGACATTGTAAAAGTGTTGTTGATGGAAGACCTGTTGATTCATATAAAGTATCATCACTTCAACAAATAAATTCTAAAATTAATTCACGAAAGGATAAGATGTGGGTATTTGATAGTTCAACTGGAAGATTAAAGATAGTAGATACTCCTAAAGAAATAAGAAATAAATCATGTTTAAGTGATAAAGAAGTTCTAGAAATAACTGATATAGCTCTTGAGATTGAACAATGCTATGCAATTGGTTATCCTAATGTAAGAAAGCCTCAAGATATTGAGGGAGGTTATGATATCTCAGGTAAATTATGGATTACACAAAGTAGAGATATAACAGGTATGAGTTTCAAAGCACCAGATATAGTTCTTCCTGATCTTAAAACAACATTAGGATTTTCTTATAATGTTGGACATGGTGGGATATACGATGGACCTGTAGTTTTAGTTGAAGAAGTTGATCCAAATGGAACAGACTTTAGATTAAAAAAAAATGAAGATATAACAAGATTAGATCAGAAATTTAGTTCAGGATATGTTTTAGTAACACCTGAAACAAATCCTACATTAGATTATCATCTAAATAATTGTAGAGCAATTGTTGCAACCGAATGTGGAATTATGAGTCATGCAGGGGCTACTGCAAGAGAACGTGGACTGATTTTTGTTGGATGTGTTGAATCTAATGATAAAAGAAAACTACAAGATAGACTAAATCATGGAGATGTAGTCTGTGTTGGTGCTAATAAGGAAAAAGGAGTAATAGGTTATAGATAAGATTAAGAGTATATTAAATGTAAGAGTAGAATAAAAAAACAAAATAAGAAAGAAAACAAAAGAGAAAAAGAAAAAATAGAAGAGAATAAAAAATAAAAATAAAAAAAAATGGGAGTAGCATATATTGAACCAAGTCCAGAAAAATTAGATTTTATAGTAGAACGTATGATACAACCTGATGAAATAGATAAAATAGTTAGTAGAGAGGAATTTGAAACTTGTATTAACTTTATTATAATGGAACTTGATACAAGTATAAGAAATCAAACAAAACATTTAGCTAATGTAGGTCAAAATCATTATTTTGCTATACGGTCATTAAATACACCAACTTCTAAAAAAACAAAATTAGGAAATATTGAAGGACAACTTGTAGGGCAAGAATATTTTGGAGTTAGCCGATTCTCACCTGTATTAATGGATATAGCAGATATACAATATTGGGCTATATGGAAAGATGGTGATTGGCAACAACATACATGGAATCATTATGGTGAACATCTTGCAGTTGGAGATGCAGGTGTTGGAAAATTTCAGACTGGTTATTTAATAGTTAATGGAAAACTATTACAACCTCAAGAAGTTGTAAGTTTTGTTAGAGGTATTTTAAGAAGAATTAATTCTGGTTTTAATTTAAGATATAATGATAGAGCTTTATCATATGCTGCATCTCAAATTATTGCAGGACAAACACCAACACAAAGTAGACTTGATCAATTATTAGATGTAAATTGGATTAATGATTCTAGTAGTATTAGTAATCCTAGTGATAGACAAACTTACATATTAAGATCTAAAAGTTTAAGGCAACAAGCAACAGATAAAAAAAGATATGATGAATGGTTTCAATCATTAATAAATAAAAAAGCTAGAAAGAATGCTGAACTTGGGCCACATGGTAATTCTAGTGATATACTAGATTTTTTCTCGCAATATAACATTGAAGATAAAGTAGATGATTATAAATCAAACCCAGATTATGATAAATCAAGAGAACTAATTGAAATGAATAGAGTTTGCTATAATAGATTTGGTATATCTATCATTGAACTTTATATGATATCAATTCCTAGCTTAACACAATATACTGTTCTTGAATCTCAAAATAATGGTCATCAACAACCACATCATACAACAAACTGTAAGCCAGTAAAAAAGTTATTTCATTATTTGAGAGGTGGAGTAAATGCCAATAGCTTACACTGAACCTACAGAAGCAAGAAAAAGATTTATTCTTTCACATATGCATCAAGTAGATTCTCTTGATGATTCTCAAAGAGAAGAATTTGAAGAAATAGTAAGAAATATTAGGCTTGAATTAGACACAAGAATAAGGTCAAAAACAACTCATTTAGGATACAATGGACAAAATCATTATTTAGGAATTAGGGCATTAAATGATCCAAGAGAAACTGACCGTGGACAAGAACAATTAGCCGGGGAAGAATTTTTTGGAGTTAACAGATTTGTAGATGAGCTTTTAGATGTTGCTGATGTTCAATGGTGGACAATTTATGCAAATGCAGGTTGGGGTTTACATGAAAGAAGTACTGAAGGTGAACATTTAGAATGTTGGGGAAGTTGGGGTGATCTTAAATCTGCATTAATTGTTGTAGATGGTGTACCATTAAGTATAGATCAAACAGTATCATTTTATAGAACTTTAATGAATAGACAACGCAAAGGTTTTTCACAGAGATATAAAAGAGATGAAGTTCAAAGTGGATTAGAAAAAATAGCTTCTGGAAAAAGATTAGATGATGATTCATTAGATGTACTTGAAAGATTAGGATTAATTGAGAATGGGGAAGTTACCTACAAAGGAAGATCATTAGTCACAGAACAAAAAGCAGTAACAAGAAAAGATATATCTGAAAAACTTGCTTTTGCTCTAGATCATCATGGATTAGGTAAAGATGAACAATTAGGACCTTATGGAAAATTGTATAGTATCGCACAATATTTACAAGATTCAGGAATTAAAGATTTATTAGATAAAGGAATCATTGATGAAGAAGAGTTTCAAATTCTTCAAAAGCAAGATGAAGCATTTGTTAAACTTTTTGGTTTCTCATTTATTCAAGAAGCGTTAGTTATGCAAGTTAAAAAAGAAGATATAGCTAATCCCTTCACAAGAGAACTTGCAAGAGATATGTTACCTGCGTATGGAAAGCTTACAAATATTGAACAAATTGTAATAGAACAATTAAAGTCAAAAGATTCTAATTATCGTTCAAGAATAGAGTCAGCAATAAAAGGAGTAATTGATAATCAAGTATTTGAAGAATTAAATGAAGGTATAAAATGTATAAAAGAAGGAACAAATACTTCTGAATCATCACTTAACTGGTTTGTTGATCGGCAAATAAGTAGAAGCTTAAAAGAAAGAGCAGAAATTGCACAAAAAAGTAATAGTATCGATGATAGGTATGGATTCTTTTATCTTGCAAATACTTTCAAACAAGTAAGATATAAACAATCTGAATTAACAGACATTGCATTAGATAGTTTTGAGTTAATAAAAAAAGATTATTTAACACAAGACTTTGACGGAAAAATAAAATCAATTGAAAGATTAAAACAAAGTTTTATGTCTAAGCATATTGATGATATATTAATCTCAGATATGATTTGTCAGAAGGTTAGAACTAAAGAAGATTTAGAAGAAGCAATAAATATCTCAAGACATACAGACATAAATATTGAAGATAATATAAAAAAATATTTATCAAATATTTCTGGGACCGAAAATGAAATAATTAGAGAAATACTTTCTCATGTTGATTTAATTGGTGTTAGTAGAATAAGCCATTTACTACCTGACATAGTAAATGAATATGGCGGTATAGGAATGGTTCAATTCTTTAGTGAGATGGATACATTAGATACATTTATTGAACAAACAAATTTAATTGGTTTTGAAGTTGCAGCATTAAATACATTCTCAGAGAAATATGCAAGTTTAGATTTTATTGAACGAAAATCTGCAATAAAAACTATTAAATCATTAAAAGTTGCAAAAGATAAAGAATTAGCAGATATTGTTTTTGATAATGCAAATGATGCTCAAACTTTAGATGAAGCAATAAGAATAGCAAAAGATACATCAATAGATTATAACAACAAAGTAAAAGGATATTTAAGAAAATTAACATGGGGTAAAGCAATATGTGATAAGATAAAAGCTCTTGCACCATATCAAGATGTAATAAAATCACATTCTCTATCTTCTTTTGTACCTAAATCAATAGCCTCTTTAGGAGATCCAGATAGTATATTATGGTTAGGTTCAGTTTTTCCTAATCATATACAACTAATTATAGACAAATATATGGATTTCAAACAAGATGTTGAAAGTTTAGTAACACCTGGAATTACAAAAAAAGTATTATATGTAAAAATGCCATCAATTGATGAAGATACTCTGTCAAAATTAAATCAAAGAACAGGATTTGAAGCTGAGATGGAAGAAGGATGGCTTAAATTTACACCAAAAGCATATTCTGGAATGACAATAAATAATGCATTTTTGCAAGTTGCACTTTTTGCTGCTCATGTTTTAAATGATGTTGAATATAAACCTGATGAAGATAGATACAGAGTTGTTGATTTAAGTAGAGTTAAATACCTTTTTGGTGATGCGAAGCCAAGACCAGCAATCAAATATGAAGATAATACTTTTTTCTCAAATAATACCAGTCTTTTTGATATGGTTGCATCGGCAAAATCAAGAAGAAAAAAAGATGAATTTGAGAAATATAGTATTGATAGTGGTCCCATTGAACAATTAATTAACTTATATAGTATAAATGAAATTAATAAAAAAGATAAAAACATCATTAATACAATCGATAAATATGATAATTTTTCAAAATATATAAAATATTAATTAATGCTATATTATAAAATATAGAAAAATCAAGCAATTAACTTAGCAATCTTATCTTTATCCATGCCAAGAATAATGTTTCCATCGATTTCACATACTGGAGTTGAATATTGTTTTGTTTTTGAGAATAACTCTTCCCTTGCTGCAAAATCTTCTACAACATCTTTGAAATCGTGCTTTTTATTCTTAGTATTTAGCATATCTAATACTTCATCAGTCCAAGGACAATCTTTAGTACCATAAACAGTTATTTTCATGTTACTCAATGAATATAATTTCTGTTTATATAGGTTATTTAAGCTGAATTTAGATATTACAACATAAATATTTAAAAATAACAGATATCAATTAGTGTTTATGAGATTAGGAATTGATTGTGGCGGAACAAAAACTGAAGCTTGTGTATTTCAAAATGATAAAGTGATAGATCATTATTTTATACCTAAATCTGCAACTCAAAAGACATTATTTCTAATGATTAAGAATATAATATCAAAATATAATGTCAGTTCTATAGGAATTGGATTTCCTGCACCTATTAATAATGGAAAGGTTACTAGAGTTAATAACATTCCTGAATGGAATAATACTAACATTGAAAAAACAATTTATGACCGATTTGGTATACCTTGTAAAGTTGAGAATGATGCAAACTGTTTTGCACTTGCAGAAGCATTAGAACCAGAAAATAGTACTTACAAAACAATTGTAGGAATAACATTGGGAACTGGCTTAGGGGTTGGAATAATTAGAAATAAAAAGATATTAAAAGGAAGTACTGGTGCTGCTGGTGAATTGTGTAGAATACCTTATGAAAAAGGAATACTAGAAGATTACATTGGGAAAAGATTTTTCAAGAAAGAAGCAGTTGAAGTATTTAGAGATGCAGAATTAGGCAAAAAAGAAGCCATTAAAAAAGTAAAAGAATATTCTAAACATTTAGGTAAAATGCTATCAATAATCACATTAACAATTGAACCTAGGTTGATTATTTTTGGAGGAAATATTAGTAGATCATTTCACTTATTTGAAGCAGATATGAAAAAAGAACTAAAACGACACATTTACTCACAAACATATGATCAACTTGTAATTAAAACATCTGGACTTACACATGCAGCATGTAGAGGGGCAGCATTATTATGATAAATAATAATAATAATAATTCTATAATTAATAAAATACCAATGAAATGGTGGACACTTTACAAAGATGAAATCAGAAGTATGGAGCATGTAATTAGCTTTATTTTATTATTTGTAAGTCTTGTTGGATCACTTTATGTATTTTTTAATTCAAAATTTTTACAATTAGTAGTATTACTTATAACAGGAACAATATCAAATGTATCATATTATCATGCAATTTCTTTTTATGTATTGGCTGGAGCACTTCCTTTTATTTGCTTGATATTATTTTATGATGCAATTTATCGTGATCTAGAGGATGAAAGAGTTAGAATAATAGTTACAAAAATGCGAAGAATAGAGTATTTATTTGCAAAATTTCTTTCAAGATTAACTGTAATAACAACTGTATTAATTGGTATAATATTTTTTATATCAATTTATTCTTACTTAGAATTAGGTGATCTATATACTGCTATCTCTATTAAAATGTTTATTGTATTCTTTTTATTATCAATTTTTCTTGGAACTATTTATTTATTAATCTCATGTTTTAGTGAACATCCTTTATTTGTGTCATTATTAGTGCCTATTATTTCATTTATTATGATGGAAACTGGTCCTAGAGAATTATCATTTTTTAATTATTTAGGAGTAGGAGTTCTAAATGTAAGCATAATTGGATTTATGCTCTCTGGTGCATTACTCACTTTTATGACAACTGCTTTCTTTTTTAAGAGGAAAAGACTATGAAAATAAGAGATTTAGAACTAAAGATAGGGAAAAAAACAATATTACATAATATTGATTTTGATATAACAAAAAAAACTGCAATAGTTGGTCCTAATGGATCAGGAAAAACAATGACATTAAGTGTAATTAGCCAATTACAAATTCCTAGAAAAGGATCTATGTTTGATAAAAATGGTAATGATGTTTTAAGAGATGAAAGTTTTAAACAAAAGATAGGAGTTATGATTCAAGAAGGAAATTTTGACCCCGATAAAACAGTTAAAGAAGAATTAGAATTAATAAAAGAATTAAAAAATGACAATACTGATATTGATAAATTATTAAAAAAACATGGTATTGAGAATTTGTTGATTAGAGAATTACCTCACGGGAAACACAAGATTGCTTTAGTATTACAAGCATTATTAGGTAACCCTGAATTAGTAATACTTGATGAGCCATTTTCTGGTTTAGACATATTAAATAGAAAGATTATTGAAAAAATATTAAAAAATTTTAAAGGTAAATTACTAATTACAAGTCATCTATTAGAAGATCTTAAATATGTTTGTGATGATATAGTTTTTATAAACCATGGTAAAATAATTGATATAAAAAAGATAAAGAAAATAAAAAATCTTAATAAATATTATATCAAATTATATAGTTGATTTGTTGTTTTGCTAAATTATACTGGAATTAAGCAAAAATAATAAAAGTATTATAAAATAAAATTATAAATTACAAGTTCTATATAATTAATTACAATTATAATCTGCTGAGAATGCTACTAAATTAACATTAACTTGAGATATATCAGGATTAAATATTTGATCACGGCATTTAAAGTAAATTGTACCAGTATTCTGGATTGGATCGCATGGAGCTGAATCTTTTGGTAAATCAATGCTACATTTAAAACCGTTAGCTATATCAAAATATCTCCTTGAGCATGTCATATCATAATTCATATCTTGGAAAGGATAAGTTCCAACAAAATCTGCTTTACATTCTACTGGCTCATTCATAGTAACTTCAAGATGTATCATATTATAGCCATGAAGATTGTTTAGAATGTTAATATCTATTGGGTAAGGAGGTTCATGATCTTCTTGTATTCTAAAAGAGAAAAAGAAATTATCAGTACTATCAATTCCATATTCATCCATACAATTGAAGAAAACATATATCTCGTCCATACTTAATGAAATCATATAATGTTGTATAGAATCAGATAATTCATCATAAAAATCTTGAATTGCTGGAGCAATATCTGTATCATAATAATCACGTAATAATTCTATCTGTTGTACCATTGTATCAATATCAGAAGAACTGACTCCTGGCACACCACTAGCCATATCAATAAAATCATCAATTATTTGGTCTAATTGTTGCTCTATAGTATTGTAGTTTGCAATAGAAATAAGATTGCTAAGATTAGCTATACGATTTATTTCTGAACGAAAATATTCAGATGGTAAAGCATATATAATAAACTCATGCTCAATAGATAATCCACTTTCATGTGTAGGCGAACTAAAATCTAGGTCAAATGGAATTTCTGATATTGGCACTGGGATAGGAGATCTTGTACATTGAGCAGGTTTTGTTGTATTAAAAGTTACTCGCATACGTGCATATGGTGGAACAGAATCTGCTAAAGCTAAACCAAATATATCTGAAGAAAAAATATGTGGTTCAGTATGACCATAATCATGACTAATAAAAGTTGAAACATCAACTGCTGGAGGATTACCTTGAGTATTTACTATAGGAATACATGTACCATATCCTTCATCATCAATCATAAATTTACAATTTGAGCCCATGCTTCTACACTTGTATTCAGTGCAGGGTTTAAATGGATCCATGCATAAATTACAATTTCCTTCTTCTTCAAATCTAAAAGGTAAACAAAAATTAAAATGACGTGTATCAACATTTAATGTACCTGTAAACATATAATTAAGCATTAAAGAATTATAATCTAATGAATCTAAATAATCAATATACTCTAAAACTCTATCCAATAAATGACTTATAGTACAATCATCACAATCAAATACTGAACTTGTATGATGACCTTGCTTAGCATAATTAAAAGGAGGCATTGATAAAGAAGGTTGATAATTACCTAATGTTTCAGGACCATATAAAGAAGAGATATTAGCACCATCAGGAAAATCAAGAAGATCAGTTGTAAAAAAAGAAAGATTACCCATAGCACCACTTAATGTATAACCATATCCGCAATCGCCTAATCTTTTACATTGTAGCATTCCAGTCTCAACCCAATGTTGAGGACAACTAAAACCATCGCAATCCATCCACTCATTTCCTAGTTGGCATACTTCTGTCCCACCGTTATTCCAGAATCTGAAACCTGGTGATACACTAGGTACACAGTATACACGATCATTACCATCAAAATTAGATTTATCAAACATTCCAGCATGATCAAACCATGCACAATCTCTTCTTGTTGTATCTAAACAGTCAGCTTGTGTTTGTTGATCCATACATGTTTTCCATCTATTTGGACGACACAATGCTTCTGAACCTGAAGAAACACATATTTCCTCTCTAAAATCTCTACAAGGTTCTGTGAAAATGTATCCATTAATACAGGATCTAACATAATGCCTTGTTCCAACAAAATCTCTACCATTACCTGTTAATCCATCATATTCACACCATGATTCACCATGTGCATAATCTCCACAAGGCATACATTCTGAGCCAACACATGCTGGATAAAACTCATCTGAAGGATTAGGACATTCAGCTGGATCATTAGGATTCATAACAGGTTGACTACACATATTAGTATCTGGATTTGCAAAACAAATATTACCCTGTTTACACCATGAATTTGGAATTATATAATTATAATAACTAGATAAATCAGAAGCTGTATCAACTCCTTGAAGACCAAAATGTAATTGTAACCAATCTTGTGTTTGATTATTCCATTTATTAAGACGATAAAGAGTATCTGGATATGGACGATGTTTTTCTATCCTTATTTCAGCACCATGATCATACATCCATAAATCTTTATTAAAATAATTATTTCTTATTTCATTGTTTAATATATAATTTGCAACTTCATATAAACGACCAATAGCTAAATCAAATCTATGACTAAATTCACTAAGAATCATTTCATGATCTTCCTTAGTAACAATTATTGTTCTATAATAATATACATACATATCCAGTTTACCAACACTAGTTTCAACATTTGATGAACGTATGTCAAACGAATAACCCATCGCTTCATATTCAGAGAAATCTAAACAAGAATCGATAACTGGTTTTAAATGCATATTTAATTCATTTTCTAGTTTTTCTGTACTAAATACCATGTTTTTACAAACACCAGAACCTTGCTGTAAACACCATAAATTATAATTTCTACCATTATAAAGACGACCATTAGAAATTTCTAATTCACCACCATTACTTACTATCTCTTTAATTAAAGGACGTGTTTTCATTATACAACCATCAACTAATCTAATTATTGTCTCAATATCTAAAGTTCTTGATTGAGTTACCTGTACTTCTACTTCTGAACCATCAGACATAAGAATTACAATTCCAGTTGCAATAGATAAAACAACTACAACTCCCAAGATTATAAAAATGGAGATTTGTGATTTTTTATTATAATATTCTTTTTTCATTATCTAACCTGTAAATTGAGGATTAAGGAAATTACATGATCTTTTAGTCCTTTCTGAATTTATTAAGTCACATTTTGAATATTCTTGTGTGTCTGTTACATAATTAACATAACAAAAATCTCTTGTGAATGAACTTTGAATTTGTTCACAAAAATTATGATTTTTAGAGAATTTTGCAATTTGTTGAAAACAATTATCCACTAATGATAACTCTTCTAATGATAAACAAATATTAATAGAATCCTCTGGGTTTGAGGTAGAAAATGTTTTTGCTTGGTTAATAATTTGAAGTGTATCTTCTCGATTTTGCTGTTGAAGAATAGTATTATTATTATTAAAAATTGGTTGAGTTGTTGTTTGGTTATCAGTTATGATATTTTGTTGGGAGATTACTGATTCATTAGAAATGTTATTAGAGATAGCATCTTGCGTAATTTCCTGTGATATATTATTAATAATATCCGAATCATTTCTAGTAATAGAATCATTCGTAAAATTTGAGATAGACGAATCATTATTTGTTTGATTATCTGGAATAGGTGTTATAGAATGGTTAATCACTTCGTCCTGATTAGAATTTATTTGGAAAAATAGTGTCCTTGCAATTGCCTTTTGATTTCTCCCATAATCTACTTCAGACAATATATAATATCTTCCAGGATTAATATCAAGTGGGATATTTTCGATAATATGATAATTTTGTACATTTGCAACTGCTTTAGTTTCGGTCCATTCCATTACAATATCACCACTTTGATCAATTACTTTATATGTTGTAAATACATCATATTGTGTTCGTCTACCCATGTTTGAATACTTTGTATTAAATTCTAAATTTTCACCTACTACAAAAGAATTTCTTAATAGTTTTAATTCATAGTCTAATAAAAATGCTTCAGTTTTTTGCTGCTCAATAAAATAAAAAAGACCATATGCAATTAAAATTAATAATAAAGAAAAAACTAATAAAATAGAACCAAAAGATAATTTATGAGTATGCTCAACTTTAATATTATTAACATTATTTTGATAAACTCCATCTGTATTATGTAAGTTGTTTTGATTATTATTTAGATTAGTATTCTGAGAATTACTTTGTATAATACTAGCAGAATTATAATTGTTTGCTTGATCTATAAAAGTAGTTGATTTATTATTTATGTAAGAATTAGTATTTTGATGTAAATTAGTATTATTTATTTCTAAATTAATTGAATCATGTATAATTCTTTCAATATAATCACTGGATAAACCTCTTTTTAATAGTAATGCAGATATTGATGAATGTGTTTCTCCATTTTTTAGTAAATCTCTAACTTCATTTATTAGAACTTTGTCATTATATTCTTCCATTTTTATTCAATCATACCTGAATATTCTCCTATTTCATCAGGTACTTGTTGAGCTAAATTACCTAATTGTTTGCATGTTTCAACATAATATTGATCTAATAGATTAACACAAACATTAAAATCACCACGAAGAGCAAAACGCATATAACAAGAATCTCGCCTTAAATCTGATACAATAAAGCTACATAATGTTGAATCATCATTGTTTTTTGAAAGTTTAGTATAACACTTATCTTTTGTACGATCTTCAGTTATTAAAACACAAATTTTATCATCTGATAATTCATCAGCTACTTCATAAAAACATTCATCTTTGTAAAATTCAACTACAATGCCATTACATAGTGTTAAAGCTCGTTCTCTATCTGTCATTGATAATTGCCTAATTTTTCTAATTTGTTCAATTAATGGTAGATCATTCTGTACAAATTCAATTGAAGGAGTTATTTCAAAATAAGAATCTGTAGAAGAATCACCACAATCTTGTGGACATGTTTGTTCATTTTCTGACTCTTCACAAATACCATTCCCACAACAAGGAATTATTGGATCATGAACTGGTTGATAATTAGTTTCAGGACCACACCTACTAATAGTGCATGGATTACCATCATCATATAATATAGGACATTGCTGAACACATGGTGGACAAGGACCTCCACAATCAATCCCTTCCTCACCTTGATTTTGAATACCATCAAAGCATGTAGGTTCTGCTTGAGTACTTGTTTCAGTTATTCTAAATGATGAAGTACGTGTTATAGTTTTACCTTCATAGTTAATAGTAGTAATCATACTATATAGTCCTGCATTTCTTACTGGCAAATTAAAAGATAGTATTCTTTCATCGGTTCCAGATGATATAATATTTTCTGATTCAGTAAAAACAACACTCTCGAGTGAATCTCTTATAATATATGATAATCGTGCATTATAAGTAATATCAGATGGACCCATAATTGTTCTTCTGAAAATGATTGATTCTTGGTCACTAAATTCGCTAATATTAAAATCAATTCTTGCTTCAAGATTATAGTCTTCCTTAGGTGCCATAAATAATGTAAAACTAATATAGATTATAACTGCAATAATGATTATTATTACAAAAAATAAACCAAAATGATGGTGTTTTGGTGGATTAGAAGGATTAGCATAAATATATTGAAAACATGAATTAATTGCATCAATTTGATAACCTTTTTCGACAAGAAGATTAGTCACCTCTTGAGCTGAATGGCCTTTATTCAACTGGCCTTTTATATATTTTAATAGAGTTTCATCTACCATAATCATATACCTAGAGAATAAGTTTATAAAGATGTGTTTTTACTATAGAATAGTTCTAACTACATTCAGTTGTTGCACCATATTGAATACAAACACGAATGAAATTTTCAGTCTCAGGATATTCACCAGAACCACCAACAATATCACCCTTATCCATACCCCTACCTGAATAAAGATACATTGGACCAGTAGGAACAACATTATCTGGATCAGGAACAAACGATGCAGAACTATCTCTCTCTAAATAAACAGATAGACTTGTTGGATCGCATGGAGAATATATAAATGTATAACTAAATATTCCACCTGATACACTTGAAGATACTGACTTTTGTTCATTGCAAGGTATTGGTTCTTCAGGTCCTTCTTCTATATCTTCAGCACCTTCGTCCTCTGCAGGACTATCAGGTCTTGAACCTTTACAAGCATCACAAAAACAAATTTTATAACAAAAAGTACCAGGACTAAGTTCTAAACCACCATGGACAACTTGAACAGAAGTATTAAAAATGAAGATACCTATAACCAGTATATAGAACACATACCAATAATTAATTTTTGAAAAGCATGACTTTAATGAATTACTTGCATTATTAGTTTTTTGCTTTTTTGCCTGTTTTTGATTTAGTTTTGGCATTTATACTTTTTTTCAATTTAGAGCTTATAAAGTTTTTCCTATTATTAACTATTAATAGTACAAAACAAACAATAAATAGCAATAAATATGAAATTTGATGGATGGATAAACCAAAGTAATCATGTGATGGGAACTCACGTAAAAAATCAAGTAAAATTCTTGTTGAAGAATATAGTAAAGCCATACTTAAGAAAAGATTTCCTGATTTTAGATTTTTCTTACTTAAATAAAATATTACTAATAAGATTAATGAACTAACAATTAAATAATACCAACCAATGGGATGACGAAATTCACCAAAATAATAAATCCCCCATGGTAAAGTTGTTGCAAAACCAATTTCATCAAGAATTAATGCACAAGCAACTCGTAAAACTGTTCCCATAATTATAATAGGTAATGCTAATGCATCAAAGTATTTTTTGATATCTAATTTGTAATATTTCATATAGATTAAATAAGCAACTAGACCAAGCATAATTCCTGCGGAATCATTCCCTCCAAATACACTGAATAAATTAGAATAATCTTTACTAACAAAGAATATTGTGAACCAATGTATTCCAAGTAAACCAAAAAAACCAAAATGAATTAAAGAAGCTATTACATGTTTTTTTTCTAAATTATATTTTTTTATTTGAGAAATATATGATATTATGAATGCAACAATCCCTATAATAAACATAGTTCCTGCTATAGGAAGTAATATTCCAAAAAAATTAAAATCTAAAAATGAAGTGTCTAAACAAATTTGATCATTCATGCAAATATTATATATGAATTCATTTAAATAATTGCCGGAAAATATTTTTAAACTAAACAATTATCTTAATTAAATGAAAATATTATTTGTAAGACCACCTAGATATATGTGGCCAATGAATTCTGAAAGTAGCAGTTTTTGGCAACCTTTAGGTTTTGCAAGTATGGCTGCAGTTTTACGTGAAAATGGGTTTAAAGATGTTGAGATACTTGATTGCTTACCACTCAAGATTGGATGGAAATCCCTTGCCAATAAATTAAGAATAAAAAATCCTGATATAATTTGTGTAGGAGATGAAACAGCATCATATTATGAAAGTGTTAAAGTAATTAAATTAACAAGAAAAATATTCCCTAATGTTATAATAATTGCTGGTGGATATTACTTTGGTAATATGCCTGAAGAATCATTAAAAAAAACCTCAATTGATTTTATTGTTAGAGGGGAGGGAGAAATAACACTTCTTGAACTCATAAAAAATATCTCAAATCAAAACAAGAATTACAGTAAAATAAAAGGAATTTGTTTTAGAACAAAAAATGGAATTAAAATAAATTTACCAAGAGAGCCAATTAATAATTTAGATGATTTACCATTTCCTGCTTATGATTTATTACCTATGCATCTTTATGGAAAAAAGAGTAAAAACCATAAGAATTTTGTAGCAATGGAACATGGAAGAGGATGCGTAGGAAGTTGTACTTTCTGTAGTATTTGGCAACAAATGCCTAAGCATACTAAAGATGGTAAATTAATTCCATGTTATAGAACAAAATCTGCAAAAAGATGTTTTGAAGAAACAAAATATTTTGTTGAAAAATATAATAGAAAAACAATTAACTGGGTTGATGGAACATTTAATGCTGATCCTAATTGGACAAAAGAATATTTTGGTCTTTTAGAAAAGTATAATATTAAAGTTAATCATACTACTTGGATGAGAGCTGATTTTATTGTTCGTGATGAGAAATTAGGACTAATGAAAAAAATGGCAGATAATGGATTAGTTCAAATTATTGTAGGGATGGAAAGATTTGATGATGATAGTATGAAAAAATTAGGAAAATATAATAATTCATTAGAAATAAATAAACAAGCTTTCAAAATTTTAAAGAAATATCCTAAGATTTATAGTATTGCAACGTTAATATATGGTATGCCTGATGATAAATGGAAAGATCTTTTTATGATAAATAAAATGATTCATTCAAATTTTGCTGATATGATTTTTATGCTTCCATTCACACCATATCCTGGAACAGCAGATTGGGAAAAATATAAAGATAAAGTTAAAGATGTTGATTTACGAAAATTTAATCTGCATCTTCCAGTAATGAGCACTAAATATATACCTCGATGGCAACTTAATATTTGGTTTAAATTTTCTCTTTTAGATTATCTTATTTTTAGACCTAAGAATGTTATAAAACGAATTGCAAAAGAACGAAATATAAGAAAAAAAAATGTTCAAAAATCACTCGCAGGAAAAATATGGAAGTTAGCAACAAGACATGCTTGGAATAAAATAAGGTTTCAAAAGATAGATGAATTAGAATATGGAATTAAACCTAAATGGTATGACAAATGAGCATTCAAAAGATTTATAAACTTAGCTGTATTTAAATACAACAATGATGTTTTATGGTACAACAAAAAACAATATTACATGAAAAAAGTACTTCACAAAAAAGTGTAGATATTTTAAAACTAAACAAAGAATTAATAGTACCATCAATATTTGGAGAAAGAGAATTTGAAGTTGTTCTAAAATCGTTAAAAGATGAAAGATTATCATCAACTGAAAGAAGTTATTTAAGCAGAAGTATAATGACAAAATTGTATGCATCGTCTATCCTTGAAAAGTCTGATATTTTAGAAAATATAAAAACAAAAAAGAAAATATACCTAATAGAACCAAGAGAAATTATTTGCTTTAGAGGATTAGAATTTTCAAATTTAGATAGTGAAATATTAAATAAAAGAATACAAAATTCATCTGAGATAATATTAAATCTTGAGAAAGAATATGAAGCAGAGAACATCTTTATAGTAGGTTCATACCTAACAAAAAAAGAATATAATGATATAGATGTTATTCTAATATCAGAAATATATAAAGAAATAAAACAAAATAATCTGCATTTGATTTTCATTCCAAAAAAAAATCTTGAGAAAAATATTCTTTTTCATTCTGCAATAAAAATAAGTATAAGTAATTCTCTTAAAATAATAAAAAATCAAGTAAAACATAATTTTAAAGAAGTTTATATGCTATACCAAGACCTAATTATTGGTTTATTAGACTCAAATATAAGCAATAAAGAAGCAAGAGATTTTTTTTTGATTTCTGACTTTATATCAAAAGAGAATATACTTAACAGCATTGAACTCGATAATAAAGTAAGGGAGTTTAACATAGCAGAGAATAAAATACAACTGCTAAATGATATATGTATTGAGGTATTTAGAAAGAGTAGCAATTCAAAAAAATTTGTTGCTGAAAGAATAAATATGAATACTCAATTATTACATGAATACAAAAATAATGAGCACCTTAAAATATTTAACAGTATGCTTAAAAGAATAAAATGGAAATAAAGGAATTTATAAAAGAGAATTTAGGTGATATCACTTTTGAAAAGCATTTTGATGCAACTTTTAAAAGTCTTCTTGAAAGTGATATCGAAGATATGAAACAATTTATTTTAAGTTGTAAAAACAAACAAGCAAGACCTGCTGTTACATCTACTGGTGAACTAGCATTTATTAAAAGACTTGGTTCAAGTAAGCGAGCAATTATATTAAAAATTAAATCAGGAGATTTTAAAGAGATATTTCTTGGTGAACATAAGTATTATGATTATTACAGAAAAAAGATAGGATTACTATGAAACTGATCACAGGTGGAAGTGGATTTCTTGGTAAAGAATTCTTGAAAAAAATAGATAATTATTTCTCTTTAGATAGAAATAAAGGTCATGATATCCTAGCACATGGTTTAGGATTAAATGGAATTGATAAAGGAACTATTACTGAAATTTGGCATTTTGCAGGTTCTGTTAATCTTAATGGAAAAGATGTTTACAGAGTAAATGTAGAAGGTATTGAAAATTTAATTTCTTTCGCATATCAATGTAGAAAATTAAAAAGATTTGTACATATAAGTACAGCTTATGTATGCGGTGATAGAAAAGGCGATGTATTTGCTGATGAATTAGATTTAGGTCAAGGTTTTAAAAATGATTATGAAAAAAGTAAATTAATTGCTGAACAAAGAATTATCGATAGTGGATTACCATATATTGTAGTCAGACCAAGTGTTGTATATTGTCTTAATCAAATTAATTTAATACCATGGCAAGGAATTGCTATGGTGGGTGGTAACATTAGAATAGTAGGAAATGAGAATGCAAGTTTAAACATTATTAAACTTGAAGATGCTGTTGATCTAATACTTGAACATGGAAATGGAGATATAGGGACAAGACAACATGCTGTTTCACCACAAAATACTAGTATGGGAGAATTAAGAGATATGATATGCCATAAATTAAAAGTTTCAGATATAGAATATGTAGGTGAATGTGTTGATACTCCAAATAGATATGAAAAAGCATATGATAGAATTACAAAAGCATTTCAGCCTTATATGTTAATAGATGATCCGGTGTTTAGATGAGAAATAAAGTTTATTTTTTATTCTTAAGAAATATATTTATAATAAATATAACAATCCCATAGATTATATATTTAAATTTAAATTTATCATATTTTAATAAACTTAATATTCGAATAAAAATTATTTTATATGAATAGAATCTGGATTCAATCCTATTTTTATATTTATATAATTCCTTAAATGCCATATTTCTAGGTATAAATATATTTTTTTCTTCATCTAGAATCCTATTTTCTTGAACTAATCTATTATAGATTAATGTATCTCTTTCAGGTCTTAAAACACTTAAAGTAATTAAATCTATTTTACTTTTAAGTAACCAATTAGATAGATAATTATAATAATTCTTGTTATTATCATAATCTAACCCAATAATAAATTGTCCGTAGATTAAAATCTTTTTAGTTTTTATATTATTAATATATTTATTATATAATTGTAAAGAAAATGGCTTTCTAATCCATTTTAAAGATTTATTATTTATTGTTTCAAAACCAACTAGAAGAGCACGACAACCACTTTTATAAGCTAATTCTATTAATTCTTTATCTTCACCAATGTTTGCACTAGCTTCTGCAAGCCAATATATATCTAATTTATTTTTAATAATTGTCTCACATAATTCCCTAAAATAATATTTATTAGAATAAATGTTAGCATCTACAAAAATAAAAAATTTATTTAGAGGTATTTTTCGATTTTTTAATAGAGATATCTCTCTTATTACTAAATCAATTGATTTTGATCGTATTTTATTCCCATTATAAAAACTAAAATCGCAAAAAGCACAATTAAAACAACAACCACGTGTTGTCTGTATTGTATTTACATAATTCTTTTTTGCAAGGAAGGGCTTATAATCTAATAAAGGAATGCTATCAGCACTAACAATGTTTCCAAAATATATCTTTTTAAGATTACCGGACTCAAAATCTTTTAAAACATATGACCAAATCTCTTCAACTTCACCCACTATTAAGATAGCATCTAATCTTTTATATAAACCCTTATTTCTTGAAATATCTGGACCACCTATAATGATGGTAGTTTTTAACTTTTTTTTAATAGCATTTACTATATTAATAATATCAGATCTAATAAAAGATGAAGAACTGAAAAGTATTAAGTCATACCTCCTGAAATCTTTAATATTAAATTTTTTATAATTATAATCTAATAAATAACTTGTGATATATCTTTTTTTAGGAATTAATGCACGAATAATTTCTAGTCCTAAAGGAATAAATTTTAAATTAAAAGGAAGTTTATTATTTTTAGTTATAATTTCAACTAATAATATTCTTTTTTTTATTTTAGACATATAATACTTATTATTTCTGCATTTAATAAATTATCTATATTTTAATTATTATATAAAAGAAAAAGCTAATTACGAATTTATGAATGGATCTAAAACTAATATTTTTTATAATATATTATTTAAAATAGTATTATTAATTAAATTATTTAGTTTTTTCAAGCACCATAAAATCTTTATAGAATGAAACACGGTCATTTATCTCAATATGATTACTTAATTCTTTTAGAAATATTAAATTATGATTATAAAAATATTTTTTGTACTTTTTATGACCATTTAAAAAGAATTTATAAAAAATCCTACCATTTTTATGTAATTTAGTAGAAGACTTTAAAATAGTATTAATAAATATTTTTTTTGGTAACCAATCAAATACATCAGTAAAATGAATAAAATCAAATTCATAATTATATTTGTTAAAGAAATCAGTTACATTACAATCATAAATATGTAGTTTATGAATATTCTTTTTAAGAGATAAAAAGTTTTTTTTATTTAAATATGATGGGATGTTATTAAAATACTTACCAAATAATATGACTGACAGAAAAGGATTGTTAATTATTTCTCTACTCTCAAATTGTTTTTTTATATTTCTAGTCAAATGAATATTTCTAAAAATTTTATACTTAGATATATTTAATCTAGAAAAGAATAAAGAAATAAAAAATTTTGAAGATAATATCCTAAAGATTATACTTTTGTCAATCTTTTTTGCTACTTTTTGCTGAACTAACATATTTCCTTTCTTAATTTCGATTAATTCTTTTTTAAAAAATAGATTTAATACAATTCTCAATCTTTTAAAATAATTTTCAGTAACACCATTGAAGATTATACCTGCTTTAATCAAAGATTTATTTTTATTTAAGAATGAACCATATTTAGCAGGTAATAAATAACTAATTTTCTTGTAAATTTGCATTCTATCATATTTGTTTAAGATTCCTAATAAACTTAGAAATTCTTCATATTCTAACTTTTTAATGGCAACTATTTTTAAGTATAGTAATGCATTCTGGGCCATATTTTTATCAATAGATACAACTAAATTTGGATTTAATAATAAAAAATCTAATGCAACATCACCAGATGCAGTAATTGTAAAAAAATTTAATTTTTTTTTTTTAGGAATTGCTAATCTTATTCCTAAAAGATCATCCCAACCTATAGAATATATAATATTTCTAATCATGTTTATCATCTAAAACTGAGTATTGCTAATACATAAAAAATCATTTTACAATATATATAAATAATAGTTAGCTTAAAAAATTTTTCATATGAATAAAATAAAAAATTAACCAAAAGAAAAATATTGTTATTTAAAGTATTATTTAACTACAAGGTTTATTTGCTCCACTAAAACCTTCACATTCATTACCTGGAACGCACTTAGGTTTGACAACACCCCAACTTCCCTCACAACATATATGATTTTCTGGGCAACAAAGGTGTACCATCCATTCGGTTTCGGCAGGACAACAATTACCATCACTATTATGATGGCCTTCAGGGCAACAAATACCATCATCATTATGATGGCCTTCAGGGCAACATATACCGTCATCACATGAAGAAGGTTCTACACAACAATCATCATTTGAACATTTTTCTCGATCTGTTTTCTCAGTACATTTTTTTGTACCAGTTCCTAAACATGCATCAGTACAATCTGCACATTTAAAACAACATTTATGTGTTGCTACACAACTTTTACTACAATCTAAACATTTACTTTTAGATCTACTACCCCTACAAGGATCTGTATAAGAATCAACATAAACACAATTACAGTTATCATCATATGTGCCAATATCATGTCTGTTTGTTTTACAATTACAAGCAGTACTTCCACATGATACTTTAGTAGTTCTACTACATCCTGCACCAGGTGTTCCTGTTTTTACTGTTGGTATAGTAGAATCATAAACATTTACTCCTTTTGATGCAAGTGATCTTTTTATTTCTAAAGGAATGTCATTATAATCTTCTTCTTTTAATAATCTAGATGAACTTGTTGTAGGCCCACAACCATCAGAACTTGCTTCTTCACAAGGTCCACAACTATCTGAGCTTGTATCAACTTTAGAGTCTCTGAATGTATTTGTAGCTTCTCCAATTTGATCATCACAACCCATTAATAATAAAGTAGATAGAATAAATATAAATAATAATATTTTTTTCATCTTACTATAAAAAATATTTATATTTATAAATATTTTGATAAAATAGAACTACCATAACCTTTCATCTAAATTTATACATCTACAATCTTGACAGAAATCACGAGTATAGTCTAGATTATCATCACACATAGGGTCATTATATGAAGTACAACCATCACCAATTACTTTGTAATTACAATTACCATCATCACATGGAAGAATTTCATGACATTCTCTATATGGGCAAGTTCCACATGTCCCTAAACAACCATCTGAACCACATTGTTTTCCTTCACAATCAGCTTTACAACATTCATTATTTATGCAGACATCACCATATTTTCCACAACTTGAACCATCTGGTAAATATTCTTTGTCTGAACAACTTCCAGAATTACATAAATTATACTTTATACATTGGCTACTATCACCATTTCCACACCAGTTACCATCTGTTACTGAATAATTACATCCGGAACCTCTAGAATCAACTGTAACACAATCACCATCTGAGTTAATTTCTTTTATTAAAGTTATTGTAACAATCCCATAACATGGTTCATTACCACACATTCTTTCTATAATCTCATTTTCACATCCGCCAGTTGATTTTCCAATTATATCTCTTGAATCTCTAAATGTATTTATATCTGAGCATGCAGATAAAAATAGTACAGAAAACAATATTACTAAAAGTAAATATTTCATAAATATATTTAAGATATTAAATTTATAAATATTGTGGTATTGGAAAAAGAAATAATATAACAAAAATGTGTTCCTCGACTGTTCGTCCTGTTCAACACAGTTGAACATGCCAAACTACGTTTGAGCATATCACACAAGGTGAGATTTTTTATAAAATAACTTAAACAAATGAATTAATTAATTTTATATATATTATATATAAAAACAAATTATGAAAGAAAAAACAATCAACATTGCAATATTCCTATGTATTATTATAATTATAGCAATGATTGGTTTTGGAATGTATAGCATATTTTCATATGAAAAAATAGAGTATCCACAAGAAAAATTAGAAAAAGAAGATATTAGTATTATATTCATGCCATCTGAATCAGGATATAAATATATATTCAATCTTCTAGAAAATGCTAAGGAAGAAATAAACTGTGCATTAAGATCTTTAAATTATGATGAACTTGAAGAATTACTTTGGAAAAAAGAATCTGAAGGTGTTAAAGTAAGGCTTATAGTTGATAAAGATTATGCAGGAAACAAGAGAATATATAAACCATTTGTAAGATTTACCTTAGGAAAAGAAGGTATGATGCACAATAATTATTGTATAATTGATAAGGATATTGTAATGAGTGGGAGTACAATATTTAACAAAAATACAATAGATTTTAATTTTCATGATTCTGTAATAATAAATTCATCTGAATTAGCAAGAAAATATAATTCGAATTTTTGGATTCTTTTTGAGAATCAAACATATCCTAATGATAATCCTGATTATATAAATGTAGGAGACAGTACAATAAAAGTATTGTTCTGTCCATATCATAATTGTGAAGAGGAACTTGTAAATCAAATAAACAAAGCAAATGAGAAAATTAAATTTGCAATCTATGCGGTAACTAATAGAGTAGTAATAGACGCATTAAGAAATGCAAGCAAGAGAGGAGTATGGATTGAAGGCACTTATGAAAAATCAGGAATAACTGATTCTTCAATTAAATATGCAGGAATTCCTGGAGTTCAAGTTGATCAATTCAATAGAAGAGTTCATACAAAATTGATGATAATTGATGAAAATATATCAATAACAGGTACATTAAATCCTAGTTGGAGAGGGGTAACGATAAATAATGAGAATGTTTTAATAATTAATAATCCTGAGATTAATAACTTTTATGAAGATTTTATTGATTATATTTATAACTTTAAAAAAATTTAAACATAAATTAGTTTATTCTACTAAAGAAATTATTTTTCTGTATGACTTCCCACATACTTTATACATAGGTATTGACTGTATTAATTTTATACAGGGTCGTAGAAAAATTGTGATATATAATAAACCAACAATCAATCCAGATATATGAACACCCATTGAAATTATATAAAATCCAAAAAATGCTAAATAGAGTAATCTAAAAAAAGTAATAAATGAGTCCATGGATACATTAAGAGGTATGTGTCTTGCTCTATCTTTTAATCGTTTTGTTAATCCTTGCTGTAGGTGTGACATTACTTTTCTTCTATTTGGATTATCTCTCATTTTAAAAAGTAAAATTCCAAAATCTTCATTATGAAAAGATATAGTCTCTTTTTTATGTTCTAATTTTTTACCAATCAAGAAAAATAATAATAACACAGGTAAGGTAAATAATATATAAGTAAATAAAGTTTTATTAAAAAAATATATTATTATAGATACAACTAATATTTGTACAATATCAATGAGATTATTAAATAGTATTTTTACATATAGAATAAAAAGTTTAATGTTAGTTGTGAATAAATCTGATTTTTCATTTAAAAGCTTTGATAGTTTACTTTCATATTTAAGATATATTCTCTCTTTTAGATTTTTCTCAAGTTTTAGAAAATATTTTGATTTATATTTCTCAATTTTTATGTCCATAAAAAGTTTAATGAGGAAAAGAATAATAAAAGCAAAAGTATAATAAAATAAAAGTTGCAAATTTGATTCATATAAATACCTTATAAAGAATTGAGTTATTAAAGGAAAAGTTGTAAATATTGTAACTGAGATTAAAGACAATATAATAAATTGGTAAATCCGGTTTTTATCATATAATACTATTTTTTTGAATCTCTTATTATTAAGACTTGATATTAACATAATTAGTTAATCTATTGATTAATTAAAAACTTTTTTAAAATATTAACACTTAAATACAACTATGAAAAAATACACCTTATTTATATTAATATTTCTAATTATAATCAGTTTAACTATAATATACAATAAAAGTAATGATAATAGTATATATGAAAGCTATGATTACTTTTATGCAGATATTGGTTTTGAGGGTATTGCAGATAAAATGTATGATTATTTTATTAATTATACTAAGTTAGTAATTGAGAATACTACATTAGACTTAGAACATTATAAAGGAAAAATAGTTCTTCTAAATTATAGTTATGCTATAATAGGAGATAAGAGATTTTCACAAAGAGAAATTTATCAAGATTTAATTTTTCTTGAACACTTAAATAAACAAGGATTATACATACTAACTTATGGACCTAATATGTATTTTGCAAAGTTTAATGACCATAATTTAAGACAATTTACTGAAACAAAAGAAGGATTGTGGGATAAAAGTTATAGTCAATACTGTAAAGAGATGGATAATATTCTAAGAATTCAATTTTATTCTAGATTAATTGATATAACAATTAATGGATTTTATCAAGGATGGAAATATGATTTAACTTACCAAGAAAGTATACTACTTGTGGATACAATTGGAATTGCACTCGCAGAAGAATACAAAGCAAGAAAAGTTAAAAAACCATCTTATGAAATGTTTTCTGGATACAATAATATAATACTAGCAATGCTTATACTTTATATGAATAATGGCGGAGAAATGGAGAATGGAGGAAATAGTTGCATAGATTATCAAACAAATTACATCCAAAATAGAGATAAGCGAATACATAATGAATTAATATTAACTGAATTGTATAAAAAAGAATATCTAAATGATTTCAATAATTTAGTCATACAAATTAATGGAGAAGGTGAGAACATATTTGATGATATTATAAATTTTATAAAAACTCCTATAGATTATGACTCAGAAAAAAAACAGGCAATTAATCATTTCTTAGAATTTCTAAGAGATTAAAGAAAAGGGTGGAAGCTTCTCAGCTTCCCAGGAGTCTTGCATTGCATTTGCTTGGCAAGCATAACACTCATGTTTCTGGTGAGTAGAGCTTACCATGCGGGAGCAACGCAGTGTCTCCCTTTTATATCGGCATTGCCGACAAAAATCCAATTCAGGACAATGATTTTAAAATTTAAATCATTCAAGTATTTAAACTTTACTATTATTGATTAGATATTTCTAAGATATAGTTTTTTACAATTATAACTTATTAAGAGAATTATTAAATTTGTTATATATAAAAAGCATTGTATATCTTAAAGATAATATTTTTATGCTAGAAAATACATTGTTATGAAGATACTCAAACTTAGGTCTTACAATATTAACTATCTTATTTTTAAAAGTTAAATAATCAGTTCCTAACGGGATATTGTCATATAATTTTTCTTTTTTGTCTTTCTTATAATCTCTTAAAATGTGTATTAAATGACAATAATGGGCATAGTCCATTGCTAATTCTCTCACATTTTTACCATGTAATTTGACCATTAATTTATTATATCTTTTCTCATAATAACTAATAACATCAAAAAATTCCATAAACATAAAGGCATAAGCATAACCAAGATATCGTGAATATTTCATAAGGTCTTTTTCTTGTACTTTTATTCCAACTCTTTTTATATCAAAATCAAATGTCCACATCATATTATATATGTGTTCTTTAAATTCTTTTGAAGCCTTATTAAGTATAATAACATCATAAATCCCTTTTTCTTCATAATTAAGCTTATTTGTATTAATTTTTCTTTTTCCATAAACAGAATCAAGAAACATTCTTTGCTGTTTTAAGAATTTTCTTTTATAGCCTTGTGAGATATTCATATCATCAACTATATCATCAACCCATCTAAAGTAAACATAAACTTTCCAAAATAGTTTTCCACGACCTTTAGGAAAAAACCAAGTAATAAAATAGGTTGAGAAATTTTGAATTTTATATTTAAAAGACTTAATCAGTTTCATATTTGTTATCTACAATACTAGTTTATAAAAATTATCACTTATTTCGAAAATGAAACTGATTATTAAAGTTATGAATTACTCTATTTATAAAAATAATATTTATAAACTAATAGATTTATAATTAATTATGATTCAAATATCAATAGTAATACCTGCATTTAATGAGGAAAAAAGAATTGGACCTACCCTAAAAAAAATTGTAACATATATGAATTCTAAGAAATATAAATATGAAATAATACTAGTTGATGATGGTTCTAAAGATAAAACAATAGAAGTAGCAAAAAAAAGTTTTAGAAATATAAAAATACTAAGAAACAAAAATAATAGTGGAAAAGGTGCTTCTGTGACAAAAGGAATTTTGGCATCTAAATACCCATTAGTTCTTTTTAGTGATAGTGATCTTGCAACACCTATTGAAGAGATAGAGAAATTAATTAACGAAATAAATAAAGGAAATGATATAGCAATAGCATCAAGGAATATGAAAGGCTCAAATAGAAAGGTTAATCAGTCAATTATGAGACAAATGTTAGGTAAATTGTTTCCATTAATAGTAAATATGTTTGTAATAAGAGGTATAAAAGATACACAATGTGGTTTCAAATTATTTAAATCAAAAGAAGCTAAGAAAATTGCAAGAAATAATAGAATTAAACGGTTTGCATTTGATGTTGAATATCTTTTTTTAGCAAATAAATACAATTATAAAATCTCTGAAGTGCCTGTAACATGGATAGATAAAGAAGGCACAAAAGTTGATCCTATAAAAGATTCAATCAGAATGTTAAATGAACTTGTGAAAATTCATTATTATAATATAACTCAGAAATATAATAAATAAAAAATATAGTAATTCTTTAGATAATACTATTTTTTATTAAATTATAAGAACTAATCAATATAATCAAATGAACTAATATCTAAGCTTTCTCTTGGTCGGACTTGCTCATTATACAAATCAACATATTGTCTAAGTTCATCATTTGGGATAGACTGCATTATTTCAGTATTCTCGGTTATAACACCAAGCACAAACCGTTCTTGATTGTTTAACTCATCGATATTGCGATTTTGGAGTGATGTTTTCCATGTACTCTCAAGTGAATCTCTATCATCAGAAGGAAGTCGTGTAGAAACTAATAAAGCACTCACAGGGCTAGCTGTTATTGTATTTTCCGGCTGTGCTACTGTTGTATAAGTAACAACACCAGTATCTTTATTAAAATCAAATATTCTTTTATCATTATCTGGTATAGAGAGTACAAATGCTAAATTTAACTCTCTTACTTCATCATTTAGTGTTCGTTCTTGAGTTTCTAAAGTTTCAATAGTTGTACCAGGTTGTGCTTCAGCAGATGCAGTACCAGGTTGTGCCTCAGCAGGTGGAGTACCTGGTTGTGCTTCAGCAGGTGGAGTACCAGGTTGTGCCTCAGCAGGTGGAGTACCAGGTTGTGCCTCAGCAGGTGGAGTACCTGGTTGTGCCTCAGCAGGTGGAGTACCTGGTTGTGCTTCAGCAGATGGAGTACCAGGTTGTGCCTCAGCAGGTGGTTGAGTAGGAGATTAACGAGCATATTCCTCAAGTAGCTCAGGTGATACATAACCCTTAGTATTATAAATACTAAATGCACCGTCTGTATTTATTCCTCTAATATTGTTTGCATGTCTTATATAATCATAATCATATAACAATGGTTTGCCATCTCTACCTAATGATCTAGTACTTTGTTCATCTATTTTAAAATCATACCAGTTTGCATTTCCGGTATGCCATCTTGCTTTATCTTCATAACTTTTTTGATATTTAGTATCACCTGCAACTGAGGCTTTTAGATAATTTTCAATAGCTTTTGTTTCTTCAGAGTTTTGCATTCTTCTTTGTGTACCTTCACCAAAACCCCATAAATATTCATTAAGAGTTATTGTACTTACAAATCGACTGAACCAACTTCTACTATCTCGAATGACTTCTTTATTATTATTTGCTTTAGCAAGACCTGCAATTAAATTTATTTGATTAGAGTCTGGATTGTGACCATACGTCCTACTATATAATAATCTAATCTGTTCTTTATTAGGTGTACCATCTTCTCCAATAAATTGGTCAGGATTAGAATTAACAGCCCTTATTATACCATCCATTGAACGTGCATTCATTCTTGCTTCTTTATTTGTTGCAGCGGTTGTTCTTGTAGCTTCTTCTTCATATTCCTCTTGTTGACCTGCAGCTTTATTTTGATCTAAATCTCCTACTACTTCTTCAGCATCAGGCCTAACTCCCTCAGGAGGTGTGACTGATTGTAATTGTACAATTGTTGGATGTCCTTTAATATCCTCACCTTCATATTCTCTTACAATTATACTACTTGCATCACCTGAAATTCCATCTGCAAATGTTCTTATATCAATACCCTGCTGACCATTATCTTCTGAAGGAGCGACACTAATTATAAAATCTTTAGTAAGTGGTTTTTCTGGATTAAAACTACTTCCTGTTCTATATTCATCAGTAAGTATTTCACCATTCTCATCATAGCCTATTCTGAAAGCTAACCTATCTATTGTTCCAATAGTTAATGCAGTTTTTTTGTATTCTTTTTCTTCATCGGATGTTCCCTCAGGAGATGTTGAGAACGGATTAATATTTATTATAATATTATCATGTGCAGGATTGTCACCTGATTGTGCAGTAGGAGTTATAGTAATACCAGCATCTCCATTTAATAGAGTTGTTGCGATAACATATTTACTAGATTTTGTAGAATCTTCAGGCCCAGGTATTGTACTAAGAATTCTTAAATCTTTACTAGTTGAATCAGGATCAGAATTAAAATTATACAAATTTATTGAAACAATATCAGCATTAGTAGAGTCTGTAACCAATGATTTATCCTTATAAGCATCGTTATCTTTAAATGTATCATGATTATCTACATAAACAACATCTCTTGGTAACGTAAAAGTATTTGTTGTCTTTTTTTCATCATCTACAACACTCTCAACTACTACATAAGTTGGTTTATCTGGGTTACTAAATGCAAATTGATTTTCTTTTATTAAATCTATATTACCATCTCCTAATTTAGTCGTTCTAGATTCTTTTTTAATTTCGCCAGAGTTTATGCTTCCTTGAATAACACCACTTTCAATATTTACATTTAAATTATTAGCAACTAAAACAATATTATCTCCTTTACTAACAATTACACCATTTCTTGCAACTGGTGCATTAAATCTATTATCTGGACTATAATCAACACTACTACCTTCTTCTAAATCAAAAGTAGTATCACTATCACTTATTCTATATCCTTCACCTTTAAAAGATGTGAAAAGTTGTTGACTGATTTCAATATTACTTGATGGATTAGCATTTATGGTTATTGTTCTAGATACAGGTACTGATTTTTGACCTGGTCTTGGAACACTATTTCCATTAATAGTAATATTAATACTTGCAGAATAAGGAGTATTTTCAATCCATTCTTTTATATTTTTAGGATAATTACTTGGTTCAATTATATTTTCTTCACTTTTTACTTCAATAGTACCATCAGCTCCTCTAGTGATAGTATGTCCATATACAGTATGAGTTATTTTTTCAGGAAGTTGAACTATTAATTCATTTCCTGGGCCTCTTGATAAAGTAACTCTTCCTTCAACCTCAATACCATCACCATCAAATTTAAAATCATTGTTAGAAAATCCATAGTTACCGATTTGAAAATCATTTTTACTAAACCTAAAATTATTTACACCTTCAAATGCATTATTACAATCAACATTAGGATAACCTTGAACAGGCTCTTGATCTTCTGATGTACAGAATATTTCACGAATGATTTGAACATCATCGCCTGTTATATCTTTATCAATTAATTTACCACGCAATAAACCACCAAGTTCTCCTCGTTTATCATCTAATGTGACTTGATTATACATTGCAAGAAGATCAGAAGTAGTACGACCTTCTGTATTGATCCATGCTTTAATTAATTCAGTGTTTTTACTTTTTGAGTACATATCTGATGCTATATTAGAATCAGCAGAATTTGTTACCCTTCCTAATAAGTTATCTTTACAAGAATCAATCCTCATACAATTATTTATATCCTCTTCATCTAGCGATCTTAACCCACCCCTATCTATTTTTATTTTAATAGCCTTCCAAGTTTCATCATCTGAGCTAGTAGCTGTAAATTTTTCATTATCGACTCCAGAAGGATCTTGAGGGCCTTCACTGATTACAGAAAATGAAAATAATGATATTAGTAATAATGATATTAGTAATAAATTAGAGAGTTTCATCTTTCTCTTACCTCAACATACAAAAATTTAGTATCAGTTAAACCTTCTGCATCTGTTACGGTCACAAATGCTGTATGAACTTTAGCAACAGTTGGATAATAACTTATTACACCTGTAATAGGGTCGATATCCATATCATTATATGTTTCTAATGTTACCATACTAAATCTTAATTGATCTTCATATGCATCATCTTCTGCATCATATTCTATATATAATTCTTCATGAACATATCCAAAAAATGGTCCTTCTTCATATAATGTAGGGGGAAGATTATCTGGTAATGCAAAACTAAATCCAACATGTAATGAATAATTTTCTCCTTTGATTAAATGAGTGTCATCAGTTATCTTTAAAACAAATCCTTCAGGTCTTGTTATTATTTCAGACAAATATTTCTGTCTTGCTAAAAAAGTTAAAGGAATTGCATTAGAATCCATAATTTGAAAAATTGAATCTCTCGCTTGCATAAGCATTTCACCAAGCATAACTTCTTTTGCTACACGATATCTACCTAATCTTTTAGCTTGATCCCCTAAAGATAAATCTCCTCTAATATCAACTTCTGCAATTACTCTATCATAATATATTATTATATTAGAACTAATTTTTTCAATCTCAATTTCTTGAAGTATTACTCCTTTGATACAATCAGTTAAACGATTATCAAGAAAGTTCTTGATTTCATTAGCTATAAAATCATTTGAAGGAGCTGTATAAATACCATTATATAACCAATAAGGAACACCTGAAACAAAATTAGCTACAAAAGCTGCAAAATCACTTGCAACATAACCGCCTTGAAGACTTGCAATGTATAATGCATTCTCAAGTTCAAGTTCAATACATGCTCTTATTGGTAAATCAACATCAACATCATTAAAACCTGTATCCATTTCTTTTGAGGTTGAAGAGAGTAAAAAGAAGAATATTAAAATGATTAATGCAACTATGCTAAGAATAAGAAATAAACTGACTTGAGATTTCTTATATTCTCTGAAAAACTTTAATACATCTATCATCTGGTATCCTTTTAGCTATACTGATATATAAATATTTCTATAAATCAAGCTAATTATCACAAAATTTATATACTAATTATACATTATGTTTAATTAATTAAACATAAAATGATATCAACAAAAATAAGAAAATGGGGAAATTCGTACGGGTTATTAATTCCAAAAGATGAATTTATAAAATTAAATATTTCAGAAAATCAAGAAGTTTTAGTTAATATCACAAAAAAAGAAAACCCATTAAAAGAACTTTTTGGTTTTAACAAATCTCATAATATTTCTAAAATTCCATCTGAAATAATAAAAGAAGCAAGAAAAGATATGAGAGTTGATTAAAATATATTGCCTAGACACATATGCTTTATGGGAAATAATGAATGGGAATAATAATTATGCAGAGATAACATTGTCAAATTTTGTAATTACAGATTGGGCATTAGCAGAGTACTATAAAACATTAATTAAGGCATTTAATAAAAGTACTGCGGAGTACTGGTTTAACAAATTTTTACCATATTCCGTAAAAGTTGAATTAAGTATTATGAAAAAAGCTATTCACTTTCAAACCGAAAACAAAAAAACAAATATTTCATTATTTGATGCTGTTGGGTATGTTTTTTCTTTAGAAAAAAAAATTATATTTGTAACAGGGGATAAAGAATTTAAAAATATGGTAAATGTTAGGTTTATTAAATAATACATCTATTTTTGTATTTTTATTATATAAATTACACAATTATTATAAATTAATCTAGAAAACAGAAAAATATGGAAAATATATGTGTCATGACATTTGGTTGCAGCCTAAACCAAGCTGATAGTGAAAGAATAACGGCTGTACTTCAAGAAAGAGGTTTTAACATTGTTGAAGATAAAGAAAAAGCAAATCTTATTGTTATCAATTCATGTGCTGTCAAAGGACCTACTGAAAATAGTTTTTTTAAACTTCTTGAAGAATTAAAAAATGAAAACAAAAAAGTAGTAATTGCTGGTTGTATCAGCCAAGCAATGCCTGAAAAATTAAAAGAGTATTCAAAAATTGGACCAGATCAAATTGAATTGATAGCTGATATTGTTGATGAAACATTTAATGATAGTATAGTTAATGCAATAGTTGAAGAAAGAAAAAACAAATTAAAATTACCTTCAGTAAGAAAAAATCCATTTCTAGAAATAATTCCTATCAGTTCAGGATGTGAAGGAGATTGTACGTATTGTATTACAAAATTTGCAAGAGGAGAACATTATAGTTATCCTATGGAAGATATATTAAATCAAATAAGAAAAGCTAAAAATGAAGGAGTTAAAGAAATTTACCTTACATCACAAGATTGTGGTTGTTGGGGATTTGATATAAAAAAGAATCTTGCTGATTTATTAAACGAAATTTGTAAAATAGAAGGAGAATTTAAAGTAAGAGTAGGTATGGCTAATCCTAATCATATAATAAAAATACTAAAACCATTAATTAAATCATTTAAAAACGATAAAATATACAAGTTTTTGCATATTCCTGTTCAATCAGGAAATAATTATGTTTTAGAGGATATGAATCGTGGATACAGTACTGAAGATTACTATCTAATTGTTAACAATTTTAAAAAAGAAATTCCTGAAATAACTATAGCAACTGATATAATTGTTGGTTACCCTACAGAAAAAAATGAATTCTTCCAAGACACTATTAAATTAATTAAAGAAACAAAACCAAATGTAGTTAATATTTCAAAATTTTGGCCAAGACCACATACGAAAGCTGAAAAATTAAAGTTATTACCTACTGAAGTAACAAAAGAAAGAACTATAGCTGTATCAAATGCTTTTGCATGGGTTGCATATGAGGAAAACAAGAAATGGAACAAATGGAAAGGAAAAGTAATTATAACTGAAGATAATAATGATGGAACTTTTACTGCAAGAAATTATGCATATAAACCAATTATAATAAACTCAAATGATACAAATGAAGAACTAAAAATTGGTAAAGAATATTATGTTGAAGTATTTAATATGACTAAATATTATTTAAGTGCGAAAATTTATAAATAATGTTTTTAAAATTGTTATAAAATGAATAGTTTTTTATCAAAAAAATCTGAAACAAATACTTTTTTTATTATAATAATTACATTAATAGTAACAGCAATGATAGTGGGAATTGGAACAATTACAATAAGAAATATAATAGGAACAGTAGAAGATGTTGAAATAATAAAATTTGTCGAAACTCTTGAATCAGATATTAAACTAATGGCAGTAAAAAGAGGTTCAGCGATTTATGAATATCAATTACCAGAGAGAATTGATAGCTTAATTTTTATCGATAAGACTAACAAAAGAGCATTATTAAATAATGATTTTATAAAAAGAAATCCAATAATATATGATTCTATTGAATCTGGTCAAAATAGAAATATATTCTTATTTGATAGAATGGGGAATTTGGTTAATAGCTTTTATATCGGAGAAATTAATGTAGGCCAGTTTGGTAATCAAATCTGTACAGGAGTTGGTTTTCTTAATTCTACATTTGGAAGAATAAATATCAGAATAACTAATCAACCAGGCGTTGGAATAACATTAGGTGATGAATGTAAAGATATGGATTGTTTTTTATTCCAAGGACCATTTAGAGATAATATTATAGAAAATATACAGGGATTCCCAAGAGTTAAAATAATAGGTAATAGATATGTAATACAACTTGCTGAAAATCAAGCAAGAACAACTCCTGAGAATATAATTTATTTTAGTAATGGAAGTATAAATACTACAGCATGGGATTTATCAAGCAATACATATTCAGCTGATAGAATTTATTTTAGTTCAAGAGATGAAGGAGAAAGTAAAGTTCTATATCGTATTGGATTTCAAGAGATAGCTGGTTATTGGCATTTTTTTGGGCCAAATCTTACTGCAAATTCAGATGAAGAAGATTATTACTATACATATTCTGGCCAATACATTACAGAACCATCATGGGAATATAAAGCAATTAAAGCAAATATTGAATTTCAATCAGATTATCATAACACAACTACCTCTAGCTTTGATTGGTTAAGACTGTGCTATTTTCCTAAAACTAATACAATACCTTGATAACATTTATAAATTGATATAGAATTTTTGATAATATGGGAAATAAGAAAAAAGCTAAAAAGACAAAAGTCAAAAAGCAATATCCTACAAATGTAGATGGTAGAGCAAAAGAAGCAATGGCTATACAGCCACCTGATGTTAATGAGCATAAAATGGATAATGAAAAGTTCATTGATAAGTTCTTAAGATTCAGGCCTAGATATGATCATAATGAACCAATAAAAGTTCAATCAAGGAAAAAAAATAAATAATTTTATTTTTTCTGCTTTTTTGATTTATCGAGCCTGTAGTCTAACGGTAGAACACCTCGTTGACGAAGTTTACAATAAAAAATCTATAATAATTATTCAAAATCGAGGAGGCCGCAGTTCAATTCTGCGCAGGCTCATTTAAAATTCTGACTTAATAATTATAAAGTAATTGCCTGTGCAGTATGAACTCTGTTCAGTTCTGCGCAGGCTCATTTAAAATTCTAAGTTAATAATTATAAAGCAATTGCCTGTGCAGTATGAACTCTGTTCAGTTCTGCGCAGGCTCATCAGAAATTCTGAGTTAATAATTATAAAGTAATTGCCTGTGCAGTATGAACTCAGTTCAGTTCTGCGCAGCCTCATTTCGAATTCTAAGAAAGTATTAAGATAGAACCGAAATTATTACGTAATATTTATAACGACAATATTATATTTAATACATATGAAGAAAGTTATTTTAGGAATGAGTGGTGGAGTTGATAGTACAATAGCTGCAAAACTTTTACAAGAACAAGGATATGAAGTAATTGGGATGTTCATGAATTGTGATGCTGATAACAAAAAAAGATGGCCTACAACTATTGACTGGAATTCTGAAGAAAAAGCTTTAAAAGATATCTGTAAACGATTAAATATTAAATTAATTGTAAAAAATACTGGCGAGGGTTATGAGAAAAAAGTTATATCCAAAATGTTTAAGGAGTATTCTAAAAATTTAACACCAAACCCAGATACATTGTGTAATTCTGTTGGAAAATTCCCATTATTATATAGTGTAATGAAAGAAGAAAAAGCTGACTTTATTGCAACTGGCCATTATGCAAGAATAAAAAAAGAAGGAAAAAAGATTAAATTATTAATGGGTAAAGACCCAAAAAAAGATCAAAGCTATTTTCTTATAGGAATAAAAAATAAATATTTAGCGAAATGTTTATTCCCTGTTGGAGAATTAACCAAAGAAGAAGTTAGACAAATGGCAAAACTAATGAATTTTAAAAATTGGGACAAAAGAAGTTCAAGAGGAATTTGTTATCTAGGAAAGATTGATATGAGAGAATTTTTAGAGAGTAGAATAAACAAGAAAAAAGGAAATGTACTAGATACAAAAAATAATATAATAGGTGAGCATGAGGGTAGTTATTTCTTTACTATTGGCCAAAGAATATCTTTTGAACGAGGAGTTTCATTAAACAAACTTGGTAAAAAATTATACAGTGGTTCAAAATTATTAGTAGCAAGAAAAACAAAAAAGAATGAATTAATAGTTGCAGAACCAAATGATCCTATATTAAAGACTAAAATTATTAGAATAAAGAAACTGTTTAAAATAGATAAAAATGAAGAAATAGTTAATAAGAAATTTAATGTAAGAATAAGGCATTTAGGAGAATTTCATAAAGGTAAACTAATAAAAGATAAGAATTATTATTATTTTAAATTTGATCAGGGAGTAGAATCTATAGCAAGCGGTCAAATAATTGGTTTGTATAATCAAGAAATAGTGGTTGGTGGTGGAGAAATGAAAAGAATTGAATAACTAAAATAGATTTACATATAAATATATTTTCTTCTAAAAAACAATTAAAAAAATAAAGCTAGAAAGTACTTAAACCACTACACTCTTGAAATCGATATAACAATGTTCGCAATCTAGAAGTATCTTGATATTCATTGTAAGGTACAGTAAACAAACCATCCTCATTGAAAAGAATTCTATTACGATAAAACATTACATCTTTAGTAAAATCATTACTATGATAACTTGAAATTCGTAAATTTAATTCTAAATTATAATCTTGTAAGTTTCTTTTTGTTAAGTTTGCAGAGCCTATATGAACAATAATATCACATCCTTTTTGTATTATCATCATTTTTGTATGGAATTGCTCACCATCAGTATTATACCATACTATTTCTGCAAATGGTAATAATTCTCTTGCAACTTGTCGATTAGGTATTCCATTTTTTTCTCTACTAAATGCATCTTTATTAGGATCTAATACAAGTATTATATCTACTCCACGCCTTGAAGCTTTTTTAAGTTCATTTATAATTTTCCTATCTGACATATAAAAAGCCATTACAGTTATTGAATCACCTTTTCGAGTTTCACTAATATCTTTTAACATACTTTCAGCTATTTTTCCTTCAGTTAAAACTTTTAATCGCATTATACCTACACTTGAAATATTATGATATCTATGCTCAAACTCAAATCCTGACCAATTAGCAATTGCTTGTTCACTTGCGATTATTTCGTTGACTGCTCTACTAGTAAACAATACCCCAACATTTGAATGACCACTACTTGCAGTATGTGGGTTAGCAGATGTAACTAATGCATATCTACTATCAATAATTGCTACTTTTCTATGATTAGCTTTTGCATTTAAAACATCAAATATAGATTTAATAGTAACTTTATGATCTTGATTTCCAAGTGGATGAGATATCCTAAATGGCATCGGTATCCACTGAAAAACTGCTCGCCATAATGTAGAATATATTGGATTTGAATCACGCATCTTACTCATATCAGTATAAACTATGTTAACACCTGATTCTTCTAATCTTTGTATGTGTTCTGGGACATAACTATCATAAAAAGTATTAATTCTATCCGTTATTATTACTCTATCTAAGTCAGTTCTTGATACCAATAAATCAGTTAATTCATTTGTTATTTGTCGTCTTTGAGCAATATGATTATAATCATTATTGAATAAAAACATATCAATAAGTACTGTTTCTTGTGCTGAATTAATTAATGAAAATAGTTCATCAAAAATTTCATGCTCATAAACTGTTTCGTTACCTACTTTATAAGTATAATCTGCAACAAATTTAATATTATCATCACTAATATTCCAATTTATACCTTCAAAAGATGTACCTGGAGGCATAGGCTTGATTTGATTATATACACCTATTATTAATAATATCAATATAATAAATAGTGAATATATTAATTTTTTAGATTTTAATGGTGATTTCTTTTTTGAATATTTTTTTTTATTATCTTTCTTATTAATAGAATTCAATATTTTTTTAGATTTTTTACTATTTCTTTTATTATTTTTTTTAACTAACTTTTTAGATTTATTAATAATATTTTTATTTTTAGAAGTCTTTTTCTTATCCATTATTGATTAATAACATGAAATCTATATAAAATTATTGATTTTTTTAAACTCTATTTACAAAATTTATAATAAACTATTTAGTATCTTTTTTATACTTAATATCAACTATATCTCAAGTTGCTGTAAAATATAATTCGGAGAAAATTGTCTTAAATCTTCATAATTTTGTCCAACTCCTAAATATAATATTGGTTTTTTTAAGACGTAACTTATAGATATTGCAGCACCACCTTTTTCGTCAATATCAGCTTTTGAAAGAATTATTCCATCAATATTAACCATTTTATCAAATTCTCTAGCTTGTTCAATACAATCATTTCCAGTTATCGCTTCACCTAAGAATATTGTTAGATCTGGTTTGGCAACTTTTATAATTTTGTGCAATTCTTCCATTAAATTAGAATTTGAATGTAGCCTTCCTGCAGTATCAATTAAAACAACATCTTTGTTTTTTGATTCTGCATGCTTTATTGCATCAAATGCAACAGCTGCAGGATCTGCATTATAATCGTGGCGGATTAATTTTACATCTAATTTATCAGCATGAATTTGAAGCTGATCAATTGCTGCAGCTCTAAATGTATCAGATGCTGCAAGAACACATGTTTTACCTTTTATTTTTAACATATTAGCAAATTTTGCAATAGTTGTAGTTTTGCCAGAACCATTAACACCAACGAAACAAATTACATATGGTTTCTTTTGCTTTTGTTTTTCTTCAATTGCATTAATAACATTTATTGAACCCTGATCAAATAAATTTTCAATAGATTTTAACATATTTTTTATAACATGAGTTTCAACGTCTTTTCTAGGGATTGGCTTATCAACCACAGCAATCATTAAGTCTTCTTTTATTTTTTCAATAACTTCTACAGCTACACTGTTTTCAAGTAATGCCATTTCTATATCCCAAAACATTTCTTCAAATTGTTTTGCTGATATTTTTTTTGTTGTAATACTTTCTTTAATTTTAGCAAAAAAACCTTTTTTTTCAGGCATATCTAATTCGTCTTCACTATCTGTACTAGTTTTTTGTTTCTGTTGAATTTCTTTTATAGTATCTTCTGATTCTTTTACTATTGTTTTTTCAATATCTTCAATATTATTTTTTAATTCTTTTTTATCAGAATCATTAGTTAAATTTATATTTTCTTTTTCTAACTTATCAGCTTCATCAGAAATATCTTTAAACTCACTTTTATGTTCAGCTATATCTTTTTCAATTGATTCTTGTTCCTGAGTTTCTTGTTCTAATTTTTTGATATTATCTTTTATCTCAGGAGTTATCTCTTTTGACAAATCTTGTGAAATACTATCTTTATCTAAATTATTTTGATTAGTAATAGCTTCTTCTTGTGTCAATGATTCATCTGATTCCGAATCAGGTTCATCATCAGATTTCTTATCCTTTTGTTTTTCTATTTTATCTTCTGTTTTTTTGTCTAATCTTTCTTCAATTTCTTCTTCTTTTTCAGCCTGTGTTTCAAAAGTTTCTTGTAATATCTCCTCCTCTTTTTTCGTTTTAGTAAATGAATCTTTTAATCTTGAAAAAAAACCTTTCTTCTCTGAAACATCATTCTCTTGAACAACTTTCTCATCATATATTTCTTCAGTGTCTGTATCTGATTCAGTTTCTTTTTCTACTTTTTTAATTTCTTTGTTTTCTTTTTCATCTCTTTCTGTTTGAGATTTTTCTTTTATTTCAGGTTCAAATTCTTCTTCTGTTTCTTTAGAAGGCTCTTGTTCTACTTTAGAATTATTTTCTTGAGATTTTTCTTGTATCTCATTAATTGGTTTATCTTTTTGTTTTGTGGGTTCTTTTTCTTTTTTAGAACTATCTTTTTTCTTTTCTTTTACAGCTTTCTCTTTATCTGGAGATTCTTTTTTTATATCTTTAGAAGAATCAGATTTTTTAACATCTTCAACTGGTTTTTCAACCTCTATTTTCTCTTCTTTTCCTTCTTCATCTACTTTTTTACTAAATTTTGATACTGCTTCTTTTAATTTATTTTTTAGAAAACCGAACATTTTTATCCTTTTATTAAATATTTTTTATTATTTCATCAGCATTTATTTATTCTTACCTATAATTGATTTTAATTCATCCTGTAAAATCATAATATTATTTTCTGTATCACCAAGATCTTTGATCATATCATTTTGTAGTGCAATTAATTCTGATTTTTGTTTTTCAAGCAAATCCACTACTCCTTTTTTGTCTTTCTTTACAACAGTTTTTGAACCAACATTCACAAGAAATTCTTTTGTATCAACAGTTTTTGCTTTTATAAAAATACCATTACTTATAGGAACTAGTATTTCATTTCCATTCTCTATTTTAGAAATACTATCTAAATTACTAATTATTTTAGATATTTCTTCAATTCGTTCAGTAACTTGCTCCATGTTTTCATTTATTTGCTTCATCTGTTGTTGAAGCATTTGGAATTCAGAGTATTTTTGCTGAACTTCTTGTTGTTTTTCTTTTAAATCAGACATAATACAAGAAAAGAGCTGATGTTTTATATAGTTTATTCTATATTTATATTAAAAATATTAATATTATTTGTAATTTAACAAAAATATAATATAAATTATTGTAATAAATACCATAAAATTTATTGCATTTCTTTTTCTATCTCTTTTTGAATGGAAGAATTTTTGTTTAAATGAATTTCAATTGGTGAAAAATGACCTTCTTGATTAATATTAACTTTTCTTATATTATCCAGATGAAGTAATGGAATAAATGTAATTACCTTATCTTCTTTAGTATCACCAGGGGTTAAATCTTCAAAAAAAACTTTATTTTTATTATTATCATATAAATGCTCTATTTTCTCAAATAAATGTCCCATTAGGACAGAAACATCAGGACTTTTTTTTGGTATCTCAAGTTCTAAAGTAGGCATTCTCCTTAAAATTCTCCTCTCTTTGACTTCTAAAGCTTTTTCTAATGCATCAACCAAATCATATATAGATACTTTTCTTTTTCGAGGTTGAGGAGTTCTAGGAATTAATTTATGTGCATCAATTTCCTGTATTTGACTAGGCAATACTTCATCAGTCATATCAAGCATATCTTCCTCATCTGAGTCTTGAGTATTTGCAAATAATTGATCTAAAGCATTAATATCTCCTTCTAATAATCTAATAGATTTTATTTTTAATAGCATTGCAGCAGCTAATATCATTTTACCAGAAACTCTAAAGTCATGTTCTTTTAATTTTTTTATGATAAGCAAATATTCTTTGGTCAAAAGTTTAATATCAATATTCCAGGGGTCCATCTTGTTACTATTAACTAATTCCATAATAATAGTCTTCCAAGTAACATCATCTTTTCTTACAATAAGATCAATAACTGTTTGATGACCACTCTGGTTAGACAACTTTGAAATTTCTTGCTCAATTTCTTGAGTTTTAGCTTTTATAACTTCATCATCCATTGCATCTGTCATATAAACATAAAAGAAATCCTAATATAAAAATCTTATTGAAATGAACAAAAAATGTTGTAATCTACGAAAAAACATATAAATATCTGAATTAATTGATATTTAAATGGTATTGGGGGTGTTTTTGGAATGACAGAACTTAAAGTAGATGAAGAAATATCAGACGATATGAATCAATTAGACCAAAAAGATAGAAATAACTCTGATGATAAAACAGTTAGCAGATCTAGTGATACTTTAGAATTAGGTGGACATATTGAATTAACAGGTTTTGTTGGATTAATGCCTGGTTCCATGACCATTATTAAAAAGATAGTTGGTACATATACTAAGAGATATACTGATCTTGTAAAGGATTTCCAAAAATTAAATTTAGCCATGAAACCAATACACCATACAACTGATAAGCCTAAAATATTTCATATTAACGCTAAAATGATTCATGAAGGAAGAGTAACAGCCTCTGAGGCTGAAGATAGAAATATATTTCATGCAATTGATTCAGCATTAAAAAAAATTGAAGCAGAAATAACAAGATAAAGATGAAATATTTTGAATTTTTTATTTCGTTTTAATCCATATTTTTTAGAGGTCTACTTTTCATGGCTATTACATTAAAATTTTTAATCTTAGAAATTTCTTTTTTCAAAAATTCTATCTCTTTTTGTAATTCTTTTATTAATTCATAATTATAATCAGTATTCAAACGGTTTTCTTCAACAACTTTGCTTAAATCAGAAGTTCTACTAATTTTTTTCTCAAAATCTTTTACCCAATAATCCATCTCTTGTTTAAGAGTTTCCTCTTGTATTGAATTTGCTTTTTTATTTTGCTTTAATTTTTGCGACATTTATATTACCAGTATATATAAAACACTACTGATATTTAAACATGTGTTATTTTAAAAAGTAATTAATTGCTACTTAAGAATGAATTGTTTTAATATTAACTTAAGATAAACTATATAAACAAGCAATGATAAAATATAATAATGAATATCAAAGATTATTTGAGTAATATAATTGTTGTTTATAAGTATGAGAATTGTGCTGCTTGTAATATGGTTAGTGCAATTTTAAACGAAATAGGTTATAAACATCGAATAAAAGTTCGCGATAACACTTCACCAAAAGATTTCTTAAAAAAGGCATTAGTAATTATTGTTGGAGGAGATGGTACAGTACTTCGGACATGCCAAAAAATACGAAATGATTGTATAATATTCTCAGTTAATAGTAACCCTATATTAACAGAGGGGTTTTTAACAAGAACAAAAGTTGATGATTTTAAAAAAAGGTTTTTATATTTTATACAAGGTAAAGCAAAAATTCGTGAATTACCGAGACTACAAGTTTTAGTTAACAATAAAAAAATACCTGGCTTAGCAGTAAATGAAATATCTATTTCACGTGAAAAACCGTATTTAATGTATATTTATGATTTAAACAAAAATATTGAAAAAGCATCAGGAATTCTAGTTTCAACTCCTATTGGCTCAACAGCATGGACAAAATCTGCTGGTGGTAAAAAACTAAATATTAGAAATAAGTATATGGAATATGTAATAAGAGAACCCTATTTTGGTAAAATTTACAAAGTTAAGAAGAGGTATGGATTAGTTAAAGAATTTGTATTTAAGACAATTTCAGATGGAATTGTGGTTTTTGATTCTATAAATAGAGAATATAATATAAAATCTGAAGATTTAATATCTATTAAGTTTTCATCAAAAAAAATACTTTTTGTAGAATTTTAAGTATATTAAAAATGTCAGATAAAAAAACAATTGATGATCTTGAAAAAGAAATACAGGATAATGAATTAACCAAAGAACAATTATTTGAATGGTTTAAAGAAGAAATTGAAAGAAAGAATAAAGAAATAAATCAATTAAAAAAAGATAATGAACTCCTTTTTAAAACTGCACTAAAAGCTAATGAGAAAAAAATATTAGATCCAGATTATGTAAAAAAAGATATTGAACATAATCAAAAAAATATTGATAATAAATAAAAAAATAGTTTTACGAATTAATCTTAATCATCAATTATTATACTCTCACCTTGAATAATCTTTTCAAATTCTTCAAGTTTTGCATCATTTAAAAATAATTCAATAATTTGTTTTCCTTTAGGATCTAACTCATCACAAAGAAATTGTTTTAATTCACTCTTAAAGTAATCATCCAATATTTTACTTCCCTTTGCATAAGTCTCTTTATCAACTTCAGGTTGTAATTCTGGCTTTAAAAAATGTTCATGAATTGTTTGACCTTCAATAGTTACTTTGTTTAAAGAATAGCCTAATAAAGTTGATTTTGCAGGAGTAAGATCTTCAGCCATAAATCTTACACCACCCCGTCTTGCTAAATATTCACGCATAATCCATTCAGGCATAAAACCAACATTCCATGCACCAACATTCCCTACAGGACATAAAACATAATGCACCTCAGGATTATCAATTATTTGTTTAAGCAGCATATTTGCTTGAGTTACTTTTTTACCTGTAGCAAATGGCCAATATGAACCTACACCTTCTGAACTCATGCCTTCAGTATCAATAATACTAGGGTTAGCAAATCCTCTTGGTGAAACAAGTCTCCATATCCATGCTATTGCAGGCGGTAATATTTGAATAAAACCAATAATACCATATGATGGATGCTCTTTTGTACATGGTGGTGTTCTAATTCCAAAACTTCTTACATCAATATAAGTTGGTTTCTCAATTACAGATGGAATATCTTGCTTTGGAACAACAACTCTAGGATTAGGGCATGGTTTATTGTTTGAATCTATTGTATGTTCCCAAAGAAGAGCTGTACTTCCAGGTTTTGCATCAATATTTAGAAATAATAAAGGTAGATTTGGATGAATTGTTAAAGATTCAATATCAATATCTGTTCCATAATTTGTTATATGATTTACACGAATAAACCAACCATTTTCTGCATCAATAACTCCTATCTTTCCATTTTTTTTTTGTACTTCATGATAACAAGAGCCCATGTCATCAACCAAAGGATTAATTGTACAACCTTTTGGAAGAGTTATATATTCAGGTTCTTTTGTTACAACATTCTTTGCTAAAAGAATTGAACCATCAACTTCTCTTTGAATATGTTGGTTCATTTCACTTTTACCACCACCTGAAGCACCTTCATGCATAATACTAATTTTATTTCCATAAGGAGTCATTACCTTAACAACAGCACAATGATTTGTTAACCATCCCTCAAGTTCACCAAAATGTATTAATACACCATAGATTCCTTTTTTTGCACTTGGTCCTGGATAAAGATTATATGAAAATATTTCATAATTATTTTCTTGTCTATTATGAACTACTGCTTGTTTTTTATTAAAATGAGTATGCCTAAATGGTGGTGCAACATAAACAAAACATTTAGGTTCGAATCCTTTTTTTATTTCAGAAGGATTAACAGTTCCTTGCAAAAGAGCTAATCCAAATGCAAAAAAAGCAGCATTTTTTGGGATTATTGCAATTGAATGAGCACCATAATTGTCATGACCAGATATAAATGGAACAAGTATGACATCTTGATTTTTAATCCAATCAAATGTTTGCTCTCTTAATTCAGAAAAATCTTTTTTAAATTCATCTTTGTATCGTTTTTTATCAGTTGGGAAACCATCTCCAATTAACATAGTATCTGGATCACGTCTTCTCATATAATCTTCATAATAATTTGCACTAATCCCATTTTTAACGGTTGCAATATAAGCTTCTTTTACAATCTCACCATTTGGCAATTCATATTCTACATCAAAGAATTTATTCTTTTTAACAGGTGCACATAAATCATGTAATGTCATTAAATCATAAATTACTTCGCAAGATTTAATGCTACTAAGCCATTTAGCTCGCTCAGGTGTTAATAATATATTATTCCATAAAACTTTTTCTTCTGATGAAGAGTTTTTTTTAGATTTTGAATCTTTGGTCATTTTTCTTTCCTTTTTAAATCTTATTTTTAAATAATTTAGCTATATTAAATTTTGATTACTTTTTTATTTTCTAATTATTTTACTTTATTTTATACTTAGTCTATTTTGATGTGTTTAGGATTATCTTAAAAACTTTGTTATTTTATGATGCTAAAGATACGATTTTCGTATTACTAATTTATATATTAATTCAATATTTATTAATAATAATAAAAAATTTTTAAATTAGCTAATAATATAAATAGAATATATTCGAATAAGACAAAAAAATGAAACTAAATCCACAAGCTGAGGAATTAAATAAGATAGTTAATATTGAGAATTCTGTAATACTAAATTTATTGTCAGATAAAGGCAAAGCTATTTTTTTCCCAAAGAAAGGGATTTTAGCACAAACAGCTGATGCTAAAGGGAAAAAAATTAATGCAACAATTGGAGCAGCATTAGAAGAAGATGGAAGTCCTATGCGATTAAACTGCATAGAAAAACAAATTAATATTAGACCAGAAGATGCATTTCCATATGCTTCTAGCTTTGGTAAGATTGAATTAAGAAATAAATGGAAGCAAATGATAATTGAGAAAAATCCAGGACTAAAAAATAAAAATTTTAGTCTTCCTGTTGTTACATGCGCCTTAACTCATGCAATTTCAATTGCAGGATATATGTTTATTAACCCTGGAGATAAAATAATATCTCCTGATCTTTATTGGGGGAATTATAGACTAACTTTACAAAATGCTTATGATGGAGTAATAGATACATTTAATACATTTAAAGATAATAAATTTGATGTTGAAAGTTTTGCAAATAAAATTAATGAAACAATAGGGAAGAAAATAATTCTTTTAAATTTTCCTAATAATCCCTCTGGATATTCATTGACTCAAGAAGAAGCTAATAATATTCTCCAGACAATAAAGAAAGCAGCAGAACAAGGAAATAAAATTGTTGTTTTGATAGATGATGCATATTTTGGATTAGTTTATAAAGATGGAATAAAAAAAGAATCATTATTTTCTGATCTTTGTGATGTCCATGAAAATGTATTAGCTGTTAAAATTGATGGTGCAACAAAAGAAGATTATGTTTGGGGATTTAGAGTTGGTTTCTTAACATTTGGAATAAAGAATGGTTCTGATAAGTTGTATGATGCGTTAATGAGTAAAGTTGCAGGAGCCATACGTGGAAATATATCAAATGATTCACATTTAAGTCAATCTATTGTACTAAATGCATTTTTAGATTCTGAATATAATATACAAAAAAAAGAAAAATATGAAATAATGAAAAAGAGATATCATGAAGTTAGAAAAGTGTTAAGTAAAAATGATTATTCATCTGAATTTTCTGCATTACCATTTAACTCTGGTTACTTTATGTGTGTTAAAGTTAAAAAAGATGCTGAGAAAATACGTCAACTTCTTTTAGAAAAATATGATACAGGAGTTATTGCTTTAGATGATTTATTAAGAATCGCTTTTTCTGCAGTAAAAACAAAAGATATTCCTTTATTATTTGATAATATATTTAATGCTTGTAAAGAAGCTTGATAGTAATATAGTTAGATTAACATAGTTAGTTTATTATAATAAAAATCTTTATTTATAACAAAACATCATTTTAAAGAAACTGGCATATGTTCTTTTACAAAAGCAATTGCTTGATTAGAAGTAGCAAAAAAATTATCACGTTGCAAATACCTAGCAATTCTTTCATCAGTATAACCAAAAAAATCTCCTTTTGTTCCATTGGAAAACCATTTTGGTATACCTACTTTTTCTAAGTCAGCAACTCCTAGATGTTTTAAATAATATGATGAAGAGATCATATCGCCTATTACAAAACCAATGCAATGATTTTCTGTTTGTGAGATGACATAATCAATTTCTTCAGTAGGAACAAATGGAAGCATTGGTTTCATATAAACAAATGTAGGAATACCTGCATTATGTAATCTAACAATTGTTTCAATTCTTTGTTCTGGAGATGGGACATTCTTTTCTATTTTCTTTGCAGTAGCATATCCTATAAGTGAGACAAATGCAACAAGTTCATGATTACGTTTTTTCATATCTTCGTAAGTTTCAGTTAAATGTTCAACAGTACTATCAAATAAATTTTGTTTTGTTGCAAATGATATATCAACGCCCCATTTTGCAATTTCTTCTATTAAAGTTGATGCAAAAGCAGGATTTGCAAATATTTCACTATCGCATCCGAGTTTAACAAGTTTAACATTATGGTCTAATTTAAGATCTGCCATCTCTTTTATTATTTCAGAGATTGTTTGTTCAGAATCTATTTTATAATCAGGAGAAAGAGTATAACAATAGGCACAACTAAATACACATTCTCCTCCTACCGACATATAAGCAGTATCATTGTCTAGTCTGAACATGTTAAACAAGAATGAAAAAGAGAATATAAATATTATCTATTTTATTTCTTCTAATCTATAAGGTGTTAATTGATACACATAATAATTAATCCAATTACTGTAAAATAAAGTTGAGTGTGAGCACCATTTTACTATAGGATTCTTTACATCATAATTTTCAGGTAACTCTATTTCTAATCCTTTTGCAATATCTCTTTCAAATTCTTGCTTTAAAGTTTGAGAATCATACTCTGAATGTCCTGTAACAAAAATTTGTCTTTTATCTTTTGAAGCAACAATATAAACACCAGCCTCTTTAGATTCAGATACTAAATCCAATTGTGGAACTTTTAAGATCTCTTTTCTATGAATTGTTGTATGTCTTGAGTGTGGTGCCCAAAATTCATCATCAAAACCTCTTACTAAATCAATATTAGAAGTTTTGCTATTAATGGTATGCTTAAATACACCAAAAGATTTCTTATCTAGTTTATGTTTTCCAATTCCATAATGATAATATAACCCAGCTTGTGCTGCCCAACAAATATGTAAAGTTGAAGTTACATTTTTTTTTGACCATTCCATTATTTCTTTTAACTCATCCCAATAATTTACTTCTTCAAAGTTTAATTTCTCAACTGGAGCACCTGTTATAATCATACCATCATATTTTTTATTTTTAATATCTGAAAATTTCTTATAGAAAAGATCAAGATGAATTTTTGGTGTTGTCTTACATATATGAGATTCTGGATGAATTAAATCAACTTCAACTTGCAAAGGAGTATTTGATAATCTTCGCAATAATTGAAGTTCAGTTTTATGTTTCTCTGGCATAATGTTTAGTATTACAATTTTCAAAGGCCGTATATCTTGATGAATTGCACGTTTCTCAGTCATAATAAAGATTTTTTCTTTCTCTAAATCTTTTATTGCAGGTAATCCATCTTTTATTTTTATTGGCATAAACAATTGTATTTTATTTTTATTTAAAAATTATATGGAATGAATAAAATAAACCAATGGACTTACATTAGAATAATACTTATAAAGTAAATTAATATAGTTATTTCATGGCACAACGTATACAATCCCCATCATCTATAAATACTTACAAACAATGTCCAAGAAAATATTACTATATATACATAAAGAAACTCAAGACATTACCTAGTATTCATCTAATTAGAGGTAGTATTACACATTCAGCATTAGAAGATTTTTTTAAAGTTGATATTGATAAACTCCCTGAGAATGATATCGAATTGTTATTAAAAGGACTTCTAAAAGATTTTTTAATGGTAAAATGGGAAGAATCTAAAAATCAACTTGAAGAGTTAGATATGACTGAGGCTCAAAGACTTTTCTATTATGAGGAGACTGAACAAATGCTTTTTATGTTTGTAGACAATTTAATAAAAAAACTTGCGAAGCATGAACAAGGATTTAAAGAAGCATTTAAGTTATGGAAACCAAAAACTGAAGAAGAATTTATCTCTCAACAACACAGAGTTAAAGGATTTATTGATGCAATACATGAGATTGAAGATGAAATAATAGTTATGGATTATAAAACATCAAAAAAAGATGTTATTACACCAGAATATAGATTACAATTAGCAATCTATGCACTTCTTTATCAAGAAAAATATGGAAAACTTCCAACAAAAGCAGGTATTAATTTTTTAAAGTTTGGTGAGCAAATGATTGAAGTAGATGAAGAATTATTAAAGTTAGCGAAATTTGAAATTGAACAAATACATGCTGCTACAGAATCTGATTTGAAACAAGATTATCCAAGAAAACCTTCACCATTATGCAAATGGCATTCAGGACAATGTGATTTCTATGAATTATGTTATGATAATAATGGTAGATTAAAGGAAGAATAAAAGTAAATAGTTATTAATCTATTTTATATCTATCTAACCGATCTAATATATTTAATGCTACATCAGTTAATGTTCCTTTAGGATTTTCTTTATGCTTTTTTATCTCTTCATAAAAATCTCCAATAAAAATCATTCCATAATTATCGATTTCATTTCTAAGTGATTTATCAATATTAACATTTAAACCTAATTTAGGGTCAATAAAACCACATTGCATTGCTCTTATGAAATGCTCTTCAAAACAAACCCGCCAGTTTATATATTCTTTAGGATAATTTAATGGTGTTTGTCGATTAAAAATATATTCTTTTGTTTGAATTTCATGTTCAATAGGCCTTAATACTTCTTTAGCTCTTGGATGTGATGCTTCATGAGCAATTATTTCTATTGACCTATACATAAATGGTGGGCCAATTATCTGATATGATACATTACCAATACTAGGACCATTACCTGACATTATATCTTCTAAAGGCATTGGAATTATTTCCATATCAAAAGTATTTTCTTCCCATGCATCATCTATTATATTTTTAATATTTGACCTTTCTAAAATATTTTCTAGGAATTCACATTCTTCTTGATATTTTAGTAATATAGTTTGATAAAAATCTTCAAAATCACTATTCTCATAAAAATGTATAAGATATGGTAATATGGATTTACCTATTTCTATATCACGCTCGATAAATTGATTTAATACTAAATTTTCTCGCTCAGAAAAATCAGGAGCTTCATTTAATGTTAATAAATATATAGCAGGTTTTGAATGATGTTGATAATCTTCTTGCTTTAGTCCTAAACCCGAATATCCTTGAAAATGGTCTACTACTTTTCTTCGGAGTATATGAGAATCAATATTTCCTCTAGCTAAGCCTAATGTATTTAACATAGAATATAACAAAAATTCATTTTTATCTGGTCTAACTAATAGTTTTGTTTGCATATATGTGGGATTATTATTCAATTTATAAGAACTTTCATAAGTTATTATTAGATTTTAAACCTATAAATAAATGCATCTAAATATGATCTAAAATAATAATAATAATAATAAACTGCATTAATCTATCTACAATTTATTCTTTACTTAGGTCTTGAGATATTTCTAACTTTCTTAATTGTTGTTTTATATTCTCAAGGATAGATTGCAGATGAGCAGATACAAATTTAATTGTTCCGGCACATTCATGACCACCACCATCAACATTAGCTTCAGGAATATCTTGTCTTAAATTCTCAATTATTTTTTGCACAGGTAATACTGGTTTTGTTGCTCTAATTATAATCATATCAGACATATACCCTAATGTTAATACTGCATTATCTTTACCTAATGCAACATGATCATGTACAAGACCAATAACTTTTCCAGGTGTTGGATAAGTAAATCTTAAAGTATACTTCTCTACGTCTAATGTTGAAAAAGTAATACCTTTTATTTCTTGTGTCCTTAAATATGGTAATGTACTTTGTAATTGTGTTTCTACTCCTTTATTCACTTCACTATTTATCATATCAACCATTTCTTTGTTTTCTAGTAGTTCTTCAAAAATACCTTTACCACCATCAAACTTCATATGGTAAGCTACAAAATCAATAGCGATACCTATTTTTGCAAGCTCCTCTCTTGATTTACCTGAATTTTGAATATAGTCTTCTGTTTCAGGAATAGTACATCTATCACTAATTGCAGCTGTTGCTGGCATGACTGGTTTTTCAAAATCTTCAGATATGAACCTTGCAACTTCATAACAAAGCATACCTGCGCTTGTTTGACCATCAAGACCAAACATGTAAGGATTAAGATGTAACTTAACAAATGGACAAACAGATGTTTTACCATCTGTCATTTCAACAGGGTTATGGTGATCAATTACAATGATTTCATATCCTAATAAAGATAATGTCTTCATCCCAAAAACATCTTCAGGTGTTGAACCATTGTCAAGTATTAATATTAAAGGCTTTTTTTGGCCAAAATTGTCAAGACGTTTAGCAAGTACTAAGTCTCTAAATACATCACCTGTTTCATAAAAAGGAGCTTTACTTGGACTTCTATAAAGATTATAATCTGGATTTATACCTTGTTTTTCCATTAAAATCTTGCAAGCCATTTCTATAGCTAATCCTGAATTAATTCCATCAGAATCATTATGGTGCCGTATTAGAATAGGTTCACCTTCTATTACTGCTTTTCTTATTCGTTTAGCAATATCAAGCATTTTTTGTTTCATTAAATCATAACGTTCAGATTTAATGCTTAGATCTTGTCTAATTGGTTTGCTTAAATTATCAATTATTTGATCAAAATTAACATCAGATTTTGTTATTTTTTCAATTTCTATTTGTAATCTTCCAGCACGTTCACTAACTTTACCCGAAATCCTTACAATATCATTTGTTTCAAATTTAGAATCCTTTATGACTGCATCAATTGTTCCCGTTGCATCACTTACACTGAAAATAACAGGACCAGGTTTTGCTTTTCTTAATATTTTAACATCTCCGTTAAATCTATCTCTATCTTTTAATTCACTTATTTTACTTAAATTCATTTTTAAATCCTCTGAAAAGAAATCTTTTACTCTTTTTTATAGCCGTTATTAGATTAATAATCAACTACCTTGCAATCATTTGATCTGATTGAAAGCATGTTTCTTTTCTCTTTCATATTCAAAGATTGATTCTCCCTTTTTAAATGTTATGCAAATAGATATAATTTTATAGGAGAACTAAATAAAAATAATATAAATTAAAAATAACAAAAAATAAATTAGAAATCACAACAGATTATGCAGCAGTTGCTGCATGTACTAATTTGAATTTCTCATGTTGTGTCTTTATGCTTGTAAGTGTATCTTTAACTGCAATATAACAATCCCATTCTTCAGATTGTGCTACAAATAATTGTGCATCAATAACGGCTTGGAGATGTATCTCAAATCTACTTTTTCTTCCCTCCCTACTAAAGCGTTTAACATGGATTTTTACTTCAGTTGAATTAATTTTTTTCATGAAATTCCTTAATAATTCATCAACATTATTCCTTAATTTTATAGGTATATTGTCTAAATCTACATATTGTATTTCCATGTTATCACCCTTAGTAAACGCATAATTAATCTTATAAAAATATTATGAATTAAAAGTCATTAAATCTTATAAAAAAGATAAATAAAGTAGAAAATAATTTAAACAAGAACTTCTAAAATAATAAAATGCCTAATAAAAATAAGAAAAATGAAGATTTAAAGTCTAGATTAAATAAAATAATTAATGGATCAAACGAAAATGACACAAAATCTTCATTCTGGTTTGATTTTAGCTTATTTATAATCATAATTGTTAGCGTAGTATGCGTTGTTCTTGAAGGAATGCCTAATTTAAGTGAAGCAGATATAATAGCACTTAAAATGTTAGAATGGGCTTTCACAATTATTTTTACTATTGAATATCTATTAAGAATATATGTTGCAAATCAACCAAAAAAATATATATTTAGTTTTTTTGGAATAGTTGATTTTATCTCAATAATACCTACTTATTTAAGTTTGTTGTTTGTCGGTGCACAATATTTTGCTGTAGTAAGAGTATTACGACTACTAAGAATATTAAGATATACTAGAGTTGTTAAATTATCAAGGTAAATAACACAATATTATACTATATTTAGTTCAAGCTTAAAGTTCAAAAAACATTTAAAATAAAAAATTGGTAATTAAAATATGGCATTAGGACTAACTGGAGCAATAATTGCAATAATAATAATAATAGTTGTTTTTCTTTTACTTTCATTAATTATCAGAGAGCTTACAGAATTGTTTAAAGTTAAAAATCATACAATGATGAATGCTGTTAAAATTTCTGGAGTTATAATGGTACTTTTAATATTGCAATATTTGGTTTCTAGTTGGCAAATCTTGTCAGGAATTGTTCTTGCAATAATAATAATTACATTGTTCTACATGATTCAATTAGAATATAAAACTAATTTGAGAAAAACTTTACTCATTGGTTTATGTACTATTTTAGGATTTGGAATACTTATGGCAATTATTGCTGGGATAATTGTTTTATTTGGATAAAAATTCCAATAATTTATTAAATAATAGTTCAAAAATAGTTTTATGTTATTTCCTGCACATATTGCATTATCAATAATTGTTCTAAGATTATTAATAGAGGTGTATCCTTTATATTATTCAAAAAGTTTATTTTTTATTGGATTGTCTATAGTATTTGGATTATTACCTGACTTCGATATAATCGGAAAAAAGTTTAAAGATCATCATAAGTCATTATTTCATGCACCTTTATTTTGGATTATTATTTGCGGATTATTATTTTTTATAAATTATTATTTTGCATTATTATTTACATTACAAATTTTTATCCATTTATTTAGTGATTATATTACTGCAAGAACTGCGGGAATTTCTATATTCTATCCATTATCAAAAAAAGATTACAGTTTATTCCCATTAAAGTCATATAAAGGGGATTTTCACTTAACTGATTTTAAAAATTATAAAGAATATCTCATTAATTATGCTAATAATAAAATTTTACTAATATTTGAAATCGGAGTTTTTATGATTGGAATTATTTTAATTTTTATTTAAGACAGACATATTAATATATCTATTAATATTTTATTCTACAATAAGATTAGATATTATTATAATATACTTTATAAATTTTGAATTAATGAAATAAATATATGGAGATTGGAAAAATAAAAATCTTTCAAAATAGGATTGAATGGAGAAAGTGGCTTTCTAAGAATTCTAAAAAAGAAAAAGAGATATGGTTAGCATATTATAACAAAGCTTCAGGTAAAAAAAATATACCTTATGACCATGCTGTTGAAGAAGCACTATGTTATGGATGGATTGATTCAGTTGTTAAAAAAAATGATAAGAATACTTGTGTCCAAAGATTTACACCTAGAAGATCAAATAGTAACTTATCAACATTAAATAAAGAACGAATTTTAAAATTAATTAAACAAAAGAAAATGACTAAAAAAGGTCTTGAAGCAGTCAAGCATGTATTTATTTATAATGGAAAAGAACAAAAATTAAAGATTCCAAATGATATTTTAATTATAATAAAAAAAGATAAAGAAATATGGAAGCATTTTCAATCATTCCCTGAAAAGTATAAAAGAATCCGGATAGGCTGGATTGAAGATGCAAGAGATAGGCCATTGATGTTTAAACAAAGATTAAATTATTTTCTTAAAATGACTGCAAAAAATAAAAAATATGGTAGCATTCCTTAACGTCAGGCTTAAGGGAAGTTTTTTGCGTAGCAAAAAAACTGAGAGAGCAAAGTGCAACGTGGTCGGAGTAAAATCTTTGATTTTACGGAGAAGTTCAAAGTAAGCCATCAGTATTTAGTTTTTTTAGAATAATATACTTTATTTCTTCAATCGTTTTTTCACCAGTATCAATTATCAAATCTTCATTTAATGGTTTGATTTCTTGTTCAAGTTTTACAATTATTTCTTCACCTTTATTCTTGGCTCTTTCTCTATCTCTCATTAGTAACATTTCTTTTGAAGCTGTTAAGAACACTTTAATAATTTTATAATCTCCTTCTTCAAGAATTTTAATTATTTCATTATAATATTCTTCTCTGAATATTTCTTCTACTACAATATTAAAATTGTTCTCCATTAATTGTTTTAGAAAGAATGAGCCAACATTGTGTGCAATGGCACTTCGAACATTGCTTGAATTTTTAGAAATAATATGTTTAAACTTATCAATATCTAAATGAATAATATTAGGGATATCTTTCTTTAAATGATTTGAAATTTCAGATTTTCCAGTTCCAGCTGGTCCTCGAATTATAATTGCAAAACCCATATAGTATAAAATCTATTATATATTTATATTTCTTTTGATGGCTTACTTTGAATTACGTTTAACTAGAATTATAACTAAACAATAAAATTTAAATATACATCCATCTTCTTCTCTATTATGACTAGCAATATATACTCAAATAATGAATCTTTTCTGCTAGTTTTACTTTTATAATCAAGGTTAGTATATATTCTGCTAACCAATCTAAAACAACTTAATAGAGGTAAGAAAAAATGAATAAAAAACAAAAAACAAATGTGAAAAAAATAAACCGTAAGACACAATTTAATAATTCAAATAGTTGTACTTCTCAAAATCTTCTGCTTTTACAACTACTTCTTAATTTACTCAAATAAATCAATTGCTTTTTTATCAATGATTTAAAGAATTTTAATAAAATAGATAGAGGTATATTCCAATGAGAAAAATAAAAATATTTGATACAACATTAAGAGATGGTGAACAAGCATTAGGTCATTCATTAAGACATGGGATTAATTCAAAAGTTGCTATTGCACAGAAATTAGTAGAAATGAATGTAGATATTATTGAAGCTGGATTTCCAATTAGTAGTAATGGAGATTATGAAGCTGTCAAGAAAGTTGCACAAGAGATTCATGGACCAAAAATAGCAGCATTGGCAAGAGTAATGAAAAAAGATATAGATAGAGCATGGGATGCAATCAAAAATAATCCTAACCCCTATTTGCATACATTTAGCATTTTGATTAACAAAGAAGCAGTTGATGTATATGGAAAAGGAATGGATAAAATTATTTTTGACTCAGTAGAGGCAGTAAGATATGCAAGACAAGTTGCAGGAAAGCATGATGTTCAATTTTCTGCACAAGGCAGCTTATATGCAATAAGTGAGGCATTAGAAACAAAAAATGAGTTTGCATTAGAACGTATCATGTATATGCATAAAAGCGTTATTGAGGCAGGAGCAAATGTAATAAATCTTCCAGATACAGAAGGAAAATTAATTCCGCAAGAGGCTGCAGAAGCTGTAAAATGGTTTAAAGAATGTGTTCCATATGCTGATGAAATTAGTTTGCATATTCATTGCCACAATGATTTAGGTAATGCTGTTGCAAATAGTATTGCAGGAGCTATAGAAGGAGTAGACTGTGTTGAAGTAACTGTAAATGGAATAGGAGAAAGGAGTGGAAATGCAGCACTTGAGGAAGTTGTAATGAATATTTATAGAATTTCTAACAAATATAATATGATGACTGGAATAAATACAACAATGTTGAATCCTGTAAGTGATATTGTTGAATATCATACTAAAGAAGAAAAAGCTGCAGGTAAACCAATAGTTGGTAGAAAAGCATTTCAGCATAGTTCAGGAATACATCAAGATGGAAGTGATAAAGGAAAAAATTCAGGTGTAATAGTATATCAAGCTGGATTTTCTGCAGATGTTGTAGGATGGAAAGGTGAAGAAAGTAAACTTACTGCAAAATCTGGGAAAAAAGGAGTAAAAAGAATGCTTGAAAGATTAGGATTTGATTTAACAGTTGAAGAAGTTGAGAGAAATATAATGGATATGTACAATCAATGCGCTGATACAAGAGATGAAGTTACTGACGTTGACTTAAGAATATTAGTAAATAGAGCATATTCAAAATCAAATAAAATAAAGTATGTCTCTCATAGTATTGACAAATCATTTCATTCAGATGTTTATTCAGGAGATGTAATTTTAGAAATTGATGGGAACAATGTAACAAGTGTATTAATAGATAGAAAAAGAAACAATGTAGGAGGAATTGATGCAGTTTTTAATGCAGTTGATAACGTTGTTCCATTTGAAGTTCCAAGATTAGTAATGTATGACCCAAGAAATATTGGTGAATCACATGATACCATTGCTGAAGTTACTATTGTACTTGCTGGAAATGGGTTTGATGGTAATTTTCATAAAGATAAACCGTTATATTTTGGAAGAGCTACTTCAAAAGATACAATAGAAGCATCTGTAAAAGCATATATTGATGCAATTAATGATTATTGCAGAAGAATGTAATAATCTTTTCTTTTAATTTTTTATTTTATTTATTATGCTAGTTTGTATATTATTAATACTAATTTTTACATAAATCATATAAAAACAAATAAAATTATAGCTAAAATGGAAACAAAAAGAAAGAACATAATTGATTACAAAAAAGATGAATTAGTAGATGATATATTTGTAGTTAGATTCAAAAGACCTGTTGAACAATACAAGAATGGTTTTAGATTTGAATTACGCTTAGGTGATGCTACTAAAGAAATTATGTATAAATACTGGGGTCCAAATGATGAGAATTTTGTAAAAACTTTATATGACTCAATAAATAAAGATGATGTTGTTAAAGTTACTGGTAGAATTAATGAATGGAATGGGGTGCTAGAAATTTCAGGTAATGAACAAGCAACTATTCAGATCTTAAAGCAAGGAGACTATGATGTAAGACAATTCATTAAAATATCAGATAGAGATCCTAATATAATGTGGAAAGAATTAATTAATTTTATTGATTCAATAAATGATGCTGAAATAAAAAAAATTGTTCAAGCAATTTTTAATGATACTGAATTTGCAGAAAAGTTCAAAGAGTGTCCTGCAGCAATGTATATTCATCATGGATGGATACATGGTTTACTCGAACACACAGTAGATGTTTGTAAAATTGCACAAACAACAGCTGAAACACATCCTAAACTTAATAGAGATTTATTAATCGCTGGAGCATTATTACATGACATTGGGAAAATAAGAGAATTTGAATTAACAACAAGTATAAGAGCTACTCCAGAAGCTGTTTTTGTAGGGCATGTAACAATAGGCGTTGATATGATTCAAAGAAAAATGGATGAACTAAATACACCTAAAGAACTTCAAATGAAATTAATACATATGATACTAACACATATGGGTGATTATGGTAGTAGTAAAACACATTCAATTCCTGAAGCTGTTGCATTACATCACTGCGATCAAGTAAGTGCTCAAACAACATATATGCTAGATTTGATAGATAAAACAGATACAGAAGATGAATTTATGTGGAACAAAGATTTTGGACAAATTTATTTAGGAGATAAAAAACGTAATTAGAAATAATAATAATAATAATAATAATAATATAATTCTTCAATAAAAATAATTAACAGAAAAAAATAATTTTTAAATTAATAACTTTTTCCAAAATAAGCAAATCCAATTGCAGGCTTTCCGCATTGAATGCAAGTACATCCTTCAGGAAGATCATCAGATTTTTGGTTAAGAGGGAAACAACGACTAGTTGCTCCTTTTGTCTCATCTTTTATTATATCTTCACAATCTTCTTCACCACAAAATGGAGCAAAAATGATTTTTCTTTGCTCTGCTGCTTTAACAAACTCATCCCAGTCTTTAGGTTTAACAATATTATTATCAATATTTTCTTGTGCCTTATTCAATAAGTTATTTTGAATATCATACATTAATGATGAAATTTTTTCAAATAATTCACTTCGTTGTACAAAACATTTTTCACTAGTATCTCTTCTTGCTACAACTACTTGATTTTTTTCTATATCTTTTGGGCCTATTTCAATACGTAGTGGTACACCTTGCATTTCATATTGATTAAATTTCCAACCTGATGAATATTCGTCTCTGTCATCAATTTTTATTTCGTATTCTGATAATTCTTGCTTTATTTTATCTGCTTCTAAAAGTGTTGACTCACGTGTCTTATCAAATAAAATAGGTATAATTACAATTTGTAAAGGAGCTATACTTGGTGGAAGAACTAATCCTTTATCATCACCATGTTGCATTATTAATGCACCCATAAGCCTTGTTGAAAAACCCCAACTAGATTGCCAAGGTAAATGATCCTGTTCATCTTCACCTTTATATGAAATTCCAAAAGCTTTAGCAAAACCCTGGCCAAGATTATGAGATGTTCCAGATTGTAAAAATTTACCATCAGGCATGTATGCTTCTATCGTAGAAGTCCATTTTGCACCTGCAAATTTTTCTTTTTCAGATTTCTTACCTTGAATAACAGGTAAAGCTAGTAAATCTCTACACATTATTGCATATTCATCAAGCATCATTAATGCTTCAGTATCACATTCTTCTTCAGTACAATAAACACAATGACCTTCCTGCCATAAGAATTCTCTACTTCTCAAAAATAACTTTACATCTTTTACTTCCCATCTTACAATATTGCACCATTGATTAATACGTAATGGCAAATCCCTATGAGAACGAATCCATTTTGCGTAAGAGTCATACATTATGGTCTCAGAAGTTGGGCGTAAAGCTAATCTTTCTCCTGTATCTTCATCTTTATTTTGTACCCAAGCTACTTCAGGAGTAAATCCCTCTGCATGTTCTGCTTCTTTTTCAAAAAAACTCTCAGGAATAAACATAGGAAAATATGCATTTTCTACTTTTAATTCTTTTAATCTTGCATTAAAATAATCCATTATTTTTTGCCATATAGCATAACCATAAGGTCTAATTATCATTGTACCACGAACAGGAGAATAATCTGCTAATCCGCTCTTAATTACAACTTGCCCATACCATTCAGGCATATCTTCAGTTTTTTTTACAGTAATACCTTTTTCATCCTTATCAGACTTATCATTAGTATTATTTTTTTGAGTATTTTTTGTCATAACAGATAGGAAAAAAGAGGGATTTAAATAAGTTATTCTTAATTATACATAAATCTGAAGAAATACATTGATTATTTAATTTAAAAATAATACAAAATATAAAATTTATTTGAAAAATAACAAAAAACATTGAAAATTATATAAAAGCAAGCAAATTGCCTTTAAATTATGGCTTTACCAAAAAAAATTAATAAAACATTAAGGTTATTTGGGTTTTATTCTGGTGTAATAGTTGGTGTTTTATTATTATTAATGCTTTTTAATGTTCCTATAGGACAAATTTTAATTATTGTTTTAATGATTATAATTGGGACAATATCAAAGTTATATAAACACTTTATTGGAATATCTATAGGTTTTGAATTAATAACTCCAGTAGTAATTATTCTTGCTTATACATTAAATCCTTTATTCACTATAATTGCAGCAATATTTATGGTAGTAATAGCTGAATTTATATCTGGACAAATCTATCCTAATAATATAATTGTGCAAATAGGTGTTTATATTGTGATAGTAGTATCGGTTCTATTATTCTCAAGAGCTGTTGATTTTATCCCATTAGCAAATTCACTCATTATTTTTAGAAATGTTGTATTATGGATAACCATGGTAGTTCCTGGATTTGTTGATCCCTTCAGAGCAACTATTGCTACATTACCAAATATTTTTATCAATGGATTTATTATAAGTACTATAGGTGTTGTTTTAATTGCTATCCTTTAATAATACATTTAAAGTATAATCATATATCATAAAAAATGCTTAAAAAAATACTATCAATGTTCTCGAAACCAAAGGAAGTTGAAATTAGATTATCCGATTTAAAAAAGAAATCTGAAGAATTATTTGATAATCATATTAATAATACAGTTATACCTGGGCTAAAAGAGAAATTAGAACAAATAAGATCAGAAATGTCAATTATCAAAGATAAAACTAAACAATTAGAAGTTGCTAAGTTAAAAAATCAGAATATACCACTAAAAGAAAAACAATATATGACGGGTAATAGGGAGAGTTATATTAAACATGTTGAGATTCTTTTAAAACAGATGGAGTTGCCCGATGACTATACCAAAATAAAAAGTAAATATGATAATTTTAAAGTTATCATAGAAGAGTTTGGTAAGCAAACATTACGGCCAAGACAAATTCTAAAACATTTTTTTGAACATGAAACAGAATCTGTACATTCAGAAGTAGGTAGACTAAAAAAGTTTTATGAACAATTAAATGATCTTGTAAACAGTAAAGATTACGTGGCACATGTTGATTTAATTGAAAATATTAACAAAATGATAAATTCAAAAGTAATAAAAGAAGACCTGAAGAAACAAATAAAAGAAAAAGAGAAAGAGAATGATAATAAAAATAAAGAAATAAAGAAAACAGAAAAACAATTAGAAGATTTAAGAAATTCAGATGAATACTCTAAATACCAAACTATGATTAAAGAAAAAGAAAGCATTAAAGAACATATTGCAAAAATAAGGTCTGATATTATTTCAAAATTCTCAAGAATTGAACGTGCAATGCGAAAATATGAAAGAATAGCATTTAATGATGTTGATGTAATTAAAGAATACTTACATGATCCTTTTATAGCTATTGAGAATGACCAAGGAAAATCTTCTGAGATGTTTAAAAATTTAATAAAATCCATAGACAAATTAGATTTAAAAAATAAAGATAAAGTTCTAGATACTATTATCACCATGAATGAAGATAATTTTGTTGACAAAACAAAAGATGATATAATCTCATCAAAAAAGAATTTAGAAAATATTAATATTGAGATTAATAAATCAAGTGTACTAGAGGAAGAAGGAAATTTATCTGAGAAAATAACTCTTGATAAAAAAGCGTTAATAGAAAGTAAAAAAAGTGTTGAAGAAATAAAAGAAAATCTTGATAAAATAACAAATGAATCATTCATTGAGAAAATTAGAAATAATTTGTCAATAATACTTGATGCTGAAGTTAAAATTGTTTAACTGCTTTTTGTTCTAATTACTAGAATAACCTAAAACAATTATTAAATTATTTTTTTGATTTCTCTCACAAAAGCAGTATCATTAACTAAAATTTTTTTAGTTGATATTCTTTTTGTTAATGATTTTTTTAATATTCTTTTTAATAAATATCTTTGATCTAACCATTTAACGTTAGATTTCCCAAAGAAAAATATTTTTCCAAGTATCATAATAAATGTCGCTAATATAAATAGCATCCAATTGAATTCAACACCTATTTGTATAATACCATCAAAAAACCAGCCAAAGTATCTTGCATAAAATATGTTGATAAGCACAGAACTTGCTGTTGCTCCACACCATAGAATTATAAAATTTGGGAGTGGGATATCTTTGTAAATCATATATACAGGGATGAACATAAAACGTCTAATCATTGTGAACCAGAACATTGTGATTTCTAAGTCTGCTCCACCCCATTCATGAATCCATGGAATAAATAAACATATCACAAATTGAAACATGCTATCTCTATTTACAGACCACCATTTTGGGAATACTCCTGCTAGTCTTGAACCAAAATTGCCAAATGCAGAAAATAATGCACCTTCTAGAGGACCAACATTTATTGCTATAATAACTGCTAATAAATCTACAAGATCAGCAAGATATAGTATGAAGAATGGTGATGGTATACCTACTCCAGGTAATCTGCTCCAGTATGCAATCAATGCAAACAAAAACATAGTAGCATATACAGTATTGAAAGGTAAAGATAATATTATTAATGCATAAAGTGTTACAGTTACTACTATTACCTGTGGCCAATGTATTATCATTTAAATTACCTCATTGACCTATCCCAACGCATGTAATACTCTTGTGCGTTTAACACAATAAGACAAGCAAAGCAATTTTCACAATGCTTTTCTTCATGTATGTTTTTATGTTTACATCTTTGGCAGATTTTTACTTTTACCATATTACTACTATCAAATGAACATAAAAATAAATATATTTATCCTCCAACTTAGTAGGATAATGGATGTAAAGATATTAGAAGATATTGGACTTACAGAAAGAGAGATAAGAGTTTACTTAGTACTATTAGAAGAAGGACCAAGCAGTGCAGGAACCATATTAGAAAAAGCTTCAATACAAAATAGTGTATTTCATTTTTGTGTTAATAGATTAATTGAAAAAGGCCTTGTAGGGTATATAAAAAAAGGAAAGGTTAGAATCTATAATGCAGCGGAACCTGAAAATTTTTTAGTTTATCTAGAGGAAAAGAAAAATGCTGTTAAAAAATTTCTTCCAGAGTTAAAGGCAAGACAAAATAAATCTCAAGAAAAGAAAAGCGTTGAGATATATGAAGGAACAAGAGGAATTTGGAATGCACTTTTGGAATTAATATCAGATTCAAAACCTGGTGATGAATTCTTGTTTTTCACAGCAGATATTGGTGATTATGAAAAAGATCTTAATGTACAAAAATTTTACGAGAGATATCAACTACAAAGAGCAGAAAAAAAATTGAATGTTAAAGGTATTGCACCAAACAGATTGAAAGAAATGCATAAAGAATGGACTGGGAAATGGATACGTTACACTGACCTTCCAATGCCTGCCAATCATGGGGTTTGTAATGACAAAGCTGTTTTTATATCATGGGATGAGAAACCAAGTGCGATATTAATACAACAAAAGAATTTTGTTGAGAAACAAAGAAAATTTTTCTATGCTATGTGGGATAGATTATAATGTATAATAAAAGTGAAAATCACAATAATAACCATTTATAAACAAAAAGAGCCAATAGCATAGAATATAGGGTTTTAACACAATTTCCCAAAAATAAGGCCATTTTAGCATAAAAATAGCAAAATTTTTATATATTAGTATATGTATAACTATATTAAATTAGGTGATGGACATACAACAAAATCAAAATGAATATGAATGTAAACTAGTTGAATATGTGATAGTTGCAAGAAGAAGTGGATTTAATGATTCTCAAATTATTAGAAAATTCCAAAAAAATAATATCCCAGAGAATACAATTAATAAGATAATGAATATTAGTTTGAATGGGAATAATCAAAATAATAATTATACAAATAATGAACAAAGTATCAATAATGAAGATTATGAACAAAATAATATAAATGAAGAGTATTATAAAGATTCAGAACAAATAAGTGTTACTAGACAAGAAAGAAGTATCAATTCTCAGCCTGAACAAATTCAGAGTAATGAAACAGAAAATATTAATAATAATATTAATAATAATCCAAGTAATAGCATTAATAATAATGCAAATGATAAACTAAGTAAAGATAATAATAATAATAATAATAACAAATCAAAATTATTAAACAAAGAAAATTATGATAGAGATAAAGATACTTTTACACCTGAAGAATTTGAAGAATTAGAAAAGAAAGAAAATAAAGGTAAATTAAGTAATATATTTAAAAACAAATCAAATAATAATGATCAAAATAAAAAAGAGGGCTTAGATAATTTCTATATTAATTACAACTCTGAACAAATATCAAAAGAAATACATCATTTACAATCAGAGATTGAACAAGAGAATATAAATGAAGGTAAATTAGAAGGAAAAATAGATATTATTAGTCAGAAAAATAAAGATATTCAAGAAGAAATTGATCGAATACAAGAAAAAGTAGGAGAATTAAGATCAACAGTAATTGGAAGAGAAAGAATGTTCAATAAACTTGAAGAAGACTTTTCGACAGTAAAATATATTGTTAATACGTTTAAACCCGAGATTATTGAAAAAAAATTTTCTGATAGTGAACAAAATTCAATGAAAGTAGAATCAAGATTAGAAAAAATTGATTTACAAATTAAAAATTTAAATAATAAATTAAATGAATATTCTGAGTTAATGAAGGGAATAAAAGATTATGAGAATGTTATTAGAAAATTAGAAGATATTAAAAAAGAAGAAAAAAACATAGAAAAGATTAAGATTGATGTTGAGAAAAAAGGTTCAAAAATTGAAATAATATCTCAAAATTTACAAGATTCGATAAAAAAAATAAATCAAATTGATTTAGTAAGCAATAATAATAAATCATCAATCAATGAAATGATGGTATCGCTTGCAAAAATTGAAAAACAAAATGAGTTTTTAGTTAAGAAAGAAGATTTTGAGAAACTTAAGAGTGATATCCAAATAATTAAGAAAGTAGTATATGATAAAGAAATTAATAAAATAATTAAAGTATAATATACTAAATTATATAACTAATTTCTTAGCTTTTTTTAAAATAACTTTTATTTTGTAAAGTATTATTTTTTAATATATAATTATAAGAAATAAATTATTATATTAATTAAGTTGACTTTTCTTTAGATTTATTAAAATACTCTTGAAATTTAGACATAAAATTATCAACGAAATTAACAAATTTAAATCGGAAAGAATTAGAAATATGAGGCATTATTCTTTTATCAAGATAGTTTATCATTTTCTCAAAAATTACTTTATGACCGTGTAAATCAATTTCATCAATTTCTAAAAAAAGCTTTTTAGTCTCCTCTAATGCTTTATGTGCCTTTAAGTAATCCTTATTAAGTAAATCAATATTAACAGCTTTGATTCTAATTAATATATCGTATTCATAATGATAAACTTGATCTGATTGAGTTGATTCATGATTTTTAGGTGATGATGTTACTGAATTATTTTCATAAGACATATTGTTTTGTAAAATTTGATGCAATTTAGTAAGCATTACTAACTCTTCGTCTAGCATACTTCTAACTTCTGGGCTAATTTCTTCAAATTCTTTTTTGTATTTAAGATAATTAGAATATGCTTTATTATATTCAGCTAAAGCGGCCTTATAATCTTTTTCATTGATTAGTCTATTAATATAAAAAGAATGCATTCCTAGTGAAAGAACAGCGTCATTAATTTTTGAATTCTTATCACTTACAAGCAATAATTTTTTATTTCTAGATTCCTTTATACTCATATAAGTTACAAACGCTATTATAAGAATAATTAATAGTAATATTACCATAATTATATATAACATTCTTTCATCAAAACCTGATTTTAATACTTCATCATCTTTTGAGATCATTAAATATTCATCATCATAATAAACAAAGAATAATAATGAATCTAATTGACTCCATTTAGCAAGCATGGAATTATAATCTTCAGTAATTCGACCAATTTTATAATTAAGAATAAAATTCTGATTCGCTCTAAGAGTTACATTACCCATTATAAGATTTCTAGGAATATTAATATCATTTGATATTTCTGGATTAAAACTGTGATATAATAACAAACCATCTGAGACTGAGGCAGAATGTGAATAGTCAGAAAATATGTTAGTATTATCCATAAAATAAAATGTAATATCGTGATCACAATTATTTGTTATAATAACTTTTACATCTAAATCATTACCTTGATTGAAAATACGTTTATAAGATCCTAAACAGTCATATAATTCAATTAATTCATCTTTATAATAATCAATATAATTATCAAATAGTATTCCTAAGTACTCTGAATAAGAGCTAAATAGCTCTATTCTATTAATATCTAAACTAATAGTATAGTCTGATTCCCAAGATGAATATATAGATGGAAATTCTGTGATATTTTCGCTTGGTTGTACAATTCTTGGAGGAATTAATAGAGCAGAAGAATCACTACCACCGCCACTACCTGGCCCATCAGTTGAAGTATCATCTAAAGGAGTATTTCTTACAACTGTAGAATTTGATTCAAAAAAACCACCTTCAAAACTAGTAGAATTAAAAAAGACATTTCCTGGATTTAATATTTTTACAGGGATATAAATACTATATTCTTTATCATTAGTAACTTTAGGGAAAAATAAAGATATAAGTGTATTATTTATAATAGAAAAATTAGCTATATCTGTCTTATTTTCTTGTAAATGTGTAACATTAACAAAATTAATATCAATATAAGATAAATTATATTCATATTGAGTAATATTGATATAATTAATATCAATACTATTTATTTGATTGTCAAAAGTAGATTGTGAGATATTTATATAATTTATATCAAAATAAACTGGTTCAATAAATGTATCATTTCGATTAAAACTTAAATTAGCCATAATATTTAGATTATCCATTGGTGTTGTTATAATACTACATAAAAGTACAGTGTCACTAGCATAGCTAAAAATACATTCTTCTGATTTAATAATATTAGAATCATCACTTAATTCAATTGTTAAATTAATTGTATGGTTTTGTGGAATATCTAAATTATTTTTATGCACTTCAAAAGAAACATTAACAAATGGATAAGATAATATTGTTTGATTAATATTAGAAGCTATTTCAAGTAATATATAGCTACTTTCAATCGAACTATTTGTAGTAAAAGTAAAATTCAAATTATCATTATTAGAAATATTTATAATTGCAGATTCTTGATTAACATCTAGATTAGAAGATAATGAAGCAATTGATAAATCATCTGTGAAATTATAAGGTAATAACCTTTCAAGAGATATTTTTAAAGTACTATTAAAATTGTCTTGAGATAATAAATCATTCTTACATATGAAATTATCTGACAAATTACATAAAACTGATGAGATATAATCACTTTCATTGTAAAAAAATAATTCTGCTTTAATTATATGATTAATAGGTAATGAAGAAGATAAATATAATTCTTTCTCTATAGAGATCATATCATTTGAAGAAATATTAGTATGAATTGATGTAATATTAATATAATTATTATAGTGATATGAATCTGATAAAGTAACAGTACCTAAATTAAAGTTAGAAAGGTTTAACAAAGCAGAAGCACTATTAAGTCCATAATTACTAGTTATTGTATCAATTGAAGAAATAGTCTCTAGCAAATTTATAGGAGATAAACGACGAAGATAAAGATTAAGTACACTGTCTACATCATTATTAAATATAGAAGATACTTCACATCTATGAGGAAATAAAGTAATATCGCAATTTTGAGATAATACTTCTAAACCATTATTAAATATTTTTAATTCAGCTTCTAAGATATGATCGTCAGGAATAACAGAACTTTGGTTAAGAAATACATCATAAGTGATATTACTTATTGATTCATTAATATTAGGATGTGATGAATTTAATTGAAGAAAGAATTCAGAGTTATAATTATCAGTATATAGCCTAATTGATAGATCATCATCATTACTTATATTTAAAATTCCAGAGATAGGGTCTATAAAAATACTAGAGTAAAGAGAATTAATATTATTACTAGTAATAATATACTCTGATATTGAGGGTAATATTATGTCCTCATCTATTATCTCAATTGAGGAATTATCATAATCAATTTCAATGGTAACATTTGTTTGATTAATATATAATATATCAGTTAAAGTAACTGTCAAATTTTTTATTTCATCGACATATCCTTCTATACTATTAATACTTAAAGACAAAATATCAGGTGTTGAACTCAAAGAAATAGTTTTTATTTCATATATATTATCTGATTCGAATATTATTGATATATCAGCACTATCATTTAAACTATCTTTTAATAAATAGTAATCAATGGAAATATTAATTAGTTCTTGATTTAAAAAACTATCAACTAAATAATTATTATTATTAAACATTAATGTATCTGAGCTACTAATATAAGTGATATTAGTTATATTAATTTTTGATTCATTCGAATAAATAGTAATATTAAGATTATTTATATCAAAACCTTTTGTATTATTAATAATAAAAACTCCTGTTTTTGGTTCATATAAGCGTGATGTAACATTAAATAAAGTTATAATATCAAAACTATCATAGTCAATAATTATTGGAAAAGAAAAGAAATTTGAACCATTATAAGCAGATGAAAGATTAAAACTAAGATTATCATCATATGATTGAAATGGACTAAACTCTATTGTAAAATTAAAATAAGAATTACTAAAAATACGGGGGATAATTATTTTTGTAGAGTCCCATATAAAATCATCATTAAAATTAGATGTAATATTAACTAGATTTGCAATAGATAATATATCTAATAAATCAATCTCAATATCATTAATTGGAAAATTAAAATAGTTGAATAATGAGAAATTTATTGAATAATTATTTTCCTCATTTAAGAATGAACTTGAAGTATTTATTAAAGTTGTAATTGTATCTTTAAAGAAAACATCAATATTAGTAGTATTTCTATTTTGTAATGTTGCTGAACATGTTATTTGATTAAGATTCGCACGTGTAGCATTAACTATGAATGATGCACTAACAGTCTCACTAGCAGCAACACCAAGTATCCTAATGGTATTATCTCCTATAATAGTAAAATCAGTTGTTAAAGAAATATCAACAAATGTGCTAATGTCATCGTTGTTTGTAACATAACAAGTTGCATTAATATATTCATTTAAGTAAGCACTATACAAGTCATCTTCAACTTGTGTAATATTTAAATCAATACTTACACTGAAATTTTTTGGAGAACGTTCTAAATAATTCTCAAGAATATCATAATAACTCTTAATTGCTTTATATTGTTGTAATGGATTAATACAAGTAAAATGCTGAACACTATTAGTATCAGTACCTATACAATAATCTTGGAATGAACTTTTAGGTTTATCATTAAATAAAAAATTACCAATATCAACTAGATTAACATCACTTGTATCATCTTCAAATACACCATATGCAATCCATGTAAGACTTAGCAAATTATAGAATTTATCAACAGAACAATTGCCACCATGGCATTCTGATTCTGTATCGTTAATGAAATTAATTATTCTATTTTTCGAGGTTTCATTACCAAATAAATCATATAATTTAAGAAAAGATTTAGCAACATACATATCATCAGCTAAATCATAAAGACTTTCAGATAAATTAAATAATTTAAAATATAATGTTTGATCACCTGTAATATCATATAGATTTCTAATTGCTGATATATACTTATATTGTTCGTGTGGACTATTACATGTAAAATTATTATCCCATATATTACAATCTGAGAAAGAATTACTATTTGATAAATAAACGAAATTCTTAGAATACTTAATTGGTTGATTGGATATATTAACAAAATAATAATTTGTATATCCATAAACTAGACTCATTGCACGAAAAATGGGTGTTTTTAATATATTAGCAATATCAGCCTGATTAACACTACAAAAAAAGTCATAATTATAGGGATCGCAAGTTGAATATAAACCAGTTTGATCAATAATACTATTTGATAAACTTGTGATAAATTCTAGTAAAGAAGAGTTATAATTAGCTGCATAAGATAAACCAGCTATATAATTACCTTGCCAAAATTCATATCGACATGAAAAATCATTATTAAATATATTACAATATGATAAAGAAGGATTAGATGAAAATAATTCTAACTTATTCTTGACATCAGGTATTGTGTTAGCATCAACAGGAATTACATGTGTAAAAACATTATTTGATTCTGGAAAACGATATCCATTATCATCTTCAAAATAATACTCAATTAAAACGGAATCTGTTGAGAAATCATATTCAATAATTCCATTACCTAGATTTGATAAGTTTACATAATCAAAATTTATCTGATTTGAATCTTTATAATATAATTTAGGATTTGTAAGTATTGATGAATATTTAACATTAAAAAATAAATGTGTTTCATTTCTACCAAGATAATTATTACCATAAAAACCAATTGATGAATTAGGTAAAATTCTTGAACTATAATATGAGCTTAATGTAGCTAAAGCTTGATTTAGGGCAGAACTACATTGAGAATTAGCACATAAATCTAAGATTTTTGATGATAAATTTAATATTTTATTCATCGAATAAGAATAACGTGATAAATTTACTTGCCCAATATTATCAACAGTAACTTCTAATTTATTATAACTAATAATATATGGAATGTATTTAATTAATCTAGATTGTGATAATAATTCGGTTTGAGAACAAGATGTTAAAATGCATTCATCAATTATTTTTAAAGCATAATTCTCTGCATATAATCTATACTCTTCATTTAAAGTAATTAAATAAGCTTCTGACAAACCCATTACAAGGTCAACGGTAGATATAAAATAATCTGAGTTATCAGTAACAAATTTTGATAAATTAGACATAATATAGTAATAATTTAGATCATTTGTATGCTTATACGCTTTTGCATAAGCTAATATCATATTACCTTGGGCTCTACTACTTTGATAACTATCACCTAAAGTATTATTTCCAATAGTACAATTAAAGTTATTTTCCCATACATTACATGTTGTTGAGTTACCTTTGACAAAGTTAATAGCATATGCTTTAAAAGAATTATTTCTAGTATAAGAGTAAGAATCGAATAATGCAGAAGAAATTAATCCTTGTCTTTCTGCTCCCTGCATATCAAAAGAGACACCACAATTATAATCATTTTCTCTATTTGGGTCACATCGATTACTACTATAAGTTGCTCCTGATGTCCAATTGTTTATTAATAAATTATAACTTAGCTCAAGATAATCATTATTTTTAGTTAAATAATGTAATAAAGCAAATCTTTTAATTTGTGAAGATTGTGTTGTTTCAGGCGTACAAATAAATTCATGATTATTAATTACCTGGCAACCTGATGATGAATCATTTGTACCATAATTATTAATTGCTTGATCAAAAATAGGATGATTATCAGTAATTATTGTATAAAAATAACCTTTAGATGGAATTCGCTGTGAAGTTATTGTATTATTCACATAAAAATGATAAACGCCTTGTGTTTGAATAAAATTTGCAGGAATTGTAAAATTATTTCCTTGTCCTGAAGTATTATACCACTGTAAATCATTAGGTCTTTTATAATATAACATAAAATTATTAACAGAATCATTCATTACTATTGTTATATCTTGGTATAAATTAGTACTACTTTCGACACCTATAAAACTAATTTCTGATCCTAAAACGAGTCCAGATAAAATAGGTATTAACAGAATACTAATTATTAAATGATGTATACTTTTTACCATCATACCTCTTTTTTGTAATTATTTTTGTTTTAAATTATAGTTTGTTCCAAACTTTTGTTTTAAACTATATTTTGTTTTAAGTTTTCTTTAAAAATTTAGTCTTGTTTTAATTTTTTTAATAAAAATTAAGTATATTATTTTAATTTTTCAGTTAATGATTGAAGATATATTTCAACAATCTTAAATTTACCTTCTTTAAGTTTATTATAAGCAAGACTGTAATCCATTTCTAAATCTTCTTTTGTACTTGTATCTGATATTTTATTTATCTTTTCTTTGATTTCTTTTAATTTTGATATATATTTATCATATAATTTTAGATCACTCTCAGAAAGCTTAGGAGGATTATGTAAAGGTGGCCTAAACCCAATAAACCATGGTTTTGCATTATTATATTTTGGATTTTGTACCAATGCTACACCTATACCCATACGTGTTATTCTTTTCGAATAATCAGCACCATATTTTTTTGAGATTTTATTTATATCTGACATGTTTTTTGTGTTTAACTGAACTTCAGTAAGGATATTACCACCGATTACTTCTTTAAAATCGGAACTTACTTGTGATGCCATAACTAAACCAATACCCCACTTCCTAAATTCACGACAAGCTTTTGTAAGTGCAGAGTATCCTGATCCATCTATTGATTTATCAAGAAGACGATGAACTTCGTCAAAAACAACAACTAATTTAAGATTAGAACTTTCTTCCCAATGCTTTGCAAATAATTTATCAATTATTTTTGTGACTGCTTTATTGTATTGTGAAATTGAAAGACTAGATAAATTAAAAATTGTTGCTTCTCCATTATTAAGATATTCTTCAAACTCAACTTCAAATTTATCATCTTTTGGATTAAATATTATTCCTTTGTAACTTTTAGTATCATCTTTACTTAATCCAAATTTTGAGTAATGTTGCATAATATTATTATCTTTTAATGGACTTAATAAACCAGTCCATTGAGCAGTAGGATCAAAAATAACTACTGGAATCTTTTTTTCTAATGCTTCTTCAACAATTATACTTGAAGCTACTGATTTTCCACTACCTGTACTACCTGCAACTAACATATGTGTAGTTAAATCATAAGTATCAAAAAAAGCATCATGAATAGTATCAGCAATTTTACCAACTTTTAAGGAACTATTTGATTTAGAAGGTAATAGTTTAAAATTAGGTAAAAGATATCTTCTTTTAGATAATCTTTTTTGCTGTATAAAGAAATATAACTTAATTAAAAAATATGTCAAAGGTAGTCCAATCAAAATAATTAAAAATAATCTAAAATATAAGTATGAGAATAATGACTGTTGAATAGAAATTATTTGTGAAATCTCTTGCGTATTATCACCATCATTTATTATCATTTTAAGTGATAGATCACCAAAATAATAATTTGTTTTCAGATAATCATTTATTTTGAAAGAATCTAGCAATTCAAATCTTCGACCAGATACATCATATTTTTCATATATTACATACTCATTTTGATCTGAATCTATCAACAAAATTCTTACTGTTGCGTCATTTACTAAGTAAGAGAAATAGACATATGCACGATATACTACTGGTTTTACAGTACTTAGTTGTGAAGATAAGATATGTAATTTTGGTAACGCAAAATTTGTATCTTGACTAATTATATTTATAATATATGGTATGACCTTTACTTCATTGTTATTTGAAACTTCAATATTTCCATTGTAAATACCTCCCATATCTTCAAAAGCAGAGAAAGTTATTTCTAAAAATCTTGAAGAATCAGCATCTATAAATACAGCACTAGCATCAATATCTACAATGGAGTTATTATCTACTATTATATTATAAATTTGAGATTCTAATTCATATGAATTAATAATTAGCCTTTGAGTAAAAGAAGAATTTTTATAAACATACATATCAGGAATTTCTAGACCTGCATTAAATGAAATACCTCTACAATCAATAGGGCAATTGTCAATATTTTCACCTATAGAACAAATACCATCACCACATATTATCTCAACAATACTCCCATCTGGTGAAATATAATATCCTATTTGAGCAAATGCTAAAGAAGATAATAATAGAATTAAAATAGGAAGAATAAATATTCTATTTTTACCTTGGAAATATCTCATTTTTGTTATTTCCTCTGCTTTGAATAAATAATAGCATCATCAATAACTTTTTTACTAATTTTATTTTTTATTAAATAATTTTTTATTTGAGTAATAGTATAACCTTTTTTTGTATTTCTATCAATGTATTCTGATATTTCTTTAACATTACTTTTATTAGTTATACCATTTTTACTTTCATTAGGTAAGTTTTTATTGAGATTAGATTTATTATTATCAGTATCTTTTAATAAGTTGGTATTTTTATTTAAAATTTCTTTATTTTTTATTTTATTATTCTCACTAATAACTTGGCTATTAGATACATTTTTACTTTTTTGCTCTAATTTTTTTTTAATATTATTCTTCGCATTTGATTCGGCTTTTTCATAATTTGGTAATTTCTCAAGTGATTGTTTTAATTCATCGATATAAATATCTACAATCTTAAAATTACCTTCTTTTAATTTATTAGAAGCAAGAGTATAGTCTAATTCATAATCTGATACATTTACATTCATAACTTTTAACTCTTCTAAAATTAGTTTAAAGAATTTTAACTTATCAGTAAACAATTGATATTTCTGTAAATCTTCTTCAGATAGTTTATGAGGGTCATGCTGTGGTGGTCTAAATTCAATGAACCAAGGTTTACCTTTATTATGTTTAGGTTGTTGTACAAGTGCTATACCTACTCCTTGTCTTGTAACACGTGATGAATATTCAACACCATATTTACTTTCAATTTTATTTATATCCTCTAAATTCTTGGTATTTAATTGCATCTCAGTTAATACATTACCTTCAATAGCTTCTTTAAAATCTGAATTAACTTGTGACGCCATAACTAATCCAATTCCCCATTTTCTAAATTCACGACAAGCTTTAATTAATGATTCATACCCACCACTTTTAGCTGCAGGATCTAATAATCTGTGAACTTCATCAAACACCACAACTAATTTTAATGTGGTACTTTCTTCCCAATGTTGATTAAACATAGTATCTATTATTTTTTTAACAGAACTATCATATTGTGATGTTGTTAATCCTGATAAATTAAAGACTGTTGCCTCTCCAGGCGTCATGTAATCTTTAAAGTCTAATTCAAAATTATCATCTTTTGGTGTGAATATTAACCCTTTATATGCTCTTGCATCGTCTGCATTCATATTAAATTTACTATAAGATTTCATAATTCTGTTATCTTTTAATGGACTTAATAATCCAGTCCATTGGGCTGTAGGATCAAATACTACAGCAGGAATATTATTATTAAGAGCTTCTTCTACAACTATACTTGCAGTAACTGATTTACCACTACCAGTACTTCCTGCAACTAATGCGTGTGTTGTTAAATCTTCAGATTCTAAATAAGCTATTTTATCAGTTCCACCTATTTTACCAACTTTAAAAGCAATTTTTCCTTTAATTTGCCTAGGTAAATCATTCAGATTAGGAACAATATACCTTTGGTTCTGACGCATATATGATGAATATTTATAATAACCATAAAGTAACATGCCTGATATTGCAATTAAGAATAATACAAACATACTTAATCTAAAATAGAAATTAGCAAAAATATTTTCTTTAACACTAAATTGAGTTATTTGATCAGATTTAATATCATTATAAATAACCGATACTGTTAAAGCATAATCTCCTTCCATAACTTCTTTATTTGTTGGATTAAATAATTTTGATAAAAATGATCTTTGGTTTTCAATTAATCTTTGTTCTTCATCTAATAATGAGATTGTTCTCTCAAGATTTGCAATTCTATTAAACAATAATTCTTCAGATGAAAAATAAACATTTTGAATATCACCATCTGGGAGTATAAAATCTACTGAGTACTCAATTGTAATCATATTATTAAGAAGTATATCATTTCTTAATGCAATCATAGCATTAGCGTCTTCACCAGGATTTAATTGATTTTTTGATAATATAGTATTAATATCAAATAATAAATCAGAATGATCAGCAATGTGAAGTGTAACTAATTTTTGTGAATCAGGACCTGCACCATACATATATACATAACTAGTTATTAACTGTTTTCTAGCATTCTCAGGGATTGTTATTGTTACAGGTATTGATCTTTTTTGATATGGGCCTAAGTTAAATTGTGGCTCTGCAAAAGAAACATAATTAGCTAATTCTAAGTTTTTGAATTCAAATACAATTGTAGTTGAACTATCAATTTTACTTTCAAACTCAACAAATGTTTGAATTGTTGTTCCTGGTAATAAAACACTATGCTCAATATTACTGAAATTTATTAATACTGGTTCAGGACTACAATCAATTGGACAGTTAAATTGGTTTTCACCAAGTTCACATATATTATTACCACACTCTGAAGTTATAATAAATCTACTTTCATTAAATGCATCAGGATAAACAAATATTTGTTCAGTTATTACTGTAGGCACTGGTGAAGAACCACTACTACCACCACTTCCACCACTACTTGGAGTTCCAGGTGTTGTTGGAGGCTGAGTTGAAGCACCATCATCATCATCAGAACCACTATCACCTTCATCAGGCATTCCTTCATCATCACCAATAATTCCACTGCCAGATAAATCTTTTTCAACAACAATAAATGATGAAGTTGAAGGAACATAAGCAGTAATAATATAATTTATTTCATCTATTGAATAATTAGTTAATTGTTTCCAGTCTGAAGATGAACAATTTGATATATTAAATGTCGGACAATAATAAATTCTCATTGAACTAATATTAGGACTATATGAATTTTCATCTAAATTCTTTAACTTATTAACTAAACTAGAGATATTAAATATAATCTGGACTGTGTCATAGTTTAATAAATAATTTTTAATTGATACGCCACCATAACCAAATGAATCATAACCATTTGGAGATATTGTATTATTAGGATAATTTAAAGATAATATATCAAATAAATCAATAATAATGGACTGATTAATAGTATTATTTACAATATTAAACTCTGCATTCTTGAATAATATTTTAACATTTTGTCTTACCTCCTCTGCACCTGATATTAATATCTCAGAATCTACATTATAAAGTAAATCATAAGAAGTATTTATGATCGTTTCATTTAATTCTTGTGAACGATTTACTTCAATAATTTTAGATGTTTGAAGAACATCTAAACGTGAATCTAAATCAGATGCCGATTGTGATAATTCAAATAAAACATTAATATCATAATCTGGATTTGATAATTGACCAGTTAACTTAGCTAATGAATTTACATTAAATAATGATAATGCTGTTCCCTTATTAGATGAATTATCTTTAGCAGATAACAAAGATAAATATCTACCTGAACTTGTTGTAAAGTTTTTAGTAAAATTATAATAATCCACCATATCCTCATAGTCTAGAGACATATTTGTAATATTATTAATTAATATTCCTGATAATGAATATGTTAAATTAATAGGATTACTTGCGTTAATTGTTAAGTTAATGGAATTAGCTGAGACTTGGTATTGTAAATTTCTCATATTTATTTGTGAATCATATAAAATACCCATATCAGAAATATTTATTTTTCCAGGATAAAGCATCTCAAATCCAATAGGTATATTACAATATTCTACTTTATTCAAGTCAATTATTACATTACCATTTAGCAAATAATTTTTGTCGACATTAAAGAAATCTCTTATATTATTAAACATAAATTGATTGTTAGATTTACAATTATTTGAGATATATAAATTCATTTGGTCAATTATTTTTTTTGAAATTATACCTCTACTTTGATTTAACTCTCCTGGATGACTAAATTCAACATTTCCATAACTACCATCTAATCTTCTAAACCTATTATTACCAACATCAACTACAATATCACGTGGATTAAGTTCATCAAATGTTTCTTGGAAACTATGATATTGCCATTGTCCATTCCAAGAAGGAGATGTTAATGTATACAAGAAATTTGTACTAATATCACTTAAAATAATACTATAATTTGTACCATTATAATATAAACTTACGTCTGATGGATTTATAACTATATTACTAGATACTTGACTAGCAATACTAGGTAATGAAATCTCAACTAAATTTGGTACTATAGTTGATATCCCATTTGTTATATCAAGTAAATATAACATTGAGTGAGACTTATCAACCATAACCATTATATCACGAGTCTCTGCACCAACAGTAATATTGAATATTCTTATTTTTGATATTAAAGGTTTCATTTGAGGTGGAGTAAATAAATCCTCAATAATAATTGATGAATTAACAATAAAATCAGTTGAATTAAGAATAATTGAGTTTATTGTACTCATATTTTTATTATTATCTAAAAGATAATATAAGTCTGAGTTTGGTGCATAGCTAATTGATATAGGATTTACAAAAATAGGATTGTTATTTGAATCAAGATCAATTCTTTTTATTTCATTATAATTCTGTGTCCCTCTAGTTACAAGTATAACTGATTTTTGATTAGTATTAACTATTACTCCTGTTGATGCAGTAAATATTGCATCATCTGGTCTAAATAAAGAAATAGGAGTTCCAGATGGATAAGTAATATTATGTGTCAATATTATATTTTTTGAATTATTTGTATTAATATTATAAGTTTTTATTCTACCATTATGCTTATCAACTACAGATAATAAATTATCACTAACGTGTAAACTTACAGGATATGAATAACGAGATGGTGAATCTCCTCTTACACCACCTATTCTTTGAACAATATTATAGTTAAAAGAATTAGTATTAATATCTGATTGAAGAACAAACAAAGATGATAATTCTTTATCAAGTGCTGCTAAATATATTTTATCTGGCGTTTGATTTAATATAACAACTGACTCAAATTTGACAAATTCTAAATGTTCAGGAACAGGAGTCATATTAAAGAATAGATCAACTATAGTACTATTTTTAGGTACAGAAACCCAAATTAAATCATTTCGTGATAATAATGAATTATTAACAATCATATTATTGTGCATAAATTCATATTCAAATCCAAGATAATTTTGAGAATTATAAATTTCATTTTCATTTGCAGTTATATTGATCTTAGCAAATAAATTGTTATTTCCTGATAAAATTTCTTCCCTGAGTTCAAGTTTGTATGTGAAATTATTAAAATTAATATTATTAGGTATTATATCATTTGAAGTATTTGAATCATTAGAAATATTATCAGTTAGAGTAATATTTCTATAAATAATTGGAACAGTAAATAATAAATCAGCACTTAAATCAATAAGTTTTTGATTGTTTAATAAGCTAATATTATTCAATGATATGGAATAATTATCATTAGAAGGACCAATAGAATCAAAACTATAATTATTTGAAGTATAATTAATATTATCAGAAAATGTAACATTATTAATATTTTCAATTAAGCCATAAAATAATTCTGCATCAGTAACATTATTGATATCTTTTATTATTGATGTTACATTAACTAACTCAGTGATATTATTTGTATCATTATATAATGTAAAATCAACTGATACAATTTCAGGACCAACATAATCAGAATAATTAATATTACCTATTACAATCAAAGAAGTACCAATTGGCTTAAATCCAAGTGTATCTGATAATCTAGGTGTTATTTGTAAAGATATATTAGGTAGTTGAAACTCATCTAATAAAATAGGTGATATACATTTAATATTTACAGTAACATTATTAATATTATTACTTAATGCTTTACTAATAGTTTTACATCTTCTAAATTCATAATCAGATAAGTAATTAACATTTAAAATCTCATTAAGAGTATTATTAAATGAGATTATATAATTAGAGTCAATAAGTAATTCATTGTTATTATCAGAGAGTACATCTACTGAAATATTTAATAATTGCTCTGGTTTTACTATTAAAGGATATGAACCAGTACTATTTCTTATATCTGTAATACTTGCTTGATAATTTCTATTTATTATAATAAAAGGTCTAGTGAATACTTCATCTGTCTGAAGATATTCAATTTTTAGCATACCAGATAAATGAGTAATATTCTTGATTGAGTCAATAGTGTCAAATAATTCATAATTATTTATTATATCATTAGTTGTTCTAAAATAAATAGGAACAGAAATTAATCCGTTTGCCCTGATATTTAATATATTAATTGTTGTAGAGTAATCATAGCCATCAAAGCTAAATAATTTAATAGAATCAATTTGATCTTGCGTTAAAGAAATATCATTAATACTGCTTGGAACAATAGTTATACGAACATCACTTGATGTAGCTTTCCTATTTCTTATTTGTAAAGTTGTAAATTTACCAACTGAGTTTGATAAAGTAATTCCATTAAGATTTCCAGTATTAACATACATTGAAATAATTTCTGAGTTCATAACTGCATTAAAATCAAATTCTAATTCTTCATCATCACCAGCAATATCACCTATTGTTAGAATATTTTCAATAAAATTATCATATGCATAATAATCAGCATGATCATCAATCAAACAAGAAACTCTTAATTTACCTGATAATGGAGGTAACCAGCTAAATTCTGCTAAACCATTATTTGATTTATTAGCAATTATTTGGTCTTGTGTATAAACAGTATCAAGTAAAGCTTCATATGATTGAGAAATACTAAGATTATTGACAAATGAAAAATTAATATGACGTAATATATCTGTGTCAATATTTTGTTTGATTTCATTAATAGGTATTTGTATTTGTCTATAACCATTCATTAATACATATGGATATTCAGATTTATTATAAGGGCCTATTTCATAATGATAAGAAGCTCCATTATGATCAACAAATGAGACTGTAAGATTTACATCAGTGCTATTTACTCTATAAAAGAAACCAAAATCTTGATGTATACTTACATTGAATGATTGACTAGATGTACGAAGACCCATTGTTAAATTTTGGTTTGGTTCTACTGTTCCATTTACACCAAGAGATTGATTACCACCATTTTTCATAGTATTATGTGATATAAACCCTAAACCTCTAGATACATGCCATCCACGACTAGTATCATCAATGGATTCCTGAGTAAGATATTCCATATCACCTGAATAATTACCATAACTTGGTGCATTAGAACCTTGATTTGCATCAACTATCTTAAAATTGGTTCCTAAAGATAATGTGAATAAATCTTTTTTATTTTCTAAAGATATTTCATCTATTACTGCATATGCTTGTTCACTATTATTGCTATTTATTCTGATTATTAAATTTGTAAATGAATCAACCTGACCAACAGCTGTGTCAATAATGTATCCGGTAGTATATGAATCTAAAAATTGAGTATAATTTATTTCATTGAAGATTGTTAAGTAAGTGTCATCAACAAATTTAACTAGCAATGAGATATTAGCATTCTCACTCATATCAGAAATAATTATATTAGCATTAGTGAAATTAATACCATCAAAATTATTTGAAATAATAAAGAAATTATTGTCAGTAGAGATGTTAATATCAGTATCTGAGACTAAGTAAGAACCATCACCAAGGTATGATGAATATGATAATGAACTAAACCTATTAGCACTTGTCATTAATCTATTTGTTAATAAATTACCTGTGAAAGTTTGTTTGAGATAATATGCTGGATAAGTTACATTTGCAAATACTGGGTAATTATAAATAACTGAACTATTTGTATCAGATTCACATACTCTGCATACTGAAGTTACTAGACTACGATTAGAGAAATTAAGATTAGGCACATCTAAATCTGATTCCCATGTGACATTTGAAAATCCTTTAACTGTTACATTCTGTAAAAGTGTTTCAGTAACATGTAAATCTTTGGTTGCTGTTACATTAAATACATTAATTCCAATTGAAAGATTATTTGATACATCAATATCAATAGTACAATTTCCTTGTTCATTTGTAGTACAATTTGAAACTTCATAGCCATAAGGTAAATTAAAAATATAATTTGTGCTATTTAATGGTTCAACATAAGTATAATTGATATAAGTATTATTAACATCACCTAATGAAACATTTTTTACATTTATTTCAAAAGAAATATTATGAGGCAAATAACTTCCATTATTTGATCTGTATATTATAAGTTGGTCCTCTTCAGTTACATTTTTACTTAAATTTAAGATATCTTTAATTATAATAGAATCATTTTCAAATTTAGAACCAAGTATTGCTGTAAAAGGCGAATTAGGTGTATCTTCAATAATACATGATGCATTAAATAAGCCTATTGGGAAACCTAAATCTGATAAATTAAATGTATAATTTGCTTGACCTGATTGGTTTGTAGTTTGAGTAAAATTATCAGAAGTGAAATCTTCATTATATATTGAAATATTAACATTATAACCTGATACATCATTACCTAACTCGTCTTTAACACTACAAACAACATTAATTGATTCATTAACTAGATAATATCCTTTATCAAAGAAATCATCTTGTAATATTACTTCAGATGAATTTGCCCAACCACGTAATTCAATTTGTGTAATATTTGTTCCGTTACCATAATTATCTTTTTCTGCAGTAATATTTATATTATAAATTCCTAGATGGTATGATTCATTAAATTCTATTGTTGCATTTATTTGATTAATTATTGCAAAAACATCATTAGTTGTATTTGTAATATTCCAAGTTACATTTTTTAACTCTGTTAAATCATAATTATTGAATAAATCAAAAATAGTTGAGTTTAGATTTAATGTTTGATTTCTAAAGATAACTGTAGGAGTAGATACTGAATAAATTGGACTATCAATATTTATAGATAAATTTTCAGTAATATTAAATGATAAATTTTGTGTTTGTACATTTTGTAAAGGTCTTGAATAATTGTAATCATCAAGATTAAGAATAATTTTTCCAGGACCAACTATAAAACTAGAATTAGGATTTATTACGATCTCACACAATCCATTTTCATTAGTATTTGATTTACCTAGCTCAATTAAATATGTAGTATTATACCAATAAATCCAATTACATTCGAAATTATTAACTGGTTCATGTGACGAATTAAATATTATTGTTGCATTTGCTAGCAGAGTATCATTTAGTGGAGAACCATCTTCATTTCTTGTAACATTAGTATGATTAATCTCAAAAGTTGATACATTTACATAATCCCAGATTGCAATATCTATCTCTGAGGATTCATATCCCGCTCCTTCAACAGTAAAATTAACTTTTAAAATATGCTTACCTAAACTTATAAAGTCTTTAGATAAATTAACAAAGAAACTATATATTCGTTCTTTCTCATCAATTATCAATTCATACTCTGAGTCATGACTATCATTCTTAATATACCATTCTAAAGACTCAAGTGAATTATAATTACTTACTAAATCATTTGTTGAACCATTAGTTATATCAACTCTAAATTCATAAGTATTATTTATGAATAATTTCTGGTCTTGGGATGGAACCATGATCTTAGCACTATAATCTCCTGTAATAGTTAGTTCTTCATCTAAAATACCAGATTCATGATAATAAGCTTTTGTAGCATTTGCTTTTACAGAATAAGTTGCAATTACAGCAGTTGTTGGACGATAATCAGTAACATTACAATATCCATTAATATCAGTAATACAATATGCAATTAATGTGAAAATATTTTCATCTGTGAAATTAGCATAAAATGAAACATTAGCACCTTGAACAAAATTATCATATTCATCTTTTACTGTAGCATTTAATGTTATATTTGAAATTGGGTCTGTAATATCAATAGTATCACTACTTATTTCAAATGTTTCTAAAGTTAATTGTCCAAATAATTCTAATATTAATGAAGCATTTTGAGTAATATTTACGTGATTCTCTAAATTGGTTGTTGCGTTACAATATATAGTATACTGACCAGGATATAAGTCATTAAATGAAGTTGTAATTTTACCTGCGAAGTTTGAATTATCTGTTTGAGATGAAACAAATGAACTATCAGTATTATTATATAATGAGATTGTGATTGGATAATTATTTAGTGGTTCATTTAATGAAGTATTTAATTGACAGGTAGTTTCATTATTATATTCGTCATTAAACTCTGTCCTTGTAACAATAAAAGTATTGCCTGTATTTGGGAGTGGAGATATTATATTTAACAATCCTTGATCATAAGCAGTAAAATTAATAGTAATATTTTGAGTACAATCTTCACAGGATGTTGAGGAAACTGTTACATTACCAAAATGATTACCGCGTTCAACATCTATAGTTGTATTTATTTCAAATATACGGCTTGAAGCAATTGGTAAATTTTGAGGATTTTCAGAATTTATAGGTGTGATAGTAATATTATTAGCAAAAGGTAAAGAATCATCAATTATCTCTAATTCCAATGCTTGTATCACTGAATTACCATCATTTAGTATTTCAATATAACCTAAATTGACATTTGTTTTTGATGTTATATTTTTATGTTCAACTTGATCATTGACAGATATTGATTTATTCTCTGGAATAAAAATATAGATTAACTCAGACAATGGAGGTGGAGAACGAATACTAGCATTTGGATTTAACCAATTAGATTGTATTTCATAAGTCATATTACCATGACCTGCAAGATTAGTTATATTTAATTCAACATCAAAACTACATTCTTCATATCTTTCATTATCAGGATTAACTCTTTCGTTAGTATAAATAATACCACAATTGAAGATATTTCCAGTTAGATTTGTAACAATTCCATTTGATTTAAAATTAGTTAAATTGCTTTGTCCTACACGATAAAACAAACTTGCATCTAAATCTCGCATCAATGCATTACCAGTATTCTTAAGTAAAATATTTAATTGAACAGTCTGATTTTTGTCAATTCCTGTGCCATCATCAAAATTTAATGGAGTTACATTAGTGATTGTTATTTGTCCAGTAGTTCTATTATTTGCTTTAAAATAATTTTCTATGTTTAAAATACCTACTAAACCTTCATTATCAGTTGCATTTATTGTTATGTTATATTCACCAGGATATTTTGGCGTAAATAAAAATGTATAATAATAAGTTCTTATTCCCTCAATCACAGTAAAGTCAATATTCTCATTTATTTGCAAATAAGTTATATCTGCTTCAGGCATATAAGGTGAGATTAAATGTATCATTATTGGATCTATAGCTTTTAATTCATTACCTGTACTTACATTAAACGAGATATTTATAATATCATTATTCATATCATAATTATATAATTGAATATCTTCAATATCTAATTTTGGTAAAGATAAACCAATAGTAGGCTGGAAATTAAGGAAAATTATTTCAAATTCTTTAGTTTTAGTATTATTACTTATATCAGTTGCATTAAAAATAATCCTACGAGTAATCGACTGAGTTCCATCATCTATTATACAATTTAAATCCTCTGCTTTTAATTCAATTTGATATTTATCATTAGTTGTAATATTAGGCATACGGAATTTTAAATCACTGCAATTACTAGTTATGTATATTGAATTATTATCAATTCCATAATTGTCACTTACATTTATTGTCCAATTAACAGATTGATTTATTGACATTATAAAACGCTCTTCAAAATAATCTGCATTACTTTCTGTAAAATTAAATGGTATAATAATATCATCACTACCATTATTATGTATATAAGAACCATTAATGCTAGGAGGAGTATTATCTATAATAAAAGAATAATTTGTTTCATTCATGTTACCAGCTAAATCATATGATCTAATTGTAAAGTTAGTTTGATTATCTGGATATTGTTCATCATCAAATCCTAATTGTGTGAAATTAAGCTGAGTTGTAAAGTTATTCATTGATAAAGTTGTGTTATGTAGTATATACTCAAAACCTGAAGGGCCATAGATTGTTACATTTTTTATTTTACCTGTAGTAAAATTTGCATCATCTGATACATTAACCCAGAATGTAAAAATATCAAAACTATTAGAAATACCCATTCCAGAATATGAAATTCCATCAATAGTTGGAGGAATATCATCAATATTTACAGTAATTAATGTTGAATTAATATTTCCACTTGTATCTCTAGCATTAATTGTTATATTTCCTAAAGTTCCAACATTTATTTGGCCTGACCAATTTTTTGGATTATTATTAATCATTTCAAAATAACTTGTAGTACTTATATTAGCAGATACATTTTCAGCATTTTTATCAGTTGTTACATTAATTGTAATAGGTTGATTTGATTGTGAATACTCTTGATATTGAATGTCAACAAATTCAGGTAAAATTGTGTCAATTGTAATTTCTTTATTGATTTCGGCTAAGTTATTTGCATTATCGAATGCTGCAACTCTAATAGTACAAGAATATTCTAAGTTTGGAATATTAGTACATCCTAATCTTGAAGCATTAATTTCAATTTCATAACGACTAGTTGTTGGATTAATAGTTAGATTATGTAATTCGCTACTAGCATTAACTGTTACATTTTTAACACCTGCAAGGATATCGGTTGCATTAACTGTAATGGTAAATGGTTTTGTATAATTAATTTTTAATTCTGATTGTCCATTAAATAATACTTCATGTATAATTGGAGGTGATGTATCTACTGTAATACTAACATTTGCTTCGGCATAATTTCCTGCTTGATCAGTAACTCTTGCAGTAATGTTATACAAATCATCAGTACTAATTCCTAAATTTGAAAGATTAGTAGTTACAGTAAAAGTTCCTGGATTTGAACCTATTAAACTTACATTGCTATTTGTAGAACCATAGTATATTATAGATGAATTTATTATTCCAAATACACTATTATGATTTGTTTCATCATCAACATGTATGCTAAATTCTAAATCCGTTTCAAGATTTGCATATTGAGATACAAGAGAATATTTAAAATCACTTAATTCTGGAGCATGATCATCAACTGTTAAATGTACAACTGAAGATTGTTGGTTTCCAGCTTTATCAATTGCGGTAATCATTATTGGGCGAATATTTGAATTTTCCGGAATATGAATAGTATTCGTAAACCATATATCATTACTACCTGATAAATTATTCAATACATATAATGTACCATTATAGGTTGCTGTAACTGAATCAATTTCAAAATTATCAGTAACAATTGCTGATACTGTTACTTGTTTATCACTTTGAGTATAATTTGGACTTACTAAAGAATTATTTATGTTTGGTAGAAAATCATCAATATAAAAAAAGGCAGTAACCGAAGCAAAATTATCTGCATAATCTTCCGCAGTTATTGTAATGTTACATCTTGTATTAGGATTACAACCTATTTCATCAACGTAATCATTTATTGTATTATCCCAATGAAAGCCATTTGTTTCATTGATTAAATCAATAGTATCGCTAGGACTATCTGTATTAATTAATTTAACATTTTTTAGATTGTCATCTAATACAGTAGTATTAATATAAAGAAAAACAGCTGATCTTATATACAATGGTGTCGATTTTAAAAAAGATACATTATTTAACCAAGGAGTTGAGATTGCTGGATTAGTATTATCAACCACAATATTGTATGTAGTAGTATTAGAATTACCAACTTTATCAGTTGCATTTATTACTAATGTAGTATTACCATCATCAGTACTATCATTACTTATACCTAAATCAAACAATTTGAAGTCCTCTATTGAATATTGATTGCCTAAAACCTGAATCAAATCAATTGAATTAGAAGAATGACCCAAGCGATAAAGTTTAACTGATTCTATTATACCTGCACTACCATTATTTATAGTATCAGATACATTTAATGAAATTGTTAACTCTTGATTGCTATTAGATACATTATCGATATCACTATAAACTAAATTATCAAAAGTAGGTTCTTCATCATCAATTGTTAATTCTATTAGATCAGATACTCTATTTCCAAATACACTCGTGAAAACAAAAGTAACATTTGAGAAAGGATTATCCTCATCATAAGTTGGACTAATTGAATTTGAGTATCTTACTGTATTTGCAGTATTACTATCATTGGTTAAAAGCTTACTATACGCAGTTTTAATTGATAATAATTGATCAAGACCACCATAAACAGTTACATTTGCAAAAGCTTGAATTTCTGTTCCTGACTGGATATAATCATTACTAATCGCAAGATCTTTTATTTCTGGAGTTTCCTCAAGAACAACAAGTTTAAATGTCGTTGTATTAACATTTCTTGCAATATCTTTTGCAGTTATAGTTAAAGTACATTTAGTATCAACCACGCAACCCAAACTTACAAAATTTGCATTTATAGACCATATATTATCTGAAATTTCAACTAAATCATGAGAATTATTTGAACCAACTCTTACACTAACATTTGAAACATTATCTGGATTATTATCAGTAACTATAATACTTAAATTATTATCAGAATTATCAGGTACAAACCAAATTGATTCAATATTAGGCCTTAGTGCATTACCACTAGTTCGATTAACATATAAATCGCCGAATACTGGAGGAGTATCGTCTACAAAAATAGAGATGTTTTTTGTAACACTATTTCCGGCTTTATCAGTAACGTTTAATGTTAGATTATTTAATCCTTCATTCGTAATTCCAAGAGAATTAAGATTGGATTGATAATTATTATTATTATATGAGGAGGCAGGTGTAATAAATAAATACTCAGATCCTAATTTAACACTTTCAATAATTCCTAGTTGGTCAGCATTAGAAAGATCATTTGCATTTATTGTAAAAGTAAAAGGATCATTACTATTTGATATATTTCCATCGTTTGTTTCATTATAGACGAAAGTAGATATTATTGGTGATATATCATCAAGTGTAAATGATACATTAGTTGAATTTGATTGGCCAAGGATAGTACTTGCTCTAAATGTGATATTTTGAGGATTCAAATTGCCTCCTAATATTATTTGACTGACCCAGATGGAAGGTACTGCTCTAGGGCCTGTTGTATTTATTAGTGAAATTGTATCTGTAAGATTTGTAGCATTAGCATGTTCTATAGCATCAGCAAATTTATTGGATATATTTAATATAGCATCTACTTCTGTGCCTGATCTTACATAATTATTACTAAGAGATCCTATTAAAAAAGGTGCTTCATTATTTATTATTAAAGTAACACTATCTTGACCAACATTAGGAGGTGTTACAAGATCCGAAGCAGTTACTGTAAATATGCTTGAGCCCTCGTCATAATCAGTTGTATCTATTTCAAATTGATAAAGGTCACTACCAATATTTGTTTTACTAATACCAGTATCTATTCCATTTCTAAGTAAGGTAATTGAATTTGTATTTAATCGTTCATCAGAAATAGTTACATTAAGTAAAATTGTTCCACCAACTATATCATCATCTTGGTATTCTTGGATCGCAACTTGTGGAGCAGTATTATCAACTACAAAAGTGATAAATGGTGTTGTATTACTATTTCCTGCAAGATCAGATATTGATGCTCCAAAATAATATGTTCCATCTGGGTAACTAAGATTAGTAGTATCAACATTAGCAGTAAAATTATAACTATTATCTGATTGTTCATCAGAACTAATAAAAGAAGTATCAGGATTGCAAACTGAGTCTTGATCTATACAGTACCTTGCACTTGACAAGTTTAATCCTATATTATCTTTTGCATTTATCATTAAGGTTATAGTTCCACTTAAATTAGTGTTATCATTAGGTGAAACAGTAAATATATTAGGTGGTGTATCATCTACATATATAGTAAAATTAGTATGATTATAATTTGATAAATTATCTTTATAGTAAAATGAATAATTGTATATGTTCTCTTGGATTGGTGCATCAAAAATAAAAGAAAAACTACCTGAATTATTTGCTAAACCTGTGCAATCAAGTTCAATACAATTACCATCAAATTCAACCCATACCATACTGTTACTATCAACACTTGGGTTAAATGATGCAGGGCCTAAATCTGGAATAAAATTAATTGTCGCATTAATTGAAGTTCCTGGTGTTACATAAATAGATGTATTAAGGGTTATTTCATCACTAGCAGGAGGATTATTATCAACAAAAATTTCTATTGCTTGTTCAGATATTTTGTTTGCACCATCACGAACGTATAATGTAAAAATATGAGGGCTATCTATTAAAGTATGCTCTCCTTCGATTTTATAATTGCAAGTTGAAGTATTAGAAGAAGAATTTGAATCTATATCATTAATTATACAGCTATCAGTTATATTTAATCCATTATAAGAACTTGTAATCCAAATCTCATCTATTTCTGTATCATCAGATATATTCCATCCAAAAGTAATATTTCCAGTCACAACACCACAAGGATTAAGATTAGAACATGGGTCACCACTGAAAGGAGGAGTGCTAGTTGTTAAACTAGTAGTTACATTAAATACATGAATAGTAGGGGGTTCTAAGTCTAGAAGTATACTTACATTACCACAAGAATAAGGCTCACCAGCAACTTGATTACTATTTAAATAATTGCTTCCATAATCTAATGCATAACCATAGATATATGCAATACCTTCAGTTGCATTAATATCATGATCAATAGTTGTAGTAATATTCCAATTTAAATTGCTAAACTCTGTTGAATTAATTTTTTGAACTATATCATCTGAAGTATTAAATTGATTTGTATAAACATACCATAGTCTATCTATTGAATTACTAGAGAAAGAACCGCGAATCATAGGTGTAATTATCTCTAATTCAATTTCTTCACCAGGGGTATAAAATGGTTTTGGATCAATTATATCAACTGTGCATTCTCCTACAGGGGGGTTTATATCTAAACGCGTTGTAAAATAATCTTGACTACTTGAATCAAAAAAGTCTGCTGAAATTTGTATAACTTTTGAATCATATAAACCAAAATTAACACATTCATGCTCACCAGTATTATTAACAGCAACATAAATTCCATTATAAATATTTAATTCATTTGTATTATTAAGAATATTAATCATTGAACCATTTAATGGACTGTCTCCACTTGCAAGAAATTTAGCTACATTTAATTCTAAATTATCAGCAGTATCTGCTTCACTATTTGTTGTTAAATTTACATACGGAACACAGCATCTTAATCCAGGTGGAACATTATCAGTAGCACCATCATAATTTACAACATTGTGGCCAAGTCCATCATAATTTGATAAACAGCCAGCATTAAGAATATTAACTTGTGCCGATATATCAGCAGAACCTATTGTGCTACTTATTTGAAAAGTACCATTAGAATTAGGATTATCTTCAGACGGAACAGCATCATATCGAATCAAACCTGTGAAATCACTTTCAATTTCACATTTAAATTCTAATTCTAAACCACCCATAAAAGAATCATGAAATGTTTCATTAGTCCCAAAATAATAATGGAAGATTGCACGACCATTAGAACCTGAAGAATTAGATAATAATGAAGAATCATAATCAGGATCTGATTCAGGCAAACAACCAAGACCATTACAAATTAGATTAACATTATAATTTTGAAGTGGTTGATTATCATATGTTCTTTCTACAGAACATTCAACTACAGTAGTATTTGTTGTATTGTCCATTAAAATAATTGGAGTTAACAATGTTGGTGAAACTAAATCTGATTTAATTGGATGAATATAGATTGGACGAGTAGTATTCACATAAGTACGATTATCATCTTGATTAGTAACTCCAAAAGCTTCTGAACCAATTCTTGATTGAGAAATATGGTGGCGTGTTATTAAACTCGCATTAGGATAATAATCACCATAAGCTCTAATCCTTACATAATGATAATTTTTATTTGTAAAAGATATGGAACTTCCAGAATGTGTGTCTTTAACATCCCATACTAATTGATATTTTTCTTCATTAATAGTATAGTTTAAAGGACCAAGATATCCACTCCAGCTACTAGAAGGATGAGCATAATAAGCATTAATCTCTAAACCATCTGTTACCAAATTACCTAAATCATCTTTAATAGTAACATTGATTATATAATCTGTTATATTTGTATATATTTGATCATTATTTTTTGGATTTTCTACATCAATATATAAGAGTCCAAAGACTGCTAAAGAAGCATTACTATTGTTGGTTTTAAAATCCTGAAGACTTACATTAGCTGTTATGTTATAATCACCAACTAAAATATTACTACCCGGTGTCCATTTAACATAACAAGGATAATTAACATAAAATGAGTCAATAGCTTCTAATGCTCTTTCTGCATTAGATAAATCTGTGAAAATTCTATTTTGGAATTCTTGAACATCTACTGTACAGTCATTTATATGAATTATATCAGTTTCATTTACTAAATAAAAATGAACTGTTGAACCATCTTGAATAACTTTTTCATTAGTACTTAAAGATTTAATATAAGGTTTTGCAACTAAATAAGTTACATTTGGTTCTTTCATATATGGATCTTGTTCCCTAAAAACCCAGGACTTATTAAGATAAGTTTCACCTGAGTCATCAAATTTATATTCACGGTTGCTTACTTCTAAATCTATCTGTATTACATCTGTTGTTAAAAAAGATGTAGTCTTTGATATTGGTTCAGTTGAATTCAAAAATAAAGTTGAGTTTTCATATATTTCACATGTAACATAATTAATACCTGTTCCAGTAGCTTCAAAAGATTTTGATACATTACCCTGACAACAAGTAGGTAAAATTTCACTAACACCATTTATAGTCATATTAATTATATAATTCTCTAAATCAATATTTGCACCATTTACTGTTGAAACACTACAATTAATATCATAATTTTCGCCAATTTCTGCAAAAAGAGGAACTTCTATCTCATTTAACTTAACTGCTTGATAGATATTTACTGAATGATTAATTGAAGTAGGAGTATAATAATCAGAATCTAAAAATAAAGTAATATTATTCTCTTTCCATAAAGTTGGCTGTATAAACCAATTATAAGGCATATTTGTTTGTTCATTAGGTATAATTGCAATGAATATTTGATTTGTGCCATTAAATATTCTCCATCTTAATGAATAATCAATTTCATTTTGCTGAATACTATCAAAATCCGAACAAGTATCAGTTAAAGTATAGTTTAATATTTGGATAGTACTTGCTGTTAGATTAGAATTTTCTATTGGGTCTAAGATTGTTAAACTAGCATTACTGTCAATTATTCTTAAATTCTTTGAAGAAGTATTACCATCATATGAATGTTCTACAAAATTATAATCAATATTTGAGATATTTCGTACAATTAGTTTAATTTCATAATCACCTACTGGATAAGAACAATCTGGCTCAAAATGATTGAAAATACACATGTGTTTTTGATTAAATTGAACATCAGATTGCATAGGAGAATTATCAACATACCAGTCACATCGCAAATTATCTAATGTATTAATATCATAATTAGATTCATTAATTTTCTGACCAATAACAGTCAAAATTTCACCATAGAATGTCAGGTTTTGATTTAATGTATTAGAATATCTTATATGTTCATCAAATGAAATTATATTTGCTTGAATTGCTTCAATCAAAGATATTTGTCTGCTACCGTTAACATATACTTGATAATCATCATTTGTTAAAGTAGTATTCAATGTAATAATTTCTTGTGATGTATCTGGATTAATATAATAACTAAAAGAAGGTGTAGTACGACTAAAACCCATATTATCAGTTGTAAAGAAATTTCCTGATACAGTATTACCACAATGACTTTCTGCTGTTGCTTGCAATTGTATAGTATTTGTTACTTCTGCAGAAATTATTTCTTCCTGTGAATTTTCTCCTGTAAAATTAAGTGATACGTTAACATAATCTTTAACATGAATCTGATTTAATATACTAAGATTACTATCCAATGTTTTGTAGAATTCAGTATCAAATTCAGTAAATGTAATATTAACATTATGAATACCTACATTATAATTACAATCTGGGCTTAATTCATAATAGCAGAGATAATGATTAGTTGAATTAATTATATTAATACCTTGATTATTATATTTTTCTTGGTTAGTTAAATTAGTAATATTAATATTACATTCAATATCATTTATATCAGGTATAACATCTAAACCAAGAATATTTCCTTGGGTATCTGTTAACACTAATGTTACATTTTTAGTTTGATTTTGGAAGATTACATTGCCATCATTAATAATGTTATCAAACTCATCTAGATAACTAAACTTAAACTGAGGTATTATGTAATCTTTGATAGTTATATTAGTTAACTCAACAGTTTTAGGGAAGTAATACTTAGGTTCAATTAACACTGTAGCGTTCATCTTACCTATAGGATCATTTAATGCTGGACTAAATGTACAATAATAATGCCGGAAGTTAGATGAATTACGCTGAAAATTACATTCTTCATGACTGATATTAAAGTTAATAGTAAAGTTAATGTCAGTACCAATTGCTCCATAATCAAAAGGATTTTGGCTAGTATCCGTTAGATAAAAAGATAAGTTTATTTTATTCTCATTATTATAGTCTTTTCTAAATACAATTAAATCATCAGTATAATCATCAATTACAAAATCACTATAAATTGTTATGTTAATCAATTTTGTAAAATTATCAAAACCTTCTTTAGATAATGTAACATTAATTGTTAAATCACCTAATTGAGTGGAAGGACTTAATTGTTTAGATACAATGAAATTATTCTCTGTTGTTGAGTCTGTCACACCTATTGAAGGATTAGTAAATGAGTGACTAAAACTAACATTATAATTTACATTGTCAAGTGGAATAAATCCATCTGTAATATTAGTTACATTTACAATAAAATCTTTTCCTGAAGTTCTATTAAATATAAATTCATTAACATCTTTTTCTTGATTATCTTTCCAGATTGAAACATCTGCCATTAAACTAGAACCAACTAATGTAACATTTTGAGACACTAATTGCAAAGATTCATAATAATCTTTTTGTACGGATATATTATATGAATGATTGCCAGGTAATGCATTTGGTTTTGCTGAAAGTGTACATTGATAATAATTATTTGAAGTATTAAATATGAAGTTTGAACAAGTTAAATTTTCTGAATTAAAAGTAATGTAATTCCCAATACCCAATAAAGTTTCATCAAATTCATCAGTAAGATTTATTTGCAATAAATCATCTGAAGATTTAGGTAATGTTATTTCATCTTCTGTTATGTAATTTCCTTTTATTTTTCCTATAATATTAATTACCTTTTGAGAAATATTAGAATAATTTTGTGAAAAGTTTTGTTCTAAATACACTGATAAATTATATGTTCCAGGTATTAAAGTTTGATTTGGAACGAAAATATTTCTAATAGGGAAATCATTTGTTAAATTATTTTCATCAATATTATAACTAGAGGAATTTAATTCATGAGTTGAATTTTTAATACTCCAATTATAAGTTAAATTAAATTCGCTTAGATTGATATCTCCTCCTCTTGAATAAATTGCATTTGTAAAATTAAATTCTAAGTAATCCTCAGTTATATTTCTTCCTAATGACACTATATTACCATTAATATTTCCGTTAGAATCATAAGATAATACTGGAACAAGAGAATCTGATACATAAAAATGATTCAATGCTGTTTGATTTTTTATATAATATAAGTTATCATCAAGAAGAATAGTATAACTATAATTAGAGACTAATGGAGCAAGACTATAAAGATTAAAATTACATCTTCCATTATTTGTTGATAATGTAGTAGCATATGGACTTGATTCTTCATTAATAAACATCGTACATAATAAATTATTGATAATTAATTCGCCTTTTGTATCATTAAATTCAGCAAATAGTTGAGTTGAAGTTGAATCTTTACGATTTATTATTTCATTTAATGAAGAATTACTGATTACTACAGCTCTCTTATTAACAATAAAAGGACCAAATTGATTTGATTGGAAGAAATCCCTTATTGGTTCACCATCCTCATCTATGTCAGCAAATACTACATAAATATAATTTTCACCAACAAATGAGCGATTGGTTGATATATTTATTGAATAATTATAATTAGCTGAAGTTACTTGTTGCACTTCATCAGAAATTTGGAATATACCAAATGAGGTATTAGCAAAAACTGTGAAATTTATTTTATCATTATTTGGATCATTAAATGTAATATTAATTGTATAGTTTTCTCCCCAAGTTGCATTCATAGTAATAGGGTCTGGGTCAACTTGAGAAATATTAACAATAGTTGGTGGGTCGTTTGTATCTGATATAAAAGAATATGTTAAATTTGAAGAATTAGTTCCTGTAACACCCATTATAGGTTGTACTAATATTATTTTATCAATCAGATTTGAAGTTGGATTTTCTCTTTGTGCACAATATTTAAATATTTCAGTTTCTTCATCCATAAATACTGAGAAATTATTTTCTATATCTATTATAGAAATATCACAATCATCAGATAAAAGCAAATCTATTCTTGGAGTAAGATTTGTTTCTTCATGATAAATTTTTAAATAATATGATTTAGCTGGTAATTCTTGATCTAAAGTTAAATTGTAAAATAATTGAGTAATATTTTGGGTTGCATTTCTAGATAAAGTAATATTATGATAATAAAGCAAACCATCAGTCTCATTAGATATAGTTTTATTTACTATAAATCCAACATTTTGTGAATTCCATAAATAATCAGGTCTTTTATTAAAATTAGAATAAGCATAATACGCCATATTACAATTTCCTAATACATTATTTGGACCAAGAATACCTATATCTTCATTTGCATTACATGAAACTCTATTTATCCAAAAATTATTACTATTGGCAATTATGCTACTTATACCAGTAATTTGTTCAACATATAAATCTATAGGAATGTTATATCCTGAATTATTATATGATAATATCCTTACTTCATAGGGTGAAGGTAAAGAAATATCAAAATTTGAATCATTCATATATATATTTGCACTCTTTACATCAATATCATGAATGAAATCATAACTAAATGAAACATTTAATTCAGAGAATTTAATTCTAGTATTTGAATCAGTTGAAATTTCAACTGGAACATAACATACATTATTATCGCAGTTTGCATCACTCAGATATGACTCAAGTTCATCCTTAAAGCCAATTGTAACATTTGATTTTAAATTATTTAAATTAGGATCAATAGTTGTATCATTAATCTTAATAGTAACAGAATTTGGATAGAATAAACTATAATCTTTTATTTCATTTGTCGTTAGTACAACTATTTCATTTGTTGGATAATTAGAAGTATTAGAAATAGTAATATCATTTGCAAATTGTGAAGTAAATTTAAATTCTTCATTATAGTCTGAATCAAGAACTATTATATTATCCTCTTGTGAAGATGTTAATATTACCAATTCATTTAGCGGATTATTATTATCTAATACTTTACCGGAGACTATACTATTTACAAAGCCATCAACAGTATAAACATAACTACATCCTAAATTGTTACATTCTTCAATATCACCGTTATCACGAACAACTAATAATTTATTATTATGTGATAAAACAAATGATGCTGGATTTGTATCAGAAGCAGAACTAATTTCCTCACCATTAGATCTAAATACACGTAACCCATTTGATGTTGCAACAAAGATTTCTTCTCCTATATACTGTGGATAAATATCTACAATTTCAATATCTTTAATGATTGAATTTAATGAAATATTTTTTAGGATATTTAAAGATTCGTCAAGGATCCTTATAATACCATTTTGATCTCCTACAACTACTTGTGATGAAGCATCTTTATTTATACTTATAATTTCAAAAATATAACCTTCATCAATTTCATCATTATTATAATATGAATCAACCGTAACAACATTTGATGATAGTATTCGATAAAAATTATCATCATCACAAAATTCACAAGATAAAATAATCTCTGCATCATTTGTAATATTACTACAATTTACTTCAGTTGTTACAAATGATTTATCTAATAATTCTAATGAATCTACTTTTGCAGATAGTTTAACATCGTAATAATTAATTGGAAGATTATTATTAATATTAGACGAGGAGAATGAATCACCATTATTATCAATTAATGATAGATAATAGTAATTATCATTATCGCATCCTTCACACCCAAAATAAACTCTATTATTATTACTTAAGTAATTACAATCAATAGAAATTTCAACATTTTGGAAAGAATTTTGTGTATCAGTTATTTCAACTATTTCTATTAATTGGTTAGTATTATTTGTAAAAACTCTATAATAATTATTTTCGTTACAAGTTTCGCAATTATATTTAATATTATTATTTCCGGATGATAAATCACTACAATCTACAACAGTATCTACATAATTATATCGGCTTGCATTTACAGAGTAAAAATTAATAAGAGGTATTTCATCTCCATCTTGGATGTATGATAAATAATTATATGATGATTGTTCATTACAACTTTGGCAAGATAAATTAATTTCTGAAACAGAACCTATTTTATCACAATCTACAGAAAAATTAATTAAATCATAGTTTAATGAAGTATCACTTGTTAATCTAATCATGAAATCTTGATCTAAAGAGATTCCAGGAGAATCAATATTTGATTCTTCAATTTGAGCAGAAGATGTACTACTACCATTATCTAACATCACACGATAAAAATTATCTTGATCACAGTCATCACAATATGCATAAACAAATGTATCTTGATTCAAAAAATTACAACTAATTGGAATACTTGCCCAACCGTATTCACTTGTACCATCACAATAAGGAATTACATTTTCATCAGGTGTATATATTACTGTATTTTGGACATTATCTAATATTATAGAAATATCATTGAATTGTGGAGATTGAGTTTTATTATCAAGACAAAGTGCTATTTCTAAATTGCAATCTTTTGCTTTTTGATTCGAGATATTCATATTATCAAACTGCATACGAATTATTTTTGGATTAAGCCCATCTCTTTCACCGATAATATTGTTATCATTTTCACCTGTAGGGCTACCAGTAGAACCTTCTTTTGTTAAAATAAAAGAACTATTTGTTTGAATATTATTTGTTGGTATTACGAAGTCATTACCATCTAAATTAAGGAACAAATTAGCATTTGCATCATTAATATAATTTAATCCAATCTCTGCAAAACATTCAAATGCATCAAATGTAACAGGTATTTCTAAATTTGAAATATCTAAACTAATATCATTTTGATTGTCACAACCAACACAAGTTAAATTAGTTGCTATTTTATTGGTTATATTTTTTATAGAAAGTTTGTTATCATATTTTATAAAAGAAGTTTCAATATCATATTGATTTGAATTTAACTCTAAAGACAGAGCATCATATTTATCACCCTTATAAGATAAAGCAGTTCTTACTAAGCAAATATTATTAGTATCTGGTTGATTATTTAGAATAACTGAGAAATCATAATCTGAAGTATTAATTATATCAACATTGTCTGGTTTATCATTCATATAGTATAATACTGTCTCAGACATTTGATTATGAGTTAGAGAAAAAGGAACTGGACTACTTGAACCAATTTGAACAAAAGGTTGTAATGCAGAATCATTTTTGTAAGCAATTTGTGGACTTATTGTACAAATTGAGCTTGATGAATAATCACTAGCTAACGAACTTAGACTATTTAAGTTAAGACTAATATTATTTATTTTATAATCACCTTCATCATAATCACAACCAATACATGCTACACCATTGATTGTGTTTTGATTATAGTTGTTAAAGCTTGTAAAAATTTCTTGTAAAATATTATTAGTGTTAATAGGATATTGGTAACCACCTATAGATAAAGTTAGAATAGGGTTTTTATTTCCTTCATATTGTAATGCTGTTCTTATATAACATACTTTTTCTTCAGGATCATCAATATCTATTGGGATATCAAATTTAGCTTCATTATCTAAATTATAAGCTTTAGTTGGCGTGCCAAAATATGTGTTATTATTGTAATTATACTCTCCTAAAGAACGTGAAATTTTTGATAACTGATTAGGGAATGTTCTATTTATTAAATGAACTAAATTATTTGAAAATACAGATAATCTATTACCTGAAACAAATAATATTTCATCTCCTGATGAAGTAAGGTTTAAATTAAGAACTTTCATGTCACGAATATTAATATTATTATTGCTATAATTATTGACTAAATTATTATCTGTGTATTTTCTTATAAAGTTTAATGAGCTTATTATTAAATCATCGTCTGAAGACTGAATAAACTGATTGTTTGATGAAGGAATTACAATCTTATTAATATAATCTGATAAAGGAAATTCAATAAAAATACTTGCACTTTCAATATCAATAAATTTAGGTAACCTTAATGAGTCAGTAAAAGGAAAAACAGTTAATAATTCACCACTAAAACCTGGTTGGTTTGTGCTAGGATTACATAAATGTCTAGTATTATTGAAAGAACATAAATAATAATTAATTATAAGGTTACTCAAATCTAATGTTTTATCTAATTGTTTATACATTCCTTGACTAGAAACATAGTATTCAAAACCATCAATAGTAAATAATAGATTATAAGATGATAAGCTCTCATTAATATTAAAAATAAGTCTACCTTTTTTATGAGATGACTGCCAATTTGATATTAAAGCATAATCGTTATCAACACTAGGCCACTGTTGTATACCGGTAACTTGAAGCCAATTATTGCCTGTCCAATATGTAAAACTAGATAATGTTATATCTTCTGGATTTAAATTTTCAATCTTAATTGATGTTGTTAAAGGAATGTTAAACTCAACTGTCCAAGTTCCATCAATTATTTCTGAATAAGATAAAAATCCTAGCTGCTCAACTATTAGTAAAAAACGATGTTCTGAAAGTTGAGGAACAATAAACCTTACTTTATCAATAAATCCATTATTAGTAGAATCAATATATGATATTGAATAATCAGGATGATTAGTAACATCAACTTGTTCTCCGTTATCATTAAACCAAACTAAAGAAACATAATCAGGTAAAGTTGTTGGAATTTCAACTTCAACCACAACATCATGATAATGTATAGAAGCATCTGAAGAAATAAGTAATTCCTTCACAAAATTTGAATCATCATTAGAGATAACTGCTTGTTTCATTTCTGGAGCTTTTGTTATGAAAATACCCTCTAAGACTACTGTTTCATCTTGTTCTAAATCATCAAATGGAATTACTAAATATGAATTATCTTTTTTGATTAAAGAATCATTTATGTTTATTTTTACTTCTTCAGCATCTTCCTTAGTTGTGAACATATTACTCATAAAATTTCTTACAGGCCGATTTGATAAAGTTCTTTTAATTCCTTCTGCTTCAACATAAGCTTGATTAACTTTTTCCTTAATAGACGATCTATTTTTATCAGAATTTATAGATAAATTAATTGTTGAATCAGAAGGTATTTCTAAACGAATATCAGTATTTGATAATGTTTCACTTGCAGTAATTTCTATTCTTGTTGTCCATATAACTGGTTCACCTATAACTATTTCTGATTGCATTAATCCAGTAGATTTAATTAACAAAGTTGCATTTGTTTCATTAAAAAGATCATCAATCAATAATGTTTCATTAATTAATGAGTCATTAAGAATACTATCATTTAACAAACTATCATTTAACAGACTGTCATTTAAAATACTGTCATTAAGAATGCTGTCGTTTAATAAACTATCATTTAAAATACTATCATTAAGAATGCTGTCGTTTAATAAACTGTCATTTAGAATACTGTCATTAAGAATGCTGTCGTTTAATAAACTGTCATTTAGAATACTGTCATTAAGAATGCTGTCGTTTAACAAACTATCATTTAGAATACTGTCATTAAGAATACTGTCATTTAACAAACTATCATTAAGAATATCATCATCTTGAATATTATCGTCGACTATAGGAATTGTTTCTGTTGCGGTTAAATAATCAGTTTCAATTTTTTCTTCAGAATTAGAAACTTGTTGATAAACTGCATTAGAAGGCTCATTAACATAAAAATTCAATACTTTTGATACAGTAATATTATCAAGTGATAGGTCAAGTAAAACTTCATGACTACCTGAATAACTTGGAGTAAATCTTAAAGAGTTTAAAGTTTGAGTATAAAATTGATTAATTATTTGTCCAGAGAAAATTGCGTTTGGAGGTACTACATCTATAACTATCTCGTCACCTAGATTGATGGTGTCGTTATCTATATTAGCGTCTAATTTTACGCCAATTGTTACCCCTAATAACATAACAATAATCAGTAAAATTATTGTCAGATATGGAAGTAAACTTTTAGCTTGTTTCGTACCCATTACTACCTCTTTTTTAAATTCAAAAAATTAAAAACATTTTACTATTAATATTAAATTTAATTAAAATGCTTTTAATACCCCTTATTTAATTAATTTTAAACACATTAATAAGTAAATTTTAAGTTATATTATTTAAATAATTTACGGTTATTTTGGCTCTGTAGAATTCCTATATAATATTTCAGTATTAACAAAGCATTTCTTATTGCTCTTTCGATATTATATGCTAAAATTCTAAATAACAACTCATTTTTCTGTGTTTGAAACTTTCTAGCTCTAAGTTTAGAGCCAAATTTTCTCTTCAAAGAAGAGAAAATAGACTCAGTCAGCTCCCGCTGACTGTATAACCCTTCTTCAAAGGTTCTTTTAGCCTTTTTTCTATACCATCCTTTTGTTTTAGATAATGGTAAATGTTTATACTTCATAGAAATAAGGCTATTTTTACCTGATTCAAACACTAATTTATGATTCTCATTAGAATCATACCCTTTGTCTGCGACAAGATAATCAAAGTCAAGAAACTTGACTTTGTTATACATTAAAAGAAAATCTACACAGTCATGTCGACGATGTTTTCTAATTTTGGTAGCCAAGATTATTTTATTATGTAAATCGCTTATTGCATTTAAATTTACAAAACCTTTTACAGGTTTTGTTCTATCAATTCTTTTACAATAATGTGCTGATGCATGATCTAGCTCTAAACCTGTACTATCAACTCCAAAAAATGTTCCACGTTCTTTGAATAAATGACGAGTTAAAAAAATAAGCTTATTAATTATCTTAGATTTTAATCTATTTGCATACTTATGTAGCGTCGTAAAATGAGGTATTTTATTTAGTGAAATATATTGAGGTATTTTTGAGTCATATAATGACTCAATAAACTTACGATAACCGTAAGTTGTATGTTCCTTCGCTACCAAAAGGAACAAATGTTGTATATTTGTGAATATTTTATTTGAATATTTGCTATTGTAAATAGGAACTTGTCCAAAAATACATAATTTGCTTACAATTTTCGAAAACTTTTTGAATTTTGACTTTATTACATCCATAAATAACACCTCAATTATTGTCGTTAAATCTCAAAATTAAAGACAATAAGGTGTTATTTATACTTTTCTAAATAGGGTTTCTATGGTGCCGGTTATTTTAATTCATTTTAAGAGAGTATAAGTTTATTTTGAAAATAATAACTTTTAGGATTAAAGAGAGACAAAGTTATAATAAAAATAATCATAAAAATAAAAATAAACTTATTTTAAAGTTTAATCCTATTTTCTCTATTATAATATATAAATAGCTGTTTAAAAATGGTGCAAATATAGTCAAATAATCATAAAAAGAACAATAAAAACGAAATATTTAAATATTAGTTGAGTTTATCTACTTCTCGTTGATTTAAAATCAACAGAATTGATAAGTAATATATTATGACAAATATAATCATAAAAATAACTAAAAAGGTGGAAAAATGGAACAAAAAATAAACTTAAACATTAATGACGGAGATGCTTTTTATGCTCATCAAGCTAGTATTAATTTTAACCCAACAATGTTTTTTCTAGATTTTAAAAGTATAAGTCCAAGAATTGATGAAAGAAGTAGAGAAAATCCTACTTTTGCATTAAAACATAATTTAGTTATGATTGATCCTTATCATGCAACAATGATAAGAGACATGCTTGTTAAAGCATTAAAAGATTATGAAAAAAAATTTGGGAAGATTGAAATCCCAAAAGCAATCAAAAAAATTGAGAAAGAAAAGAAAACAACAATGAAAGAAGAGGTTCCTAATTATTTTGGGTGATTATTATGAGTGAGAAAAAAGATAATCAAGAGAATATTAAACAAACAAGCTTTGAAAAAGATAATAACAAAAATATCAACCAAGATAAAATTGAACCTATTAATCAAGAAAATGAAATAAATACTGAAATTGAACAAAAAATGAAAAAAAATAAAGAACAAGAATTGCAAGAAACACTTCAGCGATTACAAGCTGAATTTGAAAATTATAGAAAAAGAGTTGACAGGGATAAAGAAGAATTTACAAAATATTCTAACAGAAATATAATTATGCAGATAATACCTGTATTAGATAATTTTCAAAGAAGCCTAGATAATAAAACAAAAGAAAATCATGATGGTTTTGTAAAAGCAATAGAAATGATTTATTTACAATTGTGGGAGATTATGAAGAAAGAAGGATTAGAAAAAATAGAATCAATAAATCAAAAATTTGATCCTGAACTTCATGAACCATTACTTCAAGAAGAAAGTGATAAACCAGAAAATACAATTATAGAAGTAATAGAGGAAGGATATAAGCTGAATGAAAAAATACTAAGACATGCTCGAGTAAAACTTGCAAAACCAAAGAATAAATTAAGTGGAAATAATCAAGATAAAAAAAATAAAGATGAGAATGCGTCTAAGAGCACAGACGTAAAGATTTAGGAGGTAATTAAAATGACAACACATGCAAAAGGAATTGGAATTGATCTTGGAACTACATTTTCAGCAGTTGCTGTAATGGAAGGTGGAAAAGCTACAATTATAGGAAATGCTGAGGGTACAAGAACTACACCTTCTGTAGTTTGGATAAAACCTGATGGAAAAGAAAGAGTTGTTGGACAAGTAGCTAAAAATCAAGCTATAATAGATCCAGCACATGTAGTAAGAAGTATTAAAAGACATATGGGCACTGATGAGAAAATAAATATTAATGGAAAAGATTATACACCTCAAGAAATATCTGCAATAGTCTTACAAAAATTAAAATCAGACGCAGAAGCATATCTTGGACATCCTGTTACAGATGCTGTAATTACAGTACCAGCATATTTTAATGATTCACAAAGACAAGCGACAAAAGATGCAGGAAAAATTGCAGGATTAAATGTTTTAAGAATTATAAATGAACCAACTGCTGCATCCTTAGCATATGGAATGGATAAATCAGAAGCACATAATGTATTAGTTTTTGATTTTGGTGGTGGGACATTTGATGTATCAGTGCTTGAACTAGATGAAGGAGTATTTGAAGTAAAAGCTACTTCAGGTAACAATCATTTAGGAGGAGATGATATTGATGAAAAAATAATTGATTGGATTGCAACTGAATTCAAAAAAGATAATGGAATTGATTTAAGAGCTGATAAAGTTGCACTTCAACGATTAAGAGATGCTGCAGAAAAAGCTAAAATTGAATTAAGTACATCACAATCTGCAACAATAAATATACCATATATCACACAACAACAGCATGTAAATTTAACATTATCAAGAGCAAAATTTGAAGATATAATCAGTGACATCCTTGGAAAATTACGTGGACCAACTGAACAAGCAATAAAAGATGCAGGTGATACTAAAATTGATAAGGTATTACTAGTCGGTGGAAGCACAAGAATACCTGCTGTTCAAAAACTTGTAAAAGAAATTACAGGCAAAGAAGGAGATAAAACAGTCAACCCAGATGAAGCTGTAGCTATGGGTGCAGCAATTCAAGCAGGGATTATTAGTGGGGATGTGAAAGATGTATTGTTACTTGATGTAACTCCATTAAGCTTAGGAATAGAAACATTAGGAGGAGTTACTACAAAATTAATTGAAAGAAATACAACCATCCCTACAAAGAAAAGCCAGGTTTTTTCAACAGCAGCAGATAATCAACCTGCTGTAACTATAAATGTTTTACAAGGAGAAAGAGCGATGGCTGCTGATAATAAAAGTTTAGGAAGATTTGACCTCGACGGGATACCTCCAGCTCCCCGAGGAATTCCTCAAATTGAAGTAACGTTTGACATTGATGCAAATGGAATTGTAAATGTCTCTGCAAAAGATATGGCAACTGGGAAAAGTCAGCATATAACTGTATCTGGAAGTAGTAATCTTACAAAAGAAGATATTGAAAAGATGCAAAAAGATGCGGAAGCTCATGCAGAAGAAGATAAAAAGAAAAAAGAAAAGATAGAAACATTAAACGAAGCTGAAAGCATGATTTTCCAATATGAGAAAACAATAAAAGAAATGGGAGACAAAGTTGACAAAAAAGAAATTGAACCAATCCAGAAAGATATTGAAGAAATGAAGGAATTACTAAAAGACAAAGAAAATAAATATGAAGAAATAAAAAAGAAAAAAGAAGAAATGACAGAGAAGTTTAGTAAAGTTGCTCAAGAGATGTATCAAAAAGCAGCTGCAGAAGCACAAAAAAAAGCTGCGGAAGAAAAAGGTTCAGGTACGACAGATGACAAAAAAGACAAAAAAGATAACGACAAGAATCAGGATGATGTAGTAGATGCAGAAGTTGTTGATGATAAACCAGAGACTAAAAAAGAGGATAAGAAAAAATAGTTCCTTTTATTTGTTAATAAGAAATCATTAGAAGCTTTTTTATTTTGTCTTTTTTTATTTTTTTATTTAAATATAATGCAAACAAAAATTAAGACAAGAGTTAAAAGAAATATAAAAAAATAACAAGAATATAATAATATAATGAAAGAAAAACTAACATCAGAACAATGTATATTACTCCTTAAAGAGAATGATATATCTAAAAAGATATTTTTACATTCAAGAAAAGTAAATGCAGTTGCTAAATTGATAGCAAGTAAATTAATTAACAAAGGAGTAGACATTAACTATGATCTTGTTGATAATGCCTCATTATTACATGACATAAAGAAAGAATATTGTCTTAAAAATGATAGAGATGAATTTCATGAAGAAGATGGAGCATTATTACTAAAAAAATTAGGATTTCCAAATATTGGGAATGTAATATTTAATCACAGAACTGATCAAATAATCAGAAAAGAAGGATTAACCGATTGGGAAAGTAAAATAGTATATTATGCTGATAAACGGGTTCAGCATGACACTATTGTGAGCATTAATCAAAGAATAAATGATGGTAAAATAAGATATCCTCATTTAATAAATTTAATAGATCAAATTATTGATCCACTTATTGAACTTGAAAAACAAATCTTTAAAAACTTAGATATAAAACCTGAAGATATTAATGAAGATAGTATAAAGCCATATTTAATTATAGAAGACTACTAAGTTAATTAAACTTATAAATTAATAATAAATAATCAAATAAAAAATAATAAATAAAAGAATAGAAAATACAAAAATATAATAAAATGAGCGAAGATTATTATGATATTCTTGGAGTAAGCAAAAACTCAACTAGAGAAGAGATTAAAAAAGCTTACAAAAAACTTGCAAAACAATATCACCCAGATAATAAACAATCTGGTGATGCTGAGAAATTTAAAAAAATAAATGAAGCAGCTGCAGTCTTAGGTGATGATAAAAAAAGACAGCATTATGATCAATTTGGCACTGCTGAAGGATTTGGACAAGGTGGGCAAGGAGGCTTTGATTTTGGAAATTTCCAAGATATGTTTAGTGAAGCAGGTGATTTTGATAGTATTTTTGATCATTTAGGTGAAATGTTTGGTGGTTCATTTGGATTTGGTAGTAGAGGTGGAAGAAGGAGGCGAAGATCACAAGGAAGTGATTTAAGGTACGATATTGAAATTTCTTTAGAAGAAGCAGCATTTGGTGTAAAAAAAGATATTGAATATAATAGACTTGGAAAATGTAAAGCATGTAATGGAACAGGCGCAGAATCTGATGATGATATTATTACTTGCCCAGACTGTAAAGGACAAGGACAAGTAAGAAGAACACAAAGAACACCATTTGGATTATTTCAAACAACTTCTGCATGTCCAAAATGTCGAGGAGAAGGAACTACTGTTAAAAATGAGTGTAGAAAATGTGATGGTACTGGAGTAGTAAGAGAAACAAAAAAGATTCAAGTTAATATCCCTGCAGGGATTGATGATGGGATGCGATTAAGGTTAGAAGATCATGGTGATGCAGCTCCTAAAGGAGGCGATAATGGAGATTTGTATGTATTTGTAAGTGTTATACCGCATAAACATTTTGTTAGAAAAGATAATGATATACATATTGAAATACCAATTAGTGTTTCACAAGCAGCACTTGGAACAAATATTGAAGTTCCAACATTACTTGGAAAAGCAACATTAAAAATTCCACCAGGAACACAGCCTGGAACTGTTTTTCGAATGAGAGACAAAGGAATAAAAGACATTCATGGTGGAGAAACAGGGGATGAGATGGTTAAAATAATTGTTAAAATACCTGACAAATTAAATAAAAAAGAAAAGAAATTGTATGAAGAAATTGAAGAGGAATCAAAAAAGAGTGGTTTTTTTAAGAGATTGTTTTAAGTAATTTTTTATTAATTATTCTTATAGTTTTATATTTTAATTCTTAAAATGTATTATCTTTAAGATAGTTCAATTAAAACAGAAAAGAAGTATAGTAATCTTTTTATATTATCATTGTATTTTAAAATCATGAAAATTTTAATTATAGGTGCTAGTAGTTATGTTGGTGCAAGTATTTATTTAAGACTAAAAGAAAAGTATTTTGTAATTGGTACTTATAATTCTAATAAATTATTACCAGAATTAGAAAAATTAGATATTACTAATCAAGAGAATATTAATGATTTTATTAAAACAAAAAGACCAGATGTAATAATTCATGTAGCAGCAATTGCTAGTGGAGGATGGTGTGAAAAAAATACTGAAGAAGCAATTACTATAAATAAATACGGAACAAAATATTTAGTTGATGCTGCAAATACAATCAATTCTAAAATTATTTTAATATCTTCTTTTGCTGTTGCAGATAAAGAAAGTATTTATGGAAAAACTAAAATTGCAAGTGAAGAATATGTTAAAGAAGTAAATGCTGGATATATAATATTAAGACCTTCATTAATTGTTGGATTAAGTCCTAATACAATTAATGATAGACCTTTCAACAGATTTCTAAAAAATATTACTGAAAAAATTCCTGCAGTTTATGATACTTCTTGGAAATTTCAACCCACTTGGTTAAAACATATTGTTGATATAATAGAAACAATATTAGAACGAGGAATCAATAATGAAATAATACCTATAAGTGTTCCTGAATTGAAAAATCGATACGAAATTGCAAAAGATATCTTAATACCTTTTGGTATTAAGGTTCTTCCAGAGAATAAAAAAGATTTGACACCTACTTTTTCAGAAAAATTGAATAAGCTTGAAGAATTAAAATTGCCAAAATACTCTTATAATGAAATGATTAAAGGAATAATACAAGAAATTAAATATTACCTTAAGAATTAATGAGAAATAAATATAAAAGAATATTCTAAAAACTATGAGCACACTATATTTAATATTAAAATTTATTCTTGGAGGCAGTTTACTTTTAGGAATAACTTTATTGGCTAATTATATACATCCGAAATGGGGTGGGATTCTTGCAGTTGCCCCAATAATAACAACTTTATCTATTATTTTTGTAAGATATGAAAATTCTTTACAAACTACACAACAATTAATTTTATCAGCAATTTATTTTATTATTCCTACTCTAATTTTCTTAATTATAATGTACTTTCTATTAAATAAAATAAATTTAATTTATAGTTTATTAATTGCATATATTATTTGGATAATTGTTGTACTTATAATTCAAAAAACAATATATTAATTATAACTTTAGTTATTATCTGATAAAAAAAATTCTAAAAATAATATTTCTTCAATATAAATAACAATTCTGGATGAAATTTTTCGCCATTTTTTATCATTGACTTAATTTCATCAATAGAAAAGTATTCGACTTTTGTAACTTTTCCTTCTTCATATTGAAAAGGTCCTTCATAAATTGTTTTAAATGTTGCTAAAAATTTATCAGGCGTTCCATCATTACTATAAGAATCAATTCCGATTAATTTAAGATTGCTTGTTGTTCCAAGTTCTTCTTGGTACTCCCTAATTGCTCCTTGTTCATAAGTCTCACCTGATTGGACATGACCCCCTACTGCAGTTGACCAATGATTAGGACAAAAATTAACAGTAGATGAACGTAATTGAAGAGCCATATCTCCTTTATTGTTAAGAATTAATACATGACAAATTCTATGCCTAAGTTTTTTTTCATATACTTCATTTTTACTTGCTCTACCAACTACATTATCAGTATCATCAACGAAATCCAAATATTCTATCTGAGAACTCATTTTTTAAAAACACTTACTAAGCTTCCCTTAATATCATGTGTTTCAATTTTATTTAATTCTTTAGGATGATAATGTGGACCATAAACTATTAATTTAGCTTTATTACTCATTTCTTGCAATAACTTATTTTCTAAATCCTCTGAAATAGGATTATCTGGAGCAATGAAGATGTAATCATAATTTTTTAATGTATGTTCCATATAATCTTGATTAATTAATTTAACTTTTGCATTTAATTTTTTTGCATGTTCTAATGCAAAATGATGTAATTCATTATCAAATTCAATGCCAGTTGAATTCGTAAAAATACTAGCTACTATTGCAGCTCTACCATCACCACTACCTAAATCTAAGAATCTTTTATGAGTTTTTAATTTTGTTTTTTGAAATAATTCAAAAATTTCAGTTGTTGGTGTTATACCCCAATATCCTCTACCTGTATCTTTTAGCATTAAACGGCCTTTTGATAACATATTTATATGAAATTCATCATAAAGTTTCTTGATTTTGTCAAATTTTTTTTGCATTAAACTATTGTAAATATGACTCTATATATATTTTTCCACAATCTGAATAGAGATATGATCTTTAAGTAATCACTTATAAGTAGTTACAAAACGAAAGATTTATAAATATCAAGTTTTTATACCTTAACAAAATGGATTGGTTAAAAGAAGGTCCTCTAACTAGAATTAGCGACTTAGTTAGAGAACATGCTGAAAAAGTAAAAGTATATGATATAGGGCAGATGATAGATTATATTAACAAACTTCCTACTATTCAACATGAGAGCTATAAACCAAGAACTGCCCATGAAGTATTGCAAGAAGGAATAAGCTCTGATATTGACAGAAATACTTTATTTAGAGCTTTAATGATTGCAAATGGAGAACCTGCATCATATGTACAAGCAGGAAATAGAGAATTTGTTTTTGATAATGATGGAGAAATACATACTTATGTAAGATTAAAAGGCCATACAGATATGATAATCGACACTACAAAAGAATATAATGTGTATTTTCATGAATTTCAGATTTTTCCAAATATTATTATAAATGAAGGATTGGATCTTCTTGATATGCAAGAAAAACAATCAGGACGAGATATATTTGAGCAAGCAAATCAATTTAAACAATTAAAATTAAAATATGAACAAATGTTAGATTTATGGTATGAAAATGAAAAAGGAGCAATCAAAAATGCCAGACGATGAACCTAAACATACAATAATTATTGACGCAGATTTGCATATTCAAGATCCTCATGATATTATACTTAGTTATTTTAATACAAGTAATGATAACCAATTTGCGCATGGAAAGAAAAAAGATTTTACATTAAGATTACTTAGCTTATTTGTAGGATTAGTTCTTATGAAATTCTTTTTTGAAGAAATGTTTACTAGTTTTTCGATGTTTTTAGGAATTACAGTTTCAGCATTAATTATTGGAGCAATATTTGCATTTGCAGTTCCGTTTTTTATTAAATTAATTAAATTAGGAGCAAAAACAGATGGGCCTAGAGGAATATTTTACAATTTAGTATTTATTACACTAATTGTAGTAATTATAGGTATATTTATTTAAATTAGAATGATTTTCTACTTTTTATGATTGTAAAATTTTTAGGAATCTTTGATTTAGCATGCATGCTTTGCATTCTACTATTTGCATGGATACCTAATTCAATAATAATGAAATTAGGAATGTTATTAATGCTAAAAGGAATATTATTTGCAACTTTTAAAGATATCCCTAGCATAATTGATGCATTAGCAGGATTATATATTGGATTAATGGTTTATGGATTAAATGCACCGCTAATTAGTGGTTTTTTTGTAATATTCTTAGCTCAAAAAGGATTATTAAGTCTTCTTGCAAGATAGATTGATAAATGACTTAAAACAAACATATTGTTTATTTAAGAAAAATTATATTAAAAAATAATTAAGGTTTTAGTTCTTTAATATATGCTATTACTTTTTCGAGTTCTTCAACATAATACTTATTTGGTAATTCAGCAAGATTAAATGGTAAATCTTGAGTCATTTGAACTAATCTATCCAATCCTTCTACCCTTCTATCATAGCGTAAATCTCTTCTATCAATACTATTAATAAATTCAGGATATTTTGCTAAATGCTTTCTTATTTTCTCATGTTCTAAAGAATCTGCAATTAATATCACAGCATCATCATGATCATATTTTTTATCAGATACTTGATAACCTAAATTTCTCAAAAGTTCTCTTAAAAATTGATGTGATATTCCTTTCTCATATCTAACAAGTAACTCATTTGTACTCCATTCTGGTTGATAATCTTCAATATTACTATTTTCAGGATTAATCATATAAGATAAGATTTAATGCTTATTTATAGATTTAATTAACCTAGAAATATATGTTAATAACATTTAATTAAGTAGTTACTTATTAGTAGTAAAAATAGAAACATTTATATAATAGTATTACTGAGTATGACATAAAACCACATAATAATTCAATTATTGTTTGTTAATAAACACAGAAATTGTTTACTAAAAATAGAATAATAAATAACAAAAATGGATTCGATAAGAATGAAACATAAAATATCAATATCAGTGGATAAAGAAACACTATTTAAAGTATATGAAGCTATGAGGAGAAAACAATTTAGAAATAAATCTCATGCATTTGAGTTTGCAATAAATGAGGTATTAAAATGAGTTTTCAAGATTTAGTTACAAGAATAAGAAATAGATATTCTGGTAATCAGATTGTTGATTTAGAACCTAATAAATTAGAGAAAGCAATAAAATCATTAGTTAGGAATAAAATAACTAATGAACCAAATATTTATGGAAATATTGCAGGTTTAAGTTTAGATGATGAGATTGAACAAAAAGAACTCACTAAGATAATTGAAAAACTTATTGGCATAATACCTGATAAAAAAGAAATGTATATGGAGAATAATACAGATACTCTTAGATATCCCGCATCACAATTCAGAATATTGACTAATGAAAGTTCTTCAACATTAGTAGGAATTGTAAAAGGAAGAGTATTCAAAATATATAATGATGAGCAGACTGCTAGAAGAGAGTATACTATACTATCAAAACTTCAAAGCTATGCACCTATGAAAGGATTATGTCAAGTTCCTGCAACTCATAACTCATTAGATTCTTTAGTAGGTATATTAGAACCAGAAGAAATAAAAGAAAGACAAAAAAGAAATCAAGAAATGGATTTTCTCAGTCTTAATGGTTACTATATTATTATTACAAAAAAAGAAAAAGAAGCAAAGAAAGAAGATTTATACCCAGAACATAATGATTCACTTTTTGCTCATATCAATTATAGAGAGGGGAACAGAAAAAAAGATTTATCCTCTATTATCACTACTGAAAGTTCATTCTTAGAACAAATTATTCGAAAAATAGTATTTTCAATATCAAAGAATGAAGCAAATTTAGATTATGACAGTGCTATATGTGCATTAAAAAGTGATATAGTCCTAAGAAGACTTATGACACTTTCATTACTTCATTCAGGATTCAAAGATGAATTCAGTGAAGATGAAGTAAGAGAAATGAATTTAATTAGGTATCATGATTTTAGTTATGAAGAAATTAAAACAAAAGTTGAAAAAACAAATCAAGAATACCATAAAGTATTTGATGAAGAATTGCAAGAAGCATATAGTCTTGCAAGTAGACGACAAAAAGATATATATGATAGACGCAGAAGTAAGGATTCAAAAGAATTAGATTCATTGGTATTCACACATGGTGATGCAAAATGGGATAATTGGATGAATGGTGATAATGTGCTAATTGATTTTGGATCTGCAAAAATATCAACAGAATATAAAGATATAGCAAAAGCTGTTCTTGATTCAAAAGAAATATTAGAGATTGATAAAATTGATGATTATATTGAAGCATACGCAATTATGAGAAAGGTTGCTGATTTGCCTATTTCAGAGAGCATAGAAGATTTAAAACAAAATGTATATGATTCAATATTGCTTGAAGCAATGAGAACTTTATATTACAAGCCAGAAAATAAGAAAGTTGCACAACATATGTTAGAAGTAATAAGAGTTTACAAGCAAATTACTGTTTATGATAACAAAAAAGTAGCATAAAAAGTAATAACAAATTTACATAATTAGATAATAAAAATGAAAAAAACTATAATATTTGACAATGAAAATGTTATTGTTTGGCAAGATTGGGGTAAAGTAGCTAATGCTATAACAGAGAATTTAGGAATACAGGTAGATCAAGAAAATATTAAAATAGTTCTTCAAATGAAGAATGTTACTGGATATAATATGCTTGAAAAGCTTTCAAAAGGTATTATTTCAAGTGAAGAGTACTGGTGCACTTTTCTTCAATCACAAGGAATAATTGCAAATAAAATAAATATTGAAAAAGCAGCATCGGCATTAGAAAGCCTAACAACATATGTATCAAATGATGTTATTGAACTAATAAAAGTCTTGAAAGATTTAGGTTATAATTTATTAATGATTTCAAATGCAACACCTGAGATTGAAACAGGAAATAAAAGAAGAAATAATTATTTTGACTTGTTTGATTTTGTCCATTACTCACATAAAATAGGTTCGAGAAAACCTGAACAAGAAATATATAAATTTGTTTTGGAAACACATTTACTTGAGCCAGCAGAATGTATTTTTATAGACGATAAGCAGGAAAATGTTGAAGCAGCTGAAAGGATAGGTATGAAGGGAATAAGATATACAATAAATGAACCAATACAAAAGCTGTATAAACAACTTAAAGAAAAAGGTATAGAATTAAGTTCTAATTAAACAATTCTGATATATGCTAAAGTTATATTTTTTTAGAATCAGATAATCCAAAAATAACTGTTGATGCAAGATGAATAAACCTTAATCCAATTAAAATATGTGATAGTATACTTTTATTTTTTACACTCTGCTTATCAATCTGGGCCATAATTTCTTCATTCATAATAATATATCTTTCACCAATTAAATGTGATTTATCAATATCTTTTGATACAAATGATTCATAAAGAGTATTAATAAGCTCAAGCAATTCATTTAATTTTTTTAGTGAATAACTATCAATTTTAATTTTATTTTTTAGACAATAATTATAAGAATAAAAAAAAGAATGTTGAATATATGATAATTGAGATATAAAATAAAAAAGAAGATAAGAATCTTTACTTCCTCCTAACTTTTCTTTTATTACAATTCGCCTTAAAAAATTAGTATAAACATCAAATATATTCTTATTATCTTTATGGTTTTCTTGATTTGAAAAATTATTTTTTTCTAATTCAGAAATTATATCTCTAGCATCTGTTTTTATAATAAAAAAAAGTTTATTCAGTAAAGAAATAAATTTTTCTTTGGAGGGTTCAGCAATATTCTCTATGACTACTTTATCATTTTTCTCAATAATTACTTCAAAACCAAGAAGATTATTCTTAACAATTTTTTTAATGATATCACGTTGAATCAAGTTTTGAAAAGTACAAGTTATTTTATCATATCCTTTTCTATATAACTGAAAAATAATATTTTTTATGCTTCTCTCTGAAAATTTCTTTAAATTCACAATGATGCTTGTTTCAAGAGGTGCTTTATTAATAGTTGATATTATTATATTATTATCTTCTTCTTCAACTAAAACTTCACTCCCACCATCAATATTGTTATCCCTAATCCAACTTATAGGCATAGTCATGGTATAAGAATTTTTACCTTGTTTTATTATATTTCTACGCATTATAATCAAAAAACAATTGAATCTTATAAATTTTACTATTTTTCTTGAAAAAGAATATTAAAAATATTCTTAATATGCAATAAATATATATTATAATTAATTAATCACACAATAGTAACAAAATTAATTTAGAAATTAAATAATAAATTAAATATCAAAAAATGGAGGAGATAGAAATGAATATTGGAAATAAAGTAAATAAAATTGCAGCTGCCATGGCATTAATGGTAGGATTAAGTGCAGGTTGTGCAAACCAAAGACCAGTAATTATTGGAAGAGAAACAGAGAATGCATATTTTGAGATAGAAATGCAAAGACTACCTGATCATAATATTGGTAAACCTAATTATCATATTGTTGCATATGAAATACCATTTATCGAAATGATTGAAAGAGAACGCAGCAGAGGAGAAGGTAGCCATTACGATATACTTAGAGCAATGGATAGAAATAATGATGGCTTTATATCACTAAAAGAGCAAAGAAGATACTTTAGAGATATGTATCAAAAATGAATATTTAAAAAACTAATATTAGGTGAAAAAGAATGAACTTAGAACAAAGATTAAAAAAACAAACTCATAATAGAGCTTATTATCTTGGAGAAGATGAAGGAAAACCTAAACAATATTTTACAAATTTAGGAATTAGGGATAATCAACCACAAATAATAATTGAAATAGGAGCTTACCCTGAAATAAGCAATATAGATGAAAGACCTAGAAATGAATACATGACTATAGATAGTATTAGCGAGAGTCAAAAAGATAGTATTGATAATATTATTTTAGGAGTAAGGGTAAATAATGCTTTTGCAAAACCTTTATTTGATAATATTAATGCAATGTTTCATTCAAATATCATGCAATATGCTAACGAAAAAGATTTACAAGAACTAGGTAAAATGCTTGATAATAGTATTTACAAAGTTAAAAATTATTTTGAGCAAGTTAGAAAAGCACAGAAAGGAAAATTAAAATTTAATATATCAGGTGATTCAAATAATATTGAATATTGTATGAATATAGATGAGAATAATAAACTAACAGTTAGATTCTCAAAAGAAGAAGAGGCTCAAATAGAAATAAGTAATAATGGTCGTAGCGTAAAATATGATATTGCTGAATATGGTGAGATTTTTCCAAGATATAATTCTAACTTAAATGAGAATCAAGCATTACAAGTATTTGAAGCATATAAACCATTTTTGATTGAGATTGAAAAGATAAACCAACCATTTGATACAAAAAAAAATGATTTAGATAAATATCAAGATTCGCTTATGATCCCTTTAATAATAGAAGCTAGGGTGCCAGAACAAAAAAAAGAATCATTATATTTATCAGGAGGTAATTTAAGATGATAAAAAAAATATTATTAGTTGATGATGATAAAATGCAACTGGATAAACTTAGAAGATATGTATCTATCTATACACCTTTAGAAGTAATGCTTGCAGAAAATACTAAAGAAGGAATAGAAATTGCTATAAAAAATAAACCTGAAGCCATTATAACAGATAAAGATATGCTAGATGGAACTGGTAATGACTTAGCGATTGCAGTAAAAAAGCATTATGATGCATTTATTGTTGGTATGACTGGTGGTGACCCGAAGGATTTTAATGAGCAGTTTATAGATTTAAGATTATCAAAAAGAATTAGTGATGAACATTATGCATTGTTGATAAATTGTATAGTTGAAGGTTCAAACCCAAAAAAAGATTTCGAGGTTAGAACTAAAGGATATTATGAGACAATTATTCCACAATTAAATGAAGCACTATTGCAATACCAAGCAATTGATATACTTATTCAAGGATATATGATTGCAAAGAAGAATCAGTCACAAAATGTAATGTCTTCAGAATCAGATGCACATAGATTAAATAATGAAATAGTAAATAGTATTCTTAATATTGATGAGATTAGTATCGATGTAAATGAAATCCATAAAAAGCAGTCTAAATTAATAAAACAACTTAGTGAATATTCTATAGAATTTAAAGATGAAAAAATACAAGATAAGATAAATTCTGCTCTATTTTTTGTAACTGATTATAGAGTAGAATCATTTATTGAGGATCTAAGTAAAAGAGATATGATTGCAATAGAACAAAAAAAAGATTATGAAGTTTTTACTAAACTATATCATGATTTACTTCAAAGTATTTAGAATTAGGCAATAAATGATAATATAAGAAAAAAATATATTATTAAATTATTAGTAAGAGATTATTAGTAAGATAGCCCTATTAATACATTCTAAGTAAGATTTTTTTATTTAGATTTATAGTGCAATTATAATTAAAAATTCTAAGAATTAATCTGCAATCTTTTTCCCACGTGTTGCACTCTCAACTCTAGCAGCATCAGTTATTCGTATAAATTCTGCATTCTTTTTTAATTCTGGAATATCTGTTGCTCCACAATAACTTATTCCACTTCTAAGCCCATTCATAAGTGTAGAAATAATATCTGATACAGTCCCTTTATACTCTACAAGATTTGAAACTCCTTCTACAAAAACATCAAGTTTTTCTTTAACTTTTTTACCGGTTTCTTTTTCAGCCCGATTATGACTATTTTCATAACTTGCAGAACCTATATATCGTTTGTATCTTCTACCATCCTTAGTCATTATTATTCCTGGAGATTCTTTACACCCTGCAAATAAACTTCCACACATAACAGTGTCAGATCCTGCTGCTAATGCTTTAGGAATATCACCAGGAAGTTGTATACCACCGTCTGCACAGATAGGAACATTGTGTTGTGATGCAACACTTGCTACATCCATAACAGCAGTTAATTGTGGAACTCCTGCACCACTCATTAATCTTGTTGAACAAATGCTTCCAGGACCAACACCTACTTTTAAACCATCTGCACCAGCCTCAATTAGATCTTTTGCAGCATCAGCTGTAGCAATGTTACCAACCATAATATCAATTTTAAATTTTGATTTAAGCTGTTTTAATTTTTCTATCATATGGATTGAGTGTGCATGAGCAATATCTAATACTATAACATCTACCCCTACATCAATTAATGCTTGTATTCTTTCTTCAGAATCTTTTATTCCAACAGCAGCAGCAACAAGTAAACGTCCTTTTTCATCTCGTGATGCATTAGGCCAGAATTCAATTTTTTTAATATCTTGTGTAGTCATTAAACCTGTCACTTTTCCATCTTTAACTAATGGAAGTTTTTCAATCCTATGCTCGTGAAGAATATGTTTAGCTTGATCAATAGTTGTATTATCAGGAGCAGTTATTAATTTTTCTTTAGGTGTCATTACTTCAAAAATCTTTTTATCCCAATTATCTTCAAAAAGATAATCTCTTGAAGTAAATATACCAATTAATTCATCATTTTCCTTTACTAAAAGGCTTGTTACAATTTCTTTATCCATGATAGAAACTGCTTCTGATATTGTAATATCTTTTGAAACTGAAGTTGGGTTTTCAATAACATAACTTGTACTTTTTTTTACCTTTCTTACTTCTTCAACTTGTTCATCTAATGATAAAAACTGATGGATTACACCAATTCCTCCTTCACGAGCTAGTGCTATTGCCATTTTATGCTCAGTTACAGTAGCCATATTTGCTGAAACAAGAGGAGAATTTATTTTAATATTTTTAGTAAAATAAGTTGAAGTTTTTGCTTCTTTTCTTGAAGATAGAGGTGTTTTTTTAGGTACTAATAAAACATCAGAATAAGTTAATCCTTCGCGTATCATTTCATAAAATATGTGGAAGGTTATTGTTTAAATAATTATTGGTTTGAAAGGATACAATACATTAATTGAAAATAATTGTGGAAAATTATTTATACAGAAAATATAATAGTTAAATAATATGGATAATAGTATTACTAAATGGTTTGGGGAGAATCTTGCAAAAATATTATCTGAGAAAATATACAAAGTATACAAAAAATTTAACAAAAAAGAATATATTTCTAAGATTAAGAAGAATTCTAAGAATTTATCATACACTCAAAGAATTGAGTTACATGCTGATAGCTTGAAAGAATTTTTACCTCATTCTTATTCTGAATCTGTTAAAATATTAATAAGCATCTTAGGGGATGAAAATCCTAACGAAACAGGAATGTTTACAAACTATTATTGGATTATGCCTATAGGGAAATTTGTTGAAAAATATGGAATAAATGATTTTAATACATCTATAAAAGCAATTGAAGAAATTACTAAACGTAATACTGGGGAATATGCTATTCGTCCTTTTATTCGGAAATATCCAAAGAAAACAATAAAAATACTGCAGAAATGGTCTAAATCAAAAAATTTTCATTTACGAAGATTATCCTCAGAAGGGTCTAGGCCTAAACTACCATGGTCAACAAAACTTGACATTTTTATTGATAATCCAAAACCTGTTTTTAAGATATTAGAGAATTTGATAAAAGATGATGTGATGTTTGTAAAAAAATCAGTTGCAAATAATATTACAGATTATCTAAAAGTAAACAAAAGGGATACAATTCTATTTATTAAAAAACATCAAAAATCAACCAATAAAAATACTCAATGGATATTAAAATATGCAACAAGAAAAATAAAGATATAATTTCTTTTAATTATTAATTCATTGAATATATTGTAGTTCCTTATTTTATACTGAGAAGCTTTATAAATTTTGTAAAAATTTATTCTGATATGTTTAATATTTTATTGATAATGATTTTATATGCATGCCATATTGGAATTGTTACTGTGCTACGTGGATTAAAAAACAATATTGCATCTGGTATTGATTTCTCATTGACTGGAGCTTTTTTAGCAGGATATTGGTTTGGATGGAAATGGGGACTAATAATTGGTTGCATATTTGCAATAACTAATAACATTGTTCAGATGGAATTTTATCCGTCAATGTTTATACTTATTCCGGCTACAGGATTACTTGGTATATGGGGTTCTTTTGTGGGTTTTATGGGACTACCAATACTATCTAGTGTTATTATAGGAGTAATTGTTTATGCAATCATAACTGATATCATTATGATGACGCTACTTGGAGAAAGAGATTTTGTTATGATGGGTGGTTTTTTCCTTGGGTCACTTTTAATTAATTGGATATTCTTTGATTTGTTTTTTTAATTAATAAAAATTTAAAGAGAATTAAAATAGACTATAACAGTAAATAAATTAAAAAAGACCCTTTTCTTTGTACTCATTTAATTTTGCTTTTCGACGATAATCACCAAATTTATCCTCTGGAGAATATTTTGCAGGTTTAGGTTCATAAGTATCACCAGAACACTTCTTACATTTTCTTTCTAAAGTATAAATACTGCATTTGGGACAGAATAAGATAGGCATTTTATTTCTTTTTAGTTATTCTTTGATAAGAAACAGTTGCATGATTCTCTTCAAGATAATCTATTATTTTTTGTTTAGCTGGATCAAGCACTTCTTCAGCTTCTTTATATGTAGCAGCCTTAATTCCAATATAATATTTCCCACCACCTAAATATGATGTTTTTAGCTTTGGGTCAACGCCTGTAAATGCATTTTTAATTATCTGAACTCCATCATTTGCATAAGTTAAGATAGATAAGTGACTTTCAATTTCAACTTCAGGAGGTTTAATTCTTTGTTTAATAACTTCTTCAAGTTGCTCAGAATTACTAATATCATAGTTAGAAACTTTTAAGTCTTCGTTGACAACATCATTAAAAAAAGCAACAAGATCATCATAATCTTTTGATATTTTAGCAGATATTTCTGCAAAATATTTCTCAGTAGTTAGTTTACTGTTTTTAGCAACGTATTCTACTATTTTTTCTGCTTTTTGAAGTTGTTTAATATATTCGACTTTTTTCTTTTTTTGAGCTTCATTTACACGTCTAAGACTTAAATCAATGTGTCCACGTTCTAAGTTTATTCTAAGTACAACACACACTACTTTTTTTCCTTCTTTTACAAAATCACGAATATTTCGAATTCTACCTGGAGATATCTCTGAAATATGAATCATTCCTCCTTTGCCAAATTCATCTAAACTTACAAATACAGAATTAGGTTGAACTTTTGTAATCGTACAAAGAACTAGTTCACCTTCCTCGGGAAAACCTGTTTTTCGAAACAGCATTACTCAAGAACCTCCAAAATGCGAACTTTTATGGTAGATTTGCCACCTGATGGCTTTGCTAATATTTTACCACAAACAAGACAATGTACATCGGTAGAAGATTTACCAAAAATTACTTGTTCATTCTTGCATTTAGGACATCTTACTTTTACAAATTTTGAAATTGTTTCTCGTGCCATGTTTATACCAATTCAAGTTTTTTTGTTCTGATCCCGCCATTTTGGACAAATTGTTTTTTACAAGTTACACATTGATATCTCAGATCAGGTTTTTTACTTGCTTTTTTACCTGTCATTTTAAACTTTGTAACAGGAGGTTTACTACCATACTTGCCTAGATTACCTTTACCCTTACCAAATCCAGTACGCTTTTTAGCAAATTGTGCTAAAGGATGAGTTGAACCAGGGGTTCTTTTTTTAGCTTGTGTAACTTTATGTTCAGTATGTATTTTACATCTTGGACAATATCTTTTGATTGTTTTTGGAATTTTCATTTGACCACCAATAAATTAATTAGATTATATTAAGAAATTATAAACTGTTTATAAAAGTTTCCAATTCTACTATAAATAAAAAAGATAAGAATTCGATAATAAATGATAATATATTAATGAATAGATATTTTATATATTTTTAGAAAAAATAGAAATAAAAAAAATTAAAAAATAAGGGTTTAAACCCTTAGTTTATTTATTCTTCGTCAGCGTCGTCAGCGTCGTCATCCATTTCAGGAGCAGCTGGAGCTTCTGGTTGTACTTCTACAGCCATTACTCTTGTTCCTGAAACAACAACTTCACTCTTACCTTCTAATTCTTCAGCATAATCATCATAACGAGCTAATATTTGAGCTGCGTTTCTGGTATCTGCTGCAGAATAACCTGCTACAACAATAGCAACATTATTGCCATTTTCTACCATTTGGATTATACCTTGACCTTCAGGTACTGGGAAGTCTTCGAAACATGCTGGTCTACTATTAGGGATTCCTAATAATGTAGCTGCTACAGTGTTAGCACATGGTCCACCAACAACAATTAAATTGTCAGCTGCAACATTTCTAACTTCTGTGTCAAGAACAGCTTTACCAACTTCGATTCTTTGTACTTCTCCGTATGTTGCACCAGCTCCTACTGATGTAGTTTGTGCTGAAACATCTGAACCTGTAACATATACATTATATGATACTTGCTCAGAAGGTATAGTTACTGTTAAAGTATCAGCTTTATCAGAATCACGTTGATAAAGTTTAATACCATATCTTGTCATACCTTTTGAATCGTCGCTTCCTTCATCAGAGTTTCTACTCAATTCTGAGTTTGCAATATTAGCAAATCTTGTTATGTCTAATTCATCAGGTTCTGAAGAACTCATTCTTACTGAAACATTAAAGCTTTCATCAAGGCCTGAGTCAGTGTAGCTGTCGTCAATTGTAAACACTAAATTTAAGATGTTAGCATCGTCATTTAGTTCAATTGTTACACCATGTCTTACAGTAATTATATTTGTCATATCAGGTACAGATAATGTGTAGTCATTACCATCACGACATACTTCGACAACATACTCTTCTCCACCAGCAGTTAATGCTGATGTTGTTTCGTTACAAGTACCACTAGTTATTTCATTTAACCATCTTAATTTAGTTACTGAACCAGTAGCAATGTCTCTCACTTCAACTTCGCCTTTTGCATGATCATTGTCTGCTTTAATATTAGCTACTTCGAATACTCTTGTATTTGAAGTATCATCATTATCTCCATTTACAATGAACATATTGTCTTTAACTAATGTGTCAGTTGCAGCTAAGATTAAATGCTTTCTTCTTGAACCAATTACTACTTCTTCTTCGATTCTATCATATTCAACTAAAGGCAAGGTGTATGAGATTCCTTCTTGGTTAGTAAAGTCAAGTCTATAAGCTCTTGCACTTGAAGGTCTTAATACTACTTCAGTTGTTGCAGGTTTTGTTAAACCAGCATATACAATATCCCATGTTGGAGCAATCATTCCTTCTTTATCAGCAATGTAATCACTTATTTGTTCGCCTTCTGCTAAATAAATTGGATCATCTGCTCTTAATTCAAATGATAATGTATTCAAAACACCTGTTGAAGCATCTTTTGAAGCTGAGATTCCAACTGTTAAGTCATCGATTCTTTCATCGTTTACTTCTACTGATGTATCAACTGCTGAATCACCGCTTAGAACCATTTTTTCAGCTCCAATATAGAAACTTAGTAAGTCAGTTTTACCAGCACCTGAACCGCCAGCAAGAATATCTCTTACACCAATAACAGTTCCGTCATTTAGAGTATATGTGTCTCCTTCTTCTAATGTATCAGTTATTTCTCCGTTAACCATTAATTTTGTTCTTGCATTGTCGCCTCTGTTTGCATCAGCAGCAGCAATAATCAATACTGAAACTTCGAAGTCTTGACCATCTACACTATATGTTTTAGTATCTCCAGCTTGTAATGTGTCTGTTAATGAACCAGTCATTAATGTTATTTCCATATCAGGATTTGCAGCATTTGATGTGTTTTTAGCACTAACAATTGTGAATCCAGTTCCTAACATATAGATTTCTCTGTCTTGGAAATGTTTCCACTCATCATTTTCAATATCAGATTCTAAACCACTGATAAATTGAACATCATAAGTAAAGATTACATCTCCGCCATCAACATATAAGAAATCACCTACTACTTCAACATCAGCTTCTCTGTTTAAATCATAAACAGCTTGTAAACCACTTGTTCCAAATCTTAATCTTTGATTTACTTCAGTTGTTCCTTTAGCAGTTCTCATATTTGTAGCTTTCAAAACTCCTAAATCATCTTCAGTCAATGTTGTTTTAATATCACTTAACATTTCAGTCATTGAAAGAACGTCTGAATTTGTTTGGAATTTATATACATCTCCAGTTAATGTTGTTGTTGTTGTTCCATCTACAGCTCTTTCGATTCTTGTAGAGTATTGCAAACTTGTAGCAATATCGACAACTCCTAGAACATCATCTGTACTAGCACTTGCTCCTACGACAAGTAGTCCATGGAATTTTCCATCTCTTACAAAATTTTCGTAAGGATAGTCTCCTAGGTTAGTCGCAACAGCTCCAAATACAGTAGCACCTAGTAAGGTTAACCCTGTTCCTAAAGCCATTATGCGCTTTATTGTTTTTTTTATTTTCATTTAAACACCTCCAGTGTTTGTTTATCTGGCTATCATGCTCGTGCTTTGCACGACTTTGTCGTTATCAACATCCATTTCATATAAAAAGCTTGCGTATTTTTGTTGCCCTCATTTAATGACACATGGATACAACCCAAATGTTTTAATGATGCAACAAAATGCATTTTATGATATTTTGTTGATAGCGATTAAACATGCTATATGCTTGTTTCATATTTTTTAGTTTATAAACTTTTCTGATATGAATTTAATGAGATATTAAGGTATGATTCTTAAGTATCTGAAATGGCTAAAATATGTATTATGAAGTATTAGTCACCTTATAGTAATTAATTATTTGTGAGGGGTTAATGACAAATTTGAGCTTTTTTTTGAATATAATCGACCACCAAATCATAAAAGAGATATATGAAATTTAAACACATATAGATATCAGGAAAACAATCTAAAAAAGACTAATATTAGACAGAAATCACTTTTTTTGATCGTATAATACAATATTTATTAAAATCCATATAACACCAATACTTAATGCAGAATCAGCAATGTTAAAAGTAGGCCACCAACCAATGGCAATAAAATCTGTAACAGCACCATATAAAACTCGATCAATGAGATTACCAACAGCACCACCTAATATCAAACTAACTGGAAGCAAATCTCGATTTTCTATCGAAGGAAGATAATAGATTATTACTCCAATAATTATTATTGAAATAAATGCTAAAAAATAAGGCATATCTTGGAGTATTCCAAAAGCAGCACCAGTATTTGTTACATATTTTATATGAAAAAACGTTGATATCTCAATATTTGGTTGATATAACCTAATAAAAGATTTTGATAATTGGTCAAGTATGACAATCAAGAGCCCAATTAGATAAACACAACTTAATTTAATCTTAAAAAACACATTACCACCTAATGGTTTCTTCCTTTTTTTGTGAATCATTAGCTATTTTTTCTATATTTGATAAACGATTATTGATAGATTCAAGGACTGTTCGAATAGCATCAACTTTAACATTTACTAGTTGAATATCTTTTTCTAATGAAGCTAATTTATCTGAATTATTTATAGGAATAGATTGAGCATGTACATTATTAGCATTTTGTTGTGATGACTGCTGAAATTGAGCAGAGGGATTGAAAGGAGCTTGAGACTCTCGCATTGAATTTAAATCATTAAATGAATCTGGAGTTCCTGGATTTGATTTGAAAGGATCAAAAGAATCAGATGAGGATGAAGGAGAAGTATTTGCAATATCACCATCAACTGGAAGACCCATATGAGGTACATCTTTAGATTTAGATGAATCATCAAAAGAACCAAAATCAGAAAAATCATCCTCTTTTTTCTTGAAAAAATCAAAAGCCATAATTTAATGTATAAATAGTAATTATATAAATCTTTTGAAATAAACAGAAAAATTACCAATCTTTATGATTTGCTGTTTTTTTATATGTCTTCTCACGTGGTTCTTTCTTCTTACCAGCCATCATCTCTTTTTTCCTTCGTGATTTATAAGTTGATTCACAAGAATTTGCTATCCAGCAACTAGGGCATGCTGGAATTTGTTTAAATTTCTCACCATAGCATTCATCATCCACATACTTAACCATTTTTACTTTAGCTTTTTCCATTATAAATATCGCTAAGAAAGACTTCTATAAAAAGCTTGCTAAAGAATACTCAAAATAACAATAACAAAGTAGAATAATAATTATAATTTAATGAAATTTTTAAAAATATGAAAAAAATAAGATTGCTTGATTTATTGCTTGATTTATTACTTGATTTTATTTAAAGCAGCTATAGCAACTTCGATTTGTTTTGTATCTGGTTGCTTTGTTGTTAATTTTTGAAGCCACATACCTGGAACTGACATTAAATAAAGAATTGGGTTTTTAGGATATTTTCCTGCTAATTTTAATATTTCATATGATACACCCATTACTATAGGTAAAACCAATACACGTAATAATGCAAGATATATCTTTTGTAAAGTAAAACTTAAATCATAAAATCCAGGGAATACATAGATGAAAAATAAAGGTAATAAACTAAATATGACTATACTAATCACAATTGTAATCATTACAAAAGATGAACCACATCTTGGATGAATTGTTGAGAAACTTTTACAATTTTTAGGAGTTACTTTTTTTTTAGATTCATAACAGTGAACAACCATATGTTCTGCACCATGATATTGAAATACACGTTTTATATCATTCATCATTCCAATTATCAAAACATATGCTACAAAAAAAATAACTTTAATAACTGCATCAATCAAATTGAATATAATAGGGTTTACGTCTTCTTTTACACCTGTAAGAACAGTTAAAATATAGGGTAAAATAATGAATATGCCTACAGTAAAAAGCAATGAAGTAAATATTACCCAGAATAATTCCATAGAAGATAGTTTTTCTTCTTTTTCATCAGTTGCAACATTACTACTATATATTAATGTCTTCATTCCAATCGAGAGCATTTCATACATAGCATACATACCTCTAAAAAAAGAAAGTTTGAAAAAAGAAAGAAAACCTTGGCGATAATCTTTTATTTTATGTTTTGTAGTTATTATTTTACCTTTAGGATTGCGAACCGCTACAGAATACATATTTTTCTTTCGAAGCATTACTCCTTCAATTACTGCCTGTCCACCTATTGATTCCATTTTAATTGGTATATTAATAACTAATTAGTATATAAACATAATGAATGTTTCTTAGTATTATATAAAAAAGAGAATAAAAAGAAAAAAAATTATGCTTTCCCAAGAATTCTCCAAGCTTCAATTCCTGAAGGAGCTTTTGCAACTGCAAATCTTCTTCCATTTTTTACTTCAATTCTATATTCGCTTGTTGTGAATTTTGTTTTTCCTTTAACATCAAAAAATGCTAATTCATCTGCCATTATTATGACCTCCGTTTTTTACATCCATCTGTGATTAGACTTCAGATAAATATAAGTTAAATTGATATATTTATAAGCATTGTGGTAATTTGAATATAAAAAGTGGAAATAATGATTATAAATAAAGTATTAGTATCAATTTAATTCCTAGAATAATTAAGGACATAAACCCCATTGTGGGTGTAAATGATTTTGATTTTCAAAGCTTGAACCAAAATCAAAATTACCAGGTTTCGAACCAATATTAGATACACACCATGCAGACAAATCTTGGTTAAATCGGAATGCATTGTAAAACATACCCGCCATATTATTCACTGAAGAAGTATTCCAATAAGAAATTTGTTGGTTAAAACTTGAGTAAGCAAACATCTGTATCATATCAGTGACTGATGATGTATCCCAATTAGATATTTCTTGATCAAAACCTGAGTAAGCAAACATCTGAAACATATTAGTAACTGAAGATGTATCCCAATGATTGATGTTTGGCTGAAAAGAAGAACCAGAATTCATAAAAAGGACTTGAAAACTAGTTACATGACTAGTACAAGCACTTTCTAATAAACTAGCATTATTACGTATAGAATATAAACCAGTATTATTATAAGCAGTATAGACAATACCATTAACAACTCCGGTTTCTCCGATATTTGCACTATAGCAATATATTGTTCCATCTTTTTCATAAAAACTAGGTTGATAAATCAACCAAATTGCATTTGTAGCTCCAGATTGCCATGCTAAATAGGGATAACCATTGTTTAGGTCATTAGATGATGAGGCAATATCCCAATTACTATACAATGAGTTAGAAATGTGTTCCATAAAAAAATTCAAATGATTTATAGAATTACAGTTTGTATTACCATTCCAATAACAATTAATTGCAATACTTTCAGAAGAGTTATACCAATAAACATTATTTAATATATTTGGTCCAACGCCCCAAAGCCTTCCTAAAATCCCACCATATTGATTAATATTTGAATCACTATTTACGTGACCTACAAAATATGAATTAGATATAGAACCTCCTGCAGAATGAATCTCTGAAGTTAACCCTCCAACTATCCCTTCGTTATTTCCCAAAATATTATTTGCACTGACATTAGCAATAGAAAAAGAATTGTATATATTTCCATGTGCTGCTGTGATACCACCAGCATAAGCATCTTGTGCAATAACAATTCCATTAGTATAAGAATTAATGATATTTGAATTAAATGCCCAACCTGTTAAACCGCCAACACCCACTCTTCCATATACATATGAATTTTTGGAGAATACTTTTTCAATATATGAATCTCTAGCATCAGCTACTAAAGTAGAAACTACATCTCGACCAATTACATTAAAAGAATCCATACCTAAATTAGAAATAACAGAATTATTAATTAAACTAAATATTGCTACATAATTTTGTTCTGGCCTGCTAATAGATAAATTAGAAATTATATAACCTTTTCCATCCAATCTACCACTAAAAGGATTATTTGGTTCTTCCCAACAACTATTTCCTCCACAATCACCAATAGGTTCAAACCCTAAACCATCATTCCAGTTGATTGTGTCAGAGCAATCTATATTATTAGCAAGATAATAATGTGCAGTTAAATCATTTCTGATATTCTGCAAATCAATACAATTATGGATTGGAATAGCATCTGTAAAATTAATAACCATATTATAATTAACAAAATTAATTTCTTCACTAATCCCTCCGACAGATAATGTATAATTCCCAAATTGATTTAATGGGCCATCATTAATGTAATCAACAACATCAAAAATTGCATGACCTTTTGAATTCGTAAGTTTTTGAGATATAACACCAGATGAATTAGATAAAATTACTTCAGTATTAGGAATACCTGTACCATTTGCTGACGTAACATTAGCTATCAAATACCATTTTCTTACTAGCTCATAACGCCCATTATTAGATTCGTTAACATAGGTAATATTTAAGAAAGAATTATTTTTATGTTGGCTAAAATAAGAACCAGGATTTGTACCAAATACTCCAAATACCAATGATGAGATATTTGAATCAGAGATAATATTATTATTACAATCACCCCAATTTCTGAAAAAAACACCATAATCCACATTAGTAATAGTATTATTTCGAAAATGGTTTTGATTGCATTTGAAAATAAGATCAATACCAGATAAACCAGAGTCAATTATATTATGATAATAATTATTGTAATGACAACGATCACAACCTAAACCAAAACTAATTGAATCATAAATTGAATTATATATTATACTATTATTTGCTGATTCAGCATATAAATGAATCCCAAAAACTCCTTCATAAATTATATTATGATTCACAGTGTTAGAATGTGTTCCATGACCATGAAATATTATTGATTGACCACTTCTGATTATAATATTATTATGAATTCTATTATTAGTTGTTCTATCAGGAAAGCTTAACATCCCTGAACCATATATTGCATCTGGAGAATGTAAATAAATCCCATTATCATTATCTTTAATAGTATTATTTGCAATAGTATTATTTTTTGATAAATCAAGACGAATTGCCCAATTAAGATTTGATTTAATAATATTTTGATAGATTAATGCATTATCAACATTAACAAAAAGAATTGCATTATTAAAATTCCTAATATTTGTATCATAAATAATTATATTATTTACATTTGAAGAATGAAATGCAATACCATTATTATTACTAATAATTGAATTACCATTTCCTCTAAATGTTATCCCACTTACTGTTATATTAAAACAATTACCGCTAGTTGTAATATCCTCTACAAGATGATATATTCCAGGAATATTTAACACACCACATTCCGAAACATTAAATGATTGAGTTGGATATGATTGTTGAACAATTCCTGGACCAATATTAGGATCAAAAGGATTAGGATCAAGATAATTAGGAATACCATCCCCGTCAATATCAGGGTCTAAATAATCAGGTATTCCATTACCGCTAGTATCAAACTCCATCCAGTCAGGGATTCCACTACCTGAAAAATCTTCATTACCTATATTAGAATTGAAAGGATGAGCATCCCATTCATTTGGAACACCATCACCATCGATATCCCAATCAATATAATCGGGAACACCATCACAATCAAAATCAAATTCCATCCAATCAGGAATACCATTACT
>JBLKOM010000011.1:0-20590 GCA_047602755.1 Candidatus Woesearchaeota archaeon
AAAATTTTAGGACCATCACAAATAACCCAATTTGAACCGGTAGAAACATATTCATAGCCATCATTACGATTTAAAGCAGTTTTACCACATTCTTCATAAACAATCTCACCTGTAAAATCACTAGCCTTAAGCCAACGACCAGCGGTTGAAGGCTCAACTAAAGTAGCATTCTCACGAAAATAACAAAGATTATCACCAATAATTACATTACAATCCTCATTTGTATATGTGTGATCTGCTAAATTCATTGTACGAGGTGAACAACAATTATTAGAAACAATAGATGAACCAAGCCAATCTCCTCTCCCGCAACTTGCTTGAACACACCACGGCTCATAAAGATCCCACCTTACCAATAAAGGCGGTACAATAGTCCCTTCAGTAACACATCGACCATGTATTCCTGCATCAAGTGTAAATACATAATTTCCTTCTTTACGACTACTGGCACATACATGATCAAGAGAAGCTGCATGTAATTCATTATTACCTGTCTCCCAATGAGTACGACCTTGATCAGGGGAACTACAACGTCCTTCAAATTCTTCAGGACAATTTAATGAAATACCACTTCCACCAAATGGTCTATCAGACTCACCAGGTGCACGATAAAATATTCGAAGAGAACTTGGACAAGTTAAACCTTCACCAGCTGAGAAACCTCCACAATTCTCAAGAGATTCTAAACGATGAACCCATTGATACCCAAATGAGAAAGGCAAAAACATCAATAAAACAGATACAAAAATTATAATATTTAATAGACTAACCTCTTTTTCCATCATTATATATAAAATAATAAGAGTTATTTTTAAATCTTTTTAAATAAAATATAAAATAATTAAAAAACTTAATAATAAGAATTTAATAAAAAATAGTAAAAAATAAAATCACTTTTTCACAAAAGCACCAAATATAAGTAAAATACATTTACTATTTTATAAAATCAGATAAAACAATTAATTCTGCTTTATTTGATTCTAGTAATTTTTGAAAATTATTGAAACATAATTTAACAGTAAATTCATTAGAAATAAAAGACATAATTTGAAATTTAATTTTATATTTTTTATAAATTGATAAATTTTGCTTTAATCTACCAAGAAGAATTACTTTATTTTTATCAGATAAATTTAAAAAATCAGAAAAATTAAATAAAAAATGAATTTTATTCTGACTAGCAGATCTTGCTAATACATGATTAATTCTAGAATTCCTAAAATGCATAAAATCATATCCTTCTGAGTTTTCAACACCATAAACATAAATATTTCTATTTTTTTCAATTAATTCACGCAAATTTTGGATTGCTGGAACAACAACAAAATCCACTAGCTTTTTAGCATGTGGAATAAATTTAATCTCATTCATATTAAAAATTATCCCTGGTTTAAATAAAGATTTACATACTGGGTATTCTATTCTCAATTTTTTAAATTTTTCAATAATATTATCTTTAACAAAAGTATCATAATCATATAAAAATACACAATCTAACAAATTAAAAGTATTTATTATTTTAATTAGTTCTTCTTCGTTATTTTTTACAATAAAAAAATGTGTCATTAATAAACATAATAAGCTATTGTTTTAAAATTTAACTATAATATAACTCCATTAAAATTGTAATGCCAACAAAAATAAATGGAAAGGTATATTTTTATATACTTTATAATCCTTAGAAACCAACAAAAAATATATAAAGAAAAGTAAGAGATTAAACCAAAGGGGGAGAATAAAATTAATATAAAAACAAATAAATCAAAAAACTCAATAGTATTTAATGCCGATCCTAATATTTATCCATTAAATGTAATTTATACAACATGCTACTCATTATTAGACAAAATATTTGTACATATCAGTGGAAATCCTAATAAAAATTTAATAGTTGAACTACAGCCAAAAGAAAAATATAATCTTGAAATTCTAAAAAAAGAATTTGAAAATGAACTGATTAAATATGCTTTTTACAGCAAACAGCACAACCAAAATTTAGGAATTAAAATTTTGATGCTAAAAAAAATACTTGCATTACATGATTCAGAAGCTCCAATATTAGTTGATACTAAGATGAACGAATTTCTAAATACTGAAGCAGAATTACTAAAAGATGATCCACTTAAAGAAATTGAAAAAGAAATAAATGATGAAATAGATGATGAAATAGATGATGAAATAAATGATTTTCTTGATGACCCTGAAGGAATTGCAATACCCTGGGAAGAAAAATATGGAAAAAAGAAAAAAAATGACAAAAAAGGAAAAAAGTCTAGCAAAAAATCTAAAAAATAATTCTTTTCAATTAAAATTTAATTTAAAGATATATTCTGAAGATTCAATAAAACAAGGTGTCGAAGACTTTAAAAAAATTGCACATATACATTTAAAAAAAGAAAATGATAGTATGAAAGCAAAAATAATTCCAAAAAAAGAAATTAAATATTTAGATAAAGAATTTTCTAATTACGTACTTGGTGTAATGATGAACAAATAAAATTAAAATGAAAAAAATATATTTACCCATAAGATACAAAAAAATAAATAACAAATATCTTATTACTGGAGAGTTTTTTAATTGGATTTTTTTAACAAAAAAACAATTTGAAGAATACCAAACCAAAAAAATTAAAGAAAATTCAGTATTATATAAAGAATTAGTAAAAAACAGATTTATATTAGATAACAAAGAACAAATAGAACTCTTAACTGAAAGAAAAAGAAATCAAATGGATAATCTATTCACTGGTCCTTCATTGCATATAATAGTTTTAACAAAACGTTGCAATCAAGCATGTATATATTGTCATGCAGCAGCTGTTACAGAAGAAAAACAAAAATGTGATATGAACCAAAAAACAGCAAAAAGAACTGTTGATATTATTATGTCAACACCAAACCATTATGTTATGATTGAATTTCAAGGAGGAGAAACACTACTTAATTTTGAGATTTTAAAATATATAGTTGAATATGCAAATGAGAAAAATAAAAAGATAAGAAAACAACTTGCGTTCAGTATTGTGACTAATTTAGAACTAATGGATGAAGAAAAATATCAATGGTTAAAAAAAAATAGAGTAGGAATATGTACATCATTAGATGGACCAAAAATATTACATGATAAAAATAGGCCTTCTATCAAATTTAAATCAAGTTATGACAATACAATTAAATGGATAAAAAGAGCAAATAAAGATAAACTAAGAATTGGTGCATTAATAACAGTATCAAAAGAAAGTTTAAAATATCCAAAAGAAATTGTAGATGAATATGTAAAACAAGGATATGGAATGCTACATTTAAGACAATTACATTTTCTTGGAAAAGCTGCTGGAATTTGGAATACTATTGGATACACTGCAGAGGAATTTATTGATTTTTGGAAAAAAGCAATGGATTATATTATTAAATTAAATAAGAAAGGAACATTCTTAGCTGAAAGAGAATGTCACATAATACTACAAAAAGCTTTAAACAATTATGAGCCTGGATACTTAGATCTAATGAGTCCATGTGGTGCAATAATTGGACAAATTGCATATAATTACGATGGAAAAATATATACCTGCGATGAAGCTAGAACAATGGGCGAAGAGCTATTTGAAATAGGAGATGAAAACAGCAAAAGTATTCAAGAAATAGCTACAACAGAAAAAGCAATAGATATAATATCATCAACAATAAACGATTCATATTATTGTGATTATTGTACATATAAAACATATTGTGGAGTTTGTCCAGTTTGTAATTACAAAGAAACTGGCTCACCAATAAGTGATGTTTTAAGAACAAGTAGATGTAAAATATTAATGGCTACTTTTGATTATATATTTGAAAAATTACAAGAACCTGAAACAAAAAAAATTTTTGAAAGTTGGATAAAACCTGAAAATCGAGAAAAACATAATACCTTTGATTAAAAAATAAAATAAATATTACTTCTAGAATTGACTTAATTTCTATTTATATACCTTATTTTGATTCATATATTACCACAAAGCTTATATATACATAATAGACATAATAAATATGATTCCAAAAATAAACAAAAAAGTAAAATCTTTCTTAATGGATGAAAGCGGAAAAATTTCTAAATCAAATATAATAAAAGCTGGATTAATATTAGCTGGAACTACAACGATTAAAAAAGTAAAAAGTATACCTGCATCTGGAGGTGGTACTGGATTCGGCTGTGGTGGAGATGAAATCCCAGGTAGATGCAACCACCCAACACCCCAATACTTACCAGGAGAAGAAACAGCCACATGGCAATGCACAAAAGAACATTGCAAATGGACTTGTACAGCTGAAGCAGAAGGACGAAGGTCAGGATTCGGATATATAAGTAACAACCCTGCTGCATGTTGTCCAGAAAAAAGACATTCTTCTGGATCATTAAGATCTGGGTCAGGAGGGCATAGAAATGTAGGAACTGCTACATTCAATATACATGAAGCAAACGAACATGAAAATGCATTATATTTCTGGCATAATAGAGCTGAAAGAGCATTAAAAGCAAAACATGATCATCATGGATTCCATGGAAATTGGAGTTTAAGAGAGGAATGTGGCCCTGCTGAACATGATAATCATTGCAGTCATGGAAGCCATACTTCTTGGTAAATTTTATAATTATGAAGTAATCTTAATGAGTAATGGAACAAATAATACTAATTCTAACATACAATTGTAATCTAAACTGCAAGTATTGTCCAACAAAAAAAACAAATAATAAAATAACTTTAGATATAGCTAACAAAGCAATTAGAATAATAAAACCTACTAATATTAAATTTTTTGGAGGAGAACCATTACTAGAATGGGAATTAATAAAAAAAATAGTCCAAAATTATAAATGCAAATATGAACTAACCACTAATGGTATTCTTTTAAACACAAATAAAATAAGATTTATGATAAGAAATAATTTTGAAATAAGAGTAAGCATAGATGGTGATGATAATTCGCAAAAAAAAAATAGAGAAATAATCTCAAAAAATATAATAAGAAAAATATTACCTTTTAAAGAAAATATTATACTAAATATGGTTATAGCAGCGAATCAAGTAACAGAATTTACAAATAATTTTAATTATTTAACAAAAAAAGGCTTTAGAAATTTTAATTTATTGCCTGCATTTTATACAAAATGGAACAAAAAAGAAATAAATGAATTAAAAAATCAATTAAATTTAGTAACTCAAATAATTAAAGACAATTCAAAAATTTATATCAGAAATAAAGATATAAATAAAAAAAATTATTTATTCAATGACGGATATGTCATCGATACAGATGGAGGGATCTATAATACAAATAAAATAATGATTAACCCATTTTATTCAAAAAAGAATGAATATAAAATAGCTAACATTAAAAAAATAGATGATATAAAAACAATAAAAATAGATGCAAATAAAATTAAACAAAAAACTAAATTTGATAAAATAAATTTAGAATTAGATAATATTATCACTAAGTTTGTTAATGATCTTTAATTTTTTTAATTCTTGATTAACTTTATTACTACCATAATAAATAATATAATCTTTATAAACACCTTTGCAACGATTATTAAGAATACATTTTTTACAAGTACTTAACTGTTGTTTATATGATGAAATTTTATTAATAATATCAGAAAAATCAGAATTGTTTAATTCTAATGAATTAATAGGATACTTTAAATCATTTGCTGCAAAAAGGCCTAATGTTTCTATTTTATCATCAGTTCCAATATATACACTTGAACTAATATCTTGAAAATGAATTTTAGAATTTTGAATTAAATCTTTTTCAAATAAGCACAAAGGAAAATCTTCTACATCAATATCATCAACTAAGTTAACAGCTAAACGAAGAAAAGTATTAATTATTAACAAATCTGATAAATTTGGTGATAAATGCATAAATTTATTTTTACAACGCCCAAACGGACCTAATGCCAAAATACCTATTTCATTAGGTTGAATTTCGTTAATTAAATCAATAAAATCCATAAGCACTTTTGATGATTGCTTCCATAAAATAATATTTAAACATAACTTTTTATTCATATGCTTAATATTTTTAATCCCTTTTATGGTTTCATTAAAACTACCTTTAGAATTAGTCCAAGTATCATGAATCTTTTCATTAGGACCACCTAAGCTAATATTAAAATCAACATTTAAATTTTTAAATTTTTGAGCATAACTATAATATGAAAATCTTCTACCGTTAGAAGTGATAGCAATCTTATCATAAATTTTATTTGCAGTAGATAAAATTTTAACAAGATTAGGATGAAGTGTTGGCTCACCCCCTACAGGATGTAATATATTATAACCTTGTGTTTTACCTTTTAATAATTCCTTTTTTATATAACTAAATTCTTTATAATTATTAATTGAAGTAGAAGGATCAACTGCACAGCCTCTACAATTATTATTACAAGAATTATTTATATCAAGATAAAATATTTTATTCATTTTAATAACCTTGAGACTTTCTAAGACTAATTAATTCATTATTTACATCATTCAACTTAACATAATCAGTAAAAACACCTGCACATTTATCATACATTAAACAACCATTGCAAGCATCTACTTTAATACGATAATTATGAAATTTATCTTTAACTTTATTAATTCCTTCTTTTACAGTTAAATTTGAATTTAAACAAAGACCAAACTCTCTTGCTGCAAAAACACTATAATTAATAACATCACCATTAGGATCATAAAAAATTTGACCACTTGTATCAAAGATATGAACATTATTTAATTTAGAAAATTCTTTACTAAAAATACATAATGGAAAATCTTCTATTTCAATATTATTAAATGATAAATTCTTTAAATATTTTTCAAGAACATTCAAAGAACTAATAGGTACTAATATATCAGAATAAATAGATTTAGCATTTCCTAAAGGAACCAAATTAAAAATATCAAGATTTTTTACACCTAAATCATGTATTAAACCTAAAACTTTTTGAATATCATTAAAGGCACCTTTCCAAAGTAAATAATTCACACAAACATTTGCATTTAAAGATATTAAATTATTAATCCCACTAATTGTTTCATCAAAACTACCTGGTACCTGAGTCCAATAATCATGATTTTTTTTATCCCCACATAAGGTAATATTAAATTGAGTAATACCTATATCTACCATTTTTTTAGCAAATGGTAAATAAGAGAATCTTCTTCCATTTGAAGTTATATATACTTCATCATATAAAGAAACAGCCTTCCTTAATATAAGAAAAATATTATCTTGAATTGTAAACTCTCCACCTGTTATATGAAGATTTTTATAACCTAACTTAAAACCTTTCTCCAAATCATCAAAAATATCATTTATATCTCTACCATTTTTTAATTTGTCAATATTATTATCTGCACAACCTATACAATTATTATTACATCCGTTCTCAGTAGATACAAAAAATATTTTTTTCATTTTAATTAACATTTAAGCTATTATATAACCAAGACAGGCTTATAGAATATATAGCTAAAATAGATATCATTAGTAATACAATTAAAGATAGATACATCATATAACATTGTTTTCAATTCAGGTTTGAGATTATACCTAATTTGTTTAACTAATTCTAAATATTTATTTACATTTTTATGTATAAAAATTACAAAAACACCAACACTTCTATAAAATTTTATTTTTTCAAAACGGAATATATCATAACCTATTGAATATTGAATTTTCATATCAGGAAGTTTTTCATTAATTAATTTAATACCTATTGGATTTAGAAATGCAACATCCTTTAAATTCTGATTGTATCCAATTGAAAATTTCATTTTATAACCCTTTAATATTTTTATTAAATAAATTATTAATCTGGTTTTGTAATCTCTCATAACCCATAAATTCAATATAATCATTAAATATACCATTACATTTATTCTCATAAATACATTCTTTACACTTTTCGATTTTTTTCACATAAATGTTAAAAAGTCTACAAACATTCTGAATATTATCCTGTATATTAATATTTGAAAATATATCTATACCTGATTGTTTTAAATAAGCTGCACCATAGGAACTTATAAGATTATTATCTATAGATATATTACCACTTGAATTAACAATTTTAATATTTTTAGAATTATGAATTAAATATGAAAAAGTGCAAAAAGGAAAATCTTCTAAAGTTATTTTATTAAAATTATTTTTATAAGATAATAAACTTTTATTAAGATAATCTAATTTTTCAAGATTAAAAGTTAAAGAATTATATTTTTCTTGACCAAATCCTATAGGATTTATATTAAGAAAAACAACAGACTTAACATTTAAACTTAATAATAGATCTAAAAAATTATTAACATGTTTATAATTACCTCTCCACAAAACGCAATTAATATTTACATTAACATTATTTTTTATAAGATTTTTTATTCCATTTACAGTTTGTTCAAATGAACCTGGTGTTTTAGTCCATAGCTCATGCGTTTTTGCATCATGCCCATGTAATGAAATATTAATAAGACTAATATCTAATTTAGCTATTTTTTGTACAAATAAATTATAATGAAACATTCTTCCATTGGAAGTAATAGCCACTGAATCAAATAATTTCTTAGAAAAAGTTATTAATTTAAAAAAATCTTTTCTTAATGTTATTTCTCCTCCAAAAAAATGAACTTCTTTATAACCTTGCCTTTTACATTTTTTTAATTCTAACAATATTTTTTTAGTAGACAAACTGTTATAATTCTCAGAAGGGGTACTACAACCAACACAACAATTATTACATATTCCACCTAATGTCAAAAAAGTTGTAGGATTATCAGAATCAGATTTTAATACAATTGCATTATTTTTTATAAATTTAGTCATTTTTATTTAACATACTTAATAATATTTTCTGAATAAAAATTTTTTAGCTGGTGATCTGCAGTTTTTGAACCAAAAAGATAAACATATTGCTTAAATATACCATTGCACTCAATTGTATATTTACACCTATTACATATATCAAATTTTACAAAATAAGAATTTGAAATTTGCTTTATATAATTTATTCTTTTTTTAAGAAAAGATATATTATTAATATCGACACCCTGATCTATTAAAACTACCCCTGGATATGTTGCTAATAATCCATCTTCAAAGCTATATTTACCATATGAATAATTAATACTAATATTTTCTTTTTCAACTACATTGTAAGGTATAACACAAAAAGGAAAATCTTCAATATTAATAATATCAAAATAAATAGAATTATTAATTATCGAATTAAATACATTTTTCAAATGAGAAAAATTAAAAAAGACGTGTTTAGAATTAATTCTAGCATTTGCAGTTGGAATAACATTAGAAATTCTAATATTTTTAACTCCTAAATTAGCAACATAAATTAAAAAATTATTGATATATTTATAATTACTTTTCCATAAGATATAAACAACCATTATATTTAGATTATATCTTAAAGCATTCTTTATTCCTTTAACTGTTTGATTAAAAGAGCCTGGTGTTCTAGTCCACAACTCATGTGTTTTGCTGTTATGCCCACACAAACTAATATATATACAAGATATTTTAAAATTAGAAAGTTTCATAACAAAACTATAATTTGATAACATTCTTCCATTTGTCATTATAGAAACACTTTCAAAAAGTTCAAATGCAACTTCTAAAACAGAAAAAAAGCATTTAAATATAGTAAATTCCCCACCTGATAATAAGATTGTTTGAAATCCTTGACTCTTTGCTTGCCTCATCTTAAGCAAAAAAAATTGCAAAGAATTATTAGATACTTTAGTCTTACAACAACCTATACAATTATTATTACAATAATTATCTATTTCAAGGTAAAAAGTTTTCATTTTAATTTCTTTTTAAATTAGTTTTAGATTAATTAAACATTTTTTTGTTGAAGGAATACTTCATTATAATAATCAGGAAAACCAACACATTCAGACTTAAATTTACAATTATTACACTTTCTCAAATAAACAAATTCCTGTTTTTCTTTTTCACTATCAAAATATAAAACTTCATTAACATCAATAAAATCCTCTAAAAAGGCTGGATTATTAATCTTTGCATCTACAACCAAACTATGATAATCTTTATCGATATAACATAAAGGAATATGGCTGATTTTAAAATTAATACTATTCAAAGAACAAAACTTTAATGCATTATTTAAATATGGTTTCAATAAATCATAATTAACAGCATTCTTTTTTATCATATCATAACTTTGAGTACATTTCTGAATATAAGAAAAGTAAATAACTATTTTAGGTGAAATTTTATTCAAAAATTTACATATATCGACAAGAGTTTTATAATTTAGCTTAGTAATAACAATAACAACTTCAATATTAAGCACATCAATATGTTTTACTAAATTCTTTAAACCTAATACAGCATATTTAAAAGATAAAGGATTACGAGTTATTGATGTATACTCACTTTTTAGACCACTAAAATTTATAATTACATTATTAATTCCTGAAGAAGCAATTTTTAAAGCAATTGCTTCATTAATCAAAGTAGCGTTAGTTTGCAGATGCACTTTAAGATTGCGCTTTTTTAATAATCTAATAACATTAAACAAATTTGGATACATTAATGTTTCACCACCTGATACAATAACAGTATCAACACGAGAATCTAAAAACTTCACTTTAGAATAAACATCATCTAAAGAAAGTTGATCAAAAGAACAAACCCTTGCACAAAATACACAATTATTATTACATTTATTAGTTAATTGAAGTAAATAAAACATAAACTGTAAAAATAGATAGAAATTATTAAATCTTTTGTATTGTTTCTTAATATATACCGAATTTTACAAAATTTATAGAAATATTAATAAATAGGAAAAAAAATAAAACTAGATGAATAAAAAATTATTAGTAATAACAGGAGTTATAATTCTAATCTCTATCCTAATATTGTTTCTATATCTAAGCAATAAAGATAGTTATGAACCAGAAATCACATTAAGTTTTGAAGATAGTATTAGAACAGAATTAGCAAATGAGGCCTATATGACTTGTGAAAGATTAAGAGCAAATGGTGATAGAGAAAAATGTGAAGAAATATACAATAACCCAATATTTTCTAATTATACAAATGGAATAAATGTTGAATCTGAGATAAAGGAATGTGTAATTCAAAGTGCATACATAAAAGCAATAAAATCCGGTAATACAGATAACTGCAAAGCTATCAAAGAACTAGATGAATATGATGATGATGAACTAGAAACTAAATATATACAAGGATGTAAAGATGCTATACTAATTACAAGTGTAAAAAATGAAAAAGATTGTGTAGGATTAGCTATTGAAAAAGATAATATTTATAACATATGTTTAGAATATATTAAATTTAGAGAGGATCCATCAATAATTCATACTGAAGAAGTAGAATTTTTAAAAAATATTGATGGTCTAGGAGCATTAGTGTTATGGACAGCATACACCACTAATAATATAGAATTCTGTAATTTAATTGATCCTACAAAGTATAAATGGTATGCTTATAAGACATGTGTATATGAAGTATTAGATGGAAATGTTGAAGACAATTTCTGCGCAGATTACCCTGAAATAAGTGTATATACAAATTTCATTATTTAAGCAATAAAATAAATTTAATTATATGCATAAATGAAATTAAAAAAATAAACTATTTCTAGGGAAAGTGTATATAAATTACATCATATTACAATACCATAAAAAAACAAAAAAATAATTTTAATCAATTAAAAATATATAAAAAGTAAAATAATAATTAATAAAATGATATACATAAATTTCTTAAAAAAAAGAGAAAAATTCTATATTAAATTACCCAAACAGTTCTATGATATAAATAATATAATACTAGCAAAGAATAAGTTAAATAAAGAAATTAAATTATCATATAATTTTAATAAAGACAAAAAATACATATTATTAAAAATAACAAAAATAAAAAATGATTTTAAAAATTCAATTATTGAATTTTTCTCCATAATTAATAATTACCCAAATTATTACAATTACAGAAACATAAAATATAATAACTCAAAAAAACCTTTAATTTCTTGTATTATATTATTAACAATGAATGATTTTTTTGTAAAAAACCAACTAATTCCTAGCATAATCAAAAATAGTAAGAAATATGATATTGAAATAATAATCGTAGATAATAGTGAATTAAATAGAAGTAAAAATTTTAAAAAATTTAAATATATTATGTCAGAAAAAAACCATATTCCTAAAGCATTAAATTTAGGTGCGAAAAATGCAAAAGGAGAATATCTTGCATTTTTTCAAGATGATGTTATATTAACAGATAATCAATGGATTAATAAGATTAAGGGCAAACTAAATAATAAAGTATATGTACTAACAACAAAATTAAATGATATCATTGCAAGAAATGAATTATTAATAATTAAAAAAAAAAAATTTCAAGAAGTAAAGGGTTATGATGAAAATATAAAACGCTGGCAAGAAGATATTGATTTCTCATTCAATATATTAAATAGAGGAAAAGAAATAAATAAAATAGATATAAAAACTGTACATTTTAATGGTATAAGCAGCATACTAATAATGAACAATAAAATAAAAGAACTAATTTCATATAATATTCTATCAAGTAAAATATTAAGAGGATGCCATGAATATTATTTAAACATAAATAATAATGATATATTAAAAGAAGAATTTAGAAATAATTATAGTTATTTAAAAAAAAAATATGAAAAAGAATTAGTAAAAAGAATAAGTAAAAAAAAACTAAAAGAATATATCCCATTAAACTAAGTTAAAATGAGTGAAATTAAACTAAAAATAAATAAAAATACTTTTTTTATAAAGTTACCAATTGAATATTATAACCTAAACAATATAAAGCTAGCTAGATTAAAATTAAAAAATAAAATAAGAATAGTGCATAAAATACATTCAAAATATCATTTATTAAAGATTACAACAAATAATAAAGAAAAAGATAGTTTAATTATACAATTTTTCTCAATAATTAATAATTTTCCAAATTATTACGACTATAAAAAAGATAAATTTACAAATTCTAAAAAACCAATAGTATCTTGCATAATAGTATTGACTATGAATGATGAATTTATAAAAAACCAAACCATACCAAGTATTATACAAAATAGCAAGAAATACCCCATTGAAATAATAATAGTATATAATGGTGATAAAAAGATAAAAAAAATAAAAAATGTGAAAAATATAAAATCCTTAAAATTTCATGCAACAAAAGCATTAAATAAAGCTGCAAAATTGTCAAAAGGTAAGTATTTAGCATTTTTTCATGATGATGTTATACTAAACGACTCAAAATGGATTGAAAAAAGCATAAAAAACCTAAATAAAACTAATGTATATGCAGTAACTCCAACAATCAAAGAACAAGTTGCCAGGAATGAACCGCTTGTTATAAAAAAGAGTACATTTAATTTACTAAAAGGATATGATGAGAAATTATCACTAGGACAAGAAGATACCGAGTTTACAATTAGAATACTATCAAAAAATAAAAAAATAAAAAAAATTAATATCAATAAATATCATTTTGGTGGATTAAGCACAATTCTAGCAATGAGTAATAATCATAAACAAATAAAAGAACTAATTAAATATAATATTTTATCGATAGATATGCTTCATCAAATACATCAATACTATATTAAGAAAATGAAAGAAAATAAAAGAATATATAATGAATTTATTAAAAATTATGTTTATATTTTATTTAAATATAAAAAAGAATCAAATAAAAAAACAATTAAAATAGCAATTAAAGAAAGTATACCACCCATATTAGAAAATATAAACAAAGATAACATGAAGCAATTTCTTAAAATATACCAAACAAAATATTTTAATAATAAGAAAAATATAAAAAAAAACTACTATGGTATTATTAATAACCTTAGACTAAAAAAACAATAAAATGAAAATACTATTCATATTCCCTAATTTAGGTGGTAGTCCTGGTTTTAATACAGGTATACCCATTCTATCTGCAATTCTAAAAAAGAAAAAGCATAAAATAAAACTGATTCATCTTAATGAAAGAATGGGATATGACTTTGATTTAAACAGAATTAAAAAAGATATAATAAAATTCTCACCAGATTTAATAGGAATATCAGCAAATACAAACCAATTCCATATCGGAATTAAAATTGCAAAAGAAATAAAAAAACAATACAAAAATACACCTATAGTGTTTGGAGGAGTTCATCCAACATTAAACCCTATGGAAACATTAAAACATAAATGTGTTGATATGATTATTATTGGTGAAGCTGAAATAGCCTTACCTAAATTAATTGAAAGTATAGAAAATAAACAAGACTTCAAAAATGTAAATAATTTATGGTATAGAGAAAATAATAAAATAATAAAAAATAAATTAAATAAATACGCGGATTTACAAAAAATACCATTTATGGATGTTTCAATATATAACTATCAAAAACTAATAAATATTAGAAAAGGTTGGATAGAAATAGTACTTAATAGAGGTTGCCCATATAACTGCACATATTGCTTTAATAAACCTTACAAAGAAATTTATAACAAATGTAAAAAAGAAGATTTAGGAACATATGTTAGAACAGGAAATTATACTAAAACCATTAATGGAATAAAAAAGATATTAAATAGATATAAAAATATTAAATGCATTAGCTTCGGTGATGATGATTTCTTACTACATCCAAAAATTATTAATTTTTTAGACATGTACATAAAAGAAATTAAAATACCTTTTGTAATAAATGCTAATTTAAAATCAATAACTGTAGAAAAACTAAAAAAACTAAAAAAAGCAAAATGTAAAATAGTAAGAATTGGAATAGAATCAGGAAATGAAAAAATTAGAGAAGATATACTTAATAGATATATAACTAATGAAGAAATAATAAAGAAAATTGAATTAATCAAAAAAGCAAAGTTAAAAGTATTATCATACAATATGATAGGACTTCCTACTGAGAATAAAAAAAAAATAAATGACACTATTAAACTAAATGTAGATTCAAAAGTAGATATTGTTAGAATTAGTACATTTTATCCTTATGAAAAAACAAAAATATATACTATATGCAAGAATTTAAATTTATTAAAGACCAAAAAAAATAATAGTTTAACATATTATGATGATACTATCTTAGATTTCAATGATAAATTTAAGTTACATGTAAGTAAAATACAAAAATATTTTGATTGTTATCTTAACTATAACATTAAAGAAATATCCAAATTATATAAACCTCTAATTCAAAAAATAGAAAAATTAGATCGACATGAATTCTTAAATAAATCTATTCAAAAAGAATTAGACTCTGAAAGAAAAAAAGTTATAAAAAAACTAAATAAAGAAAAAAAAACACATTATAAAATAGAATTTGCATCTTATTTTGCAGTTAGGAAAGAATACAAATAAAAAAACTAATATAAAATAAACTTTTAAATATAAACTTTAATTTTTACTTAAATATAAATCAAGCCTTGATTTAATCTGTTCTTTAAGACTTTTTGTATACTTACAAGATTTTGAACATGGATAATGTAAAACACTATATTTATTACCTTTATATCGAAAATGCTGAGACATAACTTCATTTTTATTTCGATTTGGATTTTTAAAAAAGTAAGAACTACAACACATTGGATACCCATACAGTTTACCCAAATCTTCTTGACATTTTTTTATATTTCTTCCCTTTGATTCCATATAAGTCAAATTTAATGCCTTATTTGCATCATTTTTTTCTCTACTAATATATACATAATTATTATCAGAAACAGAAAAATATGACTCTAAAGGTGATATAGATGACTTTAAATCTAAACGAACAACTGCCTTTAGTCCTAATAAAAAATAAAGTTTATCCAGATAAAAATTATCATTATGATTTAATTTTGACAAATTCTTAAAATCTATATCAAAATAAGGATAATCTTTCCAATATCCTTCACAAATAGAATAATAAATACAATTAATGCATTTAGGTATCTTTACTTTACCAATTGTTTTTCTTCCATAAATAACATCATTATTCACAAAATCTGGTGCTGATATTTTACTTTTAAAATTATTTGCTTCAATAATTTCACTAACCATTTTATGATATTTTTTATCTATAAAACATAAGGGATAATAACGAATGTACCAATGCGAAATATTTTTATTCTTTCCAAACGACAATACTTGATTGACATTTAATGAAACTTCTTCATAAGATGGAATAATTTCAAGTTTATTATCAATGCTTGAAGGATCAACATAAATAAACTCAGAACATCTGATTCCTAAATTATAAATTAATTTAGCAATATCTAATAAATATTTATAATTTTGAAATACTATTGTAGTATTAGTTCCAATATTAGTAAAGGCTAAATTTTGTAAATTTTTTATACCCTTTATTGCTTGCTTAAAACTCCCCGGAGAATTAGTAAGATTATCATGCAATTTAGAATTATGTCCATGAATACTAAAAATTATATGATTTGCACCTGAAGAAATAATTTCATAAGCATACTTTTTATTCGAAAGCATCCTACCATTTGTTGCAAAAGCTATTACTAAAAAATTTAACTTTTTAGCATAACGAATTAACAAAAGAAAATCTTTACGAATTGTGGGTTCTCCACCGATAAATTCAATATAATTAAAACCTTCATCATGTGCTTTTTTAATATCAATTAAAACTTCTTTTGTTTTCCTATCAGTAATTTTATTACGCTTTTTAGAAATACAACAAAATGAACAATTATTATTACAAGTATATCCTAAAACAATAGATATTTTCTTAAATTTCTGATTAGATCTATTTTTAGCCATTTTATTTAATTGGCTTAAACTCCTCTGAGCCAAATTCATCTAAGTAACTTTTCCAAATTCTTGAACAAAATTCCTTTTTAATACACTCTCTACAATAATCACCATACTCAACAATTGGACTAGATGCTGTTAAACCTTTCGATAAATGCTGTATTGTACTAGGTAAAATACAATGAGGAAAATGATATAATTCAACATTATAACCTAATTGTGATAACTTATGTAAAGAGTTTGATATTTTTTCAGCAATAACACTAATTTTCTCAGCTATTATTTTTTTATTTTGATTAGCAGATTGAGTTAATTTAGGATTCATAAAAACTAGTTGAACAAAATCAGAAGGTTTAAAATTTTCAATAATAAAATCAGTAATACTATCTATTTCTTTGTAATTTTGTTTTAATAACAAAACTCGAAACTCTATTGCGACTTTATAATAAATCAAATTTTTAACGCCTTGTATCTTCTTATGAAAACTATTTGGAGTGCGGGATATAGAATCGTGCATATTATCTAAACCATAAATTGTTGTTATAACTTTTAATTTTTTTATTTTTGAAAACAGAAAAGCATTTTTTTTATATGAAAAGAGTTGTGCATTAGTTAATAAAGAAATTTCAAGGTTTTTAGATTCTATATATTTAAGCAACAATAATAAATCAGAACGTAATAAAGGTTCACCTCCGTTAATATCAATACGGCGAGAATGTTTAGCAATTTTATCAACATGTGCTTTCAAAGTAGATAAACTAGGATTTACTTTATTTTGTTTTCTCTGAACAGGACAGTTTAAACAAAATTCATTACAATCATATGTAACAGGGATAAAATTAGAAAATGAAATATTTTTAATCATCTTGGAACAAACTCCTTACCACCATAAATATCAGCATAATCATGCCAAACACCCTCACAAATACTATTATATCTACATTTTTTGCATTGTGAAAACTTAGTTTTTCCTTGAACTTTACGTTGAAATCCAAAATCATTTGTATTTTGAATCTTTTTTCCTCGTATTTCTGTTTCAGGCATAAATTTCTCTGCAATATAATTTTCATAACCTTGCATCATACAATATGGAATTGCTTCAACCATTACCATCTTTCCTGCATCAATACCAATCTGAAGACCTTTTTTAATATAAGGAGAAACTATTGACATTTTAGGAACAACACTTTCTTTATTTTTCCAAGCATTCCCCATCGCATGCACAAAAGCAAATTGAAATTGATTTACACCTAATTGAACCAATAATTTAGCTATTTTTGGGATATCTTTATAATTTTGCTTGACAACAACAGTATTAGTAATTACCTTGCATCCTAAAGATTTTAAGTTTTTAATTCCTTTCATAACTTGATTAAAACTTCCAGATGCATTAACTAGCAAATCATGTTGTTTTTCACAATAACCATGCAAAGAAGGACTAAATTCAGTTGCACCAGCAAGAATAGTTTTCTTACAAAACTCAAGAGAACTAAACATTCGTCCGTTCGATTGAATTTGAATAGATCTATATCCTAAATCATTAGCAAATTTCACCAATTCTAAAAAATCAGTTCTAATTGTAACTTCTCCTCCTGTAAAAACAACACCTTCACATCTTTTACGGGATTCAATAAGATCTTTTTTTATTGCTTGATTTGAACGATTTCCTGTATATTTATTATCTGCCTGAACACAAAATATACAATTATTATTACAAATAAAACCAGTTTTTATATCTAATCTTTTCATTTTTTTGTTTTTATCAATAATTTCTTTAACTTTATTAATAACTACATCTAATTTAATATTTTCCATATCATTTCCTTTGCAATAATATAAATTTTTTTGATGCAAAGGTAAATATTTATTTACTTTTTTAGCATGTGTCAAAACTAAAATAATTGAATTAACAGCTGCTGCAAGATGCATCGCACCTCCCTCATTAGTTATTACTAAATTAGATTTTTTCATAATTGCTGAAGAAAAACCAATTGATGTTAAACCAATTAAATTAACTATATTTTTTGTGACCGCTTTCTTTATTCTTTTACCAATCTTAACATCACATTTTGCACCTAATAAAATAATCCTAGCATTATACTTCAACTGTAAAAACTTAATCAAAGAAATATAATTTAAAATTGGCCAACGCTTCTCCTTCTCAGGAGAACCAGGACAAATACAAATACTCATAGTATTACGCTCGATAAAATAATTAGCCTTTATTAAATTATTAACACTAATAGGCATAGAATTAAATAAAAAAAATTTATCAAACTTTTTATCAAATAAAGTTAACAAAGAATTATATTGGAAATACATAGTATTCCCCATAATAAAAAAACAGCGAGGAATTCGCAATAAATTAGAATTCTTGAATGATTCCATAACAATAAAATAATTAACTTTATTTCTAGATTTATTATATTTACTAATTTTAATATTAGTAATAAAACTTTTTTCTTTTGCATAATATATTAGAAAAAAATTTGGTTTACTCGATACATCCTCATAAAAAACAATATCATATTTAGCATTAGAAATCTCATTACTATGCTCCGGGTAATATATATGATCAACATTTGAGTTATAAAATAATTCCTGGCGTCCATTTGGAACTAATACATCTAATACTGAATCTGGAAAAACTTTTTTAATATTTGCTAAAAATGGAAGCATAATCAAATTATCACCTAATCCATATAAATTAATAACTAATATTCTCTTAACAATTCTAGACTTAAGAAAATATTTAAAAGAACCCATTAATACAGCACCACACAAAATATACAATTATTATTACAAATAAAACCAGTTTTTATATCTAATCTTTTCATAAAATTACTCCTTAAAAAATCCACTAAACTGTTTATAAAAAAGTTTATACAATTAATAAAGATTATGGTAAAAACATAAACAATAACGACGAAATAAAGTATCAATAAATATACTAAAAAAGCAAAGAAATTACAGAAAAAGACTAAATTTTAAAGAAATATTTATATATATGAATGATATTTGATAAATTATGCATACAAATAACCAATCTAGATCATGTAAGATTAATCTAGTGGCATTTGCATGCTATAGACCTATGAATTGTTAAGGCTTGTTCCTGACGATTCTTGGTTGATATTCTAAAAAAATAAACAAAAATTGTCAGGAACTTGTTCTAAAACTTCTAGGTTTAGGAGGGAATAAAATGGCATACGAAAAAAAATGCATAATATGTGATGAGGCAATAACAAATCCAATCTGCCCATACTGTCTTGAGAAACAAGTAATGTATTGGATCTCAGAAAGAAAAGCATCACTTATCCCTCTATTAAAAAAAGTGGGAGAAAGTGTAAAAGAATTCAGTCATGAAAACACATTTTGTGCAGTTTGTAATAATGATATGAATGTCTGCCCACATTGTTATTGTAATGAGATTTACACATGGCTAATTGAGAATAATTATAAAGAATTAGCCGAAGAATTTTTAGAAAGTTTTAATTTTGAATTAGATTACAAATTTGATTTAAAAACACCGAATCAAATAATTTAATGAATTAAAACTACTAGATAATAAAACTCTTGAGAATAATAAATAATTAGTTTTTACTTTTTTTAATTATAACACATTAAAAATTTCATAAATATTAAAGATCTTATTGTATTCTAGTAGATGGTGCCATAAAAACAAATTGCTCCCATGAAGATATATCCACTAATGTATGGTATGAAA
>JBLKOM010000012.1:0-2681 GCA_047602755.1 Candidatus Woesearchaeota archaeon
ATTTCATACCATACATTAGTGGATATATCTTCATGGGAGCAATTTGTTTTTATGGCACCATCTACTAGAATACAATAGGCTATTTTTTATAGTTTTTTGTATATTTTGTATATCTAATAAAAATTAAAATTTCATTACCAAGAAGTATGACTCCCATGACTGCAATGATTAGTATGTTCAGGTGTACCACAAGGCGCACCACCTTCAATCTCATCTGCATTAGCATGACTTCCATGATGTTCATGTCTTCCACGTAATCCATTAATACTATTATCTTTTATTAATGATAATGTATTTGCATGCTCTGCTACATCAGCATTCCAGTGAATCATTTGTCCATTACTAGTATGTCTTCCTTTACCACTTTGGCTTTGTCCGGTAGGTAAGCATCTTACAGTATCATATCCAGAACATAAGTCTTTCAAGCAACGCCACTCAGCTACACAATTGCCATCATTACCAATTAATGTGTGTTGACTTCTAGGAGGAATTTTTTGCCCACCATATGCTATCCCATAATCTCTTCCATGAGAGGGATGGGGTGAACCACAATTAAGAATATCAACAGGATTACCTGTTCTAACATCTACAGTCTGAGCTTTTGTTTTTTTAGTTATTGTATTTAGTGTTATTAGAAATAATGCGGCTTTTGTAATATTTTTTTTTGTTATATTACCTGATTCATCCATCAAAAAAGATTTAATTTTTTTTTTAAGTTTAGGTATCATCTATGATTACAATACATTCTATGCTTTATAAAACTTTTTGAGTGCATTTTATTAAAATTAAATAAATATTTTTCTCTCTAAGCATTCCTTTTTATTATAATAGCATACCAATAAAGTTTATAAATGAATAACCTGAAATTTTATTTATGAAAAAAGCAAAGTTGCATAGTAAGGATCATAATCGTACTTATCTTTCTGTCCATCATAAAAATTTACAAACACATAAACATATTTTTCCAGGCAGAAAGAGAACAAAATTATTACCTGTAGTTAGAAAAAAACATCATGAAATAATAAAAGAAGGGTCAAATGTTCATTTTGAAATAAACGATAGAAATAATAGTTTTGTTTTGTTTTTTTACTATGGTTCTCCATTATTTTTGACAATAATTGGATTTATCATTGCAACATTTATTACTACAAATGTTTTTCAGATTTTGATAATAATAGTGTTATCATCTATTTTTGGTTTTTTTGTGAAAAATATAATTAAAAAACATTTTGATGTTTTTAGAGAGATTAATGTAAAGATTCATTTGCCTTCAAATGCAATAAAAGTGTATAAAGCAAGAAAAAAGAAATAAGATTTATAAATAAAGATTTAATTACTCAATATATGGGCGCGTAGTTTAGTGGCTATAACGTCTCCCTTACAAGGTAATAAACAAGGTTTAAACCTTTCAAAGCCTTTGAAAGGAGAAGGTCGCCAGTTCAAGTCTGGTCGTGCCCACTTTTTTATTTATAATTAAAGCGCCGATAGTTGAGTGGTACAATTCGACCTTGCCAAAGTTAATATTAATAGAAACTTGCGAAAAGGTTGGGGCCTGGGTTCAATTCCCAGTCGGCGCATATTTTTCTTAGAAATTGTGACGACTGGTTAGATATCCAAAGGACTTTTAATTTTAGCTAAATCTTTATTTGATACATGCAGATAAATTTGTGTGGTTTCTAAACAAGAATGCCCTAATAATTTCTGAATATACCTAATATCTGTTCCTGATTCAAGTAAATGAGTTGCAAAAGAATGTCTAAGCATATGAGGTGTTACTTTCTTTTTAATTATTTTACCTGCATTTTCTAATACTTTTTGTACAGATTTTTTGGTATATTTGCCATTTCTTCCTATGAAAATATAATCTGAATTAATTTGGTATTTACAATAATATTTTAACAAATCTATTTTTAGTTTTTCAGATAGTAATGTAATTCTGTCTTTTTTACCTTTTCCTTGTATAATATTTATTAAATTTCTTTCGATATCAATATCTTGTCTTTTTAAGTTTATTAATTCATTTAGTCTTAATCCAGAAGAATATAATAATTGGATAATTAATTTATGTTTTAGATTCTCTGTTAAATTAATCATTGTAACTATTTCTTCTTTAGACAAAACTTTAGGCAATTGTTTTTGTTTTTTCGTTATAGGTATTTCACCACTTGTAAATTCTTTTTTCAAAATGTGTTTAAAAAAAAAACTAATTGATGCATATGCTAACCTATTTGTATTTGTTGATGAATTTAAAGATAATAAATAATACTTAACACTTTCATTATTAGTATTAAATGAATTCTTCTCAATAAATTGTAAATATTTATTTACCCAAAAACTATAAGATTTTATTGTTTGAATTGAAAAACCCATTAATTTGCATTGATTTTCTAATTTTGTAATGTAATCCATTTTGCTAATTATTAGAAATAATAAATAAATATTTTTTCTAAGATAAGATCAAATATTTACAAGAAAAACGGAATAATATAGGTTGATAACAAAAAATACTATTAGATACAGTCAAAAAATAAAATATTTCCAAAATTAATAAAAAATTTATTTGTTAAAGAATACAATATTAGGCAAACAAAAGTTCGCCTAATAGATGTTAGTTGCAATTATTTTCAAGGGCTAAAAAAATGAAAGGGACAATTTTATTATTTAAGGGCGAGAAAACTATT